>CAWDIZ010000001.1:0-46191 GCA_963802475.1 uncultured Alphaproteobacteria bacterium
AATCAGCGATTTACCTGTGACATGGGAAGACACGGGGCGACAAATCGCTTGCAATAGGCCATAATTAAGCTTAGACCCTCTGATTACCCGGGACAGTACGGGACATGGGAAGACTTGGGAAGACGGTTTAAATCTTCCCATAATCTTCCCAGACACAGGGGGAACGGTCATGAAACTCACCCAAGCCAATACCGACAAGGCAAGGCTACCGACTGGCAAGTCGGAAGCGTTCCATTGGGACGATGAAATGCCCGGATTTGGGCTGCGGCTGCGACAGGGCGGGGCGCGTACCTTTGTTGTCCAATACAAGATAGGTGCCAAGCACCGCCGCATGACTTTAGGCAGCGTGTCTAAGGTCACGGCAGAGGATGCCCGCAAGAACGCGCGGCAGATATTCGGCAAGGTGGCCGATGGTGTCGACCCCGCGAATCAGAAAGGCAGTCAGGAAGGCAGCGGCCGCGCACACGTTGGGCGCGGTGGTGGAAGACTTCCTTGCCCAGCAATCCGCGCACGTCCGGCCTCGCACCCTGGAAGAGACAGTTCGCTATCTGCGGAGCCACTGAAGCCTTTGCATAGCCTCTCGCTCGCCAGCATCACGCGCGCCCATGTTGCCACGGAAGCCCGTGCAATCGCCAAGAGAAGCGGCCCCGTCGCGGCAGATCGCGCCCGTTCGGCGCTCTCCACCTTATTTGGCTGGGTGATAGGTGAGGGGATGCGCGACGACAACCCCGTGATCGGCACGAACAAGGCAGCACCAGCCAGCAGCCGCGCTCGGGTGCTGACCGACGCGGAGGTGGTGGCAATCTGGAATGCCGCGCCAGACAACGACTACGGCAAAATCATCCGGCTTCTCTTCCTCACCGCCTGCCGGCGCGACGAGATCGGAGGACTGCGGGCGGCAGAGATCGCACTAGCGGGAGTCGCCGATAGCCCTTCCAGGCAGCCGCACTAAAAACGGCCTGCCGCACGATGTGCCGCTCAGCAGCCCCGCCAAGGCGATTGTGCAGTCATTGGAGTTGAAAAATAGAACGCACGCCTTCGGTCGGCGCGATACCGGCTTCTCAGGGTGGAGCAAAGCCAAGGCAGAACTGGATGCGCTGCTCGGTAAGAACCTCGCGCCCTGGACGCTGCATGACATCCGCCGCACGGTAGCCACGCGCATGGGGGACATTGGCGTGCAGCCGCACATCGTGGAAGCCGTGTTGAACCACGTCAGCGGGCACAAGAGGGGTGTGGCTGGCACCTATAACCGAAGCACGTATGAAGCGGAGAAGCGGTCGGCGCTTGGCGTATGGGCAGCACACGTGCGGGTACTCGCAGGTCAGGCCAGAGGCGAGAATGTGCGCCGCTTCGCGCGGAGGGCGGGAGCGCGCCCTAGTACACCGGGTCATTGGGGATGATCGCGAGCAGGGCGAACAACGCGGCCATCGCCCAGCCGATTTGTCCGACGGCCACGAGTTCAGCAACCATTCGTCAGGTGGCGGGCCTCTTGGCCGATTTCGCTGGTTATTTTTCGCCGACCTGTTTGAGATATTGCTGCCGCTGCTCCTTCGACAATTCGCGCCACTTCTGCCCGGCGCTCTTCGCCGCTGCTCGCGCCTTGGCAGCGGGTGACTGGGGTTTACCCGCTTTCCTCAGATAGCTGACCTTTTCTTCTTTGGACAGATCGCCCCACGCGCGACCGTCAGCTTGCGCTAGCACGCGTGCTTGCGACCGTGCAGCCTTAACTTCCGGCGTGCGTTCTTTCTTCTTTTTTGGCGACATTTTTGTCTCCTTCGAGTGCAAATGAGCCTTCGCTGGCATTGTAGCAAATGGAGGTGAGCCAAGCCATTGGTGTACATAGGCCCAAGCCTCCGCAGAGTTTTGGTTCCCAAAGACCAGCGGTGATCGAGCGAAGATGTGCCATGGTCCCAACTGGTGCCATCCCAGTATCCTGAGCCCGGCGGGAACCGGTCTGGGCGATCCCGAAACCGCCTTATTACCGCATACCAGCCGATTTTCGTGGGTGGATTATCTTCGATGCTCAGCCAACGATCATGAGTTCTTGTTAGTTCCTCGAGCTGGACCGGGACACCAATAGCTTTCCCGGCGTTGCTGCTAGGAATCGGATATTGTGAGCGTTGCGTATGCGTAAAATTGTTGGCCGGCAGATTGACGATGGGCCGCGAGAGCTTCTTATCGCCTGCCCGGTCTGTGGTGAGTTAGGGCGTGTACTCATAAAACGAGGGATGTCAGCTTTTGGGGCTAAAGCAGACGTGCGCTGGTCAGCCCGGAATTTCGCCTTTTGACCCGCGACCTTTGTCGCGGGCCAACCCACCTACCGCAAGACAGAGTGAGCTGGTAGCCTTGCAAGGCGCGGCCGAGTGCCCGGCGTTGCTGAGAGCGAGGCAGTGAGATGTTGCTCAATCCGGATCATGTTACTATCGCGGTTGCTGACGCCGGGCCGGCGATCGAGTTCTTCGCGCTCCTAGGCTTCCGGAAGGAGCACGTCGCGACGATCGACGGTGGCGTTCCCGCTCGGTACATGGGCATGCCCGGCATGAAAGCGCAGCACATTACCCTTGCGCTCGAGAGAGCGGATCCTCGTTTCGAGATTCGGCTGCTCGAGTTCGATCCGACCCCAGGGACCGATCCGGGTGCGCACCCGACAAATCTGCGGCAACGGGGCTTCAACCACCTGGCGTTCCGCGTCGACGACATCGAGGCGGTCACCGCGCACCTCGTAGCCAACGGCGTGACCATGCTGAGCGACGAGATGGATTACATCGGCCGAAAGCTGCGGCTCTTTGAGGGCCCCGAGGGCATCACCCTTGAGTTGGTACAGTACGGTTAACTCAGACGTTTCTAGCTAGGGCCTCCAACAGCGACCAGTCGTCACCCGAGAACGTCGTGATGGCCCTAAGCAGACGTGCCGAAAGCTAGCCCGTATGTCCGCTTCTGAGGGTAGCGCGGACATCGCCAAGTCTGTGAGCGTTCTGGATTTATGAGTACACGCCCTAGTTGACATGCGCGACTTGGCCGAGGCGGCGGGGCACGAATGCGGCTATGGACCGCGCAGCTTCGAGGATCTGAAGAACACGATCCGGCCAGTTGGAACAAATATGAAGGCCCGCCGCCGAATAACGGTCTGCCCTGGACGGAAGATTGCGTCACCGATCTGAGGGCGTCCCTCGACCACGGTGCCAGCATTGCGGAGACCGCCGAATTCCTATGCCGCACCGAGGAAGATGTCAGGGCCAAGATGTTTGAGTTGAACCTGACCATGAAGCCGGCGCGAGTGCAGGGCTTCTCTCAGTGGGAAATATCAGAGGGGGCCCTAGCAGCGGCTAGGGCTTGGGCCTCGCTCCAGCTTCGCTAGCCGGCTCGGCAACGTCCGAAGGCTCAATACCGCCTAACCCCTGTTCCATTATCAGAGGAACTAACCATGAAACCCCAGCAAAACGCGGGGATTTTCTCTGCAGGCGGAAATTGGGAAAATTACGGGAAGATCGACGGGGCCAATTATCGCCCCCGTGAGCTGCCAAGTCCACAACAAGCAAAACATCCGCAACAGCCAAAGCCGGGACCGCTATACGGCCCCGCGTCATACAATGCCCGCCACACGACGCCACCGCGCGCCAACTACGCCCCCCCCCCCCCCCCCCCTCCATCCACCCCCTCTCCTCCCCCCCACCCCCCCCCCTCTCCAAAAACCCCTCCCCTTCCCCTCCCCCCCCCCCCCTCCTCTCCCCTCTCTTACTTCCTCCCCCCCCCGTAAACAACGGGGGTGTGAGCCCGTGGACAACCGCACACCCGGCGCTGTCGATCAAACGCTATGCCGAAGCTTTAACAGGTCTGCTGCCAAAAACATTTCTCGTGATAGTTCTGCTTGCATGTACAAGCGCCAGCGCGGCCCGCAAGGCAGTTGCTCGTCCCCCCGGACTCGATTACCGAAACACGGCATCCAAGACGAGCCACTTCGGAACAGGTCTCCCGATGGCAGAGCTTGGCAAACACTGAACGCCACACCCGCAGCAAAGGGGGCAATGAAAATTACGTGAAACGGAAGACGAGCCGGTCTGCCTATCGGCGCGAGACGCCTCAGTTAAATACTGTGTCTGGTTTCCGGGGCGACCTATTTTCTACCGAAAAAGCAATCTGGCCTGCCACGGCAGCGATGGCATCACCCCCTTATGACGTTGGATTATCCGGCCGCGGACAAGCTAAAGATGGATAGATTTGTGACGATTCTTTTTCTTTTTAATTTTTTTTTTTTTTTCTTTTATTTCCGCGTTGCGCACGCCATAAATCGCTTCGACAACGTTGTCGCGGTTTTTCTTCCACAAAAATCAGGTGGCGTGGTTCGGAAGATCCGGTCTCCCCCCCACCCCTCCCACTCCCACCAATCCATTCCGCACCCCATCCCCCCCTGCGGCCCTCACTGAACCTTCCTCCTTCCCTCCCCCCCCCACTCGCACTTCCCGACATCAGCGGCACGGTCGTAGTCCAGCATCAGTTTTCCGGAACCGGCCGACCGGTCTCTTGCGCGACGACGATATTCATCGGCGGCGTCGCCCGTATGGTCTGGCCGCAGTTTGCTGGGCGCATCACGGACCGCAGGTTCTTCCGTAACCTCCGGCCTGCTCATCGCCGGCGTCGTCGACCTCGCGCTCGTTGCGCTTCCTCCTCTGGGCTACCTGCTCTCTTAGGTCAGTGGTGTTCAGGCGAACTCGCATGTTTCTCCCCATATGATCGGCGCAATCGGGCTGGCGATAATCTTCGCTGTAATTGCCTCGCCGATGCGGCGAGATCTGGTACCCATGGCCGTACATCAGCGGCGTCACGATCCAACAGCCCGGCAAGACCCAGCCTATGGCGCGTGCCCCTCAAGCGGCACATTATTACAGCTGATGGCCTCCGGCATTCGCGGGGCAGCCAGCGCAACGGGCGAAGGAATGCAGGCAGAGTGGGCCTACAGGGCAAACAGGCAGCCCTCTCAGAGCCACGACGACTTGAAGAGTAGCGCGGATCGGCGTTGGCTTCTCAACGGTCTTCGCCGCGCTGGAGCGGGCGATTGTGCCGATAGTAGCCCCGACAAGCACCGCTCCCTTCCCCTCTCGTGGCGATGAAATCGAGGTTGGGAAGTAACCCCAGCAACCAATCACGCCCAGCCTTCAGCATCCAGCGCGCGGCGAGGCTGCGCCGTCGCGTGTTCCAGATCCTCGGGCTTGCCGCTCTCGTGCGCTTCCATTCAGTAGCGCGGGGTGAGATGCGAGATGCAACAGCGCGGCGGTATGCTGCCAGATCGGTTTGAGCTGCCGCGCCTTCGGCAGCTGCGTCATCAGAACAGCAAGCCTGGTCCATCGTCTCTATAATGTGTCCGTGACGAAGCTTGATCGGGAAGGCGAGGGGCCAGTGCCAGCCGGGGGAACTCTTACGCTTACTCATTCTCTATCTTCCCAGGGTCTTCCCAAGGCCAAAATCTGGGAAGACGAAATGCAAGAAACCCTTGATTTTCTGGTGCCGGCTGAGGGACTCGAACCCCCGACCCCCTGATTACAAATCAGGTGCTCTACCAACTGAGCTAAGCCGGCCTGAAAGGCTGAGGCGCACGCCACGCCGCCTTGTGGCGAAACAGTTCCTACTTCACCAGATGGCGCTCCGCCAGAGCTACCAGCGCGTTGCGCTGGGGAAAAGCCTGCCGCCTGGCCAGGCGGTTGAAAGATTAACGGCCTGCCAGCGAAAACAGCAGCGCGAGCACCCACATGCCGATGGCAACGCCGGCTGTCCATTGCGCGAATTGCAAATAGGTTTCGCGCAGGACCGTGGCGCTCGCCCACTGGGCATAGGCCTTGGGGCGGCCGCGATTCTTCGGAGAGATAAAGCCACATTTCGGTGCGCCGATGGTCCTTGGTGCGGGCCTCATAGGCCTTGAACACCAGCACCAGCGCCATCAGGAGTGTGAGCGTGCCGCCGGACTGGAAGGCGATCACCGGCTCGAACGACAAACCTACCATGAAGCAGAAAATGCCGAGCGAGCCGAAACCGCAGGCTCGGGCCACCGATTCGAATGCAATACGCCGCATCTCTTCCATGACAACGACGCGCCTCACCGCGGCGGGAAGTCGCCCGGATCATAACCCGAAAACGGCAAAAACGTTCGGGGCTAAAGGCCGATTGCCAGAAAATTTCCGGCCGCCGACAGCGTCAGCAGCGCGGTCCCGGCCAGCCATATCCAAAGCGAAGTGTCGGTCGAATCCTTGACGCCGATAACGTGCTCATAGATCGCCGCGGGAATGCCGCCGACGATGATCGTGGCGGTCGAGGCCATCAGCGAGGCGAAAAGCAGGGTGAGCGGTTCCGAGCCGAACAGCAGGGCGGGGGCCAGAACCTTGGCGAAAAGGTAGGCGAAAGGCACTAGGGCCTGATTGAACAGGCCGTTGACCATCCCGAAGAAGGCGATCCCGATGTAATAGAAGTTGCGGTCCATGCGTGTCTCAATTCACCCTGGGGGCTAGGCCGTACATCGTGATGAGGATCAGGAAGCCGACGCGCAGCCAGAACAGCCAGACTACGCCGAACAGCCAGATGACCACGGGCGCGGCCGCCTTGGGAGTGACCAGCGCGACCGCCGCGACCACCGGATCGGTGATGCGGCAGAAAAACCGCCAGATGTAATTTGTCGAATCGGGCTCGACGATCAGGCCAAGCAGCGCGCGGCCCAGCAGCGTATACATCAGCGCCGCCAGAAGGAAATTCGGCAGGTGGTAGTACCAATAGGTTGCGAGTGATGCGGCGTTCATGCGGCACGAATCCTAGCACGCTTTATGGGGAGAGCATGCGCACAGAAAAAAAGCGGGGTCCGAAGGACCCCGCCAAAATTCAGGAGGAAGACGGGACTAGGTCTTTTCTTCCAGCACGGTTCGGCCTCGCGGCTTGCGGATCTCGTCCACATAGGCCTGCATCTGCGCCGACGGCTCCTTGCCCATCAGACTGACGACATAGATGACCAGGAAGCCGAGCGGCATCCCGAGCAGGCCGCAGTTGATGTTGTTGAGGTTGAACCAGCCGACTTTGTTGGCGAGCGGATGCGCCAGCGTTGGGAAGGATTCCATGGCATTGGGCGCCGCCATGGCCGCTGCGAGGTCCGCGATCACCGGCTTGCCGGTCACCGGATTGAGCAACGAGGTCATCCCTGCGTATTTCACGCCGAAGCCAGGGAAGTAGCGGCTCACCACCAGATAAAACAGGCACAGACCGAACCCGGCAATGATGCCGCAGATAGCGCCTGTCGTCGTTGCGCGCTTCCACCAGATACCCATGACCAGGGCGGGGAAGTTGCCGGCCATTGCCAGCGAGAACGCCCAGCCCACCATGGCCAGGATATCTGCCGGTTTGGTCGAGGCCAGATAGGCCGCGATCACCGCCACCATAAACAATAGCACGCGGGCTACCGTGAGCCGACGAACCGTCGGCGCCTTAGGGTCGAGCATCTTGTAGTAGACATCGTGGCTGAGCGCGTTGGCGATGGCGAGCAGGAGCCCGTCGGCGGTAGAGAGCGCCGCCGCAAGGCCTCCGGCCGCCACCAGGCCCGAGATCACATAGGGAAGTCCCGCGATCTCCGGGGTGGAGAGCACGATCACGTCCGTGTTGATCACGAAGTCCTGCAGCCTCACCACACCAGGATGACCGGCAATCGCCTTACAAGCAGCGATGGCGGCGTCCAGACTGGCGGCATTCTTGCCGCAGATCTGGATCAGGCCGAGTTCGCCCCAGGTGAACAGCCACGGCCGAATAGCCGAAACGTCCCGGCCGATGATGTTGGTGTAGACCTCCAGCTTCGAGAACGCCGCATAGGCCGGCGCCGAGAAGTACAGCAGGAAGATGAAGAGCAGCGACCACGCCACCGACTGGCGCGCTTCACGCACCGAGGGGGTGGTGAAATAGCGCATCAGGATGTGCGGCAGCGAAGCCGTGCCGACCATCATGCAGAAGATGATGCCGAAGAAGTTCAACGGGCTGTAGTTGATGAAGGGCTCAATGTGCGGCTTCAGCGCACCCGCCGGGCAGCTGGCTGCGGTGCAAAGGGTCGCGAGATTTTGCTGCACCAACTGGGCTTCGCGCGCTCCGATTTCCGCGATCGCCCGTCCGTAGGTGAGTTCGGGAATGGGTATGCCGTAGTGCATCGTCGACAGGATTATGATCGGGGTCAGATAGGCAACGATCAGCACGATGTATTGCGCGATCTGCGTCCAGGTCACCGCCCGCATGCCGCCCAGCATCGAGCACAGCAGAATGCCGGCAAGGCCGGCGAATACCGCGATCTCGAATGACATGCCGAGGAAGCGTGAGGCAATGAGCCCGGTGCCGTAAACCTGCGCCGTCACATAAGTGAAGGAGCAACAGACGAGCACGATCACGCCGAGGAAGCGCGCGAAGTTGCCGCCGAAGCGGAACGCCAGGAAGTCCGGCACCGTGTAAGCGCCAAATTTCCGCAGATACGGTCCGATCAGGATCGAAACCAGCACGAAACCGCCGGTCCAGCCGAGCACCCAGGCAATTCCGTCATAGCCGAGCAGGAACAACGTGCCCGCCATGCCGACGAAGGAGGCCGCCGACATCCAGTCGGCGCCGGTGGCCATGCCGTTGTAGAAGGCGGGAACACGACGCCCGGCCACGTAATATTCGGAAACTTGCGCGGTGCGCGTCATCACGCCGATGACGGCATAAACCACGATCGTGAAGCCCACGAAGAGGTAGCCGAGGATTTTGTTCGGCACTCCAACCTGCTCGAGAAGGGCAAGGACAACAATGAAGGCGAGGAAGCCACCCGTGTAGGTGCCGTACATCCGCCCAAGCTGCTTATAAAAGGCCTCTGCGCTGGTAGTTGTCTGGGTTGTCATGATATCTGTCCCCCTTAATCGTCTTCTGCCATGCCGAATTCGCGGTCGATCCTGTCCTGCTGCCTGGCGAAGAGGAACAGCATGACCACGAACACGATCAGCGACCCTTGCGCGGCCATGTAGAAGCCGAGCGGGAAGCCGAGCACCGGGATGATAATCTTGTTAAGCGGGACCACGAACATGTGGATGACGTAGCCGAAGAAGAACCAGACGCCGAGATGTATGAACATTAATCGGGTGGTCCTCTCCAGTGTGCATCGGTATTAGCTTGAGTCGGGTTCAGCCATTGGTCGCGTCCTCCTCCAGACATCCCCGCTCACGCGGGTTGCAATGATTCAGCGAAGGGACGACCAGCGCATCGACGAGTCGCCCTGCGCCGCCCACCTCCGATTCTTCTTGGCCGGATTGGGGCAACGAAAAGCTAGCACTGGTTGTGAACAGGGCCTTATAAGACTTTGGGCGAAGGTTCCATTTTTGCCGTGACCGTAACTCATAATCTCGGAACTGGTCCAAGCCGATGGCCGCGGGAATTGGTAATGCGTTTTTGGGAGATGTTTCGCCGCCGGCCGCCGCTCAGTACATTGGGCGATCTCGCGGATTTCATCGATGCGCAAGCGGCCTTCCTGGCGCAGAAGGGCATCTACGAATATTCCCGCGCCCGCGCCGGACATTATGCGAAAGTGTTATTTGCCGAGATCGGCTTCCAGCATGCGGTGGAGCAGTCGCGCTGGCGTGCCTTTCCGCTCGGCCTCGCCATGGTCGCGGAAATAATGGAAGGCATTTTGCGTCGCGCACGCGGGTGATGACCGCCGCGCCGTTCTCGACGCCCTGACCTCTCTCGTGTTGTCGATATTCGACCGCTATCCGTTTCCGGCTCAGCTGGCGAAGGCGGAATGGCTGGAGGCCCGGCGCGAGCTCGCGCGCCGGCTTGATCTGATCGGCATCCATGCCGTGAAATTCGCCAAGGACGTGCCGGAGCCTTTTGCCGAGAGCTATTTCGCGCTGATGCCGATCCATGAACAATTGCGCGGGCACGATTACCAAGCCATCCGCAACTACATGCGCGTCACGGCCTGCAACATCCACGCGGAGTTCGAGAAACGCGCGGATGTCGCGGCGCTGGTCGCCGCTTTGCGGGGCAGGGGCGCTAACCACGTCGCGCGTTAATCCTAGCGGCGGCGTCATGGCTGATGACTAGTTAATGTTACCCGGCGAATCCACCTGCGCGGTGAGTGGCTCTCATTTAAATTTCTGGCCTATCAAACAGAGAACGGCAACGTCTCTACAGCCACGCCGCTTTGCCGGGGCGCGCCAATCGATGTGGCGCCGGTGTAAGCGGCTCGTATTGACGAATTTTTGCGGGAAGAACGATGAAGAAATTTCTATCGCACTGCCTGGCCGGAGGCGCCGTCGCCGCCGCCACGTGGCTCGCCCCTTCGCCGGCGATCGCAAATCCGGCGGTAGCCTGCGGAGCTTACCGGCCCGGTCTGCTTGCTTTCATAACCGGCGTCCGCCCCGCCCCCTGTGCCTATCAGGGCGACTATATCGTCAACCAGGGTCCGAAGTATGACGGGCCCGCGGTTGTCGCGCCGCAGCCGACCTATTCTCCGTCGCGCAGCGTGGCCGGTCCTGTGCGTGCCCGGCATCGCGCTGAGGAAGTGACAGTGAGGCGCGTGAAGAAGGCGAGCCTCAGCGTAAAAGGCGAGCGACCGCGAGGCAAAGTCAAACCGGCGCCGGTTGTCGCCGTGCAGCAGGAGCAGCCATCGACTCCGAAGCCGGTGATGTTGTACGCGCCGCTGCTTGAAGATCGGACGGTGCGCGCACAGTGGGCGGAATACACGGAAAAGGCGATGATGGACGATTCCGCTGATCAGGCGACTTACGAGCCGCTGTTGCCTCGTTTCGCGGACGATCCGGATGAAACCAGCGTGTGGCCGACCACGGCTAAGGTGATGGCGTGGGAGAGGGAACGCTGGTGGAATGACTGGCGCACGACCTTGTGGGGGACGATGCTGGGGGGTGCTGCAGCAGTGTTTGTGGCATTGGTCATATGGCGTCGCGGCCTGCTCAGCAACTTCGCTTCCGGGCTGAACCGGCGCGAAGCAAAGCCGGATACGGCGAAAAAGGTTGCCGCTATGAAAATCGTCTTAGTCGTGTTAGCGATCGTCGTTTTCAGCACGGCGGCTGATGCCGCGAGGAAAAAGCACGGCACGACGAAGCCGGTGCAGATCGTCCATGCCCGCGCGGAAGTTCGCATCTATGGTCCAGGGCGGATGGATATCCGCCTCTACCGACCCCGAAGTACATTGCGATGTTCTATTTCAGTCGCGTGGTGGCAATATAAAGCGCGAGCGCCGCGGCATTCGACACATTCAGGCTCTTGATCGCACCCGGCAGGTCGAGCCGCGCGACCTGATCGCAGGTCTCGCGGGTAAGCTGGCGCAGACCTTTGCCTTCGGCGCCGAGCACGAGCGCAAGCGGCGCGCGCAAGGAGGTCGCCGCCAGGTCGCTGTCGCCGCTGGAATCGAGGCCGACCAACAGGAAGCGGCGCTCTTTAAGTGCCGCGAGGCCGCGCGACAGATTTTGTACCGTCACCAGCGGCACCAGTTCGAGCGCGCCGGAGGCCGATTTGGCCAGCACCCCGGTTGCTTCCGGTGAATGGCGCGCGGTGGTGACAATGGCCGAAACCGCGAACGCGGCGGCGGAACGGAAAATCGCCCCGACATTATGCGGATCGGTAATCTGGTCGAGCACCAGCACGATGCCGCCCGCCGGTATGTCTTCGATCTCGGGCGAGGGCAGGGGATCGGCTTCCGCCAATACGCCCTGATGCACCGCTTCTGGGCCGAGCCGGGCGGCCAGCGCGTCGGGCCGCACCATTTCCGGCTCGAGCGGAATCGGCGCGCCGTCTTCCCGCAGTCGGCGCAGCGCATTTTCGGTCGTCAGCAGGCGGCGGATGCGCCTTGCAGGATTTTCCAGCGCCGCTTTTACCGTGTGGATGCCATAGAGGATCGCCGGTCCATCCGGCGAACTGCCATGAAATTTGCCGCGCGGGGGCAAGCGGCGACCGCGCCGTTCCGCATTTGCCCCGGCGCCGGAGGATTTTTGGGGGCGCCGATCCCATTCGCCTTTGCCCATCGCGGGTTCTTGTCACGCCGGGGCGGAGCTTGGCAATTTGTGCCGGGCCTATTAGGCCGGTTTCCCATTGACTTTAAAAGGGTCGGACACCATAACCCCGCTAAGCGGGTCGTGGCCTTGGCGGCGCGTTTTCAGCTGCATTGCGCCGGAAAACGCGCGTAGATTTCCCTGGTTCGGATGGGTGCCCGAGTGGTTAAAGGGGACGGACTGTAAATCCGTTGGCTTAGCCTACGTTGGTTCAAATCCAACCCCATCCACCATGTCTCTCCAGGTTTTTGGCGATCGGGCCCTGATAGCAGACGGCGTCCGGTTGCCGAGACCTGATGCGGGTGTAGCTCAATGGTAGAGCAGCAGCCTTCCAAGCTGAATACGAGGGTTCGATTCCCTTCACCCGCTCCAATCTTCCCTGTCGATGAGAGCATGACGAACAGCGAAAACGACAGGCTTAGTGCCGGCGATTTGATAATCGATATCAACGGCAGGACCTGGCCGACGCCGTTTCCGAGAATCAACGTCGTAGAACAACCGCACATGCGTCAGCTGGCCGCTTGCGCCGCCGTTGGCTGAAACTGAAACCGCGACAATATCGCCAGTGGCAACGACCGCAGACTATCGACTGGCCAGTGACATAGCTGGCCGAACTCGGGGCTAGTGGGTTGGTCGCGCCCCGCCGCCAGAAAATGGACCACAGATTCGATGAAGACATTAGCGAATTGCCGGACCGCTGTGACGTTAGCTTCCGCTTCCTGCTTGTCCGCAGCCGGAAATGCCCATGCCTCTCCGGTGCGGAAGACCAACATCGTGTGCCAGATTTCGACGCCGGACGCCCGATCTACAGACCTGTCAGTGTTCATGTCCGAAATGTCGGATAGTGAGGCTTCGAAGGCTTAAGCCGCCAGATCACCACCTTACGCTGAAAAATAGCGCGCCCGTTTTGTTTATCCAGCGTCAGCGTACTGGATCCTGATTTTAACACGAGACGGTTCTGAGTGCTCTCGATGACAGGCATGGTGTAACCCTTCAGGATCGAGTTACTTCGTGGCGCGCAGTGCTTAAAACATCCAAATTACTGCCCTGAGCATCATCGTGGCTCCCAGCACAAAAGCGCAGAAATATGTCACCCAATACATTCGCATTGTGTACCAGTGTCGGAAGACGGTCCGGCCTGATTTCAAGGCCGCAACTTCCCACGCCACCATGCCAGAGCCAATGGCAAGAAGAGCCAATCCCAATCCGCCAACCAACAAAACGTTTATGTCTAAATAGGCCATGACTTTCTGCTCTGAGAAGCAGACCTTGGTCGGCACATCCGTAAACCGATCGCGCCTATGCGTTAGAGACCAACCTCATCAAGCCCAAGAACATCGCCCCCAAACCGACACCGAACCCAAAGTTATTGCAACGGTGATGTACGGCGCTATCGCCGCACTAACAGATGGCGTCCCGTCCTTCTTCGGCATGCAGAACCAAAGCACCGCACCGGCTGCCGATAAAACCAAAATACCTTCCAATAATAAATCCATCGTGCCCGCCTGTGGGAATGCCGCACTACTCGATGGATCTGGTGTTGAGATAACCAGTCAACAGACCCAAAAGAAAAAATCCTGCCAGCACGCCAATGGCAATGATGGTAGGCCAATCAGGACCTTTTCGTGGTTTCATTGCCTCACCACGATAGCAACCGGCGCTAGCCTAATCGACGCGGCCAAGCGCTAAGCGACCATTAGTCGCGTTCAAACGATCCGCTAGTGTTTTATTGTGTCCCTAAAAACGCGGGTGTTAATGAGCGTAATTATCGGCCTGGTTTTTGTTGTAATGGCTGTAGCGGCCTTCGTTTACTCGTTGCCGCGCGGTGATAGATGCGCGCAATTTTGTAGGTACTGAGTGGGAAGCCTATGCGGTGGTTGCGATGATCGGCCTTCTCGCGGCGGGTCTTGTCATGACGGTCGATCGGCATCGCTGAGTGGCAGAGTAGGCAACCATAGTACGGCCTCACGTTTGCAGCGCCATCAATGAAGCGTCGCAGGAACGGCGGCAAAGCG
Source organism: uncultured Alphaproteobacteria bacterium (assembly GCA_963802475.1). Taxonomy (GTDB): domain Bacteria; phylum Pseudomonadota; class Alphaproteobacteria; order Rhizobiales; family Xanthobacteraceae; genus CANKHA01. Next base: position 14,063 of record CAWDIZ010000001.1, read on the forward strand.
CTTGGCTTACTGCGTAACAAGCTGCAGCATCAATTCGGATGGATCGATCGCAGCGGCCAACTCGAACGAGGCAATCAGCGGGGCTTTCTGAGCGCGAGAAATACGGACTTTAGCGGAGTTTATGGCTTGGCATTAGCCTTCCAAGCTGAATACGAGGGTTCGATTCCCTTCACCCGCTCCAGTTCCGCGCCGGCCTTGAACAAAGCCGTTCACGCGCGTGTGCAAATCAAAACATAATCTGCGGTTTCCTTAGCTCCCGACCTGCGCCTAAGATGCCTCCAAAATCGGATAGGGAGGCGCTGAATGCGGCTTCGCTTGGGACTTCTGCTCGGCGCCTTGCTGGCCGCGACGTCGCCGTCGGCGCTTGCAGGCGCAGGACGCCACGCCCTTCTATAAAGACAAGCAGATCCGCATCATCATCAGCGCCGGTGTCGCCGGCGGCTATATGGAATATGCGCGCACGCTTGCCGATCACATGGGCAAGCATATCGCCGGCCATCCGAGCTTTCTCGTGCAGAGCATGCCGGGCGCCGGCGGTCTCAATGCCACCAATTATCTCTATACCCAGGCGCCGCAGGACGGCACCACGATCGGCATCGTGCATTCGACCATTCCGCTCTCGCCGCTGTGGGGCAAGCCAGGGCGTGCGCTACGAGACGATGAAGTTCAACTGGATCGGCGCCTTCGACCGTGCGCCCGGCGTCTGCCTGATGTGGGCGACGTCGCCGGTGAAGACCTGGCAGGATATGCTGGAGAAGACCGCGACGGTCGGCAGTTCCGGCGTCCGGGCTCGCAGATGGACGCCTATCCCGCGCTGCTCAACAAACTGTTCGGCGCCAAGATCAAGGTGATCGCCGGCTATAAGGACGGCACGTCGATTTATCTCGCCATGGAGCGCGGCGAAGTGGACGGCCGTTGCGGCGGTCAGATGTCAACGATCAAGGCCATGCGGCCGGAATGGCTGACCGAAAAGAAGATCGTCGCGCCGATCGTGATCTCCATGCAGCGGCATCCGGATTTTCCGGATACTCCGACGGTGCTGGAATTCGCCAAGGACGACGCGACGCGCCAAGTCCTGGAATTGATGACGGTGTCGCAGGGCCTGGATCGGCCGGTGCTGATGCCGCCCAATACCCCGCCGCGCGCGTGAAGGAAATCCGCGACGCTTTCAAGGCAACCGTCACGGATCCGGATTTTGTTGCCGAAATCAAGCGCAGGAATATGGGTCTCGATCCTGTCTTCGGCGAAGAGATGACGGCGACGCTGGCCAAGGCCTTCGCGTCGCCCCCAAACGTTATCGAGAGTGCGCGTGAAGCGCTTGGCGGCCGCTGAATTCAACAAAGGAGGAAGCAAATATGACCACCACCGAGATCGCGGCGCCGGATGAGGAATTGCTCAAGCGTCATCTGGCGGCCGAAGCCACCGTGAAGAGCTTTCATTATGAGAAGCCGAGCGGCGTCAACAGCGCGAAGGGCCGGGTCAATCTCGGCAAGTCCGATATCATCCGCGGCGTCGTGCAGATCGTGAAAAAGAACGGCGGCGAGAATAACCTGCATTACCACACCAACGCCGCCAGCTTCTGGATGGTGCTGAAGGGACGTGTGCGCTTCTACGGACCGGATGACGTGCTGATCGGCGAATTCGGCCCGCATGAAGGCACCATCACGCCGCGCTATGCGCGTTATTGGTTCGAGAATGTGGGGGACGAGGACCTGGAAATCCTGCAGGTGGGCGCCTATGCCGACGCCAGTTCGGACAGCAGCGGACGCACCGATTCCGCCCCGCAACGCTACCAGATCCACACCTCCGACCGTTTCGACGGGGTGATCCAGCGAAAAGAATGAGCTAGGTTAGCTTGGCCAAGCCGGAAATCTGATGCTGATCGTGACCACCAATGACGTCGCGGGCTACCGGGTGGTCCGTCATCTCGGGGTGGTGCGCGGCATCACGGTGCGCTCGCGCAGCATCGTCGGCAATATTGGGGCGATGATCCAGGCGTTGTTCGGCGGCAATATCACTCTCTATACCACTTTGTGTGAGCGCGCGCGGTCCGACGCCTACGAACTCATGGCTCAGCATGGGACCGATATTGGTGCCAATGCCATCATCGCCATGCGCTACGATGCGAATGAAGTCGCGGCCGGGATCACCGAGGTGCTGGCTTACGGGACAGCCGTGGTCGTGGAGCCAGCCTGACGCAAACTGGGGCCAGCGTCAGCCGGCCCCAGGCATTATCGTTACGCGCGCCGGCGGGCTATTTCATGTTCATGCAGTTGGCGTAATAGCCGACCGTGGCCGGCCAGTCGGCGAAAATGCCGCGCACGCCGACTTGCTGTGCCAGCACGTCGAGGTAGCGGTACATGTCGCCTTCGCGCGTGATCGCCGGCTGGATCGTCTGATGGTAAAATTCGTCGGGGGTGAGGTTTGCCAGGATTCCCGACCGCTCGAGCGTCCAGGTGATGAGCTCGAGACCCGCCATCTTGGCGTTGCGCGCCGCTTGTGAGGGGACGATCTCGTTCTGCGCGTTCAGGGCGAGCAGCGCAAAGATCGGCGGCGCCCAGATGCGGATGCCCTGGGCCCGATAGCTCTGCAGCTCGGTCAAGCTCGGCAGCTGGGCAACGGTGGTCGCATCATCGAGGAACACGGCCTGGCGTCCAAAGGCGGCTTCGTTGTCTACCCAGTAGAGCACGTCGTTCTTGTTGAACGATTGCGGAAAGACGTCGCTCGGCCGCACGCCTGCGGCCTTGTATTCGTCGATCATCTTCTGCGCATAGGCCTGCTGTGTGAAGCCGTTGAACGGCATGGTCACGCTCGGGGCCTTGAGCTCGGGCGTCATCTTTACGCCGTGCTGCTTGAACAGCTCGATGCTCTCGCGGTGCGTCAACAGGTGCCCGCTGGTCGGGCCCGAATAGAGGTCGGTGCGGAAGTTCGGGGTGCCGTCGACGAATTCTTGCGGCGTCCTGGCACGCGGATTGAAGCCGTCCATCTTGCCCGTCAGCGTCCTGAACTCGGCCAAAGTGATGTCGCTCGTGCGGCACTCGGCACTAGCCGGCGTGATCAATTCGCCGTTTGATCCCAGCACGGCCGGCGTGAAATGGCGCGTGCATTTGCTGGCGAGGGGCGTGAGCAGGATATCGGTGGTGGTGTGCAGATCGTTCTGCGCGTGCCGGCAGACGAGCGCAAGATCCTTGGTGAAGGTGACATCGCACTCGACGATGCCAGCGCCCATGCGCGCGGCTGCTACGTAGGATTCGCGCGTATGCTCGGGGAATTGCAACGCTGCGCCGCGATGGCCGATGGAGAAATCGCTCGGCCGATAGTCTTGGTTGGTGCACTGCTGCAACCGGCTCTTCAAGGGACCCTCGTCCATGTCGTTGATCAGAAAGAAGGGTCGTGGGCCGAGTTGCACGTTCGAATTGGCGTCGGAGGCGGCCGCCTGGTCTCCGACGGCAAACGCCGTCGCGCCGATGGCGACGACAAGACTCAGTTTGATAATCTGCTTGCGCATGTGCACCTCTCTCTGCGATTCCAGGACCGTCCTGAATACCGGCGGCACCGTAAGGAGCGGCCTTAACAGCGAGGTGACGCGCTCCATGCGTTACATGAACTTTCTGTGAGGCATTTTTGCCAGTGTGAGGCGTTGGTTGAATCGAAACGGCGGCAGCAAATAATGCCGCGCAACTCTCATCGCTCCGGAGGTGTCACATGGATGACAAAGTTGCAGCCGTGCTTGATACCTATCACGAATTGATCCGCGAACAGGAGAACAATCGGGAGCTAATACCGGCGGCAGATCGACATACCGCGCGCGACCGTCGCCTGCTTGCCGTCGGCCCGCAAACTGGCCGGTTGATCAATATCCTCGCGCGCAGCCTGACGGCGCCCAACATTCTGGAGCTCGGCACGTCCTACGGCTATTCCGGCATTTGGCTTGCGGAGGCGGCGCGCGCGAGCGGCGGACGCGTCACCACCATGGAACTGCAAGATCATAAATCCACTTATGCACGCGAGATGGCGGCAAAGGCGGGTCTTGCCGACTATATCGACTTTAAGCTCGGTGATGCCGTGCAGATGATCGGCGGGCTGCCTTTTAGTCTTGATTTCGTGCTGCTCGATCTCTGGAAGGATCGCTACGTGCCCAGTCTCGAAGCCTTCTACCCGAAGCTCAATCCCGGTGCGATCATCGTCGCTGACAATATGCTGCATCCCGGCGGCGAGGAGGTGAAGCGCTACGGCAAGGCCGTCCGCGCGAAACCGGGCCTGGCAAGCGTTTTGCTGCCGGTCGGGTCAGGGCTGGAGATCAGCCGGTTCGAACCGGATTGAGCGCGGTCATGAGCGTTGCCCATCCATCATGTGACGCCGCTTCCGCCTGGTGCCGGGATCAAGAGACGAAGACGCCGCATCCGTGGCTTGTCATCACCACGACTATCCTTGCTTCGAGTCTCGCCTTCATCGACGGCTCCGTCGTCAACGTGGCGCTGCCCGCGATCGGCGCCAGCCTTCACGGTGATGCCGCCGGCATGCAATGGGTGGTCAACGCGTTTCTGCTTCCGCTCAGTGCGCTGCTGCTCTTCGGCGGCGCCGCCGGGGACCGCTTCGGCAAGCGGCGGCTGTTGATCGCTGGTGTGGCGCTGTTCGGTGTTGCGTCGATCGGTTGCGCGGCGGCGCCGAGTCTCGGCTGGCTTCTGGCCGCCCGATTCCTACAAGGTGTCGGCGCCGCGCTGTTGATGCCCAACAGTCTCGCGATCCTCGGCGTCAGCTTTTCCGGCGCGGCGAAGGGGCGCGCGGTGGGAATCTGGGCCGCGGCCGGCGCCGCCGGCGGCGCGGTCGGTCCGGTGATCGGCGGCTGGCTCACGGATGTGTGGAGCTGGCGCGCGACTTTCCTGATCAATATTCCTCTGGTCGCGGCCGCCATGCTGCTCGCCTACTTGTACGTCAGCGCCGATGACGAAAAACCATCAAGCCCGCTCGATGTGCTGGGCAGCATCCTCGCCACGGCGGCTCTCGGCGTCACCACATGGGCGCTGACGGAAGGCTCCGCTCGCGGCTGGTCGATCGCCGCCTTGCTGGGGGCGGTGGCGGGCTTGTTGTTGGTGGCCGCCTTCGTTTTCGTGGAACGCCGGCGCGGGGACGAGGCGATGATGCCGGTGGCGCTGTTCGGCTCGCCGGCCTTCGTTGGCCTGTCGGTCCTGACCTTCCTGCTTTACGGCGCGTTGGGCGGGCTCTTTGTCCTTGTGCCTTACGTCCTGATCGAAGCCGGCGGCTATTCAGCCGCCGAGGCTGGCGCCGCCTTGCTGCCGCTGCCGCTTGTCATCGGCGTGTTTTCACCGCTCGCCGGTGCGCTGGCGGCAAAGATTGGGCCGCGCCTGCCGCTGACCGTCGGGCCGGTGGTCGTTGCGGCCGGCTGTGTTCTCGCGCTGTGGATGGGGACCGGCCAAAGCTATTGGTTTTCGGTCCTGCCTTCGATGTCGGTGATCGCGCTCGGCATGGCGGTTGCGGTCGCGCCGCTGACCTCCGCCGTGCTGTCGGTCGTTGATGCGCGTCACGTCGGCACGGCCTCGGGGATCAACAGCGCCATTGCCCGCACCGGCGGGCTGGTGACCACCGCCCTAGTCGGCGCGGTCATGAGCGCCACCGGACCGGCGCTGATCGGCGCCTTTGGCATGGCGGCCTTGGCCGGCGCCGCGCTCTGCGTGGGGGCCGCGCTCGCCGCCTACTTTCTAATTTCCCCGTAGTTTTCAGGGACCGAAGGCGGAAACGCCCTGGCTTCCGGGGCTTGCATTAGCGCCTGTGTTCATGCATGAACAGGACCGCGGCGGACCTTTGGGCCGCCGCTTCCGCTTCTGGAGGAGTGTAGCTCAATTGGTAGAGCACCGGTCTCCAAAACCGGGGGTTGGGGGTTCGAGTCCCTCCACTCCTGCCAGGGTGATCAGGCTCGGCCGCAAGTTTTGCTAGCATAGGCGCGGCTTGGCCGCCGACACCCCCTCCGGATACGGCGCCGTGAAAAGGCGGTAATAGAGCGACAGAACAGGTTATGGCGAAGATCAGCCCATTCAAGTTTTTGCAGGAAGTGCGGGAGGAGACCGAAAAGGTCACCTGGCCGTCGCGGCGCGAAACCCTCGTCACCACCGTCATGGTATTCGTGATGGTGGCGGTCGCTTCCGTCTTCTTCCTGGTGGTGGATCTGTTCGCCCGCAACATCATCACATTGATCCTGGGTATCGCCAGTTGACAGGAGTCTCCGGAATTTCCGCCATGGCTAAGCGCTGGTACATCGTCCACGCCTACTCGAATTTCGAGAACAAGGTCGCGGATTCCATTCGTGAACAGGCAAAACAGCGCGGGCTGTCGGACCTGTTCGACGAAATCATGGTTCCGAAGGAAAAAGTCGTGGAAGTGCGCCGCGGCCGCAAGGTCGACGCTGAGCGCAAGTTCTTCCCGGGCTATGTGCTGGTGAAGATGGACCTCACCGACGAGGCCTATCACCTCATCAAGAACACGCCGAAGGTCACGGGCTTTCTCGGTTCCGATAACAAGCCGCAAGCGATCTCGGAGGCCGAAGCGCAGCGCATCCTGCACCAGGTGCAGGAGGGCATCGAGCGGCCGAAGCCGTCGATTTCCTTCGAAACCGGCGAGCAGGTCCGCGTCTCGGACGGCCCCTTCGCCTCGTTCAACGGCGTGGTGGAGGAAGTCGACGAAGCGCGCTCGCGCCTGAAAGTGGCGGTGTCCATCTTCGGCCGCGCCACCCCGGTTGAGCTGGAATTCGGCCAGGTCGAGAAGCTCTGATCGTCGTTGCCGGACTTGTTCCGGCAATCTCGATCAAATAAGGACTGCGGTTTCTATCCAAGCGAGATGGCCGGGACATGCCCGGCCATGACAGACGAAGTGAAATACGTGGGAGGTGAGGGCGGCTGCCAGCCGCCAAGATCCGCACCACGGACCCTGCAACCGCCGGCATAAGCGCCGGCACAGGAGTGAGTTATGGCAAAGAAAGTTACCGGTTACCTCAAGCTACAGGTGCCGGCGGGGGCCGCTAATCCCTCGCCGCCCATCGGTCCCGCGCTCGGTCAGCGCGGCCTCAACATCATGGAATTCTGCAAAGCCTTCAACGCGCAGACCCAGCAGATGGAAAAGGGCGCGCCGACCCCCGTTGTCATCACCATCTACGCGGACCGTTCCTTCACCTTCGAGATGAAGACGCCGCCGGTGTCCCACTTCCTGAAGAAGGCTGCGGGTCTCACGGCGGGCTCGAAGACGCCGGGCCGCGACAAGGCCGGCGCCGTAACCAAGGCGCAGGTGCGCGAGATCGCGGAAAAGAAGATGAAAGACCTGAACTGCGGCACGGTCGAAGCGGCCATGCGCATGATCGAGGGTTCCGCCCGTTCCATGGGCCTTGAGGTGAGGGAGTAAGGACCATGGCAAAGCTCGGAAAACGACTGAAGAAGGCCAGCGAAGGCATTGATCGCACCAAGCTTTATCCTCTCGCTGAGGCGGTGAAGCTCGTCAAGGCGCGCGCCACGGCGAAGTTCGACGAGACGATCGAGGTCGCGATGAATCTCGGTGTCGATCCGCGCCACTCCGACCAGATGGTCCGCGGCGTCGTCAGCCTGCCGAACGGCTCGGGCCGCACGGTGCGCGTCGGCGTGTTCGCCCGCGGCGCCAAGGCAGACGAAGCCCGCGCAGCCGGCGCCGATGTCGTCGGCGCCGAAGATCTGGTGGAGAAGGTCAACGGCGGCGAGATCAATTTCGACCGCTGCATCGCCACGCCCGACATGATGCCTCTGGTGGGCCGGCTCGGTAAGGTGCTCGGACCGCGGGGCATGATGCCCAACCCGAAGGTAGGCACCGTGACCATGGACATCACCAATGCGGTCAAGGGGGCCAAGGGCGGCTCGGTGGAATTCCGCGTCGAGAAGGCCGGCATCGTCCAGGCCGGCGTCGGCAAGGCTTCCTTCCAGGAGAACCAACTGGTTGAAAATATTAAGGCTTTGGCTGATGCGGTGCAGAAGGCCAAGCCGCCGGGGGCCAAGGGTCACTACATCAACCGGGTGGCGATCTCCTCCTCTCAGGGTCCCGGCGTAAAAATTGAGCTTTCATCGCTATTTGGGGGCTGACGCGGCGAAAAATTCCTCCTATATAGGGAGCCATCACGATAGAGAGGTCTTCACACGACCGGTCGTTTGCCGGAAGGAGATGAAGCTTTGAGAGATCCGGTCCGGCTATGCTGGTCCGGAAAGACCGGGGGTTTTCGCCTCCGGTCATCGTCCTGTCCGAGACTGCAGGTGCCTGAATTCTCAGGCTTAATTTCCTGCACAGACGGGTGAGACCGAATTCGGGAACGCCCCAGGAGTGCTCCTTGTGCGTGCCCATACGGTTCGAACCTCGAACGGAATCCGGCGCGGTTAGTCGCGTCCGGGCAGGGCATGTGAGCGTCGTCCTGCCCTGATTCGTCAGAAACAGGCGGACGGCATGTGCAACCCGGCGGTTGCTCGTGCTGTGCACGTGAACCGCCAACCGGAAAGAGCTTGCTGTGGATCGAGCGGAAAAAAAGGCAGCGGTCGCGACGCTCAACGAGGCCTTCAAGGCCACGAACGTCGTCGTCGTCGCTCACTATTCCGGTCTCACCGTGGCCCAGATGCAGACTCTGCGTAAGCAGATGAAGCTGGCCGGCGCCTCGGTGAAAGTCGCGAAGAACCGCCTCGCCAAGATTGCTCTTGAGGGTACCGACGTTGCCTCCATCGCTTCCCTGCTGAAGGGACCGACAGTGATCGCCTTCTCGGGCGATCCGGTGGCTGCGCCGAAGGTCGCCGTCGACTTCGCCAAGGCGAACGAACGGTTCGTCATCCTTGGTGGATCGATGGGCAAGACCGCCCTGGATTCAAACGGCGTCAAGGCGCTCGCCTCGCTGCCGTCACTGGATGAACTGCGGGCGAAGATCGTCGGGCTCGTTCAGGCCCCGGCGACCAAGATCGCCCAGGTTATCAACGCTCCGGCCGCCAAGGTCGCGCGCGTTGTTCAGGCCTATGCCTCAAAGAGCGAAGCGGCGTGAGGCCCTTCGCAATCTCGAATGGTTCGAACCTAAAAGGACTGAGTTCCAATGGCTGATTTGTCCAAGATCGTAGAAGACCTGTCGGGCCTCACCGTTATGGAGGCTGCCGAGCTCGCCAAGATGCTCGAAGAGAAGTGGGGCGTGACCGCCGCGGCTGCTGTTGCCGTTGCGGCTGCTCCGGGCGGCGCTGCCGCTGCTCCGGCTGAAGAGAAGACCGACTTCACCGTCGTGCTAGCTGCAGCCGGCGACAAGAAGATCGAAGTCATCAAGGAGGTGCGCGCGATTACCGGTCTTGGCCTGAAAGAGGCCAAGGATCTGGTCGAAGGCGCTCCGAAGCCCGTCAAGGAAGGCGTCAACAAGGACGACGCTGCCAAGATCAAGGCCCAGCTCGAAAAGGCGGGTGCCAAGGTCGAGCTCAAGTAAGGGTTCAAAGTGTTGTGATCTCGGGGCTAACGCCTCGGGATCGCCACGTTCAAATGGGTGATCCGCCGCATTGCTGAAGTTGATTTCGCGGACGGGCGGGCCACTCGAGTGATGGCGTAACAAGCGCCGCGCAATTCGGATTTTCCGAAGTTGCGCTTTACCCGGACGTCGGAAGCCGCTCCGCCGTCCAAGGGTCCCCGGGTCCCGGCAGTTCCTGCCGAGACGGCATGGCGAAGCGAGAGGCCACGATGGCGCAGACTTTTACCGGTCGCAAGAGAGTTCGGAAGTTCTTCGGAAAAATTCAGGAAGTCGCAGAGATGCCGAACCTCATTGAGGTTCAAAAGGCGTCCTACGACCAGTTTCTGCTTGTGCAGGAGCCCGCCGGCGGCCGTCCCGACGAAGGATTGCAGGCCGTGTTCCGGTCGGTATTTCCGATCTCCGATTTTTCGAATTCCTCCATGCTGGAATTCGTCCGCTACGAATTCGAGCCGCCGAAATATGACGTCGACGAATGCCGCCAGCGCGGCATGACCTATGCCGCGCCGCTGAAGGTGACGCTGCGGCTGATCGTGTTCGATATCGACGAAGAGACCGGCGCGCGTTCGGTCAAGGACATCAAGGAGCAGGACGTCTACATGGGCGATATCCCGCTCATGACGATGAACGGCACCTTCGTCGTCAACGGCACCGAGCGCGTGATCGTCTCGCAGATGCACCGCTCGCCCGGCGTGTTCTTCGATCATGACAAGGGCAAGACGCATTCGTCCGGCAAGCTGCTGTTCGCCGCCCGCATCATCCCGTATCGCGGCTCCTGGCTCGACATCGAATTCGACGCCAAGGACATCGTGCATGCGCGCATCGACCGCCGCCGCAAGATTCCGGTGACCTCGCTGTTGCAGGCGCTCGGCCTCGACGCCGAGGCGATCCTTCGCACCTTCTACAAGCACGTCGTCTACAAGCGCGCGAAGGAAGGCTGGCGCGTGCCGTTCGACGCCAACCGTCTGCGCGGCTACAAGGCGATCAATGATCTGGTCGACGCCGACACCGGCAAGCGTCGTAGTCGAAGCCGGCAAGAAAATCACCGTGCGGCATGCACGTCAGCTCTCCGAGAAGGGGCTCAAAGCGCTGCGCATGGCCGACGAAGAGCTGGTCGGGCACTACATCGCTGAAGACCTGGTAAACCCCAAGACCGGCGAGATCTATGCCGAGGCGGGCGAGGAGATTACCGAGAAGACGCTGAAGGTGATCAACGAGGCCGGGCTGAAAGAGCTGCCGGTGCTCGACATCGATCACGTCAATATCGGCGCCTATATCCGCAACACGCTGATGGTCGACAAGAATTCCTCGCGCGAGGAGGCTTTGTTCGACGTCTATCGCGTGATGCGTCCGGGCGAGCCGCCGACGCTCGATACCGCGCAGGCCATGTTCCAGTCGCTGTTCTTCGACAGCGAGCGCTACGACCTGTCTGCGGTCGGCCGCGTCAAGATGAACATGCGGCTGGACCTCGATGCCGAGGACACCGTTCGCATCCTGCGCAAGGAAGACATCATCGCGGTCATCCGCACGCTGGTTGATCTGCGCGACGGCAAGGGCGAGATCGACGACATCGACCATCTCGGCAACCGCCGGGTGCGCTCGGTGGGCGAGCTGATGGAAAATCAGTACCGCATCGGCCTGCTGCGCATGGAGCGCGCCATCAAGGAGCGCATGTCGTCGGTCGATATCGACACCGTAATGCCGCAGGACCTCATCAACGCCAAGCCCGCGGCTGCTGCCGTGCGCGAGTTCTTCGGTTCGTCTCAGCTCTCGCAGTTCATGGATCAGACCAATCCGCTCTCGGAGATCACCCATAAGCGGCGTCTCTCCGCGCTTGGGCCGGGCGGTCTTACCCGCGAGCGGGCCGGCTTCGAAGTGCGCGACGTGCATCCGACGCATTACGGCCGTATCTGCCCGATCGAAACGCCGGAAGGGCCGAATATCGGCCTGATCAATTCGCTCGCGACTTATGCGCGCGTGAACAAATACGGCTTCGTGGAAACTCCTTATCGCAAGGTGAAAGACGGCCGCGTCACCGACGACGTGGTCTATCTCTCGGCGATGGAGGAAGGCCGCTATTCGGTCGCGCAGGCCAATGTGCCGCTCGACGCCAGGGGCCGCTTCACCGAGGATTTGATCGTATGCCGTGACGGCGGCAATCGCGACGTGCACATGGTGCCGCGCGACAAGGTCGAGTTCATGGACGTATCGCCGAAGCAGCTCGTTTCGGTCGCCGCGGCGCTCATTCCGTTCCTGGAAAACGACGACGCCAACCGCGCGCTGATGGGCTCGAACATGCAACGCCAAGCGGTGCCGCTTGTTCGTGCCGAGGCGCCGTTCGTCGGCACCGGCATGGAAGGCATCGTCGCGCGCGATTCCGGCGCCGCCATCGCGGCCCGCCGCACCGGCGTGATCGATCAGGTCGACGCGACGCGTATCGTCGTGCGCGCGACGGAAGAAACCGATCCGTCGAAGTCAGGCGTCGATATCTACCGGCTGATGAAGTATCAGCGCTCCAACCAGAACACCTGCATCAACCAGCGTCCGCTGGTGAAGGTGGGCGATCAGGTGAAGAAGGGCGACATCATCGCGGATGGTCCTTCGACCGATCTGGGCGAGCTGGCGCTCGGGCGCAACGTGCTGGTCGCCTTCATGCCTTGGAACGGCTACAACTTCGAGGACTCGATCCTGCTCTCCGAGCGCATCGTCAAGGACGACGTCTTCACTTCGATCCATATCGAGGAATTCGAAGTGATGGCGCGAGACACCAAGCTCGGGCCGGAAGAAATCACGCGCGACATCCCGAACGTTTCGGAAGAGGCGCTGAAGAACCTCGACGAGGCCGGTATCGTCTATATCGGCGCGGAGGTGCGCGCCGGTGACATCCTCGTGGGCAAGATCACGCCCAAGGGCGAAAGCCCGATGACGCCGGAAGAAAAGCTCCTGCGCGCCATCTTCGGCGAAAAGGCTTCCGACGTGCGCGACACCTCGTTGCGCGTGCCGCCGGGAGTGCAGGGCACGGTCGTCGAAGTGCGGGTGTTCAACCGCCATGGCGTCGACAAGGACGAGCGCGCGCTCGCGATCGAGCGCGAGGAGATCGAACGCCTCGCCAAGGATCGCGACGACGAACAGGCGATCCTGGACCGCAACGTCTACAGCCGCCTCGCCGAGCTGCTGGAAGGCCGCCAGGGCATTGCCGGCCCAAAGGGCTTCAAGAAGGACTCCAAGATCACCCGCGCGGTGCTCGAAGAATATCCGCGGTCGCAATGGTGGCAGTTTGCCTCGCCGAACGACAAGCTGATGGCCGAGATCGAAGCCATCCGCAAACAGTATGACGAGAGCAAGAAGCGGCTGGAACAGCGCTTCCTGGACAAGGTCGAGAAGCTGCAGCGCGGTGACGAACTGCCGCCCGGCGTGATGAAGATGGTCAAGGTCTTCGTCGCGGTGAAGCGCAAGATCCAGCCCGGCGACAAGATGGCCGGCCGCCACGGCAACAAGGGCGTGGTGTCACGGATCGTGCCGGCGGAAGACATGCCGTTCCTGGCGGACGGCACACCGGTCGACGTCGTGCTCAATCCGCTCGGCGTGCCCAGCCGTATGAACGTCGGTCAGATCCTGGAAACCCATCTCGGCTGGGCCTGCGCCGGTCTTGGTCTGAAGATCGGCCATGCGGTCGACGTCTACAACGGCAGGAAAGAGATCAAGCCGCTGAAGGACATGCTGAAGAGGGTCTATGGCGACGAGGAGACCATCAAGTCGCTCGGCGACAAGAGATCTGGTCGAGCTCGGCACCAATCTTCGGCATGGCGTGCCGATCGCGACCCCGGTGTTCGACGGAGCCAAGGAAGCCGACATCGAGCACATGCTCGATCTCGCCGGCCTCGATCACTCTGGCCAGTCAACCGTCTTTGACGGCCGCACCGGCGATGCCTTCGACCGCAAGGTGACGGTGGGCTACATCTATATGCTCAAGCTTCACCATCTCGTGGATGACAAGATCCACGCGCGTTCGATCGGACCTTACTCGCTCGTCACCCAGCAACCGTTGGGCGGCAAGGCGCAGTTCGGCGGTCAGCGTTTCGGCGAGATGGAGGTGTGGGCGCTCGAAGCTTATGGCGCCGCCTATACCCTGCAGGAAATGCTGACGGTGAAGTCGGACGACGTCGCCGGCCGCACCAAGGTCTACGAGGCGATCGTGCGCGGCGACGATACCTTCGAAGCCGGCATCCCGGAGTCGTTCAACGTGCTGGTCAAGGAAATGCGTTCGCTCGGCCTCAACGTCGATCTCCACAACTCCAAGCTGGAGCGTGGCGCCGGTACCGCGGAGGCGGCGGAGTAGTCAAAGCGTCATGCGCGGGCCTGTCCCGCGCATCCCGATCAGGAGGGCAGGGCCCACTAAGCGTCATGGCCGGGTAAGCCCGGCCATGACGGAAACAGAGAATAGAGATAGCGGCCGAATTATCGGCAAGCGGAGATGGCGATGAATCAAGAGATCATGAATCTTTTCAGTCCGCAGGTCCCGGCTCAGGTCTTCGACCAGATCCGGATTTCCATCGCGAGTCCGGAAAAGATTCTGTCCTGGTCATACGGCGAGATCAAAAAGCCGGAGACCATCAACTATCGAACCTTCAAGCCCGAGCGCGACGGCCTGTTCTGCGCGCGCATCTTCGGGCCGATCAAGGATTACGAGTGCTTGTGCGGCAAATACAAGCGCATGAAGTACAAAGGCATCATCTGCGAGAAATGCTCGGTCGAGGTCACGCTCAGCCGCGTGCGGCGCGAGCGCATGGGCCATATCGAGCTCGCGGCGCCGGTTGCGCATATCTGGTTCCTGAAGTCGCTGCCTTCGCGCATCGGGCTGTTGCTCGACATGACGCTGAAGGATCTCGAGCGGATTCTGTACTTCGAATACTATGTCGTGCTTGAGCCGGGCCTCACTCCGCTGAAGGACCGCCAGCTGCTGTCCGAGGATGAATACCTGCGGGCGCAGGAGGAATTCGGATCCGACAGCTTCACCGCGGCGATTGGCGCGGAAGCCATCCGCGAGATGCTCAAGGCGCTCGACCTGGAGAAGATGGCGGCCGACATCCGGGTGGAAATCTCGGAAGCCACCACCGAACTGAAGCCGAAGAAGCTCGCCAAGCGCCTGAAGCTGATCGAAGCTTTCCTGCAGTCCGGCAACAAGCCGGAATGGATGATTCTCACCCAGGTGCCGGTGATCCCGCCCGACCTGCGGCCGCTCGTACCGCTCGACGGCGGCCGCTTCGCCACGTCCGACCTCAACGACCTGTATCGCCGCGTCATCAACCGCAACAACCGTCTGAAGCGGCTGATCGAGCTGCGCGCGCCGGACATCATCATTCGCAACGAAAAGCGCATGCTGCAGGAAGCGGTGGATGCGCTGTTCGATAACGGCCGCCGCGGCCGCGTGATTACCGGTGCAAACAAACGCCCGCTGAAGTCGCTCGCCGACATGCTCAAGGGCAAGCAGGGCCGGTTCCGCCAGAACCTGCTCGGCAAGCGCGTCGACTATTCCGGTCGTTCGGTCATCGTGGTCGGCCCCGAGCTGAAGCTGCATCAGTGCGGTTTGCCGAAGAAGATGGCGCTCGAGCTGTTCAAGCCGTTCATCTACTCGCGGCTTGACGCCAAGGGCCTGTCCACCACCGTGAAGCAGGCGAAGAAGCTGGTCGAGAAGGAGAAGCCCGAGGTTTGGGATATTCTCGATGAGGTCATTCGTGAGCATCCAGTGCTGCTTAACCGCGCACCGACCTTGCACCGCCTCGGCATCCAGGCTTTCGAGCCGGTGCTGATCGAAGGCAAGGCGATCCAGCTGCATCCGCTGGTCTGCGCCGCGTTCAACGCCGACTTCGACGGCGACCAGATGGCCGTGCACGTCCCGCTGTCGCTGGAAGCGCAGCTGGAAGCGCGCGTGTTGATGATGTCGACCAACAACATCCTGCACCCGGCCAACGGTTCGCCGATCATCGTGCCGTCGCAGGACATCGTGCTCGGCCTCTACTATCTCTCGCTGATGCGCGAGGGCGAGCCGGGCGAAGGCAAGACGTTCGGCGATATGGCCGAGGTCGAGCATGCGTTGCATGCCCGCACGGTCAGCTTGCACAGCAAAATCAAGTACCGCTGGACCAATGTCGACGACAAGGGCAAGCCGGTGGTGCAACGCTACGACACAACGCCTGGCCGCCTGCTGCTCGGCCAGGTGCTGCCGCGCAACGCCAAGGTGCCGTTCGACGTCGTCAACAAGCTCATGACCAAGCGCGAAGTGTCAAACATGATCGATGCCGTCTACCGGCATTGCGGCCAGAAGGACACGGTCATCTTCTGCGACCGCATCATGGCGCTCGGATTCTACCACGCGTTCAGGGCCGGCATTTCCTTCGGCAAGGACGACATGGTGGTGCCCGGCGGCAAATGGAAGATCGTCGATCAGACGCGCGAGCTCGCCAAGGAGTTCGAGCAGCAGTACAACGACGGCCTGATCACCCAGGGCGAAAAGTATAACAAGGTGGTCGACGCCTGGTCGAAATCCACGGATCAGATCGCCGACGAGATGATGCGTGAAATTTCGTCTGTGAAAAAGGGTCCGGACGGCCGCGAGGTTCAGGTCAACTCCATCTACATGATGGCTCATTCCGGCGCGCGCGGCTCGCCTGCGCAGATGCGTCAGCTCGCCGGCATGCGCGGCCTGATGGCCAAGCCTTCGGGCGAGATCATCGAGACCCCGATCATCTCCAACTTCAAGGAGGGGCTCTCGGTTCTCGAGTACTTCAACTCGACGCACGGCGCGCGCAAAGGCCTCGCCGACACCGCGCTGAAGACGGCCAACTCCGGCTACCTGACGCGGCGTCTGGTCGACGTGGCGCAGGACTGCATCATCACGACCGAAGACTGCGGCACCAGTGCCGGCATCAAAGTGCGCGCCATCATCAACTCGGGACAGGTGGTTGCCTCGCTCGGCAGCCGCATCCTGGGCCGCACGACGGCCGAGGACGTGCGCGACCCCGCAAGCAACAAGATCATCGTGAAGAAAAACACGTTGCTCGAGGAGCCGCAGGTCGAGCTGATCAACCAGGCGGGCGTGCAGGAGCTGCGTATCCGTTCGGTGCTGACCTGCGAGAACACCAATGGCGTGTGCGGTCACTGCTACGGGCGCGATCTCGCCCGCGGCACCCCGGTCAACATGGGTGAGGCGGTGGGCGTGATCGCCGCCCAGTCGATTGGAGAGCCGGGCACCCAGCTCACCATGCGCACCTTCCACATCGGCGGCGCGGCGCAGATCAATGAGCAGTCCTTCATCGAGTCGAACTTTGAAGGCACGATCAAGATCAAGAACAAGAACATCGCCCGCAACACCGACGGCGATCTGGTCGCGATGGGCCGTAACATTTCCATCGCGGTGCTGGATGCCGACGGCACCGAGCGCGCGGTGCACCGCCTGCCGCATGGCGCGCGGCTGCGGGTCGACGACGGTGACAAGGTCAAGCGCGGTCAGCGCATGGCCGAGTGGGATCCGTATACCCGCCCGATCATCACCGAGGCCGAAGGCACCGTCGCCTTCGAGGACTTGGTGGAAGGTCAGTCGATGTCGGAAGCGCTCGACAAGTCGACCGGCATTGCCAAGCGCGTCGTGATCGACTGGCGCACATCCGGTCGCGGCGCCGATTTGCGTCCGGCCATCGTCGTCAAGGGCAAGGACGGCAAGGTGATGAAGGTCGCCCGCGGCGGCGAGGCTCGTTACACCCTGGCGGTGGACGCGATCCTTTCGGTCGATCCGGGCGGCAAGGTCAAAGCGGGCGACGTCGTCGCGCGTATTCCGACCGAGAGCGCCAAGACGCGCGACATCACCGGCGGTCTGCCGCGGGTGGCGGAGCTGTTCGAGGCGCGGCGGCCGAAGGAAGCGGCGATCATCGCCGAAATCGCCGGCACCATCCGCTTCGGCAAGGACTATAAGAACAAGCGGCGCCTCACCATCGAGCCCACGACCAAGGGCGAAGAGCCGCGCGAATACCTGATCCCGAAGGGCAAGCACATCCATCTGCAGGATGGCGATGTCATCGAGAAGGGCGAATACATCGTCGACGGCAATCCGGCGCCGCACGACATCCTGGCCATCAAGGGCGTCGAGGAACTTGCCGCCTATCTCGTGAACGAGATTCAGGACGTCTACCGGCTGCAAGGCGTGCTGATCAACGACAAGCACATCGAGGTGATTGTTCGTCAGATGCTGCAGAAGGTGGAGATCACCGATGCCGGCGAGACCGAGCTGATCACGGGCGATCAGGTCGACAAGCTGGAGCTCGACGAGGTCAACGCGGCGGCCAAGGAAGCGGGCAAGAAGCCGGCGACCGGACACCCCGTGCTGCTCGGCATCACCAAGGCCTCGCTGCAGACGCGCTCGTTCATCTCCGCGGCCTCCTTCCAGGAGACCACGCGGGTGCTGACCGAAGCCGCGGTCAACGGCAAGATCGACACCCTCGACGGGCTGAAGGAAAACGTCATCGTCGGCCGGCTGATTCCTGCCGGTACCGGCGCCATGATGAATCGGCTGCGCGAAGTGGCGGTCAAGCGCGACGCCCTGATCCTGGAAGAGCGGGAAAAGGATGCGGCGAGAGCTGCCGCCCAGGCCGAACAGGCTGCCTTACCGACTCCGGCGGAATAGGTCGTCTGCTTTCGGCGAATTGAAAATAAAAGGGCCGCCTCCGGGCGGCCTTTTGTTTTAGGCGCATACGGTGCACTTTCATCGTGGGGCGCATTGGCCCGCTCCCCGAAACGCGGTAAAACGTCCACGTCACGTCACAAACGCGATGGAGGGGGCCATGAAGTTCACGTTCATCATTGCGCAGCAAGACAAGCAAGCGAGCGCGAATGTCGCAACGGCCAGGGCAGTGGGAGACCCGCTGAACCGGCCTATCGCATTGCCGGCCTGCGCGACAACTTGGCTGACACTTCATCCGTCTTTATGTGCACCAATTTCGGCGCGGTTTCTGAACAGTTGAAGTTCATTGTCCGTGATTTTGATGCCAGAGTCCTGACGCAGAAAACCTGTGACATCGCACCGAAGAGAACATTCTCGGTCGCAACCAGTTTAGTAAACGTGCTCACTATCGACGATACGTTCGACGTGGGGGAAACCATCAACCAAGGTTCGGTGACGATTTTGTCGACAGCGCCGGAGGAGATCGTTTGTTCCGCAATGCTGGTCAACGTTTCCGCGCTGTACCCGGAGGGCGCGGCTCTGGCTATGGTCCCGCAAAACGCCGCGCCAGGTACGCAGGAAATGGCTAAAGCCGTCGGCGATCCTCTGAAACCGATCTACCGGGTTGCGGGTGTGCTCGATAGCGGATCGGCCGTCGACGTAGGTCGGGCGACGGCGTTCCACTGTACCAATTTCAGTACCGTGACGGAGCGGGTGAAGATCGTTATCCGTAGCGTGACGGGGACGCAGCTAGCGAATAAGGACTACGACATCGGGAAAAACAGGACTTACACCGTCTCAACGCACGGCAGCCTGCTGTATGCTGAGGACGACAGCATTTCTCCTGGGGCTGTTCTTAACCAGGGCTCAGCGGTGATCTCCGCGTCCAACCCGGCCAAGGTGTTCTGCTCGGCCGTGATCTTCCACGCGTCAGTCACCATTCCGAGGGCCATCGATCTGCACATGGCACGTTTCAATCCGATTCCCGGAAGCATGGAATAGATACGGGTCCGGCGGACGGCCTGATGCACCGAAAGGCCGCCTCCGGGCGGCCTTTTTTGCTTTGCGCCTGCGCGCTTTTGGCCGGTTTGCAATCCCGCCCCCGGCGCGCGAAAATAAGGCAACAAGACCCCGAATTCAACGGGCGCCAACAACAAGACCGGTGAAGGAAACCAGGAGAGTCAGCGCCATGCTCAGCAGGGAAGAAAACGAGCTCCTCACCCGGGTCGGGCCGGGCACTGCCATGGGCGCGCTCATGCGCCGCTACTGGATTCCGGCGGCGTTTTCACATCAGGTCGCCAAACCCGATAGTCCCCCGATCCGCGTCCGGCTGATGGGCGAAAACCTCGTCCTCTTCCGCGACACGCAGGGGCGCGTGGGCCTCCTGGACGAACGCTGTCCGCACCGCACCGCCTCCTTATTCTACGGCCGCAACGAAGAGAATGGGCTGCGCTGCGTCTATCACGGCATCAAATTCGACGTGGCCGGCAATTGCGTCGACCTGCCCTGCGTCCCGCAGATTCCGGTTGTCCAGCACCAGAGCGTCAAATCCTACATGAAGGCGACAGCTTATCCCTGCGTCGAGCGCGGGGACGTGATCTGGACCTATATGGGCCCTGCCGGAGCTCAAGCCGCCATTCCCCGATCTGGAATGGACCGCCGTGCCACCCGCGCAGCGCTTCGCCACCCGTCACATCCAGGCGTGCAACTGGCTGCAGGGACTGGAAGGCGGCTTCGATGCCACGCATCTGAGCTTCCTGCATGGCGGCGACGCCGAACACAGCCGGCGCATCGTGGCGACGCTCTATGAGGTGATGCCGACCGATTTCGGTTTTGTCGTCGCCACCGGCCGCGAGCCGGAGAACGGACCGGTCATGTGGAACATGAACGTGATGCTGATGCCGTTCCACAAGATCATCTCGTCAATACCGCATGCCGCGCATGTCTGGGCGCCGATCGATGACGAAAACACCATGCTCTACAGCATCAATTTTCATCCCTCGCGGCCGCTCACCGACGAGGACCTGGCGCGGGAAAAGAGTTGGCGGGGCATTCATACCGAAAATATTCCCGGCACCGATCACGCCATCCGCAACAGGGCCAACGATTACCTGATCGACCGCGAATTGCAGGCGAGCAGGCAGTCCTTTACCGGGATGAAGGGTCTCGGTACGCAGGATTGCGCGATCCAGGAATCCATGGGGCCGGTCTCCGATCGCACGCTGGAGCATCTCGTTCCGAGCGATGCGGCAATCGTGAAAATCCGCAAGCTGCTCCTGCAGGCACTGAACGATCATGCCGAGGGCAGGCTGCTGCCCGGTATGAAACCGGAAAGCTACCGCGTGCGCTCGGCGCGCGTTGAACTGCCGAAAGGTGCGTCAGTCGCGGAGGCCGTCGAGCGCACGGTACGGATCGACACACCGGTCGCGGCGGAATAACGCTATCGCGCGCTGGTGATGCACGCCCCGGTGCTCCCACCGTCTTGTTATCAATCTCTCGATCGAAAGAACGCAAATGAAGGGCGCCGACGTCGTCGCAGAAATCCTCAAGCGCGAAGGGACCGAGTTTCTCGCGTGTTATCCGCGCAATCCGCTGATTGACGCCTGCGCCGAGCTCGACATCCGGCCGATCCTTTGCCGGCAGGAACGGATGGGCGTCGGCATGGCAGACGGTTTCTCCCGCATCCGCGCCGGCAAGCAGAACGGCGTCTTCGCCGCCCAGCATGGCCCTGGCATCGAGAATGCCTTTGCCGGCGTGGCGCAGGCCTATTCGGAGAACGTGCCGGTGCTGGTGATCCCGGCCGGCTTTTCCGCGGAACGCCAGCACATCGCGCCGACATTCCGTGCCGCCGAAGTCTATGCGCCGGTTACCAAATATTCGGCGATGGCCGCATCTGTGCAGGACCTGCCGCATGTGATGCGGCGGGCCTATCAGGCGATGCGCAGCGGCAAACCGGGTCCTGTTCTGGTCGAAGTGCCGAACCCGGTGTTCGAGGCGAGCTTCGAAGGCACGATCGATTATAAGCCGGTGCCGGTGATGCGCAGCGCGCCCGATCCGGAGGCGGTGAAGGAAGCGGTGCGATTGCTGCTTGCGGCCAAGCACCCGGTGATCTGGGCGGGGCAGGGCGTGCATTACGCCGAAGCTGGCGAGCAGCTGGCAGCCCTGGCTGAATTGATCCCCGCGCCGGTGGCGGCGACCAATCCGGGCAAAAGCGCGATCGCCGAAAGCCATCCACTTGCGCTTGGCGCATCGACGCGGTCCAGCCCGAAAATGTACTACGAGTTTCTCAATCGCGCGGATCTGGTGCTTGCGATCGGCTCCAGCCTGACCAAGACATCCTTCGGGCCGGCAATGCCGAAGGGAAAAAAGATCATTCACTCCACCAACGATCCCTCCGACATCAACAAGGATCATCGCGCCGAGCTTGGGCTGGTCGGCGATGCGGCCCTGGTGATCGATGCATTGATTGAAGAAATCGACCGGCAGAAGCAGGGCGGCCGCGGTGCGGCCGACGCGCTCACGGCGCTGAAGGAGGAAATCGCGGGAATCAAGAAAGCCTGGCTGCAGGAATGGGCGAAGTTTCTCGATTCTGACGAAGTGCCGATCAACCAGTACCGCGTCATCCGTGACCTTCTGCGCACCGTCGACCGCGACAACGTCATCATCACCCACGATTCCGGCAGCCCGCGCGAACAGCTGCTGCCGTTCTGGGAAACCACCGTGCCGCATTCCTACATGGGTTGGGGCAAATCGACGCAATTGGGCTACGGCCTGGGCCTCGCCATGGGCGCCAAGCTGGCGGCGCCGGAAAAACTCTGCATCAATGTCATGGGCGACAGTTCCTTCGGGATGAGCGGAATGGATATCGAGACCGCATCGCGTAACGGCATCGGCATTCTCACGATCGTCTTCAATAACGGCGTGATGGCCTGCGAGCGTCACGTGCTCGAAACTTCGACGCGGAAATACGGCGCGCTGACCGTCGGCGGGAACTACACCAAGGTCGCCGAGGGGCTGAATGTAGCGGCGACGCGTCTGGAGAAGCCTGCGGATATCGTGCCGGCGATCAAACAGGCGGTTAAAACCACTGAAAGTGGCAAGCCGTTCCTGCTCGAGATCATCGCCAAGGAGGGATACGATTTCTCGCGTTACGGGTCGCGCGACTAACGAAATTCAGGCCGCCAAGGCTGAATGAAACAAGGCCGGCAAGGCCGAGCACAAGGAGGAAGCAGATGCTTCGCGGGATCGTCGTTCTGGCCGCCTGGCTTATTGCGCTCTCGGCGCAGGCGCAGCCTTTCTTTGAAGGCAAGACCATCACCATCATCACAAGCACGGGCGCGGGTGGTGGCTATGACGTCACCGCCCGGCTCGTCGCGCGGCATATGCCGCGCTACATCCCCGGCAATCCGACGATGATCGTGCAGAACATGCCGGGCGGCGGCAATGTGCTTGCCACCAATCACCTGTACACCATCGCGCCAAGGGATGGCACGGCGATCGCAACACTGCATAACGCGATCCCTCTGCACCAGGTGCTGGACGGCCATGGCGTGCGGTACGACGCGAGCAAGTTCAACTGGCTCGGCTCCACCGGCTCGGAAAACGAGGTGGTCTTCACCTGGCATACTACCGGCGTCACCAACATCGAGGAGGCCAAGAAAAAAGAGGTGATCTTCGGCGGTACTGGAGCCGGATCGGGCATCGTCATCATCCCGACGGCGATGAACAATCTGCTTGGCACGAAATTCAAGATGGTGATGGGCTACAAGAGCTCGGAGGACCTGAACCTGGCTCTGCAACGCGGAGAGGTGGAGGCGCGGGCCTTCAGCCTGACTTCGGTAAAAGGTCAGCGCTCCGATTGGGTGAAGGAGAAGAAGATCAATTTTATCGCGCAGGCCGGCGTTAATCGCGCGCATGAGCTGGCGGATGTGCCGCTGCTCACCGAACTCGCCAAGAACGAAGAGGAGCGGGCGATCCTCAGCCTGATTTCCTCGCCGCCCAGCCTCGGCCGCCCCTTTACGGCGCCGCCCGATGTGCCCGCGGACCGGATCGCGCTCCTGCGCAAGGCTTTCGCGAATACATTGAAGGACAAGGCCTTCCTTGAAGAGGCTGAAAAGCTGAAGCTGGACATCGAGCCGATGAGCGCGGAGGAGGTCACCAAGATCGTCAGTGACGTCGTCAATGCCTCGCCCGAAGTGGTGGCCAAGGCGCGCGCTATGATGGGTAAAGAGGGGAAATAAGCCCCGCTTTCGGCCCTATTGGATGGCGGCGCGCTCCATCCGGAGTCCCCGCCGTCAAAACCTCAGTTCAGGCAGCCTGTTAGAGGGGTTTGTCGCCATCGTCCGCCCGGATGCCGGCCTCCGGAGCAGGCAGGAAGCGACCTGCCATTGAGGTTTTAAAAGAAGCCGCAACGGGCGGTCCGCAGGCTGTCCCGCGCTCGGCCGCCGATTCGCTCAAACCTCATTCCTGCCTGATTTTTCGGGGCTTTTCTGGCTTGACACCCGGGGGGCGGGCCCGTACAAACCGCCTACTTTCCGGCAGGCGGTGAGCTTTTTGAACGGCCGGATCAGGACGCGTCCAAGCGTCTCGATCCAAAAAAGCTCAAACGCTGCCTCTGACAGCCTGATGTCAGATACAACCGGCGCAAGACCGCGCGTTTTTCGCGATGCGGTCCTCTGGAACGAAAGGCGCTCTTCCGCAGCCAAGGCGGACGGCGCGATTTCGTTTTGCGCGACGGTCTGCCGGCGAAACGTAACGATGCCGGGGCGCAAGCCCAAAACGCAAGTGAAGGCGAAGAATGCCGACGATTAATCAGTTGATCGCCAAGCCGCGGCGCCCGATGAAGGCCCGCAATAAGGTGCCTGCCCTGCAGGCGAGCCCGCAGAAGCGCGGCGTTTGCACGCGCGTCTACACCACCACCCCGAAGAAGCCGAACTCGGCGCTGCGCAAGGTGGCGAAGGTGAGGCTCACCAACGGCTTCGAGGTGATCGGCTATATCCCAGGTGAAGGCCATAATCTGCAGGAGCACTCGGTGGTGATGATCCGCGGCGGCCGCGTGAAGGATCTGCCGGGCGTGCGCTACCACATCCTGCGCGGTGTGCTCGACACTCAAGGCGTCAAGAACCGCAAACAGCGCCGTTCGAAATACGGCGCCAAGCGACCCAAGTAATTCGGAGCTGATCGATGTCCCGTCGCCACAGTGCGGAAAAGCGCGAGATCATGCCGGACCCGAAATTCGGGAACGCGGTGATCACGAAATTCATGAACTCGGTGATGTATGCGGGCAAGAAGTCTGTGGCCGAATCGATTGTCTATGGCGCGCTCGACCTGATCGAAGCCAAGACCAAGCAGCAGCCGTTGGGCGTGTTCCAGCAGGCGCTCGACAATGTCATGCCGTCGATCGAAGTGCGCTCCCGCCGCGTCGGCGGCGCCACCTATCAGGTGCCGGTGGAAGTGCGCACGTCGCGCCGCCAGGCGCTCGGAATTCGCTGGATCATTTCGGCCGCGCGCGAGCGTAATGAAAAGACGATGACGGAGCGGCTCTCGGCTGAGCTGCTCGACGCATCGAATAATCGGGGGAATGCCGTCAAGAAACGCGAAGACACGCACCGGATGGCGGAAGCCAATCGCGCGTTCTCGCATTATCGCTGGTAACGGCGAACGGAAAGAAGAGGACAAACCCCCATGCCCCGCGCCCATCCCATCGAGGACTACCGCAATTTCGGCATCATGGCGCATATCGATGCCGGCAAGACCACGACCACCGAGCGGATTCTCTATTACACCGGCAAGAGCCATAAGATCGGTGAAGTGCATGACGGCGCCGCGACCATGGATTTCATGGAGCAGGAGCAGGAGCGCGGCATCACCATCACGTCCGCCGCGACCACCGCGTTCTGGAAAGACAAGCGCCTCAACATCATCGACACCCCCGGCCACGTGGACTTCACCATCGAGGTGGAGCGCTCGCTGCGCGTGCTCGACGGCTGCGTTTGCGTGCTCGACGGCAATCAGGGCGTGGAGCCGCAGACCGAGACCGTGTGGCGTCAGGCCGACAAATACGAAGTTCCGCGCGTGGTGTTCGTCAACAAGATGGACAAGATCGGCGCCGATTTCGACAAATGCGTCGACGATCTCGTCACCCGCGTTGCCGGCAATCCGGTCTGCATCCAGCTTCCGATCGGTGCCGAGAATACCTTCAAAGGCATCGTCGACCTGGTGCGCATGAAAGCGGTCGTCTGGGACGACGAAGCGCTCGGCGCCAAGTATCACGACGAAGAAATTCCGGCCGATCTTAAGGACAAGGCCGTCGAATACCGCATAAAGCTGATCGAGGCCGCCGTCGACCTCGATGACGACGTCATGGCCGCCTATCTCGACGGCAAGGAGCCCGACGAGGCCACGCTCAAGCGGCTGATCCACAAGGCCGTGGTCCAGCGCAAATTCGTGCCCGTTCTCTGCGGCTCCGCCTTCAAGAACAAGGGCGTGCAGCCGCTGCTTGATGCGGTGGTCGATTATCTGCCGTCGCCGGCCGAAGTCCCGCCGATCAAGGGCATCGATCCCGATAGTGGCGAGGAAGTTGTCCGCAAGGCTGGACGACAACGAGCCCATGTCGTTGCTCGCCTTCAAGATCATGGACGACCCCTTCGTCGGCACCATCACCTTCTGCCGGATCTATTCGGGCAAGCTCGAGAGCGGCACCGGCGTGGTCAACTCGACCAAGGAACGCAAGGAGCGCGTCGGCCGCATGCTGCTGATGCATGCGAACAACCGCGAAGATATCAAGGAAGCCTATGCCGGCGACAT
This sequence comes from uncultured Alphaproteobacteria bacterium, assembly GCA_963802475.1. Taxonomy (GTDB): domain Bacteria; phylum Pseudomonadota; class Alphaproteobacteria; order Rhizobiales; family Xanthobacteraceae; genus CANKHA01. Next base: position 40,090 of record CAWDIZ010000001.1, read on the forward strand.
CGTCGCCCTGGCCGGGTTGAAGGAAGTGCGCACCGGCGACACCCTGTGCGACCCGAAGAAGCCGGTGATCCTGGAAAAGATGGAATTCCCCGATCCGGTCATCGAAATCGCGATCGAGCCGAAGTCGAAGGCCGACCAGGAAAAGCTCGGCGTCGCGCTGGCGAAGCTCGCGGCCGAAGATCCGTCCTTCCGCGTCTCCACCGACCAGGAATCCGGCCAGACCATTCTCAAGGGCATGGGCGAACTGCATCTCGACATCAAGGTCGATATCCTCAAGCGTACCTATAAGGTCGATGCCAATATTGGCGCACCGCAGGTTGCCTATCGCGAGAAGATCACCAAGAAGGTGCACGGTCGACTACCAGCACAAGAAGCAGACCGGCGGCACCGGGCAATTTGCCCAGGTGAAGATCATCGCGGAACCGTTGCCGCCGGGTACCGGCTTCGTGTTCGAAAACGAGATCGTCGGCGGCGCGGTGCCGAAGGAATACATCCCTGGCGTCGAAAAGGGCCTGCAGTCCGTGCTCGGCGCGGGCATCCTGGCCGGCTTCCCGGTGGTGGACTTGAAGGTCTCGCTGATCGATGGCCGCTATCACGACGTCAACTCCTCGGCGCTGGCGTTCGAAATCGCCTCGCGCGCTGCCTTGCGTGAAGCCTTGCAGAAAGGCGGCTCGGTGTTGCTCGAGCCGATCATGAAGGTCGAGGTGGTGACGCCGGAGGATTACACCGGCTCCGTCATCGGCGACCTGAATTCGCGGCGCGGCCAGATCCAGGGTCAAGACATGCGCGGCAATGCCAACGTGATCAACGCGATGGTCCCGCTTGCCAACATGTTCGGCTACGTGAACACGCTGCGCTCGATGAGTCAGGGGCGCGCCACCTTTACGATGCAGTTCGATCACTACGAGCAAGTTCCACAGAACGTCGCGCAGGAAGTCCAGGCGAAATACGCCTGAGCTTCGGCGCTCATCGAAGACTACCTGTTTGACCTACTAGAGACCCGCACGGGAGAGCGACATGGCGAAAGAGAAGTTTCAGCGCACGAAGCCGCATTGCAATATCGGCACCATTGGTCACGTCGACCATGGCAAGACGACGCTAACCGCGGCGATTACCAAGATATTGGCGGAGACCGGTGGCGCGACATTCACCGCCTATGATCAGATCGACAAGGCGCCGGAAGAGAAGGCGCGCGGCATCACGATCTCGACCGCTCACGTGGAATACGAGACCAAGAACCGTCACTATGCGCACGTCGACTGCCCCGGCCACGCCGACTATGTGAAGAACATGATCACCGGCGCGGCGCAGATGGACGGCGCAATTCTGCGTCGTCTCCGCCGCCGACGGCCCGATGCCGCAGACCCGCGAGCACATCCTGCTCGCCCGTCAGGTCGGCGTTCCGGCGCTGGTTGTCTATCTGAACAAGGTCGACATGGTCGATGATCCGGAGCTGCTCGAGCTGGTTGAGCTCGAGGTTCGCGAACTGCTCTCGAAGTATAATTTCCCGGGCGACAAGATCCCGGTGGTCAAGGGCTCCGCGCTGATGGCGCTGGAGGACAAGGATCCCAAGCTCGGCCACGACTCGGTGCTCGAGCTGATGAAGGCGGTGGACGAGTATATTCCGCAGCCCGAGCGTCCGATCGACCAGCCGTTCCTGATGCCGGTCGAAGACGTATTCTCGATCTCCGGCCGCGGCACGGTCTGCACCGGGCGCGTCGAGCGTGGCGTCATCAAGGTCGGCGAGGAAGTCGAGATCGTCGGCATCCGGCCCACCACCAAGACGACCGTCACCGGCGTCGAGATGTTCCGCAAGCTGCTCGACCAGGGCCAGGCGGGCGACAATATCGGCGCGCTGCTGCGCGGCACCAAGCGCGAGGACGTCGAGCGCGGTCAGGTGCTCTGCAAGCCCGGCTCGGTCAAGCCGCACACCAAGTTCAAGGCCGAAGCCTACATCCTCACCAAGGAAGAGGGTGGCCGGCACACGCCGTTCTTCACCAACTATCGCCCGCAGTTCTACTTCCGCACGACGGACGTGACCGGCGTGGTGCACCTGCCGGAAGGCACGGAGATGGTGATGCCGGGCGACAATATCGCCATGGAAGTTCACCTCATCGTTCCGATCGCCATGGAAGAGAAGCTCCGCTTCGCCATCCGTGAAGGTGGACGCACCGTAGGCGCCGGCGTAGTGGCGAGCATCATTGAGTAAAGGACAGAGGCGGGGGGCGCTGGTTGCGCCCCTCTCTTCGTGGAGCAATCGTTCATGAACGGCCAGAATATTCGGATCCGGCTCAAAGCCTTCGATCACCGCATCCTCGATGCGTCGACGCGCGAAATCGTCAACACGGCGAAGCGCACGGGCGCGCAGGTGCGTGGGCCGATCCCGCTGCCGACCAAGATCGAGAAATTCACGGTTAACCGCTCGCCGCACATCGACAAGAAGAGCCGCGAGCAGTTCGAGATGCGCACACACAAGCGCCTGCTCGATATCGTCGATCCCACACCGCAGACGGTGGACGCGCTGATGAAGCTCGACCTGGCCGCCGGCGTGGACGTCGAGATCAAGTTGTAAGAGCGGGACAGAGAGAAGACAGGACAATGGCGATGCGTTCCGGAGTGATCGCACAGAAGGTCGGGATGACGCGGGTCTTTACCGAGACCGGCGAGCATGTGCCGGTGACGGTGCTGCGCCTCGCGCAGTGCCAGGTCGTGGCGCACCGTACCAAGGATTCGAACGGCTACGTGGCGTTGCAACTGGGCGCCGGCGCGCGCCGGCCCGTGACGCTCAGCAAGGCTCAGCGCGGTCATTTCGCCGTGGCCTCGATCGGAAACTGTCCGTCGGGGAATGCCTTGCCGTATTCGGGACCGAAGCGGAACACCGTCCACGCCACCTGCTGGCTGGCGTAGAGGATGTTCGGCAGCGCGCTTGGCGGCTGGGCGCCTGCCTTCACGGCGCTGATCGTCGAGGCATCGAAACCCGAACGCGCTCGCGAGACCTGGTCGGCGAGATACACCGGACGATCGCGGCGCACGCAGTATTCGTCCCATCCGATGCGCCCGTCGGGCGTCGTCTCCCACGTTTTGCTGCTGAGACAGCAGCCGTGCACCATCACCACCGGCACATGGCGATTGCCATTCGGCGGGATCTGATACTGGACGTACATCTGGTTGACCGTGACCTCGCCGCCGCCGAACGCTCCCCGTCCGCCGGGTGGCGGCGCCGGCAGCGCCTTCTTCTCACCGCCAACGAAGAAGCTGCCTTGACTGGCGAGGACCAGAGGTTTCTTGAGATCGAGACGACTCTTCTCCTGCGCCGAGCCCGATACCCCGGCCATCACGAGCACCGTCACGGCGACACGCAAGCCTGCCTGCTTCATAGTCCTGCTCCAGTCGGCAAATGAGTACACCGGACGTAGAATGCCCTGTGACTCATGAGCGCGAGCCGGAGATAGCCACGGCAGCGCCGACGAGACTCTCCGCGCCGCAGCCTCCCGGCGAGCCGGGCCCTCCGCTGGCCGAGCAAGGCCCACTCGACGATGCGCGCTTTACGCCCGGACACATTTTTGCCTCCCGCTATCGCATCGTCAGCCTGCTCGGACGAGGGGCAATGGGCGAGGCCTATCGCGCCGAAGACCTGAAGCTCGGACAGCCCGTTGCAGTCAAGCTGCTCGGCGTAGGAGGCGCACGCCGCTCGCACGTGCAGCGGTTCATCAGCGAGGTGCGACTCGCACGGACCATGAGCCATCCGAATGTGTGCCGCGTGTACGACATCGGAGAGGCGGACGGCTGGTGGTACGTCCCGATGGAGCTGGTTGACGGCGAGACGCTCGCATCGCTGCTGCGCCGCATCGGCCGACTGCCTGCCGAGAAGGCGCTCGACATCGCGCGGCAGCTCTGCGCCGGGTTGGCGGCCGCGCACGACCGCGGCGTGCTGCACCGTGATCTCAAACCGTCGAACATCATGGTCGATGGCCGCGGGCGGATCCGGATCATGGATTTTGGCCTGGCGCTTCCAAGCGGCGAGTGGACGATCGGCGACATCGCCGGCACGCCGGCGTACATGGCACCGGAACAGATGGCCGGCGAGAGAGTCACCGAGCAAACCGACGTGTATGCGCTGGGTCTCGTGCTCTACGAGCTCTACGCTGGACGCCGGCTCTTTCCGGTTCAGACGTTTGAAGAACGCGATCGCATCGGTCACGACACGCCGATCGCGCAATTGCTACCGGGGATCGACCCGGAGATTCAGCGGATCATTGACGCTGTCTCGAAGCGATCCGCCAAGACGACCACGGTCGGCTCTCGCGATTGCCGCACGCCTGCCCGGCGGCGATCCACTCGCCGCGGCAATCGCCGAGGGTGCCGTGCTATCACCGGAGATGGTCGCGGCCGCAGGCCCCGAGGTGCGTTGCATCCCGCGCTGGCGTGGGCTCTGCTCGGCGCCGTCCTCGTCGGCATGGCCATTGCCACTCAAACACACTTCATCAATGTGGCGCCTTCAGACGTTCCCAAACCGCCTGCCGTCCTCGCCGAGCGCGCACGAACCATCCTTGCCGGAGCTGGTGCCGACGATGCGGCGCGGGACAACGCATCCTGGTTCGACTTTGGGGATGCGTCGCCGTCGCGAGCATCCACGCGGCGAGCACCGAGCCCGGTGACAAGCAGACAACGATCACGTTCATGTATCGCCGGAGCTCGTCGTATCTGGTCCCCCAGCACCCTTTTCTCTTCGTCACCGGTGCGGACCCGCCCTCGGATGTTCCCGGGATGGCGACGGTCGATTCGATCCGCTCGGACGACTGATTCGCTTCAAGAATCCCGCTCGAAGCCGCGCCTGTGGATGGGGCACTGACCGTCAACTGGACGGCGTTGTTTGGCGAGGCCGGGCTGAATGAGCGCGAGTTCGAGCCGGAAATACCCAAGCACCGCTCGCTTGTGCCGCACGACAGGCAATTCGGCTGGACGAGAACGACGGCGGGGTCCGGGCCACTTCATGTCACCGCTGCCACGCTCGATGGACGCATCGTCGAGTTTGACGCCGGTAGCGGCAGCGAACCGTCGACCTCCAGGGATTTCATGGCGACCGGTCGATCTCGGGCTGGAGAAGTGGCGATATGGGCGGTGGTCGTCTCGCTGTTCGTCGGCGCCGGCGTGCTCGCCCGCTACAACTTGCGACTCGGTCTGGGCGACCGGCGGGGAGCAAGCCGGCTGGCCATCCTGTTTGTCTGCCTCAGCATGCTTTTGGGGATGGTCCGGGCTCACCATGTGCCGATCGCGGTCGCGGAGCTCACGTTGCTCTTCTTCTCGGCGGGCTGGGCACTACTCTGGGGAGGCTTCGCGTGGTTGATCAGATCAGCCTCGAGCCGCTACTGCGGCGTGTATGGCCGAGGACGCTGATTTCGTGGACCCGCCTCCTGTCCGGGTATGTGCGAGACCCGTTGGTCGGCCGCGATGTGCTCATTGGAATGCTCGCGGGGGTCACGGTCATGACGCCACTGATCGCCCGCTTTCGACTCAGCGGCCGCGCCGCTCCATCGGACACTCTCGTCAGCAGGTGATTCTGTCGTCTACTCCCCACTTCGCGAACATGGCTTTCGCCTTTCAGGTGGCCAACGCGCTTCAGTTCGCGCTTGGCGGTGCGTTCCTGCTGGTCCTGATCGGCTGATCGTTCGGAAGACCTGGCTCGCAGTCGCTCTTTCGCTCATCGCGAGTATTCCGTTCGTGCCCGGAGGGGTTGGGCCATTGGGCTGGGAGTTCATTCTCATACTGGCGTCCCCACTCTTGAGCGCGATGATATTGCTGCGTGTCGGCCTGCTGGCGCAATTCGTCGCGGTGCTGATGGGCCTGCTGACTCTGGTGCCCCTCACCCTCGATCCAAACGCGTGGTACTTCGGCAACTCTCTCGTCGTGCTGCTCTGGTTCGCGGCGTTGGCCACGTACAGTTTTCTGGTGTCACTCGGCGGCCGACCCGCGTTTGGCGGCACGGTCTCTACATCGCCGGTCAGCGGACGATGAAGTGTTCGTCCTGCAGAAGCGTCCCATCGGCCGCGCGCAGCTCGACTCTCCAGTCGCCAGCGCGCTCGGCGCTGACCCTATTGCTGC
>CAWDIZ010000002.1:0-48565 GCA_963802475.1 uncultured Alphaproteobacteria bacterium
CTGTTACAGTTTGGCGGCGGCACGCTGAGGTGATCCAGCGACCATGAGGATTCTTCGCAACATCTTTGCGCGATCCGTCCCGATCACGCTGCTGCTGACGCTGGCCGCCGGCCTGCCGGCCCTTCTTTGGCCAGGTGCGATAGACCGAGCGGGCGCGCAAACCACCAAACCGACGATATTGGACCCGGATCTGAGCGTGCGACAGGTTGTCGGCAGCCTGGTGACTCCGATCTGCCTGGCTTTCATGGGGAACAGAGACATTCTGGTGCTGGAGAAGAACACGGGACAGGTGAAGAGGTTCGTCAACGGCACCATCATGACAGTGGCCGATCTAGCCGTCAACTTTGCATCGGAGCGCGGTCTGCTCGGCATTGCCTTGCATCCGAACTTTCCCAGCAATCCAAGCGTCTATCTCTATTGGACCGAGAGCACGACGGGCGCGGACACCAGCGTCTTCGCAGAGACGCCGCTTCTGGGCAATCGTGTCGACCGCTTCGTCTGGAACGGCTCGACGCTGGTCTTTGCGCAGAACATCATCCGCCTCCGCGCCCTTCAGCCGGACGCCGGACAGGTGCCCCGCGGCAATCATAACGGCGGCGTTCTTCGCTTCGGCCCCGACAAAAAGCTTTACATTCTGGTCGGCGACGTCGGCCGCCGCGGTCAGCTGCAGAACCTGCCATGCGGCCCGACCGCCACTTGTCCCGGTCCAATAGTGCAAGATGACCAGTTCGGCGGACCGGCTCCGGATAATGCGCACCTTACCGGCGTCGTACTGAGACTGAATGACGACGGCACCGCGCCTTCCGATAATCCTTTCTTCAGCGCCGGAGCTGCCATCGGGGGCGAGTTGGGAGCCAACATTCAGAAAATCTTCGCCTATGGAATCCGTAACGGGTTCGGAATGGCATTCGATCCGATCTCCGATCTGCTTTGGACGCAGGAGAATGGCGACGACTTTTTCGATGAGATCAATCTGGTTATGCCGGGCTTCAACTCAGGTTGGATCCAGATCATGGGTCCGGCTAAGAAGATCAAACAGTATAAGGAAATCGAGACCAGCGCCGAATTTGGCGGGTTGCAACAGCTCCGTTGGCCTCCTTCCAACATCGCCGATAGCGCAAGCGAAGCCAAATCGAGCCTCTTCGTGCTGCCGGGATCACACTATAGCGATCCAGAGCTCAGCTGGAAGTTCAGCGTCGCCCCAGGCGGCATCGGTTTTGTGAAGGGCAGGGGCTTGGGCGTGCAGTTCCGCGGCGACTTGTTTGTCGGAGCTGCAACAACCCGCGCGGCAGGAGGTTACCTGTTCCGCTTCAAGCTCACCGCCGACCGCAAAGCGCTGGCGCTTAGCCATGCTCTGGAAGATCGGGTAGCCAATAACACAACAAAATACGATCTCAGCGAGAGCAGGAGATTCCTGATCGGCGAGGACTTCGGCGTTACAACCGACATACAGACAGGTCCGAACGGGAACCTGTTTGTTGTCTCCCTCTCCCATGGCGCGATCTATGAAATTCGCAAGCGTTGAGCGGGAAATTTCGGGCATCGCTCCGTGGTGGCCGGGTTGGACACCGAAACTTGCGATCCGTTTGAGCTTTGAGCGGCTCCGTTTTCCAGTGCGGCTTCCCAAGCTCTACGGCGGCGTCAGCAGCGTACCCGTCAGAATACATGTCAAGGTTGTCGCTGGATTGTTGCTCGTAAACAGTTGCATCCTCGGGCGCGTGTCCGCCTGGAAGAAGCTTAGAATTGTTTCGTTGATCGAAAAACGGTTTTGATCGTCTTGCTGAGCAAAGATGGCAGAAAGCTTCTGAGACCTCTTGAGGGTCTCCGCGACGTGAGCACACGATGGGTCGTGACGCACGACCTCGCTGAGTGGAAGGACGAGATTGCCTGGATGTCGCTTTATTTCAGCTTAGCGGTCTGGGCCAGCCCTCGCGCTGTGCGTTTTCTACTCGCTCCAGGACGATCTCCCGCGCTATCTCGTCGACGCGACGGTCGCAAGCTGGTGGTAGAACGGATTGGCAATAATTAGCGCCGCCACCTCTCCTTGAACTGAGTTTGCCGACGGCGGGATAACGCAAGGCTACGCCACGCGCGAGGCCGGTTTCGTCCTGTCCGCGACTTTCCGCGGCGAAGCGGACTGTTCGCCGTCCGGGCTTCCGCGCAGGAAGGATGCGATCACCGCTTCCGCGCTTGTGATAAAGTGCGCGCAGGGGCCCTCGGCGCCGACGCTCTGACGGCTGACACGGGCACCTTCCAGCAATAGGACCAAGGTATCGGCGAGCAGTTCGGATTCAGTGATGCCGGCTTCATGGGCAAGCCGCGCCAAGCGGTCGCGCTGCTTGCGTTTGAATTCCTCGATCACCTGCCGAGCCGGATGGTCGGTATCGGCCAATTCCACCGCGGCATTGGCCATGTCGCAGCCGCGGCCATCATTGCTGTTTGCACATTCAGCGCCGACGCGGATCCAGGCATGCAGCTGGGCGAGGGGATTCCCCGGATGGGCCGCTTCAACTTCACTCCAAATTTGTTCGACCTCGCGGGCGACGTCACGCAGGCATTCCGCCACCAGTTCGTCTTTCGAACCGAAGTGGCGATAGAGAGTCATCTTGTTGGTGCCGGCGGCCTCCGCGATCGCATCAACACCGATCCCCCGGATCCCGTGCCTGCGGAAGAGATCCCGCGCCGTGCTGATGATCCGTTCACGCGGCTTCACCGGAAGTAACATTCGGAACTCCTTGCCTTTTTTCGCATCGCACAAAAAAGTTATTACTTGGGTCTTGACTGGGTGTGACCGGTCTGTCACTTACGGGATGTTACTTACTTGTAACACCCTAACTGTATTTGTCAATGCCCGAAATGGATTTCAACTTTTGCGGGGCGAACTCATGCCGAAATTCTGCGGCGAACCTAACTTTCACGAACTGCTGAACGACCCATTGATCGAGGTGATGATGCGGGCAGACCGCGTCGATCCCCTTGCGTTGCGTCACCTTCTGGGTGCCGTTGCGGACGACGTTCAAAGCCCGGCGCGGCAGGCGGTCCATTGCAGTGATCCAGCCACGCGCACGCTCGGCCGTTGGATCCGCTCGCAGATTTGCGGGGGGTGCTAGCCATGGTCGGCTTCTTCATTGATCGCCCGATCTTCGCCTCGGCCATCGCGGTAATCATGGTATTGGCCGGCGCGCTGAGCTATTTCCTGCTGCCGGTATCGCAATTTCCCGAGATCACGCCCCCGCAGGTCGTCGTCAGTGCCGTTTATCCGGGCGCCAGCGCCCAGACCGTCGCCGACACGGTCACCACGCCGCTCGAGCAGCAGATCAACGGCGTCGAGGGCATGATCTACATGTCGTCGTCCTCCTCCAACGACGGTTCGTCGAACATCACTGTTACTTTCGAGGTTGGCTATCCGCTGAATATCGCCGCGGTCGACGTGCAGAACCGCGTCTCCCAGGCGGCGTCATCGCTGCCGGCCATCGTCAATCAGGCGGGTGTGACGATCAAAAAGCAAAACCCGAATTTCGTTCTGATCGTGAATCTCGTGTCGCCGGACAAGTCAGTCGATCCGGTGACGCTGAGCAATTACGCTTTTCTGCAGGTGCTCGATCCGCTCAAGCGCGTGCCGGGCGTCGGTGACGTGCGTATCTTCGGCGAGCGGCGTTACTCAATGCGCATCTGGCTCGATCCCGACAAACTAGCCGCGCTCGGCATCACCGCTACTGATGTGCAGGCGGCCGTGTCGGAGCAGAACGTCCAGGTCGCGGCCGGCAAAATCGGCCAGTCACCGTCGCCGGAAGGCACGGCTTTCGAGATGCAGGTCAGCGCCGCCGGTCGCCTCTCCGATCCGCAGCAATTCGGCGACATCGTTGTGCGCGCCAATCCTGCCGCCGGCTCCGTGGTGCGGTTGCGCGATGTCGCGCGCGTCGAGCTCGGCGCGCTGCAATATGCCTCCAGCGGCTTCTTCGGCGAAGAATCCACGGTGGTGCTTGCGATCTACCAAATGCCCGGCTCAAACGCGCTCGAGTTGCAGCAAGGCATCAAGAGCAAAATGGAGGAGCTCTCCAAGCGTTTCCCGAGCGGCATCGCTTACGCAATGCATTACGACACAACGCGGTTCGTCTCGGCGGCGATGCGCGATGTGGTGCTAACGCTGCTGGAAGCCCTCTTCCTCGTCGTGCTGGTGGTCTACATCTTCCTGCAAAGCTGGCGGACGACCCTGATCCCGGTGATCGCCATTCCGGTCTCGCTGATCGCCACCCTGGCGGTGATGCTGGCGCTCGGCTTCTCGCTCAACATGCTCAGCCTGCTCGGCATGGTGCTCGCCATCGGCCTTGTCGTCGATGACGCGATTGTGGTGGTGGAAAATGTCGAGCGGCAGCTGGAGGCAGGCCTGCCGCCGCTGCAAGCCGCGCGCGCGGCGATGAAAGAAGTAACCGGGCCGATCATCGCCACGACCGCGGTGCTGATGGCGGTGTTCATCCCGGTCGCCTTCATTCCCGGCGTGGCGGGGCGGTTGTACAACCAGTTTGCGCTCACGGTGGCGATTTCGGTTGGCATTTCCGCGTTCAACTCGCTGACCTTAAGTCCGGCGCTTGCGGCCGCGTTCCTGCGCCATCGCGGGGAAACGACATTTGCGCCGTTCCGCTGGTTCAACGCCGGTTTTGACTGGCTGGCGCGCAGCTATTCGCGGAGCATCCGCACGCTGGTGCGTCTGCGCTGGGCGATGCTGGCCCTGTTCGCGGCCACGCTGGGGGCCACCTATCTCGTCTCGACGCGAATTCCCTCCACCTTCCTGCCGGTCGAGGACCAAGGCTACTTTTTCGTCGTCGTCCAGTTGCCGGACGGCGCTTCGCTGCAGCGGACCGACGAGGTCGCCAAGCAGGTGCGCCAGGTGTTGATGGATGAGCCAGGCGTTGAGATCGTCGGCTCGATCAGTGGGCTGAACTTCCTGACGAGCGCCGCGCAGTCCAATTCGGCGGTCGAATTCGCCATCCTCAAGCCCTGGGACGAACGGGCGCCGGATCAGCATGCGTCGAAAATCGTGGAGCGGGTGCGCCCGAAACTGCTCGGCCTGCCCGGTGCCTTCGTGCTCAGCTTCGATCCGCCCTCGATCCCGGGGCTCAGCGCGACCGGCGGCTTCGAATTCCAAATCGAGGATCTGAGCGGGCGCGGCAGCCAGGCGCTTAGCGACGTGACGCAGGCGGTAATTGCCGAGGCGCGAAAGCAACCCGAGATCAGCCCGCAACAGCTGTTTACGTCCTACTCCACGTCGACGCCGCAGTTCGACTACGACCTCGACCGCAACAAGGTGAAGATGCTCGGCCTCAATCTGCCGGACGTGTTCAACACCCTGCAGATCTATCTCGGTTCGCTCTATGTCAACGACTTCAACCTGTTCGGCCGCACCTTCCGGGTGACGTTGCAGGCTGACAAAGATGCGCGTGCCGATGCCTCGGACCTGTCGCGCCTCTATGTGCGTAACAACACGGGCGGCATGGTGCCGCTGAGCACGCTCGGCACGCTCAAGCCAACCGTCGGGCCGGAGACCATGCCGCATTACAACAATTATGCCTCGGCAAAAATCAACGGCGGCGCCGCACCGGGCTACAGTTCCGGTCAGGCCGTCGCCGCGATGGAACGCGCAGCGGCCGCGGCGTTACCGCGCGACTTCGGCTTCGAGTGGACCGGCATCACCTATCAGGAGCTGCGCGCCGGATCGATCGCCACCATCGTTTTCACCCTCGCCATCGTCTTCGTCTTCCTGATCCTCGCCGCCCAATACGAGAGCTGGTCGATGCCTTTCATGGTGCTGCTGGCGGTGCCGCTCGCCTTGTTCGGAGCGCTGCTGGCGATTTGGCTGCGCGGTAGCCAGATCGACGTCTACTCGCAGATCGGCTTTGTCATGCTGATAGGGCTGGCGGCGAAGAACGCGATTTTGATCGTAGAATTCGCACGCCGCCGCCGTGAGCAGGGACTGGGAATCGTCGAGGCGGCGATGGAGGCGGCGAAGCTGCGGCTTCGCCCGATTCTAATGACCGCTTTCGCTTTCATTCTCGGCGTCGTGCCGCTGATGATCGCGACCGGCGCGGGAGCAGCGAGCCGCCAGTCGATTGGCACCACCACCTTCGGCGGCATGCTGGCCGCCACGATCCTCACCCTGATTTTCGTGCCGGTGTTCTATGCCGTCATCGAGCAATGGCGGGAGCGCCGCATCGGCGGCCATCCCGTAGCCGCGCATGGCCAAACAGCCATGCAGCCGGCGGAATAAGGAGGGCGCAGTCATGCTGAATTGGAAAGTTCTTCTCGCTGTCGGAGCGATAGGAGCAGCCGCGGCCACCGCCGTGATGTTGCGCTACGACCTGCCGCTAGTCGGCAAGACGGGTGCGGCCACGCCCAACCCGGCGATGATGGCCATGCCGGTGCCTGTGACCAAAATCGTCAAGCAGTCGGTCCCGATCTACCTCGAATATTCGGCGCGCACCGAATCGATCCGCAGCATCGCGCTGCAGGCGAAGGCCAGCGGCTTTGTGCAGCAGCAGCATGTGCCCGACGGTACGGATGTAAGGGAAGGCGATCTCCTCTACAGCATTGATTCGCGCGACTATCAGGCGGCGCTCGATCAGGCCAGGGCGCAGCTGCAGCGCGACGCCGCCGTGCTCAGCTACGCGCGGGGCAATTTCGACCGCGGCACGTCCCTCGTGAAAAGCGGCTTCCTCGCCAAGGACACCTTTGAGCAGCGCAACTCCGCCGTCGGGCAGGGCGAGGCAGGCCTGGCCATGGCCGAGGCGGCGGTGCGCACAGCGGAGCTCAACCTCAGTTACACGCAGATCCGCGCGCCCTTCGCCGGCCGGCTCGGCCGCAATCAGGCGCCGGTAGGCACCCTGATCGCTACCGGCGGCGGGCCGCTGAATACGCTTGTCCAGCTCAGCCCGATCTACGTCACCTTCACTCCGAGCGAGTCCGATGTTGCCGAGATCCAGAAGGCGCGCGTCGCCGGCAGGGTCCAGGCGGAAGTACAGCGACCCGGCGATAGCCACGCACGCTACGTTGGCGAACTGACATTCCTCGATAATGCGGTCGACCGTTCGACCGGTACGATCGTCGCCCGCGCCACGATCGACAATGCCGATCTGGGTATGCTGCCCGGTCAGTATGTGCGCATTCGACTGAAGATCCGTACCGAGCCGGACGCCCTCCTGGTGCCGCAGACCGCCTTGGGCTCGAGCCAGCTCGGCAAATACGTCTATGTCGTGAGCAAGGAGAAAAAGGCGGATCAGCGCCTCGTCTCGCTTGGTTCTACGGAGGGAGAGCTTGTGGTGGTGCGCGGCGGCCTCTCGGCGGACGATCTGGTCATCAACGGCAATCTGCAGAAGATCGGCCCGGGCGCGCCGGTGCAGCCGCTGCCGGCACAATAATTTCCCCAGGCCGTGTCCCCCCTCGCGGCCTGCTCTGGACGCGCTGCGGCCCCCCCAAGTCGCAGCGCGTTCTTATTCATGCAGCAGCGCACTTCGCGATGCGCTCGCTTTCCGTCCATAGCCTGCGGCCCTTGCCGGCATCGCTGGCTTCGGCCGTTATCCGGCCGGGGCGGCATTTGTAAAAGAACTCACCATTGACGCCGGAGATTGCAGGCGCTGAGGCTAGATAGAGGAGGGTGCGCGCCCCTTCCTCAGGCGTTTTTGCAAACAGCTTGCCGGCGCGCAGCGCAGGCGCTGCCAGGCCGCCAGCTTCATCGCCGAAGCGGGTCGCCACGAAACCGGGGCTGAAGCTGGTTGCCTGCGCAAGAATGCGGTTTTGAAGAATGGCAAACCGAATGCATGGCTTGCCGTTCAAGAAAAAAATGTGCGCGCACTGGTTTCGCTTTCCATGCGATTGCGTTTGTCGCCGCAGTCAAGGATCGATTCGCAGGCTGTGGGCCGTCGGCAACCTGGGCGGCCATCGGCCTACGACACGATGGATTGGGGGTTTGAAAATGGCCGATCGTCAATTGCAATCGACTAACCGGATCTGTGTCCTAAGCCACTGGATCGCAGGGTCGGCTTCGCTGCGGCTTGGCCAGGCAATCGCAACTTCGAAACCTGGAATCTTGAGCGGCGGAGGAAAGGTTCTCAGGGCGTACAGATCCGAGTACTTGCGTGCGATACGACGCGGGATTGTCATCACGAAATCTGTTCGTGCGATAATCGCAGGTCCGGCTAGAAAATGCGGCACGGTCACGGCCACCCGCCGTTTGCGCCGCAGCCGCTTGAGCGGGGCATCGACGACACCGGGAACGCGGCCCCGTGGAGAAATCAGAACATGGCCCTCCGCCAAGAATTCCCCGAGTGTCGGCTTCTTCGACAGGCGCGGGTGGTCTTTCCGCGCTATGCAGACATAGTCCTCGTTGAACAGGCTTTCCAAGCGACGTGCCGAGCGCAGTGACCAGCGGTCGCGAACGGCAAGATCGAAGTCTCCCGCCGCTAGACGCTCCACAAAGTTCTCTTCAAGCGGCAAGATTTCCATTGTCAGGCCCGGCGCCCGGCGCCGCAGGGCTTCGATCAGTGGCGAAAGCACGACTGTGATCGCGTAGTCATTTGCCAGGATGCGGAAGCACCGATTGCTTGTCGCGGCATCGAACTTGGAAGACGCGCCGAGTGTCTGTTCGATCTCCTGAAGCAGGCTTCGCACCCTGGGGCGAAGCTGTTCGGCCAGCGGGCTCAACAGCATGCGTTGGCCGTCGCGCACCAGGATCGGATCGTCCAGCGCGCCGCGCAGCCGCGTCAGGGCGGCACTGGTTGCCGGCTGACTACGATTCAGCCTCCGCGCTGCGGCGGAGACCTGCGTTTCCGACAACAAAGCGTCGAGCACACGCAACAGATTGAGGTCAAATCCCTTTATATCCACCATGCGGATGGTCTTTATATTAATTATCGATTTGACGAATGGTTGCCCGGTTTCTAGCTATCGAACAAGAGATATGGATTGAAAAGATCGGAGGCTAATCGTGGCCAACAAGGGCAAGATCGCCGCGCTCGTCGCGGATGCGTTTCAGGAGGAGGAGTACTTCCTTCCCAAGATCGCGCTGCAGAGCGCAGGCTACGAAATTGAGGTCGTCTCGATGCGGTCATCGCCCATCGAGATGTACAGCTTTTTCAGTCCGACCGGAAAACTCGACGTGGACAAACCCATCGCCGAAGCGAAAGCGGCCGACTATGTGGGCGTTCTCATTCCCGGCGGCGCCAAGAGCCCAGCGCTGTTGGCGGAGAGCGCGGCGGTACGCCAGTTCGTGCAAGAAGCCAATGCGCGCGGCATCATGCTTGCCGCGATCTGCCGCGGCTCATTGCTGCTCGCGAAATCCGAGGTCATCAGCGGCAAACGCGTCACCGGGTTCCACGACGCCGAGCAATTTCCCGATCTCGTGGTGCAGCCGCATGCCGAAGCCGCCGGTGCCGAATGGGTCGACGCGCCGGTGGTCACGGACGGAAATCTCGTTACTTCCCCGCATCCCGACGAGATCGCGGCCTTTAACAAGGCAATGTTCGCATTTCTGGACGCGAAGCAGCGATAGATCGGCCGCGTGCTGATTCCTGCGCTCACCACAAAGGATCAATCATGAAGGTTGGAGTTCTCGGTTCAGGGGAGGTCGCAAGAGCGCTGGCTGGCGGCTTCCTCAAACATGGCCACCAAGTCACCATGGGCACGCGCGATGCGTCCAAGCTCGCGGACTGGGCTCGAACAAATCCAGGCGCCGCCGTAGGCAGCTTTGCCGACGCAGCAAAGTTCGGCGAGGTCGTGGTGCTCGCAGTCAATGGCGCGGCGGCGAGCGACGTCCTCAGGGCGGCCGGAAGCGGCAACCTCGCCGGGAAAACGGTGGTCGACGTCACCAATCCGCTCGTCGACGCGCCGCCGGACAATGGCGTCATCAAGTATTTCACGAAGCTTGACGAATCGCTGATGGAGCGCCTCCAACGCGAGCATTCCGGCGCGCACTTCGTGAAGGCCTTCAATCAATCGAACCACTCGCGCATGGTTAACCCGCAGTTCGCGGAAGGTCGGCCCACCATGTTCATCTGCGGCAATAGCCAGGCTGCCAAGGAGACGGTCATCGGGATTCTGGACCAGTTCGGTTGGGAGGCCGAAGACATGGGCCCGGCCGAAGTGGCGCGTGCCATCGAACCGCTTTGCATGCTGTGGGCCGCGCGCTATCTCTTGCACAAGAAGGTCGACCACGCGTTCAAATTGTTGCGGCAACCTTGAAGCTTCTCAATCGAGCTTCTGGAAGGAGCCATGGCATGCCAACCGTCCTGGTCACCGGAGCCAATCGTGGCCTCGGCTTTGAGTTTGCAAAGCAATATGCGGCCGAAGGCTGGCGGATATTTGCCGCCTGCCGGAACTCCGCGAATGCCACAGCCCTTCGGGCGATGGCGCCAACCGCTGGCAACATGATTTCGGTCGTTTCAATGGATGTGACCGATACGGACAGCGTCCGCGGGGCCGCATCGGCGCTCAAGGATGCTGCGATCGACCTGCTCATCAATTGCGCGGGAATTACCGGGACTGCGGGGCAAATCACCGGCCGCGTTGACTACGCGTCCTGGGCGCGAGTTCTCGACGTGAACACGATGGGGCCCCTGCGCGTCCTTGAAGCATTCACCGACAACATCGCGCGAAGCGAACGCAAACTGGTGGTGACGATCACCAGCGGCATGGGTTCGCTCACCGACAATAGATCTGGTGGGTCGATCGCGTACCGCAGCTCCAAGGCCGCCGTGAACATGGTCATGCGGAGCGCTGCGATCGATCTAGCGCCGCGACGCATTACGTGCGTGCTGATAAATCCCGGATGGGTCAAGACCGACATGGGTGGTCCAGGTGCGACCCTGTCGCCACAAAATAGCGTGAGTGCCATGCGTCAACTCATCGAAACGCTCGGCCCGGATCATTCCGGCAAGTTCTATCATTATGACGGTCGTGAGTATTCGTGGTGAATTCCAGCGGCCGGAGAGACACCTTCTGCTCCTGGCACGCTCAAGAGGAGCGGGGTCAATGCAACTATTTGTACACTTTAACCCTTCATACCACCTTATGAGCGTTTCCTCACTGGCTTTCGCTTCAAACAACTCAAGCAGTTTTTGCCAATAGTCGGGAGCACCTCCGATTTCCCAAATTAAATAGTCTATCCATTCACGTAAATCTGGATTGGAGATCGCCCTGTCATTCTGAAAGAAGGCGGCCGCACTTTCCAGTGTAACCCTGTTCTCAAGTACGCCGCGCATATGCGCAGCCGCCTTTTCGCAAAATCGTTCCAGACCGTACTATTGCTCGACATTCAATTCTAAGGCCAGTGATGTTTTGATCTTTCACCGATCTCAATGTGAGGACGATAAAAAAGCGCATCGACGTTGACACACGCTATGCCCTTCAGGTCGCGCTACACAGCCCGAAGCGTGATCACCGGTTGTATCATCGCCAACCGCTTCGACCTGCATACGATTGATCTGAAGGCGCTCGCCTCCTATTGATGCGCGGCGAAGCGTTGGCGAACTCGAATAGGGACGAACGACGATGAATGTCCTGACAGTCAATCTGTTCTCTAGCACGCTGATATTCTGGATTGCTGCCAGGATATACCTGTTCCCGAAGCTCTCTGAACTGACGCCGCAGGCTGTTCTCGTACCGATCCTGCTCCTTCACTCGACGCGGCACCTTGGCCTGATGTTCCTGTCGACCGGGGCGGTCTATCCCGGCATGCCTCCATCGTTCGCTTATCCAGCCGCAATTGGCGACCTGATCGCAGCGCTTCTAGCGCTGACATGCCTCCTGGCTTTGAGAAGACGCTGGACGACTGCCGTCGTGCTCCTCTGGATCTTCAGCATCGAAGGGTTCGTGGACCTCATAGCTGCGATAGCACTCGCCACGACCTACGACGCCGAGCCGTTCATGGGCGCCGCCTATTGGATACCGGCGTTCTGGGTTCCGTCGCTGCTTGTCACCCACATGATCGTGTTCATCCTTCTGTGGCGCTACGGAGCCCGTATCGTGCCGCAAGAGATGCAAGCTGACGGCGGAGATGCAGGGAACAGCGGCTTCCTGTGCGGTTTGTTCGGCAATGGTGGAAAATGGCGCGCCCGACAAGATTTGAACTTGTGACCTTTGCCTTCAGCGTTGACGCGTCAGTCTCGCACAGACCGGCAACGAAGCCGCCTGGTCCCTGATCCGCACGGCATCGCTCGCCCTCGCGGCACGCACGCACGTCATGTCCAGCGACCTTTCGGATTGCCGCGCATTGCGTATGTTCATTTACCGGCTAGAGCTTTGCCTCCTCAGACACAGCAACAGCATCGGAGGTTGGGCGAAGCAGCCATGTCATCAAAAGCAAGCTCAGCATGGCTCCGCAGAATTCGGAAACGATGAATCCAGGAAGATCGCCCGGCCTTATGCCGGAAAAAGTGTTTGAGAGAGACCGTGCAATAGCGACGGCCGGATTTGCAAACGAGGTCGAGGCGGTGAACCAATAGGCGGCCGTAATGTAGAGCCCGACCAGAGCCGGAACCGCGCTCCGCTGGAAGCGGATCCCGGCAAGGATTGTCGCGACAAGGCCGAACGCCGCCACTCCCTCCGCGAGCCATTGGGCCGGGCCGCTGCGAACCTTCAACGATGCCTCGATTAAAGGCAGCGAAAACATCGCATGCGCGATAATCGTTCCGGCAATGCCGCCGATGACCTGCACCGTCATGTAAAGCGCGGTCTCGTACGGCGGCAGCGCGCGCTTGAATGCAAAGACAAGCGATACCGCGGGATTGAAATGAGCGCCGGAAATCGGCCCAAGAGTGGCAATGAGCACGACAAGAATGGCACCGGTAGCGATCGTGTTGGCAAGGAGCGCGAGGGCCACATCCTTCGTCAGCGTTTCGGCCATGATGCCGGAGCCGACCACCGTGGCAACGAGAAACGCAGAGCCGAGAGCTTCCGCGGCGAGGCGCCGCGGCAGCGAATAAGTGATCATTTGCGCGGGTCCAGTGCGCGCGGTGTGGCACCTTCCATACGTCCAATCTCGTGCAGTTTAGCTTCCAACGATAGCGACTTAAGCACCTCGAACGGCAACGCGAGAAAGATGCCGATACGCTGATTGAGCATGCGATGCGTATTGGCAAACACCGCGGCGATTTCGGCCTCGCTGCCGGTGGCCAACGAAGGGTCCGGAATCCCCCAATGTGCGCTTATTGGCTGTCCTGGCCAGACCGGACAGGTTTCCCCCGCAGCGTCGTCGCAAACGGTAAAAACGAAATCGAGTATTGGGGCTCCCGGTTCGGCAAATTCGCTCCACGATTTCGAACGGAAGTTCGAAAGGTCATAGCCGAGGGGTTTGAGCAGCGTAACCGCATGTGGATTGACGCGGCCGGATGGCTGACTGCCGGCGCTGTATGCCTTCATCTTGCCCCCGGCCAGCTTGTTCATGATGGCCTCAGCGAGGATCGATCGCGCTGAATTATGCGTGCATAGAAACAATACATTCAGGGGACGGTCAGGCATTGCTAGTTGTTCTCCGCATCGGCGAGGGAAGGCGGTGCACTCATGAAAACCGGCAGGGATCGATGGGCATGTTTTCCCCATTTGCTCGCGCTGCATCACACGCGAACTTGACCCGTATTCTTATGCGCGAAATGCATTCGCAGTCTACAAGTCAGCCGTGTCACACAAGCGTCATCTAACATTCATATAAGCAATGCATCTAGCGGGTACCGGTTACGCCACCAAGGGCAGTCGCCCCTTGGAAATCCTCCGCGGCCATAAACAACAAAGCTGCATCCCAAGCCATTCGTGAGTTTTGCGTCGGCTTGGTTTAGTGCTTCGAATACAACAGGAGAGAGCACATGAGAATTAACAGTATCGCAGGCGCAATCGTGCTTGCATCAGCCGGTATCATGCTTGCCGTACCTGCGCAGGCCCGTGATCAGATTCGCATCGTCGGATCCTCCACCGTGTATCCTTTCACCACGACCGTTGCCGAGCAGTTCGGCAAGTCGTCCGGAATGAAGACTCCAGTGGTCGAATTGACCGGGACCGGCGGTGGCATGAAGCTGTTCTGTGCTGGTGTGGGTGAGGGCCACCCGGATGCCACTAACGCATCGCGCCGCATGAAGAAAAGCGAGTTTGAGGACTGCCAGAAGAACGGCGTGAGGGACATCGTTGAGATCAAGATCGGTTTTGACGGTCTGACGATTGCGCAATCGAAGCAGGGCGCTCCGATCAAGCTCACCCTCGGGCAAGTGTTCCTCGCTCTTGCCAAGGAAGTGCCGGGCCCGGACGGCAAGTTCGTCGCGAACCCGAACAAGAATTGGTCGGATATCGACAAGTCGCTGCCGAACATCAAGATTGAGGTGCTCGGCCCGCCGCCGACCTCCGGCACGCGCGACTCGCTGCACGAGCTGTTTATGGAAGCGGGTGCCGAACAGGTCCCGGCGGTGAAGGCCATCAAGGCCAGCGACCCGAAGGCCTTCGAGAAGGCCTGGAAGTCGATCCGGGAGGACGGCGCCTATGTGGAAGCCGGCGAGAATGACAATGTGATCGTCGCGAAGCTTGAAGCGAACAAGAATGCCTTCGGCATTTTCGGATACTCCTTCCTCGAGGAAAATTCGGCCAAGCTACGCGGCGTGGCCATCGACGGCGTCGACGCGAACTACGATTCGATTTCCGCCGGCAAATACAAGGGCTCACGCGCGCTCTGGGTCTACATCAAGAAGCAGCATGTCGGCCTCGTCCCCGGCATCGACAAGTTTGCTGCCGAGTATGTGTCGCCGAAGGCGATTGGCGAAGACGGCTATCTGTCCAAGAAGGGTCTCGTCACGCTGCCAAAGAAGGAAGCCGACGGCGTTCGAAAGAATGTGACCGGCATGGCGCCGATGTCCGCGGATCCGTTGTCCTGACGACTGCTGTCTGACAAAGCGCAGCCGCGCAATTCTGCGCGGCTGCGCATTCCGGCCGATCTCGTCAGCCGACTGGCATATGGCGAGAATAGAGCGTTGAGATCATGGCGCTGATCTATCTCATCGGGCTTCTCGCGTTGACCGCCCTCGGTTACGTCTACGGCCGCAGCTGCGGTCTGGCGCTGGGCGCAAAAGAGCAATTGCACTCTCGCCCCGTGTATCAGGGCGCGTTTGTCGCCCTGATGATCTTCCTGCCCATGTTCGCGGTCTTTGCGATCGGGATGCCGGTCGCGCAAAAGATCACGGAAAGCCGGGCACTTGCGGCCTACAATTCGGCTGACCAGGCGTCCGACCTCGAGCGGAGCGCGGCGATGCGGGATATCCGCGCGCTCGTCGAAGGCCGCTATACCGGCGATGCAAAGGAAAACCTGAAAAAGGCCGCCGAGGTGTATTCCTCTGTTGGTTCATGGTCAGGAAATCTCATTTTGATTTTCGGCTTCGTCTTGGGACTGATCGGGTTGCTGCTCGGGTCGAGCCGGCTCTCGCCCAAGTTCCGTGCTCGCAATCATGTCGAGCGCGTCATCAAAGTCTTGCTCTTTGCATGCGCCACCGTGGCCGTGCTCACGACCGTGGGAATCGTGCTGTCCGTCCTATTCGAATTGATCAGATTTTTTGAAAAGGTTTCCATCATCGAATTCCTGTTCGGCTTGCAATGGAGCCCACAAACCGCACTGCGAGCCGATCAGGGCGGCTCGTCGGGCGCCTTCGGCATCGTGCCGCTGATCACGGGTACGCTCCTGATCACTATTATTGCTATGCTGGTAGCCGCGCCGATTGGGCTATATGCAGCGATCTACCTGGCCGAGTATGCCAGCCCGCGGTTTCGCGCCTTCGCAAAGCCAATCCTCGAAATTCTCGCGGGCGTCCCGACCGTCGTTCTCGGATTTTTCGCGGCGCTTACTCTGGCGCCGCGCATTCGCGATCTCGGTGCGGTGGCTGGACTGAATGTAGCGTCGGAAAGCGCGCTGGCGGCAGGCATGGTGATGGGAATGATGATCATTCCATTCGTGTCATCGTTGTCGGACGACGTCATTAACGCTGTCCCGCAGTCACTCCGTGACGGCTCATACGCCATGGGCGCGACGAAATCGGAAACGGTCAAGAAGGTTATTTTGCCGGCCGCGTTTTCAGGGATCGTCGCGGCCATGATGCTCGCCATCAGCCGCGCCGTGGGCGAAACCATGATTGTAGTGATGGCCGCGGGATTGGCCGCCAATCTTACGCTCAATCCGCTCGAAGCCGTCACGACATTCACGGTGCAGATCAAAACCATTCTGGTGGGTGACCAGGAATTTGACAGCGCCAAGACCCTGGCAGCCTTCGCCCTTGGTCTGGTGCTTTTCTTCTTTACCCTCGCTCTCAATGTGATCGCGCTGCAAATCGTCAAACGTTACCGAGAGCAGTATGACTGATTACGCAATATCAGAGAGAACGTCCGCCGAAAGGGTGACGAACGCGGTTCGCGCAGGCGTCAATGCCCGTTATCGAGCGGAAGCGCGCTTCAAGTTCTATGGACTGGCTGCGATCGCCTTGGCCGCGGCCTTTCTGCTTATCGTTCTCATCGACATCCTTTTGAAAGGCCTGCCCGCCTTTACCCAACATTTCCTCCAGATTGAGATGCTGGTCGATCCGGAGGAAATCGATCCGGAAGGAACGAAAGATCTTTCAGTCATTCGCGGCGGAGACTTCCAGGCGGTAGCGCGTAATACACTTCGCAACACCTTCCCGGATGTCACGGATCGGAGCAGCCGCCGGCTGCTCGACGGCCTGCTTTCCTCCGGGGCGGGGGATACTCTTCGGGAGCAAGTCATCCGCAATCCGAATCTCATCGGCCAGACCGTCAAGATGCCGCTTTTGCTCTCCGATGATGCCGACCTTTACCTGAAAGGATACGGAACCCAAATCGTCAGGGATAAAGGACGCGGTATTGCCACGCCAAGTGGGACATCGGGAGAGATTACCATTGCCAGCTCGACCAACGATTTTGCGGGCGAACTGGCGAGCATCAAGCGGACCTATTCACGGCTGGCTCGCGCCGAGCGGACCGAAGCCGAGCGACTGCGGCGGAGTGTCAAGGAGGTCGAGGCATCCAAAGCGAGCGCTGAAAAGGCTCTTGCCGGCGCCCGCACCGCCAACAATGCGGCGCAAGTTTCCGCGTCCGAACAGCGGCTGACCCAGTATTCGAGTGAAATCGAGGGTTTGCTCCGCGCCGTCACCGAAATCGAGCAGAAGGCTGCGGCGATGCAGGCGCGTTTCGACAACTCCTCGGGCCAGGAGCAACTCGATGAGTCCTCGCCCAGCGTCATGGTCGCCATCAACGGCGGCCTCGTGAAGGCGACCCATGTGGAAGGCAACAAGATAACGGGATCCGCTCTGATTCCGCTAACGTCTCCTGCTCTGGTCAATCCCGGTGCCTGGTATGTCGTTGTCTATTCCACGCCGGAAACAAACCGGCGGGTGAGCGATCGAGAGGTGGCTTGGCTTGAGAATCTGCGCGACAAAGGTGCGGTAGAGCGGAAGTTTAATTGGGCCTTCTTTACTTCCGGCGACAGCCGCGAGCCGGAGCTTGCCGGAATTCGCGGTGCGCTGATCGGCTCGATCCTGACGTTGGCCGTGACGCTGTTCATGTGTTTGCCGGTTGGCGTTGCCGCCGCGATTTATCTGGAGGAATTTGCTCCAAAAAATCGCATTACCGAAATTATCGAAGTTAACATCAATAATCTTGCAGCGGTGCCGTCGATCGTATTCGGACTGCTGGGTCTCGCGGTTTTTCTGAATTACCTGGGTCTTCCGCGTTCTGCGCCCTTGGTGGGCGGACTGGTCCTGGCCCTCCTAGTATTGCCAACGATCATCATCGCTTCGCGTGCCGCGTTGCGAGCGGTGCCTCCGTCGATCAAAGAGGCGGCGCTTGGCGTTGGAGCATCGCATCAGCAGGCGGTTTTCCACCATGTTCTGCCGCTGGCGGCGCCAGGGATCATGACTGGAACGATCATCGGCATGGCACATGCGCTTGGCGAAACGGCCCCGCTCTTGATGATCGGCATGGTCGCCTTCATCGTGGAGATTCCAACGGGCATCACCGATGCGGCAACGGTGCTTCCAGTGCAAATTTATCTTTGGTCAGATTTGCCTGAAATCGCGTTCCAATCGAAAACCGCCGCAGCCATTATCGTTCTGCTCATGTTTCTCTTTGTCATGAACGGCAGCGCGATTTACTTGCGAAAGAAATTTGAGCGCCGCTGGTAGGTTTGGATTTGGAGATATGGGAATGCACAGCATGGTCCAATTAGAGACAAGGCCGACAGACCAAGCCGAATCCGAGCACGGGGTCAAAGTCGTGGCGCGCGGCGTGAACGTGCATTACGGCAAGAAGCGGGCTCTGTTCGATGTGGATCTGGACGTCCCGGACCGCGCAGTGACGGCGCTTATCGGTCCTTCGGGATGCGGGAAGTCGACATTTCTGCGCTGCATCAATCGCATGAACGATACCATACCGATTGCGCGCGTGACCGGACGTATCGAGATCGACGGCAAGGACATCTACGATCATTCTCTGGATGTAGTCCATCTGCGGGCGCGCGTTGGGATGGTATTCCAAAAGCCAAATCCTTTTCCAAAATCGATTTATGAGAATGTTGCATATGGCCCGCGTATTCACGGGCTCGCCGGATCAAAAAGCGAACTCGATGAAATCGTCATGATCAGCCTGAAGCGGGCCGGGCTGTTGGAGGAAGTTAAGGACCGCATGAGCGATTCCGGGACCGGCCTTTCCGGCGGGCAGCAACAACGGTTGTGCATTGCGCGCGCAATCGCGGTGGATCCGGAAGTCATTTTGATGGACGAACCTTGCTCCGCGCTCGATCCGATCGCGACCGCCAAGATCGAAGAATTGATCGACGATCTGCGAAAAAACTTCACGATCATCATCGTCACGCATTCGATGCAGCAAGCCGCTCGTGTCTCGCAGCGTACCGCCTTCTTCCATCTGGGTTATCTGGTGGAGGAGGGACCGACGCAAACGATGTTCACCACTCCTTCCGACCAGCGCACGCAGGATTACATCACCGGCCGTTTCGGTTGAGACAGGGCAGGGTGCCCGCGAGGAAACTTAGATGATCATGTCCGAACATACCGCCAAGGCCTTCGACGCCGACCTGCAGGAGCTCAACACATCCGTCGCGCAGATGGGCGGGCTTGCCGAAAAGGCGATTGCGGATTCCGTCGATGCCCTGGTGCGGCTCGATCTCAGCTTGGCCGAGCATGTGGTGCTGGTCGACCGCTCGATCGACGCGCTGCAGCGCGAGATCGAGGAAAAGGCGATTCTCACCATCGCCCGCCGCCAGCCGATGGCGATCGACCTGCGTGAAATCATCAGCGCACTGCGCGTTTCCAACGATCTGGAGCGGATCGGCGACCTCGCCAAGAACATCGCCAAGCGCGTGTCTCAATTGAACAGCGAGTTCCGCCCGCAAAAGCTGATCCGCGGCCTGGAGCACATGGCGGCCTTGGCGCTGGCCCAGCTCAAGCAGGTGCTGGACGCCTACGCCAGCCGCGAGCTCACCAAGGCGCTCGATGTGTGGCGGCGGGACCAAGAGGTCGACGCGATGTGCACCTCGCTTTTCCGCGAGCTCTTGACCTACATGATGGAAGATCCGCGCAACATCACCTTCTGCATTCACCTGATGTTCAGCGCCAAGAATATCGAGCGGATGGGCGACCACACCACAAATATCGCAGAGACTGTGCATTACATGATCGAAGGACGCACGATCACCGATGAACGGCCGAAAGGCGACACCACCAAACTCGCCGCCGGCGCGGCCAGCTGAAGGGGGAGCAAACACGAATGGCTGCCCGTATCCTGATCGTCGAAGACGAAGAGCCGCTCGACCTTACTGCTGCGCTACAATCTCGAGGCGGAAGGCTACGAGGTTGACACCGCCGCACGCGGCGACGAAGGCGACGTCAAGCTGAAGGAACATGCCCCCGATCTTGTCGTGCTGGACTGGATGCTGCCCGGGCTATCCGGCATCGAGCTGTGCCGCCGTCTGCGCGCGCGTCCCGAGACCCGGCAGCTGCCGATCATCATGCTGACTGCGCGCGGCGAGGAAAGCGAGCGCATCCGCGGGCTTTCCACCGGCGCGGACGATTACATCGTCAAGCCATTTTCTGTGCCGGAGCTGGTGGCGCGCGTGCGCGCGCTTTTACGCCGCGCCAATCCCGACCGGGTGGCCAATGTGCTGGCCTTCGGCGAAATCGAACTCGACCGCGAAAAGAAGCGGGTCTCCCGCTTGGGCCAGCCGGTCGATCTCGGACCGACCGAATATCGGCTGCTGGAATTTCTGATGGAGCGGCCGGGCCGGGTATTCTCCCGGGCTCAGCTGCTTGACGGTGTCTGGGGCAGCGAAATCTATATCGACGAGCGTACCGTAGATGTGCATGTCGGGCGCCTGCGCAAGGCGCTCAACCGCGGCCATGGCGCCGATCCCATCCGTACGGTGCGCGGTGCGGGCTATGCCCTCAACGATCTGTTCGGAAAGACGGTCGTAGCCTGATTGAGCAGGTCGGAATCTGACATGAATCCTTCACGACCTTTGGCGAAACGCCGGCTTGAAACTGCTATGGAGCAGACAATCGGAGCCAGCCAGGAGGAAAGTTTAAGCCTCTACGCGTTAAGGAGGAAGCTCTCGGTGCTCGCGCAGGAAAAGCGCTTTCTACTGTTTATTTATATGATGACGCAAGACGTAGCGCGTTCCTCTCAGGAGCTAGCAACGGCTATTCAGGATCAACATAGCAACGTCACCAGAAACTTGAACGTGCTGCTGCTCGAGCGGATCGTAGTGGCGCGCAAGGACTTTGTAACAGGCATCCCGCGGTTCACCGTGAATCGCAATCTTCTCATGCAGTTGTCCCGTTTTTTTGCTACTTCGCCACATCAACACGCTTGGCTTGACGAAGAACTTTTGGCGCTGCGGAGCCAAGCGTCCAGGCCTCGATCTATTTCATAATTGTATTGAGCCGCAACGCGGTCAGTTGCCCTGTCGACTCAGAATTGATCTTCGCTACCGCGTACGGGAAGCCAGCCCCCTTTTGTGCATCGACCGCTGTCACGGCGTGGGCTGACAGTGGTACCTCCATTATGACAAACCGGAACAAGTTCCTGTGGGTATTACAGTCCTTGTTCTATCGTTGCCTAGGCCGCACGTAGTACTTTCCATGCCGTCTTGCGTGTCCGCTGATCGGGCTTTGCGTATGTCAAAAGTCAAGGATTACTTCCTCAAACGCGCCGCCGAGCTTGACCAGGAAGCGGTGAGAATCGCGGACTCTCAGCTTCGCACTGATTATCGTGAGTTTGCACGAAGCTTGCGGCAAATTTCGGAGCGAGTGACTTTCATCGATACTGCAGAGATGGAGCGCGGCCCTCGAACCTGGATGAGTTTTCCGCGCCTTCGTTAGGGGTCGCGGACCGCCTATCCTGTATGCTGGTTTGCTGACGCGTTGACGTCGTCAACTGATTGAGTAATGGGCCGCCCTTGCGGGCGGCCCATTGTTTCTCGCAATTTCAGCGACCATCAGCCGCCGATCCTGCGATTGTCGGTATGCCTTACGGCGACCACGCTCGGGCGCGCGAAAGGACGACGGTCTGGCCAGGTGCTGGCGGTATTTGGCACGCCGCCATTTTCACCCGGATGCTGGACGGCGACGAACAGGGTGCGTTCATCCGACGAAAACTCCGGGCCGCAGATCTCGCATTCTTTCGGTCCGCTCAGGAACTGCCGCAGGAAGCCGCGGTCGGGACCGTCCGTCGGCACTGCGTGCAATGCGTCGTTGGGACGGCCGATATCGCTGGCGCCGGGCTGTCCGTCGGTCGCGATCCACAGATTGCCGCGGCCGTCGAAGGCAATATTGTCGGGGCAGGAGATCTTGCCGAGCTTGTTGGCATTCGCGTACCCGGCAAAGAAGGTTGCCGAGGAAGGTAACCCAGGCTCGAGATCGTCGGGTTCGGTCTTCAGATCGATCGTCGGATTGCCGCAGAGCAGAAAGATTTCCCAAGTGAACTGGGTCGCTGCATAGTCGCCGCGGTGCTCCGACAACTCGATGATATGACCATTGAAGTTCGGCACGCGCGGATTGGCCAGGGCGCTACCTTCATCGGCAACCACGGTCGTACGCGCCGAGTTGTTGGTCATGGTGAGATAGACTTTGCCGTTGACCGGATTAGGCTGCACGTCCTCCGGGCGGTCCATGGCGGTGGCGCCGACTTCATCGGCAGCGAGGCGGGTCTTGATGAGAAGCTCGCCCTGGCTCGCGAATTTGCCAGCCAGTTTAGGGTTGCTCATCGTGAGCGGGATCCACTCACCGGTGTTGTCGTCGTTGAGTTTGGCGACGTAGAGCGTTCCCTCGTCGAGCAGGTTAAGATTGCGTTCTGCCTCACCTGGTTGGAAGCGATCCCTGCTTACGAATTTGTAGATGTAATCGGATTGTTGATCGTCCCCGGTGTAGACAACGGCGCGGCCGCTTTTCGCCAGTGCCACGGTCGCAGCTTCATGCTTGGCGCGGCCAAGTGCGGTTCGCTTGCGCGGCACGAAATTCGGATCATAGGGATCGATCTCGATCACCCAGCCGAAGCGGAAAGGCTCGTTCGGTTCCTTCGTGCAGTCGAACCGGTCGTAAAAACTCTCCCAACGGCGTCCGGTGGTGCCGCTAGTCACTCCGTAACGAGTATGCACAGCCTTGATTGCGGGGTCGGCAGTCAAACTGTTGTTAGCGAAATACTGGTTGAAATTTTCCTCGCAGGTCAGCCAGGTGCCCCATGGCGTCTTGCCGCCCGCGCAGTTGTTCAGCATGCCGAGAACGCTCCGGCCGGTCGGATCCCCGGAGGTCTGCATCAGCGGATGACCGGCGGCCGGTCCGCTGATCATGATCTCGGAATTGCCGGTGATGCGCCGGTTGAAGTTCGAGTTCTTGATATAGCGCCAGCCGGACTGGTCGCGGACGATCTCGACTACGGAGCCGCCATGTGCCGCGATTTCGATGTCCGCCTGCTCCTTTACGGCGCCGGCAACGTAACTGGTGAACATGTCACGACCGGTGGTGTATTCGTGGTTGACGCAGAGCAGGGCGCGGGTCTGGCCTTGAAGCGGAAAGTAGCCAACGAAATCGCAGTTGTAGCCGAACTGCTGGCGCTGTGCCGCGGCGGTCTGATTGTTAAAATCGAAGGATGGCGCTCCCGACAGCAGCGGGTCGCCCCACTTAAGCACGACCTCAGACAGATAATTGGGCGGTACCACGATTTCGTCGACGGTGGACGGCTGGATCGGCTGGAACGCCAGCCCATCGACGCCCGCGGCCTTGCCGGCGGAAGGCAATAACGAAACCCCGGCCATCAGCACAGGTACGCTTGCAGCGGCGCCCAGCAAAAAGGAACGGCGTGCCATGTTGCGAGCAAGCACGTCGCCAAAACTTTCGTTCTGCGGAAGTTGGCCCGGTGAGGCTGCGTGCAGACCGGGCCGGTCTATGCCGATCACTTCCAGATCCACGTCTTCCGGCATAGGAGCAGCGCTGCGACGGTTACCCGTCAGCGTATCATCGTGTGACATTTGCGATCCCTGTTGCTTGGAGTGTCGGGGCGAAAGGAGCGCGAAGCTACGAGGGTAATTTGTCAGCCATATAAATCAGAGATGACAAAACCCGACGGTGAAATCGCTTCCCAGGTATCTCGCTACATCTCAGCTTGGCTTGCAGAGTGCGCTTTCATGAGCATGACATGCGCCTGCGGTATGCACAGGGAGTGCGACTTACGATGGCACCCGATGGCATGGACCTGTCTGCTGGTCGCCGGCTTGCTTGAGATTATTTGGACGCTCGGCCTCAAGTATTCCGAGGGTTTCACCCGGCTGTGGCCGAGTGTCATCACCCTGGCGGCTACGGCAGCAAGCTTTGCGCTGCTCAGCCTCTCGCTGAAGGTGCTCCCGTATGGCACCGCCTATGCGGTCTGGACGGGAATTGGCGCGATGGGAACGGTCCTGGTCGGGATATTCCTGTTCGGAGAATCCCTCGATGCCGCGCGCGTAGCCTGCCTTGCGCTTATTCTGGGCGGCATCGTCGGGCTGCGGCTGATGACTCCGGTTTAAGGAGAGGCTCGGGCGCCCGTCATCCAACCGCAACAGGAATCAGTGACGCTGGCGGCGCATGAATTTCGGCGGCAATACACCACCTGTGACGGGTATTGAGGATACGCAGCGGGTAAGAACGCTTTTCATCTCAGACATCCACCTCGGCACCAAGGGCTGCCAGGCCGAAAAGCTGCTCGACTTTCTGCGCTTCTATGATGCCGACGTGATTTATCTCATCGGCGACATCGTCGACGGCTGGCAGCTGAAATCAGGCTGGTACTGGCCGCAAACGCACAACGATGTGTTCCAAAAGCTGTTGCGCAAGGGACGCAAAGGCTGCCGGCTTGTCTACATTCCGGGTAACCACGACGAATTTCTGAGAGAATTCTATGGCATCCATTTCGGCGGTATCGAAGTGGTCGAGGATAGCGTCCATGTCGCGGCCGACGCGAAGCGCTATCTGCTCATACACGGCGACCTTTTCGATGTGGTCATCCAACACGCCCGCTGGCTCGCGCTTCTGGGCGACAAGAGTTATGACCTGGCCATTGCCGTCAACACCAGTTTCAACCGCATGCGCCGGCTTTTCGGCCTGCCGTATTGGTCGTTATCCAAATGGCTGAAGCTGAAGGTGAAGAACGCCGTCAATTTCATCGGCGAATTCGAACGAACGCTGCTGGGCGAGGCCCGCCGCCATGGTGTCGACGGCGTTATTTGCGGCCACATCCATCACGCGGGTCATGCGGGTAGAGGAGGGCCTGACCTACATCAACTGCGGGGACTGGGTCGAAAGCTGCACCGCCGTGGTGGAGCATTTTGACGGGCAAATGGAAATCGTCGATTGGACGAAGCGATTTGTCGCAGCACCGATGGAGCCGAGCCTCCAAGTTTCCGCTGGTTCGGCTGCGGCGTCTGCTGTCACTCCACTGTCGTCGAATTGTCGTATTGGTCAAGGCACATGTACCTGATGAAGCTTGAGAATGCTGTGGCACAATGGCCGGGGCAGGACTTCACAGTAATCTGAAAGGGTGCCGTAGCGCGCCGTATGTCGCGCCCCGGCATGACAATGCCAATCGCATCCACTGAACAGGCGGCCACCACACTGGGTTCTGACCTGCAGGCGCTGACCCGCCTAGTCGCCGAGATGGGTGGCATTGCCGAAAGGCAGATCGTCGAAGCGATCGATGCTCTTTCGACGCGGGATCCGGAACGTGCCCTGAGGATGATTGCCGAAGACGCGGTCCTCGACTTGCGGCAGCGGCAGATCGAGGAAAAAGCGGTCGCCGTCATCGCTCAATGGCATCCGCCCGCCACGGATTTGCGAGAGATCGTCGCCGCCATCCGAATTGCGAACGATCTCGAGCGCATCGGCGATCTCGCGAAGAACATCAGCAAACGCGTGATGGTCCTGAACGACGAGAACATGCCGCGCCGCGCGATCCGCGGCGTCTCGCATATGACGAGGCTGTCCTTGAATACCTGGATCGGCGCGAGAGTGATATGTCGGGGGGTCAGATTTTGCATGGCATGTTCCCTAGCTAGGTTGGTGATCAATGGGACTTCACGGACATCGCCATGCATTGTGATAGATTGCCTGTTTGTACAGGTCTGGGAGAGTAAAGAATGCTTAGGCGTATGCTCTCGGCGATTGTGCTTTGCGTCGCTTTAGCCGCGGGCGTGGCGCCCGCCCATTCGCAAGGGAAGTCTGGCGTACAGAGCCGCTTTGCCAACGTCAACGGAACAAGAATTCACTATTTGATTGCCGGCAAAGGCGAACCAATCATCCTGCTTCATGGCTACGCTCAGAATAGCCATATGTGGCGGCCCCTGATCGCAGAGCTTGCCAAGACCAACACGGTCATCGCTCCCGATCTGCGCGGATTCGGCGATTCCGCCAAGCCGCTCCAGGGATACGACAAGGTGACGATGGCCAAGGATATCCATGCCCTCGCCATATCGCTGGGATTAAGCGCGTGCGGCTTGTCGGCCATGACATCGGGCTGATGGTCGCCTACGCCTATGCAGCGCAATTTCCGGCCGAGGTGGATCGCATCGTGCTGATGGATGCGTTCCTGCCGGGCGTCGGCGATTGGACGAATGTCTGGCTCCTGCGCGACCTCTGGCATTTCCATTTCTACGGCGAAACACCGCTCAAGCTCGTCGTCGGCCGCGAGCGAACTTATTTCGAGCATTTCTGGAATGATTTTGCCGCCGACCGCACCAAGTCCGTGTCCGAGCGCGATCGGCGTATTTATGCAACAGCCTATGCCCAGCCCGGTGCAATGCGCGCTGGATTTCGAAGTGTTCCGTGCCTTCGAGCAGGACGCCAAAGAGTTCATGGGCTTCGCCAAGACCAAGCTGACGATGCCGATGCTTGTGCTCACCGGCGAGAAGGCATCGGGAGAATTTTTGATCACGCAGGGGCGTCTGGTTGCTGACAACGTTGAAGGCGTCGTCATCAACGGGTCCGGCCACTGGTTGATCGATGAGGCGCCGGATCAGGTCATTCCGAAACTGGTGGCCTTTCTGACACGATGAGGCATTGGACGCGTCAAATCACGAATGACCGGTTCTGGCCCTAAGCAGACGTGCCGAAAGTTAGCCCGTATGTCCGCTTCTGAGGGTAGCGCGGACATCGCCAAGTCTGTGAGCGTTCTGGATTTATGAGTACACGCCCTAGTTGACATGCGCGACTTGGCCGAGGCGGCGGGGCACGAATGCGGCTATGGACCGCGCAGCTTCGAGGATCTGAAGAACACGATCCGGCCAGTTGGAACATATATGAAGGCCCGCCGCCGAATAACGGTCTGCCCTGGACGGAAGATTGCGTCACCGATCTGAGGGCGTCCCTCGACGACGGTGCCAGCATTGCGGAGACCGCCGAATTCCTATGCCGCACCGAGGAAGATGTCAGGGCCAAGATGTTTGAGTTGAACCTGACCATGAAGCCGACGCGAGTGCAGGGCTTCTCTCAGTGGGAAATATCAGAGGGGGCCCTAGCAGCGGCTAGGGCTTGGGCCTCGCCAGCTTGGCTAGCCGGCTTGGCAACGTCCGAAGGCTCAATACCGCCTAACCCCTGTTTCAATATCAGAGGGTCTAAGCAGGAAATCCCAGCAAAACGCGGGGTTTTCTTTGCCGTAGGCAATTGGGAAGACTCCGGGAAGATCGAAGGGCCAATTATCCCTCCGTGACCTGCCAAGTCCACAACAAGCAAAACATCCGCAACAGCCAAAGCCGGGACCGCCGAAAATGGGTAACAGCGGCCCCGCTTCGCCCTCGCAATACCCCGGTACTCACGGGGCCGCGTCAGTCAATACCCGCCACACGAAGCCACCGCGCGCCAGTCATTGTTACGGGTTGTTCTCAAGAGGCCCGGGTCATTTGAACAATTTTGGCTGCAGGTCTGATCGGCCCGCTAGCGAGAGGCGGTCCATGCCCGGCACCGACATTACGGACGAACAGCTACGTAAAGCGCCCGCTTTCTCGCGAGACCGCGATTTCGATTGGAGCGATCGAGAGCGAGAACGAGAACTGCATGATTACTGGCGCTCGCCTTATTATTGGGACAGACGCGAGTTTGAGGCGGCGCGCATTTAGGACGGCATCGGTTAATCGACGTGGCTGCAACAAGGTGCGCCCACGCGGGAAAGAAAAAAGCCCCGGCTAGGAACCGGGGCTTTATCGCTTCGTCAGGCGCGAGGGGTAAGAAGGGGGGCTTCAAACCGCCTGACGCTCTGTAATATACGGCACTTTGGGAAAAGCCTTGATAACAAGCACGTGAGCCTAGTGAGTCGGACACTTTCATTCACACGGGTGCTTAACTTCGAGGAACGCCACTGAAGGGCGTTTAGACGAAACGCACGCCTATCCTTTTCGGCTTGCGCCAGTTCACTTCAGAAAAATATGGCCTAGAGGAACCACCGGCGTGGCTCTGCCCCCTTCCAGAAGTCCCCATCGCATCCCTGGGCTGCAAAAGGAGGCCCGAGCGTCGGAGCCATGGGGCTCCTTTTCTTGTGAATGATCTTCAGCCCGCGCCGAGCGTTTCGCTCCTATGGCACGGTACTACTTCAGCTTAGAGGACGGTCACCCTATAGGTGACCCCCTCGGTGAAAACCTTCCGGATGAGAAGACTGCACTCGCAGCGGCCCGGGAAATTGCGGCCGATCTGGCTCGTCACAATGGTAACCCGGGCCACCTCCGCATCGTGGTCAGAGACCGCGAGAATAGGAGAATCGGCGAGGTTTCCCTGATGGCGGCCCAGTCCGCAAAATAGAACTGCTCCAGCCCCGGCCCGTGCCGGGGTCTTTTTTTCGTCCAGCCGGTTAGTCGGTCTACGCTGTGTTCATTTTTGTTTTGCTTCTAAGAGCCGCGAGATTTCGACGGTCGCGGTAAGTTGAAGAGCCATCAGCACACTCCGGTGGCTCTTTTTTTGCTTCCACCTGGTCAAGTCTGGTGGCGAGCAGTCAAGCAGTCAGAGAGCTGGCGCTTGTTCCTGGCTTGCGTTTGCTCCTGCGCAGGCTCTTGCTCTTGCGCTTCGGTTGCAGCATGCGGAGAAGCTGGTAACTGCAGCACGGTCGCGCGCTGACCTTCGCACAGCCGGGTGATCAGTACGATCTGCCCGTTGGGGAACTCCAGCGCGTCATGGTGAACGTTGGGGTGGTCCATGCTGACCTGCCGGAATCGGGCTACCTTCTCCTCGATCCGCTTCTCCTGGATCGTCCAAACCGCAGGCTCGGCCAGAGCCGGCCAAAGGCATGGTCACATTCCACCTCTTTCTCGAGCGCCAACTCCGTGCCAGGACGCAGGCAGACTGCAACATTCGGTTCTTCGATTGCAGCGAAGCCACGCGTGCCGGAATTGCTGAAGCGCGTGGTTACCAGTTTATCTCCGATCTTTGCGGGGCGGGTTGCAACGTTGTGAAGACTGTAATCACACATTGAAGGTCTCCCTCTCTGTGAACAGCCAGGACGGTTGTCCTTCTTGCCAAAAGCGAACTCCGCCACGATGGCAAACTTGTGTCGCTTTCACTTATCGATTTCGTTTCCACTTGGGGCCTGCTCATAATCGAACAGCGTGTGGAGGGAGGTTGCCAAAACTCAGGCGCGTATCACGCCGCAAGGAGGCGGCAGGTACGCGTGCGGTGCACCCGGTTTTTCGAAAACGAGGCGGGACCAACAGAAAGCGGCTTTGCATGGAAATCAGCGAAAATTCCCCAGGATGCAGGGCCAGGGGAGAAAGGTGCGATTGCCCGCAACTGGCTCAATCGCAAGGAACAGGATCTGGCGCGCGCGGCTGCTGCTCGCGAATATGGCCTGCAGGCCGCGCCTGCAAAAGCGAATCGCGGACTTAGAGGCTTTTGATCCGTCCTCCGTTGATCGCGGCGGCCCAGAAGTTACAGCCTTGCGCGCCTCCATAGAGCAGACGCTTCGCGACGTGTTCGGGCCTAATACGCACGAGTTTTACCAATACATGTCGGAACCGGTAATCGGGGCCCCTCGGACCCCGTCCAAAAGGGTTACTAATGGCAATAGGCCCGCCGCCAAAAAAGGCTGCTTGCAGCATTATGCGGAGGAAAAGGCGCGTTTCAGCACGCGCTCGATGAGCGTTGGCATAGCTGCTTAATCGGCCTCGCTATAAAATCTCCAGGTTAAAACCCGCCGTCTTTTCATTGCAGTAGACAGGCTCTTCGCACAAAATGGCCACACCTTCCCAGGAGGCGAGACCTAGCTCTCTCCATCCCGAGGCGGCATTGCAGGGTGCCCGCTTTCGCGAAAAGCGCGCGGCCGAGATGTGCCCAATCATCATCGGCACATCCCGCGTTTCCCAGTAGGAAGCAGAAGAAAACTAATGGGGTCGCCTGTTTGTTATGAAATACCCTGGCTTCTGAATTTCCTCCTGGCGCTGGACACTGATGGCCTCGACCGCCCGTCGGGTGCGCGAAGCCTGGGCGACCGGATCTTTTTCAGCGCGGGCGGCGGCGAGGAGTCCTTGCCAACCCGATTGCCGCGCACTCTCCAGAACAATCGCAGCCGTGGGAGCGGACGACATCGCGATCGGCGCTGCCTCGATGCAGACGGCTTCGCCGAGCCTATCATGCCGGAAGGGCAACAACACGTCAGTCAATGCGGGCGAAAGACCGCCGTCCTCCGTGACGTGCACAAAGCCCGCGCTTTTGGGAAACAGAATTGGGCTTCCCTTGATCCGCCCCACCTCCTGATCCGCCGTGAACTGATGACAGCCGCCACAGCTCACTGCGCCCGCCCGGTTGAGCACATGCAACCCACTAGGTTTTTGCCCTGGGTCAATCACGAATTGGCCTAGCGCCGTGTCGATGTTCGTCTTGAGCGTTGCTCCAGCTTTTGCCGCAGCATTGTCTTCTTGTCCCTGAGACACAGACTGAAATTCATTGAAGCGATTTTCGAAACGCGCGCCGAAGCGGTTCAGTATTTCGACTTTGTATTTGGCCTCGTCGAAACCCGCATTTTTAGGATCCAGTTCGGCCCTGTAGCCCGGTTGGCCGGCGGTTAAAAAGTTGCGCACCACGTCGGGCTCAAGTAGGCGCGTGAGCGATGTGTTGAGAAACACTTTCTGGAATTCGACGCGCTCTATGGCCTCGAGCGCCGCATCTTTTGGCGCGTCCTCGTTCGTACCGTTCGCATCTAGATAGAACTGAGCCAAAGGATTGTCCTTCACCGTAACCGAGACAAAACTAGCGGGGGTCGGCTGGCCCGAGTTGACGACAATCCATTCGCGCAGTTGCCATTTAGGCGGCGTACCGGGCGCATTCATAAAAATATTTGCGCGAACCTGCCCCAATGGACCGCCGTAATTCTTGGCTTGCACAACCGGGCCCGACGCACCCGCAATCCCAGTGTAGTAGAACTGTTCTAACAGCTGGGCCCGCTTCGATGCATCGTTTTCGTCTGTAAGGTTGCGCCAGAAATTGGCCGTTGCTCGACAGCCTTCGAAACCGGATTTCTGCGGGCTCGCATTGTCAGTTCTCGCCTCAAAGATCAATGTGAGCCGGCTGGGCGGCCCGCCAGCATTCGGAATGGGTGCCTTAAACGAGTAGACGATGCGGTGCTCCCCGCAGTTCGACCAATCCAGGGGTGCCGCGTCGAGACGATTGAAAAGGGCGATTGGAACCAGGCCCGTCGGTTCGTTCGGGTCGAGAAGTTTCTTCGGGTCGAGCGAACCTTCGAGCTGGCGCACGTCCACGCCCATGCGCAAGGTGCTGACCGGATTGACCAAGGCGTCTTCCTTAAACGACGCGATGAATGACTTGAGGAAATTCTCGCGGTTTTCGGCCGTGTTAGGAATGCTCAGGCCGCTAAGTATCGCGCCAAGTGTTTTGGCGAAGGCAAATTTAGTCTTGTCGAGAGCAGCGTCAGTCACGGTCAACGACCGCGTGCGATCGATGGGCGGTGGCGTGCAGGTCGGTGCCTGCGCGGCCGCGGTCGAACTGATCAGAATGGAAGCCAGTACCGTGCTGGCCGCAATCTTGCCAATTTGCCTGGAGCCTCTAGACATAGACGCCTCCTTGTCAGTGGATGTTACTGTCGCAGCGAAAGCGAAACCCGAGGCCAGCCTACGACCGCTACGAGACGCGCAAATGAAGCATTCCACGGGGTACTTAAACATTCAAGCCGCATCGAAGGGAAAGCAGGCAGTCGTTCCGACACCCGCTGATTGCTCGTTGGGCGGCTCAGCACCACGGCTCCTGCCGCGGGCACCTTGTGCAGCCACCTTCACGGTGTTCGATCCCTCACGAACCCGGCAGGCCCGCAACATTGTGGGCAATGACTCTGCCATCCGGTTTGACGGACACGACACGGGTGCAAGGCGGCATGTCCGGTTTATAGTCCCGCCTCAGGGCGAGTTCGGAATCAACGGCGGCCTGCTCCGCAGCATCCAATGTCTTTTCGGCCACGATGATGTTTTCTCGGCCGCACCGCAGGACGAGACTCCAGCCTTCGCGAATGAACGTGGATCGGTAGCCGCAGCCGATTTTATCGCGATATTTGCTCTTGCAATTGGCGATCGCCTTGGCAAGGGCCGGGCCGGGATAAGGCTCGGTCGCCGTGCCCCAAGTCCCATCGGGTGCAATGACGAGCGCGGTGACTTCCTTCGCCCATTCGTCGTTGCTCTGTGCCAGCAGCGGCGGGTTTGGGGACGAAGCCGGCTG
Organism: uncultured Alphaproteobacteria bacterium; assembly: GCA_963802475.1. GTDB lineage: Bacteria > Pseudomonadota > Alphaproteobacteria > Rhizobiales > Xanthobacteraceae > CANKHA01. The sequence goes on from CAWDIZ010000002.1 coordinate 32,262, forward strand.
CGCGGAACTCGCGCTCACGCCGACCATGCTGATGCCGATTGCGCAGGCGGTCGCCTGGATGAGTTGACGCATCGTGCCCTCCTCTTTTGCCATTGAACAATAGAAGCCGTGTCGCAATGGAGAGCGTGCCATATCCACCGGGGGCGGGCGTTGGCAAATGTCAACGCCATGCGAGAAAAGCGGGAGTTTGAATGAGAGGCCGCCTCAGTTGGCGGCTTCTCTCATTTAGCAGGTACCTTCAAATCAGACGGGTGGCAGCGGTAGCGTCTTTCCTCGTCGTCTTTTGCCGCTTCTCATATTCAACCGCCTTGAGTGGCGTGGCGGATGCAGCGTCGATGCCTTGGGCGTACTTCTACGCCATGCTAACATCGGATGCTCTGACGCGCCGCCCGATGCCAGGAGATTTCCCATGCGACCGGCAAGCCTCATTGCACTCCCCGTTCTACTAATCCTCAGCAGCTTTGCAGCCGCGCAAGAGGGCCTGATCACTAAGCCGAGCGCGCATTCCGTCAGCGTCACGCTAGACCGGCTGGAAGCAGCCTTGAAGGAACGCGGATTGACCATTTTCACCCGGCTCGATCATGCGGCTGCTGCGGCGACGGTTGGCCTGAAGATGCCGGCATCCACCGTTCTGGTATTCGGCAATCCCCGCCTTGGCACGCCCGTGTTTGTGCAGAAGCCCACTCTGGCAGTCGACCTCCCGCTCAAGGCCTTGGTTTATGAGGATGCGAGCGGCAAGGTGTGGGTGAGCTACAACTCGGCCGAATACCTCTTCAACACGATCTATGGGCGACACGGCGCGCCGGTGAATCCCACGACCGCTGGTTTTTGATCCAGCCTTCGGTGACAAAAATGGTGGCGTCGGGAAATTTCAGCAGATCGGGCCAGCGGTACAGCACGCGGCGCTCGTCGAGCTTCCAGATCCATCCGCCTTTTCCGTCCGGCCGGCGCTGGCGAAATTCTTTCGGTTCAAGCCGGACAACTTGGTAAAGCAAGACGCCGTTAGGGTCGGTGTAGTCGTAAGTCGCCACGACGCGCCCTGTTGGAGGCTTGCTGTCTCGGCCCTGCGACGCCATCGCCGCCATCAATGCGCGCTCAACGGCGTCAGCCGGTGCGCGGTGGCGGCCGTGGCCGTGGTCGTTTGGCTTGAATTCGCCAAGTCCGCATTTCGTGCGGACGTAGTCTTTGCACGTGATCGGATCATCTTCCGCGAAGCTATGGCAAACAAACCCGTCAGGCGCGGCGGCATCGATCATGACGCTAAGGCTTCGATCGGCCGCGCTGTGCCCCGGTCCGGGTGCGCGGATTTGGCCGTTACTTACTTCGCCGCCCAAGGCGCGCGCCAGGGTTGCCAGCGATTGCAAGTTAGAAAGCCCGCCTATATCGTTCTTCACGTCAACCATCCCTGAAATGAAGTGCGGGCCGCCATGTGTGGCGACCCGCAAAGTTTCCTTAAAACGGAATTTCGTCGTTCATATCGTCGGCTTTGGCGGCAGTTCTTCCGGTGTGCGCCGGAATTGCTGCCGCTAATGGCGTTCCAGCATCGTCCCACCCGAGAACTTCGAACGACGGGCGCGGCACCTTGCCAAAGGCCCGCGTCGGCATCTCTGTTGTCGCGAGGCTGACGATCGGTTCGCCCCTCTGGCCCCGGGAAAGCCGCCGTGCGTACGTTTGGCAAAGTTCGGAAACAGCCTGCCGCCCGCCAACGCTGGCCGTGACGAATACGACGAGATCGCCGCTGGTGAGATTTTCCAGCGGAACTAAAAATTGAAAAACCCAGGGGTCGCTGGCTTTTCCGTCATGGCCCTTCGGCCAAGCATCTTCCACAAGGTCATCGAGTTCCTCGCGGTCTGGTGGGCGCTCGCCACGCGCCACGCGATACATTTTCCGCTCGGCCACCTTCCCATCGACGAACTTGATCCATGCCTTCAGCCAGGCGCCGGGGTGAGCAACGAATTCGGTGCCAAGTGCAACAGCATCGTCACCGATGAAGTATTCGCCCCGCTTGAACTTTAAGAGCTTCTCGAATCCGCCCCCCTCCTCTGCGGCGGAAAGGAGGTTTGAGGCCTCGGTTTCGGGCGTCATGACGTTGTTTTCAATTTCAGCGATGTCTTTCATGTGCGTTCCTTTCGGTTTGTGCCGCCGCTGAGGTGATCCGCACACGGTTATCCGGCGGCGTAATGCCGGTGCGGGTTTGAATAGTCTGGAGGTGGACAGCAAACGTCGGCTGTGAGGGTCGCGATGTTGCCGGCCTGTCATTGAGCAGCCCCACCGTTTGAACGCATGGGCGCGGCTTCCGCACGGCTTTGCGATGGCTCCCAGCGGCGAAAGCGGGGCACGCCGCGATCATCATCGCGGACGGTTAGCTTGGCCGCCTCGCCGATGCGGCGGATGCGCAACGCTTCCGCTCCGTTGCGGTACACCGTCAACGCGGCGTCAGGATCCAGGCCTTGGGCTAACAATGCCCGGCATAGTGCCAGCACCGGCGCGTGCCCTTGCGCGGTGATGCCTGCGCTGGTGCAAGTGTCCGAGCCGGTCAGTTCGGCGGGGATAACTTGCTTTGCTTGGTTTTGGCTATTAAGTTCGGCGGGTTCGTTCTGCCTGAACGCAATTCCCTGCCGAGCCCCGCCATCGCCAGTGGCGGGGTTCGTGTTTGTGAGGCCCATCGATTCACGCGGCCTCCCCGCCGTTCGACGCCCGCCAGGCGCTTTGAAGCGAGGCGAGGTAGCGGCGTTTTTCAGCATTTGTTACCCGAACGCAGCGCGGCCCGAGCCGAACTGCTTTCAGTTCACCGCTCCAAATTTTTCGTCTGACTGTGTAGGGGTGGCAGTTCCACTCTCGAGCGAGATCATCGCAACTGTTTAAATGATCATCGTCGGGATTTTGCTTCGGGCTCATATCGGGTCACTCCATCAAGTGCGTTTGCACCTGGTAACCACGATAAGCGGTGATTAGCGGAAATTCCGCGGTTTGCCCGGTTGCCCGCCTATTTGCCCGTTTGCCTATTGCGTACCGCTGTTTTGAGAAGCCTGCCGAGTGTTCTGCGGTCAGCTTCCGTAAAGGTTACATCGTCGTCGTCCTGGTGAGCCTTTATCCAAGCATCCACTTTCACTTTGACCTCGTGGGTGGGCGATTTGGGGATGCCGTGCGGATACTTATCCTGAAGAGCTCGCCAATAAACACGCTGCACGCGTTTCCCGGGCGGAGGTTCGGGAATTTTTCTAGTCTCAGTCCGGGATTTTTTTGTGACTTGCGAAAAAGTGGCAGCAAGAAAATTTTCAAATTCGGCTTTCCAGAAAAAAACTGGTCTTAGCTTTCCTCCCGCCTGTGCTAGTGGCCCCGGCTGCACGAGATCACCTGGGGAAACAAAATTTGTGCTAAACCCTGCCGGGAAGTTTCTCCCTTTGAGCCAGTCCTCTCGCTTCAGTTCTAAGGTTTTGTCTTTTTCCGGATCGTAAATCATTGCGGCTGGGCCGTCTGACGCCAATTTCTTGCGGAAAGCGGCCTCCGCTTTTTTGTGGATTTCATTTACTGCGGCGTTGGCCTTGCGCACGGGTTCCTCTATTGGCCCGAGCTTTTTGTGAGCTATATACTTTTCAGATGAACCATCTTTAGCCGCTTTCCACTCGGCGTAAATTTCATCGAGCAGTTTCCAATCAATAGTTTCGCGGACGTTGGTTCGCGTGTTTTCCAAGGTCTCCCATTCCGGGAACTTAGCGCGGTAATAAAGCCGGTACGCTTCCGACAGTCGGATCGCACCGACTGGCAACGGATCGTCTGAGCGAATGTGCGGCGACATCGGGATTTATTATTCCGTAGGAACACTGCTCATGTGGATCAGGCGATAAATGGGGCTGTCTTTCGGGCCATGCGTTTCCGGAGGCTTCGCTGCCGGTGGCTGAGGTTGTCGGGAAGGCTGTACGGGCAACATAGGCCCGGCGCTCGCGTTGCCGCCGCAAGCCTTTCAGAGCCTTTGCGGTTGATGGAAACCCGGAGTTTGCACCTCCGGGTTTTTCCATAGCGATCCTACGAATCACCAAAGCCGAGTTTGTTAGACCGGTATCTGCCGGTCAACGGTGGTTGTCCGTTTGTCCAGCTATTCACAGGGCTGTGGGGATTGCGGAGACAGGGAAAAAGCCTATTGACGGCGCAGAACGCGCAGCCCCGTCCGTCGTGTTTCACTGTTGCGTCTGTTTTGCTTTCCGGGGAGAGGGGGCGGGGACTTATGATGCCCAGCCTTCCGCGTCCAGTGCGCGGGGAAGCTGCGCGGTCGCATGTTGCAAGTCGGTTGGCTTCCCGCTCGCCTGTGCTTCTATCAGCAGCGCGGCGGTGTGCTGCCAGATCGGCTTGAGTTGCCGCGCCTTCGGTAGCCGCTACATCATCAAGGCCTTGCGGCCCGAGCCATCGTTTCAATAACGTGGCCGTCGCGTAGCTTGATCGGGAAGGCAAGGGGCCGTTGCCAGCCCGAGACGGTATTTTGCTTTTTACGCATCACGTTTGGCCAGAAACGTTTCCCAGGTGTTTCCCTAAGGCTATTTCTGGGGAAACGAACGGATGCTAAGTTCTGGTCGGAGCGCCGAGATTTGAACTCGGGACCCCCAGTCCCCCAGGGTGATTATCCTCAACGCATAAGAGCGCAGCAGGCCGCAGGAGCTTGCCAACCCTTTGATTTGGGGTATAAACCATCAGTCTATTAGGTGCACGATGGGGCACGAGACGGCATAGCAAATGTACCCATGATGTACCCGGAAGAGGGGAACGGCGATGCGACTGACGGCAGCAACGATCCGCACACTCACCTTGCCTGCGGGCAAGGGCGACCACGTTTTCTTCGACGCCGATCTCCCGGGTTTCGGATTGCGCCTGCGCGAGGGTGGCTCAAAGACCTGGGTGGTGCAGTACGCCATCGCCGGCAAGACCCGGCGCATGATGCTCGGGTCGGTGGCAATGCTCGACCCCGGCAAGGCGCGCGAGACCGCGAAAGACCTCCTGGCGCAGGTCCGGCTCGGCCGCGATCCCGCCGGCGAGAAGGCCACAGCCCGCGCCAAGGCGGCCGAGACATTCGGCGCGCTGCTGCCGCGCTTCCTGGAGCGCCAGCGCGCGCGGCTCAAGCCGCGATCCCTTCAAGAGGTCGAGCGCCACCTGGTGGCGCATGCGCGGCCATTGCATGGCCGTCCGATCGAGGCGATCGACCGCCGCGCGATCGCAACCCGCCTGGCCGAGATCGCCAAGGCGAGCGGGCCGGCTGCGAGCAACCGGGTCCGCACATCGCTGTCCGCGTTCTTCTCGTGGGCCGCGCGCGAGGGGTATGTCGACGCCAACCCTGCCGCGTACACCAACAAGGCGATCGAGAACGGCTCGCGCGAGCGCGTCCTGGCAGACGACGAGCTCGCCGCGATATGGCGCGCCGCCGGTGACGGGCAGTACGGCGCGATCGTCAAGCTGTTGATGCTGACCGGCGCTCGCCGTGACGAGATCGCGTCGCTGTGCTGGAGCGAGGTCGATCTTGACGCCGCCACCATCACGCTGCCGCCGGCGCGGACGAAGAACCGGCGCGAGCATGTGATCCCGCTCCCGGAGCAGGCGCTCGCCATCCTGGCCGAACAGCCGCGCCGACTGCAGTCAGACGGCGCCGCCCGCGACCTGATCTTCGGTCATGGGCAGCGCGGGTATCAGGACTGGTCAGGCAGCAAGGCCGATCTCGATGCGCGCATCGCCACGGTGCGCAAGGGCAGGGCACTTGATTGGACGTTGCATGATTTCCGGCGAAGCCTCAGCACCGCCTTGCACGAGCGCTTCGGCGTGCCGCCGCATGTCGTCGAGGCTATCCTTGGTCACGTCGGCGGGCATCGTGGCGGTGTCGCCGGCATCTACAACAAGGCTCTCTACCTCGACGAGCGCCGGCGCGCGCTGCAGCGTTGGGCCGATCACATTGAACAACTGGTGAGCGGCAAGAAGCCGGGCACGATCGTGAAGCTGCGGAAGCGGCGCTGAAACTCAAACGGCCGACCAGGGCGGATTCAACGCCCTGATCGACCTGACCAGGACCACGGGGTACGCCATGGCCAAGGCTGTCAAAGTCTACTATCACGAAACAGATCTCGCTGCGCGACGCCAAGCGGCTTGTGGTTGATGCCTACGGGTCAGGTCAGCTTGCCGAGAAACAGCTGGTGCAATGGCTCGGTGAGGGACAAGTGCGATGGTCTTGCAAACTCCTTGAAGGAGGACCTGCGCCAAAGGCGGCGGTGCAGGAGAGCGTATTCTACCTCCCCTGCCGGTGCCTATAGCGAGGGGGACGCCGCGTTCTGGCGTGATCGGCCTTAAAGTCGACTGGGATGAGAACTCGGCGCGCGAGCTGTTTGCCGTCGGCGGCACGGCGGTCTACGGGATCACGGTTCCGCGCGGGCGATGTGGTTGCACTGCTGCCCGAGGCAGCGCCCGTCGACACGCGTCCGCCAGATGGATCGCACGTGAGGCCGGGCGGATGAAGGCAGCCGGCGAGATTCCTGCCGGATATATCACGGCTTTTTCGTGCGAGCTCGAACAGCGAATGGGTAAGGCTGCCGCCGCCGACCGCTCCCTCCGCCCGATCAGGTCCGGCAGCATCAGGAATAAGCTCCGTGAATGGGGTCTCTGGCCGGCTAGCTTGATCAAATAAGCCGCACATCGGCGGAAATGCGTTTGTGCGTTTCCGCGTTATTCCCTTGATATCCGTCACACATTTCGTGACGCACACTTTATGCGCTTCGCATATGCGTCGTCAGGTGCTGCCTTCTGCGCGACTGAGCACGCTCGTGCTCTCCAGCAGAAGGAAGCCGCGATGTCCACCAACCCGACTTCAAGCTCCCGCCCGAGCGCGAGCTTGATCGGATCATCACCTTGCAGGAGGCCGAGAAGATCTCCAGCCTGTCGGTGGACAGCCTTAAGCGCCACCACCAGCGAAAAGATCGTCGAACTGTCCCCGCGCCGTCTGCGGCATTCGTCTGGGCGACGCGCTGAACCTTCGCAAGACCTGAATTAAAAAACCCGGCGGTCGCCTGCGAGGCGGCCGACCGGGGGTTCTGCATTTCGAAATTCCAGATCGAGACAGGCGACCGCTCGATCTGGAAGGGAGCTCCTGGCAAGGGGCATCCGCAACAAGGTCGCGGAGAACGCAATGCTATACCAACCGAACCCCCAAGACACAACTGCTCCTACCGTCGTTTCGGTCCCGCCCCGTCGGGTACGCATCCGCGACATCCGGAGGCTCCGGTCGAAGGCCGCACGCGCGGAAATTGCTGCCGATCTGATCAGCGGCAAGGCGACCCTCAATCTCGATCCACAGACGATGGCTACTTTCTGTGACGTGATCCCGGACCTACATCACCGCGGTGCTTCGGATCCGGCGGTGCCGGCCGGACCTGGCGTCGCGGTTCCGGTATCAGTCCGTCTCTAGCGTCATCGCAGAGGCCGGCTTCGGCCGGGCGCAGCAAGACAAGCTCGTCACAGCCTGGAACCGCGCCACGGCCGCGCAGCGCATCGAGTTCGTGCGGCGAATTTCACCGGATCGCGTCTGGGACGCGCTCGCGCAGGCGGTCGCCTGATCGCAGTAAACGGCGCCGCTCGCAAGGGCGGCGCTGACTTCGAGCCAGTAGCAGAACGGCCGGGTTGCAGCCCGGCCGTTATCAGGAGAAACGAAAATACGCGAGAAGAAATTAGCAAGTTTCTGGCGGAGCGCAAAAAGGCGGGACGCAAGTTTGACCCGAAGTCCGCCGACATCGAAGTCACGTTTATCTGTACCTAGGTAGACGAACCCCTATGGCTCTTCGGCGACCCTCCGCCCGAGTATTATTGCGTGGGGCGCTCATACTTCGCGCGGTCCGCTGACAGTGACGGGTGGATAAGCTTCGGCGACCTGCCCGACGAAACCTGCGGCGAGTTGTGGCGCCGGATCGACGCGGGTGAGCCGCTCGACGGCAAAAGCCACCACCTCAAATGAGGTGGGCCGGCCATGACCGACAGAACAAGCGGCTACGATCCCGACACCGGCATCTGCTGGAGTTTCGAACAAAGTGGATCGCTGAAGTGTCTGGCCATTCCGGCCATGTGGGGAGGGCCCTCGTGCTGCTTGGCCGCTGTCGATCCTGCGCACGCTGGTTCTGGTTGGCCCGCAGCCTTGGCTTTGCCGCTGCCAAGGTAGAGCAGGGAAATATTCGGTTGGGCCGACACCGAGACGCGGCGATGGCCGCCGCGATGGCCGCGATACCTGGGTATCGTACCGGAGTTCCGATCCTGGCCAATGCCCTCCACGGCGCCGCCAGTGGTAAACTTAAGGAGCTGAACGAAGCCAAGCGGCGGGCTCGCCCGGCACCGGACACGAGCGATACCCGCGCAGTCGAATACCTGTATGCCAGGGGGGATTGTTCCTCGGATTGGCCGTGCCTCTGTGAGCAGCTGACCGGAACAGACCGTTTTAATTACCATCTCAAGAAATTTCAGATCCTCAAGAAAACCAAGCAAAGGATCTATTACTACCGCAAGCCGCTGCCGTTCGATGAGCCGATAGATAGCGAACCTTGCAACATTCACGATTGGACCTATTACGGCACCGCCTTCATCAATCGACAGAAGATCGAACAGGAAGGGGAAATCTGGAGCCACAAGGGCGGCGGTTGGTGGAGGCAGACTGCCGGCTCGATCCTCAAACCGCCGGCACCCGAAGCAAAATCCGAACCGCCTCGTCGCGATCTCTCCGCACTGAAGGCCGCAATGGCCGCCGCGCATCCCGACCGTGGTGGCAGCAGCGCCTCATTTATCGAAGCGCGCGCGCGCTACATCGCCGCGCGGCGCGACAAGGCGGTGCGATGATGACCGCGGGCACCCTCCCTGACAGGCGCGCGTCCGAAACCGCGCTGTGCCGGATTCCGCTCGTCCTAACCGCAATCCGTTCGCCGGCCTGCGGCATGGCAATTACCGCGCGATCTACGCCGATCCGCCCTCGCACTTCGACCGCTATTCCGAAAAGAAAAGGCCGCGCGCCGCAGGACCACTACGCCACGATGACCGACGCGGAGATCGCGGCGCTGCCGGTCAATACGCTCGCCGCGGATGATTGTGTGCTGTTCCTTTGGGCGGTCTGGCCCAAGCTCGACGTAGCCCTGGCCGTGATCGGGGCATGGGGATTTACCTACAAGACTTGCGCCTTCGACTGGACGAAGGCGCACGCGGGACAGATCGACATGTTCCGCGACGACGCCGACGTGCAGATCGGCATGGGCGACCCGGAGCTTGCTCCAGTACCGAGCCGCGCCCGTCGGCCACCCGGGGCAGGCCGCGGCGGATCAGCGCCGGTGTTCGCCAGGGCATCATCGAGCCGCGCCGCCAGCATTCGCGCAAGCCGGACGCAATCTATTCACGCATAGAGCAGCTCGTTCCCGGCCCTTACCTCGAGCTGTTCGCGCGCAACGGCGCCCGGGCTGGACGGCGTGGGGCAACGAAACCGGCAAGTTTGCGGGAGCGAAGGTGTCGCCATGAACGCCCGCCGAATCCGCCCTTCCCAACCGTCGCGATGCGAGATGATTAGCCTCGAATGTGCTGGCTTGTCCTACGTTGCAACCTTCAGCCGATTTGAGGATGGCTCAATCGGTGAAATTTTCCTGAGCAATCACAAAAGCGGTTCTGCGGCCGATGTGAACGCAAGAGACGCCGCTATCGCAGCGAGTTTCGCGCTTCAGTTCGGCGCCGACATCAACACCATCCGCAAAGCACTTTGCCGGGATTTTCACGGCCGCCCATCCGGACGCCCTGGTGTCGCGCTCGACGCGATCGCTGCCGACAAAGGCGACGGAGGTGCCGACGACGAACGTAGTGAGCAAAAATCCCGGCGGCGCGAAATTTGTGCATCCAGGACTAGCCTTTCTTCTGCGCGCGGTCTGCTCGCCTGGATTTGGTCGAGGCAGGCGAAATGGAGATCAAAGAAGCCATCATGGGCCTAGCGCCGGCTTTCTACGAGCTGGTCCATCCGGCGTGCGATTGCACCCAACATATTTTTGACCGCATGGAGCGAACCCATCCGCCTAAGCCGCCTAAGACCAGAAGGAGGGCGGCATGAACAATGCCGAGCTAGACGCGCTGGCTCTCGAAATGGATGCCCGCGAGGGTGAGGCCGTCCTAAACGCGGTTTTTGATTACCTCGCCCGGTTTGTTTCGTATCCAAGCGAGCACGCGCATGTCGCGCATGCGCTCTGGAACGCCCACGCGCATGTGATGGGCGCATGGGAATCCACACCGCGCATCGCCTTCCTCTCTCCCGAGCCGCATCCGGTAAGACCCGCGCGCTGGAAATGACCGAATTGCTGGTGCCGACGCCGGTCGAGGCGGTCAACGTCACGCCGGCCTACCTCTTCCGCAAGGTCGGCGCCGATGAGGCAAAGCCCACGATCTTGTTCGATGAGATCGACACCGTATTCGGCCCGAAGGCCAAAGAGAACGAAGAGATTCGCGGACTCTTAAACGCTGGCCATCGCCGCGGCGCTGTCGCCGGCCGATGCGTCGTCCACGGCAAGACCGTCACGACCGAGGAAATCCCCGCCTACTGCGCCGTCGCGCTCGCCGGTCTGGGATGGCTGCCGGACACGATCCTGACGCGAGCGGTGATCATCCGCATGCGGCGACGGGGACCGAGCGAAAGGTGACGCCATTCCGACGTCGCATTCACGCCCCGGAAGGCGAAGCCCTGCGAGCACGCCTTGCGGCATGGGGCGCCGCGGCGGAGGCCGCCATGACCGACGCCCGCCCCAGATGCCGGCCGGCATCGAAGACCGCAACGCCGACATGTGGGAACTGCTGTCGCGATCGCTGATGCCGCTGGTGGGCAGTGGCCAGAGCTGGCTCGCGTAGCGGCTGTTTCGCTTGTTTCGGAAGCGAAAGGAGGGAGAGCCAAGCCTTGGTATCCAACTCCTGGCCGACTGCAAGACCGTCTTTGCCGACAGCGAGCACATGCCGACGTCGTTCCTCTTGACGGCATTGCACGATCTGAAGGAAGCGCCGTGGGGCGACCTGAAGGGCGGGCCGCTCAATGACCGCGGGCTCGCCATGCGGCTGCGGCAGTATGGCATCAAGTCCAAGCAGATACGGATCGGCCCGATCAGCACCTGCAAAGGCTATGACCGCGCCGACTTCTACGACGCCTGGAGGCGCTACCTCCCACCGTCCCCTGAACACAAGCGAAACAAGCGAAACAAGCGAAACAAACGGCACGAACACTGGGCCAGGTGTTTCGGATGTTTCCCATGTTTCGCATCTGCCAGCGGTGAACGGAGAGGAAGACCCCGTTTGCGACCACTGCGGGATGCCGGCGGGCGAAGGCACTCCGCTCCTTGACGTTGGCTACGGCGACGTAACTGGCAAGGTCCACCGCGCCTCATCCCGCATGGCAGGCAATCCAAGATCTAGAAATTCCGCCTTCCTTGACCGGCGAGGCCGCGCGTGACTGTGCGTGAACAACACAACCAGGGGAGAAAAGACGATGACGAAAGCCGAGCGTGAGAAAGAAGCCAATATGCTGCAACTCCAAATCCAATTGAATGAAATGCTGCCAGCACAAATGCGGTGCAAAACCGCGATTGCTCGCATGAAGCGCGAACTTAAGCAGCTCACGAAACCCGCTCCGGCCTTACGTGTCATCGAAAGGCCGGCAATGACCAGGGTTAGTCACGGATGTTGCAAGACTGACAGCAGCAGCACACCCTAGGGCGGGGGTAGGAAAATGTTTGCAGGCTTTCGATCACCGGACCGGCGGCGGCAATGCAAAGTGCTAAATGCTGCCCCCGTTGGATCCACACCGAAAGAACAGCCAGTGGAGCCCTTCGGCGCCTAAAGCCCCGAAACACCTTTCCGAACCGTTCGCGCAACTGGTGGCGATCGTGCGTCAAAGACTATGCGCTTGAGCCTCATCATTTGAGGCTTCTACAATCGGCGGCGGAGTGTTGGGATAGGCAACAGCAGGCGCGGCAGATCCTGGACCGCGAAGGCATTACGTTCTCGAGACGACCGCGGCAACGTTCGCGCGCATCCCGCGGTGGCGATCGAGCGTGACGCGCGCATAGGTTTTGCCCGGCTAATCCGCGAGCTGGATCTTGACGTCGAGCCGCCGGCCACAACCAGGACAGGGCCAATTCCGTTGGGGTCGAACCGGAGAGGCCACTATGCCGGTTAAGCAACGCCACGCGAAGGGCCGAGCGCACAAGATCACTGCGGAAGCCATCGCGGCAGGAAGTCATGCCGACTTCTATGGCCTTGCACCAGGCGTTGAATTTGTATCCTTGGCAAGCCATCGCCATTACCAGACACCATCACCCCCTGGGTGTGAGCGAGGAAACGGGCCGCTTTAGTATCGACCCGGACACAGCACAGGGCGGAGCAGAGCTTTCCACAAGCTATCGAATTGCAGCGCGAGCTGATCGCCGCGGCCGGCTGGCCGAACTGGCCCGCGCCGCCTACGAGAAAAACCTTCGCGAGGCTCAGGCGCGGGCTACGTACTGCGCCGAGCTTGTTGCGCATCCAGAACGCGGCGGCCAGGGCACTGGGCTGCGATTCTGCATCGACGGCAGGCCGCACTGGAAAGCGCGCTAGACGAGGTCGCGTATCGGCAGGATCTCTTGAATGAGTTGGGGCCGGAATAATGCTGGCTTTGACGACGACGCGGCGCTTGGCCCATTTTTGATCGCGGCGACCGCCGTTCCTGTCCGCGAGCGCGGCCGATGGCTTCGGCAACTCGCCGCGCAGTTTGAGCCGCCGCAGGCATCGAACGCAGCGCCGGCGCGGCGCCGCGAACCCGCCGGATCAGCAACGGCGCCGCCCGTATGCGATCATACCGATCGCGGCAGGCAAGCGGGCGCGTGGTGCTGCACATCGAGATCGATTTCAACGCCGACCAGCGAGGCGTTACTCGACGCGGGGCTGCTCTCCGAGGCCGAAATTGACGACGCGGCGGCGGTCGACCCGCGCGGTGGAAAGGGTATCGCCTTGCTGCCGGTGCGCCTAAACGGCGACGGTGACGCGTCACAGACGCAAGCCCTAGTCCTGTGCATGGTGACGGTGGCAACCGGAGAAATTTCGATGGGCACCATCGCGCACAAGATCGCAGCCGTCAGCGCCGACGCGGAGCAGGCAGCACGCGCCGGCGAGTTCATCGATTTACTGCAAGGCGACATTGGCCCGCGCCGCGGGGTTGCCTACGGACTCGCTGCCCGATCGCGTCCAGCGGCTTCTGAAAACCGCGGTCACGCCCGGCTCGACCACAGGCGCAGACTGGTCGGCACTGCTTACGACACCGCCGGACGCGCTTTTCTTGCCTCGCTCGCGAGCGCGTCTGCCTTCGATGCCGCGCTGCCGTTCATGAAATCCGTGCCGCTCGCCTCGCGCGTGGTGGCAACGACCGCCGCCGTCACCGGATCCACCCCGAGCGAATTCAACGTCAAGCCGATCGCCAGTTCACGGTCGGCGCCGACGACATCCGGCCGCGCAAGGCCGCAGCCATCGTCATCGTCAGCAAGGAGCTGCTGAGATTTTCCGGTCCTGGTGCCGCGCTGTTCCAGCAGGAGCTGCGCAACGGTGTCGTTGCCGCGACTGACGCCGCCTTTCTGGCCGAGCTTTACGCAAGCGTCACGCCGACCGCTTCCGCCGGATCGACGACAGCAAACACGCTGACGGATCTCGGCGTGCTGCTTTCCGCGCTGACGCTTGGCGTCGGCTCGCGCGTCTTCGTGGCGATGTCGCCAGCGAACCTGGCGAAGCTGATGACGAAAGTTTCCAGCGGCGCCGGGACGGCTTATCCGACTGCTGAGCCTGCAAGGCGGCGAGTGGCTGAACGGCATCCCGGTTATCCCGACAACGTCTGTGCCGGCCGGAGCGATCATCGCGTTCGACGCCGCGGGCTTTGCCGGCGACACCGAACCGCCGGTGCCGCGCTCGATCGCGCATGGCGATGTCGTTTTGAACACCGCGCCGGATAGCCCACCGACAGCGTCCACCGTGACCACAACCATGTGGCAATATGATCAAGTTGCTCTTTACATCGAAAGGATGTTCGGCTTTGCGCAGGTTCGCGCCGGCGCGGTCAGCGCGATCAGCGGCGCGGCGTATTGACGGAGCGCGCGCGCGACAGTGAGCGACGCCAAGATCGCCGGACACTGCGAGCACCCCGCGCGAAATCCACGTTGCGCACAAAGCGGTCATTCAAACCGTCAAAACGTTACGCGCCGAGTTTCCAAAGATCAGCGGCGACGGCATGGTCAAACCACCGCGGGCGCCGCCGCGGCGATGCTCGTGGAGCGCATCGAGCGGCTGGAAAAGCGCATTGTCGAATTGGAAGCGCGGCCGACGGTAAAGTATCTCGGCGTCTTTCGGGAAAACAAAGCGTATGGCGCCGGCAGCATGGTCACGCCAGGGCGGCATCTGGCACTGAACCGCGCGACGTGCGACCGGCCCGGTTCGTCCGAGGTGGACATTGGCGGTCAAGCGCGGCGCCGACGGCAAGGATGCGCGACGATGAGTCGATGCACGATGCCTGACTCTTACTTGCGTGAGCAGTCGATTGCCCGCGGCCGCGGCGGCACGGCTCGAGGACTTCGACATCGCGCTATGTGAAGACGGCCGCACGATTTCGATCTATGCGTTTTACAGTTTTGATGTTCCGCTGATGGCGAACTTCCCGGCACGGCTGCTGACGGCGATCTCGCGCCTATTACCAGGCGGCGGCGCGTTATGCCGCCGAGCCGGCCTGGCTGAACTGACAAGCGGATGTTCACCGGCACGATCAAAACATGGAACCCCACACGCGGTTAGGTCGTGTCTCAGTTTGATTGTGGCGGCTCCCCGATAGCAGCCGCGCCTATCCAGAGCGCCACCGCGCCAAAAGCAAGAAACACCGCAAACCAAATCTTGTGTGAACTCCATCGAGCAAGGAATTTTCCGCTAGGGGGAGCCTGGTTGACAACTGGCAGTCCTTTCGGCCCTTTCAATGTCTTCTTGAAGCAACTTCGAATAGTGCTGCTGAAAGTGTCTGTGTCTTGCTAGCAATTTGGGCCGAAGCCACCGCCGCAAGCAAGGCGAGGAAGCTCGCGACGATCCGGCTGGTCCTGGGGCCATCTCCAAGAGCTATTGTAAATAGGAAGGCTAGCGCGGTGAGGCTGATTACAGGTGTTTGCCAGAGCATTGTGTCATGAAATAACCTCCGGGCAGCAATTAGCTGGTACTGTTCCATCGTTACATCGGCCGGTTTGATTGCAGGAACTCATTGTCCCCCTCCCATCCTTGCCAAGCTTACCGCTAAGCATTAGACCATGGGCATGGCAAAAGGTCCACGCGGCGAGCGCCGCCCCGCTGACGTAAACGCCCGCGCCGTCCTGATCGCGCGGATCGCGACGGGCGAGATCGAGGACGTGACCACGGACGAGGGCAAGAATGCCGCTGCTGTGGCCTTGGGGCGGATGGGTGGAAAGGCGCGTGCCGCCGCGCTGGGAAAACGGGAAGCGGTCTCAGATTGCGAGGAACGCCGCTGAGAAACGATGGTCCAGGTAGCACAAAACCCCGCTCGCGCGGGCTTTGGGACCTGACAATATCTAGGCTTACCCGAGCTTGTCATCGCTCATTGGGAGCCTGCCCAGCAAGCTGGGCTTTAATGCCCGACGACCGGCTACAGCAGCAATCGCGGTTACGGCTTCATTGGCCGCGAACCTGGTGAGCCTGCCGTCGCGAGCCCTTCCGTGATCAGCGTTTCCGCGATGTCTTTGCCGTTGACGGTCAAGATCGCGCACAGACGATCTGTGATTCGACACCTGCCTTGCTTGTCACGTTTAGCGTCTATCGTGCATGCGCATGGCACCTCTTCGAGATCCACCGGACCCGAGGCGATCAATTCTTTTAAACGCTCCTTGGCTTTCCATCCGAGGTTTTGTTCAGCGATCGAAACGCTGCGATGAGGGTTCCACATTTCGGGCACATCAAACCCGACAAGACGATAATTTTCGCCGCGCGCTTTGATCGTGTTGCCGTCGCCGACGACGATGCTGCCTGGATTTATCGGCTCGGCATTTGTCACCGACAGGGTCAGCAAAAGGCTCAGTATCGCGCGAGACTACCTTTCACCGTCCCTGAAGCCAGCCCATGCAAGCGCATCGTTTCGTTCCCTTAACAGGGGCGAGACCAACGACATTGCCATTAGGTTATTGATAAAAATTTATCAACAGATCCACTTCCGCTGAAATGTACCCTGGAGGGTGTACCCAGGGGACCGATGCGCTGGGTATACTGGAGGGCTAAAA
>CAWDIZ010000003.1:0-104544 GCA_963802475.1 uncultured Alphaproteobacteria bacterium
ATCCTGAGCCTGTCGCCAAGCTCCTCGGCGAGGCCATCGTCCTGACTTCGCTGCTCGGGTCTTCGCTTAAATTCGAGGGCCGCTTCATCCTGCAGACGCAGACAGACGGCCCGGTGCGCATGCTGATCGTCGATTTTGTCACGCCTGACCGCGTGCGCGCCTGTGCGCGCTTTGATAAGGCGCGCGTGGAAGCCGCCGTTGCCGAAGGACAGTCCAATTCGGGAGCCCTGCTCGGTCATGGTCATCTCGCCATGACGATCGACCGCGGACCTGAGATGAACCGCTACCAGGGCCTGGTTGCACTGGAAGGCGGCAGCCTGGAAGACGCAGCGCATGAGTATTTTCTGCGTTCCGAGCAGATTCCGACGCGCGTCCGTCTGGCGGTAGCCGAGGAACTGTGGCGCGGCGCGGATGGCGCGGGCCATCGCTGGCGTGCGGGCGGCATCCTGCTGCAATTTTTACCCAAGGCCACTGAGCGCATGCGTCAGCCAGATCTTGATCCGGGCGATGCACCGGAAGGCGCCGAGAAGCACGTGGTGACCGAAGACGATGCCTGGGTCGAGGGCCGCGCATTGGTCGAGACCGTAGAGCCGATCGAACTGATCGATCCCGCGCTGTCGAGCGAGGCGCTGCTCTATCGGCTGTTTCACGAGCGTGGCGTGAAGGTCTTCAATGACGTGCCGCTGCGTGCGCAATGCTCCTGCTCGCGTGACAATGTGGCGACAATGCTGCGCAGTTTTTCGCAGGACGATCGCGACCATATGGTGCAGGATGGCAGGATTCAGGTGACCTGCGAATTCTGCAACAGCAGCTATGATTTCAAGCCGGAAGACGTCCAGACGACGGCGCCGGTTACGGAATAGCGCGCCCGCGGCGCGGCCGCTTGTTCGGCGGGATGTCTTGCTGCCTGCCGCCAACAGCAAAGCAACGATGAAGCATCAATTGATCGTCTGCTCGCCAAAGGAGCAATCCAGCGAAAAGGTCGGGATCCCCACATCAAAACCCTCGCCGGTCTCGGTCTGCATGCCGTAAGTACCGGTCATGAAGCCGGATGGCGTCGGCAGGGGAACGCCGCTGGTGTATTCAAATGATTGTCCAGGCTTCAGCACCGGCTCCTCGCCGACCACGCCCGCACCTTTCACCTCCTGCAGGCGCCCCAATGCGTCGGTGATGCGCCAATGCCGCGTCCGCAGTTGCACCGTTTCCGGGCCGATATTGGTGATCGCGATGGTATAGGCCCAGAAGAAATAACCGTTCTCGGGCGAGGAACGATCCGCGAGAAAGAGCGGTTTTACCGTGACTTCGATGTTGCGCGTGACGGCGCGGTACATGATATATCCTTCGGCAGCGCTTGAGATTAACCGAAGCGAGCCAGCACAGTGAATAGGGTCCGCCAGCAGCTGGCAACGGTCGAACCGGCCGCCGTCACGAAGTCCGATCCGGCAAGTTTGACTAAGTCCCAGCCGGTGCGCAAAGCGGCATCGATTCCGCTTGGCCAGCGGGATCTGCGGCTCGATCTGTTCCGCGGCCTCGCCCTGTGGCTTATCTTCCTCGATCACATTCCGACCAACATCGTGAGCTGGATCACGATCCGCAATTACGGTTTCAGCGACGCCACTGAAATCTTCATCTTCATCTCGGGCTTTACCGCCGCCTTCGTTTATGGCAACGCGATGAACGAGCGCGGCTTTCTGGTTTCGGCCGCCCGCATCCTGCGGCGCGCCTGGCAAATCTACGTCGCCCATGTCTTTCTCTTCGCCATCTATATGGCGGAGATCGCTTATGTGGCGTCGAGCTTCGAGAATCCGCTCTATGCGGAAGAAATGGGCGTGCTGGATTTCCTCAAGCAGCCGGACGTGACGATCATCCAGGCGCTGTTATTGAAGTTCAAGCCGGTAAATATGGACGTGCTGCCGCTCTATATCGTCCTGTTGTTGTTGTTCCCGCCCATACTCTGGTTGTTGCTGCGGCGGCCGACGCTCGCCTTGAGTGCTTCGCTAGCGCTTTATGCCGCGAACTTGGAATTCGACTGGAACCTGCGGGCCTATCCGAGCGGAACCTGGCTGTTCAATCCGTTCGCCTGGCAATTGCTCTTCGTGTTCGGCGCCTGGTGCGCCATGGGCGGCGCCGAGCGGCTGTCCGGGTTGCTGCGTTCCCGCATCACGCTTGCAATCGCTATCGCCTATCTCGTCTTTGCTTTCCTGATCACGCTGACTTGGCACATTCCCATCCTGGGACAGTTTGTGCCGGAGCGGCTCGCCTCGCTGCTCTATCCTATCGACAAGACCAATCTCGACGTGCTGCGATTTGCGCATTTCCTGGCGCTCGGCGTGGTGATCGTCTGGTTCATCCCGCGAAACTGGTCGGGTCTGCAATGGCCGATCTTCCGCCCGGCGATCTGGTGCGGGCAGCATTCGCTTGAAATCTTCTGTCTCGGCGTGTTCCTGGCCTTTGCCGCCCATTTCATCATGGGCGAAATCTCCGGCGGCGTGCTGATGCAGGTCGCAGTCAGCATCGCCGGGGTAGCAATAATGATTGGCGCGGCGGGTCTGCTATCGTGGTATAAGAGTATGGAGGGGCGGAATCCTGGATCGCGGACAAAACCAGGCGACGCGGATTTGGCGGGAGGCGGAGCATGAAGGCGCCGGCTATTGCGCTCTTCATCACATTTTTGCTTGCGGGCGGCGCAGCGGCGCAACGCCCTGATACCTGCGATGTGCCTGACTATCTTCTGTTCGATGACAACGAGCTTAGCCGCGTCGCCGCAGCAGTGCGGGAAAAACAGCGGCTCGACATCGTGATTATCGGCACCGGTTCTTCAACGCTCGCGGGGCCGGAAGGCAAGGCCTATCCGGCCCAACTGGAATCGGCGCTCAAGGCGCGGCTTCCCAACATCGCGGTAACGGTCACCGTCCATGCTGCACCGCGACAGACCGCGGCCAAGATGTGGCAGGACCTACAGAAAATTGTTAACGAGCAAAAGCCGTCCTTGCTTGTGTGGCAAACAGGTACCGTTGATGCTATGCGAGGCGTAGAACCGGACGAATTCGGAGCCATCCTGAATACGGCGGTGGAAAAGATACAGGCCGACGGGACGGACGTGATCCTGATGAACATGCAGTACAGCCCGAGAACCGACACGGTGATCGCCGTGGCCCCCTATGCCGAAAACATGCGGTGGGTTTCACAGCAACATAAAACTCCGTTGTTCGATCGGCTCGGTATCATGCGGCACTGGGGCGACACCGGCGTATTCGACTTCCACACCCCGACCAGGGCTTTTGGCGTCGCGCAGAAGGTGCATGAATGCATCGGCCGCGCTCTTGCAACCCAGATCATTGACGCTGCGCAGCTTGGGACAGCGAAAGTCGCTCAATGACCCGAGAAGCCGCTGCCCGAATGACCGACAACCTTCGCTCTTCCCTCTGGCCGGCCATGGTCGCCGCGCTTCTGTCGGTCGCACCCGCGCAGGCGCAAAGCGATAAATCCGTGACGGGAGCGATCGAGGCGTCGGCGCAAAAAGCCGTCGCATCGGCGCAGACGAGCGTCTCGCCGAAATGCTCGGCGCCCAGGGAACTTGCACGGCTGGAGCGGCCGCTCACGCGCACCGCCCGCTTGCTGGCGGCCGGCGAGCCGATCAGGATCGTCGCCATTGGTTCCTCCTCAACCGCGGGTGCGGGTGCGAGCTCGCCCGACGCAACCTATCCAAGCCGTCTGGCCGCCGAACTGGCCGATAAATTTCCGGACCACCAGATCACCGTGTTGAACCGCGGCGTCAATGGCGAGGAAGCCCGCGAAATGCTCGCCCGTTTCGAGACGACGGTCATCGCCGAGCGGCCCGATCTCGTTCTCTGGCAGGTCGGCACCAATACCGTGCTGCGCGATCATCCGGTGGGGTCGACCTCCTCGCCGATCGAGCAGGGGATCATGCAATTGAAGGCAGCGGGCGCCGACGTCATTTTGATCGACCCGCAATTCGCGCCCAAGGTGATCGCCAAAAGCGCGCTGTCGCGCATGCTCGATCTGCTGCACGGGAAGGCAAAGCAATACAGCGTCAATCTATTTCAGCGTTTCGCGGTGATGCGCCATTGGCGCGAGAGCCAGGGCATTGCCTTCGAAACCTTTGTCTCCTCCGACCAGCTCCACATGAATGATTGGAGCTATGCCTGCGTTGCGAAGGTGCTGAGCAACGCCATCGCAGAGGCCGCCACCCGGCCGGTTGCCTCCGCAGCGGCGCGCGCTGCGCCCTGATCGCGCCCTAGGCCAGGGCGGTCAGCAGGTCCTCGATCAGATCGTCCGGATGTTCCAGCCCGGTTGAGAACCGCACCAGCCCGTCATTGATCCCCAGCTCCGCGCGCTGTTCCGGCGTGAGCCGCTGATGCGTCGTCGTCGCCGGATGGGTGATGAGGCTCTTGGCGTCCCCCAGGTTGTTGGTGATCTTGACCAGCTTCAGCGCATTGAGGAAGCGGAAGGCTGCCTGCCTGCCGCCGGCGACTTCGAAGGCGATGAGATTGGAGCCGGCACGCATCTGCTTGCGCACGATCGCCGCCTGCGGATGGTCGGCGCGGCCCGGATAGATCAGGCGATTGATCTTCGAATGGCCGGCAAGCGCATCGGCGATTTTGGCCGCGCTTTCGGTTTGTCGCTGCACGCGCACTGACAGCGTCTCGAGTCCTTTCAGCAATACCCAGGCGTTGAACGGCGACATGGCAGGGCCGGTCTGCCGCAACAGCATATGGATATGTTTCTGGATGAACTCTTCCGACGCGAGAATGACGCCGCCGAGGCAGCGTCCCTGGCCGTCGATATGTTTGGTGGCGGAATAGACCACGCAATCAGCGCCGAGCTCGAGCGGGCTTTGCCACAGCGGCGTCGCAAAGACGTTGTCGACCACAAGCGTGGCGCCCGCGCCATGCGCGATCTTCGCCACTTCCTGCAGGTCAACCACCTCGAGCGTCGGGTTGGTCGGCAATTCAAGGAAGAAGGTTTTGGTATTGGGCCGCACCGCTGCGCGCCATTGCGCGAGATCGGCCCCGTCCACGAGCGTGCAAGCGACGCCAAAGCGCGGCAGCAAATCCTCCACCACATAACGGCAGGAGCCGAACAGCGCCCTGGCGGCGACGATATGGTCGCCGGCCCGCACCTGTCCCATCACCGAGGCGGTAACGGCGGCCATGCCGCTTGCGGTCGCGCGCGCGGCTTGCGCGCCTTCGAAGGCGGCCATGCGCGCTTCGAACATCGCAACGGTGGGATTGGAAAAGCGGGAATAGAGATAGCCCGCCTCCTCGCCCTTGAAGCGCGCTTCGCAAGCCTCGGCGGTGTCGTAAACGAAGCCTTGGGTGAGGAACAAGGCTTCCGAGGTTTCGCCGAATTGCGAGCGCTGGCTGCCGGCCTGCACAAGGCGGGTTTCCGGGCGGTATTTGCGATCGGTCGACGCGGGCATGCGGGCCTCCTTTTGGCCTGCGCATGATCCTTCAAAAACGGGACCACGCGCGGGCAACAAAAAACCGGCCGAGGAAAAAATCCTGGCCGGGCACACGCGTCCCCGGCCTTTTAGCAACCTTATTTAACGTGGCGGCAAGCCGGCCGGCTCAAATGACCACGGGATAAGGCCGGGTGATACGCCCGGCCTATCTTCCCGTCAAGACACCCATCGGGTTAGATCGCAGCCATTGGGCCGTTACCTTCCGGGTAATTGTGCGTTAGCGCGGGGAGCCGACGTGCCGCTTTCTTTCTCCGTTGAAGACAAAGGCATCCTGCCGGACCGCATCATCGCGGCGCTGGCGGAGGACGGCGGCATTCTTCCCGCCTATCCTTTCGTGCCCGATCAGATCCAGCCCGCGAGCCTCGATCTGCGGCTGGGCGAAGTGGCCTATCGGGTGCGCGCCAGCTTTCTGCCAGGCCCGCGCATCACCGTCGCCAAGCGTATCGACGAACTGAAGCTGCACGAAATCTCGCTTGCCGACGGGGCAGTGCTGGAGACCGGCTGCGTCTATATCGTACCGCTGATCGAAAGCCTGGCGCTGCCCGAGGACGTTGCCGCCGCCGCCAATCCGAAAAGCTCCACCGGCCGGCTTGATGTTTTCACCCGCGTGATCGCCGACGAGACGCGCGGCTTCGACCGGGTGGAGGCGGGTTATCACGGGCCGCTCTATGCCGAGATCAGCCCGCGCACTTTTCCGGTGCTGGTGCGCGAGGGCTCGCGCTTGTCACAGATCCGCTTCCGCCGCGGCAATGCCCTGCTCAACGCCGAGGCCTTGCGTGCGCTGCATCAGCGCGAGCGGCTGGTAAATGCCGACAATGCCGACGTGAGCGAAGGTATCGCAGTCGGCGTCGATCTCTCCGGCCTTGGGCCCGGCGGCCTCGTCGGCTATCGCGCCAAACGGCATACCGGCCTGATCGACGTGGAGCGGCGCGCCGGCTACGCCATTGCCGATTTCTGGGAGCCGATGACGGCTCGCCCCGACCGCAGCCTGATTCTGGATCCCAACGAGTTTTACATCCTGGCCTCGAAGGAAGCGGTGCAAGTGCCGCCCGACTTCGCCGCCGAGATGGTGCCTTTCGATCCGCTGGTCGGCGAATTCCGCGTTCACTATGCCGGCTTTTTCGATCCCGGCTTCGGCTATGAGGGCGCCGGCGGCAGCGGCTCGCGCGCGGTGCTGGAAGTGCGCTCGCGCGAAGTGCCGTTCATCCTGGAGCACGGCCAGATCGTCGGCCGCCTGGTCTACGAGAAGATGCTGGCGCGCCCGGGCAAGCTTTATGGCGAAGGCATCGGCTCGAATTACCAGGCCCAGAGCCTCAAACTGTCCAAACATTTCAAAAGCTGATCGCGCAAGGGCTTTCGGCCGCGGTTGGGGGGATGCATGCTTATCAGCGGCTGTTCGAACTGTTCGAACCGAGGGAGACGCGAACATGGCGCCTATGAATTCAGTGCTCGCGCCGGGTTCGATCGAGATGCCCACCTGCATGTGCGGCGAAGAGATGCAGCTGACCAAGGTCGAGCCGCATCCCGCCGCCGAGGACGCAGAGCTGCGCGCTACGGCTGCGGAGCCTGCGACCACGAAATGCGCGTGATGGTCTGGACCGGATACTGATCTCCGTTCGTTTCCGCCACTCCACTCAAGCGTAAGTCCGGCGACCTGTGGCTGACAGGGCCTCCGGCGGCTGGGCGCTTTGGTGTTAGCTGCGGCTGCGGCTTTGGCTTGACCAAAGACTGGCCGGAACGGGATAGTGGGGAGGGTGCGCGGGCGTAGTTCAATGGTAGAACGGCAGCTTCCCAAGCTGCATACGAGGGTTCGATTCCCTTCGCCCGCTCCAGTTTCTTGCCGCAGAGCCGCGCCAAAACGCCCCTTACGGCCCTGCCCGCCGGAGTGCTAGCTTTCCTCCCATCCCTGCTCATCTCGCGGTTGTTCGCTGAGCCAGAAAAGTGACGGGAGGAAACGCCGATGAAAAGCCGAAGATGGTCGCGCCGCCAGGTGCTCGCAGGCACCGGCGCATTGCTCGCGGGGACCGCGCTCCCGGCCCGCGTGCTGGCCGCTGCGCCGCCGCCCGAGGCGGTGACACCGGCGCTGCTTGAAGCGGCGAAGAAGGAAGGCAAGGTCGTCTGGTATTCGGTGATGGATCTGCCGGTCTGCACCCGGCTGGCGAAGGCGTTCGAAGCCAAATATCCCGGGATTGCCGTTCGGCTCGAGCGCGGAGGCTCGGAGCGAAACTTCCAGCGCATTTCCCAGGAGCGGGCCAGCCGCATCTATGTGGTCGATTTTGTCGACAGCGCCGATGCCGCGCATTTTGTCGTCTGGAAGCGCGAGGGCCTGCTCGAGCCCTATGTGCCGGAGGAGGTCGCGCAGCATTACCCGGCCGAGCACCGCGACCCGAACGGGCTTTTCGCCACGACCCGCATCTGGCTGTCCTCGATCGGCTACAACACCGATCTGGTGAAGCGGGAAGACGCGCCGAAAAGCTTCGCCGAGCTGCTCGATCCGAAATGGGCCGGCAAGATGGTGAAGGCCCATCCCGGCTTCAGCGGCACGATTATGACCGCGACCTTCCAGATAGCGCGCGATATCGGCTGGGAATATTTCGAGAAGCTCGCCAAGCAGCGCGTCATGCAGGTGCAATCCTCCACCGATCCGCCGAAGAAGCTCGACCTCGGCGAGCGCGCGGTGATGGCGGACGGCAACGACTACAACCTCATCCAGCTCAAGGAAGCGGGCCGCCCGGTCGAAGTCGTCTATCCCACCGAGGGCACGCCGCTAGTCGTCGGCCCGAACGGCGTGTTCAAGTCGGCGCAAAATCCGAACGCCGCGCGGCTGTTGCGCAGCTTCCTGCAATCGGGCGAAACCCAGCAGGAGCTGGTCAATTTCACCGGCCAGCATTCGGTACATGCGCTGGTGAAGCAGAAGCCCGGACGCACGGCGCTCAAGGACATCAAGGTGATGAAGGACGACCCCGCGGGCGTCGAGGCGCAGAGCGAAGAGATTAAGGCGCGCTACACCAAAATTTTCGGGGTATAGAGACCAGGCGAGCACGTACCGGATCCCTAAGCGCGCGCGGCCCTCTCTCTTCCGAAGCCCGGTATCACCGGTGTACCTCCTTGCCGATTGGCCGGCGTCTTCTATCTAGCCCTAGGTAAGACCGTAAGCGGCGCCGGTCTCCGTCGCGGATCATCTCAGGACGGCGGCGCAGGCGCTCATTCGAGAGGTTCTGCCATGTCCATTCGCCCGATCAAAAGCATCAGCCTGTCGAAGCCTGCCATCGAAGGCGCGGGGGTAAAACTACGCCGCGCCTTCGGATTTGGAGAGACCAGCGCCTTCGATCCGTTTCTGCTGTTCGACGATTTCCGCAACGACCGGCCGGAGGACTATGCCGCCGGCTTTCCCTGGCATCCGCATCGCGGCATCGAGACCATTACTTACGTGCTCGCGGGCTCGGTGGATCATGGCGACAGCCTCGGAAATCGCGGCAGCCTGGGCGCCGGGGATGTGCAATGGATGACCGCCGGCAGCGGAATCATGCATCAGGAAATGCCGCAGGGCGACAGCAAGGGCCGCATGCACGGCTTTCAGCTCTGGGCCAACCTGCCGTCCACGCTGAAGATGACGGCACCGCGCTACCAGGATATTCCCGCCGCTACGATTCCGGAGGTCGTGGACGACGACGGCACGCGGGTGCGCGTCGTTTGCGGCGACTTCTGGGGAAAACGCGGGCCGGTCGAGGGCGTTGCCGCCGATCCGCGATACCTCGATGTCTTCGTCCCCGCCGGCAAGCGCAAGACCTTGCCGGTCGAGATGGGGCGTCACGGATTCGCTTACATATTCGAAGGCGCCGGCGCCTTCGGTGCGGCTTCGCAGCCTTTCGGCGTACTGACGGAAAAGAGCATCGACGGCGGCGACATCCTGGTCCGTGAGCGGACCGGCAACCGCTCGCTGATCTTGTTCGACAGCGGAGACGAGGTGACGGCGCAGGCGGGTGAGGAAGGCATTCGCTTTCTGCTGGTGTCCGGCAAGCCGATCCAGGAGCCGGTCGCCTGGTATGGGCCGATTGTGATGAACACCGAGGAGGAGCTTCAGAAGGCGGTCGCGGAACTTCGCAATGGGACCTTCATCAAGTGAACGGGCAGGCCCGCGCGCCACAATTGGGCGCCGACTTTTTTAAAGGAATTCCCACGAAGGCCATTCCCGCGCCACAAAGGCTGGCTTAAGGTGATTAGGCATTACAATTAAGGTTACGGCGAAAAGTTCCACGGGGCTCGAATTAAATGTGGGACTGTGCCCATGCAGCCATAGGCCGCGACGGCCGAACCGGCTAAAAAGAAATCAAGCGGCCCATAAGGGCTCAAAACAGGGGAGTGGGGGACAATGCGGGGGGGAGTTGCGGCTTTTATTCTGACTGTTGCAACGCTGGGCGGCGTGTCGTCCGCTTCCGCCCAATTCCGTATCGCCGAGGACCGCGGCGGCCAGATCGGCCCTTATCTCCAGCAATTCGCCATGGTCCGCGACTTAGGTTCGCGCGTCGTTATCGACGGGACCTGTCTCTCCGCCTGCACGCTGGTGCTTGGCACCGTGCCGAAGGACCGCATCTGCGTCACCTCGCGCGCCAACCTTGGCTTCCATGCGGCCTGGAATTTGGCTCCGGGCGGCCGGACGGTTTACAGCCCGGAAGGCACGCGGCTGCTTTGGGAAATCTACCCGACCCAGATCCGCAACTGGATCACGCGCAAAGGCGGCCTGAAGCGGAACATGATCTATCTGCGCGGCCAGGAACTCGCCTCGATGTATGAGACCTGTCCCTCCTCCACGCGCTATGCCGGCAATGGCCGGAGCACTGCGAGCCGGACCCGCAACGGCGACGGCACATTGTTCGCAGCCACTCGAAAGCCTAAGTAAGGGTCAGCCCGGCCCGGAATTTCCATCTCCGAGCGGAAACCGCAGGCGAGGGCCGGCGCGGCTTGTTGCCGCGTTGAACGCCGCAGGAGGGCGCCGCTTGCCGGATACCGCGCTCGCTTCATCAGGGCGGTTGTCGCCTGTCCTTGTCGTCTCGGCTGCTTTTGCCGTCCTGCTCGGCGGCGCCGCGACGCTTTGGGCTTATTACGGCACGACGGTATTCTACGAAATGATTGCGGCCGGCTTGGCCTATTGCTTCTAGCGATCCAATAACGGGACCTGAACAATGACGGCGCAGACGTCGCGTCTCATTCTTATCGTCGCGGCGTTCGTCGCCGGCCTGCTGCTCTGCCTGAGCGTCATACTGCTGGTGGCGCAACACGGCAGCCTGCCGCTGCCGCAGGCTTCCGCGGTTGGCGGCCCGTTCAAGCTCATCGATCAGGACGGTCGTTCCGTGACCGAGCAGGACGTGAAGGGAAAGCCCTTCCTCGTCTTCTTCGGCTTCACCCATTGTCCGGACGTCTGCCCGACCGCGCTGTTCGACATTTCCGAAGTCTTTCGCAAGCTCGGGCCCGACGCCGATCGCGCTGCGGCGCTCTTCATCACGGTGGATCCCGAGCGCGACACGCCCGAGGCGATGAAGAGTTACCTGTCGAGCTTCGATCCGCATCTGCGTGGGTTGACCGGCGACGCGGCGGCGGTGGATGGCGTGGTCAAGGCCTATCGCGCCTATGCCAAGAAAGTGCCGAACCCGGACGGCAGCTACACCATGGACCACACCGCGCTGGTCTATCTGATGGACAAGGAAGGCCGCTTTGTCGCGCCGTTCAATCTCAAGCGGCGGCCGGAAGATTCGGCCGCGGATTTGCGCCGTTATTTCTAACGTGCCGCCGGCCCGCGCGGCTGTAATAGCCAAAGCCACTGGAACCCCTCGGCAATTCGTCTATAAGCGGTCGGCATGCCGAGCCGAATGATTTTTTCCAATGCCGCCGTTGCAATCTCCCGCGTGAGCTCGCGCGGCTGCGGCCTTGGCGTGTTGCTGGCGGCTCTGCTGACCTGCGGGCTCTTGCTGGCGGATGCACAGGCCAACCGTGCCGCCGCCCAGGCCAAACCCGGCATCGGCGTTGCGATCCCGGGCTTCTGGGACGCGAAGCGGCGGCCCGAGCGGCCGGATTTGTCGCGGCTGACCGGCATCCGCTTCCTGACCGAAGTCGACTATCCGCCCTTCAATTATGCCGGGCCGGACGGCAACCCGGCGGGCTTCAACGTCGATCTCGCGCGCATGATTTGCGAGGAGATCAAGGTGCAATGCACGATCCAGATGCGCCGCTTCGACACGCTGCTGGACGCGCTTGCCGCCAATCAGGGCGATGCAGTGATCGCCTCCATTCAGGCCACGCCGGAAACACGCAGGCGCGTCGATTTCAGCGACCCTTACTACCGCACGCCCGCGCGTTTCGTGGCGAAGCGGGAGACGCCGATCGAGGAAGTCTGGCCGGAGAAGCTCGAGGGCCGGAAGGTCGCCGTGGTCGCCGGGACCGCGCATGAAGCTTATCTGCGCGCGCTGTTCACGGAAGTCGAGGTAAAGCCCTATCCCACGGCGGAAGCCGCGCGCGACGCCCTGCGGCGGGGAGAAGCCGAGCTTCTTTTCGGCGACGGCATTTCGCTTGCTTTCTGGCTCAACGGCACCGATTCCGCCAACTGCTGCGTCTTTCGCGGCGGGCCCTTCATGGAGAGCCGTTATTTCGGCGAAGGCATCGGCGTTGCCGTGCGCCGCGGCAACGACCTTCTGCGCCAGGCGCTGAACTGGACCCTTTTCCGTCTGTGGGAGCAGGGCAAGTTCACCGATCTCTGGCTGCGTTATTTCCCGATCAACCCTTATTGATGCGTATGAGTGAAACAGTCGCCACGCCAGGCCTGCGCGAGACTGCCGAAATCTCCACGGCCTGGCCGTTCGAGGAAGCCAGGAAGATCATTGCGCGGCTCAAGCGCAAGCCGAAGGACGAGGTGATCTTCGAGACCGGCTATGGTCCGTCGGGTCTGCCGCATATCGGCACCTTCGGCGAGGTCGCGCGCACCACCATGGTGCGCCATGCCTTCCGCGTGCTCACCGACGACAAGATCAGGACGCGGTTGATCGCCTTTTCCGACGATATGGACGGCCTGCGCAAGGTGCCGGACAATGTGCCGAACCAGCAATTGCTGGCGCAGCATCTCGGCAAGCCGCTGACGCAGGTGCCCGATCCCTTCGGCACGCATCCGAGCTTCGGCGAGCACAACAACGCGCGGCTGCGCGCCTTCCTGGATCACTTCGGCTTCGAATACGAATTCATGTCGTCGACGCAATGCTACACCTCGGGCCGCTTCGACGCGGCGCTGCTGAAGGTGCTGGAGCGCTTCGATAAGGTGATGGCAATCATGCTGCCGTCGCTGCGCGAGGAGCGGGCGCAGACCTATTCGCCGTTTCTGCCGATCGACGCCAAAACTGGAATCGTGCTGCAGGTGCCGGTCACTGCGCACGACGCCAAGGCCGGCACCATTACCTACGAAGATCCCGATACCAGGCAGCCCGTGACCACACCGGTCACCGGCGGGCGCTGCAAGCTGCAATGGAAGCCGGATTGGGCCATGCGCTGGATCGCCCTCGGCGTCGATTACGAAATGGCGGGCAAGGACCTGATCGATTCGGTGAAACTTTCGGGCGAAATCTGCAAGGCGCTCGGCGGCATGCCGCCGGAGGGATTCAATTACGAGCTGTTCCTGGACGAGAAGCGGCAGAAGATTTCCAAGTCCAAGGGCAATGGGCTCACCATCGACGAATGGCTGCGCTATGCCTCGCCGGAATCGCTCTCGCTCTTCATGTATCGCGAACCGAAAGCCGCCAAGCGGCTTTACTTCGACGTCATTCCGCGCACGGTTGACGAATATCAGCAGCATCTCGACGGCTTTGCCCGGCAGGAGCCG
This sequence comes from uncultured Alphaproteobacteria bacterium, assembly GCA_963802475.1. Classification (GTDB taxonomy): domain Bacteria; phylum Pseudomonadota; class Alphaproteobacteria; order Rhizobiales; family Xanthobacteraceae; genus CANKHA01. The sequence continues at coordinate 13,347 of CAWDIZ010000003.1, forward strand.
CGGCAGCAGCTTTCCAATCCGGTCTGGCATATCCACGCCGGCAAGCCGCCGACGGCGGATATGTCGATCAGTTTCCAGATGCTGCTCACGCTGGTGTCGTCCTCCAACGCGGAGAATGCCGAAACCTTGTGGGGCTTCATCGGCCGCTATCGGCCCGGCGTGACGCCGAAAACGCATGCCAAGCTGGATGCGCTGGTCGGCTACGCGATCCATTATTTCCGCGACTTCGTGCTGCCGACGAAAAAATTCCGCGAGCCGACGGAAACCGAGCGCGCGGCGCTCATCGATCTGCGCGATGCGCTGGCGCAGCTGCCGGCGGAAGCAACCGCCGAACAGATCCAGGACGTGGTCTATGAGATCGGCCGACGGGAACCCTTCCTCGACCACAACAAGAAGGCCAAGGACGGCAAACCGGGTGTGTCGCTCGACTGGTTCAACATGCTCTACCAGGTGCTGCTCGGGCAGGAAAAAGGCCCGCGCTTCGGCTCTTTCGTTGCACTCTACGGGCTGAAGAACACGATCGACATGATCGACGGTGCGCTGGCGAGATCGGCGTGAGGGACGGCCGCTAGATGTTGTCCCTCGGCGTCGTCGGCGCGGCCATCTTCCTTTCTTCTTTTATCTCCGGCGTCTTCAACATGGCCGGCGGCATGATCCTGCTGGGCGTGCTGCTGATTTTCTTCGACGTCTCCACCGGGATGATCCTGTTCTCGATTTTGTCGACGGCAGGCAATATCTGGCGCGTCGCGACCTGGTGGAAGCACATCAATTGGCCGATCTGGTTCCAGTACACGCTCGGCGCATTGGTTGCGCTGCTCGCCCTGCGCTTCATCGCTTTCCTGCCGAGCAAGGCACTGGTCTATCTCCTGCTCGGCCTGATGCCCTGGATGGTGGAACTGCTGCCGCGAAATTGCCATCCCAGCATTCAGTGGCGCGGGGTGCCGATCCTGACAGGCCTGACCACGACGTCGATCCAGCTCTTGGCCGGCAACGGCGGCATGTTCATGGACATCTTTTTTCAGAAGAGTGAGGTCGGCCGCCACGCTACGATCGCCACCAAGTCCTTCTGCCAGACCGTGGGCAACCTGATGCGCATCTTCTATTTCGGCACCCTCGCCGGAATTGAAGACGCCATACCACTATGGTTCTTCGTCCCTGCCGCGCTGCTGGCAATCGCGGGCACCATGCTGGCCCCGCTGGTGGTCAATCGCATGACCGATCACAGCTTCCGTCAATGGACGCGCAAGCTGATCTTTCTGGTGAGCACGGTCTATCTGCTGCGCGCCGGCTGGCTGTATTGGACCCAATGGGGCGCTTGATCCCGAAAAGTGGGAACCGGTTTTCGGATAAGATCAAGCGCCACTTAATAAGCCAGCGCGCGATACGCCGATAAGTCTACGCAATCTGCGCGAGCTTGATTGCTCCCGCAAAACCGGTGCTCACTTTTGCTGATCGCGCGCCTACTTGAACATCTCAACTTTTGCCGTCGAGGCCGACCAGGCCGATCTCGACCTCAACCTCGGCATTCCGTTCCGTCATCCGGCGGCGGAATTCCTGCAGCGCGTAGCGGTGCGTTTCGGTTTCGATCAGCTTGTCGCTGGTCTTGGTGAGGCCATAAGCGGTCTTCATCGCCGCGCAGCCGCGGTGGTTGAGCGCGATGACCTTGCGCGTCTGCTGCCAGGTCGTGGCGGACATCAGCGTTTCCAAGAAAGCCGGCCGCTGCGCCTGATATTGTTCGGCGACCAGCCCGATTGCGGCGCCTTCAACTTCAACGGGCCGATATTTACCCGCGAGCTGACGGCTTTTCATATAATTATTGGCGTTTTGCCAGACGCGCGGCTCGTTGCAAATCAGCAGCAGCGCCTCCATTTCCGCCGCCTGCGCGGGCGTCGCGGCCAAGAACGGAAAAGCTTGGGCAAGACCAGTCCCGCCTGCCAATTGCAGGAAGCTGCGTCGATGAAGGCGGCAAGCGCAGGCTTTGAATGTTGCGGACATGGCGGCTACTGACTCGCCCAGACGATGCGGGCGATCCACACCACCTCGGAGACCGCGAGGGTGCGATCGGGATGCGCGGCATTGATCGACTGCAATTCGATGCTTTTTGAGGTCCGCCGCTTCAATTCCTTCACCAGCACCTCGTCCTTCTTGGTCTTCACCACGACGCGGTCGCCGCGTCGGATGGGCGCGCCGGGCGAGACGATAATCACGTCGCCGTCGCGGTAGGCGGGCAACATGGAATCGCCGGAAATTTCCAGCGCGTAGGCGTGCTCGTCGTTGACGGCGGGGAAGGCGATCTCGTCCCAGCCCTTTCCGACCGGAAAACCGCCGTCGTCGAAGTAGCCGCCGGCGCCCGCTTCGGCAAAGCCGATCAAGGGTACCGCCTGCGCCGCGGGGCCGTTACCATTGTCGGTGATCAGGCCAACGAAGCTATCGATGGTCGTGCCGGTGGCTGTGAGAGCCTTGGCGACCGATTCGGTGGATGGCCAGCGCGGGCGGCCATCCGGGGTGATGCGCTTGGAGCGATTGAAGGTGGTGGGGTCAAGACCCGCGCGTTTGGCGAGCGCCGACGCGGAAAGGCCCGAACGCGCGGCCAGCCGGTCGAGCGCGCTCCAGATCTGGGCGTGGGTCAGCACGGGAAGGCCTCGCGGTTTTCGAGACTATTATCCGATAGATAGGAATTATAGCCTGAAAGCGGGCGCGTCCAAGCCCTTTTTTTGGGCTCTGCCGGTTCACACGGCCGGCGGCGGCCGCTCCCGCGGCGCCCTGGCCAGACGCACGATCAGCCAGATCGGGATGACGATGGCCGCGCCGAGCAGGAAATAGCGCCACAACCAGACCACCAGGTCGAAACCCATGTCCCAGAGATGCAGAAACAGCCGGCGCACGCTCTGAATGATATTCCACGGATCAAAGCCGATCGCGTGCATCACGACGCCGACCAGGATCGACACCAGCACAAGGCGGCCAAGCACCGCCAGCGGCGGGCCGCCCAGAAAACGGCTGACATAGTCGTTCGTCATCACAGTCTCCCTGTGGGATTTCTATATCACGATTGAAGCGCGCGGGGCTTGGGTTTTGGCGGCGCTCGTGCCGCCGATTTGAAGTTCCTATACCACCTGCAGCAAGCTCAGTTAGGAACTTCAAATCGAAAAGCGGTACGAGGACCATTAGTGTTGCTAGTGCCCCTTTGCTTCCGAAGTTCGTTTCGGAGAATGCCGCGATGCATTCACGAACTTCGGAAGCGGGGCCCTAGCCCCGGTTTGCGCGCCTTCGGTGCCTTCCAGCATCTTCTCCAAGGTTTCCAGCCGGTCGGCTTCACCCGGCGGCTTGTCCCAGCGCAACCGGCTGATGCGGGGAAAGCGCATGGCGACCCCGGAGCGGTGGCGGCTCGACCGCTGCAAGCCCTCGAAGGCGACTTCCAGCACCAAGCCCTTGTCGCGGTCGTGCACCACTTCGCGCACCGGGCCAAAACGCTCGATGGTGTTGCGCCGGACGAAGCGATCGATTTGCAGCAGTTCCTCATCGGTGAAGCCGAAATAGGCTTTGCCTACCGGCACCAGCACGTCCTTGCCGTCCTCCCTGGTCCAGGCGCCGAAAGTATAGTCGGAATAATACGACGAACGCTTGCCATGGCCGCGCTGGGCATACATCAGCACCGCGTCGATGGTGAAAGGATCGCGTTTCCATTTCCACCATTGACCTTTCGGCCGCCCGGGCAGGTAGGGCGCGTCGCGGCGCTTGAGCATGATGCCTTCCACCGCGGCGGCATCGTCTCCCGCCCCGGCAGACTTGGGATCGGCACGCGCGGCGGCCAACTGCTCCCAGGTTGCGAAAGGCACCAGCGGGGAGAGATCGACGCGCGGGTCACCCAGCTGCGTAATGAATTTCTCCAGCCGTGCCCGGCGCTCGGCGAATGGCTGCTCGCGCAGGTCTTCGTTGCCGTCGACCAGCAGGTCATAGGCGCGCAGATGCGCGGGAAATTCCGCCATCAGCTTAGGCGTGACGGCCTTGCGGTTGAGTCGCTGCTGCAACTCATTGAACGACTGCACGCGGCCGTCGCGCATGATCAAAAGTTCGCCGTCGATGGTGCCGGGAAGACGCAGCGCGGAAGCGAGATCGGGGAAGCTTTTCGAGACGTCTTCGCCGGCGCGGGAGTAAAGCCGTGCGACCATCTCGCCATTTTCGTTGCGGCTGGTCACCGCCTGAACACGCGTGCCGTCCCATTTCCATTCCGCCAGGTAATGCGAGGGATCGAGCGCGGGAAAATCCGCTTCCTCGATCGCATGCGCCAGCATGGCGGGGCGGAACGGCGCGGGGTCGGTGTTGAGCGGCTTGTCGGCGCGCCCTTCCAGCCAGGCGAACAGCTCGGTGTAAGGCGGGCTTAGCCCGGGCCAGAGCAGTTCGATCTCATGCGGGTCCTTATCACCCAGCGCGGCGGCGACGGTTTTCACCAGCCGCGCCGAAACGCCGATACGTAGCCCGCCGGTGATCAGCTTCAGCAGCGCCCAGCGGCCGGTTTCGTCCAGCGCATCGAGCCAGCGCGCGAGCTGCGCGGGCAGCTGGGCTTTTCCGAGCGTGGACAGGGTTTCGACCACATCGGAAAGCGTGGGCGTCCGATTCTCCCCTCCCTCCACGAGCGCAGCGAGTGGCGGGGAGGGGTCGGGGGTTGGGGGAGTTTTCTTTTGAGCAAGACCGCCCCCCACCCCAACCCTCCCCGCCGCTATGCGGGGGGAGGGAGCGCGCTGTGCTTGCGGCGAGGCCGGCCACATCAGCGCTATGGTTTCCGACAGGTCACCGACGTAATCATACGACAGCGCGAACAGCACCGGGTCGCTGCGCTCGGCGATCAGCGCGCGGATCATGCCCGGCTTGGCATATTGGAACGACAGCGCGCCGGCGAGCGCCGCCAGCGCATAACCGCGTTCGGGGTCCGGCGTGGTGCGAAAATAGTCCGTCATCAGGCGCAGCTTGTTGTTGCGTCCGTGCTCATAGGCGAGGCGGTCGAGCAATTCGGCGAAGCGGTTCATTGTTTCGTGCCCGCGTTCTCGCCGCTGTCGCTCACGCCATCCGTCTCGTCCTCATCGCCATAGCCGACGATGTCGAGCGGGCGCGCCTTCAGCCCGCGCGTGCCGCACCAATGCACCAGCGCATCTTCCTGCCCATGCGTCACCCAGATCTCGCCCGCGCCGGTGGCGCCAATCGTATTGGTCAGCCCGTCCCAGTCTGCATGATCGGAAATCACCAGCGGCAGTTCGATCTGGCCCTGCCGAGCACGGGCGCGCACGCGCATCCAGCCCGAGGCAAAGCAAGCGACGGGATCGGGGAAGCGCCGCGTCCAGAGGTCCTTGATCGCCGATGGCGGTGCGATGGCGATCGTGCCGGCAAGGTCCGGCTTCTTCGCACCGCGCACGAGCTCGAGCGGGCCGAGGTCGATCCCGCGCGTGACGTAATAATCGGTGATCTTCTCCATTGCGCCGTGCAGATAGATCGTCCGGTCGTAGCCGGCGCGCCGCAGCATCGCGATCACGCGCTGCGCCTTGCCGAGCGAATAGGCGCCGACCAGATGCGCGCGGTCGGGAAACAGCGCGACGGAGCGTAAGAGCTTTGCGATCTCGCCCTCGGCGTCGTGATGGCGGAACACCGGCAGTCCGAAGGTCGCCTCGGTGATGAAGACGTCGCAGGGCACCAGCTCGAAGGGCGCACAGGTCGGGTCGGGCACGTCCTTGTAGTCTCCAGAGGAGACGATCCGCATGCCGCCGCATTCCACCGCGATCTGCGCCGAACCGAGCACATGGCCGGCGGGATGAAAGCTTGCCCTGATGCCGTTCAGCTCGATGCTCTCGCCGTATGTCACCGCCTGGGTGCGGCCGGCGAAATTGTCGCCGTAGCGCAGCCGCATGATGTCGAGCGTCTCCTGCGTGGCCAGCACCGCGCCGTGGCCGGCGCGGGCATGGTCGGAATGGCCGTGGGTGATCAGCGCCTTGTCCACTGCCCGCGTGGGATCGATGTAGAAGCCGCCACGTTTGCAGCAGACCCCGGACGGGGTGGGCAGAAGGATGTCTTCGGGACGCATAAGGCCAAGATATGCTTTGCTCTCGCTTCTGCGAGGCTTGTGCCCCGCTTCCGAAGTTCGTGATACGTTGCGGCATCCTCTGACATGAACTTCGGAAGCGAAGGGCGCTAGCAACGTTATGATTCTAGTGCCGCTTTTCGATTTGAAGTTCCTGACCGAGCTTGCCGCAAGTGGTGTAGGAACTTCAAATCGGCGGCACTAGAGGGGACGCATGCAATTGCTCTCGACCCTGTTTCTTTCCTCCGGCGACCTGATCGCGGACCGTCGCTATGCCTGGGCGCAGGACCTGGAATCGAAAGGCGATCTGGCGGGCGCGGCGGAACTTCTGGAACAGGCGCTGGAACTGACGCCCGGCTATGCCTCGGCCTGGTTCGCACTGGGAGAGCTACGCGAGAAGCTCGGCGATACCGCGGGCGCCGCGGCGGCTTATCGCAAGGCGCGCGAGGCCGATCCGGAGGACCGGCACGGCGCTTTGCTCAATCTCATCCGCCTGAAGGAGGCCGAGGCGAGCGGCATGCCGCGCGCCTATCTGCGGACGCTGTTCGATCACTACGCACCGGAATTCGACCGCTCGCTGGTCGAGGGACTGAACTATTCGGCGCCGCACCTGCTGCTGGCGGCGATGCAGGCCGCCACCCTGAAGCAGGGAAACGCCGCGCATTTCGCCGCCATGCTCGATCTCGGTTGCGGCACCGGGCTGGCGGGCCAGGCCTTCCGCGACAAGGCCGACGCCCTGGTCGGAGTCGATCTTTCGCCGCGCATGATCGAACAGGCGCGACGGAAAAACATCTACGACCGGCTTGAGGTCGCCGACGTGCTGGAATTCCTGACGGCCGAAAAGCAATCGGGCCGGCGCTATGACTTGGTGCTCGCCGCCGATGTCTTCGCCTATTTTCCCGATTTGAAGCCGGTCGCGCAGGCGGTTGCCGAGGTGCTGGCGCCCCGCGGGACCTTCGCTTTCAGCGTCGAAACCCATGCCGGCGCGGAGGTGGAGCTCGGCGCCAGCCTGCGCTTCGCCCATAGCGAGTCGCATGTGCGCCAGGCGCTGCGGGTGGCCGGGCTCAAGGTGATCGGCCTCGATTCCGCCTCGACGCGCACGGAAAAGGGCCTGCCGGTGCCGGGCTTGATCGTGGTGGCCGTGGCGGAAAGCAGATGACTCTCCTGGAACGCGTTGAAACAAGGCCGCTGCTGCCCGAACCATTCGAGAAATGGTTCGCGGCGCGCGGCTGGACTCCGCGCACGCATCAGCTCGATCTCTTGGCCAAGGCGCAGGCGGGCCGCTCGGCGTTGCTGATCGCGCCCACCGGCGCGGGCAAGACGCTGGCGGGATTCTTGCCCACGCTGGTGGAACTGTATGAACAACGCGCTGCTTCGCCGCGTGCACAGAATGCTCCCTCCCTCCGCGAAGCGGCGGGGAGAGGGGCGAGAAAACTCATCTCCACCGGCCGCGATATCCGCCGCGAAGGCGGGATGCACACGCTGTACATCTCGCCGCTGAAAGCGCTGGCGGTCGATATCGCGCGCAACCTGGAAACGCCGGTGGCGGAAATGCGCCTGCCGATCCGGCTGGAAACGCGCACCGGCGACACACCGACGTCGAAACGGCAGCGCCAGCGCCGCGATCCGCCCGACATCCTGCTCACCACACCGGAGCAGGTGGCTTTGCTGCTCGCTTCCGCCGATGCGCCTTTTCTGTTCGGCTCGCTCAGGCGCGTGGTGCTGGACGAACTGCATTCGCTCGTCACCTCAAAGCGCGGCGATCTGCTCTCGCTCGGATTGGCGCGGCTATTCCGCCTGGCGCCCCAGCTGACCAGCGTGGGGCTTTCGGCCACCGTTGCGGAGCCGGACGATCTCTGCCGATTCCTGCTGCCGCAGCCGGTGGACGGTGAAGCGCGCGCCGATCTTGTCATCGCGCAGGGCGGAGCCGCGCCGGAGGTTTCCATGCTCGATACCAGGGAGCATCTGCCCTGGGCCGGACATGGTGCGCGTCATGCGCTCGGCGAAATTTACGATCTGATCAAACGCCACAAGACCACGCTGATTTTCGTCAATACGCGGAGCCAGGCGGAAGGCCTGTTCCAGGACCTTTGGCGCATCAACGACGACAGCCTTGCGGTCGCGTTGCATCACGGCTCGCTCGACGTCGGCCAGCGCCGCCGCGTGGAAGACGCGATGTCGGAGGGCAGGCTGCGCGCGGTGGTCTGCACATCCTCGCTCGATCTCGGCGTTGACTGGGGCGATGTTGATCTGGTCATCAATGTCGGTGCGCCGAAAGGCTCCTCGCGCCTGATGCAGCGCATCGGTCGCGCCAATCACCGCCTGGACGAGCCCTCGCGCGCGGTGCTGATCCCGGCCAACCGCTTCGAGGTGCTGGAGTGCGCCGCCGCGCTCGATGCCGTGAAGGATAACGCGCAGGACACGCCGCCCGCGCGCACCGGCGCGCTCGATGTGCTGGCGCAGCATGTGCTCGGCTGCGCGGTGGGCGAGCCGTTCCGCAGCGATGAACTCTACGACGAAATCCGCGCGGCCTCGCCCTATGCCGCGCTGTCGCGCAAGGACTTCGACGACGGGGTCGATTTCGTTGCCACCGGCGGCTATGCGCTGAAAGCCTATGAGCGCTTCGCCAAGATCCGCCAAGGGCAGGACGGCCGCTGGCGCATCACCCATCCGCGCATCGCGCAGCGCTACCGGATGAATGTCGGCACCATCGTCGAGGCCGACATGCTAAAGGTGCGGCTGGTGCGTTCGCGCGGGGCCAAAACCGCCATTCCGCGCGGCGGGCGGCTGCTCGGACAGGTGGAAGAGTATTTCATCGAAACGCTGGCGCTCGGCGACACCTTCGTCTTCGCCGGGGAAATCCTGCGCTACGAGGCCTTGGTGGAAGACGAGGTCTATGTCTCGCGCGCCACGGGCGAAGACCCGAAAGTCCCCGCCTATGAAGGCGGAAAGTTCCCGCTCTCGACTTATCTTGCCGCGCGGGTGCGCGATCTCATCGCCGATCACCACGCCTGGCGCGCGCTGCCGGAACAGGTGCGCGAATGGCTGGAGATCCAGGAATGGCGCTCGCTGCTGCCGCCCGCTGGTGACCTGCTGGTGGAAACCTTTCCGCGCGCCACCAAGCACCATCTCGTCTGCTATCCGTTCGAAGGCCGGCTCGCCCATCAGACGCTTGGCATGCTTTTGACGCGGCGGCTGGAGCGCGCACGGTTGCGGCCCCTTGGTTTTGTCGCCAACGAATACGCGTTGGCGGTTTGGACTCTGGGCGATGTCGGCCAGGCCATCGAGAACGGGCGCGTGTCGCTGGCGGCGCTGTTCGACGAGGACATGCTGGGTGACGACCTGGAAGCCTGGCTCGCGGAATCCGCGCTGATGAAGCGCACCTTCCGCACCTGCGCCATCATCGCCGGGCTGATCGAGCGCCGCTTTCCGGGCGAAGAAAAATCCCGCCGGCAGGTCACGATCTCGACCGACCTGATCTATGACGTGTTGCGCAAGCATCAGCCCGACCACGTGCTTTTGCGCGCGGCGCAAGCGGATGCCGCCACGGGCTTGCTCGACATCCGCCGTCTTGGCACCATGCTGGCGCGCATCAAAGGGCGAATCATCCACAAAGCGCTCGACCGCGTCTCGCCGCTGGCGGTGCCGGTCATGCTGGAGATCGGCCGCGAGTCGGTTTACGGCGAGGCCTCGGATGTGCTGCTGGCGGAAGCCGCCGACGAATTGGTGAAGGAGGCGATGGGTTGACCACAGGTCCCGCTCATTCCCGCGTAAGCGGGAATCCAGTTTTTTCCCTCCCCCCTTGTGGGGGGGTGGCGAGCGCAGCGAGCCGGGTGGGGGCTTTAGTGCCGATGCATTTCCCTGCCGCCATGAGCCCCACCCCTAACCCCTCCCCACAAGGGGAACTACGCATCGCCTCCGTGACGCTGGTCGCCGATTGCGGCGGCGCGCTCTATTGGCCGGAGGAAGGCCTGCTCGTCGTCTCCGATCTGCATCTGGAGAAGGGATCGAGCTTCGCCCGGCGCGGCGTGCTGCTGCCGCCTTATGATACCGCCGCGACGCTGGCGCTGCTGGGCCTGCTGATTGCACGCTATGCGCCGCGTTGCGTGATCGCGCTGGGCGATAATTTCCATGACGGCGGCGGCGCGGATCGCCTGCACGACAGCGATCGCGTCAATCTGCGCGCGCTGCAGCGCGGCCGCGACTGGATCTGGATCACCGGCAACCACGACCCGGAACCCGCCAAGGGCATTGGCGGCCGCTTCGCCGCGATGCTGACCGTGGGCGCGCTCACCTTCCGGCACGAGCCGACAAGGAAGGCGCCGGACGGGGAAATCGCCGGGCATCTGCATCCGGTCGCGCGGGTGACCCAGCGCGGCCGCACCGTCAGCCGCCGCTGCTTTGCCACCAATGGCAAGCAGGCCGTGATGCCGGCTTTCGGCGCCTATGCCGGCGGCCTCAACATCCGCCACCCTGCCTTCGCGGAAGTGTTCGGCACGCTTGCCTTCACCGCGCATATGCTGGGCGAGGGACGGCTTTATGCCTTCATCGCCAGGCGCTGCATGCCCGACGCATGATCCGGCGAAGTGGAAACCGGTTCGCCCGACGAGATCATGCGTCTACTTATGAAATGCGCGCGACGCGCAGATAAGTATACGCAATCTGCGCAAGCTTGATTGCGCCGCAAAACCGGTGCCCACTTTGGCTGATCGCGCGCGTTAATCCCTCCGGAACACCACGCTGGAGAACCAGCCGGTGAGCAGCGCCAGCATCGCCGTCGCCAGGCCATAGAGCAGTGCATAGTCGCGCGCGGCGACGGCGACGAATTGCTCAAAGCCGACCTTGACCACTTCCAGCGCCGAGTCGGACTGCGCCACCATCGCGCCGTCAGCGAACAGCTTCACGTCAACCTCGTAGATGCCGAAGGGCACATTCGGCGGCATCGGAACATCCGCCCGGAACAAGGTGGGCGTCAGGAAAGTCACCGCACTCCCGCGTTCGATATAGAGCCGGTGCTGGTTCTTCAGCCGCACGAAGGCCTGCCGGAAAGGATCGTCCTTCACCACGTCGGCGATGTCAGGACCGATATGTTGCGGCAGCTGGAAATTGTCGAATCCGACCTGCAGCCGGCGCAGCGTATCGGCGTCAGCGATGGCTTCGGTCGGCTTGTTGGAAAGCACGGCGAGATAGCTGGGCACATTTACAAAGGTACGCGAGTCGACATTGACCCAGATGCCGAACACGCGACCCTTGCGCCGCGTGCGCTCGTTATCGCGCGGCCCGGTCACCGTCACCACCACATCATAGCCGCCGCGCCGCGCCACGGCGGCCTGCTCGCCTTCCACGCTGCCGAACAGCACCAGGTCGACGCCGGTATAGCTCGAGGTCACCATCACTCGATGGTTGGAAAGCGAGATGATCAGCCGTTCGGCCGCGGCGGGCGTAACCGTGAAGGCCAGCGTAGCGAGCAACACAACGGAGAGACGGCGCCTGCTCATGGCATGCCCTCCGCCATGCGCAGCGAGTAAAGGTCCTGCGGATTGATCATCAGCTGATAGGCAAAACGCAGGCCCACCAGCAACACCAGGAGGCCCAGTAGCAGCCGCAGCCATTCGCCCGCCATCTTATGGCCGGCGCGAGCGCCGAATTGCGCCCCGATCGTGCCGCCCACCATCAGGATCAGCGCCAGCACTGCGTCGACCTGATGATTGGTCACCGCGTGCATCACGGTGGCCGATGCCATCGTGACCAGCGTCAGCACCATGGAAGTGCCGATCACGGTCGCGGTGGGCACGCGCAAGAAATAGATCAACATTGGCACCAGCAGGAAGCCGCCGCCGATACCCATGATGGCGCCGATGAATCCAATGATGAATCCGATCACCCAGATCGGGATTGCCGAGACGTAAATCCGCGAGCGCTTGAACCGGAACTTGATCGGTAGCCCGTGAAACCAGAGATGGCTTCCCGCGCGGCGCAACACCACCGGCCTGCCTGAGCGCGCACGCAGGATCGCCCGGATGCTCTCCGATGCCATCAGACTGCCGACGACGCTGAGCAGCGTCAGGTAAGACAATCCGATCATCAGGTCGAGCTGGTCGAGTGCGCGCATGACGGTGAACAGCCACACGCCGGTGGCGGTGCCGAGAATGCCGCCGCCCAGCAGCATCAGGGCAAGCGGTGGATCGACCGCGTTACGCCGCCAATAGGAGATCGCGCCCGAACAGGATGAGGCAGCGATGTGGCTCGCCACGCTGGCCACCGCGACGCCCGGGGTGACGCCGATAAAGATCAACAGCGGGGTCATCAGGAAGCCGCCGCCAATGCCGAACATCCCGGAGATGAACCCGACCGCCAGGCCCATCCCGAGAATGAGGAAGACATTGACCGGAAGGTCGGCGATCGGAAGATAGATCTGCACAGACGAAAATCCGCCGGTTCAGGGCCGATGTCCCGTGTTCTTGCGGGAGGCGGGGTCGGCGCGCGACTCACCCAGCTTGTACGACAAGTCGTAAGAGACCGTAACCTGCCAGCCCGAAAGTTGCGCCGCGCCCGAAGATCGCGGCGCTGGCCTCATCGGCTGCCGACACGGACGGGCGTGTTGCGCTTCGGCTTGGCCGGCGCGGCTTCCGTCGAGCCGGACGAGGCGGCATCCCAGCCGCCGGCCGGCACCTTCACCGTGGTGGCGGCTTCGGGCTGCGACTGCGGGACAAAGGTCTGGACCGCCCGCTTGGCCGATGCAAGCGATTGCGGGTCGAGTCGCTTGCCGACCTCGTCGCGCTTCTTTGCTGCGTCGCCATCCTCCTGGGCGGCCGCAAGCGCGAACCATTTATAGGATTCGACGAGGTTCTGGTCGACGCCGATGCCGCTTGCATAGAGGATCGCCAGATTATATTGGCTGTCGGAGACACCGTGCTCGGCCGCCAGGCGGAACCATTGCGCCGCGGTCCGATAGTCCGGCTTCACGGCGGCGCCTTCGGCATAGAGCACCGCGAGGTTATGCATGGCCTTGGCGTTGCCCTGCTCGGCAGCGGTCTTGTAGAGCCGGCGGGCCGTTTCGACGTCCTTCTTCACGCCGATGGCCTTTTCATAAAAGCCGGCGAGCCGGAACTGCGCCATCGCCAATCCATGCTTGGCTGCCAGCTCAAACCAGCGTGCGGCCTCAGAGTTGTTGGCGACGACGCCGCGGCCTTCCGCATAGCGCACGCCCACTTCGTATTCCGCCGCGGCATCACCGGCTGCGGCTGCTGCCCGCAAAGCCGCACCGGCGATCGCCGGGGGCAGCTTGTCGGCACTCGGTGCAGGCGGTGCCGAGGCAATCGCGGGCAGCCCCAGCGAGGGCGGCAGTGTGTAGGACTGATGCGCCGGGGGCAGCTTGTCGGCGGCACTCGGTGCAGGCGGCGCCGAGGCAATCGGGGGCAGGCCCAGCGAGGGCGGCAGTGTGTAGGGCTGCGGCGCCGGCGGGGCGCTTGGCAAGGAAGCCGTAATATCGGGCGAGAAAAGAATATCCGAGCTCGGCGCGGACGGCGCGGCATCGGTCACCTGCTCTGTCTCACCAGCGGTTGGTTCGGTTTGGCTCGGCGCCACTGTGGCGATCTCGGTATTCGAGGACGTATCGCCGAAGTCGATCAGAGCGGTGGCGATGTGCAGCGCCCCGCCCGCGATCAGGATCACGCCGGCCCCAACGAAGAGCTTGCGCTTGCGCTGGGCAAAGCCGGATTTGGCTCCCGTCTGCTTCGCGGCGGCGCGCAGGTCGGCTGTGGTCGGCTCGGCCGCGGCCGCCTTGGCGGCGCGGCGGGCGGCGGCGATGAAATTGGATTTGTTGGCGGCATCGGCGGAGGCCGACTTGGCGGGGCCGAACTCCGCTTCGGAGGCGGCGATCCGGTCTGCGGGCGAGGCGGTGAGACCTCCGCGCGGGTTGAAGCCGGGCTCGAGCGGATGGTCCGGCGGCAGATTGGGATCGATCGGCGTCCGCACCGCTTTGGGATTAGCGCGCGCCATCGCTGCCGCGGCTTGCGCATGGGCGATTTCGCGACTCGGCGGCGGGGAAGCTTCGGCAGCGGGAGGATCGGCCGCGAAAACCGGCGGCGGGGCGGACGGCGGCTGTATTTCGAGCTGCGCGGCCGGCGGGATCGGATGGGACTCAGCCTCGGTCTCAGACTCAGGCAGCTGCGGCTGCGGCTGGGGCTGCGGCTGCGGCTGGGGCTGGGACCGCGTCTCGCGCATGTCGCTTTCCAGCATGGCCAACCGGTCAACCACATGACCGAGCGTGCCGTGCACGGCATCAAGCGAGCTCTGCGTGCGGGCGAGATCGCGTTGCAGTCCATCCACTTGGGGCGCTACGGCCGCCGCACCTGCGCTGCGCTGGTTTTCAATATGGATCAGCAGGTCGGCGAGGCCGCGCTCGATGGCTTCAAGCTGGCCGATGCGCGCATCGGTGGTGTCAAGCTTTTCCACCAGGACGGCGATTCGGTCTTGCAGAGGACCGAAGGCCGCGTCGTCGCCGCGCGATTGCTGCAGGCGCTCAATCTTGTCGGTCAGGCCCTGGATTACAGCTTCGAGCTGCTGCGGCACGCTGCTGCCGTTCTGCAAGCGCGATTCGAGCGCGTCGGCCAAGTGCGCTACGCGCCTATCAAGAATTTCCAGGGCATTGCTATGGTCCGCCCCGCCGGGGCCGGCGGCGGCCACCTGATCGACCTTCCGCGCTAGCGCATGCACCTCGGCGGCCAGCTGCTGCAACGCCTCGTTGGAAGCGACCCGCGAGACATAGCCGCTCATCGTCGAGACCGCGGCTTCGAGCTGTTGGAAAGCTTTCGGGTTGGGCGCCGAAGCACCGAGCATGTCGATCTTTTGCGCCAGGCTGTGCACCGTTTGACGGAAGCTGTCGAGATTTTCCGCCGGCCTGAGGCTACGCAGGGTTTCGAGCACGTCCGCCAATCCGCGCTCGATGGAAGCGAGCGTGTTGTTGTCGACGCCGGAATGACGGCTGTTGTCGAGGCGGGATGCGAGCGCCCGGACTTCACCTTCCAGCGCTTCGATGGCCTGCTTCGGCATGGCGTCGAGCAGCGTGCGGGCAACCTCGCTCAGAGTTTGGCGGAGGGCGACGATACCTTCCTGGAGCTGCGGCTGCTGCCGCAGCGCCTCGATCTGACTGGTGATGTGGCGCAGATGCCGTTCCAGCCCGGAGAGGTTCTGTCCCGGTATTGGCGCGGTTTGTGCCGGCGCCTGGGCCTGCACCGGCGCTGCGCGCTGGGGGGCGGCACGGCGCGGCGGCGCCACGGGCGCGTCCGGATCGGCGTCGAGCGCCTGCATCATCCGGGCGGTGATTTCCGCCATGGCCTGATCGATATCCGGCGTCCAGATATCGGCGGGCGCGAGGGGTGCGGCGGGCGCTGGTTTGGGCTTGTGAACCGGCGCGGGCGGCGCATTAACGGACGCCGCACTGAGCGTTGCTGCCGGGATCGCACGGCCGGCCTCTGCCAGCTGAGGATCGTGGTTCGGAAGCCGATCGTCACGGTTCTGATAGGACGGCGGCGCGTAAGCCTCCGGTCCCCGCGCGGCAGGCACAGAGGGCGGGCGCGGCGCAGGGGCGCGGTGCAATTGCTCGAGTTGTCGAGTCAGTTCGTCAAGCCGCTCATGCACGGCGAACAGCTGGTCGCTGCCTTCCTCTTGGTCATCATAGGTGGGGCGTGTCAGCCCGACGCCTTCTTCATCGGCGGAATCGAGGATGACGGTGTTGAGCCATTCACCCACCGACATGCCGGCGCGGCGCGCGGCTTCGCGCGCGGTCTCGCGCGCATCGGGACGGACGCCTGCTACTCTCCTCGGAACGCCAAGTTTCATGCCACGCCCAGTTGCCCTTGGAGGAGCGGGGGAGCCGGATGGCCCGGTTGAACCAGCGCTTTGGGAGGCGAACGAACGAAGGCGCGGTCCATTTCCTCAGACCGAAGTCTTCCGTTTTTATGGTAAATAACCGGTTAAGAATCTGCCCCGGGCGGCCAGTTTGTTAAGTAACTGGCGATACTTCCGCGGCATCGCCCGCCCGCTGGTATCGTGTTCTCCGGACTGAGCCGCCACTTGGATTTGATCCGCAAAAAGGACCTTTGGCTTTCACCAAATGGGGGAACATAAGCAAACGCATATGCTTAGTAGCAAAGATGGGCCCGGCACCCCGCCGTGCCTTGACGTCAACGTAATCTGAATACGTGACTCCATACCGTCCGCCGGCCGCCGTTTCGCGCCTGCGATAGACGCGTTGCTGCAAATCGCCCCCAAGGCGCGGAGACGACCATGCCGACCTATAAGGCTCCTGTGGACGACGTGCTCTTTCTGTTGAATGACGTCTTCCATATCGAACGTCACAACAATCTTCCCGGCTTCGCCGACGCCTCCCCCGATGTGGTGGAGGCAGTGCTGAGCGAAGCCGCCAAGCTGTGCGAAGAAGTGCTGCTGCCGCTCAACCGCAGCGGCGACATCGAAGGCTGCAAGCGCCATGATGATGGCAGGGTGACCACGCCCAAGGGTTTTAAGGAAGCTTACAAGCAGGTGGTCGACGGCGGCTGGGTCGGGATCTCCGCGCCGGTGGTATATGGCGGACAGGGATTGCCGTCCACGCTGACGCTGATCGTCAATGAATTCATGTGTGCGGCCAACATGGCCTTCGCGATGTATCCCGGTCTTACGCAGGGCGCGATTGCCGCGTTGATCGCACACGCCCCTGCTGAGCAAAAAGACAAATACCTGCCGAAGATGGTCGCCGGCACCTGGACCGGCACGATGAACCTCACCGAGCCGCATTGCGGCACCGATCTGGGAATGCTGCGCACCAAGGCGGTGAAGCAGGCGGATGGCAGCTATAAAATCATCGGCACCAAGATTTTTATTTCCGCCGGCGAGCATGATCTCGCCGAGAATGTGGTGCATCTCGTGCTTGCTCGTATCGAGGGCGCGCCCGGCGGTACCAAGGGCATTTCCCTTTTTGTCTGCCCAAAATTCCTGGTCAATGACGACGGCTCACTCGGCGAGCGCAATGCCCTGGCCTGCGGCTCGATCGAGCATAAGATGGGCATCCATGCAAATTCCACCTGCGTGATGAATTACGACGGCGCCACCGCCTGGCTGATCGGCGAGGAAAACCGCGGCTTGCCGGCGATGTTCGTCATGATGAACGAGGCGCGGCTTGGCGTCGGCGTACAGGGCCTCGCCATGTCCGAGGTCGCCTATCAAAATGCGGCCACTTACACCAAGGAGCGCCTGCAAGGCCGCGCGCTCACCGGTCCGAAATTTCCCGACAAACCCGCGGATCCAATTATCGTGCATCCGGACGTGCGCCGCACGCTGCTGACCATCCGCGCCTTCAACGAGGCGGCGCGCGCGTTGCTGATCTGGACCGGGCTGAAGGCCGACATCGCGCATCGTTCCGCCGACGAAAAGGAACGCCAGTCGGCCGAAGACCACATGGGCCTGCTCACCCCTGTCATTAAAGGCGTGCTGACCGACACCGGCTTTGCCAATACCGTGCTGGCGCAGCAGATGTTCGGCGGCCACGGCTACATCGCCGAACATGGCATGGAGCAGTTCGTGCGCGATTCCCGCATCGCCATGCTCTATGAAGGCGCCAACGGCATTCAGGCGCTCGATCTCGTCGGGCGCAAACTGGGCAAGGACGGCGGCCGCGCCATGATGTCCTTCTTCAACGAGGTGCAGGGTTATCTGAAGGAGCGCGCCGACGACGACGCGTTGAATCCCTATCTGAGGCCGCTCGGGCAGGCGCTCTCGCATCTGCAGCAGGCGACCCTGTGGTTCATGCAGAATGCCGTGGCCAAGCCGGAAAATGGCGCGGCAGGCGCCACCGATTACATGCATCTCTTCGGTCTGGTGGCGCTCGGCTATATGTGGTGCCGCATGGTCGAGGCGGCGCGCGGCAAGCTGGCCGCCGGCGCCAATGGCGCCGAACCGAGCCTGAACGCCAAATTGTTGGCAGGGCGTTTCTTCATGGAACGCATGCTGCCGGAAACCGCATCGCACCTGGCGCGGATCCAGGCGGGGGCGGGCAGCGTCATGGAATTGTCGGACGAGGCATTCTAAGTTCCGGCATGCGCTTAGGGCGAGGCTTGGGCCGGAGTTGTCTTGCTGCAGCCGATTCGCTACTCCGCAGTGGTTCGCAAATACCCGGGAGAGATCGTAATGGCCGACGCCTTTATCTATGACCACGTGCGCACACCGCGCGGGCGGGGCAAGGCCGATGGTTCCCTGCATGAGGTTACGGCGCTCAATCTTGCGGCGCAGACGCTGGAAGCGGTGCGCAAGCGCAGCGCGCTCGACCCTGCGCTGGTCGATGACGTGATCCTTGGCTGCGTCGATCCGGTGGGCGAGGCGGGCGGCGATATCGCGCGCGCCGCCGCCATCGTAGCGGGCTATGGCGACAGTGTGCCGGGCGTGCAGATCAACCGCTTTTGCGCGTCCGGACTCGATGCGGTTAATTTTGCCGCCGCGCAGGTGATGTCCGGCCAGCACGATATGGCAATCGGCGGCGGCGTGGAATCCATGAGCCGCGTCGGCATCGGCGCCTCCGGCGGCGCGTGGCCAGTAGACCCCTCGATCGCGCTGAAGTCCTACTTCATGCCGCAGGGCATTTCCGCCGACCTTATCGCCACGCGCTACGGTTTCTCCCGCGACGAGGTCGACGCCTATGCGGTCGAGAGCCAGATGCGCACCGCCGCGGCCTGGGACGATGGCCGCTTCAAGCGTTCGGTCATGCCGGTGAAAGACGTCAACGGCCTCACCATTCTTGCGCGCGACGAACATATGCGACCGACCACGACCATGCAGTCATTGGCTGCATTGCAGCCTTCCTTCGTGCAGATGGGCGAGCTGGGAGGCTTCGACGCCGTTGCGATTCAGGCGCATCCGGAAGTCGAGGTGGTCAACCATGTGCATCACGCCGGAAATTCCTCCGGTATCGTCGATGGCGCTGCTGCGGTGCTGGTCGGCAACAAAGCTGCCGGCGAAAAGGCCGGGCTGAAGCCGCGGGCACGCATCAAGGCCTTTGCCAATATCGGATCGGAACCGGCAATGATGCTCACCGGACCGATCGACGTGACGCATAAGGTACTCAAACGCGCGGGCATGCAACTCGGCGACATCGACTTGATCGAGGTCAACGAAGCCTTTGCCGCGGTGGTGCTGCGCTTCATGCAGGCCTTCGGGATCGACAATAGCAAGGTCAATGTCAACGGTGGTGCGATCGCAATGGGCCATCCGCTCGGAGCCACCGGCGCGATGATCCTCGGCATCGCGCTTGACGAACTGGAGCGGCGCGACGTCAATACCGCGCTGGTCACCCTCTGCATCGGCGCCGGCATGGGCACCGCCACCATTATCGAGCGGGTGTGACGTGCCGGAGTTGCGAAGCACGTCGATTTGTCCCGAGCCGTTCAAATCGGGCGAGCCTTATTGAAACAGGAGATGGCGATGGCGTTCACCAACTTCAAGCTCGATAGCGACGCGGACGGCATCGCGCTGGTGACCTGGGACATGCCCGGCCGTTCGATGAACGTGCTCGACGAGAAGTCGATGGAAGAGCTTGCCGCCATTATCGAGCAGACCGCAGCCGATGCGACGGTCAAGGGAGTGGTCATCACTTCGGCAAAGGAAGCTTTTTGTGCGGGCGCGGACATCACCATGCTGGATGCGATCGCGCGTAATTTCGCCGAGGCGACGCGCACGCAAGGCGAGGAAGTCGCGGTCGCGAATCTGTTCGCCGAAAGCCGCAAGCTGTCGCAGCTGTTCCGCCGGCTGGAGACGAACGGCAAGCCATGGGTTGCCGCGATTAACGGAACCGCGCTCGGCGGCGGATTCGAGCTCTGCCTTTCCTGCCATCATCGCGTGGCGTCCGACAACGCCAAGACGCGGCTTGGGCTGCCGGAAATCAAGATCGGTATCTTTCCCGGGGCCGGCGGAACGCAGCGCGTGGCGCGCATGATGCCGCCGGCGGATGCGCTGCAGATGTTGCTTAAAGGCGAACAATTGAAGGTCGACCGCGCCAAGGCGATGAAGCTGATCGACGCCGTGGTGCCGCAGGCGGACTTGGTCAAGACCGCGAAGGACTGGATCAAGGCCGGCGGCAAGGGCGTCGCGCCCTGGGATGTGCAGGGCTTCAAGCTGCCCGGCGGCCCGGTTTATTCCAAGGCGGGGATGATGACCTTCCCGGCGGCTAACGCCATCTACCGGCGCGAGACTTACGACAATTACCCCGGCGCCCACGCCATTCTCCAGGTGGTCTATGAAGGCCTGCAACTGCCGATGGATCTGGGGCTGCGGGTGGAGTCGCGCTGGTTTGCAAAAGTGATGCGCACCCCTGAAGCAGCAGCAATGCTGCGCTCGCTCTTTGTCTCCATGCAGGAACTCAACAAGGGCGCGCGGCGGCCGGCGAATTTCCCGCCATCGAAGCTCGGCACCGTCGGCGTTATCGGCGCCGGCTTCATGGGCGCGGGCATCGCCTATGTCAGTGCAATGGCGGGTCTGCAAGTCATCCTGATCGACCGCGATCAGGAATCCGCCGACAAGGGCAAGGCGCATATCCACAAGATGATCACCGACCAGATCAACAAGGGCCGCGCCAAAGCCGCGGAGCGCGACGCACTTCTGGTGCGCATTACCGCCAGCGGGGATTACGCCGCGCTCGCGCCCTGCGACCTGGTGATCGAAGCGGTGTTCGAGGACCGCAAGGTTAAGGCCGAAGCCATCGCCAAGGCGCAGGCGGTGTTGAGCGACAAGGCAATCTTTGCCTCCAATACCTCGACCTTGCCGATTAGCTCGTTGGCCGGGGAGTTCAACGACCCTGCACGCTTCATCGGCATCCATTTCTTCTCGCCGGTTGAAAGGATGATGCTGGTCGAAGTGATCATGGGAAAGAAGACTGGCGACCGGGCGTTGGCCACCGCGCTCGATTATGTTCGCCTCATCCGTAAAACTCCGATCGTGGTCAACGACTCCCGCGGCTTCTACGCCAACCGCTGCGTGCTCAACTATGTGCGCGAAGGCCACCTGATGCTGATCGAAGGCGTGCCGGCTGCAATGATCGAGAATGTCGGACGCATGGCCGGCATGCCGGTCGGAGCGTTGGCGCTCAATGACGAGGTGGCGCTTGATCTCGGCTGGAAGATTCTCAAAGCCACCGAAGCTGACCTTGGACCGGAAGCGGTGGATTCCAGGCAGAAGAAGCTGCTGGCCGATCTGGTGGAGGAACGGGGCCGCCTTGGCCGCAAGAACGGCAAGGGGTTTTACGATTATCCCGCCACCGGGCCGAAGCGGCTGTGGCCGGGGCTCAAGGAATTGCAATCAACCCGGCTTGATCCCGACACGATTGACATCTTCGAGTTGAAGCACCGCTTCCTGGCGGTGCAGGCGCTGGAAGCCGCACGCTGCATCGAGGAAGGCGTGATCACCGATGTGCGCGAAGCTGATGTCGGCTCGATTCTCGGCTGGGGTTTTGCGCCCTTCACCGGAGGGACCATTTCCTACATCGATATGATGGGCGCCAAACGTTTCGTCGAGCTCTGCCAGGGATTGGAGAAAAAGCACGGCGCGCGCTTTACGCCGCCCAAGCTGCTGCTCGACATGGCTGCCAAGAACGAGACTTTCTATCGCCGCTTCGCGCCGCCGCGGAAGCAGGCCGCCTGAGATGGAGCTTCCCAATCTCAAGATCGGACTGACAGGCTCGGCCGAAATCACGGTGCAGGACGCCGATACCGCGCCCCGTATCGGCAGCGGCCGTGTCTCCGTGCTCGCCACGCCGGTGATGATCAACCTGATGGAAGCTGCCGCGCTCAATGCAGTCGAGCGCTTGCTGCCGCCCGGCCATCAGAGCCTCGGCACGCGGCTCGAGGTTGGGCATTACGCCGCGACGCCTGTGGGCATGCGGCTGCGCGCGACCGCCGAGCTGACCAAAGTGGAAGGCCGCAACCTGCAATTTCGCATCGAGGCGTTTGACGAAAAGGAACGCGTCGGCGACGGCTTGCATACCCGCGTCGTGGTCAATGTCGCGCGCTTCGACGAGCGGGTGCAGCGCAAGCTCACGGGCGAGAGTTAGAAAAATTAGTCTCATGCCGGCAAAGGAAGAAGTGAAGCACTCCTTCCTGCGCTGGCGGGAAATCCCCACCGGGGTATGGGCGCTCGGCGTCGTCTCGCTGTTGATGGACGTCTCTTCCGAGATGATCCACGCGCTGCTGCCGCTCTACCTCGCCACCGTGCTCGGCACCTCGATGCTCACCATCGGCGTGATCGAAGGGGTAGCGGAAGCCACCGCTTCCATCGTCAAGATCTTTTCCGGCGCGCTGAGCGACAAGCTCGGCAAGCGCAAGCTGCTCGCCGTCCTCGGCTATGGCGTCGCCGCCTTCACCAAGCCGATATTCCCGCTGGCGTCGGGTATCGGCTGGCTGATGGCGGCCCGTTTCATCGACCGCATCGGCAAAGGCATCCGCGGAGCGCCGCGCGACGCGCTGATCGCGGACATCGCCCCGGCTGAGCTGCGTGGCGCGAGCTTCGGCCTGCGGCAGTCGCTCGATACCGTGGGCGCGTTTCTCGGACCGCTGCTGGCCATCGGACTGATGGTGCTTGTTGCCAACAATTTCACGGTCGTGTTCTGGATCGCGGTCATTCCAGCCTTTCTGTCCTTTGCGGTCATCATTCTCGCGGTGCGCGAGCCGGATCGGCCGCAGGGCGCGACGGTTGTGAAGTCACCGCTCAGCCTGGTGGAATTGCGCCGCCTCAGCGGCGCTTATTGGTTCGTCGTCGCCGTCGCCGCAATCTTCACGCTGGCGCGTTTCAGCGAGGCTTTCCTGGTGCTGCGCGCCCAGTCGGTGGGACTTTCGCTCGCGCTGGTCCCAGCGGTGCTGGTTGTGATGAATGTTGCCTATGCGTTGTCCGCCTGGCCGGCTGGCGTCCTGTCGGACCGCATCGGTCGCTTCGGCGTGTTGTCGGCGGGGTTCGCGCTGTTGCTGGTCGCCGATCTGTCGCTCGCCTTTGCCGAGAACATGGGCGTCGTCGCTGTGGGAGCCGCGCTGTGGGGATTGCACATGGGACTGACGCAGGGGCTCTTGTCCGCGCTGGTCGCAGATACCGCGCCGCTTGAATTGCGCGGCACCGCGTTCGGCATGTTCAATCTCGTCACCGGACTCGCCATGCTCGCGGCGAGCGTCATCGCGGGTGGCTTGTGGGACATCATAGGCCCAGGCGGAACTTTTCTGGCCGGTGCGCTCTTCACCGCTGCGGCGCTGGCCGCGCTGCCTTTTTTGCGCCGGCGGGTAGAAATGGACCAAAGCTGATCCGGCGTTATCGCCCCTCATTGCCCTTTCATAAAGGCCGTGTTTAGGTCGCCGCCCTTCCTGCCCTGGACCCTGAATGGCTCGCGATCAAATCGACATGAGGCCGATCGAGACGCGCGACGAACTCGTCGCCTGGCTCGCCCAAGGCTGCAAGCCGAAGTCGCAATTTCGCATCGGCACCGAGCACGAAAAATTCGCCTTCACCACCGGCCGCCATCATCCGGTTCCGTATGAGCAGCCGCGCGGCATCCGGACGCTGCTGGTGGGCATGAAACTCCTGCTTGGCTGGCAGCCGATCATGGAGGAGGGCAATATCATCGGACTTTACGATGTCATCGGCGGCGGGGCGATTTCGCTGGAGCCGGGCGGGCAGTTCGAATTGTCCGGCGCGCCGGTGGAGACGGTGCATCAAATGTGCCGCGAATTGCGCGCGCATCTGGCGCAGGTGCACCAAGTGGCGCGGCCGCTCGGCATCGGCTTTCTCGGCATCGGCATGACGCCGAAATGGTCGCGCGCCGAAATGGCGATGATGCCCAAGGGCCGCTACCGCATCATGACCGCTTATATGCCGAAGGTCGGCAAGCTGGGCGTCGATATGATGTACCGCACCTGCACGGTACAGACCAATCTCGACTTCTCCTCCGAATCCGACATGGTGAAGAAGCTGCGCGTCTCGCTGGCGCTGCAACCGGTCGGCACCGCGCTATTTGCCAATTCGCCATTTACCGAGGGCAAGCCCAACGGCTTTCTTTCCTTCCGTTCCGAAATCTGGCGAGATACCGATCCGGCACGCTCCGGCATGCTGCCCTGGGCTTTCGAGCCCGGCATGGGTTTCGAGCGCTGGGTCGATTACGCGCTCGACGTGCCGATGTATTTCGTCAAGCGCGGAGAACGTTACATCGACGTTGCGGGTCAATCATTTCGCGATCTGATGGCCGGCAAGCTATCAGCACTGCCGGGCGAGCACGCGACCATTTCCGATTGGGCCAATCACCTGACCACAATTTTTCCGGAGGTGCGGCTCAAGCGTTATCTCGAAATGCGCGGCTCCAACTCCGGCCCTCAACGGCGGTTGCCGGCGCTGCCTGCTTACTGGGCCGGCATTCTTTACGACGATGCCTGTCTCGATGCCGCCTGGGATCTGGTGAAACACTGGACGGCGGAAGAGCGGCAGAAGCTGCGCGACGAGGTGCCGAAGCTTGGCTTCAAAGCAGAAATCCGTGGCATTCCGGTACGGGAGCTTGCAAGACGGACGCTGGCCTTGGCGCGCGAGGGCCTGACGCGGCGCGACCGCAGGGACCGGGACGGCCTCGACGAGACGCAGTATCTCGCGCCGCTTGAGGAATCCGTCGAGCGCGGAATTACTCCGGCGGAAGAACTGCTGCAGAAATTCCACGGGCCCTGGAACGGCTCGATCGAACCGATCTTCAGCGAATATGCTTATTAAGGCCTTCGCGACAGCCACGGCCGGGTGATGCCGCGGCGGTCCTTGACCACGCCGATAGGAACGCCGAAGCGCTGGATGGTCGCAATGGTTTCGCCCGGCAGCGAGTGGTCACAATTCATCTGCGTCGGCGCGATGAAGAAATCTGCTTCATCCCAGTCTTCCGCCCAGAGCAGGCGTGGATTTTCCCTGGTTTTGTTTTCGAAGGACTGGCGCTCGCCGCAAACCGCCACCGAGTAGCGCGATCGCGGCACGGGTGTGCTGGGTTCGCGCTGGTTGAGGAAGGTCTCCAGGCTGGCCACCGCCTCCGGCATCACGTTCACCCAATAATCCATGTCGAAACGGCGCGAAGCGCCTTCCAGTCCCGAGACCAACGGATTGAAGAAGACGTATTCGTAAGGATGCAGGCGCACGAGCGTGACCGCGTTGGATACGAAAGCGGCGGTGATCCCTGCCAGCGCAGCGGCGGCAACGAGTCGGCTGCGCGTTTCAAGCTTCGTGAGCAAGGCGTCAAAGCCGATGCCGGCAAGCGCCGCAAGCGGCGGCACGACAAAAATAAAATGTCGCATGCCGGTGAAGGCCGGGCCGTGGCCGATCACCTGGCACAGCACCGGAAACAACCCGATGAAAGCCAGCAGGGCTATTTCCCGCTGCTGCGCGCTGCGGAGGATGCCGTCGCGTCTGGCCGTCCATGCGGTCGCGATGAACGCGATTAAAGCGCCGCCAAGGATCGTCAACGGCAGCTTGATGGCGAGATAGGCGGGAACGTACCAGCGCGGCACCGCAGCCATCTCGTAAATTTCGCCGAAGGCGAGGGTGCGGATCGTGTATTGGAAATGCGCAAAGGCAAATATCGCGCGAACGGGATTAAGCGGCTCAAGCGAAGCCCAGGGCCAGGCCGCGATCATGATCGCATAGGCAAGCACGAAAGCGGGCAAGGCGCGCAGGAGCGAACCGCCGACAAAGCGCGTCCGCTCGTTCCAGTTCGCCAGGTCCGGCAAGCGCAGCAGCACCAGAAGTCCCGCATAGCCCACCATTAACAGCCCGGTGGTGCGCAAGCCGAGCGCGCAGCCAAGCAGCAGGCCGAACATCGAGAGATCGAACAGCCGGGGCCGCGGCAGGTCGCGCGCCCCGCGCAGCAGGAAATAGGTTGCGCCCATCATGGCCGCGGCGAAAGGAACGTCCTTGGTATGATTGAACATGGTCCCGTACCAGGGACCGCATACCGCCAGCGCAAGCAGCGCCAAAAGGCCCGCGCGCGGGCCGGCCACGAGCCGCGCCACCGCCCAGGTTGCGATAATGCCGCCGATGCCGGTGAGGGCGCAGAGAAAGTGGCGAATGGTGAAGATATCGAACGGCAATATGCGATCGAGCAGGATCGCAACCACGTCGAACAGCCCGCCATAGAGGTAGAGGTTGTCGTATTGGAAAAGCGTCCGGTCGAGGAAGCCGCTGGAATAATAAGACAGGATAAGCTCGCCGTAGTGGTGCTGCACCGCTTCGTCATTGGAGATCGCGTAGTCGCCGAAGGTCAGGACGACCAGGACGCCGAGCGCTGCGAAAGCGGCGAGCGCCAGCCGATCGTGAATCCCGGTACCCGCAAGTCGCGACAAGGTGCGGTGCTGGAAACGCGCGATGCGGGACATGGGCGTTCGACGCTGTCCCTATGCCACGCCAAAGCAGCGCGTGGCGCTACGCCGCGCTGCGCGGGCAACGACGCCCTGTTTCATGGCTGACCCCCCGTCCATCACGCCCCTCCACACTAGCTTACCGGCGAATGCCGCCGTTTTGCGAGAGGCTTTTTTGATGCGGGCAGGGTGCGTCAGCCGCGGGCAAGCGGGGGCCGAAAAGGCGGCATTTCGCGTCAAGCGGACCCGTTAAGGGCCTTGAAACCGTAGAAAATCGGGGCTTAGGCAGTTCCGCCGACCGTGATGCGGTCCATGCGCAATGTCGGCTGGCCGACGCCCACCGGCACGCCCTGGCCATTTTTGCCGCAGGTGCCGATGCCGGTATCGAGCTTCATGTCATTGCCGACCATGCTGATGCGGTTGAGGTCGGTCGGTCCGTTTCCGATCAGCATCGCGCCTTTCAGCGGCGCGCCGATCTTGCCGTTCTCGATGCGGTAAGCCTCGGTGCATTGGAAGACGTATTTGCCAGAGGTGATGTCGACCTGGCCGCCGCCGAAATTGACGGCATAGATGCCGTTCTTCACCGAAGCGATGATCTCGCCCGGCTCATGCGCGCCGGCCAGCATGTAGGTGTTGGTCATGCGCGGCATCGGCACATGGCCATAGCTCTCGCGCCGGCCATTCCCGGTCGGTTTCATCTTCATCAGCCGCGCATTCTGCCGGTCCTGCATATAGCCGACGAGGATGCCGTCTTCGATCAGCACGGTGCGATGCGTCGGCGTGCCTTCGTCGTCAATTGAGAGCGAGCCGCGCCGTCCTGCCATGGTGCCGTCATCGACGACAGTCACGCCCGGCGCGGCGACGCGCTGGCCCATCAGTCCGGCGAATGCGGACGTCTTCTTGCGGTTGAAATCGCCTTCCAGGCCGTGGCCGATGGCTTCGTGCAGCATCACTCCCGGCCAGCCGGGGCCGAGCACGACATCCAATTCACCCGCGGGGGCAGGAACGGAAGTGAGATTGACCAGTGCCTGACGCACCGCTTCGTCCACCGCGGATTGCCACATCGAAGGCTCGACAAAGCGCGCATAGCCCTCGCGTCCGCCATAGCCGTAACTGCCGGATTCCTGCCGGTCTCCCTCGCCGGCGACGACGGAGACATTGACCCGCACCAGCGGCCGCACGTCGCGATAGGTCTGTCCGTCAGCGCGTAAAATCTCGACCATCTGCCAAGTCGCGGCGAGGCTGGCGGAGACCTGGCGCACCCGCGGATCTTTCGCGCGTGCGGCGGCGTCGATCGCTTCCAGCAGTTTCACCTTGGCCTCGAAACCGGGCGCGGCGAGCGGATTTTCGTCGGAATAGAGCTTTCTGTTGCTGCGGCCGGGAGCCTGGGCATAGCTCCCGCTATAGGCGCCCTTCACCGCACGAACGCTGTCCGCCGCCCGCGCGATGGCCTGTTCGGACATATCGGAGGCGTGGGCATAGCCGACCGCTTCATCCTTCACCGTGCGCAGCCCGAAACCCTGCGCCGTGTCATAGGTCGCTTGCTTCAGGCGCCCATTATCGAACATCAGCATCTCCGACTGCCGGTATTCGAGGAAGAGCTCGCCGTCGTCCGCGCCTTCTAGGGCGCGCTTGAGATGCCGGCCGACCTGCGCGGAATCGAG
Organism: uncultured Alphaproteobacteria bacterium; assembly: GCA_963802475.1. Taxonomy (GTDB): domain Bacteria; phylum Pseudomonadota; class Alphaproteobacteria; order Rhizobiales; family Xanthobacteraceae; genus CANKHA01. The sequence continues at coordinate 41,480 of CAWDIZ010000003.1, forward strand.
GCCTGCGCGGTCGATGAGGGATGTGGGCGAGGAGGCTTCCATAGGCGTGATCCGGATTGAGGTTCAAACCGGAAGATAAGTGCTCGACGGCGAAGTCGCGAGGGGCAGCGGGGCAGGGCTTACGCCCTCCTCAGGGGAGCTTGTCGAATCCTTCTCCGAAGCCCTTGAGGCTCAACGGAAATCCAATGCCCTCTTCCGGCGTCTGGAAAATGATGAAAGTGGCGCTCTGCCCGGTGCGCAATTGCCGCATCAGATTGTCGTCCATCACCACCTCGGCGAAGCAGCCGCGCGGCAGGCAGCGCACGAAGCCGGCCCGGCCGACGTCCTGCTTGTCGATCGTGAGGCCGAGGCCCGCCGGCAAAAGCACCCCCAGCGGCGCGATGACCCGCAACACCCGGCTTTTGTTATCGGCCGTCTTCAGCACAATCACGGTCAGGCCGACATTGGCGCGGTCTTCGGCCACCACGCTCTGCATCAGCGCGCATTGTTCGCTCTGTGCGCCCGGCGGAGTGTCGCAGCGGATCTGCCAGTCCTGATGGACGGAACGAACGACGCCCTGCGCCCTGGAATTTCCCGGGAAACCGCTTAGCCCGGCCAGCGTTGTTATTGCCAGAGCAATGGCGGTTTTCCATGCGCCCGCAAGCGGGTTTGTATGCGGATTTTGGCGGAAGGTTCCCATCATTCATCCCCGACCGGCTGCTGCCGGCCCGCTGGCGAGCGAATCGCCCGATACGGTCGATATCATAGCCTTACGGCAGTCTCTAAGCCCTTTGGGTGCCTTTTCTGAAAGGCCACAGAAGACGTGGTGCCGCATGGCAGAACTGGATTTGGTGCATTGCGACTGGGCCGGAATTGTGGTTTGAGAGGCCGGGATTTCCCCCTGTCCCGCCGCTCCTGCCCTTAGGGTCGCGCTTTTGTGGCGCATGCCGTGAATCCAAGCTGCGGTGCATGGTTCGGCAGGACGCTCACGGCCGATTTTTTCTCGTCGAAGGAGCGAATACGACGATGCAGGTTTTCAAGCGGTTCATCGCCTTGGCGGTTAGTTTCGCGGCGGCCGGCGCCGGGACGGCGCTCGCCGCCCAGCCGCAGCCATGGGAAATGGGGCTGCAGCCGGCGGCGACGCCGGGGATGGAAAGCATCATCTCCTTTCATGATTTCCTGCTCTACATCATCACCGCCATCACCCTGTTCGTCCTGGCGCTTCTCGTGGTCATCATCGTCAAGTTCAACGCCAAGGCGAACCCGACTCCGTCGAGAACCACGCACAACACCATGCTGGAGGTGATCTGGACGGTGGTGCCTGTGTTGATTCTCACTATCATCGCGGTGCCGTCCTTCCGGCTGCTGTTCACCCAGCTCGATCTTCCGCCCGCAGATGTCACGGTGAAGGCGACCGGCAAGCAGTGGTTCTGGAGCTACAACTATCCGGACGCGGGCGGCTTCGAATTCGATTCCCTCATGCTGTCCGATAAGGACCGCAAGGCCGACCAGCCGCGCCTGCTCGCGGTGGATAACGAGATGGTGGTGCCGGTGAACAAGAATATCCGCATCATCACCACCGGCGCGGACGTGATCCACGCCTTCACGGTGCCCTCATTCGGAATCAAGATCGACTCGATACCCGGCCGCATCAACGAGACTTGGTTCAAGGCGACGCGCGAGGGCGTCTATTACGGCCAATGCTCCGAATTATGCGGCAAGGATCACGCCTTCATGCCGATCGCCGTTCGGGTGGTAAACGATGCCGCCTACACCGCCTGGCTTGAGGAGGCAAAGAACAAATATGCAAGCGACAGCGGCGATCGTCCGACCGCCGTCGCCGCGGCCGGCGAAAGTGCGCAACGGTAACCCGGCAGAAACACCGCCGAGAAGGCGGCAAAAGACAACGTCGAGGAAGTGACTATGGCAACGACGCATGCACACGGCACCCACGAGGGTCACGGCGCGCACGGGCACGAGGCGCACGCGCATCATGCCGATCCGACCGGATGGCGCCGCTTCGTCTATTCGACCAACCACAAGGACATCGGTACGATGTACCTGGTGTTCGCGCTCATCGCGGGCGTGATCGGCGCCGGCCTGTCGATCGCCATGCGCATGGAGCTACAAAGCCCGGGCATGCAGATCTTCCACGACTCGCATACTTTCAACGTGTTCGTCACCGCGCATGGCTTGATCATGATCTTCTTCATGGTGATGCCGGCGATGATCGGGGGCTTCGGCAACTGGATCATGCCGCTGATGATCGGCGCGCCAGACATGGCCTTCCCGCGCATGAATAACATATCGTTCTGGCTCTTGCCGGCATCCTTCGCGCTGCTGATGATCTCGCTGTTCGTCGAGGGCGAGCCGGGCGGCAACGGCGTCGGCGCCGGATGGACGATATACGCCCCGCTATCCACTACCGGCCATCCCGGTCCGGCGGTGGACTTCGCCATTCTCTCGCTGCATTTGGCCGGCGCCTCCTCGATCCTTGGCGCCATCAACTTCATCACCACCATCTTCAACATGCGCGCGCCGGGCATGACCCTGCATAAGATGCCGCTGTTCGTGTGGTCGATCCTGGTGACCGTGTTGCTGCTGCTGCTGGCGATGCCGGTCCTGGCGGGCGCCATCACCATGCTGCTCACTGACCGCAATTTCGGCACGACGTTCTTCACCCCGCAGGGCGGCGGCGATCCGGTGCTGTTCCAGCATCTGTTCTGGTTCTTCGGCCATCCGGAGGTCTACATTCTGATCCTTCCCGGCTTCGGCATGATCAGCCAGATCGTGGCCACCTTCTCGCGCAAGCCCGTGTTCGGTTATCTCGGCATGGCCTATGCCATGGTCGCCATCGGCGGCATCGGCTTCGTGGTCTGGGCGCACCACATGTATACGGTCGGCATGTCCGCAGGCGCGCAGGCCTATTTCATCGCAGCCACCATGGTGATCGCGGTGCCCACCGGCGTGAAGATTTTCTCCTGGATTGCCACCATGTGGGGCGGCTCGATTGATTTCCGCACCCCGATGCTCTGGGCGATCGGCTTCATCTTCCTGTTCACCGTGGGCGGCGTGACCGGCGTGGTGCTGGCCAATGCCGGCGTCGACCGCGTGCTGCAGGACACCTATTACGTGGTGGCGCACTTCCACTACGTGCTGTCGCTCGGCGCCGTCTTCGCCATCTTCGCCGGCTGGTACTACTGGTTCCCGAAGATCACCGGCTACATGTACGACGAGACGATCGGCAAGCTGCACTTCTGGATCACCTTCGTCGGCGTGAATCTGGTGTTCTTCCCGCAGCACTTCCTCGGGCTGTCGGGCATGCCGCGCCGCTATGTCGACTATCCCGACGCCTTCGCCGGCTGGAACTTCGTGTCTTCGATCGGCTCCTACATTTCCGGTTTCGGCATCATCGTTTTCTTCTACGGCGTGGCGCTGGCTTTCATTCGCAAGGAGAGGGCGGCGAACAATCCGTGGGGCGCAGGCGCGACCACCCTGGAATGGACCTTGCCGTCGCCGCCGCCGTTCCACCAGTTCGGCACTTTGCCGCTGATCAAGTAATCGGGGCGAGGGCGTAAAGGAAAGCGATGTCGCTCGGCGAGCCAAAGTGAAAACACATACGCGCAATTCAGCGCCGCCGAGGTGGGCGACTATCTCGCGCTGCTGAAACCACGGGTGATGTCGCTCGTTGTCTTCACCGCCTTCGTCGGCCTGGTGCTGGCGCCGTCGCCGATGCATCCGGTGATGGCCTTCACCGCGCTGCTTTGCATCGCTGTGGGCGCGGGTGCGGTCGGCGCGCTGAACATGTGGTATGACGCCGACATCGATGCGCGCATGCAGCGCACCAGCGCACGCCCGATTCCGGCCGGCCACATCCTCGCGGGCGAGGCGCTTGGCTTCGGTCTGCTGCTGGCCTGCTTCTCTGTGGTGATCCTCTCGCTGTTGGTGAATCTCGCCGCCGGCGCGCTGCTCGCCTTCACCATCTTCTTCTATGTCGTCGTCTATACGATGTGGCTGAAGCGCTGGACGCCGCAGAACATCGTTATCGGCGGCGCCGCCGGCGCTTTCCCGCCGATGATCGGCTGGGCCGCGGCGACCGGCGGCATCAGCCTGGAACCGGTATTGCTCTTTCTCATCATCTTCTTTTGGACACCGCCGCATTTCTGGGCGCTGTCGCTCTACCGCGCCGATGACTATGCGCGCGCCGGCATCCCGATGCTTCCGGTGGTCTCCGGCGAGCGTGAAACGCGCCGGCAGATCCTCGTCTATACGCTGATCCTGGCGCCGCTTGGCGTCGCGCCCTGGCTGCTCGGCTTCGCCGGCCCGGTTTACGGCGTCGTCGCGGTTGTCACTGGGGCGGCGATGCTCGCGCTTGCGATCCGGCTTTTGACCGAGCCTTCCGACCGCGCCGCCAAGCATCTCTTCGCCTATTCGATCCTTTATCTCTTCCTGCTCTTTGCCTTCCTCTTGATCGACCGCGCAATGGGAGCCCATCTGGGTTTAATGGGATGAGCGTCATGAGCGAGCCGCAGGAGCAGACCGGAATCGTGCTCACTGAAGAGCAAAAGCGCCGCCGCCGCGCGCGGTCAGTCGCCATCGCAGTGTCGCTCGGGATTCTGGTCGTGCTGTTCTACCTGGTGACCCTGGTGAAGGGCCCGGGCATGCTGCAACGGCCGCTGTGAGAAACGCCATGACCGTCGGCAACGTTCATTCAGCCCGCCGCGCATCACGCCACCGCGATACCGTGGTGGCGGCGGCCTGCGGCGCCTTCGTCGCGGTCATGGTGGGGGCGGCTTACGCGGCGGTGCCGCTTTACAATTGGTTCTGCCGCACCACGGGTTTCGGCGGCACCACACAGGTTTCGACCGCGCCACCGACGCAAATGCTTGGGCGCGCCATCACCGTTCGTTTCGACGCCAATGTCGCCCCGGGGCTGCCGTGGCGCTTCGTGCCGGAGAAAAATTCTCTCGATGTGCGCATCGGCGAGGTGCTGACGGTCAACTATACCGTGACCAATCTTGCCGCGCGCGACACGGTCGGGCAGGCAAGCTACAACGTCACCCCGCCCACGACCGGCGCCTATTTCCAGAAGATCAACTGCTTCTGCTTCACCGAGCAATCGATGAAGGCGGGCGAGACGCGCGAGATGCCGGTGGTCTTCTATGTCGATCCGGCGCTGGCGCAAGATGCCGAGCAGAACGGGCTGAATACGATTACGCTCTCTTACACTTACTTCCCGGTGCGCCAATCGGAGCTGCCGGCGGCGAGCGCGCAGGTTAGCGGACGGGTTTACTAGACGAAGCGACAAACGAGCGCGCGAAAGCCGCTCATGACGAAGGATGGAGAAGATCACGATGGCCGACGCGCACCGGGTGCAACACGATTATCACCTCGTCGATCCGAGCGCGTGGCCCGCGATCGGCTCGGTCGCGGCCTTTGTCGCCGCGGTCGGCGCCATCAGCTGGATGCATCACTTGTTTGCGGCAGCCCCGATCGTGTTCGGCCTGGGTGTGGCCGGCATCCTCTACACCATGATGGGATGGTGGCGGGACGTGATCCGCGAGGCCGAATACCAGGGTCATCACACGAGGGTGGTGCAATTGCATCACCGCTACGGGATGCTGCTGTTTATTGCCTCCGAGGTGATGTTTTTCGTCGCCTGGTTCTGGGCCTATTTCAATGTCGCGCTGTTCCCCGCCGATCCCCAAGATGTCGCGCGCCTTGCCGCCACCGGCGGCGTCTGGCCGCCGAAGGGCATCGAGACCTTCGATCCCTGGCATTTGCCGCTGCTGAACACGCTGATCCTGCTCACCTCCGGCACCACGGTCACCTGGGCGCATCACGCACTGTTGCACAATGACCGCAAGGGCCTGGTCCAGGGCCTGGCCCTCACCATCGCGCTCGGCATCCTGTTCACCTGCGTGCAGGCCTATGAATACAGCCACGCCGCCTTCAACTTCAAAGGCAACATCTACGGCGCTACTTTCTTCATGGCGACCGGTTTCCACGGCGCGCATGTCATCATCGGCACCATATTCCTTACCGTGTGCCTGATCCGCGCCTACAGGGGCCAGTTCACGCCGAACCAGCATCTCGGCTTCGAGTTCGCCGCCTGGTATTGGCACTTCGTCGACGTGGTCTGGCTGTTCCTATTCGCCTGCATCTATGTCTGGGGCGCGGGCGGCGAGCAGGCCGCTGCTGCTGCCGGCGGACATTGACTTGTTTTACCTCTCCCCGCATGGGGGAGAGGTCGACCGCGAAGCGGTCGGGTGAGGGGGCGTGTCCGCGAGTCTGACGCTTGAAGCTGCCCTCACCCCGGCCCTCTCCCCGTAAGAACGGGGAGAGGGAGAAAAGTAGTATCAGTGCCTGATCAAACCCAGCAGCCACCACCGCCATCCCCTTTTGTCGCGGGCCTGACCGGCCGCTGTCCCGCCTGCGGCAACGGCAGGCTGTTTCAGAATTTCCTTGGCGTGCGGCCACGCTGCGAAGCCTGCGGCCTCGACTTTGGCTTTGCCGACGCAGGCGACGGGCCGGCGATCTTCATCATCCTGTTCGGCGGCTTCATCGTGGTAGGAGCCGCCTTGCTGGTGGAGATGATGTATCGGCCGCCTTATTGGGTCCATGCAGTGCTGTGGGGGCCTTTGATTCTTTTGGTGACGCTGGCGCCGCTACGCTCCATGAAGGGCCTGCTCATCGCCCTGCAATTTCATCACAAGGCGGCGGAAGGGCGTCACGAACACCGGAGCGGATCGTGAGCGCCGTCCGCCGCGGGTTGTTCCTGCCCAGCCTCGCAACGCTGATTGCCTTCGCGATCCTCATCGCGCTTGGCACTTGGCAGCTTCAGCGCAAAGCCTGGAAGGAAGAACTGATCGATACGCTCACCCGCCAACTCACCGCTGCGCCCGCCGCCCTGCCGCCTCCGGCGCAATGGGCCTCGCTGCAGCGGGATCGCGACGAATTCACCCGCGTGAAATTCCGAGCCGAATATCTGCCCAACAAGGAGACGGTGACCTGGGCCACCGGCTCCGCGCTTCGCGATGACGTGAAAGGGCCGGGTGCTTTCATCTTTACGCTCGCGCGGCTCGCCTCCGGCGACACGTTGGTGGTCAACCGCGGCTTCGTCGCCGATCAGAAGCCGACCGGCGCCACCGCTCGTCCCGCGCCGTCGCCGGGCGAAGTCGAGATCACCGGCGTGCTGCGCTGGCCGGAGCCGAAGGTCTGGCAATTGACCGCGCCCTACGACAAAGGCGCGGAGCTCTGGTTCGTGCGCGACCACCTGGCGATGGCACGGGAAAACGGCTGGGGGCCGGTCGCGCCTTTCTATATCGAGCGCGAAGGGCAACAGCCTGCCGACGGGTTGCCGCCGCCCGGCCCGCTGAAAGCAAATCTGCCGAACAACCACCTGCAATATGCGGTGACCTGGTACGGGCTGGCGGTGGTGCTTTTGGCGGTCTTTGGCTTCTGGGTCCGGAGCCGCCGTGATTTGCAGGTTGAAGAAAAGACCTAGGGGCTTTCGCCTCTTCGACCGCAACGCTAGCATCCCAGCTGCGTCGGGGGGCGTTTTATGGACATTTTCGTATTTGGCATTCTTTTGCTGCTCGCAATTCCGATTGCGGGCGTTGCGGCGTTTTTCATGGTGCTGGGGACGCGCCGCCGCCTCGACGTGATCGAACAGCGTCTGGCGCTTTTTGAGCAACGGCTCACCGGCCAGGCCGCTGCGCCAGTTGCCGTCGCACCGGCCCCCGCCTCAACGCCACCACCGACATCACAGCCGGTACCGCCTTCCGCCGCAAAGTCCGAAGAGAGAATTCCGAAATCCGTTCCGCCGATAACGCAGGCGCCCGCCGCTGCGGCAGCGGCGCAGCCGGCGCGTCCCTCGGCCGGCTTTGAGGAGAAGTTTGGCACCCGCTGGGTGGTCTATATCGGCGGCCTCGCGCTGGCGCTCGGCGGCATTTTCCTGGTGAAATATTCCATCGAGGCGGGTCTGCTCGGACCGGGCATGCGCATCTTCCTCGGCGGCCTGCTTGCGGCGTGTCTGATTGCCGCTGGCGAATGGATGCGACGGCAGGAAAATCGGTCCGGCATCGCCGGCATCTCACCCGCGCATATCCCGAGCATTCTCACCGCGGCCGGAACGACTGTCGCCTATGCAACCGTTTACGCCGGCTTTGCGCTTTATGGTTTCTTCGGGCCTGCACTTGCTTTCGTCCTGCTTGGCATTGTCGCCTTGGCGACCCTGGCGGCGGCCCTGCTGCATGGACCGGCGCTGGCAGGGCTCGGCCTGATCGGCGCCTATATCACGCCGGTGCTCGTCTCAACCGGCCAGGCGAATTATTGGGGGCTTTATCTCTATCTCGCGGTCGTCACCGCCGCGGCCTTCGGGCTCGCGCGCATGCGGATGTGGCGCTGGCTCGCGGTCACTGCGATTGCGCTGAACGCCTTGTGGATCCTGCCGGGCATCGACAGCCTACAGACCGACATTCTGCTGCCGCACGCGCTGCATGCCGCGGTTGGCTTCGCGCTCGTGGCCGCGCTTATCGTCTCCGGCTTTCTTTATGGGCCATCGGCCGAATCGGGCCGCATCGAAATCGTGTCCTCGGCGGCCCTAGCCGTTTATCTGCTGGCTGCCGGTCTTCTGGTGCTGGCCACGTGGCATGATACCGTTGCTTTGCTTGCTTTCTCGCTGCTGGTTTTTGCGACCGTCGCCATCGCCTGGCGCAGCGACGCCGCGCTCGGCGCCGTTCCCGCTGCAGCAGCGCTGGTCGCGCTGGTGATGTGGCACTGGGCCGTGCCGTTCGAGTTCAACACGACCACAGCGCCCAATATCGTGACCCCGGGCCTGACGGCGGACCCAAACCCGGCCCGCGTCGGTTCGCACCTTATGCTCGGCGCCGCCTTCGCCGTATTGTTCGGCGCTGCCGGATTTCTTTCGCAATTGCGCACGGCTTCGCCGGTTATCGCCATGCTGTGGGCTGTGTCGGCGGTCTCGGCGCCGATTATCATCCTCATGGCCGTCTATTATCGCATCGCCGGCTTCGAACGCTCGATCCCCTTCGCCGCGCTCGCGCTGCTGCTGGCCGTCCTCTATAGCTATGCCGTCGAATTTCTGAGCAAGCGTCCTGCGAAACCCGGTCAAGCCGCAGCCGGCGCCATCTTCGCCGTCGGCGGCATCGCTGCGGTTGCGCTCGCGCTGACGCTGGCCATGGAGAAAGGTTGGCTCACGGTCGCTCTGGCCCTGATGGCACCCGGCATCGCGTGGGTGGAACGCCAGCGTCCGTTGCCCGCGTTACGCTGGACGATTGCCGTCATCGTCGCGCTGGTGGTTGCGCAGAATCATGTGGGAACCGCGCATTGTCGGCAGCGGCGTGGGCTCCACGCCAATATTCAATTGGCTGCTCTGGGGCTATGGCGTTCCCGCGCTTTCGTTCTGGGCCGCGGGTTATCTGCTGCGCCAGCGCGCCGACGATATTCCGGCGAGGATGACGGATTCGGCCGCCATCCTGTTCACCGTCCTCACCGCATTCCTGCAGATTCGCCATTACATCACCGGCGGCGATATCTATCGCGATTCTTCCACGCTTACCGAGGTCGCATTGCAGATTTGCGTCGGGCTGGCGCTCGTTATCGGGCTCGAGCGCGTGCGCGAGCGCACCCAAAGCGTCGTTCACAATTTTGGCGCCCTGATCATAGGTGGCCTGACGCTTGCCGCCATCGTTTTCGGCGTTGTGCTCGGCAGGAATCCGATGCTGCCGTTTTCGCGCGGCCTTATGGTGGAAGGACTGTTCTTCAATGTCTTGCTGCTGGCCTATGGCCTTCCAGCGGTGCTGGCCTCTGCGCTCGCCTTAATGACCCGCATGACGCGGCCGCAGTGGTATCGCGCGGTCGCGGCGGTCACGGCAGTGACGCTGGCGCTGCTTTATCTCACCCTCGAGGTCGCACGCTTCTATCAAGGGCCTTTGATCCGGATGTCGGCGGTCAGCGATGCCGAGCAATATACCTATTCAGCGGTTTGGCTGGTCTTCGGCGTGGCACTGCTCGTGGCCGGCTTCCTGCTGCGCTCGCAGCCGGTGCGCTACTGCTCGGCCGCTGTCGTGGTGATCACCATCGGCAAAGTCTTCCTGTTCGATATGGCGGGCCTTACCGGGGTGTTCCGGGCGCTATCCTTCATCGGGCTGGGCGTCGTCCTCGTCGGAATAGGCCTGCTTTATCAACGGCTTCTCTATCGACCGTCCAGCCCACCAGCCGCGCCGACGGGGGGAACCGCTTCCTTGTGAAAACCGCCGCTTCCGATTAGGCTCACGCCATCGGTTTCAGCCGCTGCGCGGATGGAACGGTAGTCTTTTCAATTAGTTATGGAAGGGCTCGGACGGCGTCGTCGCTCCCGGAGCCTCCTGCAGGGACTTTCGTGCGCTACATTTCCACCCGGGGCGAGGCCCCGCCGCTTGGCTTTGTCGAGGTCATGCTGGCCGGTCTCGGCCGCGATGGCGGCCTCTATGTGCCGGAATCCTGGCCGCGCCTGAGCGAGCGCACCATCGCCGGTTTCGCCGGCCGCCCTTACGCCGAGGTGGCGGTGGAGGTGATCCGACCCTTTGTCGGCGACGCCATCCCCGAGGACAGTCTCGCCCGCATGACGCGCGAGGCCTACGACACTTTCCGCCATCCGGCGACCGTGCCGCTGGTGCAGACCGGCACCAATCAATTCGTGCTCGAGCTGTTTCACGGGCCGACCTTGGCATTCAAGGATCTCGCCATGCAGTTGCTCGCGCGCATGATGGATCATGCGTTGAAGGCGCGCGGCGAGCGCACCACCATCGTGGTTGCAACTTCCGGCGATACCGGCGGGGCGGCGGTGGAGGCCTTCCGCGGCTGCGCGCAGGCCGATGTGGTGGTGCTGTATCCGCATGATCGCATTTCGGACGTGCAGCGGCGCATGATGACCAGCGTCACCGACGCCAACGTGCATGTATTGGCGATCGAGGGCACCTTCGATGACTGCCAGGCGCTGGTGAAGGGCATGTTCAATCACCACACCTTCCGCGATCAGGTGCGGCTCTCCGGCGTCAATTCGATCAATTGGGCGCGCATCGTCGCGCAGGCGGTCTATTACTTCACCGCCGCTGTGACGCTGGGCGCGCCTGGACGTCAGGTCGCTTTTGCCGTGCCGACCGGTAATTTCGGAAACGTCTATGCCGGCTATGTTGCCCATCGCATGGGCCTTCCCGTGCAGCGGCTGGCGATCGCGACCAACGTCAACGACATCCTCGCCCGCACGCTGGCGAGCGGCAGCTATGAATTGCGCGACGTGCTGCCGACCACCTCACCCTCGATGGACATCCAGGTATCGTCGAATTTCGAACGGTTGCTATTCGAGGTTTATGGGCGGGATGCGGATAGCGTGCGTTCGCTAATGGGCACGCTGGCACAATCGCGTCGGTTTTCGCTGTCGGTGAGCGCTTTGTCGGAGCTCCGCAACCTGTTCACCGCCGACCGCGCCGACGAGGAGGAGACCGCGGCCACCATCAGGACGCTATTGAAGGAAACCGGATACCGCATAGATCCGCATACGGCGGTGGGCGTCGCCGTTGCGGAAAAAGAAACCCGCGATCCGGCGGTGCCCATGGTCGTACTTTCCACCGCGCATCCGGCCAAATTCCCTGATGCAGTAGAGGCCGCTTGCGGCCAGCGCCCCGCGCTTCCCGATTGGCTCGCCGATCTTGCGGAGCGGCCCGAGCGCGTCACCCGGCTGCCGGCCGATCAGGCGGCAGTCGAACGTTTTATTGTCGCGGCCAGTCGCGCCGCGCGCGAAGGAGCAGCTGCATGAGTGTTGAAGTCACGCGTCTTCCGTCCGGTCTTGTTATCGTGACCGATGCCATGCCGCATCTGGAAACGGCGTCGCTCGGCGTGTGGGTCGGCTCCGGCAGCCGCGACGAGCAGCCGGATGAACACGGGATTTCGCATCTGCTCGAGCACATGGCGTTCAAGGGCACCTCGCGCCGCAGCGCCCGGCAGATCGCCGAGGAGATTGAGGCCGTCGGCGGCGACCTCAACGCCGCAACCAGCGCGGAAAACACCGCCTATTATGCCCGGGTGCTGAAGGCCGACGTCCCGCTGGCGCTGGATGTGCTCTCCGACATTCTTGCCGACCCGACTTTCGATCCCACCGAGCTGAAACGCGAGCAGCATGTCATCGTGCAGGAGATCGGCGCGAGCGAGGATACGCCGGACGATATCGTGTTCGATTATCTGCAGGCGAAAGCTTTTCCGAAACAGCCGCTCGGCCGGTCGATTCTGGGCACGCCGGAAACGGTGCGCTCGTTCGAACCGTCGCGCCTGCGCGCCTATCTCGCGCGCAATTACAAGGCTCCTGACATGGTGGTCGCGGCGGCAGGCGCCGTCGATCATGCGGCGGTGGTGCACGAAGTCGAACGCCGCTTCTCGAGTTTCGCCGGGCCGGCCGCGCCAGTACCGGAAGTGGCGCGTTTCGGCGGCGGCACGCATATCGAAAAGCGCGAGCTGGAGCAGGTCCATCTGACCATGGCGCTGCAAGGCTTGCCGCAACGCGACCCCGGACTCTACAGTCTGCAGGTATTCAACAGCGCGCTCGGCGGCGGCATGTCGTCGCGGCTGTTCCAGGAGGTGCGCGAGAATCGCGGTCTCTGCTACTCGATCTATTCCTTCCATGTTTCGTATCAGGACACGGGAATGTTTGCGCTCTACAGCGGCACGGCGGAGACGGATGCGCCGGAATTGATGCGCGTCGTGGTCGACCAGATCGCGCGGGCGTCGGAAGACCTCACCGAGGCGGAGGTCGCCCGCGCCAAGGCGCAGATGAAGGCAGGTCTGCTGATGGCGCTGGAAAGTTCGCGTTCGCGTGCCGAGCAATTGGCGCGCCAGATGATCGCCTATGGCCGGCCAATCCCGTTGAGTGAACTGGTCGGCAAGATCGAAGCCGTGACGGTCGAAAGTGCCCGCGCCGCTGGCCGCGCGTTGATCGCGGGCAGCCGGCCTGCGGTTGCGGCCCTCGGTCCCGGTGCCGGTCTGGAAACGGCGGCCAATATCGCCGCCAGCTTATATCGTCAGGCGGCCTGATCGCCCATGCTTTCATGACGTTCTTTCGCGCCGTCAGCTTCACCGAACCTGCGCTCACCGTTATGGGCGACAAGGTGACTTTGCGCCTTCCGCAGATGTCGGATTTCGAGGATTGGGCGGCGCTGCGCGAAGCGAGCCGCGCATTTCTCGTTCCTTGGGAACCAACCTGGCCGGCGGATGATTTGAGCCGGCCCTCTTTCCGCCGCCGCTTGAAACGTTACGCGGAGGATCAGCGTAACGATCTCGCCTATCCCTATTTCATCTTCCGCAACGAGGATGAGAACCTGGTCGGCGGCTTGACCATCAACAATATCCGCCGCGGGGTCGCGCAGGCGGGTAGTCTCGGTTACTGGATGGGGGCTGCCTATGCCCGCCAGGGCTACATGACCGCAGCGGTGCGAGCACTGGTGCCGTTCGCCTTCTCGACCTTGAAGCTGCACCGCCTCGAGGCGGCCTGCATTCCGGAAAACGCCGCCTCGGTGCGGCTTCTGGAAAGGACCGGCTTCGTCCGCGAGGGTTACGCACGGGAATACCTGTGTATCAACGGCATCTGGCAGGACCACCTGCTATACGCTCAAGTCCGGCCTGAAGAACGGTCTCTGTTCCGCTTTTAACCACATGAAAGCGGCCTTGGGCTTGCCATGGTTTGCTTGATATAAACTTGCGTGAGTGGGGTAGGGCGGAACCATGCGTATCACTGAATTTAGGCCGATCCTTCGCAGCAGCGCCGCGGCGCTTGCCGTATCGACGCTGGCTGCGCTGGCGGCGGGCTGTTCGAGTGACCGAATCCTGAGGATCGGAGCCCAGTTCCGCTTCGGCTTCGGCCGGCCAGAGCTCGCCTTCCACGATGTCGCAGCTGCGGGACATCATTCTGCAAAAACCGCAAGCACCTTCGCCGGCTGAGAAACAAGCGGCCGTCAGCAACATCGCCGAAACGATTTGCCCGCCGGTCGATGTTCGGGCGGGTGCTGCTACCTTGAGCGTGCCGCCCGGCAACACGGACACTCTCGCGTTGCGCTATCAAGGGTCGATCGGCGAACTGGCGCGCGAATGCAGTGTCTCCGGCGGGGTCATGCGCATGAAGGTGGGCATCGAGGGCCGCGTGCTGGTCGGCCCCGCTGGCGGGCCCGGGCAACTCGACGTGCCGCTGCGCTACGCGGTCGTCAAGGAAGGCCCGGAGCCCAAGACGGTGGTCTCGAAATTCTCCAAGATCCAGGTCGCGATCCCGGAAGGTCGACCCAATATCCTGTTCACTCACGTCGATAACGACATCGCCTTTCCGATGCCGCCCGGGCTCGATATCGAGGCCTATGTCGTCTATGTCGGGTTCGATCCTGTCGGCGACAAACCGCAGCCCGCCAAAAAACCGGCGAAACCCGCGCCGCGTCGCTGATTTCCCGCCGCGACTAATTCAGCTTGTTCTTGACGCCTTCGATGCTGCTGGCGAGCAGGTCTTCGGCCACTTTACCTTTGGTTGTGTCCTTCAGGATCTGCTCGGCTGCGGTGACGGCCGCATCGGCAGCGGCAGCGCGCACATCCGCCAGCGCCTGGCTCTCGGCCTGGGCGATCTTGGCTTCCGCCATCTTGGTGCGGCGGGCGACGAATTCATTCATTTTCGCCTCGGCCTCGACCGCCATGCGCTCGGCGTCCGCCTTGGCATTGGTCAGAATCGCCGCGGCTTCGCCTTCGGCCTCTTTCTGCTTCTGCCGATAATGCGCAAGCAAAGTCTGCGCTTCCTCGCGCAGCCGCTGTGCCTCATCCAATTCCGCCTTGATGCGGTCGCTGCGATGGTCGAGCGCTTCGGCGATCTTCTTGTGCACCCCGACATAGACGAGAATGCCGACGAAGATAAAGAAGGAAGCCGCGACCCAGAATTCAGCATCCAGCATGGTTCGTCCTCAGCGCTTGAGCGCTTCGCTAACGGCAGTGGTAACGGCCTGGCCGGACGGCTCGGTGCCGGTCAGCCGCTTCACGATAGCCGCGGCCGCGTCGGTGGCGATGCCGCGCACATTGCCCATGGCGGCGACTTTGGTCGCGGCAATGGTTTTCTCGGCCTCGGCAAGCTTGGCGTCGAGCTGCTGCTCGTGCGCCTTGCGCTTGCTGTCGGCTTCCGCCTGCTGCTTCTCACGGGTGGTATTGGCCAAAGCCTGGGCGCGGGAGCGGGCATCCGCCAGCGCCTTTTCATTGGCCGCGTTGGCGGCATCCGCTTCTGTCTTGAACCGCTGCGCTTCCGCAAGGTCGCCATCGATCCGGTTAGCGCGCGCGTCGATGATGCCGCCGACACGCGGCAGCAGCAGACGAGACGCCAGCAGATAAAGCGCGACGAAGGTGATCGCGAGCCAGAATAGCTGGGACGCGAAAGTTTCCGACTGGAACGGCGGAAAGGGCGCCTTATGGCCGCCGGACGCCTCGGTATGCGCAGTGGTAGCCATCGATCAGAGCGCGAACAGGAGCAGGAGGGCGATCAGCAGCGAGAAGATTCCCAAGGCCTCGGTCACGGCAAATCCGAAGATCAGGTTGCCGAACTGGCCCTGCGCGGCCGACGGATTGCGCACCGCGGCGGCGAGATACTGGCCGAAGATCATGCCGACGCCGACGCCGGCTCCGCCCATGCCGATGCAGGCAATGCCGGCACCAATCATCTTTGCAGCAACAGGATCCATGAAACACTCCTCAAGGTTTGGAAAGGTCAGTGACCGGGATGGATGGCGTCATTCAGATAGATGCAGGTCAGGATCGCGAAGACATAGGCCTGCAGGAAGGCAACGAGGAATTCGAGCGCAGTCAGCGCCACCACCAGGGACAGCGGCAGGATGGCGCCGATGATGCCGCCGATGCCGAATGCGCTCAGCATGACGATAAAACCGGCGAAGACCTTCAGCGTGATATGGCCGGCCAGCATGTTGGCGAACAGACGCACGCTGTGCGAGATCGGCCGTGACAGGAAGGACAGCACTTCGATGAAGACGATCAGCGGCAGGATGTAGATTGGTATGCCGCTCGGTACAAAGAGCTTGAAGAAGCGCAGGCCGTTCTTCCAGAAGCCGTAGACCAGCACGGTGAAGAACACGAGCAGCGCCAGCGCAACGGTGATGACGATGTGGCTGGTCACGGTGAAGCCGTAGGGCAGCAGGCCCAACAGGTTCACGGTCAGCACGAAGATGAAAAGCGAGAATACCAGCGGGAAGAACTTCATGCCTTCCTTGCCGGCGGTGCTCTGGATGGTATTGGCAACGAATTCGTAGGAAAGCTCGGCCACCGACTGCGCGCGGCTTGGCACCAGCGCGCGCTGCCTGGTCGGGATCAGCATCAGCGCCGCGGTCGCGAGCAGCGCGAGCAGCATGAACAGTGCCGATTGGGTGAACACGATCTCGTAGGGACCGATATGGCCCAGCGAAAACAGGCTCTTCAACTTGAATTGGTGGATCGGATCGCCCATGGCCTTCTTAGCTGCCTAATCCGGGGGCCCGGAAGCTTTGGACCCCATGTTCACGCCCGCCGCCCGCATCACGTTGAGTACGCCCGCGGCAAAACCGAGCAACAGAAACACGATCAGCCCCCAGGGCGAGATGCCGAGCCAGCGGTCGAGCAGCCAACCCAATGCGGCACCGACAAGGACGCCTGCAACAAGCTCGGTGGAGAGCCGGAAACCGCGCGCCATCGCCGACGGGTCGGCGGTCGAAGAAGCACCGGGGCTTTTTTCGACAGGACGGCCGGTATGTTGCCGGAGCCGTTCGCCGAGACGCTTGAGCCTCGCGGAGAGAGCAGCTTCGTCGGACGGGGAGTTGCCGTGATCGCCGTTATCGCGCGTCATTTTTTCGATCCGCGCATTGCGGCGCTCGAGGAAGTCCCACGCCCTCAAAGCCGCGCGGACCATACTGACCGGGTCTGTATGAGTCAAGAATCGGAGCAGCGATTACAAGCTATTGAATAGCTGAGACAATTCCGCCTTTTTTCGACAGGCGGGATGCTACTTTTGCGGTCCTTCTTGGATACCGGCGCGCGGCAACATGCCAAAGGAATCGGATCGTTTTTTCGGCGCCTGCCTGCGATAATCGACGAGTGGCCCGCCGGTCGCGCTATTTGCTGCATAGGGTACAAGCCGTGACGCGCCTTTCCGTCACCAGGATCGCGCAATCGCAATCGGTCGCCACCGCCACTCTCACGGTGCAGACGCCGGGTGAGGGCTTTACCGACATCACCGAGGACGTGAGGGAATTCGTCTCACAGGCTGGCGCGGCGGATGGCGCGCTCTTTCTGTTTTTGCGTCACACCTCGGCGTCGCTCACGATTCAGGAAAACGCCGATCCAGACGTGCAGAAAGACCTGGTTACCGCACTGCGCCGGCTTGCTCCGGAGGATGCAGGATGGATCCATGGCACCGAAGGCCCCGACGATATGCCCGCCCATGTGAAGGCGATGCTGACCGGCGTCGGGCTGCATATCCCGGTGGTTCAGGGCACGCTGACGCTGGGGACTTGGCAAGGCATCTATTTGATTGAGCATAGGTTTCGGGCGCATCGGCGGGAGGTCGTGCTGCAATTTGTCGGTAGCCGAAACGCCTAGGCTGGGTTCATTCCCTCTGGTATTTGGTATGCCAGCTAGCCGACGGCAGAAAAACATGTAGACTATCGGCGAAGGCGTAAGACTTTTGGTGAGTAGTTTCCGAGGTCACTGCGTTGAACGACTTAGCCTATCGTCTGATTATCGCCGACGACCATCCTTTGTTCCGAGGCGCGTTGCGAGAGGCCGTAACCGGTCTCTTCGAGCGTATCGAGATCGCGGAAGCCGGCAGTTTCGAAGAAATTGGTAAGCTGCTGGGCCGCGACGGCGACGTCGATCTCATCCTTCTTGATCTCACAATGCCCGGCGTGCGCGGCTTCTCAGGATTGATGTGCCTGCGCGCGCAACATCCCGGCGTTCCGGTCGTCATCGTTTCCGCCAATGAAGATCCCGCTGTCATCCGCCGCTGCATGCATTTCGGCGCGGCCGGCTTCATTCCGAAGACGCTCGATGTGGAGACAATGCGCAATGCTGTCACGCGCGTGCTCGCCGGCGAGGAATGGACGCCGCCGGACGTGAATCTTGACCAGAGCGCTGACGCGCAGACCAATGATCTCCTGACCCGGCTCGCCACGCTCACGCCGCAACAGGTACGGGTGCTGATGATGCTATCGGAGGGTCTGCTCAACAAGCAGATTGCTTATGAGCTGACGGTGTCGGAAGCGACGGTGAAGGCGCATGTGTCGGCCATCCTGCAGAAGCTCGGGGTCGAGAGCCGTACCCAGGCCGTGATCGCGGCGGCGAAGATCGAGCTCGCGCCACGGCAGGCGGCGTCACTGGCGAACTGATTTCCTCGCAATGAGATGGACTACTCGGCCGCGGCAATGGGGCGGATGCGGTACTGCGCCAGCAGCGCGCGCAATGCCGCCGGCTTCAAAGGCTTGTTCAGGAACTGGATGTCTTCGGCCTGGGCATCCTGGCGCAGACGCAGGCTGCGGTCGGCGGTGATCAGGATGGCCGGTAAATCGGCCCCGAAGCGCCGGCGCAGCTGGATGATGGCATCAAGGCCGTTGCCGTCGTCCAGACGATAATCGACCAGCAAACAGTTAAGAGGGATCTTGGTTTCGACCACGGTGGCGATGGCTTCCGCCAGGTTCGGTGCTTGCAATACCTGACAGGCCCAGCCCTCAAGCAGCGTGCGCATGCCATCCAGAATCGGCAGATCGTTGTCGAGGCAGAGCACCACGGTGCCGGCCAGCTGTCGCGAATCCAGCTCCCGGACGGGCGGTGGCGCGACGCTTGCCGCCAAGGCGGGCGCCAGCGGAACTTCCACCGAAAAGCGCGAGCCGCCGCCGACAGTCGACGACAGGTCGATCTTATGATCGAGCATGCGCGCGATGCGCTCCACGATCGAGAGGCCGAGCCCGAGGCCGCGCGCGGCCCGGGCGCCTTCGTCCAGCCGATGGAACTCCTTGAAGATCTCGCGCTTCTTCGACCGCGGGATTCCGATGCCGGTATCCCAGACGTCGATCCGCATCCGGCCACGCCGGCGGCGGCAGCCGATCAACACGCGGCCGTCGAGGGTATATTTGATGGCGTTGGAAACGAGATTCTGCAGCAGCCGGCGCAGCAGCCGGCGATCTGATCGCACCGTCAGCGAGCTTGGGACGAAAACAAGCTCAAGGCCCTTTTCACGCGCGAGCGGGGTGAATTCCACCTCGATCTGCCTCAACAGCGCATCGATGCGAAACGAACCTAATTCCGGCTTTAAGGCGCCGGTGTCCAGCCGCGAAATATCGAGCAGCGCGCCGAGAATTTCCTCCACCGCTTCCAGTGAGGCGTCGATGTTGCTGACCAGGCGGGCATCGGCGCGGCCTTCCTCCCGCTCTACCAGACTGGTTACATAGAGCCTTGCCGCATTGAGCGGCTGCAAGATGTCGTGACTGGCGGCGGCGAGAAAGCGCGTCTTGGAGATGTTGGCTTCTTCGGCCTCGCCTTTCGCGTGGGCGAGTTCGGCATTCAGGCGTGTCAGTTCCTCGGTGCGCTCGTGCACCCGCCGTTCCAGCGTCTCGTTGACGCGCTCCAGCGCTTCGGCGGCCTCGACGCTCGGCGTCATGTCGCTGAAAGTGATGACCACGCCGCCATCCGGCATCCGGTTGGCACGGACCTCAATGACCAGGCCGCGCTCGGCGAAGCGTTCGAGGAAAGGCTCGCCGGACAGATAGCGCAGGTAACGTTCATGCAGGGCGCGCTCGTGCTCGGCCGGGCTCAGTCCATCGGGCTGCTGCTCGGCGCTTACGCGCAGGATTTCCTCGAGCGCGACTCCGGCCAGGGTCATATGTGCCGGCAGGTTGAGGATCTCGCCGAAATAGCGGTTCCAGCAGGTAAGTCGGACTTCCTTGTCGAAGACTGCGATTCCCTGGCGTACATGATCAAGCGCGGTCTGCAAGATCTCGCGGTTGTAGTGGATCGCGGCGCTGGCATCGTCGAGCAGCTTCAGCGCGCGGCTGGTGGAGAGCGCACGCTTGCGCAACAGGAGGGTCAGCACCAGGCGCGAGGAAGCCGCGCCGATGGCGGACGCCAGCAAATGTTCGGCGTAGCGCAGAAGCTGGAAATCCGCCTCCGCCTCTGGCGAGAGATCGATGCGCCGGCTGCCGGCAAAACTCTCGAAGGCTGTGCGCGTCCGCTCCTCCCCAAGATAGCGCGCCACGGCCTTGGTCAGTTCGTCGACCCGGACCGGCGAGCGCCAGCGCCGGAGAGTGGGCGCGGCGAACTCGCTTGGCGACGGCACGAAGAGATTGGCCTGCAGGCGTTCTACCGAGGCGGGCGCGCGGGTGAGGGAGAACGCCACATAGGCGAGCACATTGAGCGACAGGCTCCACAACACCCCGTGCAGCAGTGGCGGCAGGTCGACGCCGAGCAAAGCCTGCGGCCGCAGCAGAAGGAAACCGGCAGGCCCTTCCATCAGCAGCCGCTGCCCGATGATGCCGAGATCGGCGAAGCTCGGCAGCAACAGCGTGTAGGCCCAGGTCAGTGTGCCGATGCTCAACCCCGCAACGGCGCCGCGCGCGGTAGCACGTCGCCAGATCAGCCCTCCGAAAAAGGCCGGCGCGAGCTGCGCGATGGCGGCGAAGGACAACAGGCCGATCGAGGCGAGCTGCGCTTCGCCCGCCATTCGGTAATATAAATAAGCAAGGAACAGGATGACGAAGATGGCGACGCGCCGCACCAGCAGCAGCATCGCGCCCATATTTTCGCGGCCGGCGAAGAGCGATTCCTTGCGCTTGAGTACCCACGGAATCACGATGTCGTTCGACACCATGATCGACAGAGCGACCAATTCCACGATCACCATCGCGGTAGCCGCCGACAATCCTCCGACAAAAGCCACCAGCGTCATCAGATCGGAGCCGGCGGTGAGCGGCAAGGTGAGCACGAACATATCGCTGTCCATGCGTCCCGGCGGGAAGGTCAACACGCCGGCGATCGCGATCGGCAGCACGAATAGATTGATCAGGATGAGATAGATCGGGAATAGCCAAGCGGCGCGCCAGATTTCGGCCTCGGTATTGTTTTCCACCACCGTAACGTGGAATTGCCGCGGCAGCAGAACGATGGCAAAGATCGATAGCAGCGTCATCGCGAGCAGCGTGCCGATGCTGGACTGGTTCTGCAGCAGCGCCGCGCTGGCGGGTATTTCCAGCGCCTGGGCGAACAACGAGATCGGCCCGTCGAACATCCAGAAGGTGACGAAGATGCCGACCGCCAGGAACGCCACCAGCTTGACGATGGACTCAGTGGCGATCGCCAGCATCAATCCGTGCTGATGCTCGGTGGTATCGATGTGACGCGTGCCGAACAGCACCGCGAAAGCCGCCATCGACAACGCGACGATAAAGGCTATGTCGCCGGGCGCAGCCTGCAGCACGGCGGATTCGACGCTCGAATGGGTCAGGATGGTGCCGAGCGAGGACGACACCGCTTTCAGCTGCAGGGCGATATAGGGGATGGTGCCGACGATGGCGATTGTCGCCACTAGTGCAGCCACTCCCTGGTCCTTGCCGTAGCGCGCGGCGATGAAGTCGGCGATCGAAGTGATATTCTGCGCCTTTGCGAGCCGCACGATGCGCAGGATTACCGGGGTGCAAAGTCCGATCACCACCATCGGGCCGATATAGATGGTGAGAAAGTCATAGCCGGTGCGCGAGGCGAGCCCGACCGATCCGAAAAAGGTCCAAGAGGTGCAGTATATCGCCAGCGATAGTGGATAGATCAGCAGCCGCGAGCGGGTCTTGCCGTCGAGCTTGACTCCTGCGGTCGCCGTAGCTCGCGATGACGAATAGAAGCCCGATATAGCCGAGCGCGACGGCGATAACGGCCCACCCTGGCAGCATGGAGGCTCACCCGGAACGCGAGGCCAATCGCCTCATCCCCCGGAAGGTCAGCACACTTGATAAGGCCTTGTCCATCCTGCCGATAATGGCTGAGCCAGCGCCATAGCTGCTCTGTCCGCCAGGCGTTTGACGCCACCGACTATCCACGGCATTGATCGCCCATGCCCGCGTGGAGAATCGACAAACGCCGCGTCCGCAACGCGGTGGAAACTTTGCTGGTCGCCGCGCTTGGCGCGCTTTTCTTCGTCTGGATCAATTTTCCTGCGGGATTGATCTGCGGCTCGATGCTGGCGGTGGCGGCAGCCGCGCTGGCCGGTCGGCCGATGATCGTTCCTGGAAATCTGGCGCGGCTGACCTTCTTCATTATCGGGATGTCGCTGGGCGCCACGGTCCGGCCGGAGACGCTGCATGGCATTGTCGACTGGCCCTTGAGCATCGTGCTGATTTCCGTTTCCGCCGTATGCATGACTGCCGCGACCATGAGCTATCTGCGCTTTGTGCACGGCTGGGACATGAAGTCGGCGCTCTACGGCGGCAGCCCCGGAGGCATGGCGCAGGTGATCTCACTTGCCGTCCAGTCGGGCGCCGACATCCGCGGCGTCGTCATCGTGCAGACGGTGCGGGTGGTATTCATCTCCGTCAGCATTCCACTTGGGCTTGCGCTGTTCGGGCTGGCGGCCTCTCCCACCGCGACCCTTGGCGCCGAGAGGTTCAATGCGTCGCCGACCGAATTGTTTATCCTGATCGCCTTCTCGCTCGCCACGGCCATGCTGCTGCATTGGATCCGCTTTCCCGCCAGCATCGTGTTCGGCGCCATGCTGGGGTCGGGAATTCTGCATGGCGCGGGCTTTATGCATGCGGCGCTGCCCTGGTGGTTCGTCAGCGCCTTCGTTGTGGTGATGGGCGCCACGGTCGGGCAGCGCTTCGCCAATACGCCGCCGCGCATGCTGTTTTCCTATCTGGGCGCGGCCGTCGGTTCCTTTGCTGTCGCGGCTTCGATCTGCGCCAGCTTCGCCATACTGGTTGCGACAGTGACCTCGACCCGTATCGCCGACCTGGCGATCGCCTTCGCGCCCGGGGCGCAGGACACCATGATGGTCCTGGCGCTATCCCTGAATGGCGATCCGGTCTTTGTCGGCGCGCATCAGCTCGCACGCTTTTTGACGGTGTCGTTGTCGCTGCCGGTCTTCGCGCATCTGTTTACGCGCGGAAGCAAGCCGCCTATGCAGGACAGGGAAGAAACGAAAAATCCGGAAGATAAGAGCGCGCCGCCCAGCTGAGCTTATTCCGCCGCCAATGCGCGCTTTCGCAGCGGCAGGCCGAGCCGCTGCCAGACATCGACCAGCGCCTCCGCCAGCCTGTCGATCAGCGCGTCCTCATGCAAAGGCGAGGGCGTGATGCGCAGCCGCTCGGTACCGCGCGGCACCGTCGGATAATTGATCGGCTGGATGTAGATGCCGTGCTCATAGAGCAGGAGGTCGCAAGCCGCCTTGCACTTCTCGGCGTCGCCCACCATCAGCGGGACGATATGGGTCTCGCTCGGCATCACCGGCAAGCCGGCATGGG
The DNA here is from genome assembly GCA_963802475.1 of uncultured Alphaproteobacteria bacterium. Lineage (GTDB taxonomy): Bacteria > Pseudomonadota > Alphaproteobacteria > Rhizobiales > Xanthobacteraceae > CANKHA01. The sequence continues at coordinate 65,011 of CAWDIZ010000003.1, forward strand.
CGAGCACGCTCTTCACGCGCCCGGTACGTTCCTGATGCCGGTCACGCTCCCATTGGGAAGTCTTCAGGTGGCGGATGGCCGCAGCGGCGGCAGCGCAGATCGCCGGCGGCAGCGCGGTGGTGAAGATGAATCCGGGCGCATAGGATCGCACGGCATCGATGAGCTGCGCATTGCCGGCGATATAGCCGCCGAGGCAGCCGAAAGCCTTGGCCAATGTGCCCTCGATCACATCCACCTGGTCCATGACGCCATCGCGCTCGGCAATGCCGCCGCCATGCGGGCCATACATGCCGACCGCATGCACTTCGTCTAGATAGGTCAGCGCGCCGTGCCGCTTGGCGACTTCGCAAATGCGTGCGATCGGCGCCACGTCGCCATCCATGGAATAGAGGCTCTCCATCACGACGAGCTTGGGCAGGTTCGGCCCGGCTTCGATCAACAGCTGCTCGAGATGAGCGACGTCGTTATGCCGCCAGATCTTCTTCTCGCAGCCGGAGCGGCGCACCCCCTCGATCATCGAATTGTGGTTGAAGGCATCGGACAGGATCAGGCAGTTGGGGATCAACCGGGCGATGGTCGAGATGCCGGTCTCGTTGGAGATATAGCCGGAGGTGAAGACCAGCGCCGCTTCCTTGCGGTGGAGATCGGCCAGTTCACGCTCAAGCTCGACCAGCGGATGATTGGTGCCGGCGATGTTGCGGGTGCCGCCGGCGCCGGTGCCGACGCGGGTGGCGGTCTCGATCAGCGCGCCCAGCACCTTGGGATGCTGGCCCATGCCGAGATAGTCGTTCGAGCACCAGATCACGACTTCCCGCGGACCGGTAGGGGAGTGCCACAAGGCATGCGGGAACCGCCCGGCCATGCGCTCGAGATCAGCGAAAACGCGGTATCGCCGCTCGTTCCGGAGCTTCGCAAGCGCATCGGAGAAAAAGACGCTGTAGTCCATCACGGCCTCTAAGGCGTTCCTAGTGCCGCCGATTTGAAGTTCCTACGCCATCTGCGGCAAGCTCAGTTAGGAACTTCAAATCGAAAAGCGGCACTAGAATCATAGAGTTGCTAGTGCCCTTTGCTTCCGAAGTTCGTGTGAGAGCTTGCCGCGACGATTCACGAACTTCGGAGCGGGCACTAATCTGTTTTTTATTTAGAAGGGTTCCAGCCAGCTTGTCGAGGCTTTATCGCTCAATTTCGGGTCATGGCTGGTAGACCTGAGGGATTGGTCTGCGCGCCGTGTCAGTCGCCCTTTGGCCGCGGCCCCGCCTTGCGCGCCTCGGCTGCGGCATCCACGCGCTTCGGCAGGCCCTGGAACAGGCAGATTTCCTCGAGCATGGTATCGACCCCGCGCAGGATCACGCGCAGCATCTGCTCGTCGGTGACGCGGCCGTCGATGATTTTCTTCGCCGGCTCAACGACCACAATCTGGCGGCCGGGCGTAATGCGACAGACGGTGGAGAGAAAAGTGGTGTGCATCTGATTTTGCGCGCGGATGCCGCCTCGGTTGCTGACGGAAATGGTTAGCACAACCTTGTCCTTCAGGATCAATTCATAGCCCGGACGTGACACCCAATCGATCGCATTCTTCAGGATGCCTGACATACCGTGGTTGTATTCCGGCGTGACCGCGATGATGCCGTCGGCCTCGATCACTTCCTTGCGCAGCGCGCGGATCGGTGGCGGCCAGCCCTTGTCGTTGTCGTGGTCCTGGTTATAGGGCGGTATCGGCTCAAGGTCGAAATTGGTCACTACGGTATCGGCGGCCACCTTTTCCCGGATCGTCTCCAGGACGGCCTTGCAATTGGATGCGCGGCGGATGCTTCCGGACAAACCGAGCAGCCTAAACGTCTTTCCCGCCATCGCGCCGATCCTTTTCGCTTGCGTGCCTTGCCGCGTCCTATAGGCGACCTGTAAAAACCCGTCCAGCGCAGCGGGCCGGCAGCGATAGCCCGGCGTGCCAAGGTTGTTTATCATGATGCTTTCCCAAACATGAGGGTGCCCATCGCATGAAGATTTGCCGCTTTGACGATGACAGGCTCGGGGTTGTCATCGGCGACATGGTCCACGACGTAACCAAGGCCCAGGACGAGATCAGGGCTGCCGCCCGTTACGATATGAAGGGCGACGCGGTGATTGCCGCGCTGCCGCAATGGCGCGACCGGCTCCAGGAGATGGCGGCGAAGGCGCCGGGCCGGCCCGTGGCCTCGGTGAAGCTCCTGTCACCGGTGGCGCGGCCGTCGAAGGCGATGGCGGCGCCGGTCAACTACGCCAAGCACGTCGCCGAGATGGCCGTGCGCACCGACATCCGCAAGCCGGAGCAGCAGCAGGCCAAGCGCCCTTCCAAGATCGGCGAGCAGGGCATCTTCCTCAAAGCCAATTCCGCGATTGTCGGCGCATCGGAAGGCATCCCGATCCGTTTCCCCGACCGCATCAACGAGCACGAACTCGAGCTCGTCGTTATCATCGGCAAGAAGGGAAGCGACATTCCGAAGGAAAAGGCTCTGGAATACATTGCCGGCTACGCGCTCGGCTTCGACATGACCACGCGCGGCTCGGAAGACCGCAGTTTCCGCAAATCGATCGACGGCTATGCTCCCGTCGGCCCCTGGCTGGTGACGGCGGACGAATTCGGTGATCCGAGCGACGTCACCGCCACGCTGCACGTGAACGGCGAGTTGCGGCAGACCGCCAATACACGGGAGCTGATCTTCGACGTCCCGCGGCTGATCGAATTCGCCTCCTCGTTCTATACCTTGCATCCAGGCGACGTCTATTTCACCGGCTCGCCGGCAGGCGTCGGCCCGGTGAAGCCGGGCGACGTGCTGCACGCACGTTGCGACCGCATCGGCGAATTGGAAATGAAGGCTCGGGCGCACGAAATCCGCGCTTAATGCGCGCCGCGTCCCGCATCCAGAAGCAGGAGAGTGAGATGGTAAAAGTGAGACGGCTTGGTCATGCGACGCTGCAAACCGACGATATCGAAGGGCAGACGCAATATTACAACCAGGTGCTGGGCCTCGGGATAGTGGAGCGCGGCAAGGATCGCGTATTTCTCGCCAGCAAGGTCGGGCTCGAGGCGATCGAACTCGTGAAAGGCAAGCCAGGCTGGCTGAGCGGGCTCTCATTCCAGGTTGATCCGGGGATGGATCTCAACGACGTGGTCAAGGGCCTGCAGCAAGAAGGCATCAAATGCGAGCGGCGCAAGGGAATCTCACCCGGCGTGGCGGAGGCCGTGACTTTCACCGATCCGAAGGGCACGCAGGTCGATCTCTATTCCGAATACAAATATCCGAACGAGGATCTGACCCCGAGCGCCTTCAATATTCTCAAGCTCGGCCACGTTGCCTATCGCGTCCTGGATGTGCAGAAGGTCGTGAAATTCTATAACGAGGTGCTGGGTTTCCGCACGTCGGATTCGCGTGGCGACTATTTCTATTTCCTTCGCTGCAACACCGACCATCACACGCTCAACTTCATCGTCGATGAGAAGCCGCAGCTGCATCACATCGCCTTCGAGGTGCTGGAATGGGCGGAAATCCGCAAAGCGACCGATTTCCTCGCGCTCAACAAGATCCATCTCGTCTGGGGCCCGGGACGACATGTCATCGGGCACAATGTCGCAACCTATCACCGCAATAGCGACTTGGTTCGCGTGGAAATATTTACTGAAATGGATCAGATGAAGGACGAAGCTTTGGGCTATTTCGATCCGCGCCCGTGGCATCAGGAACGCCCGCTCTATCCCAAGACGCACGGTCCGGAGACGCTGCGGAATTACTGGGGTTATGGTTCAGAGCGCGTGATCAAGGGTTACCAGACCAACGAGATCCCGGTTTACGGGGCGATCGAGTCTTAACGAGATAAACACGGGAGGAAACATGTTGCGAGCAAAGATGGTGATGCTGGCGGCCGGTTTGGCCGCCGGGTTGGCGGCGCCGGCTTCGGCGCAGACCGAAATAAAACTGATCGGCTTCGGCGGCGGCACCAATGTGCCGAGTTGGGTGGCGATCGATAAGGGCTTTTTTCTTAAGGAGGGCCTGAAGGTCACGCAGGATGTCACGGAAGGCTCCAAAGAGCAGATGCGCGACATCATGGCAGGCAAGTATCAGTTCGCCTCCACCGCCTTCGACAACATCGTGGCCTATACCGAAGGCCAGGGCACCGACAAGTTTCCCGATTACGACGTGGTCGCGATCGCCGGCGTGCATTCCGGCATGAACACCCTGGTGGCGCGCCCCGAGATCAAGAAATATTCCGACCTGAAAGGCAAGGTTGTTGCCGTGGACTCGCCGACATCCGGCTACGCCACGGTGCTTTACCAGATCGTCAAGGATAAGGCCGGGCTGGAGAAGGACAAGGACTACACCACCAACTCCGTTGGCGGCACCGGCGCCCGCGTCAAGGCGCTGAAGGACGGCTCCGGGCATGTTGCCATGATCTCTTCTCCCAACGACATGCAGCTCAAGGATGAGGGCTTTACCATCCTGGGTGATGCGGCGACCGAGATCGGCGAGTTCCAGGGCAGCGCCTATGCGGTGCGCAAGAGCTACGCCAAGGATCATCCGAAGGAAGTCGAGGCCTTTCTCCGCGGCATCGTGGCGGCGACCGATTACGTCTTCTCGGACAAGGCCGGTACCGTCGAGGTGCTGAAAGCGCGCATCAAGAATCTGTCGGATGCCGACGCCGGCAAGCTCTACGACCGGCTCACCGGCCCGGGTGGGCTGAACAAGCGCGCGACCCTGAACACCAAGGGCATCGAGACGGTGCTGAAGCTGCGCACGCTCTATGGCGGCGCGGCGCCGACCAAGCCCGAGAAATACATCGACCTCAGCTACTATGAGAAGGTGGCCGGGAAATAACCATCCGCGGATGGACTGAGAAAATGCCGGTGCAAGCCGGCATTTTTTCTTTTCATGGTGTTCTATTATTGGAAGCAGGAAGCTTCGGGGGAGGCGATCATGCTCATGCGGCGCCCTTTGGTTTTTGCTCTGGCAGCCGGAGTTGTGGTCGACGTTCTGTTCGGCAGCGGTCCCGCCCGCGCGACTGCCTTCTGCAATATCCCCTCGATGCCGGACGGGTTTCTGGCCCTGCGCGACCAGCCGAGCGCCAAGGGAAAACTCGTCGCCCGCATGAAGGAGGGTGACGAGGTCATGCTCAATATCACCGTGCCGGACAAGAACGGTTGGACGCGGGTCTATTGGTGGAAGGGCGGCCGCTTCAACGACGACGGAAGCTTCAAAGGGATCGGCAAAGCCAACGGCCAGGGTTGGGTCAGTTCCAAGCTTCTCGGCGATGAATGCGGCTGATCAGGCCGTGCAGCGCTGCATGGTGAACTCGGACTCGGCGGGGGCGGCTGCCGCTACAGCTCGGACTGGATGGCTTTGAGCAGCCGGAAGCGCATCGCGCCGTCGTTGCTTCTGAGCGCGATCACGAAGCGCACTCGCCCATGCTCGGAGGTATCGGCATAGCCCGCCAAGGTGCGGACGCCGGAAAAGGTGCCGGTCTTGAAGCGAGAGCGGTCGCCGCGGCGGAGCAGGGTGGCATGAGGCTCGAAGAGGTGCAGCAATTGGGCAAGGCCGCGGGCCGTGAAGTGGTTGCCGCGGCTGATGCCCGAGCCTTCCTCGAGATGGATGGACTCGGCGAGGCCGTGCTTGGCGAGCATCTCATTCGCGATCCGGAGCGACTTCTCGATGCCGACGGGCCCGCCCAGGCGATGCCCGCCGATCTCCAGGAAGACCTGGTTGGCGATGTAGTTGTTCGACCCAATGAGCAACTCGGCGAGAATCTTCGAAAGGGGGCGCGACTGGCGGTGAACGTAGACCGGCTCCAGGCCCTCGGGCACGGCCCCGGTCGAGATCTTGCCCTTGACGCTGCCGCCGGCCCGCTCAACGAATGCGGCGACCAGTTCGCCGGCATATTTCAGGCTCACCGCGGGGTCCTGGGCCAGGCTGATGCGACCGCGACCTTTGGGGCCGCGGGCCAGGAACTGGCTGATAGCGAGCGGCGTGATCGGGGTCTGCTTCTCGCCGGATTGGACCGTCTTGCCCTTGCGAACGGCGTTGATCGTGTTGAAGTTTACCGCGAGCGCGGAGTTCAGCGCGTCGTAGGCCTCGGCGGTGTCCTCGATGCCCGGGATGCGGATGTCGGAAGGATAGTAGCTCGCGTCGAGTACGATGCCGCGTAGCGGCTCTTTGCCGATTGCGGCGACCAGCTCCGACGCGAGCAGAGCCAGCTCTTCGGAGATCAGAAAGGGATCGCCGCCCCCGCGAATGTAGAGCACCCGGTTGCCGTCCAGGTAGAAGCGGGTCTCGAAGCGGTAGTCGCCGCCCAGGACCTCCATCGCCAGCCAGGCGGTCACGATCTTGGCGACGGAGGCGGGGACGAAGGGCTTGTCGGCGTTCTGAGCCACCAGCTCGTTGCCCTTTTCGTCCATCACGAGCACCAGCGCCGACGGAGCCAGCGCCGCGACCTTCTGCTTGGCATCGGCCAGAGCCTGGGCGGGCAGCAGGAGCAGGGCGAAGGCGAAGTCGGTAAGACCACATGACGGCTCCAGCCTGTCTGATGATGGGTTACATTCAACTGATGCTGCGTCTCAGCTTTCCAGACCGCTCGCCACGGGGACATTCTCGCTTTCGACCTTGATACCGGCGGCGAGCGCCACGGTCTCCATCAGCGCCGCAAAGTCGAGAGCGAGATAGGCCTCGGGATCTGGCTTGAGGCGCGCTGCACCGATATGCGCCTGCAGCACCTCGCGCGCCGCCGCCGTCACCGGCACCGGCACGCCGAGCTTGTGGGCCGCATCGAGTCCGAGATCCATGTCCTTCTTCAGTAGTTCTGGGGTGAATGTCGTGGTCCAATCGCAATTGACCAGCGCGGGGGACTTATAACGCGTGAACAAAGAGCCCATGACGCTATTGTTGATGAAATCGAGAAATGCGTGCCGCGGCACGCCGGCCTTCTGCGCAAGCAATGTGATCTCAACCAGGTTGTTGATGACAACGCCGAGCATCACGTTATGGGCGATTTTGCAGATGCGGGCGAGTTCACCGTCGCCCACGTAGGAAACGCCGCGCGACGCCAGGATTTCCAACAGCGGCTTGACCTGGTCGAACGCCGCCCGCGGGCCGGACACGACCTGCGACAGTTTGCCGACCTTGACGCATTTGGCATTGCCGCTGACCGGTGCAGCGAGGAACTGAATGCCGCGCTCGGCAAGGTCGGCGCGGATATCTTTTGATTCTTCGACGCCGATGCTCGAGCAATCAACCACAATACCGGGCAGGTTGGATTTGGCATCACCGATCACGCCGTCTCCCCCGAAACAGACCTCGCGCAAATCCTTGCCGGTAGACACCATCGTGAACAACACATCGACGCCGCGCAATTCGCCGCTCCGGTTCACGACGGTAGCGCCGAGCTTGGCCAGCGGTTCGGCTTTGGCCCGGGTACGATTCCATACCTTGACCGGTTGCCCTGCCTTAAGCAGGCGTTCGGCCATCGCATGGCCCATGCGGCCGATGCCAATCCAACCGATATCCATGGAACGGACCTCTTCTCTTTTCCTACAAAATCAGCGCCATCGGCCGCTCAAGCAAGGCACCGCAGGCGCTTATCAGCCTCGCCGCGACCACGCCGTCAATGGCCCTGTGATCGCAAGACAACGTGAGCGTGCTGCGGCTTTCGACAGTGATACGGCCTTCTCGAACCACTGCGCATTGTTCGACGGCACCGATGGTGAGCGCCGTGACGTGCGGCGGGCGGACGACGGCGGCTGTTGCGGCGACCCCGCTCGCACTCATGTCCCAGACCGCCGACACGCCGTAGAGCTGCCGCGTATCGGAGCTCACCGAGGCGGCGATTTCGCTGGCGATCGCCCCGAGGCCTTTGCCATTAGCCGCCCGGACGACCTTGGTACTTTCGTCGGTCATGCCGACGGCGATGTCTGCCTGACGGAAGCTGCAGCATGTGATCGTCGGTCCACCGCACATTCGCCTCGGTAACTTGGATCAAGGCGACCGCAAGCGCCTTCACGACACAATCGCGCAAACTGACTTGCGATGCAGGGTCGAGGGCATTCACCTTCTCGATCAGCGCCAACAACGAATCGAGGGAAGCGTCGCGGCGAACATAGAAGTGCGGGATGGAATGTTTCGCCGCGGCTATCTCTTTGGTCTGGACGCGCCGCCAAGCGTCGTGCGGGACCATTTCGAAGGATGCGGGGTCGAACATGGCGGCCAGATTCGCGTTCAAAACGGGCGCCGGCCGTGCGCTGGCTTTGTTTTGTTCGATATCCCGCGCGACGACGCGTCCGCGCGGGCCGGAGCCGCGAACCGCGCTTAGGTCGATGCCGGCTTCCGCCGCCAGTCTGCGGGCGAGCGGCGTAATCGTGATGCCATTCGGCAGTCGCGCGCGGCCATAGTTGCGTTCCGGTGAGAGGACTTCACGGAACGGATTATACGGCATGCCGGCGCGGGCCGTGCCGTGCGCCGCTGCTGTGGAAATGGTGGTTGTGGCGATCCTTGATGCCGGCGCCCGCTCCGCCGTCTTTGCTGGGCTGACGTGTATCCTTGGCGCCGAGGGCGCGACCGCAGCGCCTGCGTGACCAATCACTGCAACGACTGTTCCAATCGGCACTGTTTCGCCTGCGGAAACACGGATTTCGGCAACGACACCGGCGGTAGTCGCCGGCACCTCCATCGCCGTCTTGTCGGTTTCGACCTCGAAAAGGCTATCGCCGGCATTCACCTGATCGCCGACGGATTTGAACCAGGTGCTGATCTTGCCTTCGGCTACCGTTTCGCCGAGTTGCGGCATCAGCACGTCCATGGCGCGGCTCAACTCGCCAGACTTCGACGCACCGTCTGGACGATGCGCTCGACCGAAGGGATGACGGCATCCTCGAGATTGTCGGCGGCGGGCAGGGGGATGTGCGGCGTGGTGATGCGAACCGGCGCCGCATCGAGATCGTAAAACCCTTCCTCGGAAACGATGGAGACGATCTCCGCACCCCAGCCGCACAGCCTCGGGTTTTCCTCGACGGTGAACAACCGGTGTGTTCGAGCCACCGACGAAAGAATGGTCTGGGTATCGAGCGGCACCAGCGACCGCACGTCGACAACCTCAATATCCACGCCATCCTCGGCCTTAAGCCGTTCTGCCGCCGCGACAGCGCGTGGCACCATCAGGGCGAGCGCAAGAATGGTGGCGTCTTTGCCGGGACGCAGGATGCGCGCGGTACCGAGCGTGTCGAGGATTTCGCCGTCCGGCACCTCGCCCTTGGTCGGATAGAGCGATTTGTGCTCGAAGAAGATCACGGGATCTGGATCGCGCACGGCGGCGGCAAGCAGACCGATGACGTCGGCGGGATTGGAAGGAGCCACGACCTTGAGCCCAGGAATCATCATGGCCCAATTTTCCACGCTTTGGCTGTGCTGGGCGCCGAAGCGGGAACCCGCGCCATTGGCGGTACGCACCACCAGCGGGCACTTGGTCTGGCCGTTGCTCATGTAGCGATGCTTGGGGAATTCGTTGGCGATATAGTTGAAGCAGACCGCCAGAAAATCCGAGAACATGATCTCCGCGATCGGCTTGAGGCCGGTCATCGCCGCGCCCATGGCGGCCCCGAGGATCGCCTGTTCGGAAATAGGCGTGTCGCGCACCCGCTTCGGCCCAAATTGCTCGAGCAGCCCGACGGTCGTCTTAAATACCCCGCCCGCGGCCGCGACGTCCTCTCCGAAAAAGACCACGTCGCCATCGCGCGCCATCTCCTGCGCGATACCGCGGGCGACGGCGTCGCGGTAGGTTAGTTCCGCCATGCCGCGCCCCCGTCGGCATAGACGTCGGTCGCCAGGATATCGGTTGGAACCGGCGGTGCGGCCTTGCAGGCTTCGGTCGCGGCATCGACCTCGTTCAATACGTCGCGCTCGATGCGAGCGATGGCATCGTCCGGAATGCCGAACATCTTGAGCCGTTCGCGGTAGACCTTCACGGGGTCGCGCTTCAACCACTGCTCGAGCTCGCCGGGCGGCCGGTATTTCGCCGGATCGGCACGCGAATGGCCGCTGTAACGATAGGTCAGGCATTCGATCAGCGACGGCCCTTCTCCGGCGCGGGCACGGGCGTAAGCCGCTTGCGCGGTGCGATATACGACGTCGGCATCGTTGCCGTCGATAATAATACGTTCCAGGCCGTAGGCCGATGCGCGATCCGCGGCGGGATATTCGACCGCCGTCACGTCCTTGATCGGCGTGTATTCCATGTAGAGGTTATTCTCGCAGACGAACACGGCGGGCAGCTTCCAGATCGCGGCGAAGTTCAGCGCCTCGTGGAACGCGCCGATGTTGGCGGTGCCGTCACCAAAGAACGCGACCGACACGTCACTCTCGCCTTTGTACTGGGCCCGCCAGGCTGCGCCGCAGGCGATCGGCAGGTGAGCGCCGACGATGGCATAGGAACCCATCACGCCATGCGGTTCGGAGGTCAGATGCATCGAGCCACCTTTGCCGCGCATCAGGCCATTGTCGCGCTGCATCAGTTCGCCCAGCACCTTTTCGACCGGCACGCCGCGCGCAAGCGTGTGAGCGTGGCCGCGATAGGTGCAGAAGCTCAGGTCGCCCGGCTGCATCGCTTCGGCAAAGCCCGCGGCGATCGCCTCCTGCCCGAGCGATAGATGGCTCGTGCCTTTCACCAGGTTCTGCAGGAACAGATCGTAGGCGCGCTGCTCGGCGACCCGGATCACCGTCATGGTCCGGAACAATGCGAGTCGCGTCGCCTCGCCGATATCGTCGTTGACGGGGGGATCTAAGCGGGCTGCCGGAGCCGGTTGGTTCGCCATGGCCGCGATCAATAGGCGTTGGAGATAGGCAAATCTTCCGCGGGGAACAAGGTGATCACCTTGCAGCCGGTGTCGGTGACGACGACCTCTTCCTCGATGCGTGCGGCGGAAGCGCCATCGGTCGCCGGACAATAAGTCTCGAGCGCGAACACCATACCGGTTTTGATTTCCATCGGATTTTCAAGCGAGACGAGGCGGCTGATGATCGGCCGCTCGTGCAGCGCAAGGCCGAGGCCGTGACCGAACTGCAGCCCGAACGCCGCCATCTCGTCAGGGAAGCCGAACTCCTCGGCCTTCGGCCACACCGCCGCGACCTTGTCGGTGGTGACGCCGGGCCGGATCATCTGGATCGAAGCGTCGAGCCATTCGCGCGCGCGTTTATAGGCATCGCGTTGCGATTCGGTCGCCCGCCCGACGTTGAAGGTGCGGTAGTAGCAGGTGCGATAGCCCATATAGGACTGCAGGATGTCGAAGAAAGCCTGATCGCCCGGTCTTATCAGGCGATCGGTGAAATTGTGCGGATGCGGATTGCAGCGCTCGCCGGAGATAGCGTTGATCGCTTCGACGTCGTCGGAACCCATCACGTAGAGCATCGCGTTGGCCTTGGCGACGATGTCGTTCTCGCGCACCCCCGGCTTCAGCTCCTCCCAGATCATGTGATAGACGCCATCGACCATGGCCGCCGCCTGGTTCAGCAGCGTGATCTCGTCCATGCTCTTGATCTCGCGCGCATCGAGCATGATCTGCTGGCCGTCGGCCAGTTTGATACCGGCGCGCTCCAGCTCGAACCACATCGCCGGCTCGATCAGGTCCACGCCAAGCGGCAGGTCGGCGACGCCTGCAGATTTCAGCAGGTCCTTGATCTCCTCGGCATGGCGGCGCATCAGCCCGGCGGACGGCGGCACGGTGCCGCGCAGGCCCGTCAGTCCCGCGCGGAAGTTCTCCGCCGGCAGCCAATCGCAGAAGAGCCGGTGGTGCACGGCGGCCGAGCCGAAGTCCCACAGCACCGGATCCTGGTCGCCTGCCAGGAGCGCGAAGCGCGTCAGCTTATCGCGCTCCCATTCGCCGATCTTGGTCGAGGTCACGTAGCGGATGTTGTTGACGTCGAACAGCAGGAGTGCGCCGCATTTCGAGTTCTTCAGCGCCTGCCGCGCGCGCGCCATGCGGTAGCTGGTGAGTCGCCGGAAGTCGACGCGGCTCTCAAAATCGACCGCCATTTTCCCCGGCGCCTGGATCGGCCGTTTCCAATTCCAATGCGGCTCGATGAAACGGCTATCGGCCGCCTGCGCGACTTGTCGCGCCGCAAGCGCTTGAGCCGGCGTTAGGGCCTTATGCTCCGTATGAATTGGAGTCTCCCTGCTTTTTGTATGATCAGCCTAGACGTCCACCACCACCAATTCCAACGGAAAATTATCGACGCATTCGTGACCGGTCTTGGTGATGATGAAGGTGTGTCCAAGAAACATCCCGAACGTCCCATCGGCTGTGATGGGGTTCGGTTCGGCCATCATGATCATGCCGGGCTTCAACACCTTCTCGAATTCCTCGCACACGACATTTTCGGCATTGACGTGTGGATGATCGGTGACGAGGTCGATGCCGTGGCACTGAATGGGACGCGACTGCACACCCTTGTCGCGGAAGAATTTGGCGGCGAGCCGCATATTCTCGACCGGCTTGCCCGGCGCGATCTCGGCGATGATGCGCTTGTAGCCAGGGAGCGTAATCTCGTCCCAGAACTTGCGCACCATGTCCGTCGGCTTCCCGATGCAGATCGGCGACCCGATCTGCGCGGTGTAGCCGCGATAGCCGGCCGCCAGCTCCATGTTGATGTAGTCGCCCTTGGACAGCACGCGTTGTGATGGTCTTGGATTGCCGAACACCATTGCCGGATTGGTCATCGACGATGATGCGATGATCAGGAAGTCAATGTCACCGCCGCCTTCCAGGATGGCCGAACCTGCCGCCGCGCGCAGCTCGTACTCCTTCACGCCGGGGCGGGCGCGCGCGGCCACCGCTTCTATCGCATTCTGGCATAGCAGGCCGGCCTTGCGGACGCAGTCAAGCTCCTCGGCGCTATGCACCGATAGCAGTTCGTGCAGAAAGCCTACGGTGAACACCAGCTCCGCATCGGGAAGGCTGTCGCGCAGCACATTATATTGATTGACCGGCAGGTAATCCTTGTGCCGCTGATCGACCTCCATGAGACCGATCCGCCCGCGCTCGAGCTTGAGCTCCTTGAGGCGCTCGACCATCACCTCCGCGAAGCGTCCGTTCCGGCTGTGCCGGACGTCGCTCACGGCAACGGCGACTTCCCGGCGAACGGCTTCCGCATGAGTGCCGCCCATGGAATAGATCATGGTCGGCTCGCCTTCGAGCGGCACCAGCACATAACATGCGAGCGAGTGCCATTCCCAATGGCCGGTCAGCCACAGCATGCCGGCGCCGAAGCTCCAGTGGCTGGGCCCGCCCGGCACGATCATGCAGTCGAGCTTCGCCTCCCGCATCTTCGCCCGCAGCGCGGCGTAGCGGCGCGCATATTCCTCCTTCGAGAACTGCTCGTAGACCGCATCCCGGTAGTAGGGAGTGCCGCGCATATTGGCGAAGGGCAGCGCCTGGTCGAGCTTGGTGCGGACCTGCTCCCAGGGCTGCGGCCCGATCGGTCGCGGCTTGTCATCCATGAATGTCGATCCCCTGGTGGTGGCTATTCCGTGCAATTGCCTATTTTGACCCGGCCGCCGGCGGCTTCGACCGCCTCGCTGGCGAGCTTCATATTGACGACCTGCTCCACCTCGGCTTTTTCGCCGCCTCGACGTCGCCATTATCGATGCTGCTGTTGGATCGACCATTCGGTGCGCTTGGGATCGAAGCCTTCGTTCACCGACCACACGCAATTCTTGGTCAGCGCGTCCCAAGCATATTCTACGGCTTGTTTCGACTTCTGGGTAGCTTCGACCATGATCGGCATGACCTTGTCCTTCTCGCGGTAGATCGTGCGGTTAGCTTCGATCATCGCCGCCGCTGTGTCACGCAGCAGCTCGCGGTCACGCGCGATCCATTCGGTCGACGCGCCGTAGGCGTTGAACATGTACATCGGCATCACATCGGCGAGCTGAGCCAGGACATTGAGCGTCGGCTTCTGCTGCTTCGCGAGAAACACGTCCTCCGGGTGCAGGGACACTCCATCGATCTGTCCGGCCACGAGGCCGGGCATCCGTCCGGCCGTGGCGGTCGAGATGAACTGCGCATCGTCGACGGTCAGTCCGGCGGACTTCAACACCTCGCGACCCATGCGCCAGTTGAAGCCGCCGACACCGCCGCCGGTGGCGCTGAGACGCTTGCCCTTGAGATCGGCAGCCTTCTTCACGTCATCCGCCACCACGTAGGACTGCGGCAGTCTGGGTGCCATGCCCCAGAACTGCTGCACCTTTAGGCCTCGCCCAACGGCGACGTCTGTGATGTTCACGATCGCCGTACCCTGCGCAGCCGCCGTGGTGGCCGTCGCCGATTGCCCGCCCTCGAACTGAACCAGCGTGGCATCGATGCAGCGCTTGGCGAAATAGCCAAGCTCCTTAGCGACATAAGGCGACGTATGCACGACGTTCGGCGGCGCGACCGAAATGCCGATGTTGATCTTGCGCATGGTGGGACAATTCGGTGCCCCTTGCGCCGCTGCCTCATAGGGACTCAGCCTAGCGACGAGCACGGTGCTGGAAAACGTCAACAAGGCCAGATGCGAAGTTCTTAAGCGAGCTGTCGACATGGTGGATTTCTCCCAACCTGTGTTCTGGTTCATGACATTCTGCGCAAACTTTCTTCCGCGTTCGCCTTTTTGTAGTTTGAATTCTAATCCTGGTTCGCCGCCGCGGTCCATGGCGCCACAAGGCGTTCCAGGACACGCAGCAGCGCGGTCAGCGTAACGCCAAGCAGACCGAGCGTGACGATCGGCACGAACATCTTGTCGACCTGGTAGGTGCCTGCCGTGCGCACGATCAGATAGCCGATGCCCGAAATCGCCGTGTAGAGGTCGGCCAGCACCATGCCGATCAAGCCGCGCCCGACCGCCAGCCGCAGCCCGGTGACGATGAAGGGCAGCGACGCCGGCAGCACGATGTTGAGCCACAGCTGCCGCTCGGAGCAGCGGAAGGCGCGGCCGACTTCCAGCAGTTTCGAGTCGACGCTCTTCACGCCCTGATAAGTGTTGATCACCATCGGGAAGAACGCGAACAGGAACAGGATGATGACCTTAGCCTTGGTCTCGAAGCCGGCCCACAGCACGATCAGCGGCACCAGCGCGACGGTCGGCGTCGAATAGAGGAAGGTGATGTAGACGCTGAGCGTCACGTCGAGGATCCAGAAGCGCGCCAGCGAGAGGCCGATGAGCACCCCGCAGACCGCAGCCAGGCTCAGCCCGATGGCCAGCACGATCAGACTTGGCCAGAGATACTGCCAAAGCTCGCCACTGCCGATCATGACGACGGCAGCCGATGCGATCTTGCTCGGCGTGGTGAACAGGACGGGATCGGCTTCGCCGCCGAGTACTTCCCAAAGCGTCAGCACGATAGTGAGCGACAGGATGCGGAGCGCGATCACCTGCAGCAGATGCCGGCGCTTGCGTTCAGCCGCAACCTGGCGGACGCGCGCCTGCTCCTGGCTCTCCTCGCTGAGCCCGGCGGTCGGGCCGCCTATGACTTGCACTGCGTCGCTCACGCCGCCCGTGCTCCCTGCGGCTGGGCGGACTGAAGCTGCCGCCAGATATGCGACCTGAGCTCGGCGAAGCGCGGATCCGCTCTTACGGCGTCCACGTCGCGCGGCCGGCCGAACGGCATTTCCAGGAATTCCTTGATGCGCCCGGGACGCGCCGTCATCACCGCAATGCGGTCCCCCAGCAGAATGGCTTCATCGATCGAATGGGTGATGAACACCATGGTCTTGCGCTCGTCCGGGCGCTCCATCAGATGCAGCAGTTCCTCCTGCAGGACCTCCCGGGTCTGCGCGTCGAGCGCCGCGAACGGCTCGTCCATCAGCAGCACCGAGGGATTCATGGCGAGCGCGCGGACCAGCCCGACCCGCTGCTGCATGCCGCCGGAAAGCTGATAGGGATAGTGCTGCTCGAAGCCGGTCAGGCCGACCAGTCCAGATAATGGGTGACGCGCTCCTTGATCTTCCGCGGCCGGCGTTGTGCGCCATCGCCAGCCCGAACGCCGCGTTCTGATAGACCGTCTTCCACGGCAGCAGGCCGAAGTGCTGAAACACCATCGCCACCCCGTCCGGCGGCCCTGCGACCGGCTTGCCATGCACCAGCAGCTTGCCTTCGCTGAGATCGGTGAGGCCGGCGATGCAGCGCAGGAAGGTGGTCTTGCCGCAGCCGCTGGGCCCGACGATGCAGAGGATTTCGTTTTCGGCGCACGTGCCAGGGACAGCTGCCGGAAGGCGACCACCGTACCGTCGAGAAAAAGCTTGCAGGCGCCGTCGGCGGCGATCGCCGCCTTGGCTTGATCCGATGCCGAAGTCATTCCGCACCTATGCCGCCGACCTGAAACCGTGGGCAGTCTGGCATAAGTCCCGCGCAACCGCCAAGCCGATGCGCCGCCGCGCGCCGTACGAAAGTCCTACCGAATGCCCATGCAACCCGCGTTGACACCATGGAAAGTTTACGCTTCCGTGCGCGACCCGCGACATTTGCGCACCGGGCCGGGGGACGCCGATGGCGAAAGCAGATGTGATCGCGATCGAGGAGCACTTTGCCACTCCCGAGCTGCAGGCCTTAAGCAACGACGGAATCAAGCAAGGCCCGGTCTTTGAGCGGCTGAATGATCTCGGCGAGCTCCGCATCCGCGAAATGGACGAGGCCGGCATCGATCTTCAGGTCGTGTCGGAAACGGCGCCGGCCGCCCAGGCGTTCCAGCCGGATGTGGCGGTACGGATGGCGCGCCGCTCCAACGATTACCTCCACGCCGCGATCAAGGCCCATCCCGACCGCTTTGCCGGATTTGCCGCCCTGCCGACGCCGGATCCGGCCGCGGCCGCCGACGAGCTGGAACGCGCCGTCGACAAGCTCGGGTTCAAGGGCGCGATGATCATGGGGCTGACGGGCGGCCGGCTCTTTCTCGACAAGCAGCAATTCTGGCCGATCTTCGAACGGGCGTCAGCGCTTGACGTGCCGCTCTATATTCACCCGGGAACGCCGAATACCGCGGTCGACGACGTCTTTTACAAGGACTATCCGATCCTCTCCCGCGCCGCGCTCGGCTACACCGTGGAAGCGGTGACGCATGGCGCACGCATCATCGTAAGCGGCGTGCTCGATCGTTATCCGAATCTGAAGATCATCCTCGGGCATCTCGGCGAGGCGATTCCATTTCTGCTGTGGCGCATCGACAACGGGATTACGCGCCAGACGAAATTGCCGCGCAGCTTCACCGATTATTTCCGCGAGCATTTCTACATCACGACCAGCGGCGCTCTCTCCAATTCGGCGCTGGTCTGTTCGATCGCTGAAATGGGCGTGGACCGGATCATCTTCGCCGCCGACTGGCCGTATCAGCAGAACGTGCCCGCGCGCAAATTCATCGATGCGGCGCCGATCAGCGAGCATGACAGGAAATTGATTTTGAGCGGAAACGCGCGCAAGTTGCTGCGCCTCTGAGGCGTCCAGGAATTCGCTCCGGTACTCTCCAGACCAATTCTCGATTGCGGAGCGATACCCTCCACCATCGCGGTTCTCAAGTCGCGCATCAAGAACCTGTCGGACGCGGACGTCGGCAAGCTCTGATGACAACACTTTCACCGGGTCCTAGAATTGGCCCCGCTCGCACCTGGTTGAGCACTACGTTCGCCGCCTCACTGCGACGGCCGAAAAAGTGGCGGTGCGCACTATCACCCACGACGCCAAATTTCGTCGGAAAAACGCAAGCAAAAACAAAAGACTGCAACGGCACTTTTCGGGAGCGAGGGTGCCATGAAAACCGCCTCCAACCCTTGGCGCGACGTGCAGCCGCCGACGCACCCGGCGGCCGAACTGTTCCCGATGATCGAGGGCAAGGAGTTTGAGCAGCTTGTGGCCGATATTGAACGGCAAGGTTTGCGCGAGCCCGTTGTGTTGTACGAGGGGCGAATTCTGGATGGCCGCAATCGGCACCGTGCCTGCCTGCTGGCAGGCGTCGAGCCCGAATTTGTCAATTACGAAGGCAACGACCCGGCTGGATTTGTCATCAGCCTGAATCTTCGCCGCCGCCATTTGGATGAATCCCAGCGCGCCATGATCGCGGCGCGTCTGGCTAATTTAAGAATTGGGGCGAACCAACATGCCGAGGGTCTGCCAATTGGCAGAGGCTCCGAACTGTTAAATGTCGGGGAACGCTCGGTCGCGCGAGCCCGCGAGGTTCTTGATCGCGGCGCCACCGAACTCCAGCGGGCGGTCGATAAGGGCACGGTTTCAGTCTTTGCCGCCGCCGATATTGCGACCGTGCCGATGGAGCGGCAACGCGAGATCGTGGCGCGGGGCGAGCGGGAAATTCTCGAGGCGGCAAAGCAGATCCGCGCTGAAAAAGTGTTGGCTAAGCGCGCAGGGGTTTTAGCCGGGCAGGCACACCTGATTGCGCGCAATGCCACCCTGCCGATCGGCGAGCGGCGGTACGGCGTGATCTATGCCGACCCGCCCTGGCCGTGGGAAACCTATTCCGAGCTCGGCAAGGAACTGTCACCCGAAAATCACTACCCGACAATGACGCACGACGCGATTGCGGCATTGCCCGTTGCCACATTGGCCGCCGAAGACTGCGCGTTGTTTTTGTGGGCGACAATGCCGCAGCTACCGGAAGCCCTTCGCGTCATCGAGGCATGGGGGTTCACTTACAAAACTTGCGCTTTCGTCTGGCTGAAGCAAACGCGCGATGGGGGTCGGTTCTCAACCGGCATGGGCTATTGGACCCGGTCCAATGCCGAACTGTGTCTGCTGGCGACGAGAGGCAGCCCCCATCGGCTGAACGTCGATGTGCACCAGGTTGTGCTCGCCCCTCGCATGGAGCACAGCCGCAAGCCGGATGAGGTTGCGGATCGCATCGAGCGACTCGTCCCGGCCCGTGCCTTGAATTGTTCGCCCGCCGCCCGCGCGACGGATGGGCGGTGTGGGGAAATGAAGTGGCGGAGGCCGCGCCATGACAGCCCGCCAACGCCTTCCCGATCGTCGCGCGTGCGAAACATTCCAGCTCGAGGCCGGCGGTCTATCCTACACCTGCACCGTCAGCCGCTATAGCGATGGCCGCATTGCCGAAATTTTCCTGAGCAACCACAAATCGAACAGCGCCGCCGACACGAACGCGCGTGACGCCGCGATCACCTTCAGCATCGCCGTCCAGCATGGCGCCGACGCGGAGACAATCCGAAAGGCACTCTGCCGGGATTCGCTAGGCCGCCCTTCGGGACCGCTCGCCACCGCGCTCGACATCATCAGTGAGGCGGCGAATGGGATATGACCGCCGCGACAAGCGCGATCGCAACCGGCTGCCGCCATTCGTGCCGCTGCTGATTGCCACGCTGGACACGCCGGCATGGCGCGCGATGAGCCACGGCGCGCGGTCGCTCTACGTTGCGCTGAGGCGGCGCTATAGCTCCAACATGCACAACAACGGCCGGCTATTCGTAAGCCAGCGCACCGCCGCGCAAGAGTTGGGCTCGCATCACAATGAAGTCGCGCGATGGTTCCGTGAACTTCAACATTACGGTTTCATCGAGAAGACGTCGCCCGGCTGTCTGGGAGTTGACGGTAGGGGCAAGGCACCACATTGGCGGCTGACGGAACTCGGCTACATGAAGGATCTGCCGACCAGGGATTTTGAACGCTGGGAAGGCAAAAAATTTCAACCCCAAAAAACAGAATCCCGTGCCGGAAATCCAGCACGGTGTGTGCCGGAAATGGCGCACACTCCCGTGCCGGAAATGGCGCACACCAAACGGAACAAGTGTGCTGGAAATGGCGCACATACAGCGGCGCAAGGTGTGCCGGAAATGGAGCACATATCTAGATTAACCACTCGCACCCGCGTCACAGAGCGGGGGGACAAGTAATGTCGCGCAGCAACTGGGACCGCTTGAGGATGCGGCAGCGGATGCGCCTCCGGGGCGTCGAGGACGTGTGAGGGGGAACCGTGTTCATAAGCGCACTCATCCCTCCAAGGGCGGCGAACGCGCGGGCGCGGCCCCGCCCCACCAAGGCTCAGCTTAGAGCGGAAGGCGAAGCCGCAATTGCCGCATGGAAGGCGCGCAATGGATGACCTCTCTTGCATCGCGGCGCGCCCGAGCGGAAGAACGCAAGCTACGGCGTCGCCGGCGACCGCGCCGAGTTTCGATATCGGCGGTTTGCCTGTTGACCGTCCCACATCGTCTCACCCTTCCTCCAAAACGTCGCGGGTGAAACCAACACACGATCCGCGCGTTGCCTTGACCCGGATCACCTGCAATGGTTATCCATAACGGAGGCGGACAACAGGCCATGAGGACACCAGGCAAACGTCAGTCCGTGGCCGATATGATCATCCCGGTGTTCGTCTTTGCTCTTGGTTGTGGCTTTGTGTGCATGGGCTCCGACTACATCAAGGGTGATGGTTGGCTGCACATGATCTTTGCTTTGTTGTTTATCCTCGGCTTCGTTGCTGCTCTCGTCTACGACATGCAGAAGCTGAGGACAATCAACCAACCACAAGGTAACTGGGACCGCACAAGCGCAAGCTACAAACAACCCCCGGCGCGAACGCCGGGGTGAAGTTGTGTCAGGCGGCAGTTTTACGGCAGAACACAGTAATGTGTGGAACCGCACATACGTGGAACCGCACATACGCTGAATTGTTAGATTACATCGAGCCGACGACGGTGCAGAGCGACCGCTCTGTCTCTCTAGCCAAAGATGGGGTCTACAATGGCACACCCGGCGCATTTACACCGGCAGGCTGAGTTTGTGTCTCGCGTTGATGAGCGATCCCGCTTCCGCAAAGGTGGCCCGCTTAGCGGTCGACCGGTAGGCAGGAAGGACAGCAATGCATCAATATGGATTTTTACTTTTCTGGTGATAACCACCGCCGCAATGGCCTTGTTACTCCATTGTGGTCTGTTCGAACTTCTAATCATGAAGCCTGCCACGCCGTCGCCCTTCTGATTACTATGCTGTAGCCGCAGTTGCGACAGCCGCCAGCGTCGCGGCGTCTCGTTGAACAAGGCGACGTTTAATGTTCGCTCCGTCACTCCGGTTCACAGCGCATCTTTAAGTCACGGAGCTATAGAATTCGCTTTTCTGGCCACAAATTGCGCGTTCAACTAGGGCGTGTACCCATAAAAAAAGGGATGTCCGCTTTTGGGGCTAAAGCAGACGTGCGCTGGCAGCCCGGAATTTCGCCTTTTGACCCATTCCGGTCGTCGCAGATGTTTGGGGCGGCGAACCTCAGAGCGATGAGAGTTTGATGGCGGCGCGGTCGCAGAGTTTGGCACCGGGAAGGCCGGAAAGGATCGGATCGCGCACCTCTCCGGCCAGCGACTTTTCGGAATACTGCTAACTTGATTGGCTCAGCCGAGCTTCCGTTCCATCACCGCGCGAATTTTAGGAGTTGGGGGAGCGTGAAGACGAAATCCAACTCGGTTTTGGGCTTATGGCACTGAAAGCAGGCGTTGTAGTTGACGTTCTCACTCGGTTTTCCGTCGGGCCCAAAACGCCCGTACTCCCACTCGCCGTTTCGAAGGTCTGCGGGGTACTCGGTACCCCAACCCGTGCGCTTCTCCATCACGACAATTCGGTCCAGGCGGCCCCGGATCAAGCGGCCGTTGGCATCCTTCACGAGTTCGCCCTTGTCGTTCAGGACTGCCTTGAAAGTCGGCGCGCTTAGCACGGTTCCGCTCGGCAAGGGCTGGCCCGACTTGAGATTCTTGAGCGCCTCAGGATTTACGTAGAGCTCTCGAACCTCCTTTCCAATATGCCCAAGGTCGGCGTTGTTCTCCGGCTGATCCACCACGTCGTACAGCACATGAGTTTGGTAGGCCGGAAAGGCAACCTTCTCCGGGCCGGCAACGGCAGAAGTGATGACAATCAAAGAAGAAGTCGTAACCATGACAAGGAACGCTCTGTTCATCAGCCTGACTACGGTACGCTGCTTCATTGTGTTCCTCCTCTCTCGTCTTTGATCGCCGTACGCGCAAGCAAACGTGCCGTCGCGCGCGACGTGAGCGTAATGGACCGCGAGAATGCAAATCTGAGTGCAATACCTGCCGACGGCATTCGCGCTGCCGCTAAAAAATAGGACTTCGGCACGTCCCGCTGGCAGCTCGGAAACTCAATGTCCGTGCAAGCAGCGTACAAGGTTGGCCAAGTGGTTGGAAGGGGCGTACAGCGCCAACTTTCACCGTCCTGGCAACCGGCGTGATGTCGGCTCATGGCCCAAAGCAGACGTGCCGAAAGCTAGCCCGGATGTCCGCTTCTGAGGGTAGCGCGGACATCGCCAAGTCTGTGAGCGTTCTGGATTTATGAGTACACGCCCTAGCTAAGGTAGCCGTAAAGGGTCGCGAAGGCATTCCCATGGGGGGTCAGGTCACTGTCGTCGGCGTTTCGATACAAATCTCCACCCCCGGGTTGATTGCGATTCCGAATCCAAGGGAAACATTTAAACCGCCCCGTCCATTGTTGGTGGGCACCATCGCATGAACCAAGGGCCTCATGCAGTCAGGCCCGCACGGTACGCCAAGTCGCACGTCAACATGCCCATTCGAAGTACCAACTATTTTCAAGCGGAAGGTCACGTTCGTGACGATTAGCTGTGACCCCGCAGGGATGGTGAATATGACAGGAGATCCCGTGCAACCCCTCGGGGGGGATAGGAAAAAGTTTGCGGCCTTCCGTTTCCGGACCGGCGGCGGCAATGCAAAGTGCTAAATGCTGCCCCCGTTCGCCCACGCCAAATTGAGGACCGATGAAATCCACACCGAAGGCACCGAAACACCTGTCCGAGCCGTCCCGCACCTGGTGGCGAACCTGCGTTAAGGATTACGCTTTAGAGGCGCATCACCTGCGTCTTTTGCAATCGGCGGCAGAGTGCTGGGACCGCCAGCAACAGGCGCGGCAGATTTTGGATCGCGAAGGCATCACGTTCACAGACGACCGCGGCAACGTTCGCGCGCATCCGGCAGTGGCGATCGAACGTGACGCGCGAATAGGTTTTGCCCGCCTAATTCGCGAGCTGGATCTTGACGTCGAGCCGCCGGCCACAGCCAGGACAGGGCCAATTGCGTTGGGATCGAATCGGAGAGGCCACTATGCCGGTTAAGCAACGCAAAGCGAAAGGCCGAGCGCACAAGATCACTGCGGAAGCCGTCGCGGCGTGGAAGGCCGCTGATTATAGCGGCCTGCACAGAGCGCTTGGCCTGCATCCTTGGGAAGCGAGCCCGCTGCCGGAAGAAATCACCAGCCTTGGCGTAAGCGAAGAAACGGCCGCTTCGGTTGATCCGGACAGCACGTATGGATTCGAGGACAGTTACGCCGTAGCGGTAGCGCTGCAACGCGAGCTTATCGCCGCGGCCGGTTGGCCGAACTGCCGCGCCGCGTATGCGGACAACCTGCGTGAAGCTCAGGGGCGGGCTAGGTACTGCGTCGAACAGGTTGCACATCCGGATCGGGGCGGCGGCGGCACTGGGTGCGATTTGGCCGATCGGCAGGCCGCACTGGAAAGCGCGTTAGACGAGGTCGCGTATCGGCAGGATCTCTTGGACGAGTTGGGGCCGGCCTGATGCTTTGCTTCGACGACGACGCGGCGCTTTGCCATCTGCTGATTGCAGCGACCGCGGTTCCTGTCGATGAGCGCGGACGCTGGCTTAGGAACCTGGCCAACAAACTGGAGCGGCAAGCAAGCAAGAAATCGAAGGCCACTGCTCGACAGCGTCTTCACAGAAGGCGGGAAGCTGCCGGCCGCGTCGTTCTGGAGGTCGAGGTCACATTCAACCCGCTTAGCGAAGCGTTGCTTGCCGATGGGCGCCTGCAAGCAAACGAAATCGATGACCCGAAGGCGGTCGCTCGCGCCCTGGAGCAGGTTATCGAGCTCCTGCCCCTGCGCTGGAATGGTCACGCGTGACGGACACAAGCCCTCGTGGTGTGCATCGTGGCAGTCAACAACGACCGGAGTTGATCCATGGCCACCGTCCTGAGCAAAATATCGAGCGTCGGCAGCAACATTGAAACAGCAGCACGCGCCGGCGAGTTTTCGATCTACTGCAAGGCGACGTTGGCACGCGCCGCGGGATTGCCTACGGACTCGCTGCCCGATCGCGTTCAGCGGCTTTTGAAAACGGCGGTCACGCCTGGCTCGACGACAGGCGCAGACTGGTCGGCGCTCTACGACACCGCCGGACGCGCCTTTCTCGCCTCGCTCGCGAGCGCGTCGGCCTTTGATGCCGCGTTGCCGTTCATGAAATCCGTGCCGCTCGCCTCGCGCGTCGTGGCGACGACCGCCGCGGTTACCGGAGCCACCCCGAGCGAGCTCAGCGTCAAGCCGATCAGCTCGTTCACGATCGGCGCCGACGACATCCGGCCTCGCAAGGCCGCAGCCATCATCGTGGTGTCTAAGGAGCTGCTGCGCTTTTCCGGCCCAGGCGCTTCGCTGTTTCAGCAGGAGCTTCGCAACGGTGTTGTTGCCGCGACTGATGCCGCCTTTCTGGCCGAGCTTTACGCATCCGTCACGCCGACCGCTTCCGCCGGATCAACGACGGCGAACACATTGACCGATCTCAGCGCGCTGTTGTCGGCGCTGACACTTGGCGTCGGCTCGCGCGTTTTCGTCGCGATGAGTCCCGCGAACCTCGCCAAGCTGATGACGAAAGTTTCCTCCGGCGCAGGGACGGCCTATCCAACGTTGAGCCTGCAAGGTGGCGAGTGGCTGAACGGCATCCCGGTTATCCCGACGACTTCCGTGCCGTCCGGAGCGATCATCGCTTTTGACGCCAGCGGCTTTGCCGGCACGACCGAGCCGCCGGTGCCTCGCTCGATCGCGCATGGCGATGTCGTGCTGAACACCGCGCTGGATTCCCCACCGACCGCATCCACCGTGACGCAAAACCTCTGGCAATATGATCAGGTTGCTCTCTACATCGAAAGGATGTTTGGCTTCGCACAGGTCCGCGCCGGCGCGGTCAGCGCGATCAGCGGCGCGACGTATTGACGGAGCGCGCCGCCATGAGCGACGAGTTAAAGAAACCCGAATTCACAAAAGCGCAACTCGCGGGGCCGCTAAGGCTGAGTGACGTCGAACCGCTTATGGCTGGCATGGCGCCGGCAATCAAAAAGTTTGTGGATGCCGCCGTCGCACCGTTGCAGCAGCGCATCACCGAGCTCGAGGAACGGCCGACGCTAAAATACCTGGGCGTGTATGAGCAGACGCGACAATACGCCAAAGGAAATTTTGTCACGCACGATGGAAGCCTGTGGCACTGCCGCGCCGATGTAACGCGAGCTCGTCCAGGTTCGGACAGCGACTGGCAATTGGCGGCCAAGCGCGGGACAAACGGCAGGGACGCGCGCCGATGACGGATTAGAAGCCGCACTCGTTAGCTTGCGCGAACAGTCGATCGCCCGCGGCCTCGGCGGGAAGCTCGAGGACTTCGACATCGCGCTCTGCGAGGACGGTTCGATTTCGATCTGGGCGTTCTTCCACTTTGATGCGCCGCTGATGGCGAATGTCCCGGCAGCGGCTGCTGATGGCGATTTGGCCGCTTACTACCAAGCGGCAGAGCGTTATGCCGCCGAGCCGGCCTGGCTGAACTAATGGACGACCAATGTACGAAGGCGTCATAAGTCATACGTCAATTCCCGCAAATTATGGACTTGAGCTTGTCTGTTGATGAAACGCGACCGCTTCTCTTGCGTACTGGTCAATCGCTTTCTGGATGAAGGCGATCAGGTTGTCCACGTCAACGCCGGGCCGCTTGCTCAGGACGCCGACGATTGTTCCCAAGGCCTTCGCAGTTGCAGTTACCGACTCGGTGACGGGCACGTTGTTCTGCGTAGCAGCGTTCAGGATCCGGCTTGTCAGTTCACGGAACTCCTCCTCCGTTAGGTCACTATCGCCATACGGCTCGGGCTCTGGGAGGTCGGCCGCAATGTATGCAGCCTCGCGAACTCCCGGGCTTATCGCATCAATCAATTGATCCATGATGTACCGGAGGCTGTCTGGACCGGCGTTCGCATTCCGCCGCGCGGTCGTAGCTGCAATCTCGGCTCCAAGGGCAGTCTGGAGAGCGACTAGCACCTCGCTGCCTTGCAGCTTGCCAGTTGCCATCCGTCGCAATTGATCCGCGAGTTCGTTGATCTTCGCGCCCGTATCGGGGTCGATTGCCCGATAGGGATTTTCAGTATCCGAGGCGGACTGCGGCGAAGCCTTTCTCGACCAAATTGCCATTTCAAGTCCTCCCAAAGTTATGCGATTTCGTCCCCCAATCACCTTTCGAACATGCGGGGTCGACGCCTGCTTACATCGTGCTTACACAGCGACCGCGTTTCGTGTCAGACCCTAGAGAAGTGCTTTATTTACTGGTGCTGCCGGACAGGATTGAACTGTCGACCTCTCCCTTACCAAGGGAGTGCTCTACCACTGAGCTACGGCAGCGAAGGAAGCGTAGGGGCTGGCCCGAACGCGCCGGAAACTGCCACAAGGGTCCCACCTCCGCAAGGATTGAGGCCACCATTATTGGCGCCGTTTCGCCCATTTTCCCGATCCGCCGCCCTTGCGCGGCGCGGCTCGCTGCCGCTAAGGGAAAACATGACCAACCCGAGGCAGGAATCGCCGGCGCGGCCGGCGCGCAAGCAGAGCCGGTCCGAGCGTCTGGCGGCCGAGTTGCGGGCCAATCTGCGCCGGCGCAAGGCGCAGGCCCGCGCGCGGAACACGGCGGAAAAGCCCGCATCCGGCGAGAAATAGCGGCCGGGACTTGCGGACCGCGGAACCAAACCCGACTTTCGCCGTAATCGGGCCATGTCAGTAGGCGCGCGGAGCACGCCACAATTGGGGTGACCATGGATCGCATTCGTATCGTCGGCGGCGCGCCCCTGATCGGCTCGATTCCGATCTCGGGCGCGAAGAATGCGGCGTTGCCGCTGATGATCGCCAGTCTGCTCACCGAGCAGACGCTGATCCTCGACAATGTCCCGCGGCTGGCCGATGTCGCGCTGCTGCAGCGCATCCTGCTCAATCACGGCGTCGACATGATGATGAGCGGCAAGCGGCCGGGCGACGCGCCCTATAACGGGCAGACTGTTCACATTTCGGCCTAGAGCATCGTCGACACCACCGCGCCCTATGAGCTGGTCTCGAAAATGCGCGCCAGCTTCTGGGTGCTCGCTCCCCTGCTGGCGCGTATGGGGCAAGCCAAGGTCTCGCTGCCCGGCGGCTGTGCCATCGGCACGCGGCCGGTCGATCTTCTATTGATGGCCCTCAAGCAACTGGGCGCCGAGGATTGAGATCGATGCCGGCTATGTGATGGCCTATGCGCCCGACGGGCTGCGTGGCGCGCGAGATTATTTTCCCCAAGGTGACGGTCGGCGGCACGCATACCGCGCTGATGGCGGCGTCACTTGCCAGCGGCACCACGGTAATCGAGAACGCCGCGCGCGAGCCGGAAATCACCGACGTCGCCGATTGCCTCAACAAGATGGGCGCGAATATTTCCGGCGCCGGCACCTCGCGCATCGTGATCGAGGGGGTCTCGAAGCTTAACGGCGCCGCGCCACAGCGTGATGCCCGATCGCATCGAGACCGGCACCTACGCCATGGCGGCGGCGATGACCGGCGGCAATGTTGTCCTTGAAGGCGCGCGGCCCGAGCTGCTGCAATCGGCGCTCGATGTCATCGCCCAGGCGGGAGCGCGTATTTCACCGTACCAACAAGGGCGTTCGCATCAGCCGCAACGGTGCCGGCATCTCCCCGGTGGACGTGACCACCGAGCCGTTTCCGGCTTTCCCACCGATCTGCAGGCGCAGCTGATCGCGCTGATGACCGGGCCAAGGGCACGTCCCGCATTACCGAGACCATCTTCGAAAACCGCTTCATGCATGTGCAGGAACTGGTGCGCTTCGGCGCTCAGATCCAGCTCGACGGTCAGACCGCAACCATCGCCGGGGTGGAAAACTCAAGGGCGCGCAGGTGATGGCGACCGATTTGCGGGCTTCTGTCTCGCTGGTGATCGCGGCGCTCGCCGCCGAGGGCGAGACCATGGTCAACCGCGTCTATCACCTCGACCGCGGTTTTGAGCGCTTGAAGACAAGCTGGTCGCCTGCGGCGCCACCGTTGAGCGCATCAGCGGGTAGGGCGCTTCTTCCGTCTCTGATCCGATCTCGGGTTTACCCGAGATCGGCACTAACGGTGGCACAAGTCGGATAAATCCGACTTGTGCTGGGAGAGGGAGGCGAAGCGAGCATGACGATAGTGTTTTCGCTCTTGCACCCCGCCTTCGGCCTTCCTAGCTACCCATGACACGACCCAAAAGCGCTATTGTCATGGAACCCCTGAAGCTCATCGCTCTGGATAAGGACGACCTCGAGGTTATTTCCGCACATCTGCAGGATTCCTCGATCAAGGTCTCCGACGTCTTCTGGCTGCCGAAGGAAAAGCGGCTGGTGCTCGGGGTCGACCGTTTCGACTGGCTGGCCGCCAATGAGGCCAAGGAATTCCGCCGTTGCCGTACCGGGCTGCGATTCGAGCGCGTATATTCCTGCAAATGTCGCGGTATCGACCCTGCCGATAAGAACGCGGTGCTCAACCTATTGGCGGTTGATTTCGTGGAAAGCGACGCCCCCGGTGGGGAGGTTATCCTGACTTTCGATGGCGGCGCCGCCTTGCGTCTGCAGGTCGAATGTCTGGAAGCCGAGATCGCCGATATCGGGCCGACCTGGACCTGCGACTGCCCGCAGCATTCCGAAACCCTCGCCTCCGAACCGGCCACCGATCTCCCGAAGACTGGCTGACCTGCGGCTGCCCCCCTCGTCATTGACCGGCGGTCCGGGTATGCCTTGGCATTATCTGCATACGCACTCTCACTGATTAGAATAGAGCGTTTTCTTCACGCGGGCCGGATTCCACTTCGCTTGAAAATGCTCCGGGGACTAGGTCATGCCCATCCGTCTCGACACACAAGCCGCTGACTTTACTCAGCGTTTCCGTGCCTTCCTGGATACCAAGCGGGAGGCGGCCGAGGACGTGGAGCAGGCCGTGCGCGGCATCATCGCCGAGGTGCGGCAAGAGCGGCGACCGCGCCTTGATCGAGCTGACCAGCAGATTTGACCGCGTTGACCTTGCGAAAACCGGCCTGCGTATTTCCCAGGCGGAACTCGACGGTGCAGCTGCGCAATGCGGGCCAGGCGGCGCTTGATGCGCTGAAACTCGCGCGCGAACGGATCGAGGTTTATCACCGCCGCCAGCTCCCGAAGGACGAGCGCTCGACCGATGCGGTCGGCGTCGAGCTCGGCTCGCGCTGGACCGCGATCGAGGCGGCCGGGCTTTACGTGCCCGGCGGCACCGCGGCCTATCCTTCTTCCGTGCTGATGAATGCAGTGCCGGCAAAAGTTGCGGGCGTGCCGCGCCTTGTCATGGTCGTGCCCGCGCCGGACGGCAAGCTCGATCCCCTCGTCCTGGCGGCGGCGAAGCTGGCAGGAGTGGATGAGGTCTATCGCATCGGCGGAGCGCAGGCGGTGGCGGCGCTGGCTTATGGCACCGAGACAATCGCGCCGGTGGCCAAGATCGTCGGACCGGGCAATGCCTATGTCGCGGCGGCCAAGCGCCTGGTCTTCGGCAAGGTCGGCATCGACATGATCGCCGGACCGTCGGAGGTGCTGGTGCTGGCGGACCGCGACGGCCATCCCGACTGGATCGCCGCCGATCTTTTGGCGCAGGCGGAACACGATGTCAGCGCGCAATCCATTTTGATCACCGACGATGCGGCTCTCGCCGATGCGGTCGAGAAAGCGGTGGAGCGCCAGCTTGCACGCCTGCCGCGGGAAGCGGTCGCGAGCGCGTCCTGGCGTGATTTCGGCGCCATCATTCTTGCGCGCAGTCTCGATGAGGCCGTCCCGCTGGTCGATGCGGTCGCGCCGGAGCACATCGAGATCGTCGCAAGCAACGCCGAGGAACTGGCCAAGCGCATCCGCAACGCCGGCGCGATCTTTCTCGGCGCGCACACGCCGGAAGCCATCGGCGACTATGTAGCGGGTTCCAACCACGTGCTGCCGACGGCGCGTTCGGCGCGCTTTTCCTCCGGCCTCGGGGTGCTCGACTTCATGAAGCGCACCTCGATCCTGAAATGCAGCCCCGAAGTCCTTGCGGGCGCTTGCCCCCTCCGCCATTGCGCTCGGCGAAGCGGAAGGGCTGGAAGGCCATGCACGGTCGGTGGCGATCCGCTTAAATCCGCGATGAGCCGCGAGCCAGCCAAAGGCAAGGCCCATTATCTGGTCGAGGTCACGCTCGACGAAAAATCGATCGGCCGATCCAATCCGGACGTCGAGCACGAGCGCGCGGTCGCAATCTACGATCTGATTGAACAGAACAGCTTTGCGCCGGAGGGCCACAAAGGCGGGCCTTACACGCTGCAGCTCAGCATCGCTGAAAATCGCCTGGTATTCGACATCAAGACCGCCAAAGGCGAGGTGGTGATGGCGCATCTGCTGTCGATGACGCCGTTCCGGGGGATCGTGAAAGACTATTTCATGATCTGCGACAGCTATTATCAGGCCATCCGCACCGCGACGCCCGAGCGCATCGAAGCGATCGACATGGGCCGGCGCGCGATCCACGACGAGGGCTCCAAGCTGCTGGTGGAACGGCTCAAGCGCAAGGTGAAAGTGGATTTCGATACCGCGCGGCGGCTGTTCACGCTGATCTGCGTGCTGCATTGGAGAGGCTAAGCGGTGGCCGCAGGACGATAAACCGCCGCGCTCCGTGCTGTTCGCCTGCGGATTGAATTCGCTGCGCTCGCCCATGGCGGCGAGCCTCTTCAGCCATCTGATCGGGCCGAACGTGCCGGTCCGCTCCGCCGGCGTGCAGACGACCGATCTCGATCCTTTTGCCGTCGCGGCCATGGCCGAAATCGAACTCGACATCGGCGAGCACCGGCCGGTCACCTTCGAGGAACTGGAGGATTTGGAAGGGCTCGATTTCGACTTGATCGTCACGCTCTCGCCCAAGGCGCATCACAAGACGCTGGAACTAACACACCGGCTCAACGCAGCCGTGGAATATTGGCCGACCGCGGATCCGTCGGTGATCGAAGGCAGCCGCGAGCAGCGCATGGATGCCTATCGCGAGCTGCGCGAACAGCTTGCCAAGCGTATCCTCGACCGCTTCCGGCCCGCGGGCGGCCAGAACGAATGAACCGTACGGCGGCATGGTTGTGAAAACCCGGCGCCTCCGCTATCGGTTCTCCCTTCGCTTGTTAAGGCAGAGACACCATGATCGGCCGGCCCAAACTCGTGCTCGCTTCAGCTCCCCCCGCCGCCTGGGCCTGATCAACCAGGCCGGGATCGAGCCCGAGTTTGGGCCGGCCGATCATGGTGTCTCTGCCTTAACAAGCGAAGGGGAGAACCGATAGCGGAGGCGCCGGGTTTTCACAACCATGCCGCCGTACGGTTCATTCGTTCTGGCCGCCCGCGGGCCGGAAGCGGTCGAGGATACGCTTGGCAAGCTGTTCGCGCAGCTCGCGATAGGCATCCATGCGCTGCTCGCGGCTGCCTTCGATCACCGACGGATCCGCGGTCGGCCAATATTCCACGGCTGCGTTGAGCCGGTGTGTTAGTTCCAGCGCCTTGTGATGCGCCTTGGGCGAGAGCGTGACGATCAAGTCGAAATCGAGCCCTTCCAAATCCTCCAGTTCCTCGAAGGTGACCGGCCGGTGCTCGCCGATGTCGAGTTCGATTTCGGCCATGGCCGCGACGGCAAAAGGATCGAGATCGGTCGTCTGCACGCCGGCGGAGCGGACCGGCACGTTCGGCCCGATCAGATGGCTGAAGAGGCTCGCCGCCATGGGCGAGCGCAGCGAATTCAATCCGCAGGCGAACAGCACGGAGCGCGGCGGTTTATCGTCTGCGGCCACCGCTTAGCCTCTCCAATGCAGCACGCAGATCAGCGTGAACAGCCGCCGCGCGGTATCGAAATCCACTTTCACCTTGCGCTTGAGCCGTTCCACCAGCAGCTTGGAGCCCTCGTCGTGGATCGCGCGCCGGCCCATGTCGATCGCTTCGATGCGGTCGGGCGTCGCGGTGCGGATGGCCTGATAATAGCTGTCGCAGATCATGAAATAGTCTTTCACGATCCCCCGGAACGGCGTCATCGACAGCAGATGCGCCATCACCACCTCGCCTTTGGCGGTCTTGATGTCGAATACCAGGCGATTTTCAGCGATGCTGAGCTGCAGCGTGTAAGGCCCGCCTTTGTGGCCCTCCGGCGCAAAGCTGTTCTGTTCAATCAGATCGTAGATTGCGACCGCGCGCTCGTGCTCGACGTCCGGATTGGATCGGCCGATCGATTTTTCGTCGAGCGTGACCTCGACCAGATAATGGGCCTTGCCTTTGGCTGGCTCGCGGCTCATCGCGGAATCAAGCGGATCGCCACCGACCGTGCATGGCCTTCCAGCCCTTCCGCTTCGCCGAGCGCAATGGCGGAGGGGGCAAGCGCCCGCAAGGACTCGGGGCTGCATTTGAGGATCGAGGTGCGCTTCATGAAGTCGAGCACCCCGAGGCCGGAGGAAAAGCGCGCCGAACGCGCCGTCGGCAGCACGTGGTTGGAACCCGCTACATAGTCGCCGATGGCTTCCGGCGTGTGCGCGCCGAGAAAGATCGCGCCGGCGTTGCGGATGCGCTTGGCCAGTTCCTCGGCGTTGCTTGCGACGATCTCGATGTGCTCCGGCGCGACCGCATCGACCAGCGGGACGGCCTCATCGAGACTGCGCGCAAGAATGATGGCGCCGAAATCACGCCAGGACGCGCTCGCGACCGCTTCCCGCGGCAGGCGTGCAAGCTGGCGCTCCACCGCTTTCTCGACCGCATCGGCGAGAGCCGCATCGTCGGTGATCAAAATGGATTGCGCGCTGACATCGTGTTCCGCCTGCGCCAAAAGATCGGCGGCGATCCAGTCGGGATGGCCGTCGCGGTCCGCCAGCACCAGCACCTCCGACGGTCCGGCGATCATGTCGATGCCGACCTTGCCGAAGACCAGGCGCTTGGCCGCCGCGACATAGGCATTGCCCGGTCCGACGATCTTGGCCACCGGCGCGATTGTCTCGGTGCCATAAGCCAGCGCCGCCACCGCCTGCGCTCCGCCGATGCGATAGACCTCATCCACTCCTGCCAGCTTCGCCGCCGCCAGGACGAGGGGATTGAGCTTGCCGTCCGGCGCGGGCACGACCATGACAAGGCGCGGCACGCCCGCAACTTTTGCCGGCACTGCATTCATCAGCACGGAAGAAGGATAGGCCGCGGTGCCGCCGGGCACGTAAAGCCCGGCCGCCTCGATCGCGGTCCAGCGCGAGCCGAGCTCGACGCCGACCGCATCGGTCGAGCGCTCGTCCTTCGGGAGCTGGCGGCGGTGATAAACCTCGATCCGTTCGCGCGCGAGTTTCAGCGCATCAAGCGCCGCCTGGCCGCATTGCGCAGCTGCACCGTCGAGTTCCGCCTGGGAAATACGCAGGCCGGTTTTCGCAAGGTCGACGCGGTCAAATCTGCTGGTCAGCTCGATCAAGGCGCGGTCGCCGCCTTGCCGCACCTCGGCGATGATGCCGCGCACGGCCTGCTCCACGTCCTCCGCCGCCTCCCGCTTGGTATCCAGGAAGGCACGGAAACGCTGAGTAAAGTCAGCGGCTTGTGTGTCGAGACGGATGGGCATGACCTAGTCCCCGGAGCATTTTCAAGCGAAGTGGAATCCGGCCCGCGTGAAGAAAACGCTCTATTCTAATCAGTGAGAGCGCGTATGCAGATAATGCCAAGGCATACCCGGACCGCCGGTCAATGACGAGGGGGCAGCCGCAGGTCAGCCAGTCTTCGGGAGATCGGTGGCCGGTTCGGAGGCGAGGGTTTCCGAATGCTGCGGGCAGTCGCAGGTCCAGGTCGGCCCGATATCGGCGATCTCGGCTTCCAGACATTCGACCTGCAGACGCAAGGCGGCGCCGCCATCGAAAGTCAGGATAACCTCCCCACCGGGGGCGTCGCTTTCCACGAAATCAACCGCCAATAGGTTGAGCACCGCGTTCTTATCGGCAGGGTCGATACCGCGACATTTGCAGGAATATACGCGCTCGAACCGCAGCCCGGTACGGCAACGGCGGAATTCCTTGGCCTCATTGGCGGCCAGCCAGTCGAAACGGTCGACCCCGAGCACCAGCCGCTTTTCCTTCGGCAGCCAGAAGACGTCGGAGACCTTGATCGAGGAATCCTGCAGATGTGCGGAAATAACCTCGAGGTCGTCCTTATCCAGAGCGATGAGCTTCAGGGGTTCCATGACAATAGCGCTTTTGGGTCGTGTCATGGGTAGCTAGGAAGGCCGAAGGCGGGGTGCAAGAGCGAAAACACTATCGTCATGCTCGCTTCGCCTCCCTCTCCCGCACAAGTCGGATTTATCCGACTTGTGCCACCGTTAGTGCCGATCTCGGGTAAACCCGAGATCGGATCAGAGACGGAAGAAAGCGCCCTACCCGCTGATGCGCTCAACGGTGGCGCCGCAGGCGACCAGCTTGTCCTCAAGCCGTTCAAAACCGCGGTCGAGGTGATAGACGCGGTTGACCATGGTCTCTCCCTCGGCCGCGAGGCCGCGATCACCAGCGAGACGGAAGCCCGCAAGTCGGTCGCCATCACCGGCGCGCCCTTGAGCGTCTCCACCCCGGCGATGGTTGCGGTCTGGCCGTCGAGCTGGATCTGGGCGCCGAAGCGCACCAGTTCCTGCACATGCATGAAGCGGTTCTCGAAGATGGTCTCGGTAATGCGGGACGTGCCCTTGGCCCGGGTCATCAGCGCGATCAGCTGCGCCTGCAGATCGGTGGGAAAGCCCGGAAACGGCTCGGTGGTCACATCCACCGGGAGATGCCGGCACCGTTGCGGCTGATGCGAACGCCCTTGTTGGAGGGTGAAACACGCGCTCCCGCCTGGGCGATGACATCGAGCGCCGATTGCAGCAGTTCGGGCCGCGCGCCTTCCAGCACAACATCGCCGCCGGTCATCGCCGCCGCCATGGCGTAGGTGCCGGTCTCGATGCGATCGGGCAGCACGCTGTGGCGGGCGCCGTTAAGCTTCGCGACACCCTCGATCACGATGCGCGAGGTGCCGGCGCCGGAAATATTCGCGCCCATCTTGTTGAGGCAATCGGCGACGTCAGTGATTTCCGGCTCGCGCGCGGCGTTCTCGATTACCGTGGTGCCGCTGGCAAGTGACGCCGCCATCAGCGCGGTATGCGTGCCGCCGACCGTCACCTTGGGGAAATTAATCTCCGCGCCACGCAGCCCGTCGGGCGCATAGGCCAGCACATAGCCGGCATCGATCTCAATCCTCGCGCCCAGTTGCTTGAGGGCCAGCAACAGAAGATCGACCGGCCGCGTGCCGATGGCGCAGCCGCCCGGCAGCGAGACCTTGGCTTGCCCCATACGCGCCAGCAGGGGAGCGAGCACCCAGAAGCTGGCGCGCATTTTCGAGACCAGCTCATAGGGCGCGGTGGTGTCGACGATGCGCGAGGCCGAGATGTGAACAGTCTGCCCGTTATAGGGCGCGTCGCCCGGCCGCTTGCCGCTCATCATCATGTCGACGCCGTGATTGAGCAGGATGCGCTGCAACAGCGCGACATCGGCCAGCCGCGGGACATTGTCGAGGATCAGCGTCTGCTCGGTGAGCAGACTGGCGATCATCAGCGGCAACGCCGCATTCTTCGCTCCCGAGATCGGAATCGAGCCGATCAGGGGGGCGCCGCCGACGATACGAATGCGATCCATGGTCACCCCAATTGCGGCGCGCTCCGCGCGCCTACTGACACGGCCCGATTACGGCGAAAGTCGGGTTTGGTTCCGCGGTCCGCAAGTCCCGGCCGCTATTTCTCGCCGGATGCGGGCTTTTCCGCCGTGTTCCGCGCGCGGGCCTGCGCCTTGCGCCGGCGCAGATTGGCCCGCAACTCGGCCGCCAGACGCTCGGACCGGCTCTGCTTGCGCGCCGGCCGCGCCGGCAATTCCTGCCTCGGGTTGGTCATGTTTTCCCTTAGCGGCAGCGAGCCGCGCCGCGCAAGGGCGGCGGATCGGGAAAATGGGCGAAACGGCGCCAATAATGGTGGCCTCAATCCTTGCGGAGGTGGAACCCTTGTGGCAGTTTCCGGCGCTTTCGGGCCAGCCCCTACGCTTCCTTCGCTGCCGTAGCTCAGTGGTAGAGCACTCCCTTGGTAAGGGAGAGGTCGACAGTTCAATCCTGTCCGGCAGCACCAGTAAATAAAGCACTTCTCTAGGGTCTGACACGAAACGCGGTCGCTGTGTAAGCACGATGTAAGCAGGCGTCGACCCCGCATGTTCAGAAAGGTGATTGGGGGACGAAATCGCATAACTTTGGGAGGACTTGAAATGGCAATTTGGTCGAGAAAGGCTTCGCCGCAGTCCGCCTCGGATACTGAAAATCCCTATCGGGCAATCGACCCCGATACGGGCGCGAAGATCAACGAACTCGCGGATCAATTGCGACGGATGGCAACTGGCAAGCTGCAAGGCAGCGAGGTGCTAGTCGCTCTCCAGACTGCCCTTGGAGCCGAGATTGCAGCTACGACCGCGCGGCGGAATGCGAACGCCGGTCCAGACAGCCTCCGGTACATCATGGATCAATTGATTGATGCGATAAGCCCGGGAGTTCGCGAGGCTGCATACATTGCGGCCGACCTCCCAGAGCCCGAGCCGTATGGCGATAGTGACCTAACGGAGGAGGAGTTCCGTGAACTGACAAGCCGGATCCTGAACGCTGCTACGCAGAACAACGTGCCCATCACCGAGTTGGTAACTCAACTGCGAAGGCCTTGGGAACAATCGTCAGCGTCCTGAGCAAGCGGCCCGGCGTTGACGTGGACAACCTGATCGCCTTCATCCAGAAAGCGAATGACCGTACGCAAGAGAAGCGGTCGCGTTTCATCAACAGACAAGCTCAAGTCCATAATTTGCGGGAATTGACGTATGACTTATGACGCCTTCGTACATTGGTCGTCCATTAGTTCAGCCAGGCCGGCTCGGCGGCATAACGCTCTGCCGCTTGGTAGTAGGCGGCCAAATCGCCATCAGCAGCCGCTGCCGGGACATTCGCCATCAGCGGCGCATCAAAGTGGAAGAACGCCCAGATCGAAATCGAACCGTCCTCGCAGAGCGCGATGTCGAAGTCCTCGAGCTTCCCGCCGAGCCGCGGGCGATCGACTGTTCGCG
Source organism: uncultured Alphaproteobacteria bacterium (assembly GCA_963802475.1). Lineage (GTDB taxonomy): Bacteria > Pseudomonadota > Alphaproteobacteria > Rhizobiales > Xanthobacteraceae > CANKHA01. Next base: position 102,263 of record CAWDIZ010000003.1, read on the forward strand.
CAAGCTAACGAGTGCGGCTTCTAGATGCCGTCATGGCGCGCGTCCTTGCCTTTGCCCGCGCTTGGCCGCCAATTGCCAGTCGCTGTCCGAACCTGGACGAGCTCGCGTTACATCGGCGCGGCAGTGCCACAGGCTTCCATCGTGCGTGACAAAATTTCCTTTGGCGTATTGTCGCGTCTGCTCGTACACGCCCAGGTATTTTAGCGTCGGCCGTTCCTCGAGCTCGGTGATGCGCTGCTGCAACGGTGCGACGGCGGCATCCACGAACTTTTTGATTGCCGGCGCCATGCCAGCCATAAGCGGTTCGACGTCACTCAGCCTTAGCGGCTCCGCGAGTTGCGCTTTTGTGAATTCGGGTTTCTTTAACTCGTCGCTCATGGCGGCGCGCTCCGTCAATACGTCGCGCCGCTGATCGCGCTGACCGCGCCGGCGCGGACCTGTGCGAAGCCAAACATCCTTTCGATGTAGAGAGCAACTTGATCATATTGCCAGAGGTTTTGCGTCACGGTGGATGCGGTCGGTGGGGAATCCGGCGCGGTGTTCAGCACGACATCGCCATGCGCGATCGAGCGAGGCACCGGCGGCTCGGTCGTTGCCGGCAAAGCCGCTGGCGTCAAAGCATGATCGCTCCGGACGGCACGGAAGTCGTCGGGATAACCGGGATGCCGTTCAGCCACTCGCCGCCTTGCAGGCTCAACGTTGGATAGGCCGTCCCTGCGCCGCAGGAAACTTTCGTCATCAGCTCGGCGAGGATCGCGGAACACATCGCGACGAAAACCCGCGAGCCGACGCCAAGTGTCAGCGCCGAAACAGCGCGCTGAGATCGGTCAATGTGTTCGCTCAGTCGTTGATCCGGCGGAAGCGGTCGGCGTGACGGATGCATAAAGCTCGGCCAGAAAGGCGGCATCAGTCGCGGCAACAACACCGTTGCGAAGCTCCTGTGAAACAGCGAAGCGCCTGGGCCGGAAAAGCGCAGGAGCTCCTTAGACACCACGATGATGGCTGCGGCTTGCGAGGCCGGATCGTCGGCGCCGATCGTGAACGAGCTGATCGGCTTGACGCTGAGCTCGCTCGGGGTGGCTCCGGTAACCGCGGGGGTCGTCGCCACGACGCGCGAGGCGAGCGGCACGGATTTCATGAACGGCAACGCGGCATCAAAGGCCGACGCGCTCGCGAGCGAGGCGAGAAAGGCGCGACCGGCGGTGTCGTAGAGCGCCGACCAGCTGCGCCTGTCGGTCGAGCCAGGCGTGACCGCGGTTCCGAAAGCCGCTGAACGCGATCGGGCAGCAGTCCGTTGGCAATCCCGCGGCGCGTGCCAACGTCGCCTTGCAGTAGATCGCGAACTCGCGCGGCGCGTGTTGCTGTTTCAATGTTGCTGCCGACGCTCGATATTTTGCTCAGGACGGTGGTCATCGATCAACTCCGGTCGTTGTTGACTGCCACGATGCACACCACAAGGCATGGTGTCCGTCACGCGTGACCATTCCAGCGCAGGGGCAGCAATTCGATAACCTGCTCCAAGGCGCGAGCGACCGCCTTCGGATCATCGATTTCGTTTTCTTGCAGGCGCCCATCGGCAAGCAACGCTTCGCTGAGCGGGTTGAATGTGACCTCGACCTCCAGAACGACGCGGCCGGCAGCTTCCCGCCTTCTGTGAAGACGCTGTCGAGCAGTGGCCTTCGATTTCTTGCTTGCTTGCCGCTCCAGCTTGTTGGCCAGGCTCCTAAGCCAGCGTCCGCGCTCATCGACAGGAATCGCGGTCGCTGCAATCAGCAGATGGGCAAGCGCCGCGTCGTCGTCGAAGCAAAGCATCAGGCCGGCCCCAACTCGTCCAAGAGATCTGCCGATACGCGACCTCGTCTAACGCGCTTTCCAGTGCGGCCTGCCTTGATCGGCCAAATCGCACCCGGTGCCGCCGCCGCCCCGATCCGGATGTGCAACCTGTTCGACGCAGTACCTAGCCCGCCCCTGAGCTTCACGCAGGTTGTCCGCATACGCGGCGCGGCAGTTCGGCCAACCGGCCGCGGCGATAAGCTCGCGTTGCAGCGCTACCGCTACGGCGTAACTGTCCTCGAAATCCATACGTGCTGTCATCAAGAAGCAGCTCTTGCTTACGCCAAGGCTGGTGATTTCTCCGGCAATGGGATCGCTTCCCAAGGATGCAGGCCAAGCGCTCTGTGCAGGCCGCTATAATCGGCGGCCTTCCACGCCGCGACGGCTTCCGCAGTGATCTTGTGCGCTCGGCTTTCGCTTTGCGTTGCTTAACCGGCATAGTGGCCTCT
>CAWDIZ010000004.1:0-78557 GCA_963802475.1 uncultured Alphaproteobacteria bacterium
CCTGGCCGTCAGCGGTGCCGGCGGAGGAGGTCGGTGACCGCGCGGATCCGGGGATCGCGCTGCAGCTCCTCGAGCGACACCGGTAGCGGCAGCCGCCAGTTCGGGTACTCGTCGACGGTGCCGGGCAGGTTGGGCTGGCGGGTCTCGCCGAGGATGTCGTAGGGCGAGAGCAGGGCCAGCCGGGAGCGGGCCCGAGCCAGCAGCGCGTGCACGGCCAGCACCAGCTCGTCCTCCCCCGGCTCGGTGCCGGTGACCAGGCCCTCCGCCCGCAGCAGCTCGACCAGCTCGGCCCGGTCGGCCGCGGCCTTCGCCTCCTCCGCGGGTACGTCGTCGAGCAGGCCCAGCTCGGCGCGGGCCCGCACGTGCTCGCCGCGCAGGAAGCCGAGCACGGTGGGCAGGTCGTGGGTGGAAATGGTGGCCACCGACTCCTCCGGCCAGCTCTGCGGGGGCAGCAGCGGCGCCGGCCCGTCGGTGGCCGGCGCGTCGTAGTCGCGGGTGAACCAGAGCACCGAGGAGCCGAGCATGTTCCGTTCGGCCAGCCCGGCCGTGACCTCGGGCTCGACCGTGCCCAGATCCTCGCCGATGACCAGGGCGCCGGCCCGGTACGCCTCCAGGGTGAGCACGGCGAGCATCACCTCGGAGTCGTAGTGCACGTAGGTGCCGCGGTCCGCCGACTCGCCCGGGGGCACCCACCACAGCCGCCACAGCGCGGCGACGTGGTCGATGCGCAGCCCGTCGGCCTGCCGGAGCAGCGCGCGCAGCAGGTCCCGGTAGGCCGCGTATCCGGTGGCGGCCAGCCGGTCCGGGCGCCACGGCGGCAGCCCCCAGTCCTGGCCCCGCTGGCTGAACGCGTCCGGCGGGGCGCCGACGTGCACCCCCTGGGCGAGCACGTCCTGCAGCGCCCAGCCGTCGGCGCCCTCCGGATCGCAGCCGACGGCCAGGTCGTGGATCACGCGTGACGCCGGCCGCCCGGGCCGCCGCCCTGACCTCGCCGAGCTGCTGCTGCACCTGCTGCTGCAGCCAGCCGTGGAAGGCGACCCGCGGAGCCAGTTCCGCTCGGGCCGCGGCGACCGCCGGCGCGTCCGGGTGGCGCAGCGATTGCGGCCAACGGCTCCAGTGACCGCCGTAGCGCTCGGCCAGCGCGCAGAAGGTGGCGAACTGCGAGCAGGTCGGTGCCGACGTCCCGGGGCTCGGGGCGCCCCTCGGACCGCCACAGCAGCTCGGCCGCGGCGCGCTTCGCCGCCCACACCCGGTCGTGCTCGATGCGGCCGCCGGTGGTCTCCGGGCGCAGCGCGTCGACCTCGGCGCGGGTGGCCGGATCGGCGCGGGAGTAGACCGGTAGGTCGGTCAGACCGCAGCGCCAGCGGCGTGCCGAAGCGCCGGCTGGACGGCGTGTACGGGGACGGCTGCACCGGCGGTACCGGGGTGATGGCGTGCAGCGGGTTGAGCAGCACCGCACCGGCGCCGTGCTCGGTGCCGGTCCAGGTGGCGAACTCGCGCAGGTCGCCGAGGTCGCCGATACCCCAGGACCCGGCCGAGTGAAGGGCGTAGAGCTGCAACATCCAGCCCCAGGCCCGGGCCGGCTGCTGCCAACGCCGGCGGGGCGACGACGACCGTGACCTGCTGCTCCGCGGCCTCCAACCGGTACCAGCCCGGGCTCAGCCCGGCCGGGATCTCGTCGACGGCGCGGTGCGTCCCGTCCTCGCCCACCAGCACCCCGGGCCCGGGCAGCGGCCGGGACCGGTCGCTGCGCACCGCGATCGTGCCCGGCAGCCGGCCGGCCGCCGCGGCCGTCCGGGCGGAGACCAGCGCGGCGCGCCGGGCGCGCGGGGTGACGGCGTCGACGTCGAGCAGGCCGAGCACGTGGACCACCACATCCGGGTCGACGTGCACGGGCCGCCGTCCGTCGCCGCGGTAGCGGGTCACCACGCCGTGCACGGCGGCCAGTTCGATCAGATCGCTGTCCACGTCGCTCCGTTCCGCCCGGGTGCGCCGATTCGCCGGGGCCGAGCCACAGCATGCCCTCGCCGGGCTCGCGGAGTCGGGGTGAGGCTCCGGAGGGCAAACGATCATGTTCGTGAGCAGGGCCAAGATCCGTTGCCTGCTCGCGATGGGCGAGGTCGCCGATGTTAGGTTGCCGCAAGCGCCGAGCGGTGGGTGACGCCGCCGCTCATCGCCGATCGAGCACCGGGGGATGGGGCTGCCGGCGGCGTGGGTGGGCACAGCGAGGGAGAGCCATGAGCGCGTCGGCATTGGTCACGGCGGCCACCCTGATGGCCGTCGGACTGGTCGCCGCGGTCGCGATCGCCGTACTGCGAGCCCGCCGCCGGCCTCCGGTCCGGCCGCCCGGGCCGCGGACCGTCGCCGACCTGGTCCGGATGCGCGCCGAGGCAGCTGCGTGGACCGCGGAGACCGCGCCGAACGGGACGGCGTGCCCGTGCTCCCGGCACCCCGCGAGCCGGCGGCCGCGATCCGGTCGGAGGTGGCGGTGCCGGTAACCGTAGGCGGGCTGTCGGGCGGTGTCCGGAGGAACGGTCGAGGGTCGGGAACGAGCAGGCTGAACGGGTCCGGCGACACGCCGTGGGGTCGGGCGCACTGGTTGGCCGCCGGCGGATGGCCGGAGCCGGAGGCACCCGGGCCGGGTCGAGCGGACCAGCCGGGCGACGAGGAACCCGGGTGGGTCGCCACGTCCAACGTCGACGGTGCCGGTGCGGCGATCGTGCAGCCCTCGGACGCCGCGGCGGACGCGGCGCCGGACGTGGCTCCGACGACCACCGCGACCGACCCGCCGGTCACCGAGGCCGACGCAGCACCCCGGGTCGAGCCGGCAACCGACTCCGGGTCCACATCGGACGACGCGGAGCAGGGCCGGCCGGTCGAGCCGGCGACCAGGCGGCCGGACGCCGCGCCGTTCGTCCTGGGCGCGGTCCTCGGTGCGGCCCAGCCGGTGCCACCCGAGATCGACCTCGCCCTGCTCGGCCGGCTCGGCCTCCTCGACCCGGACGCCGAGCCCGATCCGGTGCTCACGTCATTCGATCTGGACACAGTGCCGGCGTCCGAACCGGACGGACCAGCGCAGCAGATCCAGTTCCGGGTCACCCGGCGGGACGGGTCCCCGTTGCCCGGAGCCGGGGTCAGCCTGCTCGACAACCGGGGTCAGGACATCACCACCGGTTACGCCGACGCGCAGGGCTGCGGCTGCCTGCGCGCTCCGCATCCCGGCACCTACCTGATCGTGTCGGCCGCACCGGACCACCAACCGGGCGCAGCCACGGTCGCGATCCGGGACAGTGCGGTGCAGGCCACGCTGCACATGCCGCGTTCCGTGGTGCTGACCGGCGCCGTGCGCGACCGGCACGGTCCGGTCGTCGCGGCCCGGGTCACCCTGGTGCAGGACGGTCAGGTCGTCGACAGCACCCGCAGCGACACCGCGGGTGCGTACCGGCTGGCCGACCTGGCCACCGGCGCGTACGGCATGTCCGTGGCCGCGCCCGGGTGCACCCCGCTGGCGGTGCGGATCGACCTCGCCGACGGGTCCGAACTGCACCAGGACATCGATCTAAGGGACATCGATCTGAGGGACATCGATCTGAGGGACATCGAGCTGAGGGACGCCGAACGCGCGCCGGGCGCCGGGACCATCCCGGAACAGGCGTCGGGCCGCCCCCGGATGGCCGGCTGGCACTGAGCGAGCACCCGGTGCCGCCGGAGCACGCGGACGGCGAGCTCGACGGCGCCGGTGGGGTGCGGCTGTTCTGGCAGGGCTGGCTGCCGGCTCGTCCGCCGAACGGGGTCGTGCTGATCTGCCACGGCCTCGGGGAGCACTCCGGGCGCTACCGGACGGTGGTCGACGCGCTGCTCCCGGACGGCTGGGCGGTGTACGGGCTCGACCTGCGTGGGCACGGTCGATCCTCCGGCCGGCGCGCACACCTGGACCGCTACGCCCACTGGCTGGCGGACGTCGACGCGATGCGCGGGCTCGCCGTCGGCCGGCACCCGGACCTGCCGGTGTTCCTGCTCGGGCACAGCATGGGCGGCCAGATCGCCCTGGCCTACGCGTTGCAGCAGCAGGGCGAGCTGGCCGGCCTGGTGCTCTCCGCGCCCGCGCTGGCCAGCACCGCGGTGCCGCGGGCCGCGGTGCCGGCGCTGCGTGGGTTGGCCCGGCTGGCCCCGCCGGCTGCGTCCGGCCGGCATCGACCCAACGAAGATCAGCAAGGATCCGGCGGTGGTGGCCGACTACCGGGCCGATCCGCTGGTGCACCACGGCAACCCGACGCTGGCGCTGTCCGCGGCGCTGTTCACGCAGTTCGAGGTGCTGCCCGGCGGGCTCGCGAACTGCGGCTGCCGGTGCTGCTGCAGCACGGCCTGCTCGACGAGCTCACCGATCCGGCCGGCAGCCGTCGGCTGGCCGCCGAGCTGGGGTCGCCCGATCGGACCGTGCACTGGTACCGAGGGCCTGTGGCACGAGATCTACCACGAGCCGGAGCGCGCGGGCCCGCTGGCCGACCTTCGGGACTGGCTCGCCGCGCACCGCTGAATCCGTCGGACATTTGCGTCGACCAGCAGGGCCCGTCCCGCGCGCTGGAACCCGACTGGCCGACGGCCGGTCCACTGTGCTCAGATGTCCGCATGCCGCCGGCCGCCATCCTCGGAGAGATCTGGGGCTGCCGTCGTGCGGACCACTTCGACCAGTGCTGTTGCCCGAGCTGACCTGCGCCGTCTGCTCGCCCCGTGACCACTGGAGTCCCCCGTGCTGCTGCACGCCGCCCGACCTGCCCGCGCGTCCGCGCCGACCCCGCTCGCGCTGCCCGACCCGTGGCCCTCACCCGGCGGATCGCCGCCGAGGTGCGGGCCGGCCGGCATCCGGTGCGGATCGACCGGGACCGCCGCTGGTACCGGCTGCTGCGCGCGGACGATTTCGTGGACGTCTGGCTGATCAGCTGGGCCACCGAGCAGGCCGCCGAGCTGCACGACCACGGCGGATCGCTCGGTGCGCTGACCGTCGTGTCGGGCGGCCTGGTCGAGCAGCGCTGGGCCGGCAACGGGCTGCGGCCGCGGCGGCTGCGGGCCGGGCGCAGCGCCGGCTTCCCGCTCGGGCACGTGCACGACGTCGGCAACCCGGCGGCCGAGCCGGCGGTCAGCGTGCATGCCTACTCGCCGCCGCTGACCGCCATGTCCTACTACGAGATCACCGGCGACGGGCCCGGAGCGCGGCTGCGCCGCACCCGCTCGGCGCTCGTCGGCTCGGGCTCATCGGAAGGAGTCGGATGACCACGGTGGACGATCTGCTGGCCGCGGCCCGGGCCCGGCTGGAGCGGCCCGACCCGCATCGGGCCGCGGAGCTGGTCCGCCGCGGCGCGCTCCTGGTCGACACCCGGCCGGGCTGGCAGCGGGCCGCAGGAGGGTGGGCTGCCCGAGGCCCTGGTGATCGAGCGCAACCACCTGGAGTGGCGGCTGGACCCGACGTCGACGGCGCGCATCCCGGAGGCGGTCGACCACGACGTCACCTGGATCGTCGTCTGCTCCGAGGGGTACAGCTCCAGCCTGGCCGCGGCGTCGCTGCAGGACCTCGGGCTGCGCAACGCCACCGACCTGGCCGGCGGCTTCCAGGCCTGGAAGGCGGCCGGCCTCCCAGTCCACTGAGCGCGCGCTGCACTGGCCCGACGACAGGCAGCTCGACGCGTTGGGGCCTACGGTGGAGCAGTGATCCGTACGGAGCGGTCCGTCGCCGCGCCCGCCGCCGTGGCGCACGTCGCGCTGACCGACGTGCGTGCGTGGCGGCTGTGGTCCCCGCACATCGCACACGTCGACACCGACCGGCCGACGATCGACGCGGCCGGCTGGAGCGGGCTGGTCAAACCCTGGTTCGGTCCGGCGACCCGGATGGACGTGACCTGGTGCGAGCCCGGTCGCGGTATCCGGTGGAGCTCCACCGCGGGCGGGTTCCGGCTGGACTACGAGGACCTGATCGACGCGCGCGGCGCAGATGCGTGCACGGTGACCATGACGGCGCAGCTCACCGGCCCGGCCGGGGCTGTGGTCGAGCAGCTGGTCGCCCCGCTGTCCGCCTACGGGCAGCGGCGCCGCCTGGCCCGGCTGGTCGCGCTGGCCGAGTACGTGCACCACCACGCGACCGCGCCGGGCTGACCGGCCGATCCGGCACGCGCCGACCTAGGCGAGGTCGACGACCAGCCAGCCGCCGTGGTGGTCGGCCACCTCGCCGCGGTGGCCGGTGGCGGCGACGAGGGCGGTCAGCGCGGCGTACGTCGAAGGTGCGGACGTGACCCCAGGTCGGGTCGGGTACGTCCTCGAAGGGCACCGCCACCACCACCCGGCGCCGGGCCAGCCGCAGCATCTCGGCCAGGACCACCGCGTCCGCTTCCGGCGCCAGGTGCTCCAGCAGGTGCACCGCGAACACCGTGTCGGCGCACCGGTCGGCCAGCGGCACCGCCCGCGCATCCCCGGCCAGCACGTGCACAGTCCAGCCGAGACTCGGCGTGACGGCGGAGAGCAGCCGCACGGTGCCGGGGGACAGATCGACCGCGGTCACCCGGTGCCCGGCCGCGGCCAGCCGCAGGGCCAGGAAACCGAAGCAGCAGCCCAGCTCGACGACGTCGCCGACGGCCAGCTCGGCGGCGCGCTCGTACACCGGCGCCATCCCGGCGTTGGTGCCGCCGGGCACGCCGCCGGCGGCCAGCTCGCGCAGCGTGTTCCGGTAGAACGCGGCCCACGCCGGCCTGCGGGTCGGCGGCCAGCGAGTGCACAACCGACACGAAGGTCGACTCGAAGCAGGCGGGCGCCAGCAGCCCCGGCGCCACCAGGTCGTCGGCAATCCAGCCGGCCAGGTCGTTGCTGATCTCCGCCAGCCCGATCGCGTGCCGCACGGCGCCGTCGGAGGCCAGGCTCAGCCGGCTCACCGGCCGACCAGCTCCGTGGCCATCTCCTGGCGGCCGCGGTCTCCAGCCCGGTCAGGTCGCGCACCACCCGCACCCGGCTGCAGTACTCCGCGTAGTCCGGCAGGTCGCAGCCGCCCAGGCCCCACGAGTAGCGCGGTTCGGGGGTCAGCCAGATCGTCTCCCGGGCCCGACGGGTGATCTCGGCAAACGCCTCCAGGTTCGCGTCGTTGCCGTTGCCCCGCCCGTCGCCGAGCACGATCACGGTGGTGCGCCGGTTGACCGCGGAGCCGAAGTCCTCGTTGAACCGGCCGAACGCCGCGCCGTAGTCGGAGTTGGCGTCCACGTCCAGCACGTCGCCGCCGAACACCAGCCCGAGCGCCTGCTCCACCGGGTGGTCGGTGAACAGGTCGGTGATCTCCGCCAGGTCGGCCACGAACGCGAACGCCCGGACCTGACCGAACAGGTTCTGCAGCCCGTGCACCAGGTGCAGGGTGAACCGGGCGGTGGCCCGCACCGACAGCGACACGTCGGCGAGGATCACCAGCCGCGGCTTGTCCTCGCGCGCGGGCCACGGTGATCGGGGAGAACGGGATGCCGTCGAAGCGCATGTTGCGGCGCATGGTGCGGCCGGAGTCGATGCGCCCGCGGCTGGCCACCCGGCGCTTGTGGGTCAGCCCGCCGTGCAGCGAGCGGGCCAGCCGGCGCAGCGACTCCTCCAACTCCATCCGCTCGTGCTCGCCGACCCGGTCCACCTCGGCCACCGCCCGCTCGTGGCCCTCCACCACGCGCTGCTCCAGCGCCAGCAGCGCCTCCAGGTGCCTCTTGATCGCCTCGGGGAGCCCGGCCAGCACCCCGGTGAGCCGGCGGCGCAGCGCGGCCGCGTCGTCCTCGGTGCCGTCCTGCGGCTGTTCGTCGATGTCGGTTGAGCCAGCCCAGCAGCGCGTCCTGCTCGGCGATGGACAGGTCGGCGTCGACCTTGGTGCCCTGGGTCTGGGAGATCTGGCCCGGCGACCCCGGCGTGGTGCAGCCGGTCGGTCTCGATCTGCACCCGGTTGCCCTCGCCGCTGATGCCCTGGTTGTCCTTGGACAGCACGATCTCGTCGGTCATCGCGGCCAAGTCGATCTTGTTGGCCTCCTGGTGCAGGTTGTACTGCTGGGCCAGGTCGTCCGGGTCGAAGTAGTCGCGGATGTCGGCCGGCTTGCCGTGGCTGTGCCCCTGCTGCGGGGTGTCGCTGGGCTCCTCGGACAGCGTGAAGTCCTCCAGGGCGCCCTCGTCGGACAGGTCGTCGTGGCCGTGCCCGTGGCCGTGCCCGACCTCCGGGCCGCCCACCTTCACCAGCGCGAAGAACTGGTCGAAGATCTCGTCGAAGATCTCCTCGTCGCGCCGGTCCTTGATCAGCGCCACCCCCAGCGCGGCGCGCAAGCGTCTCCTTGTCGCGCAGCATCCCCGGCTGCCGGGCACAGGCCATGGCATCCAGCGCCTCCGGCGTCGAGATCCGCACCCCGCGCAGCCGCAACAGCCGCACGAACCGGTGCACCGCCTTCTCCATCGGCGCGGCGCTCCGCGGGTGCCGAGCGCGGCTCGAACGGCGGCTCGCGCATCACAGCGCGCGCTTGCGGCCGAGGCCGGCGCCGAAGCTGCGCTGGCCGCGCTCGGCCGGCACCTTGGGCGCCGCGGGCGGCGGCGAGTCGTCGTCGGCGGGCTTGAGCGGTCGGCCGTAGAAGGGCCCGTGCCGGCCCGGGGTGTCCTTGGCCGCCCGCACGGCCCTGCCGTCGACCTCGCCGTCGTCGACCGCCGGGTCGGGCTGGGTCGTGGCGCTGGTCGGCGTCGTGGCCATGCCCGTGGCCGTGCCCGTGGCCGTGCCCGGGCTCCGGGACGGTGGCGTTCGGGTCGACCAGCCGGGGCAGCGCGCCGATCGCCTTGCGCACGTCCTTGTCGTACTTGACCACCACCGAGGCGGTGTCCGACAGGATGGTCGCGGTCAGCTCCTGCACGCCGAGCACGGCCAGCGTGCGAGCCCAGTCGATCGTCTCCGAGATCGACGGCGACTTGCGCAGCTCCAGCTCGCGCAGCCCGCGCACGATGTCCACCAGCTGCCTGGCCAGCGCGTCGGGCAGCCCGGTGTCGCTTGCTGCGGACGATCTCCAGCTCGCGCTCGGCGCTCGGGTAGTCCAGGAACAGGTGCAGGCAGCGCCGCTTCAGCGCCGCGGACAGGTCCCGGGTGTTGTTGCGAGGTGAGCACCACGTAGGGCGGCGTCGTCGTGGTGAACGTGCCCGACCTCGGGCACCGAGACCTGGAACTCGGCCAGCGTCTCCAGCAGCACCGCTTCCAGCGCCTCGTCGGCCCGGTCCACCTCGTCGATCAGCAGCACCACCGGCTCCGGCGAGCGGATGGACTCCAGCAGCGGGCGCGGCGCCAGGAACCGCTCGGAGAAGAAGACGCTCTCCTGAGCCCCGATCCGGTCGACCGCGGCGCTCAGGTCAGGCGCGTCGGCCACCACCTGACCGATCTTCTCGCGCAGGATCTGGGTGTAGAGCAGCTGCTTGCCGTAGTCCCACTCGTAGAGCGCCTTGGTCTCGTCCTGGCCCTCGTAGCACTGCAGGCGCAGCAGCCGGCGCCCGGTGGCCGCGGCGAGCGCCTTGGCCAGCTCGGTCTTGCCGACGCCGGCCGGGCCCTCGATGAGCAGCGGCTTCTGCAGCCGGGTGGTCAGAAAGGCGGTCGTGGCCAGCCGGGCGTCGGCGATGTAGCCGTGCCGGCCCAGCCGCTCGACCACCTCGTCGACGGAACCGAAGTCGGGCCCCGCGGCGGCGTCGGTCTGGGTCATGCTGCTCCTTCTCGAGAACCACGAGGAGGCCCGAGGGCGCCGACCGACTCGGCCGGCGCCCCCAGGCTAGGCGTTGCCGCTCAGGTCAGCAGGTCGTCCAGGTCACCGTTCATGCAGTGCTCGACCACCGGGCGGACCGTCTCGAAGGTGCACTCCTTCGCATTGCCCGGGGTGCAGGCGTCACCGAGCACGTGATTGGTGATCCGGTCCACGTCGGCCGCATCGCCGGTGATCACCTTGGCGCCTCGTAGAACGTGGTCGGGCCCTTGCCCAGCCGGTTCTTCGAGTACGAGTCCTGCGTGACGTCCACGAACCGTTCCGGGATACCCACGTCGCGCAGCAGCCGGATGGCGGCGGCCAGCGCGGCCTCGGCGGCCTGCACGTCGGTCATGCCGTGCGTGTCCACGCCCATCTGCCGGGCGATGTCGGCGAATCGCCGGTAGGCCACCGGCATGTTGAACGCCCACACCCGGGGCAGCGCGACCGCGTTGTTCAGCCCGTGGTGGGTGTCGTAGAAGGCGCTCACCGCGTGTGAGATCGAGTGGATGATGCCCAGCCCGCCGGAGTTGAAGGCCTGGGCGGCGATGTACTGGGCGTACATCATGCCCTCGCGGCCGGCCAGGTCCTGCGGGTTCCAGACGGCCTGGCGCAGGTTCTCCGCGGTCAGCTTGATCGCGTGCAGCGCGTTGCCCAGCGAGGTCTGGAAGTTCAGCCGCGACACGTAGGGCTCCGAGGCGTGCGCGAGCACGTCGAACCCGCACTGCGCGGTGTAGTCGATCGGGCAGCAGAAGTAGAGCACCGGGTCGTCGATGGCCAGCGTGGTCACCGAGGCGTCGTCGAAGGCCACGTACTTGTGCGGCTTGTCCGGGTCGGTGGTGGTGTCGGTGATGACGTAGGCCCAGGAGGTCTCCGAGCCGGTGCCGGCGGTGGTGGACACCGCGATGTGCGGCGGGTTCTTCGGGTTCTCCGACTTGTTGAAGCCCTCGAACTCGTTGACGTTGCGACCGTCGTGGGCGACCGAGACGCGGGCCCCCTTGCAGGCATCGTGGGAGGAGCCGCCGCCGATGGAGACGAAACTGTCGCAGTCGTTCTGCTGGTAGAGCCCGACCGCGTCCATGACGTTGTAGTCCTTGGGGTTGGACTCCACCTGGTCGTAGATCACCACGTCGATGCCGTGGTACTTCATCGACTCGGAGATCTTGTGCACGATGTCCGAGCCCCGCAGCCCGGAGGTCATGATCAGCGTCTTCTTGAAGCCGAGCTTGAGGGCCTCCGGACCGATCAGCTCGTGCGACCCCGGGCCCAGCAGGCCCCGCGGGAAGGGGTGGAACTCCTTGATCGGGAACGGCTTGAGCAGTTCGTCGACCTGCATGGCAGCCCTTTCTGGTGCAGGTGTGTGGGTCGGATCCCGACGCTAGGGCCATTCCGGGCGGGTGACGGCGGAAACCAGAAGGAGGGGCAGGGCCGCCCCCTCCGATCGGGCAGGCGAGCCCGGTCTGTTGCCAACTACTGGCAGTTGCTCAGGTCGGGGGTGGGGAAGCGGCCGTCCGCACCGGGTCGGTACTCCAGCACCGCGCGCACCGCGTCCAGCGGGATCGGGCCGTAGGCGTGCGGGAAGCGCATCGCCGCCGGGTCGCCGTGCTCGCCCGGCTCCCAGCGCACCTCGACACCGAGCCGGTCCGGGTCGAGCACCAGCAGCAGCACGTCCTGGCGGCCGGCGAACAGCCGATCGGCGGGGAGAGCCACCTGGGCCGCCTCGGACAGGTGCACGAACCCGACCTCGGTCAGGGACGGCGGGGCGATGTGTCCGCGCCGACGGTGGTCTCGCCATTCGGCCGGCGTGGCCAGGTGCAGCAGCGGGGTGCTCATGGACCGAGTCTCTCCCGGTGCGGCGGCGCCGTCAGCCGGTCCGGGTGCCCTCGGCCCGTCCGCGCACCTCCCGGGTGCCCAGGTAGGCCCGGAACATGGGGTGGATCTGGAACCGCTGCACGTTGCGCATGTTCAGATTCGGAACCTGGTGGTGGCCGACGTAGCTGCTGCCGCCGCGGGGCCCTCCGCGCAGCCCGCCGATCACCTGGGCCCTGAGGAACCCCGTCCGCCACAGGGTCTCGATCAGGGTGTCCTCGTCGTAGTCCTCGAGCCAGGCCCGCGCTCGCGGGCTGACCACGACCTCCCCGGAGATGACCTCGAGAGCGAGGTACTCGAGGTCCTCCCGGTCCAGCACGTGGGGCTGGCCCCGGAAGGCCTCGAAGAGGCTGAGGATGTCCGGGTACTGGAAGCGCTGCTCCGCGGCCACGTCGTGGGTCCGTCCCCGGGAGTACTCGAGTTCGGCCATGGCGATCGTCTCGTGCGTGATCGGCAGCGCCGTCCCGCGCGCCCCGGCCGTGTGCAGGCACTGTGCGCAGAAGAGGATCATTTCCCGGGGTCGGAGCAGGGTCCGCTCGACGACGTAGTGGAACGACTCGGCGCGACCGCCGCCGTCGCCGAAGAGCGTCGACCAGCACCGGTCGTCCGCCGACTCGGCGAGCCGGGGCAGCGAGTAGCGGACCCGCCGGGCGATGAGGCTGTGCAGCTCCTGCTCGGTCCACGAGACCGTTTCGATCAGGTCGCGGTACTTCTGCGCGTCCTCGTACAGCGACGGTGTGTTCTCGTAGAGCTCCTGTCGCAGCGAGATGTAGACGCGCAGGTTGGCCGAGAGCTGGTTGAGCGATATCGCCGCCTGGAACAACCCGGCGATGAACGCCTGCGCGTCCTCGGACGAATCCCAGCCCTTGTCCAGCTCATCGATGATGACGATGACCCGCTGGTCCTCCAGTGACTTCTCCAGATGCGGGAGCAGGTAACGGATTTCCTCCAGCTTGTACAGCCGTTCCAGCTCCCGGGTCTTCACCTGGGCGTCGTATCTGCCGATCTTCAAGCCTTCGAGTCGCTTCAGGTAGGAAACCAGGGCCCAGAGCTTGCCCATTCCCGGCTGGTAGTGGTGGTCGCGAATGTAGCGGCGGATCGCCGCCTCGGACGCGTTCTTGGAGCGCACCTGCTTCTTGCACAGCTCCTTCATCACCAGTACGAGCAGGGTGTACTTCCAGGCGGCGGCGTACGCGCCGTGCTTGGCCCACGAGCCATCGTGCTCGCTCTGCATCGACCGCTGAAGCATCTCGTACGAGTAGTCGTCGGGGGCGAGCTCGATCACCCTGGCCCCGCCGGCCCGGCTGCGGCGGGCGAGCATCTGGAAGATGGCGCTCTTCCCGGCCCCGCGGTTTCCGAGCACCACGGTGGTCTGTCCGCTCAACACGCGGTGAAAGGCGTCGGATTCGACGAAGTAGTGCTCGAGGCCGCCCTCGATGTCGCGCTCCGCCGCCGGCGCACCGAGATTGATGTTGTTCGGCAGCGTAGCGACCGTGCCCAATTCCGACCTCCGGAGCTGATATGCGGGCGGCTGCCGCCGCCGCGAGGCCGCGGCGGCCCTTTCCTCCCGGGTGCCCATCGTTGAGGCCCGGTGGTGCCGACTGATACCGCCGGTGCGCGTTCCGTACCCGATCGCAGGCGCCGACGGCGCCGGACCGGGCCCCTACGAACGGGCGGGCCCCGCCCCGGCCGGAAGGTGGAAGAGGCTTGTCTCGCGAGGTGGTGGTCTTTAGCGTCGGGTTCGCCGTGGATTCGCCGAAGCGAGGAGTACTGATGGCCAGCACCCAGGAGACCCAGCCCGCCGACGAGGAGCCGGTGCTCGAGGAGACGCTGGTCGAAGAGGTGTCGATCGACGGCATGTGCGGTGTCTACTGGCGCCGCAGCGCAGCCGGCGTGGCTCCGGGTCCGGCGTTCGACCCGGGGCGGCCGCACCGGTGCAGCCCGAGCGTGGCCGTCCGGCCCGAGCCGTTCGGGGCGCTGCTCTACCACTTCGGTACCCGGCGGCTGTCGTTCCTGAAGACCCCGCAGCTGGTCGAGGTCGTCGCGGGCTGGCCGAGCACGCCTGACGTGCACGCCGCCATCGACGCCGCGGGCGTCGAGGCCGGCCCAGCGGTCCGCCTACCTGCGCGCGCTGGCCGGCCTGGCCGCGAACGGAACCATCGAGGAGCGGCACGTGAAGCTGGTCGAGCACTTCCAGTCCGGCCTGAACTCGCCGATCTGCCTGACCTGGGAGCTCACCTACGCCTGCAACCTGGCCTGCGTGCACTGCCTGTCCTCCTCGGGGCGGCGCGATCCGCGCGAGCTGACCACCGCCGAGGCCAAGGCCGTGGTCGACGAGCTGCAGCGGATGCAGGTCTTCTACGTGAACATCGGCGGTGGCGAACCGACCGTGCGCTCGGACTTCTGGGAGCTGCTCGACTACGCGATCGCCCACGACGTCGGCGTCAAGTTCTCCACCAACGGCATCAAGCTGGACGCGCAGCGCGCCGCGCAGCTCGCCCGCACCGACTACGTGGACGTGCAGATCTCGCTGGACGGCGCGACCGCCGCGGTGAACGACGCGGTGCGCGGACCGGGCTCGTACGCCACGGCGATCCGCGCGCTGCAGAACCTGGCCGCGGCCGGCTTCGCCCAGCCGAAGATCAGCGTGGTGATGACGCGGCAGAACGTCGACCAGCTCGACGAGTTCGCGGCTATCGCCGACCAGTTCACCGCCCAGCTGCGGATCACCCGGCTGCGCCCGTCCGGGCGCGGCGCCGACGTCTGGGACGAGCTGCACCCGACCGCCGAGCAGCAACGCCAGCTGTACGACTGGCTGGTCGCCCACGGCGACGGCGTGCTCACCGGCGACTCGTTCTTCCATCTCTCCGCCTACGGCGAGGCGCTGCCCGGGCTCAACCTGTGCGGTGCGGGCCGGGTGGTCTGCCTGATCGACCCGGTCGGCGACGTCTACGCCTGCCCGTTCGCCATCCACCAGGAGTTCTTGGCCGGCAACGTGCGATCGCCCGGCGGGTTCGCCGGGGTGTGGCGGGACTCCGCGCTGTTCGCCGAGCTGCGCCGGCCGCAGACCGGTGGCGCCTGCCGCAGCTGCGGGTTCTACGACTCCTGCCAGGGCGGGTGCATGGCGGCCAAGTTCTTCACCGGGTTGCCGCTGGACGGGCCGGACCCGGAGTGCGTGCGCGGGTTCGGCGAGCAGGCCCTGGCCGCTCGGGACGCCGACGCGGCCGTGCCGAGGTCGGATGTGGACCACTCCCGGTCGGAGCCGCGGAACGGGCGCCGGGGGCGGTCGCCGGTGCCGATCTCGATCGGGCGGCGGCCACCCGCGTCGGCATGTGACGCCAGCCCGCTGGCCTCCTCGGCGGTGGACACCCGGCTCGGCGTGGCCGCGGCCCGGGCCTGACCGCGCGCGGAGGTGGACACCGCCCCGTCGGCCGGCCTGATGATCAGAGAACGTGGTGCCGATCGTGCAGCCGTGGAGGCCGCGCACCACATTCGCGATCATGAATCTCGAACCTGTCCGGCTGGGCGAGCGCACCTGGACCGAGCTGGCCGACGACCGGCCGCGCACGCTGCTCGTCCCGGTGGGCTCGCTGGAGCAGCACGGCCCGCACCTGCCACTGGACACCGACACCCGGATCGCCGCGGCCGTCGCCCGCCGGGCCGCGGCGGGCGACCCGGCCCTGCTGCTGGCCCCGCCGCTGGCCTACGGCGCTTCCGGCGAGCACGAGGGCTTCCCGGGCACGCTGTCCATCGGCCACGACGCCCTCCGTGCGGTGCTGGTCGAGCTGGGGCGCTCGGCCGCGCGCTGGGCGAACCGGCTGGTGTTCGTGAACGGGCACGGCGGCAACCTGCCCACGGTGCCGGCGGCGGTGACCCGGCTGCGGGCCGAAGGTCGTGAGGTCGCCTGGGTCGGCTGCACGGTGCCCGAGGGCGACGCGCACGCCGGGCGCACCGGAGCCGGAAATCACCGACGTCGCCGATTGCCTCAACAAGATGGGCGCGAATATTTCCGGCGCCGGCACCTCGCGCATCGTGATCGAGGGGGTCTCGAAGCTTAACGGCGCCCGCCACAGCGTGCTGCCCGATCGCATCGAGACCGGCACCTACGCCATGGCGGCGGCGATGACCGGCGGCGACGTTGTCCTGGAAGGCGCGCGGCCCGAACTGCTGCAATCGGCGCTCGATGTCATCGCCCAGGCGGGAGCGCGTGTTTCACCCTCCAACAAGGGCGTTCGCATCAGCCGCAACGGTGCCGGCATATCCCCGGTGGACGTGACCACCGAGCCGTTTCCGGGCTTTCCCACCGATCTGCAGGCGCAGCTGATCGCGCTGATGACCCGGGCAAAGGGCACGTCCCGCATTACCGAGACCATCTTCGAGAACCGCTTCATGCATGTGCAGGAACTGGTGCGCTTCGGCGCTCAGATCCAGCTCGACGGTCAGACCGCAACCATCGCCGGGGTGGAGACACTCAAGGGCGCGCCGGTGATGGCGACAGACTTGCGGGCTTCCGTCTCGCTGGTGATCGCGGCGCTCGCCGCCGAGGGTGAGACCATGGTCAACCGCGTCTATCACCTCGACCGCGGTTTTGAACGGCTTGAGGACAAGCTGGTCGCCTGCGGCGCCACCGTTGAGCGCATCAGCGGGTAGGGCGCTTTCTTCCCTCTCCCGACAGGAGGAAAGAGGAAGCGAAGCGAGCATGATGATAGTGTTTTCGCTCTTGCACCCCGCCTTCGGCCTTCCTAGCTACCCATGACACGACCCAAAAGCGCTATTGTCATGGAACCTCTGAAGCTCATCGCTCTGGACAAGGACGACCTCGAGGTCATTTCCGCGCATCTGCAGGATTCCTCGATCAAGGTCTCCGACGTCTTCTGGCTGCCGAAGGAAAAGCGGCTGGTGCTCGGGGTCGACCGTTTCGATTGGCTGGCCGCTAACGAGGCCAAGGAATTCCGCCGTTGCCGTACCGGGCTGCGGTTCGAGCGCGTGTATTCCTGCAAATGCCGCGGTATCGATCCTGCCGATAAGAACGCGGTGCTGAACCTATTGGCGGTTGATTTCGTGGAAAGCGACGCCCCCGGTGGGGAGGTTATCCTGACTTTCGATGGCGGCGCCGCCTTGCGTCTGCAGGTCGAATGTCTGGAAGCCGAGATCGCCGATATCGGGCCGACCTGGACCTGCGACTGCCCGCAGCATTCGGAAACCCTCGCCTCCGAACCGGCCACCGATCTCCCGAAGACTGGCTGACCTGCGGCTGCCCCCCTCGTCATTGACCGGCGGTCCGGGTATGCCTTGGCATTATCTGCATACGCGCTCTCACTGATTAGAATAGAGCGTTTTCTTCACGCGGGCCGGATTCCACTTCGCTTGAAAATGCTCCGGGGACTAGGTCATGCCCATCCGTCTCGACACACAAGCCGCTGACTTTACTCAGCGTTTCCGTGCCTTCCTGGACACCAAGCGGGAGGCGGCGGAGGACGTGGAGCAGGCCGTGCGCGGCATCATCGCCGAGGTGCGGCAAGGCGGCGACCGCGCCTTGATCGAGCTGACCAGCAGATTTGACCGCGTCGACCTTGCGAAAACCGGCCTGCGTATTTCCCAGGCGGAACTCGACGGTGCAGCTGCGCAATGCGGCCAGGCGGCGCTCGATGCGCTGAAACTCGCGCGCGAACGGATCGAGGTTTATCACCGCCGCCAGCTCCCGAAGGACGAGCGCTCGACCGATGCGCTCGGCGTGGAGCTCGGCTCGCGCTGGACCGCGATCGAGGCGGTCGGGCTTTACGTGCCCGGCGGCACCGCGGCCTATCCTTCTTCCGTGCTGATGAATGCAGTGCCGGCAAAAGTTGCGGGCGTGCCGCGCCTTGTCATGGTCGTGCCCGCGCCGGACGGCAAGCTCAATCCCCTTGTCCTGGCGGCGGCGAAGCTGGCAGGAGTGGATGAGGTCTATCGCATCGGCGGCGCGCAGGCGGTGGCGGCGCTGGCTTATGGCACCGAAACAATCGCGCCGGTGGCCAAGATCGTCGGACCGGGCAATGCCTATGTCGCGGCCGCCAAGCGCCTGGTCTTCGGCAAGGTCGGCATCGACATGATCGCCGGGCCGTCGGAGGTGCTGGTGCTGGCGGACCGCGACGGCCATCCCGACTGGATCGCCGCCGATCTTTTGGCGCAGGCGGAACACGATGTCAGCGCGCAATCCATTTTGATCACCGACGATGCATCTCTCGCCGATGCGGTCGAGAAAGCGGTGGAGCGCCAGCTTGCACGCCTGCCGCGGGAAGCGGTCGCGAGCGCGTCCTGGCGTGATTTCGGCGCCATCATTCTTGCGCGCAGTCTCGATGAGGCCGTCCCGCTGGTCGATGCGGTCGCGCCGGAGCACATCGAGATCGTCGCAAGCAACGCCGAGGAATTGGCCAAGCGCATCCGCAACGCCGGCGCGATTTTTCTCGGCGCGCACACGCCGGAAGCCATCGGCGACTATGTAGCGGGTTCCAATCACGTGCTGCCGACGGCGCGTTCGGCGCGCTTTTCCTCCGGCCTCGGGGTGCTCGATTTCATGAAGCGCACCTCGATCCTCAAATGCAGCCCCGAGTCCTTGCGGGCGCTTGCCCCCTCCGCCATTGCGCTCGGCGAAGCGGAAGGGCTGGAAGGCCATGCACGGTCGGTGGCGATCCGCTTGAATCCGCGATGAGCCGCGAGCCAGCCAAAGGCAAGGCCCATTATCTGGTCGAGGTCACGCTCGACGAAAAATCGATCGGCCGCTCCAATCCGGACGTCGAGCACGAGCGCGCGGTCGCAATCTACGATCTGATTGAACAGAACAGCTTTGCGCCGGAGGGCCACAAAGGCGGGCCTTACACGCTGCAGCTCAGCATCGCGGAAAATCGCCTGGTATTCGACATCAAGACCGCCAAAGGCGAGGCGGTGATGGCGCATCTGCTGTCGATGACGCCGTTCCGGGGGATCGTGAAAGACTATTTCATGATCTGCGACAGCTATTATCAGGCCATCCGCACCGCGACGCCCGACCGCATCGAAGCGATCGACATGGGCCGGCGCGCGATCCACGACGAGGGCTCCAAGCTGCTGGTGGAACGGCTCAAGCGCAAGGTGAAAGTGGATTTCGATACCGCGCGGCGGCTGTTCACGCTGATCTGCGTGCTGCATTGGAGAGGCTAAGCGGTGGCCGCAGACGATAAACCGCCGCGCTCAGTGCTGTTCGCCTGCGGATTGAATTCGCTGCGCTCGCCCATGGCGGCGAGCCTCTTCAGCCATCTGATCGGGCCGAACGTGCCGGTCCGCTCCGCCGGCGTGCAGACGACCGATCTCGATCCTTTTGCCGTCGCGGCCATGGCCGAAATCGAACTCGACATCGGCGAGCACCGGCCGGTCACCTTCGAGGAACTGGAGGATTTGGAAGGGCTCGATTTCGACTTGATCGTCACGCTCTCGCCCAAGGCGCATCACAAGGCGCTGGAACTGACACACCGGCTCAACGCAGCCGTGGAATATTGGCCGACCGCGGATCCGTCGGTGATCGAAGGCAGCCGCGAGCAGCGCATGGATGCCTATCGCGAACTGCGCGAACAGCTTGCCAAGCGCATCCTCGACCGCTTCCGCCCCGCGGGCGGCCATGAACGAATAAGCGGTACGGCGGCATGGTTGTGAAAACCCAGCGCCTCCGCTATCGGTTCTCCCCTTCGCTTGTTAAGGCAGAGACATCATGATCGGCCGGCCCAAACTCGTGCTCGCTTCAGGCTCCCCCCGCCGCCTGGGCCTGATCAACCAGGCCGGGATCGAGCCCGATGCGCTGCGCCCTGCGGACATCGACGAAGTGCCCAAGCAGGGGGAGTTGCCGCGGACGCTGGCCACCCGGCTGGCGCGCGGCAAAGCGGAAGCGGCGCTCAACCAGGTGCGGCTCGATGACGAATTACGCGGCTCCTACATCCTGGCGGCGGATACCGTCGTCGCGGTAGGCCGGCGCATCCTGCCCAAGGCAGAATTGCTGGACGAAGCCGCGCAATGCCTGCGCTTGCTTTCGGGGCGCAACCACCATGTCTATTCCGGTGTCTGCCTGGTCACGCCAAAGGAGGCGTTCCGCCAGCGGCTGGTCGATACGCGCGTGCGGTTCAAGCGGCTTTCCGACGAGGATATCGAGGCCTATCTCGCCTCCGGCGAATGGCGCGGCAAGGCCGGCGGCTATGCCGCGCAAGGCATCGCCGGCTCCTTCATCGTCAAGATGGTCGGCTCCTATACCAATGTGGTGGGCCTGCCGCTTTACGAGACCGTCTCGCTGCTGTCGGGAGAAGGATTTCCGATCCGTTTCGGCTGGCTCAACGCCCTGGCCGTCTGATCGCGGCTTGATCCGGTAAGCTTCGGGATTATCTGCGCCACATGGCCAAGGCTCAAAAACCGGTCTCCAGGCCGTGCGCGATCTGCGGCAAACCCGTGCAGGAGCGCTTCAAGCCCTTCTGCTCGGCACGCTGTGCCGACGTCGATCTCAATCGCTGGCTCTCCGGCCGCTATGTGATTCCGGGCGCGGAGGCGCCGGAACATGAGGAGGAGCGGCGGCCGGCGCGCCCGGATAAGGACGCCGACTAAACCGTCGCTCTATCGGGGAAGCCGGCGGGCCACATGTTCATGCCTTCCTGGAGCAGCGACCAGAAATCGCCGAAGGACGGCCGGTCGGTGATGGTGCTCGCGATGGCGAAGAGCTTCCTCGCGGCGTCCTCGCTGATGGTCTGCATCGCGCAGTCCATGAACTTCTCCTCGACCTGCGCCTTGGTCAACGGCAACTGCGTCGAGCCGATCGGGATAGTCGCGCTGCTCCTGGAAAGTCCCGCCGTCCTTGAGCGTGATCTTCACCCGGGTCGGGTTGCCCCATTCGTCGCTCAGCTGCGGATCGGCGCTGGCCGTCACGAGCCCGGCCAAAGCCTTGATGCGCGCGTCGTTGAGCGCCTCCTGGGTGAAGGCCTTGATCTTCGGCGCGCCGTAGAGGAGCGAATAGGCGACCACATAGGACGCCGAGAACTTCGCGGACTCGACATCGATCGGATATTTGGTGACGACGCGTTTGGCGCTCGAGGGCGACATCCAGCAATGGATGTTGGTGATCTCGTTCGTGCGTCCCCGACCTTGTCGCGCAACAGGAGTGCGGCATCGATCGCGGTGTGGCCGCGGCCGCCGCAAGGGTAGTATTTGATGCTGTAGCCGGTCTCCTTCAGGTCCCAACGGCTGCCGATATCCTTGAACGGCGCATAATCGGTTTTCAGAGCGCGTGCGAAGCTTGCGTAATAGCCGTTGTCGCCTTCGAGAGCCGTAGGGCTGGACGTGAAGCCCTTGCTCGCGAGCATCGCCGCCATCACGCCGTTGCGCGCGCCGTTGCCGACATGCAGCGGCTTGGTCATCGTGCCGTAATTGGCCGGCAATCCCGAGACCAGCGAGGCGCTGATGCCGATGGCATGCGCCACCTGCTCGACCGGAAGCTTCATCAGCTTGGCGCAGGCCGCCGCAGCGCCGATGCCGCCGATGACGCCCGCTGCCTGCCAGCCGCCGCCGTTGCTGATGCGCGGAGTTGACCGCCCGATGCGTGCGACAACCTCGCAGCCGACGATGAAGGCCCCCAGAAATTCGGCGGGCGTTGCGCCCGTCACTTTCCGCGAGCGCGAGCAGCGCGGGGATGACCGGCGCCGCGGACTGTCCGCTGACATAACTGAAGTCGTAATCCATCGCATGGCTCGAGACGCCATTAGCCAGCGCGGCGAGCTGCGGCGAGGCCTTGAAGGATTGCCCGATGATCGTGCATTGCGGCGCGGTGCCTTCCAGCTTCACCATGCCGGCGGCGATGTGCGCCACCTCCTCGTGGCTGCCCGCCACCGCCACGCCGACGGTGTCGATGAAAGCTAGGCGCGCCAGCTCGACGATCTCCGGCGGCACCTGCTTGAGATCGAAGGCGACGACAAACTCCGCCAGTATCTGGCGCAATTGCTTGCCGGGGATAGGCGCTGGCTTGCCGCCGGCCGACTCCTGTGCGCTCGCGCTGGCCCCGCTGCCGCTCATCAGCGCCAGCGCGCCCGTGCCTGCGAGAAAGAGCCGCCTGCCGAATGCATAGGTATGATCCTTGTCGCCCATAGCCGTCCTCCCTCTGCTTTGGGGATAGTCAGCCTCTTTTTCTGAAGGAGCAACAATTCTTGCGGTCATTATGCCGCAGCAAGCGCCCCAAAGCCCGCTTGAACAAGCCCAGTGGTAGGAGCCCAGAGCCCTAGAAGCTGATCATGTCGATCTTGGTCAGCGTCACCTTGTCGGCGATGCGGGCGGCGGTGGACAGATGCCATGCCGTGTACAACTCCGGAAAGATCTCGTCGGACGACATCCCGTCCACCGGCACCACGACCGTAAATCCGCGCAGCGCCGCGGCGCCGGCGGTATGCAGCACGGATGTTTGCGCCTGCGTGCCGACCACGATCACGGTCTTGATCATCTTTGCCTTCAAACTTTGCTCCAAGTCGCTGCCGATGAATTTGTCCGGCCCGAGCGCGGGCAGGATGGTCTCTCCCGGCGCGGGTCCAAGCTCCGGCAGGACACTGGCGGGCGTCGCACCGGAGCCGGCGATGCTGTAGATCACCAGCGCGCCTTTCGCGCGCGCCTCGGCGACCAGTTTCGCGACTTTCGGAACCGAGGCGGCGCAACGCGCGCGACGTTCGTTGCTGCAGGTCTGGATCGTGAAGTCCATCACCAGGAGCGCGGCCTGCTTGGCGTCCACCTGTGCGGGCTTTAGCTGCGGGGGCGCGGGAAGCTTGGCCTTGCTCCACTCATCGACAATGGTCTGCGCGGCAAGCGGCGGTGCCGCAAGAAAATAGGCCGCGAAAATCGCGGCCAGCATGCGCGCGATTCCACGCCTCGAAATTCCTGCCTGTCGCATCGGCACCCCAAGCCATGGCAAGCCGCAGCCTAGCATCCGCTTTGTCGCATGGCGAATAATGCGCTGCGGCACCGCACAAAATCCCATTTCGGGTCAAGGTTGCGCTGGCGGGAGGCCCGTTTTACTCTGCGGCAGCCCTCCCAATAGCCATCAAACGGGACCAGCGGAAGGAAGCGGTATGAACGTCGCCACCCAACTGAAAACCAATAAGGCCTTCGAGATTGTTCCCCTGACCAAACATATCGGCGCGGAACTGCGCGGCATCGACCTGCGCACCAAACCGGACGATGAGACGATCAAGGCGATCTATCAGGCCTGGCTCGACCACCTCGTGATTGTCTTCCCGGGCCAGAAGCTGGAGCAGGAGGACCTCGTGCGCGTCACCGGCTATTTCGGCGAAATCGGCGACCTGCACCGCCCGCCGAAATACCGCCCGCCGGGGCAGGCGCGTCTGCTTCCCGGGATCATGATGATCTCCAACATCCGCGAGAACGGCGAGCCGATCGGCGCGCTGCCGGACGGCGAGATGATGTTCCACCACGACATGATACATGCCGAGGTGCCGAGCAAGGCCACGATGCTTTATTCGGTCGAAATTCCCGATGCCGGCGGGGACACGCTGTTCGCGAGCGGCTATGCCGCCTATGACTCGCTCGACCCCGCGATCCGCAGCAAGCTGGAAGGCCGCAAAGCGCTGCATCACTACAATTACGGCTCGGTGCAGAAAGGCGACAACAAGGGCACCGAAGCTTTCGCCGAATGCGTGCATCCGGTGTTCCGCACGCACGATGACACCAAAAAGAAGGCGGTCTACGTCAACCGCCTGATGACCGTGAAGGTCGTCGACATGCCGGGGAAGGAAAGCGACGAACTGCTCAGCGCGGTCTACGACCACGCCGAGAAGAAAGAATTCGTCTATACGCACAAATGGCGCCTGGGCGATCTCCTGCTCTGGGACAACCGCTGCTCCTCGCATGCGCGCACCGATTTCCCGTCCACGCAGCGGCGGTTGATGCTGCGCACCACGGTGAAGGGTTCGGTTCGGCCTTACTAACAGAGAGCGGCGCCAATCGGCATGACGGCCCTCGGCCGAGCTGCAGGCGCGGGCGGGGAAATGGCTAGAGAGCAGGGCTACGATTACATCATCGTCGGCGCGGGATCGGCCGGATGCGTGCTGGCGAACCGCCTGAGCGAGGACGGCGCTGCGCGCGTGCTGCTGCTGGAAGCCGGCGGCCGCGACTGGTCGCCGCTCATCCATATCCCGATCGGACTCGGCAAGCTGCATGAATATCGGCTCTTCGACTGGGGCTATGAGACCGAGCCGGAGCCGGGTCTGAACAACCGCGGCATCGAAGCCACCCGCGGCAAGGTGCTGGGCGGATCATCCTCGATCAATGTGATGGCCTATACGCGCGGCAATGCCGGTGATTACGACCGCTGGGCGCAGAAAGGTGCGCGGGGCTGGTCCTATGCGGAAGTGCTGCCTTACTTCAAGCGCGGCGAGAAATGGGAAGGCGGCGCGAACGAGTACCGCGGCGGTGACGGGCCGATAGGAACCGAATTCGCCAAAACTCAGGACCCGCTTTACACCGCCTGGATCGAAGCCGCCAAGGCCGCCGGCATTCCTTGCACCGAGGATTACAACGCAAAACAGCAGGAAGGCTTTGGCCGCAGTCAATACACCGATCCGCAACGGTCGCCGCTCATCCTCCGCCGCCGCTTATCTGAAACCCGCGCGGGAGACGGAAAAATCTCACCATCGAGACCGACGCACAGGCGACTCGCCTGCTGATGCAGGGCATCCGCGCCACCGGCGTGGAATATCTGCAGGGCGGCGACCTGAAACGCGCTAAAGCCGCGCACGAGGTGATCGTCGCCGGCGGTACTTTCAATACGCCGCAGCTTCTGATGCTCTCGGGCATCGGCCCGGCCGCGCATCTGCGCGAGAATGGCATCAAGACCATCGCGGACCTGCCGGTGGGAAAGAATTTGCAGGATCATCTTGCCGTGCTGCTGCTCTGGGCGCGGCGCGACTTCAGCGCTTTCCACGGCGAAATGCGCTTCGACCGGATGGCGCGCAGCATGATCCAGGCCTATTGCTTCGGCACCGGGCCGGGCACTGTGGTGCCGGGCGGTCTGCATGCCTTCATCAAGACCCGGCCCGAGCTTGCGGTGCCAGATATCGAGTTCATGTTCCGCGGGCTGCCACCGCATGCGCATCTGTGGTTTCCGTGGCTGAAGAAGCCCTATGTCGACGGTTATGGCATCCGCCCGACGCTGCTGCATCCTGACAGCCGGGGCGAAATCCTGCTGCGCTCGTCCGACCCGCGCGCGTCAATGCGCATCCATTACAATTTCTTTTCCGCACCGAACGACCTGCCGAGCCTGCGCGAAGGTTTTAAGCGCGCGCGCGAGGTGGCCTATCAGAAGCCGCTCGATCCCTATCGCGGTACCGAGACAACACCGGGCGAAAAGGTGAAAACGGACGCGGAGATCGATGCCTTCATACGCGGGACGGCGATCACCGCGCATCACCCCTGCGGCACCTGCCCGATGGGGACGGGTCCGGACAGCGTGCTTGACCCGGAGCTGAAGGTGCGCGGCATCGACGGGCTGCGGGTGGTGGACGCCTCCGCCATGCCTGATATCGTCTCGGCGCATATTAATGCCTGCGTGCTGATGCTGGCGGAGAAAGCTTCAGATATGATCCGCGGCCGGACGGCACTGCCGGCGGAAGGCGCCTGATACCGCGCGCTGTGGATGAAGGACGCAACGGTGAACATAGAAACGTTGGGGGGATTGAGGTCGAGCACGCTCACGCGGGAGGAGGCCCTGCGCCGGGCCGAGGCCTTGGTGCCGGTGCTGCGCGAGCGCGCGCCGGAATGCGAAAGCTTGCGCCGCTGCCCGGATGCGACCATCGCCGACTTCGTTTCCAGCGAATTGCTGCGGATCTGCATGCCGGCCCGCTTCGGCGGCTTTGAACTCGGCTATGACGTCTACTGCGAGGTGGCCAAGACATTGGCGCACGGCTGCGGGTCTCAGGCCTGGGTCTACATGGTGCTGGCGGACAATGCGCTAAAGCTCGCTGCCTTCACGCCGCAGGCGCAGGAGGAAGTCTGGACCGAGAATCCCAATGCGAAATTGTCCAACGCCGTCGCCCCGCTCGGCAAGGGCGAGGTGGTAGACGGCGGCGTGAAATGGACCGGGCGGCATCCTTTCTCCAGCGGCGTCGACCATGCCGACTGGGTAATGCCCACCGGCTATCGTGCAGCGCGGGGAGAAAAAACAGACCGTCTCGGTGCTGATACCGAAGAAGGACGTCAAGGTGATCGATGACTGGCATGTCGTCGGGCTCGCCGGAACCGGCAGCAAAACCTTCGAAGTCAACGGCGCCTTCGTTCCGGCACACCGGATCCTGAGCAAGGAAGATGACGAAGCCGGGTCGGCGCTATATCAGGCCTCGGTCTTTCATCTGCCGCGCGGCGGGGTGTCGTCGGCCAGTTACGCGGCGGTGGCGGTCGGCATCGCGGAAGGCTTCATCGAGGAATACATCAAATACACCGCCCCGCGGAAATCCCGTACCACCGTGGTAGCCGAGGAGATGGGTACGCAGATGGGCATCGGCATTGCGGCCTCCGAAATCGAAGCTGCAAGCGTCATGCTGATGGACCCGCTGCGCGAGACCATGCGGCTGCTGGAACGGGGCGAGCCCATTCCCAAGACCCTCAACCTGCGGGGCAAGCGCAACGCCGCGTATGCCGCGCAGCTGTCGATTGCAGCCGTGCAGAAGCTGTTCAATGCCGCCGGTGGCCGCGCGCTCTATTCCGACAACGTGATGCAGCGCATGTTGCGCGATTGCCTTGCGGCTGCGGCGCACCATTCGCTCGGATGGGACTCGGCCGCCGCCAATTATGGGCGTCATGTGCTGGCCGTGGACGGAAAAGAAAAACACTGAACGCAATCGAACGGGGGGAGAATGGCCGGGGCGCTCGAGGGAATACGCGTCATCGAAATCGCGAGCTTTGTTTCCGGGCCCTATGCCGGAATGCTGCTGGGCGATCTGGGCGCGGAAATCATAAAGATCGAAGCGCCCGACAAGGGCGATCCGTTCCGCGGCTGGGGCCGCGTCGAATACTCACCACCCTTTGGCTCGGTAAACCGCAACAAGAAAAGCGTCACGATCGATCTGAAAGATGCCAAGGGGCTCGCCGCCGTGCGCGATCTGCTGCGCAGCGCAGACGTGCTGATCGAGAATTTTCGCCCCGGCACGCTCGACCGCATCGGGCTGACCTACGAACAGGCGTCAAAGGACAATCCAGGGCTGATCTGGTGCTCCATCACCGGCTTCGGCTCCGACGGCCCTTACGCATCGCGGCCGGGCTACGACACCGTCGGTCAGGCGATGAGCGGGCTTCTGAGCCTTGTGACCGATATGGACGACCCGCGTCCGACCGGCATTTCGCTCTCCGACCATCTCTCCGGCATGGTGGCGTGCAACGGCGTGCTGGCCGCATTGGTGGCGCGCGGGCGCACCGGCAACGGCCAGCGCGTCGATACCTCGCTGCTGGAAGCCAGCCTTTCCTTCTGCGGCGAAAACGCCGCACGCTATTTTGAAAATGCCAAGGTGCCCGGGCGCTCCACGCGCACGCGCGAGGCTTCTGTTTACGCTTTTGTGGCCGAGCGACGGCTTGCCTTTCATCATTCATCTGTCCTCGCCGCAGAAATTTTTTGAAGGCATGGCGCGTGCGGCCGGCAAGCCGGAATGGATCGCCGACGAGCGCTTCGCCACCCGCGACGGGCGGCGCGATAAATCATGAAGCGCTGGCGGCTGAGATGAAGGCGGTGTTCAAGACCGGTCCGCGCGAGATGTGGCTGCAAAAGCTGCTGGAGCAGGATGTGCCTTGCTCGGGCATCAATACGCTGGGCGAGGTCTTCGAGGACCCGCAGGTCAAGCATCTCGAGCATGCGCAAGGACGTGCCGCACCGGCATCTCGGCACGGTCAGCCTGGTGCGCAACGCGATCCGGCTGTCCGATACGCCGGTGGAGATCCGCGCGGCGGCGCCCGATCTCGGCGAGCATAACGACGAGATACTCGGAAAACGGAGGTAAACGATGCTCAGCCGGATCGTTTCTGCTGGCCGGGTCTGTGTTGGCGGCGACGGGCGCGCAAGCGCAGGCTCCCGCCGAATTCTATCGCGGCAAGCAGATGACGCTGATCACCTCCGCCTCGGTCGGCGGCGGCTACGATCAATATGCGCGGCTGCTCGCCAGGCACCTGCCGCGCTTCATTCCGGGCAACCCGACCATCACCGTGCAGAACATGAGCGGCGCCGACGGCATCCGGGCGGCGAATTTCCTCTACAACGTCGCGGCGCAGGACGGCTCGGTCATCGGCGGCCTGTCCCGCAACAACGGACTGATGCACTTCTACGATCCGGGCAATGCCTCGGTTCAGTTCGATGCGCGAAAATTTCATTGGCTCGGCTCGCCGCAGCAGGAAATCGGACTATTCGTGCTGCGGACCGAGAAGGGCGCAAAATCCATCGACGATCTCAAGCGCATCGAGGTGACGGCAAGCTCGACCGCGCGCAACGCTCCGACCTCGATCTATCCGCGCATGCTCAACCTGCTCTATGGCACCAAGATCAAGGTGGTCGAGGGCTATGGCGGCTCGCAGGAATCGCTGCTCGCGCTCGAGCGCAAGGAGGTCGACGGTCATGTATCCGGCGGCTCCTCGGCGGCGTTCCGCGCGCGCATCGCGCCGATGCTGCAAGCCGGGGCCGCCAAGGTGGTCCTGCAGATGGGGATGGCGCGCGACCCGGAATATCCCGACGTCCCGACCGCCATCGACATCATGCCGACCGCCGAAGGCAAGCAGTTGTTCGAAGTCGCCTTCGCCGAACAGGTCATGGGACGGCCTTTCGTACTGCCGCCCGGGGTGCCGGCCGAACGGGTGAAGCTGTTGCGCGAGGCTTTCGACGCCGCGGTGAAGGATCCGGAGCTGCTGGCCGATGCCAAAACGCAAAAGATGGAGATCGATCCGGTCAGCGGCGCCGCCATCAACGCGCTGCTGGACCGCGTCTATGCTGCGCCGCCGGAGATCGCCGCCCGGCTGCGCGAAATGGCAAAGTGACTGTCATGATCGAACCTTCCCGCGAGCTGCGCGATGTCTGCGCGATTGTCGGCGCCGGCAACAGCCGGCTCGGCCGCGTGCCCGGGGTCTCGAGCCTCGATCTGCTGGTGGAGGCGATGCGCAATGCCGTCGCCGACGCCGGGCTGAAGGTCTCCGATATCGACGGCATCGTCTGCCGCGGGCCGGACGAGTCCTATTGCCACCATCAGCGCGTCGGCGAGCGGCTCGGCATCAACGCGCGCTTCTCAACGACGCTCGATAATGGCGGCGCCAGCCAGATCATGTCGGTGGCGCTGGCAAGCATGGCGATCAAGGCCGGCCTCGCCAGTACGGTGATCTGCGGTTATGGCCGCGATGCCTGGTCGCGCACGCATTCGTCGGAAGAAGCGCGCGTGCGCAACGAGACGCGGCCGGAAAGCCTGCGCGCGCAGGAATTCGGGCCGGAATATGGGTATTTCGGCGCGGTGGCGGCGCATGCCTTCGGCGCCACGCGCCACATGCATCTCTACGGCACAACGCGCGAGCATTTCGGCGAGGTGGCCGTCGCCTTCCGCGAGCACGCGCTGCGCAATCCCGACGCCCAGATGAAGAAGCCGCTGTCGATCGCGACATACCACGAGGCGCCGCCGATCGTTGCGCCTTTCGGGCTGTTCGACTGCAGCCTGCGCAGCGACGCCGCCGGCGCGGTGATCGTCACCAGCCGCGAACGCGCGCGCGACCTGCGCCAGCCGCCGGTCTCGATCAAGGGGTTTCGGCTCTTACAACAATCTCACCGGCTGGTTCTCCGGCGACAATATGGTGGTGACGGCGGCGAAAGAGAGCGGCGAGGCGGCCTACAGGATGGCCGGCATCGGCCCGGCCGAGGTGAGCTGTGCGCAGCTTTATGATTGCTTCACCTACATGGTGGTCGCGCAGCTGGAGGATTACGGCTTCTGCAAGAAAGGCGAGGGCGGTCCCTTCGCGGCGTCCGGCGCGCTGCGCATCGATGGCCGGCTGCCGACCAATACCTCGGGCGGCCAGCTTTCCGAGGCGCATGCGGAGGGCATGCTGCAGGTGGTCGAGGGCGTGCGCCAGATGCGCCATACCTATCCGGCCGAGCGGCAGGTGAAGGACGCGGAGATCGCGCTGATCTCGGGCCATGGCGGCAACCAGGTCTGCCACTCCACGCTCATTCTGGGGCGGGCATGATGAGCAAGGAAAAGCCGGTCCCGCATCCCGCGCCGGAGTCGATGCCTTATTGGAAAGCCGCCGGGCAGCACCGGCTGGAGCTGCCGCGCTGCAATGCCTGCGGCGAATTCTGGTTTCCGCCCTCGCAAAGCTGTCCGCATTGCCTGGCGGCCGATTTCGCCTTCACGCCGGTCTCGGGGCGCGGCAAGGTCTTCAGCTTCGTTACCTTCCACCGCGTCTATCATCCCGCCTTCGAAGGCGAGGTGCCCTATGTCGTGGCGCTGGTGGAGCTTGCGGAAGGCCCGCGGCTGCTCACCAATATCGTTGGCGTGCCGGTGGAGAAGGTGGCCTGCGAGATGCCGGTGCGGGTGGTGTTCGACGATGTCACCGACGGCGTGGCCGTGCCGAAATTCACGCCGGGCTAGCGCTAAAAAACCACCTCATCCTGAGGAGCCCGCGCGGCGGGCGTCTCGAAGGATGGGCTGCAAAGTGGTGGCCTCAATGGTTCGAGACGCATCGCTGCGCGATGCTCCTCACCATGAGGAGATAAGGTGGTGGCGCATCGTCACGGCGTCTTCTCCACCACCACTTTCGCCAGCGGCTTCTTCTCCACCCAGCGCCGCAGGTTGTCGATGAAGATCCTGGTGAATCCGTCGCTGTGGCCGGGTCCGCCCGCGCCGCCGATATGCGGCGTGATCAGCACATTCGGCAGCGTCCAGAAGGGGTGATCGGCCGGCAATGGTTCCTTCGCCGCCACGTCCAAACCTGCGCCGGCAATCTTGCCGGTCTGCAGGGCCTCGATCAGCGCCGGCTCGTCGATCATCTGGCCGCGCGCGATGTTGATGACATAGGCGGTCGGCTTCATCGCGCCGATCACCGCACGGCTCAAAATCTTTTCCGTCTCGGCGTCGGAGATGGCGGCCAGGCAGACGATGTCGGCATGCGCCGCGGCGGCCTGCAGCTCATTGCGCGGACGGATGCGATCGACATTCGCAATGGCGTCCGTCGTGCGGGAAATCCCCGTCACCGTCATATCGAAGGCCTTGGCCTTGCGCGCGATCTCCTGGCCGATCGCCCCGAGACCGACCAACACAAGGTGCTTGCCGGAAAGGTTATCGGTCGTGGGCGCGATTTCATCGCGCCGCCAGACCTTGTCCTGCTTGGCCCGCTCCACTGCGCCAAGCTGGCGCACGAGGCCGAACATCAAGCCGATGGCATGCTCGGCCACCGCGAAGGCGCGCAGGCCGGACGCATTGGTGACGATTACGCCGGAGGGCAGCCCTTGCGCGGCCGCGCCGTCGATCCCCGATGTGCTGAACTGGATCCAGCGCAGCGATTTGGCGTTGGCACGAATGGCTGCGGCATTCTCGGCGGTATAGAGCCGGTTGCTGGCGATGAGGATTTCCGCTTCCGGCAGCGCGGCGGCGATGGCTGCCGGTTCGCTCGCGCGGTGCAGTTCGGTTCCCGGAAAAGCCTTCAGGGCGTCTTCGAGCCCGGCGAACCTGCCGCCGGATTCCAGGAGAACGATGCGCATGTTTTGGCTCGCGGTTGAAAGGCGACAGGCGTTCCTATCGTCGGTCCCGGCATAATGAAAGCCCGTTGGCTCCGAAGCCGGCTAGGCCCTCAGGCGCCCGGTGGCGTCTCTGGGCTGTGAAAAAGCCCTTTTTTCGGGCCTTTCTAACAAATTCAAATATTTAAACATATTGACCGCGACGGGGACGGCTGGCAGGTTGGCCGGTAATCGGAAAGCCTCGCGCCCGACCAATGGGCGCAATGATAGACTGCCTGCGGAGGATAGAGCCCAATGCCCTTCTATACGCTCGACGACATGCGCGAAGGCGCGCAAAAGGGAAACCCACCGTGTCGGTGCATTCCGCGGTCGGGGAATTCATGAAGGTGGCAGTGGTGACCAAGCCGGAAGGCAAGGGCCCGGCGCTGCACGAGCATCCCAATGAAGAACAGTGGACGCTGATTCTGGAAGGCCAGATGCATTTCATCCTCGGCGACGAGGATCGCATCGTCGGCCCCGGCACGATCGTGCACATCCCTCGCCACGTGAAGCATCGCAGCCGCCCCGTCAACGGGCCGGCGACCTTCTTCACCGTGAAGAGCCCGGCGGGCGGCGGTGCGATGGATCAGGACTACAACAAGGCCGAAGGCGCGGAAGCTGCGGAAGCCAGCTATCCGGCTGCAAAGAGCTGATGTTTGCCGACCGCACGGCAACAAGCCGTGAGCAATTCCGAAAATAAATCGTTCTCAGGGAGCAATTTGAAATGACTGCCAACAGATGGGCAAGAACGCTTGCTGCCACGGCGGCGATGGTCGCCACCTTCACGATGGGTAGCAGCGCAGCCGACGTCACTTTCGCCGGCAAGACCGTGAACGTGATCGTGCCTTATACCGAAGGCGGCGGGACCGATTTGTATGCGCGCCTGTTCGTTCCGTATCTGCGCAAACATCTGCCGGGCCAGCCCACGGTCGTCATCCGCAATATGCCGGGCGGCGGCTCCATCATGGGTTCGAACTATTTCGACAAACAGGCCAAGCCTGATGGCCTGACCATTGTCGGGACATCGAGCTCGACGCTGGTTGCACAATTGCTTGCCGGCAAAAAGCGCGAATTCGACGTGCTCAAGTGGCGGCATTTCATTGTTTCGCCGCAAGGCACGGTCGCCTATGCGATCACCAAGACCGGCGTCACCGGCAAGGATCCGGTTGCCGACATCCAGACGCTGCGCAAGCAGAAACTGAAATACGGCTCTAAGCAACCGGACGCCGGCGAACTGCGCGTCATCCTGGCTTTCGAACTGCTCGGCATGAATGTCGACACCGTGTTTGGCTTGGCGCGCGGCGAGGTTCGCCAGGCGATGATGCGGAATGAGATCGAGCTCAACCACGACACGGCTGAGACCTATCTCGCGAACGGCGAGAAGATGCAGAAAGACGGCATGATCGTGCCGCTGTTCACCCTCGGCTATCCGAAGGGCGAAGATATTATCCGTGACCCGACCTTCCCGAAACTGATGACCGCCAGCGAGCTTTACGAGAAGCTCAACGGCAAGGCTCCCACCGGCCCGCTGTTCGAGGCTTACAAGAGCTTCGTGAACCTCGGCGTCGCCTCGTCCAAGGGCTTTGCGCTTCCGCCCGGCACTCCCGACGACATCCGCGACGCCTATGTTGCTGCGATGAAGAAGACGCTTGACGATCCGGACTTCAAGAAAGCAGCCGGCGAAGAGGTTGGCGATTACCCGCAGCTGTTCGGCAAGGATGCAGACTTCGCCATCAAGCAGGCGGTCGATCTGTCGCCGGAAACCAACAAGTGGCTGCTCAATTTCCTCTCGACCAAGTACGGCTTCAAGCCATCATAAAAAAGAAACGGCAGTAAAGGGCATCACGGCTGCAACACAGCCGTGATGCGTCTCGCCAGACGAGTGGGGCCGCGTGTTCGACATCATCCTGACGGCGTTCGTCCAGCTCTTGAGCGGCTGGCACCTCGTCTACCTCCTGCTCGGCGTCCTGCTCGGACTGGTCTTCGGCATCCTGCCTGCACTGGGCGGCGCCGCCGGCATGGCGGTTCTGCTGCCCTTTCTGTTCGGCATGCCGCCATCCCTCGCGCTGCCGATGATGATCGGGATGATGGCTGTCACGCCCACCGCCGACACATTCTCCTCCGTGCTGATGGGGATTCCCGGCGGCAACAGCTCGCAGGCGACCGTGCTCGACGGCTTCCCGATGTCCAAGCGCGGCGAAGCGGCGCGGGCCCTGTCGGCGGCCTTCACGTCTTCCCTGGTCGGCGGGCTGTTCGGGGCGCTGATCCTCACCTTCGCCGTAGTCGCGGCCAAGCCGATCCTGCTGATGATAGGCTTCGGCGAGCAGCTCCTGCTGGTTCTCCTGGCGCTGACGATGGTCGGCACCCTCGGCGGCCCTAACCCGCTTAAAGGGCTCGCAACCTGCGGGCTTGGCCTGCTGGCCGGCATGATCGGCACGGCGCCTACCTCCGGCACCCAACGGCTCACCGGCGATCTCGCCTACCTGCTCGACGGACCGCCGCTGCCGATCATCGCGCTCGGCCTGTTCGCCATCCCCGAAATCGTCGACCTGGTGCGCCGGCAATCCAGCATCTCGAAGACCGGCGTCAGCATTGGTAGCGGCTGGCTCGAAGGCGTGAAGGACACGTTCCGCCACTGGGGCCTTGTATTGCGCTGCTCTTCCATCGGCGTCGTCGTCGGCGCCATGCCCGGCCTCGGGGGCTCGGTGATCAACTGGATGGCCTATAGCCATGCGATCCAGACCGCGAAGGACAAGTCGCAGTTCGGCAAGGGCGATGTGCGGGGCGTGCTGGCTCCGGAGTCCGCGAACAATGCGCAGGACGGCGGGCATCTCATTCCGACATTGCTGTTCGGCATTCCGGCGGGCGCCAGCATGGCGCTGCTGCTCTCCGGGTTCATCCTGATCGGAATGAAGCCCGGCCTCGAGATGGTCACCAACAACCTGAGCCTGACCTACACCATCATCTGGTCACTCGCCATCGCCAACGTGATCGGCGCCGGCATTTGCGTTTTGATCTCGCAGCCGATCGCCAGACTCACCACTGTGCCGTCAACGGTCATCGCGCCGTTCATGTTCGTCATCATCTTCTTTGCCGCGGCCCAGTCGACGCGGAGCTGGTACGACCTCGTTGCTGTGATGATCATCGGGGCGCTGGGAGTTTATCTGAAGCGCTTCGGCTGGCCACGGCCGGCATTCATGATCGGCTTCGTGTTGTCCACGCAGCTGGAAAACGGCATCTATCGCGTTGTCCAGATCTACCAGTGGTCGTTCCTGACCCGGCCGGTGGCGATCATTCTGCTGCTGATTGTCGTGGTCTCGCTTGGCACTGCGCTGTGGTTCCGCGAACACGGCCGCGTACTGGCGGCGGACGGCGTGCACTCGCATGTCGGCCGGCTTCCGCAGGTCTTGTTCTTCGCTGTTCTTTTCCTTGCGACGGGATACGCTCTCTTCGAGAGTTTTGAGTGGACGTTCGCAGCCGCGCTGTTCCCGCGCTCGGTGGCGATCGCGACGCTGCTGCTGCTCGCACCCGTCGGCTTCCTCCTGCTGAGTTCGAAGTCGCCGAACACTGTGTTCTACGATTCGGAGCGTGAGGAGTTCAGCGAAGGCATCGAACAGGACAGCAATGAATACTTCATGCTTTGGCTGGTCGGTTATGTCGGCGTTATTTCACTTCTCGGCTTCACGCTGGGATCGGCGGCGTTCGTCTACGTGTTCATGTGGCGGAAGGCGCAGGCCAGCCATCTCACATGCGCGATAAGTGCGGGCTCTGTGTTCGTCCTGCTCGCAGGCCTCAGTTTTTGGCTTGGCATAACCTACATCGCTGGATTCTTGCAGACACTGGATTTGCCTTGGCCGCTGAACTGAGAGGCAAGGGGACGTGCGTGACGTGATGACCAAAGCGGCGAAACATGAGCAGAACGCACACGTCAGTGATGCCGACATCACGCGCGGGCTTGCGAAATATGTCGTGGGCAGCCGCTTCGAAGATATTCCCGCGGAAGTCCGCCACGAAGGCGTGCGTTCCCTAATCAACTTCATGGGCTGTTCGGTGGCCGGCTCGCGTCATGAAACGGTTGAAGCTGCGCTGGCGGCGCTGCGGGATCTTGGCCTGAGCGGCGAGGCGGTGGTGCTCGGCCGCAGCGAGCGGCTCGACGCCATGAATGCCGCGCTGATCAACGGCATCAGCTCGGCCGTGCTCGACTTCGACGCCACTCAGTTCAAGCGCACCAATATTCATCCGAGCGGGCCGGTGCTGCCCCCGCTGCTCGCCTTCATGACCTCGCGCTCGGTGCCCGGGGGTGAATTCCTGCATGCCTATATCCTCGCCGTGGAGATCGCTTGCCGTCTCGCCAACGGAATCTTTGGCGAGCAAAACCCGGGATGGCATGTCACCGGCGCTACCGGCGGTATCGGGGCCGCTGCCGGGGTCGGCCGTCTGCTCGGGCTAAACGAGGATAAAATGACGGCCGCCTTCGGTATCGCCGCGACGCAGGCGGGCGGCTTGCGCGAAATGTACGGCACCATGTGCAAGAGCTTCACGCCCGGCCGGACTGCGCAGAATGGCTATCTCGCTGCGCTCTTGGCCGCGCGCGGCTTTGACAGCGCGGAACAAGCGATTGAGGGCGACAAGGGCCTGGCGATGGTGATGACAGGCCGTCCCGCGGAACGGGAGATTTTGCAGGGCCTGGGTGAGCACTTCGAGATCATGCACAACATCTACAAGCCATTCGCCTGCGCCATCGTCTTGCATGCGGCGATCGACGGCGCACTGCGGCTGCGCAATTTGCATGGGTTTACGGCTGAACAAGTTGACCGTGTGCATCTTCTGGTCAGCCCGCCCACGCTGACGCTTGCCGGCAAGCGCGATCCACGCACCGGGCTTGAATCAAAGTTCAGCGTCTATCATGGCGTCGCGCTCGCGCTGCTCCATGGCGACGCCGATCCGCGCCGGTTCGAGGATGCCTATGTGCTCGATCCGGCACTGGCCGCGTTGCGCGCGCGTGTCACCGCAAAGACGGATGCGGGGCTTGCCAAGGACCAGGCCGAGGTGAGCATCAAGCTGGCCGACGGGCGAGAGCTGAAAACCCGCGTCGAACACGCCGTCGGCAGTCTCGTGAATCCGATGAGCGACGCCGATCTTGATGAGAAATTTCGCGGCTTGTGCGACGGCGTGTTGCCGACGCAGAAAATCGAGCGGCTGCTGGAACTGTGCCGTGACTGTGAGCGGCTCCCCGATGCGAGCGTGATCGCGCAAGCGGCGGCAGCCTGAGAGCGCGGGAATCGAATGGCGGATAACATGGACGAGATCGACAACCTTCTGCTCGGAAAGCCGGCCACTGCGAAAAGCGCCACTCGGCCGCTTTACCAGAAAGTGCGCGAGCAGCTGAAACAGCAGATCGTCCGCGGCTTCTGGAAGCCCGGCGACCTGCTGCCGACGGAGCCGGAGTTGGGCGAGCAATTCGGCGTCAGCGCCGGGACGGTGAAGCAGGCGTTGCTTAGCCTCGCGCGTGACGGCCTCATCATCCGGCGGGCAGGGAAGGGGACCTTCGTGGCGCGGCTCGACGGCAGCCGCAGCTTCGCGCGCTTCTTCCGTTTCCGCGATGCGCCCTCGGGCGAAAACCTCGACCCGAGCATCCGCGTGGTGGAGACGCGCGTCTTGCGCTCGGCGCCGCGCGCGATCACCGAGGGTTTGCAGGTCGCGCATGACGCGCCGGTGCTGTTCCTGCGCCGCATGCTGGTGCAGGACGACGTGCCGATCTGTATCTATGACTCGCACCTGCCCTGCGACCTCGTTCCCAATCTGGAAAAGGTGCCGCTGGACCAGGACCGGCTTTATCGCGCGCTGGAAAAGCATTTCGGCATCCATGTGGTAAGTGCCGACGAGGTGTTGCGCGCCGACGCCGTGCACGGGCCGGAGGCCAAGCTGCTCAATCTGCGCGAAGGCGCGCCGGTGATCCTGATCGACCGCACGGCCTTTACCCATGGCGGCCGCATCATCGAGCTGCGCCGCACCGTCGGCCGCAGCGACCGCTTCATCTACCGCATCCGGCTGCCCTGACGGCCCGACAGGTAGCCCGCAGGCGGTGGAGGGCAAGTAGCAGTTAGCTCGCCTTCCGCTCCGCCGCCGGCCATTTCAGCACGGCATCGCCGATCGCCTCCCGCTCGCACTGCGCGACCCAGTCCGGGTCGAAATCGACGACGATATTCACGACGTATTTGACGTCTTCCATCTTTTCGTCGTCGCCCAGCAGCGAGACCGCCGTCTTGCGCGCTTCGGCATTGTTGCCGATCAGGCAGGGCGAGTGCAACTCGACAATCGTGGTGTGCTGGTCGGAACAGTTGAAGGCCCAGTGCACCCGGTTGGCCGGGATCCGCATCAGGTCACCCTTCTTGCAGTGATAGCCCTGGCCCTCGACGAAGAACCACATCTCGCCTTCAACGATGTAATTGATCTGCTCGCATTCATGCCGGTGCGGCTTGGTGTGGTAGCCCGGCCCTCGCTCGGCGAACATGATGCTGTTGTCGATGCCGTGGATGCGCTGGGTGGACATCACGACGCCTTTGTGTGCGGCGGCGGAAGGCGCCGCGGTGCGGACCGGCAGGTCGTCTTTTCTCGCGTGGTAGTTCTGTCGCTTGGCTTTCTGCATTTTCCCCTCTTGCTTGAAGTCGAAGTGGCGCTGCCTCACTGCAGCCCGG
Source organism: uncultured Alphaproteobacteria bacterium (assembly GCA_963802475.1). Taxonomy (GTDB): domain Bacteria; phylum Pseudomonadota; class Alphaproteobacteria; order Rhizobiales; family Xanthobacteraceae; genus CANKHA01. Next base: position 38,094 of record CAWDIZ010000004.1, read on the forward strand.
AGGCTGGCACGATCTTTTCCAGCTCCGCGATGGCGTCCTTTGGCGTCGCATAGAGCGCGCCGACCAGCTTCTCCAATTCCTCCGGCGGCCGATAGGTCATGTCGACCGCGCTCTTCCTGGCCTCTTCGATCAGCGCCGGATCCTTCAGGGCGGCGGCGAAGGCTTTGCGCAGGGCGGCGACGCGGTCCGGCGGCGTGCCGGGCGGCGCGACATAGGGCCGGCCGAATTCGGTCGAGGAGAAGAGGAAGCGGAGCATCTGTTTCTGCTTCTCGGTCTGCGCGAAGTTGTAAATCGAGGGCACGCTGGGGTCCTCGTGGAAGTCCGCCTCTTCGACATGGAAGAGGATCTTCAACTTGCCTTCCTTCACCATCTGCGCATGGTGGCTCTGGAACACGCCGTGGGTGTGGCAGATCCCTTCGACCTCCCCGCGCTCGAGCGCGAGCATGGCATCGGCGGAGCCCTGATAGCCTTCCACCAGCTTGAACTTGGTGCCGAGGAGGTTGTTGAGCGCCGTCGGCACGATGCTGAGGGAGGAGCCGGCCCCGGACCCGCCCACGATCACCTCACGCTTGAACACGTCTTCCGGTGATTTCACGCCGCTCTTGCCGGAAACCATGCAGACCCGGCTGGGCAGCGAGGAGCCGCCGATCCAGTTGAACTGACGCGGGTCGGCTTCGATATTCATCTTGCCGATCACCGCCTGGCTGGCGATGTTGCGCGAGAAGGAGCCGAAGACGGTGCCGTCCTTCGGCGCCTTGGCGTAGAGGAAATTGGTGGCGGTGACGGTGGAGGCGCCCGGCATGTTCTGCACGATGACCGCGGGATTGCCCGGGATGTGGTTGCCGAGGTGGCGCGCCAGGATACGGGCGCCGATGTCGTAATCGCCGCCGGCCGCGTTGCCGACGATGATCCTGATCTGCTTGTCTTTGTAGAAATCGGCCACCGATTGCGCCGCGGCCGGCAACAGCTGGAATCCGAGCGCTGCGCCGAGCAGCAAGCCAGACGCGACAGCCGGTTTTCTCATGATCCCTCCCGAGGATTTTTATGATGTGATCGTATCCTACCGGACCCAAACGGGCGTAGGCAACGCGGCGGATCGAACCAGGACGAGGCGATTAAGGGTAGCGTCAACGGCCGGGCGAAAGGTATAGGTCTGACGGCCGGCAAACTGACAGGGAAATTATCAATGCTCGAGGGCTTCACCCGCACCGAAATCAAGACCAGCGGCGCACGCATCTTCACGGCGCATGGCGGCAAGGGACCGCCGGTCCTGTTGATGCATGGCAATCCCTTCACACACCTGTCCTGGCACAAGGTCGCGCCGCGGCTGGCGCGTGAATTCACCGTCGTGTGCACGGATTTGCGCGGCTACGGCGATTCCGAGAAGCCGCCGGGCGGCGACGACCACAACGGCTATTCGTTTCGCGCCATGGCGCAGGACCAGGTCGAGGTGATGGCCGCGCTCGGCTTCTCCCGCTTCCATGCCGCCGGCCACGACCGCGGCGCGCGTGTGCTGCACCGCATGTGCCTGGATCATCCTGACAAGGTTGCGAGCGCCGCCATTCTCGACATCATTCCGCAGCACTACCTCCTGAACAATGTCACGCGTTCCTGGGCCACGTTCTCCTGGCACTGGTTTTTCATGATCCAGCCCTATGACCTGCCCGAGCGGATGATGAGCGCCGATCCCGATTTCTACATCAAGAAGAAGTTGTCCAAGACCAAACAGGGGCTGAGCTTCTTCGACGAGGCCGCGCTCGCCGAATACATCCGTTGCATCCGCAATCCGGAAACCGTGCATGCGATGTGCGAGGACTATCGCGCGACCTTCGGCGTCGATCTGGAGATGGACACGAAGGACTTCGAGGCCGGCCGCAAGATCACTTGCCCCGTCCAGCTGCTGTGGGGCGGGACCGGCGGCGTCGGCCGCAATCACAAGTCTATGGAGATCTGGCCGCTCTATGCCTCCGACATCAGAGGCGGCAAGGCACTGCCCTGCGGGCATTATCTCTCGGAGGAAGCGCCCAACGAGACTTATGACGAGCTGCGGGCGTTCTTTGCCGCGGGCGAAATTGCTTTGCGGCAATAGCGGCTCCGTCAATCATCCGCCAGCCATATACGAGCTGCCAACGCTTCGCTATACTCGGTGACGTTACCGGAGATCACAGGCTCGCCCCCAGCTTGGTAATCTCTAATGCTTCCTGCTACCTGCGCGTGAGCAATAGTGCTGATATCCTTGCTATGCAGCTGCTCATCGTCAACAACTCAGGCACCCTGATCTCGGCGCTGACCCTCACGCCGCAGTTTGTGGACAGCATTACGACCCCATCCGAGCGGGTCTATTCCGCAAGCCATTCCATCTTTGCATTTGCCAACGCCAACCAGCACTTCCGGGTCTATGCCGAGCTGAAGCAAGGCTCTTTTGCGCAGTTTGCCTGCCACATCAGCGGTGATTTGCAGAACGTGCCGTAGCTAACGAGCATGCCGGGCGCCGGTCGCGGCGCCCGGCCCTCAGCTGCGCATGATCGCCGGACCCCACATGTTCAGCGTGTAGGGTTCGTGCTTCCACTCTTTTACCGGCCGGTCGTGCACGACTTCCAGCTCGGCGGAAATCTCGATCATGTTGCCGTCGGTGTCCTTGATGAAGATGAAGAGGTTGTTGCCGGGCCCATGCCGGCCCGGTCCCCAGACGATGGGGATGCGCATGCCGCCGAAATGGTCCGCCCAATCCTTGATGGTGTTCCATTCGCCCGCTTCATAGCTGTGGTGGTCGAGGCCGGCTTCGCTCTTGAGGAAGATCGCCACCGTGTGATGCTCGTGATTGCAGCGCAGGAAGCAGGTGGTCACCGCGCCCTGATCGTTGCGCACCCGGTCGGAGACGGCAAAGCCGAGCTTGTTGGCATAAAAATCCTCGATCGCCGCCATGTCGGTCGAGGTCACCGTGACATGCTGCAGCGGGCCATGGATCGGGCCGCGCTGCCGGATCGGATTTAACGGCTCCTCCGCCACGCCGAAGACGATCCGGTTGCCTTCCGGGTCCTGTACCGCGAAGGCGCGCTCGTCGAACAGCGACGAAGGCGAGGGGATGAAGGCGACACCCTGTTTCTCGATCTGGCCGCGCAGGGTTTTTAGCGCATCGGCGTCGCGGCAGGCGAAGGCTGCGAAGCTGAGCTTGTTGGCCTTGCCTTGCCTGAACAGCATCTGGCGTCCGGGCCCGCGGCAGATGAAGCCGTCGCCCAGGCGTTCGACCGCCATCTCCATGGCGCGGGCGTAAAAATCCGAAAGCGGGGCGGGATCGCCGCTTTCCAGTTCGAGATGATGCAGATAGGCGCCAGCGGCAACAGCGACGGACACGGCAATTCCCCCTCTTATGAATACGATTGGCGGCGTTGCGGCGCTAAAGCCTAATCTCGCCGAGATTGATGCTGGCGCCGAGCTTTGCGGCAACCGTCTTGCTCGCCCGCCCGGCGGCGGAAACTTCGACGGCATAGTCGCCCGAGTTCTCATCAAGGCGATCGAATTTGAAATCGCCGTAATTATCGCTGACGGTTTCCGCGACCGCCACGCCGTCCTTGAGCAGGCGCACGGTCGCGCCCTCGACACAGTCAACCACTCCGTTTGCTTCCGCCGCCACAGAACCGCCGATGAAGCATTTCGAATAACGCCAGAGATTCTTGTAATAAACGCGGGGCTTGGTGCTGGCCTCCGGCTGCATGACTTCGAGCGCCTGTTGCCGCGCGATGTCCGCCATTTCCTCATCGCTCACTTTGATCGCGCGCATGGCGCCGGTCGGGCAGGATTGCTGCCCGCGCGTCTGCTTCCAGCCCTGATCGAGCAGGTGGGCATCGAAGGTCCAGGCCTGCGGCAACTGCAACTCGTCGTTCCACCAGATATGTCCGTAAGGGCAGGCCTCGACCAGATCCTTGCGGCCCTTGGCCATGACCGGATCGATCAGCACAATGCCGTCGTCGCGTTTTTTCACGGCGCCGCCGCCTTTGGCAACGCAGGGCGCGTTGTCGCAGTGGTTGCACATGGTCGGCACATAGGCGACGTCGATCATCGTTGCCTGGCCGCGCTCTTTTTGCAGGATGTCGATCCACTTGTGACCGTGCCGCGGCATCGGCGCCGAGTAGCCGGGAAAATCGTTGCCGACATATTCGTCCATGGCCGCCAGCGTGCACAAATTGCAATTCGTGCACTCGGCAACGTCGACGATCATGTTCCATTTATTCGCCGTCACGCTTCAACTCCAGGCATCGTTATTCCGTCGGCGGGAACGAGCTGCGCGTCCTGCAGCGTGCGCTTGATCGCGACGTCCTTCTCGGCCGCGGCAAAAGCCTCCGACATATGCTCGACGCGGCGGTCCCAAAGCTCGACCTGCACCAGCGCATGCGAGCCCGCCAGCGAATGCGTGGTCTTGGTTTGCGTCTTGTGTGGCGTGAGCAGGTTGAGGCAGCCGCCGCGGTCGACGGATTTTCCGGGGTCGCCCATCGGGTCAAAGGTCGCCGATGACTCGTAGCCATGGCAGACGCCGCGCGGCAGCCGCTCGGTCGGCACCGCCGCACAGATCACGGCGCCGCGATCGTTATAGATTTTCACCAGATCGTGCAGCTTGATTCCGCGCTCGGCGGCGTCCGCCGTGTTGAGGCGGAGCGTCCAATAGTAATAGCCCTCGATCTTCACGCGATGGTCGGGGATGTCGAGCAGGAAAGAGCTCTTGCCGTCGCCCTGGGTGTGGAAACTGTATTTCGAATGCGGCGTGAGCAGATGCAGCGGATAGCGGGCATATTCCTGCGAATGCGGCCCTTCCCATGACGGCTGATATTTGACGATGGGCGGACGTTCCGGATCCCGGGCGCGTTTGAGGCTGTTGCACTCGAATTCCAGCTTGCCGGACTGCGTCTGCAGGCCCTTGAGGAATTCCTCGCTGTAATCCGACGGCAGCGGATGCGCTTCCGGCACGTCTTTCTTGCGGTTATCCCAGAACCAGCGGAACGACACCGGCGCGCGCAGCTTTTCTTTCTCCGCCGGAATGACGTAATAGCCCTTCTTCAGGAGCTTCCGCCAGGAAATCACCTTCGGCAGATCGGAGGCGAGATAGGCGCGCTTGACCCAGTCAAGCTCGTTGCAGCCTTCATTGAAGTAGTTGGCGAGACCGAGCCGCTTGCAGATTTCGGTGAAGATCCAGAAGTCGGATTTGGACTCGCCGAGCGGCTCGATGGCTTTCGACTGGAAGATGACGACGCGGTGGTTGAGTTGCTGCTGGCCATGGTGGCCATAGCCGCCGAGCGCCGCCCATTCGCTGATGTCGACGCGCTCGAAATTCGTGCAGGCCGGCAGGATCACGTCGGCGAATTTCGCCTCGCCTTCGAACCAGATCGACTGATTGACCACGAACTCCAGATTTTCCGACTGGTACATCCGCACATGGCGGTTGGAATTGTTCATGGTGGAAAGGATCGAGCCGCCGTATTTGTAGAGCATGCGCACCGGGGAATGCCCGGCGGCGGGATAGACGAATTTGCCGAACTGGTGCTCGATCGATTTGCCGATCCAGCGGTAACCCTCGGCTTTGCCTTCGATGATCGCCTCCGGCAGCCAGATGCGCGGAATCTGCTGCCCGTTGGAATTCATCGTCGGCAGCTGCGGCATGCGCTGATAGAGCGCCACCGGCATAGCGGTATTCTCCAGATCGCCCGACATTCCGCCTTCGGAATATCCCGGGAAATAGAAATTGAAATCGACCGGGCAGCCCCATTGCAGATTGCCCATGTTGCAGCCGGGCTTGCCGAGCCCCTGCATGGCCGAGAGACAGACCATGACGCGCGCCCATTGGATGCCGGTCTGGTTGCGGCAGGCGCCGCCGTGGCCGTTGCCCCAACCGCCGGGCGCGAGATAGACGCGCTTTCTTCCCCATTCGCGCGCGAGCGCGCGCACATCCTTCGCCGGTATCCCGGTTTCCTTCTCCTGCCACTCCGGCGTTTTCGGAATGCCGTCGTCCTCGCCGAGCAGATAGGCTTTCCAGACGTCGAAACCGACCGTGTGGGTCTTCACATAATCCTTGTCGTAAAGGCCTTCCTTGATCCAGACATAGGCGATCGCCATCGCCATGGCCGGCGACGTGGTCGGCTTCGGCGCGAACCATTTGCCGGGCAGGAATTGCGCCGAGGAATTGTAATAGGGATCGACGTGGACGACCTTGATGCCCAGCTTCGGGTCCTTCAGCCACTGGCGGCGGATGGTGCCTTCCTGCGCGCCGTATGAACCCGAGGTGGTTTCCGGATCGGCTGACCAGAACACGATCATGTCGCAGTTCTGCAGGCAGTCCTCGACCGTGCCGTAGGTTTCCGACTGGCCGACGCGCAAGGTGTGGCCCCAGTGATGCACCGCGCCCCAGTACCAGCCCTCCCAGGAATCGGGATTATGGTGCACGCGCGTCATGCCGACAGCATTGGTGAAGCGGAACAGCGCGGAGAGGTAGTAGCCGATGTTGCCCCAGGTATGGTGCGAGCCGTGCGACACCGCGATGGAACCGGGTCCATAGGTCAGTTTCTGACGCTTGATTTCGCTGGATACAATACTGAGCGCTTCCTCCCAGGAAATACGCACATAGCCTGACTTGCCGCGGTTCTGCGGGTTGCGCTTGCCGTTCGGATCGAAGTCCATCCGCTTTATCGGATAGAGCAGCCGGTCGGGCGAATAGACGATCGACTTGCAGTTCTGCCCGTGCGGGGCGAGCGTGGTCTTGCGCGGCGGCGTCAGCTTCAGGCCGCGCGCCTCGATGGTCCAGGACGCGCCGTCGCTGTCTTCCAGGTCGATCGGCGTGGTGCGGACGATCTTGCCATCCTTCACATAGACAAAAAGCGGGCCGCCGTTCGCCATGTTGCAATAGCGCATCGCGCCGTCTGGCATCTTTGTGCCGAATTTTGTGCCCGCGCTTTGCGCCATCAGCACGGTCTGGGCGAACCAATTCACCAGCCCGTCGTCGCCGGTCACGCCGAGAGCGAATTCCTTCTGCGCGTTAATCTGATCGAGCCAGTTGATCGGCGGCGTCAGCAGGGAGGCGCCGGTCGCGGCATTCTTGAAGGCGACCGTGACGTCCGCGTCTTGCAAGACGCCGGCGCCCGAGGTGATCCTGCCCTTGGAAAATTTGAACCAGCGTCCGATCTCCTCGTCGCGGGTCACGAATTGCCCGGTGAGATCGTGCTCCTTGGCGCGGGCGGCGAAGGCGGGATAACGCCAGGCGGCGAATTTCAGCAGCTGCGCCAGCCCGAACAGGATGACCTTCAATTTAAATCGCGAAAACATTGCGTTTCCCAAGCTTGCGATGCGGGGGTGATCCCAGGGGCGCGATCGATAAAGATTATCACCCGGTCTGCAATTGGGCCAGTTAGCGATCCGGCGCCGGTAGCGTCAATCCTGCGTGGCGCAGGCGTCTGAGATGCCGGGCATTGACCCCCGGGCCAATAGCGTCGTCCGCGCCGGGGCTAAAGACTTGTCGGCTTTTTGCATGCGCCACAATTCGCTCATCGCAGAAGGACATGCGGCGAGCGGGATAACCCGGCGATGGTAGAGGAGAGGGGAAAGCTGTTCCGCGGCGTGCTCGACCCGGCCGACCGGATATCCGAGGTCTTGTTCGGGCTCATCATGGTTCTGATCAGCACGGGCACGCTGAGCGTCTTGAACGCAGGCAAGGCCGAAGTGCGGACGATGATCATCGGCGCGCTTGGCTGCAACGTGGCGTGGGGCATTATCGATGCCGGTATGTATCTGATGGCCTGCCTCGACGAGCGCGGCCGTACCCTTCTGGCGCTGCAAGCCATTCACCGCGCGGGCAACCAAGCGGAGGCAAGACGGGCTGTTGCCGATGCCTTGCCGCCGTCGTTCGCAGAATTTCTGACCGATGCGGAAATTGAGCCGATCCGCCGCAGGCTTGCGGCGCTTGCTTACCCGCCGACCCAGCCACGGCTCACCAGCGAGGATGTACTTGGCGCCGTGGCGGTCGGGGCCGTGGTTGCTCTTACGACCCTGCCGGTTGTGCTTCCGTTCCTGATTTTCGAAGAGGTGCTTACCGCGCTGCGGATCTCCAACGCCATTGCCATCGCGATGCTGTTCCTGTGCGGATACGCCTTCGCGCGCTGCACCGGCCTTCATCCGTGGCTGACCGGCCTGCTGATGGTCGCGGTCGGCGCCTTGCTGGTTGCCGTCGCGATAGTCCTGGGCGGCTGAAAGGTGAGACGATGAATCTCCTGCTCGATGAAATCCGGCACAATCGGCTTCTTTGGATGCTTGCCCTGGTCCCTGTCTTGTTCGTGGCCAAGGCCATGCGGCCGGAAGCCCATACGCTTTTGTTTTTCCTTTCCGTGCTTGCGATCGTGCCGCTTGCCGCGCTGCTCAGCCGCGCCACGGAAGCTATCGCGGAAAAGACCGGCGACAGCGTGGGCGGCCTGCTCAATGCCACGCTGGGAAACCTCACCGAACTGATCATCGCGCTTACGGCGCTGCGTGCGGGACAATATATGCTGGTGAAAGCGTCGATCGCCGGCGCGATCGTGACGAATTCGCTGTTTATGTTGGGCGTCGCGCTGTTGCTTGGCGGGCTGAAGCATCATGAACAGCAATACAACCGCCATGGCGCCCGCCTGCAGGCGGGCCTGCTTTTCCTGGCGACCATTGCGCTGCTGGTTCCTTCCCTGCTGGCGGATCGCGACGGGGGGGCGGGCGAAGACTTTCTGCAACAACTCAGCCTCGGACTTTCCGTGCTGCTGATCGTGACCTACGCGCTTGGAATGCTGTTCTCGCTGAAGACCCACCGTGAGTTTTTCGACAGCGCGGGGCACGCGGAGGGGGAGACGCCCTGGCCGATGGGCCTTTCACTGGCCATCCTGGCCGGCGTCACGGTGCTTGTCGCGCTTGCCAGCGAGATTTTCGTCGAGTCGGTCGAGCACGCAGCCAAAGGATTTGGCATGACCCCGGCATTTGTCGGGTTCATCATCGTAGCCCTTGTTGGCGGCGCGGCGGAAATGGTCTCCGCATTCTCCGCTGCCAGGAAGAATCGGCTGGACCTGAGCGTCGGTATCGCGCTCGGGAGCGCGTCGCAGATTGCGCTCTTCGTCGCGCCCATTCTCGTTCTTCTCAGCTACATTCTTGGTCCCGCTCCGATGAATCTTCAGTTCTGGCCGGGCGCGGTTGCGATGATGCTGTTGGCGGCGATGACGGCGTCCCTGGTCACCAACAGCGGGCGCTCCGCCTGGTTTATCGGCGTTCTTCTGGTGAATGTGTATCTGATATTCGCCATGGCGCTTTACCTGCTCCCGCCGCGGGGCTAGTAGGCCGAGGCAGAGCGCGCCACATCAGGGACGCATCGACCAGGTTCAATCCTCGATCTGCGTCCAAGAGCTGCACGAGAAGCGCCGTGCCCTCGCTCCAAGTCTATTGCGCCGGCTCCTCCATATTGCCGCAATCCCTCGGGGGTAATGCAAAATATACCCGGCGCCGGCCCGCGATGGTCACTTGCCATCAAACGCTGCCGCCATATCCAAGGCCCCCTTGAGCCTGGCTTCCTCGTCCATCTTGCTGTCGGTCGCCGCAATCAGGGCGCTCACCGTATTGTTCCGCCGCGCCACGGCGTTCCGGGCATAACCCGAGGGCTGGAAGAAATTTGCGGTCGGCACTTTCTGGCGCATCTCCGGCGACAGCGAGAGCATGTCGAAACCGTTACCGTCGCCGGTCAGGTTCAGCATCTCAAGCTCGGCTGCCGTCAAAGGTTTCGTGTAGCCCTTGAGGCTTGCGAATCTGAGCGAGTTGACGAGTTTCTGCACCTGCAGCAGCGGGCCCACATCCACATCCAGCACGAGCGCATGGACGGCGAGGCCGCGCGGCGTGCCGGCAAGCTTGACGTGCTCGTCCCATTTGACCGGAACCGTGCGGGTGAAAGCCGCCATGCGTTCCACCACCGCGATTTTTCGTTCAAGCGCGCGTTTCGGCTCTTCGGTAAGTTTGGCAGCCTTGTTCCGCAGCGCCGCGAGGATCCGGTGGCCCTGTTCGGCGAGCAGCGAGATGCTGTTGGCGTTCAGCAGTTGGTTATAGCCGAGCGCCGTCGAGATGGCGCGCGCGTCGAGCGAATATTCCAGCCCGGCCTGCACGTCGTAATTGCCGTTGCCGCTCAATTCAAAGGCGTAGATGCGGACGACCTGGTCCTTGGTCAGACCCGCCGCCGTCGCAAGGCGCGCATATTCGCGCTTGTATTCCATCTCGTTCGCCGGCAGTTGCGGACGGAACTGGAAATGCTCCGCCGCCGCCTGCCGGAAGTCCGCGACCACCGGCACATATTTTCTTGGCGCCGGCGGCGGCTCCGGCTGCGACGGATCGATCGGCATTGGTGGGCCGGCATAGACCGGTGGCTGGGTCAGGACGTAATCGTCGAGCGCGATTGCCTGCTTGCTGCGCCGCTTGGCGTTGCGCTCCCGCCGCTTTTCGCTGACGCTGTTCCAATATCTCGCGTGCTGTTCATCGAAAATTTGCCGGGCGGCCCGGTATTCGGCAAGCCGCCGGTAATACTCGAATATCGACAATGGCGCGACCTGCGCCTGGGCGAAGGACCGCGTGGCGGCATTGTGTGCCGGCTCGCTCGCACCGGTCTGAGCCGGCGCGAGCATCACGACGGCGAGCAGGCAGGCCGGGCAACGATCAAAAAACATCCGAGGCTTTCCTTCCCGGGAGAATTGATATTTATCGCCAACGTTCTGATTTTGAAAGGTGCGGGGCGCTGTGCAACGGAGACTCTGGACCACTTCGGCTTAAGCATGCGATCATCAAAGTGCTGAAAAGAAGGCTGTTTGGGAGGAGTGATGATGCTGACACGAGCTATCGCCGCCTTGCTGATGGCATTTGCGCTGGCGGCGTCGCCGGCGCGGGCCGACGCGGTTGCCGATTTCTACAAGGGCAAGACCGTCACCGTGATCGTCGGCTATGGAACCGGCGGCGGCTACGACGTCTTTGCGCGCCTGCTGGCGCGGCATCTCGGCAAGTATATTCCCGGCAATCCCTCGGTGGTGGTGCAGAACATGCCGGGCGCCGGCAGCATGCGGGCGGTGAACGCGCTTTACAACACCGCGCCGAAGGACGGCAGCGCCATCGGCATGTTCGGCCGCGACATGCCGCTGATCGCCATCCTCGGCACCAATCCCGGCGTGCAGTTCGATCCGCGCAAATTCGTCTGGCTCGGCTCCTCGTCGGATTTTTCCAACGACGCCTATATCCTGCTGGTCCGCAAGGATGGCCCGGTGCAGTCGATCGAAGATGCCCGCCGCCCGGACAGCCAGCCCATTACGCTCGGCGTAACCGGCGAGGGCTCGACCGGAACGGACATTCCGATCCTGCTGCGCGATACGCTCGGATTCAAATTCAAGCTGGTCAGCGGCTATCCGGACAATGGCGCGATTTTCCTCGCGCTGGAGCGTAACGAGGTGAACGGGCGCACGGTCGATCTTTCCTCCGTGACCTCGCTGAAGCCGGAATGGCTGAAGCCCGACAGCAATATGCGCGTGCTTGGTGCAGCTGGCGCGGGCGACGCGGCATCCGATGTTCCCGGATGTGCCGACGGCGCGCGAATTGGCCAAGGACGAGAAGGCCCGCACGCTGATCGAATTGGCCGAGCAGTCCTACATCCTGTCGCGCCCCTTTGCCGCGCCGCCGGGCGTGCCGGAGGATCGCGCCAAGGCGCTGCAGGAAGCCTTCATGGCCGTGCACAAGGATCCGGAATATCTCGCCGATGCCGCCAAGATCCGCGTCGAGGTGAGCCCGGTCAACCACGAGGCGGTGATGAAGGCCATCAACAAGATCGCCGACGCGCCGCCCGATCTGCTCGATTATCTGCGCAAGCTGCACGGCGACGAGAAGAAGGGCGGGTGAACGAAGCGTTTTTCATCAGGCAAGAGGAGGAACGTTATCCAGGACGCACCAGTGAGTTCAACCGAACAGACGAAGCGCGCACGCAAGCAAGCCCGGCGTCGTGGCAGCCAGCGTCTATGCCCGCGGCAAGAGGATTCTCGATATCAAGATCGAGGAGGCGGCTGACTATGCCAAGCGTCCCGGCCACGTCGTCTGGATCGGATTGTTCGAGCCGGACCTGTCGCTGTTGCAGCAGGTGCAGGCGCAGTTCGACTTGCATCCGCTGGCTATCGAGGACGCTAGCACCGCGCACCAGCATCCCAAAGTTGAACAATATGGGGAATCCCTTTTTATAGTGGCGCGCACCGCGCAACTGGTGAGGAAGCAGGTTGCGTTCGGCGAAACACATCTTTTTGTCGGACAGGGTTATGTGGTTTCGGTGCGGCACGGCGCTTCCTCGTCCTATACGGCGGTGCGCGAACGATCCGAATCCTGTCCGGCGCTGTTGTCCCACGGCGAGGATTACATCCTCTATGCAATTCTCGACTTTATCGTCGACGATTACACGTTGGCTACCGAGACGCTCACGAAAGAAGTCGACAGCATTGAGGAAAGCGTCTTCAAAGGGACCAACCCGCGCGCGGATGTGCGCCGCATGTTCAGGCTGCGTCGGGATTTGCTCCGTCTGCGAAAAGCCGCCGCTCCGCTCGCCGAGGTGTGCCGAAGGCTTGAGCATGCGGAGGTGAAGCCGATCGATGCAGGCATGCAGCCTTTGTTCCGCGACGTCTCCGATCACGTCACCCGGGTGCTGGAAGAGATCGAACTCGATGCGCGAGGTCCTGGCCTTCGCCTTCGAAGCAGGCGTCATGCTGGGGCAGCGCCAGCAGACCGAGATCACGCGGCGCTTGGCGGCGTGGGCGGCCATACTTGCCGTTCCGACCGCCATTGCCGGCATCTACGGCATGAATTTTGAACACATGCCCGAGCTCAAATGGGGCTATGGCTATTTTGTCGTGCTTGGCGTCACGCTCACGATATGCCTCACGCTATTTTGGCGCCTGCGCCGCAACGGCTGGCTTTGAAAAACACGACATGCACGAAGTCACCGATCAAAAACACTGGCATCAACCCAAGGCCGGCGAGAATGCCGGCTTTGGCGACTTCAAGCGGCCGCAGATGCCGTATGACCGCTTCATGGAGGCGGAAGGCGTGCCGGTGTTCCGCGGCATCGGCGTGCGCCGTGTGCAGGATTTGTCGATGGCGCCCTGGAAGCGGCTGGGTGGGCGCGGCAGCTATATCCAGCTCTACGGCACCGAAGGCCTGTGGGGCATGTATGTGGTCGAGGTGCCCGGCGCCGGCGCGCTCCATCGCGAGCGTCATCTCTATGAGAAGATCGTGCTGGTGGTCGAAGGCCGCGGCTCAACCGAGATCTGGCAGGACGGCCAGAGCAAGCCGCAGGTCTTCGAATGGCAGAAGGGCTCGCTCTTTACCATTCCGCTCAATGCGCATCATCGCATCATCAATGCTGCGAGCTCGCCGGCGCTCTTGCTGTGCGGCAAGTCGGCGCCCAATCAGATCAATCTGACCGACAACATCGATTTCGTCTTCAACTGTCCTTACGTGTTCAAGGACCGTTTCTCGGGTGAGGAGGATTTCTTCAAGCCGAAGGACGATATCGAACCCGATCCGGTGCGCGGGCTTGCCATGCGCCGCACCAATATCATTCCCGATATCGTCACGACCGAATTGCCGCTCGATAAACGCCGCTCGCCCGGCTATCGCCGCGTCGAGCCGCATATGGGGGGCAACCGCTTCTACACGTTCATCGGCCAGCACGGGACCGGCCGCTATTCCAAGGCGCACAAGCACCATTCGACCGCGGTGCTGATCGCGATCAAAGGCAAGGGCTATACTTATACCTGGCCGGAGGCGCTCGGCATGACGCCGTGGAAGGACGGGCAAGGCGACAAGGTGCTGCGGCAGGATTATGAGCCGGTCGGCATCGTCTCTGCCGCGCCGATGAGCGGCGACTGGTACCATCAGCATTTCGGCATCAGCCCCGGCGGACTGCGGCTCGCGGCCTGGCATGGCCCGAATAATCATCCGGCGCTGAAGGCCGGCCGGCCGGGCGAAGCTATGCGCGACGTCTGGGCAATCGACGTCAGCAAGGGCGGCAACGCGATCCCCTATCACCTGGAGGATCCGTTCATCCGCGCGGAATTCGAAGAGACGATGCGGCACGAAGGCGCGGCCTCGCGGATGGAGCCGGTGCTGTATGATGGCCCGCCGCCGGAGGGGATGGAAGTGCCGGATGTGATGTAATTGGTGTACTGAGTGTGATGTAGGCGTCAGGGACGGCGCCCAATCATAAGAGCAGATCAGAAGGAGGCACGCCGATGTTCGCCCAAATCAACCACTTGGCTATCTGCACCACGCAATATGCGATCAACGCCCGGTTCTACCAGGCGCTGTTCGGGATGAAGGCGGCCAATGTGCAGCGGCCTGCGCGCGCCGCGCCAGTGGGCGACGGTCAGATCGGGCTGAACAATATCCCGCTGCGGGACGGACGGCGCAGCGGCCTGGACCATTTCGGTTTCGAAGTTGAAAGCATCCCGCTCGCCATCGAACGGATGAAGAAATTCGATCCCGATCTGCCCTTGGTGCAGCGTCCCGCCGTGCGTCCCAACGCGGCCTGGAGCGCGGCCGATCACGACATGATCATCTACGATCTGGCCGAACGGGATTCCGGAAAGGCGCAGGATATCTTCGCTGAGAACAAGGGCGGCGAACTGCCACAGCGCTACATCAATCATATCGCCTTGCGCGCCACCAATCCCGAGCGCAGCGCCGATTTCTACTCCACCGTCTACGAGCTTCCGGTCTCAAACGAGAGCAGCGACGGCAATTATCGTCTCAGCGACGGGCGGGTCACGCTGCTGATCATGCCGTGGAAGATGGAAAACTTCATCGGCCATGATCCGGAGCCGCCGCGGCTCGAACATTTCGGCTTCAAGGTCGAAAGCGTGGAGGCAGTCAAGCGGGACATGGAGGAAATCATCGGCTCCAATCCGCTGATGGTGACCAAGCCGCTCGGCTATGGATCGGAAGGCAAGGCCCGGCTGGAGGTGTTCAAGCAGTGCCCGATCGGTCAATTCCATCTGACCGACATCGAAGGAGTCTATGTCGACGTCACCGAGCAGTGACGCAGGACATCGGCAACAGCCGGATTGAAGAGCCATCGGCACTCCGGTGGCTCTTTTCGTCGCTTCGACCAGGCGTTCAGACCATGGCAGGGCTGCGCTCTGGTTCCTGCGCTATCTCCTGGGCTTGCGTTCCGGTTGCAGCATGCGGGGAAGCCGGAAGCTGCAGCACGGTCGCGCGCTGACCTTCCCACAGCCGGGTGACCAGCACGATCTGTCCGTTGGGGAATTCCAGCGCATCGTGGTGGATATTGGGCTCTTCCATTCGGAGCTGCCGGAATCGAGCGACCTTCTCCTCGATCCGTCCAAACCGCAGCCTTGGCCAAAGCCGGCCCAAAGCATGATCGAATTCCGCCTCTTTTTCGAGCGCCAGCTCCGTGCCGGGAAGCAGGCAGACTGCAACCGTCGGTTCTCCGATTGCAGCAAAGCCACGCGTGCAGGAATTGCTGAAGCTCGTCGTGACCAGTTCATCTCCGACTTTTGCGGGGCGGCTTGCAACATTGTGAAGACTGTAATCGCACATCGAAGATCTCCTTCTCTGCGAACAGCCAGGACGGTTGTCCTTCTTGCTCAAAGCGAACACGGCACGATGGCAAACGTGTGTCGGTTGCTGCTTTTGTCGGCCGCCGGCTTTGCTCACGAGATAGAAAACAAAGCGGCGTGGCGCGCGGTTGCTAAGTATGCGCGCAAAAATTTTAAATCACGTCCATCGCGCCGCTCTACTGTACCGAAGGACAATCCCCGCAAAGGCAGCGCTTATCTTGGGTGGGGCATCATGCGGCAGGCGCGCGGCGGTCCGCAGCCGGGAATTGCTCCGGCGGCCCGGTACTCTGCCTTTACCTCACAACTAGGGCGTGTACTCATAAAACGAGGGATGTCCGCTTTTGGGGCTAAAGCAGACGTGCGCTGGTCAGCCCGGAATTTCGCCTTTTGACCCAAAGCGGACTTAGCCCAAGCCTTTCCCAAGTGATATGGTTGGCGGGTCCTGTACGTTATGCCGGGGACGACCTGCTCTTCCGCGCCCAGCTAACTGATGCAGGAGCTGGCGGTAAGGTTTTCACTCTGCATCCCAGCCAGCGGGCTGACGGCCAAGTCGCAGCCTATCGGAAGCTTCGTGCGAACGATTGGACCTTTATTCCGAACCGGGCGGGCCGCCGGTAGACGATTTCCTTTTCCGTCGCGGTTGACGACAGGCGCCACAATCGTTCGTGACAGCGCCGGTGCTTGAATCTGCACGGGCTCGTCAAACTGCTTTAGAAAATGCCCAGCAGCGAAAATTATCAACGCTGTGACGATCCCCAAGATACGCAGCGCTTTCCTATCTACCATGTCACTGCTTCCTTAGCCTTACTGTTGCGACGAGGATGCTGTCGTCTTGTCTTGATTTGGATGATCGAACGAAACGCTCGCTGTTGGTCGCGGCCCTGTCCGGGCTTCTGTTGCTGCTGTTGTCTCTTCGGCGCGACGATTTGGCTACTGTCTCTAGGACCAATGGTGCTAAGGGGCGAAGCATCACAAGACCACGCCCCGACGTTTTGGGGCGAGACCGACCCTCTCCGCGTCCTATTGCCCCCAAGCCCAATAGGGCTGGGTTCCCCCTGTGATAAAATTTCGCAATGTTAACCAATGTTAAGAGGGGCCATGCGAGCCACTACGACAGCATACAAAAGCACAACCATCCTCTGTAGCGCAGGCCTCCTCCTGCTTAGCTCCGTTGCGGCCTTCGCCCAGCAAACGACCGGCGTGCCGGGCTCGCCCGACGCCACAACGACCATCAATGGGAGGCAACTTCCGCCGCCCGACCCGAAGTTCGGCGGCGTAATCAAAGAAAATGCACTACAATCAACGACCTGGTGGCGCCTCGCGTGGTACCGCCCAAGGATGCGCCAAACATCCTTCTCATCATGACTGACGATGTCGGGTTCGGCGCACCAAGCACATTCGGGGGGTGTTATCCCGACGCCGTCGCTTGACCGCGTGGCAGAAGCCGGACTGCGCTACACGCAGTTTCACTCCACAGCGCTCTGCTCACCGACACGGGCAGCACTCATAACCGGTCGCAATCATCACTCCGTCGGTTTTGGCGTCGTTTCAGAAGCGGCGACAGGTTTCCCTGGTTACGACAGCATCATCCCGAAAGATGCGGCAACTGTTGGAGAAATCCTGAAGGAGAATGGCTACGCAACGTCGTGGTTCGGCAAGAACCATAACACGCCATCCTTCGTCGCCAGTCAGGCTGGGCCATTTGATCAATGGCCGATTGGCATGGGCTTTGAATACTTCTACGGATTCGTCGGTGGGGATACCAGCCAGTGGCAACCGAACCTGTTCCGCAACACCACCGCGATTTATCCCTATCTCAACAATCCCAAATGGAATTTGACCACCGCTATGGCTGACGATGCCATCGGCTGGATGAACCAACTCAATTCAATCGATCCAAGCAAGCCTTTCTTCGTCTACTACGTTCCTGGCGGCACGCATGCACCGCACCACCCGACGCCGGAGTGGATTGAGAAGATCAGCGACATGCACTTGTTCGACAAAGGATGGAACGCGCTGCGCGAGCAAATTTTCTCCAACCAGAAGAGGCTCGGCGTCATCCCGCAGGACGCGCAGTTGACGGCGTGGCCCGATGGGCAGGCAGAATTTGGCGGTGTGAAGCTGCCGAAATGGGACACCCTGTCCGACGACGAAAAGAAGATGTTCATCCGGCAGGCAAATGTTTACGGAGCTTATCTCGCCTACACCGATCACGAGATTGGCCGAGTCATTCAAGCCGTCCAGGACATGGGCAAGCTCGACAATACGTTGATCATTTTCATCAGCGGCGACAATGGAGCGAGTGCTGAAGGCACGCTTCTTGGCACCCCGAATGAAATCGCTTCGTTCAACGGCGCCGATGTGCCCGTCGCCGATCAGCTGAAGAATTTCTACGAGTTTGGGGCAGCGCCGAAACCTTCCCGCATTTTGCAGTTCCGTGGGCGTGGACGTTCGACACACCGTTTAAGTGGACCAAACAAATCGCCTCACATTTTGGCGGCACGCGCCAAGGGATGGCAATTTCCTGGCCCGGCCACATCAAGGACCTTGGCGGTATTCGCACGCAATTCCATCATGTGATCGACGTTGTGCCGACGCTTCTGGAGGCAACCGGCATTCACGCTCCGGAAGTGGTCGACGGCATCAAGCAGAAACCCATTGAAGGCGTGAGCATGGCCTATACGTTCGACGCGGCCAACGCCAAGAAACCCTCTACGCACACGACCCAATATTTCGAGATGCTAGGCGTGCATGCGATTTATCACGATGGCTGGGTAGCTGCCACGACCCCTGTTCGTGCGCCTTGGGATCTTGGTGGCGCGGCCATGCCAGACCCTGCAACGGGTTTCAAATGGGAACTCTACAACATCGCCAATGATTGGACGGAGAGCAACAATCTCGCCGCAAGTAATCCGCAGAAATTGAAGGAAATGCAGGACCTGTTCTGGGTCGAGGCCAACAAATATCAGGTATCTCCGTTGGATGCCTCCGGGGTGACGCGTTTTGTATCGCCGCGGCCGAGCGTCACGGCGGGCCGGACGGAGTTCAACTACACCGCGCCCGTGACGGGTGTCCCGTTGGGCGATGCCCCAAGCCTTCTCAACACGTCCTACACCATAACCGCTGACATCGAAGTTCCAGCGGGAGGTGCCGAAGGGATGCTTCTGACCGAAGGCGGCCGGTTTGGTGGTTGGGGCTTCTATCTGGCGAAAGGCAAGCCAGTCTTCACCTGGAATTTGGTCGATCTAAAACGCATCCGCTGGGAAGGTCCGGAGGTACTTGCCCCGGGCAAGCACACCTTGGTGTTTGACTTCAAATACGACGGCCTCGGTGCTGGCACGCTTGCCTTCAACAACCTGAGCGGCATTGCGCGGGGCGGCATGGGTGTACTCAAGGTGGACGGCAAAGATGTCGCTTCCCAAAAACTAGAGCGAACAATTTCATTCCTCCTTCAATGGGACGAGACATTCGACGTCGCGTCCGATACTGGCACAGGTGTTGACGATCGGGACTATCAAGTGCCGTTCGCTTTCACCGGGAAGATTGTGAAATTCAACATCACGGAAAGATTGCCCAGGGCGACGGGAATGTCTGCCTTTGGCCCAAAGCAGACGTGCCGAAAGCTAGCCCGGATGTCCGCTTCTGAGGGTAGCGCGGACATCGCCAAATCTGTGAGCGTTCTGGATTTATGAGTACACGCCCTAGTAAAGCCCAGCCGATACCCTTTGCAGCGGCTCAATCAGCGCCATCGCCGAGAATGGCTTTTTGAGATATGCGATGCAGCCGGAATTCACGGCGGCCTCGCGCACGTGAGGGCAATCGTTCCCGGTAATGTAGATAACCGGCACAGAAACACCGGAGGCCTTGAGGTTTTTTCTCAGCTCGATGCCTGACTTGTCATTCAAATTGATGTCGAGAACGATGCAAACCGCCTCTTCGAAATCGGTGTGCTGTTCGAAATGTTCCGCAGACGGAAACAGGCGGCTCTCATAGCCGAACTGTCCCAGCAGGCGCTTCAGTGCTTTCAGCACTGCTGGGTCATCGTCAACGACGAAAACGAGGTCCGGATTTGGCATAGCGCAAACCTTCAGCTGTTCCAGAGTCAGCCTGCGACGGGTAGAGAATCGATGTCCGGTCGTGCCGTCAAGACGACATGCGATCAAAATCGCTGTCATATGTTCGGAACGTGACATTTTTATACCTTGCGCGAGGCATGATCTATTGCCCTTTAGGACAGCACCCGCGGACATACTCGTTAGGATTTTACGCCGTTAAGATTTACGCTAGCGGTAATCCTATCCGGAACACCGCGCCGCCCCCAGCTTCGTGCTCCGCCCATATCTTTCCGTTGTGCGCCTCGGTAATGGTCCGCGCGATCGACAATCCCATCCCCATGCCGCCGTCACCCTTGGTGGTAAAAAAGGGTTGAAAGATCTCCTGGAGCTTGTCAGGCGGAAGGCCCGGACCAGCGTCTGCAATCATGACTTCGGCGAATTCGTCGCGCCGTCGGGCGAATATCGTGATTTCGCGTTCCCGAGCCGGGGTGTCGGACATCGCGTCTATGGCGTTGACAATCAAATTGATTATGACTTGCTCAAGTTGGATCCGATCGCCCATGATTGGCAGTGGTGCGGGACCGATGGTGCTGCGTAAATCAACTTTACGCCTGACCGCCTGACTCGAAACAAGCTCAATCGCCCCGCGAATAATTTCGTTGAGGTCGACACGCCTTCGCTCAGAGGGCGCTTTTTTCAGTAGGCTCCGCAGATGTTCAATGACTTGGCTCGCACGCATATCGTCGCGCCAGATCGTGTCAGCGATTTCCTGAATTTCGGTCAGGTCTGGCGCAGGAGACTTGAGCATCATTTGCAACGCTTCAACGTTTGAGAGGATAGCTGCCAACGGCTGGTTAATCTCGTGCGCAATTGATGCAGTCAGCTCACCCGCCGTCGAAAAGCGATTGACATGCGCAAGCTCGGACATGCGGTTCATCGATTCAATCTCCGCGTTTCGACGACGCCGCCTCTCCCATAGGAGTCCGGAAATCAGTGCGGTCTGAAATTAGGAGGATCGCGACAGCAAAAGAAATCTGCCAGCGATACGTCTGCCAAGCGGTCGGTCACGGAAGCGGATTTCCGCATCGTAGGGCAGGAGACGATCGCTGATGCGCCAACGCAGCATCTGTCGCCAGTCGAAGATTACCTTGCTGTTGACAGGTTCAGAGATCTCTTGCGAAGGGACCGCGCCCGTCAGCACCCGCAAAACCATCTTGGCTGTCTCAACGCCATGTGCAGTGGTGCTGTAAAGGCTTCCCCCTACGATCCCGCGGCCGATGTATTGATCGAGAAACCCATAGACCGGCACGCTTGCCGTTCTGGAAATCCGTTCAACGACCTCGTGTGTAACAAAGGGTTGGCCTATGCCATCTTGAAACAGTGTCGTGAAGAGGACGATGTTTTGAGAGGGCAATTGCGAAAGCTTCACGAGAAGCTGGTCCAGCGGGAGTTCTGAAAGGTAGGTGAACGAGACCCGGTTCTCGTAGGGGCGGAATTCGTCTTGCGCCTGCGCGCGGAGTCTGGCGTCGAATGCCGACGTGCCCGAAACGACTACGACGCCCTCGGTCGCGGGATGCAGACGAAGTGCAAGCTCAAGGGTCGGTGCAAACTCTCTCTTGATCAGCACGCCCCGCACATTGGGCGGCAGGGCGCGGTTGCCGAGTTGCGCTCTATCCACTCCACAGAAGACAATTGGTGTCCCGGGAAAGATGAGATCGCCATAAGCCATCAAAAAATCAAACGCCGGGGGAAGGATGGCGACGGCGACGTCGATCTTCTTGTTCGCATATTTTGCCTGGAGGAAATCGCGCAGGCGCGTCTTGTAAGAGTTCGAGTCGAAGCGGGACAAATCCATCACTTCGCGATAGACCTCGATCGGCTCGGTTGAACCGGATCGAAGCGTCCGGACTATTTCGTTATCCAGCAGCGACAAGCCGGGCAGTTCGATCCGTTCGTCATAAAGCAAAACGATATGCCGCGTTGCAGCCGACGCCGGTAAGCAGCCGGCGATCGACATCGCCAGGCCTGTCCATGCAATGAGGAGAATCGTGCGCAATTTCATTGCGTGGGTGCAATAAATCCTGCCCTCGCTGAGTTTCGGATCAGGTCTTTATAAAAGAGAAGAACACGCACACGCCGGCCAATGCGGTGCTACACGCCGCGCGGTGTCCGAGCCTATTGGCCCAAGGGTCAATAGGCGTCGGATCGCAAGCTTGGGGCTACGGCCGGGCAAAGCGGCATCGGCGCCTGGATCTCCCGCGATGGCGGCGCGACCTGGAGCCTTGAGAATTCCGGTCTGGCATGGCCGTTCGTGACGCGCATGCGCTTTACCGGGAGCCCACGCCGTGGCAGTGGGCGGTCAGCCCCGGCATGGGGATCGTCTACAGCAAGACGTCGCCGTGAGCTGGCGTTGGCTAATCGCTCACCGGGGCTATTCCGTGCGCAAGGTCGTCACGGACCGACGCATTTGCGCCACTCGAGCCCTTCCATGCTGCCTATCACGGTCCCTTGGACGCTAGGTTCCTCCGGTTTTCTTATGGTACATTGCCGCGATGTGGACGAAACGCGCGAAGCTGGGAAAAAAGATCCAAATGCGCAGCAGAGGGGTTTTCTGGTCGGCAATCGGGGCCCTCCTGCTTGTTGCCGTCGGCAGCTGGGTTTTCCTGAACGACGTTTCCACGTCCGCAACTTCATCCCCGGGTACGCCGCCCGGCACGGCTACCCGCGGCCAGCCGGCCGGGGTCGCCATTGAGGCGGCGCCGGTGTCGATCGAAACCGTGACCGAAGACATCCGGGCGGTCGGCACTTTGGCGCCGAATGAATCCGTCGTGATCTCGGCAGAGATTTCCGGACGCATATCCCGCATCGGCTTTCGCGAAGGCGAAGCCGTCAAGGCGGGCGATATTCTGATCGAACTGGACGATGCCATTCTCAAGGCGGAACTGGACAAGGTGCGCTCGGACCTTTCGCTCGCGCGTGCCAACCGCGAGCGGGCCTCGACCTTGGCAAACCAGGGAAGTGGCACGCAACGCGCCCGCGACGAGACGGAAGCCGGTTATCAGGCGGCGCAAGCCAATCTCCTGCTTGCCGAGGCGCGGCTTCAGAAAAGTACGCTTTCCGCACCGCTTTCGGGAGTCGTCGGGCTCCGCAATGTCAGTGTCGGCGCATACGTCGTGCCAGGCCAGCGGATCGTCGAGCTGGCGCAGATCGATACGCTCAAGGTCGATTTCCGTGTGCCGGAGCTCAACGCCGCCCAGTTGCGCGTCGGGCAGAGGATACTGCTTTCGGCCGATGCCGTGCCGGGGGCCGCTTTCGAAGGCAAAGTCTACGCGATCGATCCGATCGTCGACGTCAACGGCCGTGCCATACGCCTGCGCGCCCAGGTTCCTAATCCCGACGGCCGGCTGTCGCCCGGCTTCTTCGTCCGGATCCGTATCGTCGTCGACCAGCGGCCGAATGCGGTGCTGGTGCCTGAAATCCGCCATCATTCCGCTGGACGGAAAGACGTTGGTCTATCGCGTCGTGGATGGCCGCGCGGTGCAGACGGAAGTCGTGATAGGCCAGCGACTGCCGGGACAGGTTGAGATCCGCAAGGGTCTTTCTCCCCGCGACACCGTGGTCAGTTCCGGCCAGCAGCGCCTTCGCGACGGCGCCGTGGTCCAGGTCATCGCACCAACGCCGGCCGCATCGTCAACGCCGGGTCCAAGCTGATGAACAGGTTCGAATTCTTCATCCGCCGACCTGTGTTCTCGACCGTGATGAGCCTGATCATCCTGCTCTGCGGTGTCGTCTCTTACGGCACCCTGACCGTGCGCGAATATCCGAACATCGACCAGCCGGTCGTCAACGTCACAACCGAATATCCGGGGGCCAGCGCGGAGATCATCGAGAGTCAGGTTACCCAGATTCTGGAGGCTTCGATCGCAGGCATTGCAGGGATCGAAATCATCGATTCCAACAGCCGCTCTGAAAGAAGCCAGATCACCGTACGATTCCGCCTCGCCACCGACGCCGATGTCGCCGCCAGCGACGTGCGCGACCGCGTCGGACGGGTCCGCCGGCAGTTGCCCGGAGAAATTGAGGAACCCGTCATCGCCAAGGTCGAAGCCGACGCGCAAGCGATCATTAATATCGCTTTCACCAGCGACCGGCACAAGACGATGGAGATATCGGACTACGCGGACCGCTATATCCGCGACCAGCTCCAGAACCTGCCGGGCGTTTCCGAGGTGCGCATCTTCGGCGAGCGGCGCTATTCCATGCGCATCTGGGTCGACCGCGCGAGGCTTGTCGCTCACAACCTCACCGTACAGGACGTGGAAGACGCGTTACGCCAACAGAATGTCGAGGTGCCGTCCGGCCGAATTGAGAGCCTTGACCGAGAGTTCACCGTGCTGTCGCGCACGGGCATGACGACTCCCGAGCAGTTCCGGCGCATCGTGGTCAAGGATGTGGACGGCTTCTCGGTCTATCTCGGCGATCTGGCAAAGGTCCAGCTTGGCCCGCAAGACGAGCGGCGCACCTCCAGCTTCAAGGGCGCGACCGCAACGATTCTGGGGATCATCAAGCAGGCGACCGCCAATCCGCTCGACGTGTCACTTGCCCTCCGGCAGGTCCTGCCGCAGATCCAGCGCGACCTGCCGGTTGGCATGAATATCGACGTCAGCTACGACCGGTCCGTCTTCATCGAGGAGTCGATTAAGAACGTTTACAAGACCATCGCCGAAGCGGTCGTTCTTGTCGTCATCGTGATCTTCCTGTTCCTCCGCACGTTGCGCGCCACCATAATTCCGCTGGTGACCATCCCAGTGTCGTTGATCGGATCCTTTGCGATCATGTCGATGCTTGGATTCTCGATCAACTCGCTCACCTTGCTCGCCATGGTCCTGGCGATCGGACTGGTCGTCGACGATGCCATCGTGGTCCTGGAGAATATCCACCGCCACATCGAGGACGGCATGAAGCCGGTCCGCGCAGCCATCGTGGGCATCGGCGAGCTTTCCGGCGCGGTCGTCGCGATGACGCTGACGCTGGCCGCCGTTTATGCTCCTGTTGCTTTCTCTCCCGGGCGCACCGGCAAGCTGTTCGCGGAGTTTGCGCTGACTTTGGCCGGCGCCGTGATCGTCTCCGGCATTGTGGCGCTGACCCTGAGCCCGATGCTGTGCTCAAAGTTGTTGCGCGGTCACGAGAAGCACGGACGGTTTTACAATCTCGTTGAAAACGGCTTGACCACGCTCAATCGAAACTATCGCAGGCTGCTAACGGCGACCCTGGGGATGCGGCCTCTGGTGATGCTCGCAGCGTTAGTCGTTGCGGGATCCAGCTATTTTCTGTTCGGCGCCCTCAAGTCCGAACTGGCTCCGATCGAGGACCGCGGTGTCCTGTTCACCACCGGTCTCGCGCCGGAAGGTTCAACCATCGAGTTCACCAATCGCTATTCCAGCCAGATGCAGGCCTTGCTCAATCAAATACCCGAGGTGGAGGCCTATTTCGTGATCACCGGGTCACGCGCGGTGAATGAGCTGATTTCCTTCTCCAGGCTCAAACCCTGGAGCGAGCGCCGCCGCAGCCAGATGGAGATCGCCGCGGAGCTTCAGCCGAAGCTTGCGAAAATTGCCGGCGTGCGCGCGTCCGTCAACAATCCCGGCTCGTTCGGCCAGAGTCCACGCGCAAGGCCAATCGAGTTCGTGATCCAGACCGCGGAAGATTACAAAAAGCTGGAAGGCTATGTAAATCGGGTGATCACCGAGGCCTCGAAATATCCCGGCCTGATCAATCTCGACAGCGACCTCGACCTCAACAAGCCGCAGCTGCAGGTCGACATCAATCGGGACCGCGCCGCGGACCGGGGCGTCAGCATCCTGACTCTCGGGCGCACGCTCGAGACGTTGCTGGGCGGACGCAAGGTGACCCGCTTCATCCAGAACGGCGAGCAATACGACGTGATCGTGCAGGTCGACGCCGGCGATCGGCGCACCCCGGGCGATCTGGCCGACGTCTACGTGCGCGGCCGCAACGGCACGATGATTCAGCTCACCAGTATCGTGCAGACCGAGGAAAATGTGGCGCCCAAGGAATTGAACCGCTTCAATCAGTTCCGATCCGCCACCATCACCGCGAACTTGGCACCCGGATATGCGCTTGGCGAGGCGTTGACTGAGCTCCAGAACATTGCCGAGCGCATCCTGCCCGATACCGCGCGATACGATTACGCGGGTATTTCACGCGAATTCAAAGAATCCGGATCAAGTCTCTATTTCATCTTTCTTCTGGCGCTCTGTTTTATCTTTCTTGTCCTCGCCGCGCAGTTCGAAAGCTTTGTCGATCCGCTCATCATCATGTTCACCGTGCCGCTCTCGATGACCGGCGCGCTTCTAGCGCTCAACCTCAGCGGCACGTCGCTGAACATCTATAGCCAGATCGGACTGGTGACGCTGATCGGGCTCATTACCAAGCACGGCATTCTCATCGTGCAGTTCGCGAACCAGCTGCAGAACGAAGGAAAAAGTGTGCGCGATGCGGTGGTTCAGGCAGCCTCGCTGCGGTTGCGGCCGATCCTGATGACCACAGGCGCGATGGTCAGCGGTGCGATCCCGCTCGCGCTTGCCAACGGCGCAGGTGCGATGGGTCTGCGGTCTGTCGGTTGGGTCATCGTCGGCGGCATGAGCTTCGGTACGGTCCTGACCCTGTTCGTGGTCCCGACAGCCTATACTCTCCTGGCCAGGGACCGCTCGAAAGCGCTGGAATCGGTTTCTTCTGGAGCCGCCAGCCATCAGCCTGCCGAGTAGCAGCGGTCACTCGGGCCCAAGGTTCAGCGATTCAGGAACGGTTTATGGGAGCCGTGCTGCGCAGCGCGCCAGAGGGTACTAGCCGACCGGGCCATGGCCTGCGTCTCGGATGACCAAATGGCGAACAAAAGTGTCCCACCAGAATCGCTTGTGTTCGGTGGTGGGGTGCAAAATCGGGGGCTAAGTGATTGGCACGCCTCCCTGAGAACAGGAGATGGTGCCCAGGGGCGGAATCGAACCACCGACACCGTGATTTTCAGTCACGTGCTCTACCAACTGAGCTACCTGGGCGCCGGCCCTGCGCGGCGGGGCGAAAAGGGTAGGTGCGCGCGGGCGTTATAGAGGCTCGGTTCTGGGCTGTCCAGAATTGCGAAAACGGGGCTTGTCCTTCGGGACAGTAGAGGTTGCGCGACGGAAGTGCTCTAAATTTTCGCGCATAAACGGTCTTTGGCTGTCCAGAATGGCGAAAAATCGCCATTCCGGCCGGCCGGCCGGAACCGGTTGGCGCGTACCGGCGTTGATACGTGCTGCCGAAGACGCCGCGTTTTTCCGGGCATGTCGCCCTGTCCTGGCGCCGGTAGTGAGGATGAGATGCCGCTTGATCTGAACCGCCTTTTCCCGATGCAAGACCCGCCCTCAGCCCGGCTGATGAAACTGAAGGCATTCTGCCTCTATCGTGCCGGCGTGCTCAGCGAAGCTGAGCGAGCGGCGGTCGCGCGCAAGGCCAGGCACTTTATCGAGCACCCGCGTTTCCGCGCCGGGCATCACCCGCGCCGCGCGGCCTGATCTGTCGGCACAGACTCGCAAAGCTTCGGCGCCTGAACGCATTACGCGTCTTTGCGTCTGCGGCGGAACCAGTGGTCTTGGCCAGTGTTGGCATAACGTTTGCGTCTTCCCAGTCCTGCCGCTGGCCGTTCGCACTCCGGAGACTTTTGTATGTCGATGTCCAAGACCGCTTTGCTCTCGCTTCTTGTCGCTTGCTGGATCGTCGGTTTGGTCAATCAATTCCACGCCTGGGATATGACGCTGCGCTATCTGGTCCTTTCGTTGCTGCTCGTCGCGATCGTGGCGGCCAAGCGCCATTACTCGCTGCAATATGCCAAGAACCGGATTTCGCGACGGCGCTAAGCCCTCGTTGGCGCTAAGCCCTCGGTTATGCAACGCAAAGCAGAAAATCATGTGCCCGGGCATGAACTGAAAGCGTGTCCGCGCGTTCTCAAGATATGAGATACCTGTGCGATTACTCGCTTAAAATCCTTCTGTTGTTCTTCATTTTTGCGCGGTTTATTTCGGCACCGGCGCCGGAATCCCGCGGCACTTCCGCAAACGCGGTGCAAGAGCCGTCCAGCGATAACCAGACCTGATCGGCGGAAAATTTAACGCGCGTTTATCCCGCGCGGCGGGTGCCCGTGCGCCGTGCCGGTGCGCGCGTGTTGCGCCGTGCCGCTGCCGGACGGGCCGCGCTGCGCTTGGCGGGTTTTGCACCGGAGGATTTTTCCGTCGCCACGCTGCGCCGGAGGGCATCCATCAGGTTGATCACCCGCGCGGTCGGTTTCTTGGCGGTCTCCTTCGGCGCGGGCAGGCCGGCCTGCTTGCTCTTCAGCAATTCGATCAGCGCATTCTCGTAGCGGTCTTCGAAACTCGCGGGATCGAAATGCCCCGCCTTGGTGGCGAGGATATGCGAGGCGAGCTGGCGCATTTCCTTCGGCAGTTCCATGTCCGGAATGTCTTCGAAATAAGGCGTCGCGTCGCGCACCTCGTAGCCATAGCGCAGGGCGGTTGCCAGCAGGCCCTTGTCGAAAGGCTCCAGCATCAGGATGCGCTCGCGCCGGTAGAGGACGACGCGGCCGAGCCCCACCATCTTTTTCTCGCGCATGGCTTCGCGGATGACGATGAAAGCTTCCTGGCCGACTTCGTCGGTCGGCGCGATGTAATAGGGGCTGTCCATGTAGCGCTCATCGATCTCCGCGCGCGGCACGAAGCTTTCGATGTCGATGGTATGCGTGCTCTCGATCGAGATCTTGTCGATCTCTTCGTCTTCGACCGGCACATGCTGGTCGCGGCTCACTTCATAGCCGCGCCCTTTGTCTTCCTTCTCGACCACGTCCCCGGTCTGCTCGTCCACCATCTGCTGGCGCAGGCGGTTGCCGGTCCGTTTGTTGATCTGATGCAATGCGATGCGCTCGGAGCGCGACGACGCCGGGTAGAGCGCCACCGGGCAGGAGACCAGCGATAATTTGAGGTAGCCCTTCCAGTAAGGACGCGGGGCCATGAGAACTCTCCACAATACGCAAACTATGGGGGGACGATCTTATCCGTGGAACAGACAGGACTCAACGCGCGCTGTGGTGGCGCGTTCCGCGCGGTTAAGCGCGGCTGAAAAATGAAACGAAACGGAAACGCGCTAGTTAGGGTTGGCCGATCTCACGCAATATCTCGGCGGTATGCTGCGTTACGCTCGGCCGTGACCGGTGTCGGGCAGCGCCTGCACCGCGTCAAGCTTTCACGATGCGATCGGCAGCGTCGCCTATTACTGCGGAATAAACGTCTTGCCTGTCGGTCCAACTCCCGTGACCTGGATAATGACCTCACCGTCCTTAGCCCAAGTGTAGTGCGGGCTCTTCGGTGGCTCCGAATAGAACGTCCCAACGGGATATGTCTTCATCTTACTTTCGTCCCATTGTCGCCGTTCCGAAATAGAACGTGCCGGACAAAACGGCCACGGTGCGGACCTCATCCGGATGCCAATGCGGCATGTCCTTCCAGCCGGGCGAGAATTTGACCCGCGTGACGAAGACGCCGGGTTTTGTCGGGTCGCCATACAAGATTGCGGTTTGCGGGGCGCCCGGTACGGAGGCCGCCTTGAACTCGATACTTTCCGGAAGCTTCAGGACACTTGCATCAGGGCTCTGTGCATAGGCCGGCGCAACGAGCAGCCCTGCAAGCAGAGCTAGTGTCGCGATATGACGATTGTGCATGGAAGCGCTCCCTGATGATGATCGGTAAGCGGTTCATCGTAAATTAGGACGCTCGAGAAAGTAAATCAGACAATCGTCATGGGCTGACGCACTGCCGCAGTTCAACAGCCAACGAAATAACAAGAGCTATCAGGCTTCGCCGATTTCGTTCAGGATTTCCGCGGTGTGCTGGCCCAATTGCGGCGCGCCATGCTCGGCGGCGGCGCCCCAGCCGTCGAAGCTGATCGGCGTGCGCACGCCCGGCACTTTGCCGGACTTGGCCTCGGCATTCGGCCGCTCGATCTGCATGCCGCGCGCCACCACCTGCGGATCGGCGAAAACCTGCGCGAGATTGTTGATCGGGCCCGCGGGTACGCCCTCCGCTTCAAGCTTCGCCAAAAGGTCGTCACGCGTCATGCGCGCCGTCAGCGCCGACAATTTCGCCGACAATTCGGCGCGGTGCGCCAGGCGGCCGGCATTGTTTTTGTATTCGGGATTTTGTGCGAGCTCCGGCGCGCCGAGGACATTGCAAAATTTGACATACTGACTGTCATTGCCGGTCGCGACGATCACATGGCCGTCGGCTGCCGGAAATTCCTGGTAGGGCACGATATTGGGATGCGTGTTGCCGATGCGGTCGGGGACTTTGCCCGAGACGAGAAAATTCAGCGCCTGATTGGCGAGCATGCCGACGGTCGAATCGACCAGCGCGGTATCCACATGACACCCGCGGCCGGTCCGCTCCCGCTGCGTCAATGCGGCGAGGATGCCGATGACGGAATAGCAGCCGGTGAGAAGATCGGAGATGGGTACGCCGACCCGCGTGGGCGGCCCGTCAGCATAGCCCGTCAAGTCCATCATGCCGGCCATGCCTTGTGCCATCAGATCATAGCCAGCGCGTTTGGCATGAGGTCCATCCTGTCCGAAGCCGGTGACCGAACAATAGATCAGCCGCGGATTTTCCGGCGCGAGGCTCTGATAGTCGAGGCCGAACTTGGCGAGCCCGCCGACCTTGAAATTCTCCAGCAACACGTCGGAACGCGCTGCGAGCTTGCGCACGATGCGGCGGCCGTCATCGCTTTCGAAATCCAGTTCGATCGATCGCTTGCCGCGGTTGGTTGAATGAAAATAGGCCGCACTGACATGGCCGCCGTCTTTGCCTTCGACAAACGGCGGGCCCCAGCCACGCGTGTCGTCGCCGGCGCCCTTGCGTTCCACCTTGATCACGTCGGCGCCGAGATCGGCCAGCATCTGCCCGGCCCAGGGGCCTGCCAGGATGCGCGCCAACTCGAGAACACGGACGCCAGCCAGGGGTCGCGGCATTGCACCAATCTCCACGTGGCGCGGCACCGGGCCGCGCAGGAAAGGGGCGTTTTCTGTGGCCCGCATCCGCCCTTTTGTCTATACCCGGGCCAATAGCAAGAACGGCTACGCTGCGATATCCTGACATTAATGAAGAAACTTAAGGAGGAAGCTCATGCGGAAAGTATCGATATTGCTGACAGGGGTTGCCGCCGCTGCCCTGTTCGCGGCTGCGGCCCAGGCACAAACCGTGCTGAAGGCCTCGCATCAATTTCCCGGCGGCAAAGGCGACCCGCGCGACGAGATGGTGCAGATCATCGCCAAGGAAGTAAAAGCCGCCAATGTCGGTCTCGAGGTCCAGGTTTATCCCGGCGCGTCGCTGTTCAAGCCGAACGACCAGTGGAATGCCTTAGTCGGCGGTCAGCTCGACATGACCTCGCTGCCGCTCGATTACGCCAGCGGCAAGGTCGGCGCCTTCAGCGCCACGCTGATGCCCGGTCTCGTGCGCAACCACGACCGCGCGGCGCGGTTGAACAACTCGCCTTTCATGCAGGAGATCAAGGCCAAGATCGACAAGGCAGGCGCCGTGGTCTTGGCCGATGCCTGGCTCGCCGGCGCTATCGCTTCGAAAAAGGGTTGCATTCGCAAACCGGACGATATCAAAGGCCAGAAGCTCCGCTCGGCCGGCCCGACCTTCGCCGCCATGTGGCAGGAAGCTGGCGCGTCGATCGTGAATATTCCCAGCAACGAAGTCTATAACGCGCTGCAGACCGGCGTCATTGAGGGGACTGACACCAGCACCGGCAGCTTCGTTTCGTTCCGCATCTACGAGCAGGTGAAATGCGTCACCGCGCCCGGCGACAACGCGCTCTGGTTCATGTACGAGCCGGTGTTGATCTCCAAACGAAGTTTCTCGCAGGCTCACCAAGCCGCAGCAGGACGCGCTGGTGGCGGCGGGCAAGAAGTCGGAGGAATATTTCGACAAGGAATCAAAGAAGCTCGACGACGACATGGTCGCCACATTCAAGAAGAACAACGTCGAGGTCGTCACGCTCACTTCGGAGGAATATGACGCCTGGCTGAAGATCGCGGAGAAGAGCTCCTATAAGACCTTCGCCAGCGAAGTATCTGACGGCAAGAAGCTGATCGACGCCGCGTTGGCGGTGAAATAGCGTCGATCGGCCGGCGCACGCCGGCCGATCGTATGTTTTGGGGGCGGCCGTGGATTATTTCATCCGTGCTGTCAAATTGGTCTCGCAGGCCTGCGGTATTTTTGCCGCCGCACTGACGGCGGCTGCGGTCGTTATCGTCTGTCAGATGGTCTTTATCCGCTACGTGCTGAACGATCACACCATCTGGCAAACCGATTTCGTTACTTTCAGCCTGGTCGCCGCGACCTTCATCGGCGGCCCCTATGTGCTGCTGACGAAGGGCCATGTGAACGTCGACGTGCTGCCGCTCTATGTCGGGATGCGTGCGCGCTGGTGGCTGGCGCTTTTCGCTATTTCCATTTCGCTCGCTTTCTGCCTGGTCATGGCGGTGCTGACCTTTCAGTTCTGGCATGAAGCCTGGAGCAACAACTGGCGCTCGGAATCCATGTGGCGGGCCCGGTTGTGGATCCCTTATGCGGCCATGCCGCTCGGCCTCGGCGTGCTGACGCTGCAATACGTCTCGGATCTGATCTGCCTCGTCACCGGCCGCGAGCCGCCCTTCGGCATGAAGCCGGATGCGACGATCCCGACGATCGAACAGATCACGGAGGCGGGGGTATGAGTCCCGACAACACAGGGCGCGATCGTACTGATCACGACGATTCTCGTTTTCATGACCGGTGCGCCGGTCGCCTTTGCGCTGGGCGCGATCGGCATCGCCTTCCTGGTGATTTTTCAGGGCGTCTCCTCGCTCGGCGTGGCGGCGGAGACGCTCTATTCCGGTCTGCACGATTTTACGCTCGTCTCTATTCCGATGTTCGTGATGATGGGCGCCGCCATCGGCTCGTCACCCGCCGGTCGGGATCTCTATATCGCGCTCGACCGCTGGCTCTATCGCGTGCCCGGCGGGCTGGTGATCTCCAATCTTGGAGCCTGCGCGCTGTTCGCCGCGCTCACCGGCTCATCGCCCGCGACCTGCGCGGCCATCGGCAAGATGGGCATTCCGGAAATGCGCAGGCGCGGCTATCCCGACGAGGTGGCGACCGGCTCGATCTGCGCAGGCGGCACGCTCGGCATTCTGATCCCGCCCTCGATCACCTTCATCCTCTACGGAATCGCCACCGAGACCTCGATCGGCCGGCTGTTTCTGGCCGGCGTCATGCCGGGCCTGATGCTGACCGCCCTGTTCATGCTGTGGACGCTGTTCTACATCTGGCGAAGCGGCTTTCGTGCCTACGAAGTGGGCTTCCGTTACAGCTGGAAGGAAAAATTCCAGTCGATCCCCAAGGTCGCGCCGTTTCTGTTGATCATTATCGGCGTCATGTACGCGCTCTATGGCGGCATCGCGACGCCGTCGGAGGCGGCCGGCGTCGGCGCAGCGCTCTGCGTCATCCTTGCCATCGTGATCTACCGGATGTGGAGCCCGAGCGCCTGGTGGGAAATCCTGCGCTCCACCACGCGGGAATCCGTCATGATCCTGATGATCATCGCGACCGCAGTGTTGTTCAGCTACATGCTGACATCGCTCTACATCACCCAGACGCTGGCGCAATCCATTGCGGATGCGGATCTCAATCGCTGGGTTTTGATGGGCATCATCAATATTTTCCTGTTGGTTTGCGGCTGCTTCATCCCACCGGCCGGCATCATCTTGATGACAGCGCCGATCCTTTTGCCGATCATCACCAATGCCGGTTTCGATCCGGTTTGGTTCGGCGTGATTGTCACCATCAATATGGAGATTGGGCTGATCACGCCGCCGGTCGGGCTCAATCTCTTCGTGGTGAACGCGATCGCCCCGGACGTGCCCACCAGCAAGGTGCTTTGGGGTTCTCTGCCCTATGTTCTCTGTATGATGCTGGCGATCGTGATCTTGTGCATCTTCCCCGGAATAGCCACATGGTTGCCTGACTATCTGATGGGGCCGGCTGTTTCAGGCAAATGATGAATACGTCGTTCTTTGGCGAATTATTGCAGAGCATATCGGAACGGGGCAGGGCACTGCTCGACCGTTCGCGCGAGCGTCGCGGCGACGGGCCGACGCAATCCGCTAATTTCCTGGAACTCTGCGAGGAGCTTTTGTCGGGGCGCGGCGAAGCCTCCGGTGTCGCGCTCGCCCGCGAAATTCTGGCCCGCTATAACGAACTGACCATCGGCCCGCGCATCGCCTTCTTCGAGGCGTTGGCGACCCGCTATGGCGTCGACCGCGAGCGGCTCGATGCCGCGGTCACCGCCTGGCAGCAAGCGTCGTCCGAGGAAACCGCTGCCGAACTCCATCTCGCGGCCGAACCGCGGCGGCAGGAACTGTTCCGCCGACTCAATCTTGCGCCCAACGGTACCTCTGCGCTGGTGCGCATGCGCGAGCAGATCCTCGATGCGATGGACCACCGCGACGATCTCGGCGTGGTGGACGCGGATTTCGTCCATCTCTTCTCGTCCTGGTTCAACCGCGGCTTCCTGGTGCTGCGGCGCATCGACTGGTCGACGCCCGCCAGCATCCTGGAAAAGATCATTCGCTACGAGGCCGTGCACGCCATCAGAGACTGGGACGATCTGCGCCGCCGGATCGACTCGCCGGACCGGCGCTGCTACGCCTTCTTCCATCCGGCGCTGGTGGACGAGCCGCTGATTTTCGTCGAGATCGCGCTCACGCGCGAGATCCCGGGCTCGATCGAGCCGATCCTGGCGGCGAAGCGCGACGCGGTGGACCCGGCCAGGGCCACGACCGCGACCTTCTATTCGATCTCCAACTGCCAGCGAGGATTGGCCGGCGTTTCCTTCGGTAATTTTTTGATCAAGCAGGTGGTGGAGGAGATTTCGCGCGAGCTGCCGGCGCTTTCGAATTTCGTCACGCTGTCGCCGGTTCCGAATTTCGCCGAATGGCTGCGCCGCGAGCGGTTGGCGGATTCCTCGGTTGCGTTGCGCCCGGAAGACAAGGCCGCGCTGGCGGTTCTCGACCGCGAAGACTGGTGGCAGCAGCCGGCCATGGTGGAAAAGGTGCGGGACCCGTTGCTCCGCGCGGCGGCATTTTATTTCATGCATGCGCGTACGCCGCGCGGCGCAGCATTCGACTCGGTGGCGCGTTTCCATCTCGGCAATGGCGCGCGGTTGGAGCGCATCAACTTCCTGGCCGACACCTCGATCAGGGCCTTGCGCCAGTCGCACGGGCTGATGGTGAATTATCAATACGATCTCGGCGAGATCGAGAAGAACCACGAAGCCTATGCCGAGCACCGCACCGTGGTCGCGGCTGCTGCAGTATCCAAACTTGCCCGGCCCGCGCCGCTGGAACTGGTCCCGGCGGGCAGCAAGTGAGGATTTTTCCTTCGGGGAAAGGGTGGCGAGCACCAAGTGCGAGCCGGTGAGGGGCCAAGTGGAGACCGTCTAGCTCTTCCCATATACCGGCACGATGCCGCCGCGGGTAACGCGGTTGTCCGGCGAAGCCAGGAAGACAATGGTTTGCGCCACTTCCTCGACCTTCGGCCAAAGTGCGTAGTCCGCCTTCGGCATGGCCGCGCGGTTTGCCGGTGTATCCATGGTCGAGGGAGCCACCGCGTTGACCAGGATGCCGCCTTTCGCCACTTCCTCCGCCAGCGCCACGGTCAGCGCGGCAACCCCGGCCTTGCTCGCGGTATAGGCCGCCATGCCGGCGCCGCTGCGCCATTCCAGCCCCGGCCGCGCTGCGACATTGACAATGCGTCCGCCGTCCTTGTTGCCTGCCATGCGGTTGACCGCCGCGCGGCAGCAAAGAAAGCAGGTGACGAAATTCATCTCGACCTGCTGCATCAGCGCGGCTTTACCGGTTTTCGCCACCGGGCTCATGGCGAAACCCCCGGCCAGATGGATCGAAGCCCAGAGCCGGTCCACCCCGTCGAACAGCCGCGCCACGCCCGCTTCGTCGGAAAGATCGGTGTTGCCGACCAGCACGACCTGGCGGTGGCCGCGATGCGGAAAATGCTCCGCCTCCGCTTCGGCATGCCATGGTACATGACACACCGCGCCCGCTTCGATCAGCGCGCCGACCACCGCGATGCCGAGCGCGCCGGTGCCGCCTGTCACCACCACATGCCGATCGGAAAAATTCATCGCGGCCTCCTTCGGCTAATGCCGCTGCGGAGCCAAAGGCTAGCCCCGTCCGCGCTTGGCGCGCTTCGGCAGCACGTGATACTCGATCCAGTTGGCCACCTCGCTCACGCGCAGGCGGGTATCGAGTACATTCTTGCTGATGCCATGCCGCCAGGCCAGCCGCTTGTCGGCAGGATTCTGATCGAGCGCGTCGAGCTCGCCGGCGAAGATCTTGATGTCCTCCTCGTCGAGGAAGAAGCCCTCGTCGATCAACCGGCTGCCGATGCGGCGCACGATGGCGGCGATTTCCCGCAGCGGATATTCCGGGTGATATTGCACGCCCCAGGCCACGGCGCCGTTGTAATGGATTTCCGCGCTCTGCACGTCGGAGACTGCATTGGTTGCCAGCACGACGGAGCTTGGCGGCAGCGCCTCGACCTCATCGAGATGCACCGTCGGCGCGTTGAACACATCGGGCTTGCCGATATACATCGGGTGCTTGCGGCCTTCCTCGGTCAGCCGGATGCCACGGCCGAAACCGAGCTCGCGCCCCTTGGGATTGCGCCGCACGCTGCCGCCGGTCGCCACCGTGAGCACCTGCAGCCCCCAGCAGCTTCCGAAGAAGGGAGTGCCCGCCGTCAGCAGCCCGCGGGTCAGTTCGACCTGTTGCGTGACCTGCGGCCCGGCCTCGTAGATGTGCAACGCAGAGCCGGTGATCGCCGCGCCGTCATAGCCTTCCAGTGCCGCGCCACGCGGCAGCTCGGCGCCTGGATCGGCGGCAAACACGACGTCGATCTCGGCGCCCGGAAGCAACCCGCGCAAGAGCTTCGCATAGCCTTCACTCGCGACGCTCCCGCCGGCCGCCGTCTGCTGGACGCGGCCTTCGGCGGTGTTTCCTTCGATCACAAGCAGGCGAGGCGGGGACATCGGGCTAAAGCGTGCTGCAGGTTATTTCGCCGTTTGAGCCAGTCAGGTATGGCGAAGCCAAGGCGATTTGACAATGATCCAGCGTAATTGTGCCCGAATTCTCCGTTGCAGCAGAAACCGCTTTGCGCCCGCGCGGCTGCGCGCCATCCTGTCCGCATGAGTAGGGGGAATCGATAAGCATGGCCGATTACGATCTTGCCATCATCGGCGGTGGCATCAACGGCGCCGGCATCGCCCGCGATGCTGCTGGCCGCGGCCTGCGCGTGCTGATGGTCGAACAGAGCGACCTTGCCTCCGGCACCTCGTCGACCTCCTCCAAGCTGATTTATGGTGGGCTGCGCTATCTGGAGCATGGCGCGTTCCGTCTGGTGCGCGAAGCCCTGGCCGAGCGCGAGGTGCTGCTGCGCCTGGCGCCACATCTCATCCGGCCGTTGCGCTTTGTGCTGCCGGCCTATCCCGGGCCACGTTCCGCGCTGCTGCTGCGCATCGGCCTTTACCTCTACGACCATCTCGGCGGCGAGAAGATCCTGCCGCCGACGCGCACTCTCGACCTCACCCATCACGTCATGGGTCATCCGCTCAACCGCCGCTATCGGCTCGGTTTCGAATATTCAGATTGCAGCGTAGACAATTCGCGCCTGGTGGTGCTCAACGCGGTCGACGCCGCCGAGCGCGGTGCCTCCATCCGCACGCATGCGCGGTGCACGCGAGCCGAGCGCAGCGATATCTGGCGGCTGATCCTGACCCACCACGGCCGGCGCGAAGTGGTAACCGCGCGCGTGCTGGTCAATGCGTCGGGACCCTGGACCGGCTTCGTCACTGAGACTGTACTGCGGGTGCAGGAGCCAAGGCGACTGCGGCTGGTCAAGGGCAGTCATATCGTCGTGCCAAGCATGTTTCCGCCCGACCGCGGCTATATCCTGCAGGCCTCCGAGCGTCGCGTGGTTTTCGTCCTGCCCTTCGAGCGTGACTTCACGCTGATCGGCACCACCGATTCCGATTTTGCCGGCGATCCGGCGGCGGTCGCCCCTACCGGCGAGGAGATCAACTATCTCTGCGACAGCGTGAACAAATATTTCCGGCATCCCATTGATGTGGGCGATGTGAAATGGGCCTTCGCCGGCGTGCGCTCGCTCTATGACGACGGCTCGAAAAAACCCGAGGACGTCACGCGCGACTATCATCTGATGCTGGAAAAAGGCTTTCCTAAAGCCCCGGTGCTCACGGTTTATGGCGGCAAGATCACCACCTATCGCCGCCTGGCCGAGGCGGTGCTGGAGCGGCTGCAGCATTTCTTCGACATGGGTCCGGCCTGGACCGGGCAGACGCCGCTGCCGGGCGGCGATTTCGCCTGGGAGGCGCTCGATGGCCAAGTCGCAAAGGCACGGCAGACCTGGCCGTTCCTGCAGGAGGAGCACGCGCGCCGGCTGGTGCAGGCCTATGGCACGCGCATCGACCGCGTGCTCGGGGGAGCCAAGAGTGCAGAAGAACTGGGCACATGCTTCGGCGCCGATCTCACCGAGGCGGAGGTCAACTACCTGATGCAGCATGAATGGGCCGAGGGCACCGAGGACGTGCTGTGGCGCCGCAGCAAGCTTGGCCTGCTGTTCTCGGAGGAGCAGAAGGAGGCGCTTGGTCGCTTCATGGCTGCACGCCAGCACCCGCCCAGCACGTAATCGTTACAATTTTAGATATCGATTACACGCGCCTTTGCCACCTTAAACATACCGCATGATCTAACCCGAAAACCGGTTCCCACTTTTCGGGATCATGCACGCGCGCGACCAGCAAAAGTGGGCACCGGTTTTGCGTCCGGTCGCGCGCCACCTTAAACATACCGCATGATCTAACCCGAAAACCGGTTCCCACTTTTCGAGATCATGCACGCGCGCGACCAGCAAAAGTGGGCACCGGTTTTGCGTCCGGTCGCGCGCCACCTTAAACATACCGCATGATCTAACCCGAAAACCGGTTCCCACTTTTCGGGATCATGCGGTAGCATCGCGGCGCGATGGCGGCGGCGGAGGCGATTCCAGGAAAGCGCGCAAAGACCGGCGGGGCAGGCGGCTTGGCTGCCGCGCGCGAGCCGGGACGCGCGCTGGTGCGCTTCGAGGCGGTTAGCAAGCGTTTTTCCGGCTTCACCGCCGTGGACCGGCTCTCCCTCGACATTTTTGAAGGCGAATTCTTCGCGCTGCTTGGTCCGTCCGGCTGCGGCAAGACTACGCTCTTGCGCATGCTTGCGGGCTTCGAGACGCCGGATAACGGGCGCATCCTGCTGGATGGCGAGGACATATCCGGCATGCCGCCTTATCGCCGGCCGGTCAATATGATGTTCCAGAGCTACGCGCTCTTTCCGCATCTCAATGTAGAGCGCAATATTGGCTTCGGCTTGCGGCAGGAAAATCTCCCAAAGTCCGGATCGCGGCGCGGATAAAGGAAGCGCTCGCGCTGGTGCGGCTCGAGGGGCTACAGCACCGTAAGCCGCATCAGCTTTCCGGCGGGCAACGCCAGCGTGTGGCGCTCGCGCGCTGCCTGGTGAAACGCCCGCGCGTTTTGCTGCTGGACGAGCCGCTCGCCGCGCTCGACCGCCGCCTGCGTGAAGACACCCGTTTCGAATTGGTGGATCTGCAGGCAAAGCTCGGACTCACCTTTGTCATTGTCACCCATGACCAGGAAGAAGCCATGAGCCTCGCCGACCGGATCGGGGTGATGGACCACGGACGCCTGGTGCAGGTGGCGACGCCGCCGGAAATCTACGAACAGCCGAATTCCCGCTGGGTGCGCAATTCGTCGGCGACGTGAACCTGATCGAGGGCAAGGTTATCTCGATCGATGCGGGCGGCGTGCTGATCGACAGCGCGGCAGGCCGCATCCGGGTGCGACAGGCTTGCGAAGCCAAGCCGAACGACGCGGTCTGGGTGGCCCTGCGGCCGGAGAAGCTGCGCATATCGCGCGAGCCGCCATCTGGAGATGAAAACCCTATCGCGGGCCAGGTCTGGGATATCGGCTATTGGCGACATGTCGATCTATCAGGTGAAGACCGACAGCGGGCCGGTGATGAAGGCCTCGGTCGCCAATATGACACGGCTGATCGAGCGGCCGATTACCTGGGATGTCCGGGTTGGCCCTCCTTCGCGCCGATGCGGGCGTGGTGCGACGCGATGAGCACGCGGCTTTTCAGTTGTCACGGCCGAACTTGTTCAGGGACATCCCGATCGGGCGGCATTGCGCTCCCAAGCGGGATGCCCGGCACAAGGCCGGGCATGACCAAGGGGAGGCCTTCATGAGCCAGCAACGTCAAAGCTGGGCCGCGCGCCTGGTTGTCATCCTGCCTTATGCCTGGCTCCTCGCTTTCTTCCTGGCGCCGTTTCTGATCGTGCTGAAGATCAGCCTGTCGCAGACCGCGCTGGCGCAGCCGCCCTATTTGCCGGTTTTCGATCTCGCTGCCGGCTTCCGGGGATTGTGGGATTTCTTCGCTGCTCTCTCGCCCGACAATTACCGGCTGCTGGTCTCAGACAGCCTCTATCTCGGCTCATATCTGCGCAGCCTGACGATCGCGGTGTTCTCGACGCTGATGCTGCTGC
>CAWDIZ010000005.1:0-21158 GCA_963802475.1 uncultured Alphaproteobacteria bacterium
GAGTGATCGGAACCCTGGTGGAGGTGTCCCCATTTGCCTAAGAAGCTAACCAGAGGGTGGGA
This sequence comes from uncultured Alphaproteobacteria bacterium, assembly GCA_963802475.1. GTDB lineage: Bacteria > Pseudomonadota > Alphaproteobacteria > Rhizobiales > Xanthobacteraceae > CANKHA01. The sequence goes on from CAWDIZ010000005.1 coordinate 63, forward strand.
TGCGGCTGTCAGCTCGCTCACGCTGGGAATGGCGTCGAAGTTCTATCGGTGCTCTCGAACTTTGATAGGATATATGGTGGTGGGCTAGAGCAATAAACAGAACGAGGAGGAGTCATCTGAACAAGCGGTCCCTCATGTCGGGCATCGCGGCGGCGCTGGTCGGATTGGCCGTTCCCGCCGTGGCGCAGGACTACCCCACCAAGCCGGTCCGGATCATCGTCCCCTTCGATCCGGGCGGCATCAACGACGTCGCGGCCCGCGTGGTCGCCACCCACCTGACCCAGAGGCTCGGCAAGCAGGTCATCGTGGAGAACAAGCCGGGCGCGGGCGGGGTGGTCGGGACCGAGCTCGGCGCCGCGGCGCGCCCGACGGGTACACGCTGTCTCCGTCTCGGTCGCCAACGCGGTTCACCCGGCCCTCTACAAGCTGCGCTTCGACCCGCTGAAGTCGTTCGACATGGTGTCGATGTTCATCGACAGCCCGAACGTGCTGGCCGTCAACGCGGCGGTTCCCGCCAAGACCCTGAAGGAGTTCATCGACCTCGTGAAGGCGAAGCCGGACGACTTCTCCTACGCATCCGGCGGCGTCGGCGGTTCGCTGCATCTCGGCATGGAGCTGTTCCTGCTCGTGTCGAAGACGAAGATGCTGCACATCCCGTTCAGGGGCGGCGGACCGGCCGCGATCGACACCATCGCGGGCAACACCAAGGCGATCGTGGCGACCTCCTCGACGGTGAATGCCGGGATCGCCTCGGGCCAGCTGCGCGGGCTTGCCGTCAGCGCGAAGCAAAGGCTCGCGGCGTTGCCGGACATCCCGACCTTCGCGGAGGCCGGGCTGCCCGAGTACGAGGCCGGCAACTGGATCGGCTTTGCGGTGCCGGCGGGCACACCTAAGCCGATCGTCGACCGGCTCCACAAGGAGATCGCGGCCATCCAGGACATCCCGGAGGTCAAGAAGGAGTTTCTCAACCGAGGCGCGGACGTCGTGAAGATGAATCCCGCCGAAATGCAGGCCTATTACGAGAAGCAGATCGCCACCTGGGGCAACGTCGTCAAGACGGGCGGCATCAAGGCGGAATGAGACCGACCACGCGGCCCCGGGCCCGGATCGGTCCGGCCCGGGGCATCGGCGCCACCCCGCGTTCATCCTTGGCGGGTCGACGGCCAATGCGGATCGGGCTGCGGGACAACAAGGGCTTCTGGTCCGGGCTGATGCTCATCGGCGCGGGCGCGGGCGCACTCGTCATTGCGGTGGATTATCGCCTCGGGAGCGCCCTCCGGATGGGCCCCGGCTACTTCCCGTCCCTGCTGGGCGGCATCCTGATCCTTCTCGGGATCCTCGTCCTCGCCAAGGGACTGAAGAGCCCCGAGCCTCCGGGGCCGCTGGTCTCTTCGCGCCCTGATCCTGCTTCCACTGTCGCTGGTGCTGTTCGGCTTGCTGATGGAGTACGCCGGCTTCGTGCCTGCGTTGTTCGTTCTGATCGTCGGCTCGGGGGCTGCCGGCGAAGATTTCAAGGTCGGCGAAGCCCTCATCCTCGCCATCGTCCTCACTCTGGTGCGGTGGCCGTTTTCGTCTGGGGACTGGGTTCCCTTTCCCCTTGTCACGGGTTCGTAGGCCGTTACGATGGAACTATTCGACAACCTCATCTTGGGTTTCTCCGTCGCGCTGTCGCTCGAGAACCTGCTGTACTGCGCGATCGGGGTGTCGGTCGGAACGTTAATCGGCGTGCTGCCCGGCATCGGTCCGGTGGCGACGATCGCGATGCTATTGCCGCTCACCTTTACGCTCGGTCCCGTCAGCGCAATGATCATGCTCGCGGGCATCTACTACGGCGCACAATACGGCGGCTCGACCACCGCGATCCTTGTTAACCTGCCGGGTGAAACCTCGGCTGTAGTGACCTGCCTCGACGGCTACCAGATGGCGCGCCAGGGACGTGCAGGGCCCGCGCTCTCCATCGCCGCCATCGGGTCTTTCGTCGCCGGCACATTCGGCACTTTGCTCATCGCCGTCGCAGGCCCCCCACTGGCGGAAATCGCGCTGAAATTCGCGGCTCCCGAGTACTTCGCACTCATGCTGATGGGCCTGGTTGCAGCCGCCGTGCTGGCTGAGGGCGATCTCGTCAAGTCACTGGCCATGGTGGCGATGGGGCTGCTGTTGGGCCTTGTCGGTACCGACGTGAGTTCAGGCGTCCGCAGGTTCACTTTCGATTTCAACGAATTGTCCGACGGCATCAGCTTCATCGTGCTCGCGGTCGGCATTTTCGCGATAGGCGAGATTGTTGCCAATCTGGGCGATCCGGAGGAGCGACAGATCTTCAGCGACCGCGTAGGAACCTGATGCCGACGAAGCAGGATCTGAAGGCGTCCGCCAAACCCATCATTCGGGGTACGCTGATCGGATCGTTCTTCGGGGTGTTGCCCGGTACCGGGCCGTCGATCGCCTCGTTCTCGTCCTACATCGTTGAAAAGAAGCTCGCCAAGGATCCCTCCCGTTTTGGCAATGGCGCGATCGAAGGCGTGGCCGGCCCGGAATCGGCCAACAATGCCGACGCCCAATGCAAGTTCATCCCCATGCTCACTCTCGGCCTACCGGCAAGCGCCGTGATGGCGCTCATGCTTGGCGCGCTCACTATCCAGGGGATCCAGCCGGGCCCTCAGGTTATGAGCACGCGCCCTGACCTCTTCTGGGGTTTGATCGCGAGCATGTGGATCGGCAATGCGCTCCTCGTCCTGCTCAACCTGCCAATGATCGGCGTATGGGTGAAGCTCTTGAGAGTGCCGTACCGCTTGTTGTTCCCGGCCATCATGGCGTTCTCGGCCATCGGCGTTTACAGCGTCAGCAACTCCTCCTTCGACATATATCTGACGGCCATCTTCGGGGTCGTCGGCTTCATTTGGATCAGGCTCGGCTGCAGCCCCGCCCCGATGCTGCTCGGCTTCGTCCTGGGGCCCCTGATGGAGGAACACTTGCGTCGCGCTCTGCTGATGTCCCGCGGTGACCCTTCGGTGTTCTTCACCCGCCCGATCAGTCTTTTTTTCATCCTGATAACGATCGGCATCCTCCTGGCAATGGTCGCGCCCGCATTACGAGCGAGGCGAGGCAAAGTCCGGGTCGCTAATCCAAAATGCCGGGCGATCCGCTCGCCTCGACTTCGGCCGAAAAGCCACCCCGCGCCGAAATCGCACAAACACATCCATAGAGAGCCAAAATGCCCGGTTCGGAGCTCTATCAGAAGCTGGCAGAAGCTTTTCATGCAGAAGGGACACGCTCGATGTTCGCGCTCCTTGGAGACGGCAACATGCATTGGGCGGCCGCTTTGGAATCGCTCGGCTGCCGGCCGATCTACGCGCGGCACGAGCACTGCGCTGTTTCTATGGCGATCGCGTACGCGAACGCGACAGGGGAGCCCGGTATCGCCTCAGTCACCTGCGGCCCGGGGCTGACGCAGATCATGACGGCTCTCACCACCGCGGCACGCGCGGAGATCCCGCTCGTTGTGTTCGCGGGCGAGGCGCCGATCTCGTCGCGCTGGTACAATCAGGCAGCTGACCAAGCGCCATACGTGACCGCCTGCGGGGGCAAGTACGTTCGGGCCCATTATCCACCCCGCATGCTTGACCAGGTCCAAGAGGCCTTCTTGATGGCCCGCCTGGAGCGCAAGCCTGTGGTCATTGGCGTGCCGTTGGATCTCCAGGCGCAAACGGCGCCCCCGATGGCAAACTACACGCCGTCCACCGCCGTGATCCCGCGTGTCGGGCCCATGATGCCGGCCCCGCAAGATGTAGTTGCGTGCGCGGAAGAAATCCGCCGGTCGGAACGCATCGTGCTGCTCGCCGGCCGCGGTGCCTACCGCTCCGGCGCAGCCCAAGAATGCCGACAGCTCGCCGACAAAATCGGCGCCGTGCTTGCCACGACACTCCCGGTTCGGGGCCTCTTTCACGACCATCCTTTCTCGCTTGGGGTAGCGGGGGGCTTTTCCACCGATATGGCTCGCGAGGTGTTCGCGACGGCCGATCTGGTCATTGCGGTCGGCGCGAGCGTGAGCCAGCACACAAGCGACAATGGCAAGCTCTATCCGAAGGCGAGGGTGGTGCAAATCGACATTCGCCCCGTCGGCGTCCATCAGGGGCGAAGTGTCGCCGATTTCTACGTCAGGGCAGACGCCAAGGCTGGTCTGGCGGCCGTGATGCAAACACTCGGTGCATATAGCTCCCCTGGACGACTCCGCACGCCCGAACTCGCGGATCAGATCGTGAGGCGACCTGCAGACGCTTCCTCGTTCGAAATCGAGCCGGGCGTTCTAGACCCCCGCGATGTGGTGCGCGCGCTCGATCAGGCGCTCCCGAAGGACTGGCACATCGTCAACAGCTCGGGGCACTGCTCGTACTTCACCACCCACATGGTTGGCCGCCGTGCGAACCGCTTCCATGCCATCCGCGAGTTTGGCGCTATTGGCAACGGGCTCTCCTATGCGATCGGGGTCGCAGCCGCGTACCCGGACCATCCAGTCGTACTGCTCGACGGAGATGGTGGACTGCTAATGCATGCGCAGGAGCTTGAGACGGTGCGCCGACACAACCTACCGATTCTGTTGTGTATCCTGAACGACGGGGCTTATGGATCTGAAATCCACAAGCTTAGGGCGGACGGGCTGAGCGACTCGGGCGCTGTGTTCGGGCGGGGAGATCTCGGCAGCATTGCCCGCGGTTTCGGGCTGGCTGGCGACGTTGTGAGGGACCTCTCGAAGTTACCGCAGCTCGTCGCGGCGTTTGCCGCCCAGCCAAGTGGAACGTTGCTAGATTTCCACATCTCCGACCGCGTGACGTCGCCGGTGATTCGCCGAGCCCATCCGGGAAAGCACTAGCAAATAGGACGCCGCAGAAATCTGCAGCCGAGGCAAGCGCAAAGCCATAACGCAGGTGGACCGCACTGGAGCTTTGAACCCTGGAGATCACTGCCAACCCGCCCCTCAGTGGTTTTATTCTTTGGTCTCCACATCGAGTTCCAGAAAACAGGGAATTCTCCTGACGATTGGTAGAGACTTTTGGGAATGTCACGTGCCAAAAGTTCGACAAGCGGAAGATCAGAGACTTTGCACATCGCGAAAAGCCACGATAGGCGGGCCTTTGTAGCATTGAGAAGTAAATTCTCGGAGACTGCACTGGCTGGCTGACTTGGCGGGATTCGAACCGCCGAATGGCCAATTCAAAAAAGGCCTTTGAAACTACGGGAGAAATCTTGGCGATTTACGGGAAATTCGGGCCCAGAGATTTCTTCGCGTGTTAGCTGCAGAAGCAGGAAGCACACCTAATCGGGCAACCCGGCAGTCCGGAGAGCTTTAGCTGCACCTCCACACTTGGGCCGGCGACGCAGTGGGGGAATTAAGGCGCAGCTCTCGCCGCCGCGCGCCGTCCTGATGAAAAGGAACCGCCGTGCCCGTGCACAGAACGGATGTTCTTGCACGGCGTTAACAATATCGGGAACCGCCGCCGGTCAGAATGCGTACACGGGCGCTGCCATGAGTTCTCCCGCCGAGTTGCCGTCGCTTGGCCTTCGCCAGCAGCAACGAATCCGACTATTCTTATGCGGTGACGTCATGACCGGACGCGGCATCGATCAGGTGCTGGCACATCCATGTGACCCGCACCTTCATGAGGATTACGTACGCTCGGCTATCGACTATGTGAGGATTGCCGAGCAGATAAACGGTCCTATTCCGCGGAAAGCAGAGCCCGCTTATGTATGGGGCGCCGCGTTGAATGCATGGATTCGCATGGCGCCAGACATTCGTATCATCAATCTCGAAACGAGTATTACCCATTGCGAGAACCGAGCGCTGAAGGGCATCAATTATCGTATGAGTCCCGAGAACGCGGCTTGCCTCCACGCGGCGTCTATTGATTGTAGCGTGCTCGCGAACAATCACATTCTCGATTGGGGGCGCGCTGGACTGGCCGATACCTTGAGGACACTGGCAAGTCTGCAAATCAAGACCGCTGGAGCCGGCCGCAATCTGGACGAGGCGCGTGCGCCAGCTGTCCTGCCGATAGCGGGTAACGGGCGCGTTCTGGTTTTTTCATTTGCTTCCGTGACAAGCGGTACGCCAGAGGAATGGGCTGCGACGCGAGAGACCGCGGGCGTGAACCTGCTAACAAAGCTCATTGAACAGACGGTAGTGGATGTCGCCGACCATATCGCGAGCGTTAAGCAGCCCGACGATATCGTCATTGTCTCGGTCCATTGGGGACCAAACTGGGGCTATGACATTTCGGATGAGCAAAGATTTTTTGCTCGAGCGCTTATTGACATGGTGGACGTGTCAGTCGTTCACGGACATTCTTCGCATCATCCAATGCCGATCGAGGTTTATCGGAATCGTCTTATCCTGTATGGCTGCGGCGATTTTCTGAATGACTATGAAGGCATTGCGGGATACGAGAGATATCGGAGCGAACTGACCTTGATGTATTTCGCCGATATCCATCCCAAAAGCAAAAATCTCGTTGCACTTGAGCTTGTTCCCCTACAGATCCGGCGGTTTCAACTGGTGCGGCCGTCGAGCCAGGACATTCTATGGTTGAGGGAAAAGCTGGACAAGGAAAGCCAACAGTTCGCGACACGGATTGAGCTTACGCCAGCGGAAACATTTTAGGTCTTCTGGCCGCTGGAGACGAGTTCGCCGGCCCTGCCGCAGGGCCTGCAACTTAATGTCCATTAAGCGGGCGGAGGCGGCTCTTTCGCTGTCGGGATTCTCAACTACGCGTCGTTATCCCTATTGGCCATGCTGGGAAAGTTCCTTATTGCTCAGCCTCCAGTCTTGCCAAAGCTCCAGGACCGCAAACAGCACGACGACTGCGCCAAAAACGAAATGCCAGTACCGGAGGGGGCCAGCTTCGGCGTAACCAAAGGTGAATGGCGACGCGATGAGCCAAAGCCCAAGCGCTATCGCGGCGGTTTCCTGCCAGCGTTGCAGGCTCACGTATTCGAGCTGCGCAAGACCGAGCACAAGCACGCCGACCAGAACCGCATTCCATATGACGGCTTGATCGTATTGGTGCTCGGCGAACCAAGGAGATAGCCCGATCAGCACGCCAATCAGCATGCCAACCCAATCTTCCCAAGAGCGATGAGTTTTTAAGAACGAAATACCTGACATAGCAGCCTCCTTTAAAAAAGAGGCATACGTCAGCGGCGAGGGATGGGCGTTTTCGCTTAGACTGCTTGGCGACCGAGCCGGCCGCGTCGGCGTATGTCTTGGACGTAAGTATGTTATTTGCCGCGACCGCGCAAGCCTTCGCGACGGAATGGATGCTGCAGCCTTATTTCGACGCTTGCTGGCATCACTGAGTGGGTACAGTAGGCTACCAACCCACCGTCGGTGACGTGCTTATCATGGAAGGCTTGGGGCGACCTTACGTTTGCAGCGGCACGAGGTGCCCGCGGCGGGCGCCGTGGTGCTAACGACTTACGAAGGCATTGCAGTTCCGCCCGCTTCCGGGTCCCGGGCCAGCATATCCGCCTGGACCTGTCGACGCATAAAGTAGCAAAGCCAAACCAGCCGAGACGAACGCGCCGAAAAATCCCCAAAAAATCACCAGCAGCGCCCAAAGATTCCCGCCGATTGCTTTATCGAAGGCGCCGTATTTCGCGAGGCTGTAAAGCCTGCCGCCCCCGAAAAAGATGATGCAGCAGGCCAGCACTCCATACATTCCAGCCTTGAATAGTTCCAACGGAAATGCTGGCTGCCCACTTAACCTTATGCGCATCAAATAAATCGCGACGCCGAGCAAGACGCTTCCATAAATTGCCAACCCCTGTCTGAGCATGGGAAGGTAGTCAGTCAGGCCGCCCTTCCGGTACTGCGGAACGGGAATGGAGCCCGATAAAAACCACGCCGGAAGCGCGATCAACACGAGACCGGCAAGCATAGCGGCGATCCGAAACATGGCACTCCCTTTTCGAGATCAAGCATCGTGCTACCCTGCGTGCTAAGCACATTAGCGCCTAGCCTTGCGCCACCCCGCTTTGCGAGCGTCCTCTTCGGAACAGAACCAGCGCTCGCCTTTGAGCCAATTGATTCTCGTCTGCCAATAATATTCCTGGCCGCGGACGTGATAGATGCGCTCTCCAGTGTTGTAGCTGAGATTGCCTTTTATTCCGCAGCCCACAATCGGCGGGCCGACTTCATTAGCCAGAATTCCGATCAGCACCCCGACGAAGATGATGGAGAGCCACGCTCGCATTGTGAATAGCGCCCCGCCTCGGCGCACCACGCTGAGGCACTACCTACCCTTGGGTAGTATCCTAATTTGAATTTTCGGCAGCCTTACAGTTCATACCAGATCGTTACCGCCAACCGTGTCTGCCAGCCTTCGGTCTCGTCTTTATGCTCTGTCATAGCGGTAGATATATGTGTCACAGCGGCTTTGGAGCTTATGCTTTCTTGCCAATTGTTGATTTCAAATTTTAGTCCGCCGATCAGCTTGTTGTCCTGCACGCAAAATATTCTGACTGGCATTATCAATTCCCCTCTGCTGTTCGATGCTCTCATCCTCACCGACGCCAGACGCTCGCTAGCCAGGGCTGTTTTTCGCGCGGCAGTCCGGCGGGGCGGTAATAGTGATTAAGCTCAACGAATCCCGCAGCTGACACATAGCGGCGCCAAGTATCAAGATCATGATACACGCCGTAGCGCCCACCATTCCAGCTTTCCTCGTTATGGCCGTGCGGGTTCGAGCTGAACAGAACACTACCCGGTTTCAGACTTGCGTGCAGTTCCAGCAACACGCGCGGCAACTCCTGGCTGGGTACATGAAACAGCGCGGCGTTGGCGAATACGCCATCGAAATGGTTGTCCGGCAGATCGAGCTTGAGGAAATCTTGCTGCCATACTTCGCAGCCGCTATGGGCGCGCGCCATCACGGCGAAATGCGCGGCGCCTTCCAAACCTACCGCAATGTGACCGAGTTCGGCAAACACCTTGAGGTCGCGGCCGGGCCCGCAGCCAAAATCTAGTATCGTAAAAGGCGGTTCACCCTCGATGCATTGTAACAGCGCAGCGATGTTCTGGTTGACGTTGTGATCGCGCGTGCTTTTCCAGAAATCTTCGGCGCGCTCGTTGTAATGATCCAGCGTGAGATCGGTGATTTTTTCCAGGTCTTGCGGATTCAGTTTCATGTTCGATCTAGGTCGCGTACTCGTTAACGAAGGAACCCCAGCGCCGCGCGCGCCAACCATGTCTTTCACTTCGGGGCTTTGGCCCGCCGATTTAATCGCTGCCGGTACAGATTGTGTACTAGCCTATCCGAAACTCAGGCCATACGGTACCCGCCGCTCTGCAGTCAGAACTCGATCATTGCCTGATTGTCGTGCCCCTTTTTGCGCAGAGGTGACAAGAAGTGGAGGACAGCATGAGCAACAGTCTGTACGAACGTCTCGGCGGCGCCCTCGCCTTGGCTTGCTGGCAGCCAGGCCGAGCGATGCAACCTGCACGATCGCTTGGGGTCGGCGGGCGATTATACGAGCGGTTAAGGGCCGCTTGGGAGGTGTCCTTAGTTTGCTCCTGGCGACCGCATCTCGAAATTCATAAACAACGTCTTTTTGAGCTGGTCGACGGAAAATGGCTTCGGTAGAAAGGCCGCTCGCTGCACGAATAACGCCCTCATTCCGTCTGTTATGCCTCGGCCAGTTGTGTAGAGAACTTTCAAATCCGGTCGCGCCTCTACTACGCGTTGCGCCAGTGTCAGACCGCCGTGAATGTCGCCATGCAACGTGATGTCTACGAACAGGAGATCAACTTTAGCGCCCCCCTCCAATAGGGCTATCGCCTCCTCGGCGGTGCTGGCGGAGAGCGTATGATGCCCCTCGTCCGCCAGAAAGGACTCGACCAACACACGCACTTGCTCATCGTCTTCAACAACCAAGATAGATGCCACGGCAAACCCCCACGGAACGTTCAATAGCTAGAACACGCCAGAGAAAGGGTCAGTTCCTTACGCAGGTGACAACTCGCAACATCTCTAGCCTTCCAGCAGGCTTTGTCGGGCGGTGCGGGCAAACACCCACCGTCCGAAGAGAATCCCGATGGCTATGACCATTGCCAGGAGCAGGCCGGCAATGATCGCCGACTGCGATGAAATAGCCAGCTGCGTCGGCAGATAATTCAGGACGGTCTGCAGCTGCCGAAGCTCCCATACGAGCTTGGTGATTCCATAGCCTCCGGCAAGCGCGACCAAGACGCCGATGACGAAGCCGGCCATCGAGGGGCCGATGATGTTGGGAATGAAAAAACGCACGACCTGCAGCGGGCCTGCCCCGCGGATGCGCAGGAGCGCCAGTGTGCGCCGGTCCTCGACATAATTGGCATAGGCGACGGCGAAGATGCCGATCAGTGCGAGCATCAGCCCGCCGAGCAGATAGATCTGCACGTTCTGCCGGGCTAGATAGATATACATGTCGCCGCCCAGCCGGCCGATCTCGGTGTCGAGATCGTGCACGTCGAGCGGCTTCATCCCGATCGCCTTGAGAACGCTATCCTGAAACTCACCCGCTGTGCCCTTGCCGGACGCCGTGACTGTGAGAACGACTCGTGGGATGAGCACGTCGAGACGCGCAAGCGCCTGGTTGCGCGCATCCCCGATCAGATAGGGGCTGTTGGTGAACAGGTGATTGAGATAATCGACGCGCGCGCTGATGAATCCTTCGCGCTCGTCCACCGTTCGCAAGGGCACACCAGGAAGGAAGCGCACAGCCCCGCCGAACGGCACCCGTTCCAACGTGCCTACCGTGCTGCGGCCGACCGGCATCGGTTCGTCCACGCGTTTCTTGTAGAAGGCGCCAACCGAACTCGAGCTGAGAACCTTGCCTTCACCAAGACGCCGGATCAATACGGAAAACGATTTCCCCTGACCCAACGCCGCTTCATGGTAGACGGTCTGCAGATGGCGCTGGAAATCGGCGATCAGATACATTGGCAAGCCGCTGAACCCGCGATCAGGGATGTAGAGACCTTCGACCAGTCCCTCCACCATGTAGCTGACGTGCTTCACCTCGGGCTGCCGTTCCAACTTCGCCAGCAGCGGATCGAGTTGCTGCTGCAGGGCCGAGAGGCGTTGGCCGAGATCGCCCTTGGCCTGCGACTCGGGCGGTATCAGTTCGAGGCCGTTGAGCGTGATCTGCATGTGCCCGCCGAGCTGCACGCGCGCGGCGCGCTCGGTCTTATTGTCGAAGACCGCGATCATCACCGTCGGATAAAGTGCAAGGCTCGTCATCAACGCGACGATGAGCAGGAAGCTTGCGGCCCGGTGTCGCCGCGTCCCCATGTGACGAAGAGAAACCTCCCGCAATGGTCCCGCAAGCAGCCAGGCGGCGGGCTTCATAATCGCCGCCATCAGCTTCTCGGAAGAGGCGACGACCGAGACCAGCCCATAGATAAAAAGCGGCAGGGCAATGAAATCGAGGGCGCGGTCGAGGTCGGCGACCCATGGTGCACTTTGGCCACCGGCCAGCGACCAATCGGCAACCCAAGCGACGAGTTTCGCGCCGCCCAAAAGCAAGGCGAGCCATTCGATGACGCCGGCGCGCACGCGCCCCTTGCCCGCCTCCGCGAAATTCGTGCGCTTGGACGCATCGAGCGGCGAGACTTGCATCGCCTCATTGATAAGCCGATAGCCGCTCAAGAGCGCGATCGAAACGCCGATCAGCAGGAACAGGCCGAGAAAGAGCGGCTCCTGGATCTGAGCCGTGAGACGAATTGGCGGAATGCCGCCATAATAAATCACCAGCGGCAGCATGGTCCCCAGCACGGCGCCGGCAATACCACCCAACAGACCTCCAAGACCCACAGCAAGCAAAAGCGTGCGGCCGATCAGTTTTCCGGAGGCTCCGCGCAGGCGCAGGAGCCCGAGATTGCGCCGTTCATTGAGCAGCAGCAGGGCCGAAAGGTTGGACAGCAGGATCGCCGCCATTACCAGCAGCGGCAGCGACACGAGAAGGCTGATCAGGGCAATGCGCTTGGCGATTTCGCTCATGCGCACGAACATGACGCCGAGGTTGTGATCCACCGCCGCACGGGCGGTCACCTCCTGGACATCGTCGGTCATGTGGCTGCCGGCCCGGACGATCCGGTCCAGCGAGCCATCAATGTCCCACCCCGAGATCAGGCTCACACGGTCGAGGCGCGCCACATGGATGATCTCGGGGAAATATTCTCCGGGGCTGCCGTGGATGTCGTGGCCATGCTCATGAATGAACCCGCGCGACAACCCGTCGAAATTGAGGACCAGCGGCTCATTCCATGCGGAAACGAGAATGAGGCCAAGCTCCGGCACCAACGTGGGCGCGCTGGTCTTCTCCAGGAACCAGCGATTGATCTCTGTCGCATCCACGCGGATGACCCGTTCGATCGGCGTTGAAACCGCGATGATCCCGAGCGGATGCTTGTGCTCCTCGTCGACGTCATGATGGTGATGCTCGTCGCGCGGCTGAGCGACCATCTGGAATCGCTTGCGGTCCTGAAGACGCAGCAGGGCATCGCCCATCTGGGCCTTTGAGCCGACCAGGACGAGTACGACGCCCTGGCCGCTGGGACGAAGATCGGGCGGAATGAGTTCCGGATCGGTGGCCGTCAGCAGCGAAATCCACGGGGAGCGAAGTTGCTGGCCGTCGACCTCGGACGTGACGGCATAAGGCGGGATGGTACGCAGGAAATAGAGCCGCTCCGACTTCGCAACGCCGGCGACGGAGGTGATCGCCTCCCGCACCTGTCCGGAAAGAGGCACCTCGGCGGTCTGGTAAACCGAGATGTCCCACGGCATCCGCTCGACCTGGCTCGCCACATAGCGCTGCATCGCGTAACGCGACGTCACTGTGACAGCCGAAAGCAAAGCGACGATCAGCAAGGCGACGAGACCGAAAGACACAAAGACACGCCACCCGATGATCCGGAACAGCGCGCTTATGATCGATCCCTTAGGGGACACGTTTTGTGCTCCTGCCGATCGAGGGGAGAGGAATCGTCACGCTGCCTGCGCGATGGCGCCGTCGCGCATGTGGTATACGCGCGGGAACCGCTCGACGACCTTGGGATCGTGCGAGGCGACGATGACCGTCTTGCCGCGGGTCTTTGCAAGGTCATACAGCATGTCGGAGATGATCCTTGCATTGTTGCTGTCGAGATTGCCGGTGGGCTCATCGGCGAGAATGATCGGCGGATCATTGACCAGCGCAAGGCAGACGGCCACGCGCTGCTGCTCGCCGCCGGATAGTTCCTCCGGACGCTTGTAGCCCTTTTCCTTGAGGCCGACCGTTTCCAGCAGCGCCTCGGCCCGCGCGCGCCGAGCTGTGGAGTCGATACCAGCCATCAGCATCGGCAGTTCGAGATTTTCCAGCGCGGAAAGGCTGGGGATCAGATTGAAGAACTGGAACACGAAGCCGACCTTGTGCAGGCGGTATTGCTCCAGCTGGCGCTCGGTCATTTGCGCGACATTCTCGCCGTTCGCCCAGATGTCGCCGCCGCTGGCGCGATCCATGCCGCCGAGCAGGTTCAGGATCGTGGTCTTGCCGCAGCCGGACGGCCCCATAAGAGCGACCGCCTCCCCGGCGTTTACTTCCCAGGTCATGTTCTCCAAGGCTATGATGCGGGCGGCCGCTGTTTCATACACCTTGGAAACTTTCACAAGCTGCGCCGACGCGCTTGCAATCTCTGTCTCCTCACCCATCATTTCCTTACCTGCCATCGTCCAACCTGCGTGCTTTCTCGTTGATCTCTAGGCATCCGACGCGGTCGGAACCTCACGGTTTGAAATACGGATATGTTCCCTGCTCGATGCTTTGCGCCCATTTCGTCCAGTAGGCGCCGGGATGCCGCGCGTATTCATCGTAGTTTCCGGGCGCATTGATGCCAGGAAGCGCTGTGATGTAATCGCGGCGCAGGATCGCCGCCGGATTCCCATAGCGGGAGGCGAGTGCCTTCACATAGACATCATCGAGCGCCGTGAGGCCGCCGTGCTCGATCATCGTCACCCACTGATCGAGATCGCGGATCCGGACCTGGAAGGTTGGAAGCACATTGTGATTATGCATTGAGTGCCCGCGCGGAAGCGAATGCTCCTCGGAGAACTTGGTCGTTTCCGGCGCCCAGTCACCCGCCTTGTCCGGGCCCATGGATACCTCGGCACCGAACGCCCAGTGGACCACGCCGGCGACATTCCGCTCCGACAGATTGATGCCCTCCAGCACCTCCGCCGGATGCTTGAAATATTTCGGATTGGTGCCGGTGCCCGCTTCGTAAAGCCACCAGTAGCCCGGCTTCTGCTGGTTCGGCCAAGTGAGCTCCCTGGTGCCGGGATAGTTCTGCAGAAGGCGCATGCCTTCGCCATACAGCCCGCCGCCCTTGATGCTGCTGATCAGGCCGTTCTTGACTTCGATCTCGATGCGCGGATGCGTGGCCGCGTGGCTCGTGGTCGAGGCGATAATGCCGGTGACCTCGGGCTGCACGGGAGGTACATAGGATTTTGTGAACGACGGGTATTCGATCAGAGAATACGGCCAGCGGCCGGTGCCCTGCGCCGGGAACATATAGAGGTGCCCCTGCTGGTAGATTCCTTCCGCCCAGCGTTTGGCCTCGTCCTCCTTTACGTCGTAACCGAATGCCGTGCCTTCCGGATCGGTGACCTCGACCCGGTCGACGAAAGCGATCGGCTCGATGGTCTTGGTTTCGATCAGCCGCCACACATCGGAGGGAAAGGCCGGCACCTGGCTCAGCAGGTCGTAAAGATCAAAATAGGTGTAGCTGCCGAGATATTTTTCGGAATGCTTTTCGAGCAGCCGGCGCGTGTTGCCACGCCCGCCGCTGCGCCACACGACCCAATCGACCTCCGGATGTTTGTCCAGATAAGCAATCAGCGCCTTGGGGATGCGCGCGGTGTATTCCTTGGCCAGCGCGGCGATTTTCGCGTCCGCAATCTTCGGCTCCGGCCAGGTCTCCGCATAAAGGTCGGGATCTTTCTGCTTGACCCATTCCCGCCCCTTTTCCGGCTTCACCATCAATCCCGTGACGGTGAAGAAATATTCCAGCTCGCGCTGCCCGTCGCTGATGGTCGATTCGCGCAGAGCCTCGCGTACCGCGAGATAGTCCTGCTCGGTCACGCCGAGCAGGTCCCAGGTCGGTACGACGACGGCATTGGCGCCCCGTTCTTTCATCGCGCGTGTGACTGCTTCCTGCACCATGAAATTCGGTTTCGGCTCGCGAATTTCGCCAACCACGATCAGCAAGGTTTTGCCCGGCAGGACCAGCCCAAGCGGGGTGCGGCCGCCGGTCTGGCGCACGGCGGCGCGGGCCTGCGGCATCAGCTCGTCAACCGAGTTCACTTTTTTCAGGTACGACGGAAAGGCAGGCTGCGGCACCGGCTTGCTGCTGCCCGGTCCCACCAGGCCCTGCTGCTTGCGACGCTCCGCCATCTGGTCCGGCGACCATGGCGCATAGACCGCCTTTCGCTGCTCAAGAGTTTCTGGCGGCGCCTGCGCAAGGGCAGATTGCGGCGGCACGGCGATGCTCAGGCCTGTCGTAATAAATCCCAATGCACAACATCCAGACCTGAGCCGACGCATTGCTTCCTCCCGAATGCCTTCCTTAAGGAAATGCCAGCACGCGCCTTCGTTGGGCGCATTTGCGCAGGATAATTGACTGCGCGGCCGAGTTTAGATCGTAAAAGGAAAGAGAGACGTATCGTTCGGCCAGCGCCTTGGGATGTCAGGGACTGGCGATACGGGGGCAGCCCATCAAAACGAGAACCAACCCCATGCAATCCCCAACGACGCTACCCTCGCCCTCTCACAACGCAACACGGTGCCTTGCTCGGACCCGCAGCGGGAAGCCGTGCCAGTCCCGTCCGGTGACTGGAAAGAGGCGCTGCCGGATGCACGGCGGGGCGGCGGGATCGGGCGCGCCCAGGGGAAAGCGTAACGGCAGTTATCGCCACGGCAGATACACGGCAGAGGCCAGGGCGCTGCAACGCGAGCTGCGGAACTGGCTTCGGGAGTTCGCGCCAGTGGGCGGCTTCAATCTGTGATCCCTGAAGCGAACGGTTTGCCCTCGGCAGCCAAAGGTACGGCCTGGCGAAGCCTTCCATGATTAACAGCCCGCCAACGTCTTTGCCTGCCGCCGCTGATAGACGCTAATCAGGGCCGCACGATTTCCCGATTCATGCGCTCAGCAAGCGACGCCTATGCAATGATCACGCACGTTCTCGGATCAACCTTACGACGAGAATGAGGATGACTGCCCCAACGAATCCGGCAATCAGATAGCCGAGCCAACCGGGGCCGAACGAAATTCCGAGCAGACCGAACAGCCAACTCGCGATAGCGGCGCCCACGATGCCGAGCACAATGTTCATCAAAAGTCCCATTTGACTCTTCATGACCTGCTCGGCGAGCCAGCCAGCGATCCCTCCAATGATGATAGCTGCGATCCAACCGATTGCTTGATCTTCCATAGGGGTTCCCTCCGATTCGGGCGCCCAAGCATCAAATCGGATATTCACCACCGCCACAAGCGTACTAGGTCGCGTACTCATAAATCGCGGCTTGATCAGGCGCGTTCAAGGTCCGCTTTCCCCTGATAGCGACGCGAAAGCGTACATGCTGGGAGGTCCGACTAGAGCCAGGAATAGACATTGCGGCCATCGATCTCGATCCGGATGGTGCCGCCGTGGCCAAGATGGGAGCGCATTTCCAGCAATGACTGCGGCATGAGCAGGGGGATGCCGTCGTCGGTCGTGCCATTGCCCAGATGGAAGCGAGCATAGCGGAGCTGGTCGCGAGCGCTGGAGATGAGCCCCCGGTCGGATGCAGGGACTCGGGCAACCGCCACATGGACGGCTTGACCACCGCGCGGTCATTTTCGACGACGTGGGAGGCCCAAAGGTGTAGCCGAGGTGAAGAAGCCGGTGTGCGCCAGCCCCAGTGGATCGAGGAGCAGGGTTTGGACGAGATCCTCATACGGCTTGCCCGACACTGTGGCGAGCAGGTACCCCGCCAGAATCACAGCGGCATTGTTGTACGCGAACACCGTGCCGGGGGGTGTGAGCTGCGGGATCTGCTGCATGCCCGCCACGTATCTCGCGAGTGCGCCCTCGCCCCTTCCCAGGTCTGCAAAGTCATCGCCCACCCAGCCTGCGCTGTGGTTGAGGAGCTGCCGAACCGCTCCACGCCCAACCCCTTTTTGCAGCCGCTAAGTGAATAACCGCCGAATAACTTCACCCGCGCCCTCGCCCTCGAAACATCGCCCGTGACTGAGGATAATACGCTGTGCACCCCACGTTTGGATCTTCTGAGACGCAGCCTTCGCCTTCGGTCGCTGAAGCAGGAGCGGCACCCGCATTCCGAAGAAGATTTGGCCGTGCGGATAATACATGCCGCTGAGCTTCGTGGCGGTGCGCCAAGGCTCGTCGAGCTTGTTCAACTCCAGATTCATAATCGTGTCGGCGAGGATTAGCGTTGCCGACGCTTTGTGAAAGAACACGAACTCCTGGAAGATGCCGCCGGGAACAAGCGTCTGATCTAGCTCAGCGCACCACTCCTCGGGCGGGGCAGCTTCGAGGTCTCGGTCGAAATGAACATCGATATGACGGGCGCGAGCGCGTTCCCGAACACCCGGCGATGCCCATGCAACCGCCTCCGGGTATGCCCTTTGCCACTCGCCAATATGCGCGTAGTGCCACTGGTTGGGTGAGATGAGGTAACGAACGGCCCCCAACCGCTGTAGCTCGGCTGCCAGGCTGTCGTCGAATGCAATAGGCGAGTGGAGAATCAGGTCGCCGCTGCCGAGGCTCACCACTGTCATTCTAGTGGTGAACGGCATCGGCATTTGGATTCCGGCAACCGTGAAATACTCGAAGGGACCGTCCACGATGCCGATGTCCTGCGCCACCGCCTTATAGACGTTGATTGGCTCGTAGAGAGTGGCCGCCATGTCACCCGTCATTAGCGCGCTGACGACAAATCACAAAGAGCGCGTTGGTGAGTTGAGCGCTAAGGCGGCTAACGTGCAGCGGGCTTTTCAGCGGGCTGTTCTGCCTCCGTGCTCACTCTGCGATCTGCCTGCTCGGCAAGCCGCAAATAGGCGGCAGCCATCCTTGCGTGTTCGATTTGAAATATCGGGTCCGTTGTAGTTTTCGCACGTTCAATAAATTCGGCGGCCCTTACGCGGTAACTGTGGCCTCGGGTCATTTGCGACTCCGTTGGAGGTAGTCTCAAATTGAGTTGCAAACTAATAACGAGTTGGCGGCGCTCCTACACAACAGTTTGTGAATTAGTCCGACGCGGTTGTCCTGATTAACCAAATGTACGTCCTAAACTCATGTAACGCTCGGGGCGGCAACCTGCTGCCAATTCAAGCGTTAGGCCGGGGTCACAGCCGGAGGATTCCGCATGACACGGACGATTTTGGCCGCCGCATCATCAAAAAGTCAGGTAATGTACGCTGCCGTCTGACGCGGAGCCGCCTATGCAATGGGATATGGTTCAAGCCCTTTCGAATGTTTGAGCAACCGTCCCGGGCACGCTGGCGGTTATTTATTTGGCCATTCAGGTCAGGCGAAACACCCGAGCGACTTACTCGCAAACTTACCAATTCGCGACGTAGGCGCTGGCTGAAATGGCCACAATCGTTGGAGAAACCAAAGAGAAGTCCAGAATATTTGTTTCGATGGGATGTCGGCTCCAGACAAACTAGGGCGTGTACTCATAAATCCAGAACGCTCACAGACTTGGCGATGTCCGCGCTACCCTCAGAAGCGGAGATCCGGGCTAGCTTTCGGCACGTCTGCTTTGGGCCATTAGCGGACATGCGCGAACAGATTTGCGCAAACAGAAAGACTGCCCAGCAGCGGTCTTCCGAAATTCCATCACGCTTTAATAAAAAGACCCCGAGCTGAGCTCGGGGTCTTCGGTTCTAGTTGGGGGGGGTCCGTGTTAGTACGGCGCTTTTCCCCAATTGAATCTGTAGTTCACGCCGACCAGGACAGTGGTCGCGGTCGCTTTGGTACTGAAGGCACAACCGGAGGCACAGACAGTGGAGTTCGGGGTGACTATATTGCGATCGTTCGAGCCGAAGTCCATGTAGTTGCCTTCCAGAAATGCCGACCAGTTTGGTGCGAACATCCATTCAACGCCGGCACCGGCCGTCCAGCCTGTTCTGGTCCTGGAGAGAGTGCCAACGTCATCACCATTAATGTGGACCTCTGCACTGTTCTTAGCCCAGACGGCGCCGCCCTGACCGTAGAGCAACCAGCTGGGTGCGAACGCATAGCCGATGCGGCCCGTCAGGGTGTCGAACCAATCATTCTTGATCTTAACCGTGGCACGGTCGCCTGTATCGAAGTCGATTGTTCGATCCCTACTCAGGCTTGCCCAATCCAACATATTGCGGAAGCCAATCACCCATCCGCCGGCGAATTGATAATCGCAGCCAATTTGACCGCCGCCAGCAAAGCCAGAATTGTCGCTAGAGAGGTCTCCAAAACCGAAATCCGCCTCGGCGCGGCCAAATATTCCGCCGACGTTGCCGCCGATGTAACATCCGGTCCAAGTAATTGGAGGGGCGCCGCCGCCGGTACGTAGGCCGGAGCTGGAGCTCTTCTTGGAAGATCAGCCGCCGATGCTTGACCCGCAGCCAGACCAATGACCGCAGCAAGTAGCGTCAGTGCAGATTTTCGCATGACAATTCTCCCTCAATTCCAGAGACCGGCCAGCGGCCCCAATCTGCGCAACTCTAACGCGCAAAATTCACAGAACGTATGACACGGCCCTGTTACACGCGGCGTTTTTCACACCGATGTGTCAAAAATGCCACATACAATTCGCCTGATGTCGCTTTGGGTCAAAAGGCGAAATTCCGGGCTGACCAGCGCACGTCTGCTTTAGCCCCAAAAGCGGACATCCCTCGTTTTATGAGTACACGCCCTAGAAAAATCGCCAAGCCTACCGGCTGGAATCGAGCCCTGGCTTATCCGATCAAGCTGCGGACGCGCCAGCCCCTCCGATGCGAGGTGCTGCGTCGGTAACCGGCAAATTGCTATGAAAGTTCGCGAAAGCGCGAGGCTTCCTGCTACCGGATTTTCCGAACCAAGCCGCCTGATGTTGTGGAAGAAGAACCGCGACAATCGTTGTCGAAGCGATTTATGGTGTGCGCAACACGCGTCACCAATCGATCCATCTTGAGCTTGTCCTCGGCTGGATAATCCAACGTTATGTGATGCCATCGCGTGCCGTGGCAGGCCAGATTGCTCTTTCGGTAAAAAATTATGTCGTCCCGGAAACCAGAGACAGCAATGAACTGAGGCGTCTCGCGCCGATAGGTAATCCGCTCGTCTTCCGTTGCGCGTAATTTTAATCTGCCTCCCTTAGCTGCGGGTGTGGCCTGCAGTGTTAGCCAAGCTCTGCCATCGGGAGACCTGTACCGAAGCGGCTCGCTCTTCGATTGCCGCGTTTCTTGAATCCAGTCCGGGGGGACCAGCGACTGCCCTTGCTGGGCCTCGCTGGCGCTTGTACCCGCAAGCAGAACGATCACGAGAAATGCTTTTGTCCGCATACCGGGTAAACGCTTCGGCATAGCGTTTGATCCACAGTGCCGGGTGTGCGGTTGTCGACGGGCTCACACCCCCGTTGTTCCGGGGCTTTGTCAAAGCGGTTATGCCGTTTGGGCGACTTGCGAGATTAGCGCCTCGGGACTGCCGCCGCCCGCGAATAAATTGGGGCGCATGGATTGGGCGCGCCTGACGTCCGCTTGTCCCCCAACAGCGGCAGAAAAGCGGCATCAATTTAGGTCCGCTTAGTGCCATTAGCGGAAGTCGGGGCATAATTCGTACGCGTCATGCCATCGATCACCAGCTATTGGACAAGAGGAAGTCTGATCCGGAAAGATGCGCCGCCGTGATCCCGATTTTTGGCCGATATCAGCCCATGGTGCGCCTCGACAATGGTGCGCGCGATGGACAGCCCCATGCCCATGCCTTCCGCCTTGCTGGTGAAAAATGGTTCGAAGACCTCTTTCAATCTGTCTTCGGGAATGCCCGGGCCGCGATCCGACAC
>CAWDIZ010000006.1:0-58827 GCA_963802475.1 uncultured Alphaproteobacteria bacterium
GAATGAACGTGCAGGCCATCATGCTCATGCGCGTCGATGCGGTGATGCGCTTCGCCGGAGCGGCCGACCGGATCGACGTGAATGACGACCAGCGACAGGTAATTCAGCTGGTGTAACAGGCGATGCCGCACTTCGGTTGCGACCGCGTGCGCTTGCTCGACCGTCATCTGGGGATCGACGGCAATGTTCAGCTCGGCATGCAAGCGATGCCCGAGCCAGCGCGCCCGCACTTCGGTAACCTCTCTGATCTCCGGCACATGCTCGGCGATGCGGCGTATCTCGCCAATGACCGCCGGATCAACACCGTCCAACATGCGCGTGAAGATAGCCTTGCCGCTTTGAAATCACAATGCCGAAGATGGCGATGGTAATGAGCAGGCCAATGATGGGATCGGCGAGCGGATATCCCAGCCAGACGCCGACAGCACCGGCCAGCACCGCGAGGCTGGTCCAGCCGTCCGCGCGCGCGTGTTGGCCGTCGGCGATCAGGGCCGCGCTATTGATCTCGCGTCCGATCCGGATGCGGAAGATCGCTACGGTTTCATTGCCGATGAAGCCGACGATCGAAGCGGCGGCGACCGCCCAGAGATGAGAAATCTCCACGGGATGCATTAGGCGCCCCACGCTCTGATATCCCGCGACGATCGCGCTCCCCAGAATAACGAAAACAATGGTGACGCCCGCAAGGTCTTCCACGCGGCCATAACCAAATCCAAAGCGGAGACTCGGCGGCTTTCGTGCGAACCAGAATGCGATAGCTAATGGGACCGCCGTCGCCGCATCGGCGAAGTTGTGGATCGTGTCGGCGAGGAGTGCGACGCTGCCGGTGAAGGTCACAACCACCACCTGCAACAAAGCCGTAATCATCAGGCCCACAAACGACCACTTCAGCGCCCATATTCCGCGCTCGGTGGTGGTGATGGAGGGATCGACTACGCCGTGGCTGTGCCGATGACTGCCATGGTCAGAAGAATGGTCATGGCCGTGATCATGGTCATGATCGTGGTCGGTATGATGATTGTGCAGTTTCAAATCCGCCATAACTCATGATCGCATATGTAGCCATCCGGCAACAACATCGAACGGGTATGATGATTGTTTCGCTTCTTCTCATGCGCGCTATGGCGCGACAACTCGGTCCAGATTTGCATACACGCTTCAACGCGGGTTCGTGTCGCCATGAGTGAGGTCCGGCCTACGGTCCCCTCTATACGCTGCGGTTTGCGAATATCCATAGTCCGAAGGCAATCACGGCCACAGCGCCGCCTCCTTCCAGCAAACGCCCCAACCGTTCGCGCGTTTGCGCCGTACGGGCAAGAAAGGAGAGGGCACGCTCCCGCAAGAGTATCGCGCCACCGACAAAGAGCAGGATCGTCGCGATCATACCGAGCGCCATGGCGCCCGTGAGCAGCAGTCCCGCGCCGATAATTCCCCGGGTGCTGGCATAAACCATGATGAAAGTCGTGAGCGGACAAGGCACAAGGCCGGTGGCGAAAGCGAGCGACCGGCTGTCGGCTTCGCCGTGGCTATGCGAATGCCGAAGGGCTCGAATGAGCAGCCAGATGCCGATGGCTATGACCATAAGCGCGCTCGCGGCTTCGAAGGCCGGCGCGCGGCCGACGCCACCCAGGGTGCGCCGCAGTACCGCAAATCCTGCCAAAACCAGGACCACCGCCGATCCGACATGCGTGAGGATGAGGATGACGCTGGCCGCGACACCGCTCAGCATCCGCGAGCGATTCCCGAGGTAGTAACTGACCAGCGCGATCTTGCCATGTCCCGGCATCAGCGCATGGACAAAGCCAAAGGCCGCCGCGAAGACCAGGCCCGCCGCAAACGCGCTGGAATCCACCGTTTCGGCAAACCCTTTCAAGGTGGCGGTGGCGCTTTCGTAAAGCCAGCGTTGGAGTTCGATCATACTTTCAGGTCTGGCATCGTTCCCGGAACTATGGGAGCGAGCCGTATGAGGCACCATCAAACACGGTTACGCTATCGGCCTTGGTCCAAAGGCCGATCTGTCCGGCTTCCGTGAAGGTTGCGTCTTCGACTTCAAACACAGACCGGCCATTGAAAAAGACCTTGAACCGATTCCCGGAAAAATCCACGCGCAGCGTGTGCCATTCGCCCGAAGGCACCGGCAACTTGACCCCATAGCCGCCACGGCGGCCTACGATGTCGAGCGCACTGCGTGTCCCATTGACGGTTTTGTAAAGGACGACATTGTCCTCAAGCGCATTGGCGCGGACAACATAGTAGTTGTTGGCATCTTTCGCCCGCCACACAATACCACCGGCACGATCGTTGCTGCCGGCTATCGCCTTGAACCGGATTTCGACAAAGCCATCCTTCAAGCTGGTGCCCTCTTTGAGCAGAAGCGGATAAGTCGCAATCCCGGACTGCTTGACGACCTTTTCGCCCGAAGGGCCGGTCCGGTCGGTCTCGACCAACCATACGGGATTTCCCTGGCCGGTCATCGTCGCCGTCCAGCCGCTTGGGGCGGCACCGGCCGCATCGCCGGTAAAACTTGTTTTTTCTTTCATGACGGTGTCCGCCTCCGTTGTGGAAAAAAAGATTCCGGATATGAGTGCGAGCGCGACTAAGACACCCGCGATATTCCCTGTTTTGCTCATCCTCACTGTTCCTCGGGTGGCTTGTGATGGCGGAATTGCATCAGCAACAGAACGTCGTAGGCGATCTTGAGCGTGCCGCAGATGATCAGTGGCCATGCGAGGAAACCGGCGGCGAATAGCGCGCCGGCCAGCGCGGGACTGGCTGTGGCGGCAAGGCTGCGCGGCACCGATGTGAAGCTCGCCGCCGCGGCGCGTTCCGGCGCTGTGACGACCGCCATGACGTAGGACGAGCGTGTCGGGATATCCATTTGCGCTAGCGCGGCGCGCAGCAGAAGCAAGGCGAGCGCGACAGGGAGAGTGGGAGCAATTGCGGCGAGCAGGAGGGCGATGCTGGAGGGAATGTGGGTGAACACCATTGTGTTGACGAGACCGATACGCCTCGACAGCCACGCCGCCACCGGAAAGGAGAAGGCCGAGAACACTCCCGCCCAGAAGAAGAAGACGCCGGCCGCAGCCAGCGACATATCGAACCGTTCGAACAGCCAAAGCGCCAGCAGGGATTGCACTATGAACCCGCCCGCGAAGGCGTCGAGGCTGAACAATGCCGCAAGCCTATAGACGATATGCCGCGACGGGCCGAGCGCCGTGGGCATTGCGCTGCCCGGTGCCGGGCGATGCAGCGGAATCTGCTTGTAGATAACGCCGCCGGCCGCTCCCAGCAGCGCATAAAAGACGAACATCGCCTTGATCGCCGTCAGCTGATCGATACCGAGCGGCGCCAGCAGGTCGGGAACCGCGGCGATTAAGGCACCCACGGCGCCCGCCAGCGCGCCGACCAAGCTGTAACGCGCAAACATTTTGGTGCGAACGCCGTCGGCAACTTCCCGGGCCAGCACGGCGTGTTCCAACGGAACGAATATGCTCACGCTGCCCGCCGAGGGATTGATCGTGCCGGCAAAGGCGACGACCAGCAGCAGCGCGTAGTCGTGAACCAGCGCGAAGGCGACGCCGGTCGCGGTCATGAGGCTGGCGGCTGCGAGCAAAAGCTGGCGATGATCGTGGCTGCTGCCCAGAAAGCCCACGGCGATGGTCAGCAGTGCGGAGCCGAGCAAGGCCACGGTGGCGATGATGCCCACCTCCAGCGGCGAGAATCCGAGCGCGAGCAGGTACGCCGGCAAAAGCACTGCGACGAAGCCGTCGCCGAAATCGCGCAAAGCCCGCGCCGCCAGCAGATAGGTCGTCGGTGTGAAAGCGGGTTGGCTCGTGCGCGCGGAAAAAATAGCTGGCCTCCCTCGTTTTGCGAAGGAGACGGTGCTTGGGCTCGCGAGCCTGGGGAACGGGGCGACCGCCAAAGGCCCCGCAGGCGATTCCTAACGTAAGTCGGAGGATCCCGCAACAGCGGCTGCGGCAATGCTGCCGGGCCCATTTCCGCTATCGCGGAATCGGCTGCGGCTGGCTAGGTTCCGCTGTCTGCGCCCGCTCTCATTTCGCGGAAATCCATGAAAGACGCCCAGCAGGAACGCCGCCAGCGGCTCACCGGCATCGCCTTGATGTGCGGCGCCGTCGCTCTGTTCGCGCTTCTGGATACGGTGGCGAAATATCTCAGCGCGCAGATGCCGACCTCGCAGATTGTCGCGGCGCGCTACGTCACCGCATTTTTGCTGGCAATGGTGCTGGTCAATCCGGTTACGCATCCCCGGCTCATGGTCACTCGCCGGCCGGCTCTGCAGATCGTGCGCTCCTTGCTGATTCTTGCCACCACCGTATTTAATTTCATCGCGGTACGTTATCTGCAGCTCGACCAGACTCTGTCGATCATGTTTTCGGCGCCCTTCCTGGTGGCGTTGCTGGCCGGGCCCGTGCTCGGCGAAAAGCTCGACTGGCGCCGTTGGGCGGCGATCGGCGTCGGCTTCGCCGGCGTGCTGCTGGTGACGCGTCCGGGTACGGGCGGCATCCATCCAGCCGCGCTGCTCATGTTTGCCGGTGCGCTCTGTTTTGCGGTTTACGGGATTATGACCCGCGCCCTTGCGCGCACCGATTCCAACGAAACCACGTTGTTTTATACCAACCTGGTCGGCGTCATCTGCATGCTGCCGATCCTGCCTTTTGTCTGGACGCTGCCCCAGGATGTCCTTTCGTGGGCGCTGATGCTGGTGATGGGACTACTCGGCGGCTCCGGCCATTATCTGCTGATTGTCGCGCATCGGCTCGCGCCTGCGTCGGTGTTGTCGCCCTTCATCTATAGCCAGATGGTCTGGATGATTATGCTTGGCTATCTTGTCTTCGGAGACGTTCCTAACGAATGGACTCTCACAGGTGCCGCGATCGTGATCGCCTCCGGCCTTTACCTCATCCACCGCGAGCGGCGCCGGCGTGTCATTCCGCCCGCGCCGGATATTGTCGTATAAGCCTTTCCTTCGCGACAATGCCCGCTATCTAAACGATTTGGGAAAAGGAAGAGCCAAAGGAAAAGTCCAATGTATGACAACCTTCTCGCAGGCGTGCCGACCGATCTCTGGATCGGCGGTACATGGCGCAAATCGTCTGATGGCCAGCGCTTCGACGTAATCGATCCGGCCACCGAGAACGTCATCACGTCGGTTGCCAGCGCCACCGTGGATGATGCCAAGGCAGCGCTCGATGCCGCGAGCGATGCCTTTCCCGCTTGGGCGGCGAAGAAGCCGCGCGAGCGCGGCGAAATTTTGCGCAAGGCTTTTGAACTGGTGACGCGCGATGCCGAGCGCATCGCGAAGCTGATGACGCTGGAGAATGGCAAGGCGCTGCCGGATGCGCGGGCAGAGGTGGCCTATGCCGCCGAATTCTTCCGCTGGAATGCGGAAGAGGCGGTGCGCAACCTCGGCCAGTTTTACAATGCGCCCGCCTCCGGTGCCCGCACGCTGGTGCATCATCGGCCAGCCGGCATCGCGGTACTGGTGACGCCCTGGAATTTTCCCGCCGCCATGGCGACGCGCAAGGTCGGTCCCGCGCTTGCCGCCGGCTGCACCGTCGTTCTGAAGCCCGCGTCCGACACGCCGCTGACCATGCTGGCGCTGATGCCGATTTTGCAGGAAGCCGGCGTGCCGGCCGGCGTCGTCAATGTCATTCCCTCGCGCTCATCGGGCAAAGTGGTGAGCGCCATGCTGCACGACCCGCGCGTGCGCGTGCTTTCCTTCACTGGATCGACGGAGGTCGGGCGCAAGCTGCTGAGCGAGGCGGCGGATAACGTGATCAAGCCGGCGATGGAGCTGGGCGGCAATGCGCCCTTCATCGTGTTCGAGGATGCCGATATCGATGCGGCGGTCGACGGCGCGATGGTCGCCAAGATGCGCAATATGGGCGAGGCCTGCACGGCGGCCAACCGCTTCCTGGTGCATGCAAAGGTGCAGGAGGAATTTTCCAGAAAGCTCGCCGGGCGCATGCAGGCCTTGAAGCTCGGAAACGGCTTGGACGACGGTGTTGCGGTCGGGCCGCTGATCAATAAGGAGGGGCGCGACAAGGTGGTGGCGCTGGTCGAGGACGCGGTGAAAAAAGGCGCCAAGGTGCTCACCGGCGGCAAGCTACCGGACGGCAGGGGATATTTCTATCCGCCGACGGTGATCGTGGACGTGCCGGACGGCGCCAAGATGCTGGATGATGAGATTTTCGGCCCGGTCGCGGCCATCCAGAGCTTCACGTCGGAGCAAGATGCGATCCGGCGCGCGAATGATACCATCTATGGGCTTGTCGCCTATCTCTATACCCGCGATCTTGCCCGCGGCATGCGGGTTTCCGAACAGCTCGAATGCGGCATGATCGGGCTGAATCGCGGTCTTGTTTCCGATCCGGCGGCGCCTTTCGGCGGCATGAAGCAGAGCGGCATCGGCCGCGAAGGCGCGCATGAAGGGCTGATGGAGTTTTTGCAGACGCAATACATTTCGACCAACTGGTGAAGGAATGGCGAGCGAAAAACCAGACGTGCTGCTCCTCGGGCCGGAGAAGCCCACGATCGTCGACGGCCTCTCGCCGCGGTTCACGTTGCACAAAGCCAACGACGTCGAGACCGTCGATGCGCTGGTGCCCAAGCTTGCGCCGCACTTGCGTGCGATTGCGGTTTCGGTCAGCGGACCGTTCGGGCGCATCGACCAGGCGCTGATGTCGCGGCTGCCCAAGCTCGAAATCGTCTCCAGCTTCGGCGTTGGCTACGACCACATCGACGCCGCCTGGGCCGGGCAGCATGGTATCGTCGCCACCCATACGCCGGACGTGCTGAACGAAGAAGTCGCCGACACCGCCATGGGGCTTCTGCTTTGCACCGTGCGGCAGCTGCCGCAGGCGGACCGCTTCCTGCGCCGCGGCGAGTGGCTGAACCGGGAATTCCGCCATACCCAAACGCTGCGCGACCGCACCGTCGGCATCGTCGGGCTGGGCCGCATCGGCAAGGCGATCGCGCGGCGGCTCGATGCTTCCGACGTCCCGGTGGCTTATCACGGGCGCAATCGGCAGGCGGATGTGGTTTATCGCTATTATCCCGACCTCGTGGCGATGGCGCGGGCGGTCGACGTGCTGCTGGTGATCACGCCCGGCGGCGCCGGAACGAAGCACCTCATCAATGCAAGGGTGCTGGAAGCGCTCGGGCCGAGCGGGATTCTCATCAACGTCGCGCGCGGCTCGGTGGTGGATGAGGCGGCGCTCATCGAGGCCTTGCAGAAGAAAAAGTTATATGCCGCCGGGCTCGACGTTTTCGCGGATGAGCCGCGTGTGCCGCAGGCACTGATCGATATGGAACAGGTCGTGCTGCTGCCGCATGTCGGCTCGGCGTCGCTCTATACGCGGCGCGTGATGGACCAGCTGGTAGTCGATAACCTGCTCGCCTGGGCCGATGGCAGGCCGCCCTTAACTCCGGTTCCGGAAACGCCGTGGCGTGGCAATTGGAGTAAAGCCGCAAGCTGAGCTATCATGAACGCATGCCGAAGTTCCATATAGCTCCAGTCATCGTTGCCGTCATTGCGCTTCCTAACGGCGTTTGCGCGCAAGGCACGCAGGTATCCGAGGTAGCGAAGGAAATGCGGGGCGCCTGGGAAATCTCCAACGCCGACCGCGACAAGCTCTGCACCGTAACGCTTATCCCTGAACCTGCGCCGGGCGGACTGAAGCTTGAGTTCCAGCCCGCCTGCGCCGAAGCCTTCGAGTTGACCAAGCAAATTCGCGCGTGGCGGCGCCACAAAGACGGCTTGCATTTCGTAGAACTCCAGGGGCCGCGTGCTGCTCAATCTCGACGAGGTGGAGCAGGGCATGTTCGAAGGGATGCGGCCGGGCGAGGGCCGCTATTTCGTGCAGAGCGTCACGGCAGTGCGGGCCGAAGCCAAGCCCGAGCAAGTCTTAGGCGAGTGGCACGTCAGCCGCGGCACCGATGAGTCGATCTGCGTCATCACGCTTTCCAACAAGCCGGCCGGTGAGAATTTTTCGCTTCAGCTGAAGCCCGGTTGCGGCGCGCTGGTGACCGGATTTAGTCCGACGTCCTGGAACCTGGACCGGGGGGAATTGGTGATCTCTTCGGCGCGCGGCTCCTGGCGCTTCGAGGAAGCCGGCGAGATCGCCTGGCGGCGCGTTCCCGAAGGCACCGAGCCGCTTTGGCTGGTGCGGCAAGTGGATGTGCAGCCGTCGGAGGGCGGGGGCGGCTGATGCCGTCTTCACCCACCCCGCCGGACGTTCGGCCATTCCTCGCCTTCGGAACGTTGCCGATTCGTGTCGGCTTCCACCGCCCTTGCCATCAGCTCATGACCGGCCGCCTGGAGACCTGCGGCGATCGAGGGCTTCAGGCCGGGCAAGCCTGCGCAAGTGAAGCACTGTTCGGCGAGGGTCATGAGATGATTGATATTGTTGGTACCAGTATAATTCTCCTGGATTATCTGAACGGCGGCGTTTCTCAGCACCGTCGCGCTCAACAAAGAAGCAAGCTCCTGCAGCCGCTCGTATTGCTGCTTCAATTGGTCGATGTCGCCAGTCATTCTGCGTTCGTTCCCGGGCGTTGATTTCATGCCGCCGGGCGGGACGAGAGCGTCCACGCCTTCGGCTAAGCCTGTCTACTAGGCGTGGGGGCGATCGCGGTCTTGCTAGTTGCTGTCAGAAATTTGCGTTATTTCGCCAGCCGGATCCGTGCCTTGCTGGGCGTTTCCCCGGTCCAGCGCCGGAATGCATGGGTGAAGGCGCCGACTTCCTGGTAGCCGAGGAGCCAGGCGACCTGCGAAATTCGCAGCTCGGGGTCCTCAAGATACCGATGCGCCAATGTTTGGCGTAACTCCCGCGCTACGTTGGAAAACGACAGGCCTTCGGCCGAAAGCCGCCGTGACAACGTGCGGGGACTCATGCCGAGCTTTCCGGCGACGATGTCCACTTGGGCCTGCCCATGCGGGAGCAGTTCGGCAAGCGTATTTTCTACCCGGCTTCTGAGGGCCCCGTCTTTCGTCTTCCGGTGCGCGAGGCCCTCCTCACAATATCGGACAAGCAGGTTATGCAGGTACGGGTCTTTTGTCGCAACGGGTAGGTCCAGGCAGGCCGAAGGGAATTCGATCTCGTCGACACCGGCGTCTTGATCGATCTTGACGGTAGCAAATTTTTTTAGATCACCTTGCGCGGCGCTTCTGTGATGAGCGACCCGCACAGCAAGCAGCCTGAATGAGCGAGCGACCAGCTGGCGGCAAATCCGGATGATAGCGGTGATGAAGAACTCGATCTGATGTCGGTCGGTGTGCCTTGCTACTCCGACGTGTTGGAATCTGACCCGAATGGTTTTTCCCTTTTTAAGCCGCAGGTCGATGCCCTCATTGACCAGGCTAGAATAGCGTTCCAACCGCCGCAGCGCGGTTCCCAAGGTGTCCGCCGAAGCCGGGACGTAATACAGAAACTCCAGTCGGCGCAGGTCCAAGTCCTGCGCAAGATGAACGCCAAGCTCGGGATCGGCTATCGCCTCGGCGATGAGCTCGACGAACTTGATCTGGCTCGCAACGCTGAACCTTGCGTTTGAATTTTCAATGTCGGCGAGATCCAGGTCGGTCCGGAGCAAGAGATCGCGCATGTCGCCGACATGCGACTGGGCGCGCGCATAGGCCAGCCGCGAGATCAGCCCGCCGCAGCTTTGCACTGAATCACCGCGCCGAACCTTGGGCATGCAAGGTAACCGCCAACCTGTTCTTCAGTTTAAGCACTTCGTACCAAGACCTTTGTCCTGTTCCTTAAGTGCTGGTGAAAATCCATAGTTGTGCTGGCGACGCCGCGCAGCCAACTCACCGGGCCATCATTGCGCCCGCTCCGCTTCGAGGTAAAGGGGTAAAGCATGGCAACAGCATCCGTCATCAATGTCGACCTTGCCGATGTATGGGCAACCAAGGATCGCAAAGATTTGCTGCGTACGCTCGCTTGGGGCGACGAGGTCAAGGTGGTCAAGCAAAGCGGGCAGTCTCTGGAGGTCGAACTGTCCGTATTTAAAGAACAGGAAGACGGCAGCATCCTGTCGGTTAAGCAGACGGGCTTCATCGCGCCGTCGCGGAGCTCGGGGATCAAAGCGGGGGACGTCACTAAACCGCGCCTACAGAACGAAGTCCTGAAAGTCAATTTCGTGGACGTGCAGCAGGGCGATGGAGCCCTTATCGAGTCGCCGCAAGGCAAGATCATGCTGGTGGACGGTGGCGATAATCAGCTGTTCGCGCGTTACCTGGCCGCGCGTTTCCGCGCCACGTCGATCGAGGCGCGTCAGCCGATTGAGTGCATTTTGGTGACGCATGGCGACGCCGACCACTTCGTCGGGCTGCCGAAAATCTTCGAGTCCGAGAAGCACGCGACCAAGCAGAAACGGCTCTTCATCGAACCCAAGCGCGTCTACCACAATGGCATCGTCAAGCGCGGTTCAAGGAACGGCAAGCTTCCGCCAGCGGCGGAGATACTCGGCGCCACCAAGAAGGTGGATGGCAAGCTTTACCTGGTTGGTCTGGAGGACAATCTCCTCAAGGTGCCGGACAAGGAGATGAACAAGCCGTTCCTGGATTGGAAAAGAGCGCTCACCGCTTACAACAAACGCGCGAAGATCGCCTTCAGACGGCTTGCCTTCGGCGACAACGACGCTTTCGATTTTCTGAAGGAAGAGGACATCAAGGTCGAAGTGCTGGGTCCGCTGGTGGAGAAGGTCGGCGGCAAACCGGCGCTGAAATATCTTGGCAATCCGCCGAAGGGACCACGCATCGGTCACGAATCGCTTGAGACCACGGATCTCAAGGCGACGGGTCTTTCTCCCTCCCATACCATCAACGGCCATTCCATCGTGTTCCGGATGACCTATGGCGGCATCAGCTACCTGTTTTCGGGTGATCTCAACGACGAGGCCGGCCGCTTCCTCACGCGTGAGCACAACAGGGGGAACCTCAACCTGAAGGCGGAGGTATTTAAGGTCCCGCATCACGGCTCTGCCGATTTCTCCGGCGCCTTCATCCAGGCGGTCGCTCCGGTGGTCAGCGTGGTGTCGAGCGGCGACGAGAGCGCACGAAAGGAATACATCCATCCGCGCGCCACGCTGGTGGGCGCGCTCGGCAAGTGGTCGCGTGTCCCCGAGCCGCTGGTTTTCGTGACCGAGCTCGTGGCCTTTTTCGCGCTGGAGGGCTGGTCGCGGCTCACCGACGCCAAGAAGGACAAGAAGCGCGGCGAGTTTTTTGCCTTCAGCCGCACGGCCTTTGGCATGGTGAAGACCCGTACCGACGGCAAGCGGCTGCTGGTCTATACCGACAGCGGCAATGTCAAAATGAAGGAAGCTTATGCCTATCGGTTGGACGAGGTGGGTTTGCTGCAGCCCGCATCGGTGCTCCGGGCCTAGGCGCAACGATCGCTGTCCAAGTGAAGCGCTGATGCGGAACCCGCTGAGCTAGATCAGCTTCAGCGCGTTCAAACTGGCGCTGCCATGCTTGCCGACGATGATGTGGTCGTGCACGGCGATCCCGAGCGGGCGCGCGACCTCGACGATTGACTTTGTCATCTCGATGTCCGCGCGCGAGGGCGCCGGGTCCCCGGACGGATGATTATGCAGCAGGATGACGGCGGTGGCGCCGAGCTCAAGCGCGCGCTTGAACCACTTCGCGCGGATAGACCGGGGTATGATCGACCGTGCCGGTCTGCTGCACCTCGTCGGCGATCAGATGGTTGCGCTTGTCGAGGAAGAGAATGCGGAACTGCTCCTTGTCGGCGAAGGCCATGCTGCTGCGGCAGTAATCCAGCACGGTCTGGCCTGAGGAAAGCACCGGCTGGCGCTTGACCTTGTCGAGCAGCATGCGGTTGGCGGCGGCCTGGACGACCTTCAATTCGGTGACGACGGCTTCGCCCACGCCCTTCACTTCCAGCAAGCGGGCTTCCGGGGCCGAGATCACTTCGACGAAAGAACCAAACTTGGCCAGACGCCCGCCCCTGCGCGTTGCACGACAGGCTCCTATTAGAAGCCTTCGCTGCGCGAGAGGGAAGAGGGCCTTTCCGCGTCAGCCGGCGTAAGGCGGCCTGTGCAGGCCCTTGGGCGAGGTGGTGAAGATCTCCACGCCCGTCTGGGTCACGCCGACGGTATGCTCGAACTGGGCGGAGAGCGAGCGGTCGCGCGTCACCGCGGTCCAGCCGTCGGTCAGCACCTTCACATGCGGACGGCCGAGATTGATCATCGGCTCCACGGTGAAGAACATGCCGGGCCTCAGCACGGCGCCTTCGCCGGGCGAGCCGATATGCACGATATTCGGCTCGTCATGAAACAGGCGCCCGAGGCCATGGCCGCAGAAGTCGCGCACCACGCTCATATGTTCGCCTTCGACATAGGGCTGGATGGCGGCGCCGATATCGCCGGTGGTCTTGCCGGGCGCGATCGCGGCAATGCCGTGCATCATGGCCTGGTAGGTGACCTCGATCAGGCGCTCGGCGCGGCGGGGAATTTCGCCCACCGCATACATGCGGCTGGAGTTGCCATGCCAGCCGTCGACGATCAGCGTGACGTCCACGTTGACGATGTCGCCTTCCTTCAGCGGCTTCTCGGCGGGGATGCCGTGGCAGACGACGTGATTGATCGAGGTGCAGGTCGCCTTGCGGTAGCCGCGATACATCATGGTGGCGGGGATCGCGTTGTGGTCGCGCGCGAACTGCAGCACGAGCTGATCGATGCGTTCGGTGCTGATACCCGGCTTCACCTCGCCCACGAGCATGTCGAGACACTCGGCGACCAGCCGGCCGGCCTTGCGCATGTGCTCGAAGGCATCCGCGCCGTGCAGCTTAATCTGTCCGGTTTTGCGGAGGGGCGCGAGGCCGGCGTCAATGTAGTTCATCGAGGGGAATGTAAGGCCTTCCTGGCGATGCGCAAGCGCGGGTCCTGCATGGCGGGTAATCAGCACTTACTTCTCCCCTCATGGTGAGGAGCGTCGCGCGTTAGTGCGACGCGTCTCGAACCATGCAGGCCACCCGCTGCCCATCCTTCGAGACGCGGCTTCGCCGCTCCTCAGGATGAGGTTGAGTGTGTTGCAGTTCCACAATGTCAAACAGCCAAGCGTCAGCGGCCCATGTTTAGCGACGCGGGCGCGTCGTCATTGCTTTTCCCTCCCCAGGGGCCCGGGGGAGTCATTCCCCGAAAAATACCGAGGGAGCGGA
This sequence comes from uncultured Alphaproteobacteria bacterium, assembly GCA_963802475.1. Taxonomy (GTDB): domain Bacteria; phylum Pseudomonadota; class Alphaproteobacteria; order Rhizobiales; family Xanthobacteraceae; genus CANKHA01. The sequence goes on from CAWDIZ010000006.1 coordinate 13,206, forward strand.
GCGCCGTCAGACGCACCGTCAAAAGTATCCGCACCGCTGCCGAAAGGCGTGCGAGGCCTCTCGGCGCGGGCGGCGTGCGCGGGCGAGCCTTGTTGCGAGCAAGGACCGTCACGCACGCGCCCAACGGCGCTCCACTACGGCGATTTTCGGCGTCAGGACCGCTCCAATGAGGCACCGGACCGGGCTTTCGCCCATCCCGCAAGCTTTCGCCTGCGTTCGTCTGGTCTTGTCTGCCACCTATGGCGAGCCCTCTTAGTAGGGCCGGGCGGTTACCCTTGGCCTCCCGGAGATGGCTTGCGAGGCACATCCGCAGGCGCCGCACCAGCCGGCGCCGGGTCTGCCCCGGTTCCGGCCCCGTTAAGTTGCTCCGCCAACAGAACGCCTCATGATGGCGCCCCCGGATGAGCAAGGTTAGTTCAGGTTATCTGTATCCAACGGAAGAGTCCAGCTATTGCGTTGCCGATCAAGGCTGTCAATAACGGGGATTAATGGCTGTCGCGCGGGATCGTCTTCTGCGCGATGCGCTGATATTTCATCGCCGGTTTCAGCACCATGCCCTCGGAAAGCTGCTCGGCATTCGCCCGGTGCATCTCCTGCCACGGCGTCTGGCTGTTCGGAGCCTGGTAACCGCCGGCGCGCTCCAGCACCGCGCGGCGCATCGTGAGTTCGGTTTTCGAAACCAGAACATTGACCGTGCCTTTGTTGAGATCGATCCGCACGCGGTCGCCGGTCTCCAGCAAAGCCAGGCCGCCGCCAACGGCGGCCTCCGGCGACGCATTGACGATCGAAGGCGACCCCGACGTGCCGGACTGGCGGCCGTCGCCCATGCAGGGCAGGGAATCGATGCCTTGCCTGATCAGCGCGGCCGGCGGCTGCATGTTCACCACCTCGCCGCTGCCGGGGAAGCCGATTGCGCCGCAGCCGCGGATGAACAGCAGCGTCTGCGCGTCGATCTTCAGCGCACGATCGTCGATCCGCGCGTGGTAGTCCTCCGGTCCGTCGAACACGACCGCGCGGCCCTCCAGCACATTCGGCTCTTTCGGATCCGACAGATAGCGGGCGCGAAAATCCTCCGAGATCACGCTCGTCTTCATGATGGCGGAATTGAACAGGTTGCCGCCCAGCACCTTGAAGCCCGCCTGCCGCTTCAGCGGCTTGCCGAAAGGAAAGATGACCTTGCTGTCGGGCGCCCTGGCGCGACGGACATTTTGCTCAAGCGTCCTGCCGTTGACGGCCGGCGCGTCGCCATGGATGCGGCCCGCCTTCAATAATTCCTTCAGCACCGTCGGCAGGCCGCCGGCGCGGTAATATTCCTCGCCGAGATATTCCCCGGCCGGCTCCATGTTCACGAGCAGGGGGATGTCGAATCCGATCTTCTCCCAGTCCTCGATCCCCAGCCTGACGCCACTATGTCGCGCCAGCGCGGTGAGATGGATCGGCGCATTGGTCGATCCGCCGATCGCGGAACTGGCCACGATGGCATTCTCAAAGGCCTTGCGGGTCAGGATGTCGGATGGCTTGAGGTCCTCGCGCACCATCTGCACGATGCGCCGCCCGGTTTCATAGGCGATCTGCGCGCGCTCGCGATAGGGCGCGGGAATTGCGGCGCAGCCCGGCAGCGACATGCCAAGCGCTTCCGCCAGCGCATTCATGGTCGAGGCGGTGCCCATGGTATTGCAGTGCCCGATCGACGGCGCGGAGGCGGCGACGATGTCGAGAAACTCCTTGTAGTCGATCAGGCCCGCGGCTTGGTCGCGGCGCGCCTGCCAGATCACCGAGCCGGAGCCCACACGCTTTCCTTTGTACCAGCCGTCGAGCATCGGCCCGCCGGAGAGCACGATGGCGGGAATGTTTACGGTCGCCGCCGCCATCAGGGCCGAGGGCGTGGTCTTGTCGCAGCCGGTGGTGAGCACGACGCCGTCGAGCGGATAGCCGTAAAGAACCTCCACCAGGCCGAGATAGGCAAGGTTGCGGTCGAGCGCGGCGGTCGGGCGCTTGCCGGTTTCCTGCAACGGATGCGTGGGGAACTCCAAGGCGACGCCGCCGGCGGCATAGATGCCTTCGCGCACGCGCTGTGCCAGCTCGAGATGGTGCCGGTTGCAGGGCACGAGATCCGACCCGCTCTGCGCGATGCCGATGATCGGCTTGCCGCCGGTCAACTCTTCCTTGGTCAGGCCGTTGTTGAGATAGCGTTCGAGATAAAGCGCGGTCATCCCCGGATTATCGGGATTGTCGAACCACAGGCGCGAGCGCAACATGCCTTTAGGCGGTACTTGCCGTTTGGACTTTTTCGCCATCCGGGCCTCCTGAAGAATGCAATTCTTTATCTAGTGCCGCCGATTTGAAGTTCCTACACCACCAGCGGCACGCGCAGTTAGGAACTTCAAATCGAAAAGCGGCACTAGAATCATAGCGTTGCTAGTGCCCCTTTGCTTCCGAAGTTCGTGTCAGAGGATGCCGCGATGTATCACGAACTTCGGAAGCGGGGCACTAGACATCGGTATTTGATTTCCCAGCAGGGATGCGTTGAACTGCGCGGCCAAGGGAGGAGCGCCGTGTAGATGTTAATGCAACTCTTGACCGGCGGTCTCGTCAGTTTCGCCAATTTCGGTATTCATGCGGCGATGACCGGTCTGATCGTGGTCGTCACCCGCCACATCGCGGGAACCACCGACGATCTGCATGTCTTCATGCGCGTCAGCGCCCTGTTGCTGGTCACCGTGGTCACTCTGACCGCCACCCACGTAACGGAGATCGCGTTGTGGGCCGCGCTTCATGACCGCCGTCGGCATCACCGCCCCAAATCTCACGCCGTTCGAATTCGCTTTCGAGAATTATGTCGCGCTCGGCTATGGCGACGTCGTTGCCGCCGACGGCTGGCGTCTGATAGGGCCTATCATGGCGCTGAACGGCCTGCTGCTGATCGGATGGTCGGTGGCCATCATCTTTGAGGTCATGCGGATGGCGGAACTCCAGATCGGGCGTCGGCCCCGGTGACATCGCGGCAGCTGAGGAAAACCATGCTGAAGACAATCGCTTCCTTCGACCGGATGGGTGAAGAAAACGCTTTCGCGGTGCTGGCGCGTGCCACGGCGCTGGCGGCGCAGGGGCGCGACATCATCAATCTCGGCATCGGACAGCCGGATTTTCCGACCCCGCCGCACATCGTGGAAGCGGCAGTCAAGGCGCTGCGCGAGGGCCAGCATGGCTATACGCCGGCGGTCGGCATCCTGCCGCTGCGCGAAGCGGTGGCGGCGGACCTGCACAAGCGTTTCCGCGTCGAAGTTGCGCCCGACCGTGTGCTGATCGTGCCCGGCGGCAAGGTCACCATGTATATGGCGATCCTGATGTTCGGCGAGCCGGGCGCGGCGATTCTTTATCCCGATCCGGGTTTTCCGATCTACCGGTCGATGATCGAATATACCGGCGCTGACGCCCGTGCCGGTGCCGATCCGCGAGGAGAATGGCTTTGCCTTTTCGGCCGAAGAGACATTACGGCTGATTACGCCGAAGACGCGGCTGCTCATCCTCAATTCGCCGGCCAATCCGACCGGCGGCGTCACGCCGAAGGCTGAAGTCGACAAGCTGGTCGCCGGTCTGGAGAAATTTCCCGACGTTGCCGTGATGTCGGACGAAATCTACGACCAGATGACCTATGACGGGGAGCCGCATGTGTGTCTGCTGTCCTATCCGCCCTTGCGCGAACGGCTGATCCTGTTGAACGGCTGGTCGAAGACCTATGCCATGACCGGCTGGCGGCTCGGCTATTCGGTCTGGCCGGGCAAGCTTTACGACCATGCGCGAAAGCTGGCGGTGAATTCATATTCCTGCGTGAATGCGCCGACGCAATTCGCCGGTCTGGCTGCACTGACCGGCCCGCAGGACGACGTGGCGAAAATGGTCGCCGCCTTCGACGCGCGCCGCAAGGTCGTGGTGGAAGGGTTGAACAAATTGCCGGGCGTATCCTGCGCGACCCCCAAGGGCGCCTTCTATGCCTTCCCCAACGTCAAAGGCACGGGCTGGAAGGCAAAAGCGCTCGCCTCCGCGCTGCTGGATGAAGCCGGCGTTGCCATCATCGGCGGGCCGGACTTCGGCATCCTCGGCGAGGGCTATGTGCGGCTGTCCTACGCCAATTCGACGGAAAATATCGTCAAGGCACTCGGCCGCACGGGCGAGTTTCTGACGAGCCGCAAGGCTGCCTGATTTTTGGACAATGCGATCGCTCCTTCCGCGATCATAAGCGTCCCTTCGCGAAACTGCCGATGACGCAGGGGCGCGACGGCTTGACACAACGCGCCCCTGCAAAGCTTTACCTACGACATCCGGCGGCGAGGCCTTAATGTGCCGACAATCGCCGGTATTCCCGAAGGCCGAAAATGTCGCATCACACTCCGCTTATTTCGACCATCGTCATCGGGCTGGTGCTCGCATTCGGTCTCGGCGTGCTGGCGCAGCGGATCAAGATTTCGCCGATCGTAGGATATCTGTTGGCGGGCGTCGTGATGGGCCCGTTCACGCCGGGCTATGTGGGCGACCAAAACATTGCCAATCAGCTCGCTGAGATCGGCGTCATCCTGCTGATGTTCGGCGTCGGGTTGCATTTTTCATTGGATGACCTGCTCTCGGTACGCGGCATCGCTATCCCCGGCGCGGTCGTGCAGATCGCCACCGCGACCATCCTCGGCATGGGCCTGGCTCACCTGCTTGGCTGGGGCATGGGCGGCGGGGTTGTCTTCGGGCTTGCCCTGTCGGTGGCGAGCACGGTGGTGCTGCTGCGCGCCCTGCAGGAAAGACGGTTGCTCGAAACGGATCGCGGCCGGATCGCAGTGGGCTGGCTGATCGTCGAAGACATCGCCATGGTGCTGACGCTGGTGCTGCTGCCCGCTTTGGCGGATTTGCTGAAGGGCACCGTGGGCTTGGGCAGTCTGCAATCGCTCGCGCTGCCCGTGCTGATCACGCTGGGCAAGGTCGGGGCCTTCATTGCGGTCATGCTGATCGTCGGCCGCCGCATCATTCCCTGGGTCCTGCATTACGTCGCGCATACCGGCTCGCGGGAGCTGTTCCGCCTGGCTGTATTGTCGATCGCGCTCGGCGTTGCGGCCGGCGCGGCCGCGCTGTTCGACGTGTCCTTTGCGCTTGGCGCCTTCTTCGCCGGCATGATCTTGAGCGGGTCGGAACTAAGCCAGCGCGCGGCCAACGAAACGCTGCCTCTGCGCGACGCCTTTGCCGTGCTGTTTTTCGTTTCGGTCGGCATGCTGTTCGATCCCAACATCGTGTTGCAGCAGCCGGGGCCGCTCCTGGCCACGCTTCTCATCATCATGATCGGCAAGTCTCTGGCGGCCTTCGGCATCGTGCGGCTGTTCGGTCACTCGACACTGACCGCGGCCACGGTTTCCGCGAGCCTGGCGCAAATCGGCGAATTCTCTTTCATCCTCGCGAGCCTTGGCCTTTCGCTGCAATTATTGCCGCAGCACGGGCACGATCTCATCCTCGCAGGCGCCATCGTGTCGATCGTCCTGAATCCGCTCTGCTTTGCAGGGCTCGATTGGCTGACGCAGCGTCTCGAGAAGCCGGCCCCTGCACCCAAAGCGCGCGAGAGCAAGCCCGGCCGCGAGCCGATCCATCGAACGACACTCACCGGCCACATTGTCCTGGTGGGCCACGGCAGGGTCGGCAGCTATGTCAAAGAGCGGTTGAAGGAGGGTGGCGTCCCCTTCCTGGTGATCGAAGAGAATGCCGACATCGCGGCCCGCTTGCGGGAAGCCGGGCAAGACGTGATCACCGCCAACGCCGCCGACCCTGAGGTGATCGAAGCCTGCAACCTTTCCGCGGCGCGCTGTCTGCTGGTCGCCATTCCCGACGCCTTCGAAGGCGGACAGGTGGTTGCGCAGGCGCGAACTTTCAGCGCCGATTTGCCGATCATTGCGCGCGCTCACTCCGATGAAGAGGTCGCGCATCTGGAAAAGCACGGCGCCACCCTGGTGATCATGGGTGAGCGTGAAATCGCCAAGACCATGGTGAACAGCCTGCCGACAGCCCCGGGCGCGAGCGAGGGCAGCAAAAATTCATCCAATTCCTGATTTAGCATTTGTCGGACGCGCGTGATGCCCGCATTAATGGGGCTGGAGGAATTGGGTTGAATGGATTCAGTTGACACCCTCAGCATCGCCATCCTGTTTGGAGCGCTTCTGGCTCTGGCCGGTATCCTTTCCAGCCTGGTCGCGTTGCGTTTCGGCGCGCCGTTGTTGCTCATCTTCTTGCTGCTGGGCCTGCTGGCGGGGGAAGCCGGGCCGGGCGGCATCAAGTTCGACGATGTCGGTACGCTGTATGTCGTTGGCTCGATCGCTCTCGCCCTGATCTTGTTCGACGGCGGCTTGCGGACGAGGCTGAATACCTTTCGCAGCGTGCTGGCGCCTGCTGCCTCGCTGGCTACGATTGGTGTGCTGCTGACGGCGGGATTGACGGCGCTGGTCGTGATGCTGCTGTTCGGATTCGATTGGATGGAATCGTTGCTGGTCGGCGCGTTGCTGGCCTCGACGGACGCAGCCGCGGTCTTCTTCCTCATTCATGCCCGCGGCCTGCGGCTGCGACCGCGCGTGGGCGCCACGCTCGAAGTTGAATCCGGCATCAACGACCCCTTTGCCATCCTGCTCACGTTGATCCTGATTGAATTCATGGTCCTGGGCGACCGGACTTGGCTGCAGGTCCTGCTGACTTTCGTCAAGGAGGCTGGCCTCGGCACCGCTGTCGGGTTGGCGGGTGGCTGGGCCATTGTCTTTGTGCTGAACCGGCTGTCGCTGCCGCAGGGCCTGCATGCTCCATTTGTGACGATGGGCGCGCTGGTTATTTTTGGAATAGCCGCGGTCATGCATGCCTCAGGCTTCCTGGCGGTCTATCTGGCGGGCCTGATCGTCGGCAACAGGCCCACGCGCGCGCACAATACCGTGGTTGTATTTCTCGATGCCGTTACATGGCTGGCGCAGATCGCGATGTTCACGCTGCTTGGGCTGCTGGCCTGGCCCGGCCGCTTGCCCGGCACGATTCTGGCGTCCCTCGTCGTGGCTGTCGTGCTCATGCTCGTGGCACGCCCGGCGGCGGTTTTTCTGTCATTGCTTCCGTTCCGCTACCCGGTCCGGGAAAAGTTCTTCGTGTCCTGGGTCGGCCTGCGAGGCGCCGTCAGCGTCTTCCTCGCGTCGATTCCTCTCTTGGTCGGCGTTCCCAACGCTCCGGTATATTTCGACATCGCCTTCGTGGTCGTGGTGACGTCGCTGTTGATCCAGGGCTGGACCATCGCGCCTGCCGCGCGCTGGCTGCACCTGACCTTGCCGCCGCGCAACCGCCTGCCGAGACGGATCGAACTCGACCTGCCGGGCCAGCTCGGACAGGAACTGGTCGGCTATACCGTCGGCGCCAACAGCCCTTATCTGCGCCGCCGCATCATTCCCTCCTGGGCGAAGCCGACGCTGGTCGTGCGCAATCAACAGGTGCTGCCGGCCGCGGAAAACGACGTCATCGAGGCTGGCGACTACATCTATCTGCTGGCGCCGCCGGAAAAAGCCGAAGCACTCGATCGCTTCTTCATCAATATGCCGCCGCCGCCTGCAAAGGCTGATGCCGGTGTGCTCGGCGACTTCTTCGTTTCCGGGGATGTAACGCTAGGTACCCTCGCCGAAACTTACGACCTGCAGATCGCGGCGAGCGACGCGCACATGACCCTGGCAGAGGATTTCGAGGCGCATTTGATGCGCGCGGCAAAACAGGGTGACGTGTTGCCGCTCGGGTCGATCGCGCTTATCGCGCATACCGTGGTCGACGGGCGCGTGACCAATGTCGGCCTGCGGCTGGCAGACGCCGGCACGGACGAGCCCCGTCCGCTGGGGGTGCGGATCAAGGACTGGCTGAAGCAGCTATGATGTCACAGCGGATGCCGGGCGATCAGAGCCATGCCTTCGCCGGTATCCACCGTCATCGCCTCCACCCCGAAAACTTGCGCGACCCGTTGCGGCGATAACGATTCGCCGGGTACGTCGTCGGCAACGATGCGGCCGCCATCCATCACCAGCACACGGTCGGCAAAACGCGCCGCCAGCGTGAGGTCGTGCAGGATCGCGAGCACCGCCCCGCCGTCGCGCGCGGCGCTGCGCAGCAGCTCCATCACCACCAACTGGTGACGCGGATCGAGCGAAGCGGTGGGCTCATCGCCAGCAGCACCGGCGCTTCCGTCGCCAGCGCACGCGCCAGCGCGATACGCGCCCGCTCGCCGCCGGACAGCGTGGTGACGCGGCGCTCGGCGAAAGCCTCGGTCGCGGTTCGTCGCATCGCGCGGCTGACCGCGGCGCGGTCCTGCGGCGAGGGCGTCGAGAACGGGTCCATATGCGGATAGCCGCCCGAGTCGCGACGACCGCCGCGGCCTGCATCGGCCAATGAAATACGTGGCCTTGCGGCAGATAGGCGACGGCGCGCGCCCGCTCGCGATTGCCCATTCCGCCAAGCCGGCGCTCGCCGAGCATGATCTCGCCCTCGGCGGGCAATAGCCCGGCGAGCGCGCGGATGAGCGTGGTTTTGCCGGCGCCATTCGGTCCCACCAGCGCCACCAAGGCGCCGGCATGCAGCGTCACGCTCGCGCGCCGCACCACGGCGGCATCGCCCAGCCGTACGGTCACATCGGTCGCTTGCAGCAGGGCCGTTGCGGCTGGCGCGCTCACGACGGCGATCCTTCCAGCATGCGCCGCTCGGAGAAAATCATCGCGACAAAGAACGGAACGCCGATCAGCGCCGTCACCACGCCGAGCTTGATCTCCACCACGCCGGGCAACAGGCGCACCGCGATATCCGCCGCCAGCAGGAGCGCGGCGCCCGTCAGCGCCGCCGGCAGCATCACGCCGCGCCGGGTCATAGCCCACCAGGCGGCGGACGAGATGGGGCGCCACCAGACCGACGAAGCCGATCGATCCGCAGATCGCCACTGCACGCGCCCACGCCGAAGGCGACGCCCACGACCACGATCCGGCGGATGCGATCGATGTGGACGCCGAGCGAGGCGGCGGCGTCCTCGCCCAGCGTCAGCGCGCGGAACGCGCCCGCGTTCATGCCGAGTATCACCCAGCTGGCAAGCAGAAAGGGAAAGGCGATCACGAGATGATCGTTGCTGCGGTCCTGCAGCGAGCCGAGCAGCCAGAAGGCAACCTCCATCGCGACATAAGGATTAGGCGCCAGATTCAGAATGAGCGCGATCGCGGCTCCGGCGAAGCTCGCAAGCGCAAGCCCCGCCAGCATGGTCACCGTCAGGCTGGCGTGGCGGCCTGCGATCGCCAGCAGAGCGCCGATCGCCAGCATGGTTCCCGCGATGCCGGCGAGCGGCACGGCGTAGGAGGTCGCACCGGCGAGGCCGAAGGCGATGACCAGCGCGGCGGCGGCGGCCGCGGCCTGCGGGGCGCCGAACAGCGCGGGCTCCGCCAGCGGATTGCGCAACAATCCCTGCAGGGCCGCCCCGCGACAGGCCGAAGGTCGCGCCGATCAGCAGCGCCAGCACGGTGCGCGGGAGCCGGATGTCGCGCACGATGATCCCGGCAACGCCGTCGCCGCGGAAAAGCGCGTCGATCACGCGCTCGAGCGAAAGATTGGCGGGCCCGACCATCAGCGAAAGGCCGAAAAGGACGACAACGAGCGCGGCGAGCGCTGCATTCAGCGTCAGGTCCTGGCGATTGAGCCAATTCATCGGTTTGTCCGCGCGCGACTCTTTGACGGATGACAATCTCCTAGCGCGTCCGGCCGCGGGGTCCAATGGACGAACGCAAGCATGTGATTTCGCCTTCACCCCACCCCGGCGCTGCGCGCCGACCCTCCCCGTCAAGGGGAGGGTAAGAAAGCGGCGCGCCTGGAACTGGCCACGCTAGGGCTGCACGCCAAGGCGTCCGCTTCTTGAGAATCCCCTCCCCCTCGCGGGGAGGGGTTTGGGGTGGGGTAATTTTTGCGGCCTGTGTTATTGAATCTCTGGGATGAGAACCGTTGTAGCAGTGCTGCTTTTATTGGTCGCGGCTCTGGATGCGCGCGCCGAGCAGCCGCGCCGCGTCGTGTCCTTCAATCTCTGCGCCGATCAGCTGGTGGTGGCGCTGGCGGATTCCGATCAGATCGCCGCACTCTCGCCTTATGCGCAGGATCGTCACTTGTCCGTCGTCGCCGAGCGGGCGCGCGCCTTTCCGACGCTCGACTGGAGCGCGGAAGGCACCGTCGCCTTCGGCCCCGATCTCGTGCTGGTCGGTCCCAATGACCGACGCGAGACCCGCCGCATGCTGAACGATCTCAAGATCCCGGTGACCGACGTCGCGCTGGTGACCGACATCGCCACCGCGCGCGCCCAGATCCTCGGCATCGCGGCGCGCCTCGGCCATCCCGAGCGCGGCGAAGCGATGGTGCGCGCGCTGGAAAACGCACGCGCCCGGCTCGCGGCCGCCGCACGGCCGATTGCCAAGACCGCGCTCGTGGTCGAGCGCGGCGGCTATGTCGAAGGGCCGCAAAGCCTGACGGCGACGCTGTTGGCGGAAGCGGGCCTGCGCCTGCCGGCGGGAGCGCCTTCCGGCTATGGCGGCTATATGTCGCTCGAGACGCTCTTGGTGACGCGTCCCGACGTGCTGGTGCTGAAGGATCCGCCGCTGCAGGCGGAGGATCAGGGCGCGCTGTTTTTCACCCATCCCGCGGTGACCGCGCTTTATCCGCCCGACCGGCGCATCGCCTTGCCGACGCGCTATACGTTATGCGGCGGACCGGCGCTGATCGAGGCGATGGATTATCTCGCGGATGTGCTCGGCCGCAACGCCGCGCCGAGCGGAAAGCGGCCGTTTATCGGCGTCGAGAGTTGGCGAAGGCGGGGGTAGGAGAGGATGCGAGATGACTGTTCCGCGTCACACCCTTATCAGGCAGCGCCGCGAGCAACTTGGGATCAGTGTGAGCGAACTGGCCCGCCGAATCGGCTTGGAAGAAGAAAGCATGTATTGGGATGTAGAGTTTCATGAGGACGAATTAACTGGTGTTCTCCCGCTCAGGAATGCTCGAGCCCTGGCGAAGGTGCTCGAATTGGATCTGCGTGCGCTCTTGGGAGTGGATCCACGAAATCGCAGCGGTGCAATCGCCGGTAAGCCACGCCATCTCGTCCTGACGGAAGCTCGCGACAGGATCGGCGTCTCGGTCAGCCAGATGGCTAACGACATTGCGTTCGAAGATTGGTTTGTTCAGCTTATTGAAGGTGACAGCCAAGCCATTGAGAAATGGCCGTACGAAGTTCTCACAATAGTTGCGGCCTACTTGAAGCTTGATCCGGCCGATTTGGTTGATGAGCCGTCCATCCAGAAGACTTCATCTTCCAAGGAATAACAGATCAGCTCGGGTCGGCCCATTCCTCAATAATCCCCGCCAGTGCATCGAGGCCGTCGGTCAGCGCCGCTGGTCCGGGCTGCAAAATCAGGCTCGATTTGATCTCGCGCAGAAAACCGTCGCGCACCGCCGGCACGGCGTCGAAGCCAGGCCGCGCCGCCACTTTCGCCGGCACGAATTTCTTGCCGCACCAGGAGCCGACGATGATGTCGGGTTTCGCCGCGATCACCTGCGCGCCCGTCACGATGCGGTCCTTGGCATTTTTGCGCAGCGCGAGCGCGGGAAAGGTCTCGATGCCGCCGGCGGCTTCCACCAGCTCCGACACCCAGCGGATGCCGGAGATCATCGGCTCGTCCCATTCCTCGAAATAGACGCGCGGGTGCCTGCGCAAGGCTGCCGCGCGCGCCCGCGCGGCGTCGAGCCCTTGTTGCAGCGAGCGGGCGAGCATTTCCGCCTTGCCGGCCGCGTCGACCAGGGCGCCGAGCGTGCGGATCATGTCGAGAATGCCGGCCACGTCGCGCTGGTTGAAGGCATGCACGGCGACGTTGCGGCGAATGAGCTCCGCCACGATCTCGGCCTGCAGGTCGGAAAAGGCGAGCACGAGATCCGGCTCGAGCGCGAGGATTTTCGGCACGTCGGCGGAAATGAAGGCCGAGACGCGCGGCTTCTCCTTACGCACCTGCGGCGGCCGCACCGCATAGCCCGACACACCGACGATGCGCCGCTCCTCGCCGAGCAGATAGAGCGTCTCCACTGTCTCCTCGGTCAGGCAGACGATGCGTTCGGGTGGAAACATGACGCTTCAACTCCCGATCGCGGCCATGGCGTCGAGAATATCGACCCCGTGCACCGCTTTGACCCGGCCGTCTTCCAGCCAGACGACCGAGGTCGCGATGCGCCGCACTTCGCTTGCATTGTGGCTGACATAGACCATCGGCACGCGCGCCTCGTCGCGCAGGCGCTCGAGATAGGGAAGGATTTCCGACTTCCGGCGTGCGTCGAGCGAGGCTAGCGGTTCGTCGAGCAGCAGCAGGCGCGGGCGCATCAATAATGCGCGGCCGACGGCGATGCGCTGGCGCTCACCGCCCGATAATTTCCCCGGCCGCCGCCCCAGCAGTGGACGAATGTCGAGCAGGTCGATGATGTGGTCCGCTTGCGCGGCGTCGGCGGCAAGCCCGCTCATGCGCCGGCCGTAATCGAGATTGCGCGCCACCGACATATGCGGAAACAGCCGGCCTTCCTGAAAGACGTAACCGATGCGCCGCTGGTGCGCAGGCACATTGATGCCCGCCGCGGAGTCGAACAGCACGGTGTCGTCGAGCAGGATGCGTCCGCGGTCTGGCGTCAGCAGTCCGGCGATCATATTGACCAGCGTGGTCTTGCCGGCGCCGGACGGTCCGAACAGGGCGGTGACGCCGCTCTTGGCCTCGACGCGCACCGCGAGCGAAAAATCGCCAAGCCGCTTTTCCGCGTCCACGAACAACATCTCACTCTCCGTGGAAACGCGTGCCGGCGCGCCGCGCCAGCCATTCGGAGGCAACCAGCGCCGCCAGCGCGATCAGGATGGCGACAATGACAAGCCGGCCTGCCGCGCCTTCGCCGCCCGGCACCTGCAGGAAAGTATAAATCGCCGCCGAAATGGTCTGCGTCTCGCCCGGAATGTTGGAGACGAAAGTAATGGTAGCTCCGAATTCGCCCAGCGCCTTGGCAAAGCACAGCACCATGCCGGCGATGATGCCCGGCAGCGCCAGCGGCAAGGTGACGGTAAGAAAGGTGCGGGCGCGGTCGGCGCCAAGCGTGGCGGCGGCGTCTTCCAGCTTTCGATCGATCGCCTCGAACGACAGCCGGGCCGCCCGCACAAGCAGCGGGAAACCCATGACGCCGCAGGCGAGCGCCGCGCCGGTCCAGCGGAAGGAAAACACGATCCCGAAATAGTCCTCAAGGAAACTGCCGACCACTCCCTTGCGGCCGAAGGACAGCAGCAGCAGATAGCCGGTCACCACCGGCGGCAGCACGAGCGGCAGATGCACGATACCGTCGAGCAGCGACTTGCCCCAGAAATCCTTGCGCGCCAGCAGCCAGGCCACGGCGATCCCGAAGGGCAATGCGGCGAGCGTCGCCGTCACCGCGATGCGCAGCGATAACTGAACCGCTATCCATTCGTCAGGGGATAGATCAAACAAGCGCCACCCGCTTTCCGGGATCATGCGTTGGGCGAGACGAGTTCAACGTCCTCCGCTCATCCCCGCGCAAAGCGGGGATCCAGGGCCACAATCCGAAGCGCGTGGCACCCCTGGATTCCCGCTTTCGCGGGAATGAGCGGGGAGAATGGCAACGTGCCGGCCACGCCAAACGGATCATGCGCTAAGAACTCTTTCCGAGAAAAATGAATCCGCGCTTTTCAAAAATGCCGCGCGCGAGCGGCGACTGCAGGAATTCGAGATAGGCCGCCCCGCCGGATTTCGCTCCCGCTGTCAACGCGGCAGGATAAACGATCGGCGGATGGGAATCCGCGGGAAAGACGCCGATCACCTTCACCTTCGGTTCGGCTTTGGCATCGGTCTCGTAGACGATTCCGAGCGGCGCTTCGCCGCGCGCCACCAGCGACAGCGCCACGCGCACATTCTCCACCATCGCGAGCTTGTCCTGCACCGACGGCCACAGGCCGCTTTTTTCCAGCGCGGCCTTCGCATAGCGCCCGACCGGAACCGCGCGGACATCGCCGGTAACGATGCGACCCTTGCCGGCGAGCGCCGCGAGATCGAAGCCCGAGCCAATTGTGACATTGGCCATGGCTGCATCCGCTGCCGCGATCAGCACCAGCTTGTTGCCGAGCAGGTCGATCGCGGGTGCGTTCCTGCACCGCCTTGCTCCGAAACCCGTATTCCATCGATTTCCAGATCCGCGGAAATGAACACTTCCGCCGGTGCGCCTTGCTCGATCTGTTTGATCAGCTGAAAACTCCCCGCATAGCTGGCGGTGACCTGCGCGCCTTTTGTCTTCGTATAGGCCGCATTCACGTCGTCGAGCGCGTCCTTCAGCGACGCGGCGGCGAACACGATCATCTTCTGATCTTGGGCCGGGGCGGGGCCTGCAAAGATTCCGGACGAAATCAATAGTCCAAGCAGAACGGCAAAGCGTTTCACGGCATGTCCTCCGGACAGCAAGCGGCGGGCGACGCAAGCCACCGTGCGCTTATTGACGAGATCGGGATGGGACCGCCCGTGAACCGCCGTTCCGGGTGCTGCCGCGCGTGCACGACGCGCCGCATGTCGCGCATCACGCTAGCAGGTTCCGCTTTCCGGGCAAAGGCGGGCTGGGAAACGAAGTTCCAAGGGCATGCATCTGCATGGTTTTTTTCTGATGTGGTTCGCGCGACGGCGCAGGCTTTGTTTCTTCCGTCCGCCGGCTATCTTGCGGTGCCCGGCTTTGTTGGCTAATCATTTCGGCCCCCTGGGCCGCCGCCAAGACGCGGCGGTGCGCAGACACCAAGGGGCTGGGTGATCGGCGCGGCCAACGGGGTTTTCCTGGATGATTTCGGACTATCTGGTGCTGGGCGCGATTGGTTTCGTCGCTCAACTCATCGATGGTGCGCTCGGCATGGCCTTCGGCGTGATTTCGACGTCGGCCATGCTGACGATGGGCGTGCCGGTGGCGCAGGCCAGCGCGATGGTGCACACCGCGGAAGTTTTCACTACAGCCGCCTCCGCGGCGTCGCATATCGCGCATGGCAACGTTGATTGGAAACTGGTGGCCCGGCTGGGCATCGGCGGAGTTATCGGGGCGGTGCTCGGCGCCTGGTTCCTTTCCAATGTCGATGCGAGCGCGGCGCGGCCATTCGTTGCCTTCTATCTGCTCCTGCTCGGCGTTTTCATATTGTTGAAGGCAGCGAAACAGATTCCAAGGCGCGATGCGCCATTCGCCTGGGCTCCGCCGCTCGGTCTGGTCGGCGGGTTCCTTGATGCCAGCGGCGGCGGCGGCTGGGGGCCGATGGTCGCGTCCACCTTGATCGGTTCCGGCCACGCGCCGCGCAAAGCCGTCGGTTCGGTTAACACCACGGAATTTTTTGTCACCGTCGCCGCGGCCACGACCTTCTTCATCGAGCTGGGGATCGCGCCATGGCGGGAACTGATCGCGTTGGTCATCGGCGGCATCATCGCGGCGCCGCTCGGCGGCTGGGCGGTGAAGAAGCTGCCGGCCCGCGTGCTGATGACGATGGTGGGCGTTCTGGTGGTTACACTTTCCGCCTGGCAACTGGCTCGCGCGCTGAAGATTTTATAGCATCCACTGTGCCAATGCGCCCGCTGCTCTTAGCCCCTCCCCCCTTGCGGGGAGGGGTTGGGGTGGGGGTACCACTCTGCATCAGCGAATTGTTGTGCGGTTTGGGCGCATACATTCGGATGTCACCCCACCCCGGCGCGCGTTCAAGCTTGCGCAGATTGCGTAGACTTATCTGCGTTGCGCGCGGACCCTCCCCGTCAAGGGGAGGGTAGATGAGCCTCAGGCGCCGCGCCCTTTTGCTGATCGCAGCTTACGGCGCCATCAACACCTTGCGGCAGGAAGCCGGCAGGTCCGTCAGCGTGATCGGCGGCTTCGGCTTGGCCGGCACTTTCGGCGGCTTCGGAAACAGCACGGCGTCGCGGAACCACCAGTCCAGATCCTTGCCGCAGCCGTCGCCGGCCGGTACGGGGTCCTGCGGCTTGCACTCTCCTTCTCCCGTTGGGCAACGCATGCGGATATGAAAGTGGTAGTTGTGCCCCCAATAGGGCCGCACCTTGTTAAGCCAGCCGCGGGAATTGCCGCTGTCGCGGCAGAGCGCTTTCTTGATCGCCGCGTTGACGAAGATGCGCTCGACCCCCGGCTCCTCGGCGGCGGCCTTGATGATGGCGGTGTGTTTCGGCGTCCAGATTTTCGGATCGACGTCCTTGCGGTCGTCCGCGACCATGTTGACGGCTGACAACTCTTCGCGCTCCCTGCGCGTGAGCTCGCGGTCGGGCATCGGCGTCAGCCAGATATCGACATCGAGGCCGACCTGATGGCTGGAATGGCCCGTCAGCATCGGTCCGCCGCGCGGCTGCGACATGTCGCCGACCAATAGCCCGTTCCAGCCGAGCTTTTGCCCCTTTTGCGAAATCCGCTCGACCAGGCGCACCAGATGGGGGTGACCCCAATTGCGATTGCGCGAAAGGCGCATTACCTGCCAGGTCTCGCCGTTCACCGGCAGCGCGGTGGCGCCTGCGAGACATCCCTTGGCGTACCAGCCGAGCGCGCGTGCTTCGAGCGGGGCGGGCGCGTCCTTGCGCCCGAACAATTCCTTGGCCGGAGTCTTGGGATCATCTGGATTGGTTAGCGGCGGCAGCGGCTTTGGGTCGACCGTGCCGATGGTTTGCCCCCAGGCTCCCGCAGGCAAAGCCAGGACCAGCATGCAGCGGGTGAAAACCTTCCCAAGCATTTGATTACTCTGGTTATTGCCGCGCCGCTAACCGTGAAATCGCGAGGATTATAGCGCAGGACCGGGCCTTTGCACCGGGGCTGGACTTGGCTCCAAACAGCGTCGTAGCCCAAAGCCCAACGCCCGCAAGCCTTTACAACCGTGTCGCATGCGCGCAATGCTATTAACAGACGGTTAAGCCTCTGGGCTGAGGGCATCGTTATGCGAAGGTTGTGATCGCAGCTGCATGGGCGGCCATCTGCGCCGTGGTTATGTCTGGATCGCGCCCGGCCGATGCCGACATTCTCGTCAACGTCAGCAAAAGCTCGCAGCGCATGTCGGTGCTGGTCAACGGCACCGCCCGCTACAACTGGAAAGTTTCGACCGGCACCAAGCGCTACACGACACCGAGCGGCGTTTACAAGCCGCAGTGGCTGGCGCGCAAATGGCGTTCCAAGCAATACGCCAACGCCCCGATGCCGCATTCCATTTTCTTTCATAATGGCTATGCCGTGCATGGCACCACCGAAGTCGCCCGGCTTGGCAAGGCTGCATCGCATGGCTGCGTTCGCCTGCATCCCGACAACGCCGCCAAGCTCTACGAGCTGGTTCAGAAGCACATGGCGGAAACCCGTGTGGTCGTTTCCGACGACGTGATCGAGGCGCCGGGCGAGGCGCCGAAGAAGAAGCCCAGCCAGTTCGTGGCGCAATTTACCGCGGGCGAAAAGCCGGTGATCAATGTGCCGAAGAGGAAACCCGGCCAGTTCGCGTCTGAAAACACCATGGTCGCGGTGAAGCCTGAGGCAGAAAAAATCGCGGAACCGCAAGCCGCCGCGCCGAGGAACACAACCGCGAAGGCGAAGGCGGAGACCGCAACCGCGAAGGCGCCGGTGGAGACCACCACCGCGAAGGCGCCGGCGGAGACCACGACCGCGAAGGCGCCGGTAGAGACGACGATCGCGAAGGCGCCGGTGGAATCGGCGACCGCAAAGGCGGTGCCGGAGACAAAGATCGCGAAGGCACCGGCGGAGACCACTGCCGTGCCGCGGGAGCGGAAAAATTCAACCCGCGCCGCTTACCGCGAGACGTATAAGCCGGTGCGAACAGCGGGCGCCGACCGATCCGGGTTCCACTGGTAATTTTTTCTTCGCGCTGACCGATCCCGATTTTTTATTCGATCACGATCTCGCCCGTCATGCCGTGGCCGGCATGCGTCGTGCCGTCGGGCGCAACGATGCCGCAGCGCAGGTCGTCGGCACGGCCGGCGGCCACCGGCACGAACCACCATTCGGCGCTGTGCCCCGGATAGACCTCGATCTCGCGGATCGCGCCCTTAAATTCGGCAAGCGTGACCTTCTTTCCCTCGCGCTCCTGGGTCACCTGCACCTTGCGGCTCCAGATCAACTGCGAAAAAGCATGCGAGGTAAAATAATGCGGGTCCTTGCTCGCATTGCGCAGGATCAGCTTGTAGAGCTTGCCGGTCTCAAAGCGCAGCTTGTCGGGTGCAAAGACATGCTTGCCGGGCATGCCGAGATCGACGGTCACCTCGACCGGATCCTGCCTGGAGGTCGCCCGCGCCCTGCGCGGGTGGAACCAGAGCGCCGCCGAGGATGGCTGCCGCCGCAATCGCTTTCGAAACTTACTGACCGCATGACCTCCCCCTGTGATGGCCGGAGGGCGACGGTACTGCAATTAAGAATGATTTGCAAATACGGGGAGGCGCACCCGCGTTGCGGGAGGCGTCGGCCTGCATGCTATGGTGCAGGAAAAGCGAGCGAGGGAGAAAGCGATGCGGCATCCGGTCTCGGCGGTTGTTCTTATTCTGACGCTTTTCAGCCCGCCGACTTTCGCCAATCCGGTGGCGGATTTCTATAAAGGCAAGCAGGTCACCTTCGTCATTCGTTCCGGCGTGGGCGGCGGCTACGATCTCTATGCCCGCGTCCTCGGCCGGCATATCGGCAAGCACATCCCCGGCAATCCGCAGGTGATCCCGGTCAACATGCCGGGCGGCGGCGGCATCAAGGCGGCGAACTATGTCGCCAATGTCGCGCCGAAGGACGGCACCATCCTGACCATCGCCAGCCAGGGCCTGGCGGTCGACCAGGCGCTCGGGCTGAGCACAGGACTTGAGGCCGACCTGCGAAACTTCAACTGGATCGGCAATATGAGCTCGCACAACCAGGTCTCGGTGGTGTGGCACACCTCCAAGACCCAGAGCTGGGACGATGCGCTCAAGCGCGAGACCGTGATGGGCACGACCGGCGCCGGCTCGATCTCCACCCAGGTGCCGGCGCTCTACAACAATGTGCTCGGGGCCAAGTTCAAGCTCGTGATCGGCTATGCCGACGGGGTCGACGTCAATCTCGCCATGGAGCGCGAAGAGGTGGAAGCGCGCGCGACCAATCCCTGGGTCAGCTACAAGGCGACCACCCCGCACCTGGTCGAAAAGAAGTTGATCAAGCCGATCGTGCAGATCGGCATGACCAAGGAGCCCGATCTGCCCGATGTGCCGCTGATGCGCGACCTCGCCAAGACTCCGGAGCACCAGCAGATCGTCGACTTTATCTCGCGCTCGGTGTCGGTCGGGCGGCCGATCGCCACCACGCCGGGCGTGCCGGCGGAACGCGTCGCCGCTCTGCGCAAGGCCTTCGACGCCACGCTCGCCGATCCGGAATTTCTGGCCGAGGCGGAGAAGCAGCGCATGGAGATCCGCGCCATGACCGGCGCAGAGCTGGCGCAGCTGATCAAGGACATCATCGAGGCGCCGGCGGATATCCGCGAAAAGGTGAAGCTCGCGATCGAGCCGAAGAACACGGTGGAAGCGCCGAAGGCGAAATAGCGCGCGAGTAACGCAAAATCCACCAGTGGAAAAGAAGGGCGCGCCGATGCGCGCCCTTCTTTATTGATTGTGACAGGTCGAGCCTGCATTCTTACCCGGTTAAACGATGCAGCGGGGAGGAACCATGGCACAACCCGGCGACATCGAACCGGACGACATCCGGGCCATTCCCACCTTCCGCGCGGCCTATTCCGACCGCACGGCGCTGCTGATGGCGAAGCTGGCGCTGCGCGCCTATGAAGCCTTCGACCTGGACGATGATTCCTGGCTGAAATTTCACGAAAGCTTCCGGCCGCTGGGATTGACCGAATTTGACCGGCTGATCGATCTCCCCATAGGGACGGCCGGCTTTGTCATTGCGAACGGCGACATCATCGTCATCGTCTTTCGCGGCACCGAGAACAGGCTCGACTGGATGACCAATGTGCGGGCGGCGTGGATCACGCTGCAGGGCGGCACCCGCGTGCATACCGGCTTCTTTCAGGCCTATTGGCCGATCCGCGACCGGCTGTTTGCAACGGTCGTCAGCCTGCTGACGAAAAAGCCGCGGCCGGTCTATGTCACCGGGCATTCGCTCGGCGGCGCATTGGCGCTGATGGCGACCGCTGAACTCGCCAATCACGACGAAGCCTTTGTCCGCGACAGTATTGCGGCCTGCTATACCTTCGGCTGCCCGCGCGCCGGCGACAGCTCGTTCGATCAATATGTGAAGGTGCCGCTCTACCGCGTGACCAACGGCGTGGACATCGTTCCGGCGGTGCCGCCGGCGCTGCTCGGTTACCGGCATGTCGGCGACTCGCGCTATTTCGGACGGCCCGGGCAGCCGCCGTCGCGGCTGTCGCCGAATATCTTCCAGAAACTGCGGCGGACCTTGTGGGGCCTGGTGGCATTCCTGCGCACATTCAGGCTGCGCAATATCACAGACCACGCGATGCCGGTTTATGTCGGCAAATTGCAGGCCTGGGCGGAGGAAAACATCAGGCAGACCCGCGCACGGCGCGCGGCGACGGCGGACCCCGAGATCAAGGCAAGCGCGACGAAGGGCGCGGCGTAACGGCAAGGTCCGCTGGCGGGAAAAAAGGGCACGCCGATGCGTGCCCTTCCTGTTGCGCTACTTCGGCGCGGCAGCCGCCTCGGTCTTCTTGTAGAGGCTGTCGATATAACCGCTCTTGTCGAGCTCGGTGATGAAGCTGGCGTCGACAAAATCCTCAGGCTTGTGCCGCGTGATCTCGCGCCAGGTATAGACCGACTGCATGTTCTTCAGCCCTTCGATGTGCGGATAGGGCTTCTTCGGCAGGTCGGCGGCTTCCGAATACATCACCTCCATCTGCTCCAGGCTGTCCATGCCATACCATTTGCGGAACGAGGCGAAGGCCTTTTCCTTGTCATTCTTCATCATCGCAATCGCTTCCACCGTCGCCTTGATGAAACGGCGCGCGGTCTCGCGGTTCTTCGGCAGCCATTCCTTGTCGGCGTTCACGCTCGAGCCCGGCATCGCGATCTTCAGCGGGATCAGGTTGACGAGGTCGTTGAGCCCGGCTTTCTTCGCCTGCTCCACAACGGGGCCGTTGCCGGCCACGACGTCGACCTTGCCTTCCAGGATGGAGTGGATCTCCTGCGCGGCGGAGAACATCGACACGTCCTTCTCCGGATTGATGCCGATATGTTTGAAATACATCATCAGCGAGAAGTGGTTGAGCGCGCCGAAATTGCCGTAGCCGATGCGTTTGCCCTTCAGGTCCTCCGGCGTCTTGATGTCGGCGCGGGTGATGATGTGGTAGCGCGAGATATGGTCGGTGGTGGCCAGCACCACGCGCTGCGGCGCCGTCGCGACCGTCGTCATGCGCACGATCGTCGGCGAAGCGCCGCCGATATCGATGTCGCCCTTGTCGCTGGAGATGTTCTCCGCCGGCACCTTGATGCCGCGCGACTGCACCACCTTGGCGGCGGACGGCGAGATGAACACACGGGCCTTGAGACCGTTCTTTTCATAGATGCCGTAGTCCATCGCCATGATGAACGGCAGCTTGGTGAGCGACACGTCGCCGAGCGACACGGAGACCGGCAGCAGGTCGGCCGGCTTTTCCTGCGCGGCGGCGGGCAAGGCCAGCGCGGTGGCGGCCAGAGCGGCAAAGGTAATGGATGCGCGCGCGCGAGCGCGCCGGATATTCGTCATGGTCGACCTCCCAATGCGATGGACGGCCGAGGCGATGTTGCTCCCGCCTTTGGGCCGGGCCCTTATTGTGGACAGTCTCAGGTGGCGATTACAAGCGCGCTGACGACTGTTTTCTTTTCCGTGACGGCTGGGCTTGGCTGTTTGAAATCGGAGCGCGCTACAAATTCCACCTCATCCTGAGGAGGCGCGAAGCGCCGTCTCGAAGGATGGGCCGCAAGCACGGGCCGCATGGTTCGAGACGCGCCTTCGACGCTCCTCACCATGAGGAGAGAGGTTGCTACACATCCACCTTCAGCGCGGCGATAAACGCTTCCTGCGGGATGTCGACCTTGCCGAACTGGCGCATGCGTTTTTTGCCCTTCTTCTGTTTGTCGAGCAGCTTGCGCTTGCGGGTGGCGTCGCCGCCGTAGCATTTCGCGGTGACGTCCTTGCGCAGCGCGCGCACAGTCTCGCGCGCGATGATCTTGCCGCCGATCGCGGCCTGGATCGGCACCTGGAACATGTGCGGCGGAATGAGTTCCTTCAGCTTCTCGCACATGCCGCGGCCGCGCGCCTCCGCGCGCGTGCGATGCACCAGCATGGACAAAGCATCGACCGGCTCCTCGTTGACCAGGATCTGCATCTTCACGAGGTCGGCGACGCGGTAGTCGGTGAGGTGGTAGTCGAAGGAGGCATAGCCTTTCGAGACCGATTTCAGCCGGTCGTAGAAATCGAACACCACCTCGTTGAGCGGCAGGTCGTATTTGACCATGGCGCGGCTGCCGACATAGGTCAGCTCCTTCTGCACGCCGCGGCGGTCCTGGCAGAGTTTCAGCACGGCGCCGAGATATTCGTCCGGGGTCAGGATGGTGGCCTCGATCCAGGGCTCCTCGATTTCCAGGATCTTCATCACGTCCGGCATGTCGACCGGATTGTGGATCTCGATCTGCGAGCCGTCGCGCAGCTTCATGCGGTAGATGACCGAGGGCGCGGTGGCGATCAGATCGAGATTGAACTCGCGCTCCAGCCGTTCCTGGATGATCTCTAGATGGAGGAGCCCGAGAAAGCCGCAGCGGAAGCCGAAGCCGAGCGCGGCGGAGGTTTCCATCTCATAGGAGAAGCTGGCGTCGTTCAGCCGCAGCTTGCCCATGGCGGCGCGCAAATCCTCAAAGTTGCGCGGCATCGACCGGGAATAATCCGCAGAACACCACCGGGATCGCCGGCCGGAATCCGGGGAGCGGTTCGTCGACCGGGTTGCGCTCGTCGGTGATGGTGTCGCCGACGCGGGTGTCGGCCACTTCCTTGATCGAGGCGGTCAGCATGCCGATCTCGCCGGGACCGAGCTCGTCGACGAGCTGCAGCTTCGGCGTGAACACGCCGGTGCGATCGACCTCGTAAGCGGACTCGATGCCGATCATGCGGATGCGCTGGCCCTTCTTGAGCACGCCATCGACGATCCGCACCAGCACGACGACGCCGAGATAAGCGTCGTACCAGCTGTCCACCAGCAGCGCCTTCAGCGTCGCGTTGCGGTCGCCCTTGGGCGGCGGCAGGCGGGTCACGATCGACTCCAGCACGTCGGGAACGCCAAGGCCGGTCTTGGCCGAGATCATGACCGCGTCGGAGGCATCGAGACCGATGACGTCCTCGATCTGCTGCTTGATTTGTTCCGGCTCCGCCGCCGGCAGGTCGATCTTGTTGAGCACCGGCACGATCTCATGGCCGGCGTCGAGCGCGTGATAGACGTTTGCGAGCGTCTGCGCCTCGACGCCCTGGCTGGCGTCCACCACCAGCAGTGAGCCCTCGCAGGCCGCGAGCGATCGGTTCACCTCATAGGCGAAGTCGACATGGCCGGGCGTGTCCATCAGGTTGAGGATGTAATCCTTGCCGTCCTTGGCGCGGTATTTCAGCCGCACCGTCTGCGCCTTGATGGTGATGCCGCGCTCGCGCTCGATATCCATCGAGTTCGAGCACCTGTTCCTTGCCCAGCATTTCGCGGTCGGTGAGCCCGCCGGTGAGCTGGATCAGCCGGTCGGCCAGCGTCGACTTGCCGTGGTCGATATGCGCGACAATGGAAAAATTGCGGATGTTCTGGATGGGGTCGGCCGTCATAGGGGGCAGATAGCACTCGACTTGGGGAGGGACAAGGCGAACGGCGTCAACGTGTTCGTCCCCGCGAAAGCGGGGACCCGGTATGAAAAAACGCGGTTCCGCTTGCGCGCGAATGAGCGCAGATGGCGCGGCCCGTTAATCCGTCAGTCCGGCCTTGCGCATTCCCTCAAGGAACTGCTCCATCGGGCCAGCCGTGTACGGCACCGACTGCCTGATCCAGGCGATGGAAATGCCCGGATGCAGCTGCCGGAGCATAGCCAGCGCGGCCTTCGCTTCCTCGATTTCTCCCGCCTGCGCCAGGCTGGCGCACAGGATCCGGTGGCCTCCCATGATTTCCGGCCGCAGCTGCACCGCCTGCCGTGCGTTGTTGACGGCTTCGTCGTAGCGGCCCGCCAGATAATGACCCGCTGAAATGCCCGCGAAGAAAAAGCCGTTCAACGGATCGCGCGGGCTCATCCGCATGGCCTGCTCCAAATGTTCCAGGCCCTGCTCGGTCTGGCCATCGACCACCAGAGTCCAGCCGACCCAGCCGTGGGCAGCGGCGAAGTTCGGATTAAGATCGAGCGCAGCCCGGAATTGCCGAACCGCTTCATTGGTTTGCCGTCCGACCCAGGCGAGAAAGCCGAGCGCCATGTATGCCCAAGGATCGTTGTCATCGAGCTCGACCGCGCGACGCGCAAGTTTGCCGGCCCATTCCCGATCCTGTCCGGCGGGTATCCACCCGACAAAGCCGGAGACGAGAAGCGCAAATGCCAGCATGCTGTTCGCCGGGGCATAGCCGGGATAGCGTTCGACCGCCTGCCGCAGGATGGCGATCGCCGCATGGCTTTCCGTCGCGGTCAGCTTCCAGAAATGCGATACGGCACGCGCCACGAGGTCCCACGCATTCAGATCGTCAATGGAATGCGTCTCGCTGCGCAAACCTTCGGCGGCCATGAGCTTCGGCTCGATCGCGGTGGTAACGCGCGTGGTGATCTCGTCCTGCAGCGCAAAAATATCGGTTAGATCGCGATCGTATCGCTCCGACCAGATGTGATTGCCGGTAACCGCATCAAGCAGCTGGGCGGTGACACGCACCCGCTGTCCGCTCTTGCGCACGCTTCCTTCCAGCAGGTAACGCACGCCGAGATCGCTCACCACCTGCTTCAGGTTTGGCGCCTGACCCTTGTAGGCGAAGGTTGAATTGCGGGCGATCACGAAGAACCACCGCAGGCGGGATAATGCGGTGATGATGTCTGCGGTGATTCCGTCGCTGAAATATTCCTGTTCAGGGTCTCCCGACATATTCGTGAAGGGCAGCACCGCGATCGAGGGCTTGTCCGGCAGCTTCGGCGCGGCCGCAAAAACCGGCGCCGGGTCTGCGGCCGGCGTGGAAACGCGTGTTGCGGCGTGCACGCCTGCCGAGCCTGGGTTTTCCTGCACGTCGCCGACGAAGCGAATGCCTTTTCGTGCGATCGTGCGGATGAACCGCTGATTCTCGCCGGTGTCGCCAATCGCATGACGGGCAGCGGTAATTCTGCTGGTCAAGGTGGAATCGGAAACATTCCGACCGTTCCAAACGTGCTCGATCAAATCGTCCTTGCTGACGACATGCTCGCGATTTCGAAGGAGATATTGCAGAAGATCGAAAACTTGCGGTTCGATGGCGACCAGGTCGTCGCCGCGCCGCAACTCCCGCCTATCGATATTCAGGGAAAAGTCTTCGAAACGATAGATCAATTCGCCGCCTCCTCCGGGCAGCATATCACCCGATCCAAAGGAAAAAATCAGGGAAAACTCAGCGAAACGTCAGGTTCAAGTCAAAGACGGTGCGATATCCCGGTGGGATGGTGAGCCTCCTGCGATGGAGGACAAAATGCTCAAGCAAATCGGCCTTCGCACTGCACTCGCCGCTTTCACGATCATGGGCGCATCCGCGGTTCGCTCGGCCGAGGCGCCGCAGCTCCTCGCGCCGGCGCAGCCCGTAGCGGTGGCCGCGACCCACCACGCAGTCATCGAGCGCGGGATAGCGTCCCGGCAGGATACCGGGCACCCCGGCCAGGCCCTGCTGTCGGAAATCGTGACCTGGCTTTCAACGAACGATGACTTGCCGGCGATCCACGACCACCCGCGGATCGAATTCGCAAGCCCGCGAAAACTCGCAGCCATGCGCTACAAGAACATACTGCCCGAGCAGTGGAACGAGGACAGCGAGCGTGACCCGGCGATGCAGGCTGCACAGGCGCACAACGTCGTCGCCGTCTATAACGACAGGGCCCGGACGATCTTCCTTCCGGACGCCTGGACTGGAGCGACTCCGGCGGAGCTTTCCGTGCTCGTGCACGAGATGGTGCATCACCTGCAGAACTTGGCCGGGCTCACCTACGAGTGCCCGGCCGCGAGAGAAAAGCCCGCCTACCTGGCGCAAGACCAATGGCTCAAACTGCACGGCCTCGACCTGGAGACGGAATTCGAGATCGACAGGTTTACCCTTGTGGTCAGCTCGGCATGCCTGCGCTGATCAATACCGGTAATGATCGGTCTTGAACGGGCCTTCCTGCGGAATGCCGATATAGGTCGCTTGCTTGTCGGTCATCTTGGTCAGCTTGGCGCCGATCTTGGCCAGATGCAGCCGTGCGACCTTCTCGTCGAGATGCTTGGGCAGCGTATAGACCTGCTTGTCGTATTTGCCCGGGTTGGTCCATAGCTCGATCTGCGCCAGCGTCTGGTTGGTGAAGGACGCCGACATGACGAAACTCGGATGACCCATGGCGTTGCCGAGATTGACCAGCCGGCCCTCGGAAAGAAGGATAATGCGCTTGCTGTCGGGGAATTCGATCTCGTCCACCTGCGGCTTCACATTATGCCATTTCAGGTTCTTCAGCGTGGCGACCTGGATCTCGCTGTCGAAATGGCCGATATTGGCCACGATCGCGCGGTCCTTCATCTTGCGCATATGCTCGATGGTGATGACATCGACATTGCCGGTGGCGGTCACGAAGATATCGGCGCGCGGCGCGGCATCGTCCATGGTGGTGACTTCATATCCTTCCATCGCCGCCTGCAGCGCGCAGATCGGATCGATCTCGGAGACAAGCACGCGGCAGCCGGCATTGCGCAGCGAGGCGGCGGAGCCTTTGCCGACATCGCCGAAGCCGGCGACCATCGCGACCTTGCCGGCCATCATCACGTCGGTGCCGCGGCGGATGCCATCCACCAGCGACTCGCGGCAGCCATAGAGATTGTCGAATTTCGACTTGGTGACGCTGTCATTGACGTTGATGGCGGGGAAGAGCAGGCGGCCTTCCTTCGCCATGATGTAAAGCCGGTGCACGCCGGTGGTGGTTTCCTCGGTCACGCCCTTGATGGACTTGCCGACGCGCTCATACCAATCCGGATCCTGCTTCAGCCGCTGCTTGATGGAGGCGAAGAGGACTTCCTCCTCCTCGTTGGTCGGCTTGGCGATGAGGGACGGGTTGTCGCGCGCCTGGATGCCGAGGTGGATCAGCAGCGTGGCGTCGCCGCCGTCGTCCAGGATCATGTTGGGAGCGCCGCCGTCGGACCATTCGAAGATGCGGTGGGTGTAATCCCAATAGTCCTTCAGGCTCTCGCCCTTCACCGCGAAGACCGGCGTGCCGCCGGCGGCGATCGCGGCCGCGGCATGGTCCTGCGTCGAATAGATGTTGCAGGATGCCCAGCGCACGTCGGCGCCGAGCGCCTTGAGCGTCTCGATCAGCACCGCGGTCTGGATCGTCATGTGCAGCGAGCCGGCGAGGCGCGCCCCGCGCAGCGGCTGGGTCGGGCCGAATTCCTCGCGCGTCGCCATCAGGCCGGGCATCTCGGTCTCGGCGATGGCGATTTCCTTGCGGCCCCAGTCGGCGAGACCGATGTCCTTGACGACATAATCGGCGGCGGCGGCACTCTTCGCGGCAGTACTGGCGGCGGTCATGACGGTCCTTGCACGGCATAAGGGAGAGGGAGCGCGGGCTTCCCGCGCGGGCTCGGCAAGCTATAGCAGGCCCGGGGCCGGAGGGCAATAAGGATATAAAGATTTCTTTATATGGTCTTCGGCTGTCATCCCGGACGGCCTGGAGGGCCGATCCGGGACCCTTGGGTCGCTCCAAATGGGTCCCGGCTCTCGCTGGCGCTCGGCCGGGATGACAGCCACTTTAGTCTTCCTCGCCGAACCCGCCCGTCACCAGTTCGGTAATGGCTTCCATCACATCGGCGGCCTGCTTGCCGCTGGCTTCCACAGTGATCTCCGTGCCGGTGGCGGCCGAGAGCATCATCAGGCCCATGATGGAGGTTCCGCCCACGGTTTCGCTGCCGCGTGTGACGGTGACGACGGCGTCGAATTTTTCCACGGTCTGCACGAATTTCGCGGAGGCGCGGGCATGCAGGCCCTTCTTGTTGACGATCTCCAGCACCCGACGGATGGCGTCGTCGCGCGGCTGCGCGGCATCGCCGTCGCCGAGCGCGCCGTCTCTCATTTCCCGCTGAGGACCCGGCTCGCGATCGTGCAGTATTTGCGGCCGGCTTCCTGCGCCGCCGCGACCGCATCCGGCAGGCCGCAGGTCTCGCGCACCTTGGCGAGCTTGATCAGCATCGGCAGATTGATGCCGGCCAGCACCTCGACCTTGGGCCGGCTCATCACGGAAATAGCGAGGTTGGACGGCGTGCCGCCGAACATGTCGGTGAGGATGGCGACGCCTTCGCCGCTGTCGACTTTCTTCACCGCCTCGATGATGTCGTTGCGACAATGCTCGATGTCGTCCTCGGGGCCGATCGTCACGGCCTCGATCTGCCGCTGCGGGCCGACGACATGCTCCAGGGCCGAGCGGAATTCAGCGGCCAATTTTCCATGAGTGACGAGGACGACGCCGATCATCGAACACCGATCCACGCGCGCAGGCTGGGTGCAGCGCACGAAAGCCGCGCATTCATGACCATCCCAGGCCCGAGCGCAAGGGCTTTTCCTGCCGGTTCTGGGAAATATTGCATTGCGGTATATAGGGGCAGAAAGCCGTTTGCCCAATACCCCGGGATAAGGAGCCTAGGGCCAATATAGTTACTTTTTTCTTACCGCTGAGGGGGGCGGACGGCTAGGGGATGGCTCCGGCGAGCTCGGGAGCAGGGCCAGGACGAGGGGCAGGGGTTCCTGGCCGGATGCGACCGGAAGCCGCGGCAGGCGAATTCCCTCGATAACGGCCTCCCGGGCCTGCCTTTCCGGCAGGCGGGCGGCGTCTTCGGCGGCCAGATCGATCACCCAGCCGATCACCGCGACCGGCTCGGCTTCGATCGGCTGGATGCCGCTGCCCCGCAGCTCCAACAGGCCCTTCAGTGCCGAAGCCGGGCGCACCAGCAAGCGTCCATTCGCCGCTTCCACATGCGCGCGGTCGTCGGCGACCAGACGGGCGAAGCGCAGAGGCCCGGCACGCTGCGCCGCTTGCAGCAGCGCCAGCGCGAGCCGTGATTTGCCGGATCCGGAGGGTCCGCGGATCAGTACCGCCTTGGCGCCGACCAGCACCGCGCTAGCATGGATGGTGGGAGAAGCCGACGCTTGCATTTCCTCATCACGTCGCGGGGAGGCGAACCGTAAAGCGCGCGCCAAGCACGTCCTGCTCGTCGGCGCCGCTTATACGCATGCGGTTCTCCGCCCAGATCCGTCCGCCATGCGCCTCGACGATCTGTTTGCAGATGGACAGCCCCAGGCCGGAATTCTGTCCGAACCCCTGATGCGGCCGGTCGGTATAGAAGCGCTCGAAGATGCGATCGAGCGCGTCCACGCGCAGGCCAGGGCCGTCGTCGTCGACCACGATCTCGACCTCGTTCCTCAGCCGCCGGCAGGTGACGCGCACCGCGCCGCTCGGCGGAGAGAAAGAACGCGCGTTATCGATCAGATTGCCGATCACCTGACCGAGGCGGGAATCGTGTCCCGGCACCTTGAAGACCTGCGGACCGCCGCCTTCGAAGATGAGCGCGACGCTGACATTCTCCTGCTTCACCTCATTGGCCACCGCAATCAGCGTCTTCAGCAGCTTGGCCACGTCCACCGGCGCGGATTCCTGCCGCTGCAATTCGGCGTCGAGCCGGCTGGCATCGGCAATGTCCGAAATCAGCCGGTCGAGCCGTCTGACGTCATGCTCGATCACGCCGAGCAGCCGTCCACGGCTTTCCTCCGTCTTGGCGCGCGGCAAGGTCTCGACCGCGGAGCGCAGCGACGTGAGCGGGTTCTTCAATTCATGCGCCACGTCGGCGGCGAAGCTCTCGATCGCGTCGATGCGGCGGTAGAGCGCATTGGTCATGTCGCGGATTGCGCCGGAAAGATGCCCGATCTCATCGCGGCGGCCGGTGAAGTCGGGAATCTCCACGCGCGAGCGGATTCGCCGGCGCACGAGCTCGGCGGTCTCCGCCAGGCGCCGCACCGGGCCGGCAATGGTGGCGGCGAGCACGTTCGACAGCACCACCATCACCCCCAGCAGGATGAGGAAGATTTTGACGATCTGCAGCCGTTCGTTCGCGACCATGCTGTCGATGTCGGCGCCTTGCGTGGACAGCATCAGCGCGCCGCGCACGGCGCGGAAGCGCTGCACCGGCACCGCCACCGAAACGATGACCTCGCTGCGATCATTGACCCGCACCATGCTGGCCTTCTGCCCGGTCAGCGCAAGCGCGACTTCCTGGTAGCCCATGCCGTTTTCCGGCGCCGAGCTCGCGATAGAGCGGAAGATCGCCGCGACCGAGCCAGGCGCGAATGGCGGTTATGCTGCGATCGATGATCCCGGGCTTTTCCGCGGTCGGGGAGGGCAGATCAAAGCGCAGCACATCGCCGCGGCGATCGAGATTGCGGCTGTCGAGAATGAGGCCCCCGTCGCGGTCGTAGATCCGCGCGCGCGTCCTGGTGGGAGAGACCAGCCGCTGCAGCAGCGGGCCGACGCGTTCCGGATTGATGGGAAATTCCAGGCCGGACAGCGCGTCGTCGGTCGGGCCGTAGCTTTCGCCCGCGCGCAATTCGAGCAGCCGGTCGGGATCGATCTGCACGGCGTCGATGTCGGCGGTGGCCGAGGCGGCGATCGCCCCCGCCATGATCTCGCCCTGGACCAGGAGGCTCTGGATGCGTGCCTCGATCAGGCCGGCCCGGAACTGCGAGAGATAGAGAATGCCGATGAGCAACGCGAGCAGTCCGATAACGTTGAGCGAGACGATCCGGCGGTTCAGGCTTGAGAAGCTGAGAGCAATGAAGAATTGCCATGCGCGGCGCAGCCATGCGCGCAAGCCCCGCGGCTCGGAGCGGATGGTGTCCTCCGTGCCTTCGGGCTCGGCATCGCTGCCGGCAATCTGGGTCCGATCGAGCACGTGATTCAAGCCTGCCGGTTCATTCTGACGCCATGGTAGCCGGCATTGTAGAACAACCGGCCATGTCCGTCAGGCCCAGGAACGGCGGCGTCAGGTCTCTTTGAAGCGATAGCCGACGCCGTAGAGCGTCTCGATCATGTCGAAATCGTCGTCGGCCGCTTTGAACTTCTTGCGCAGCCGCTTGATGTGGCTGTCGATCGTGCGGTCGTCGACGTAAACCTGATCGTCATAAGCCGCATCCATCAGCGCGTTGCGGCTCTTCACCACGCCGGGACGGGTCGCCAGCGCCTGCAGGATGAGGAATTCGGTGACGGTGAGCGTGACCGGTTCATTCTTCCACGTGCAGGTGTGCCGCTCCGGATCCATGCGCAGCTGTCCGCGCTCCAGGGCCTTGGCGTCGATTTCCTTCGGTGCAGCGGCGTCCTTCGGCGTGCCGCGGCGAAGCACGGCTTTCACGCGCTCGACCAGCAGCCGCTGCGAGAAAGGTTTGCGGATGAAATCGTCGGCGCCCATCTTCAGGCCGAACAATTCGTCGATCTCCTCATCCTTGGAGGTGAGGAAGATCACCGGCATGTCGGACTTCTGCCGCAGCCGGCGCAGCGTCTCCATGCCATCCATGCGCGGCATCTTGATATCGAGAATGGCGAGATCCGGCGGCGATGTCTTGAATCCGATCGAGTGCCGAGGCGCCATCGGTATAGGTCATGATGCGATAGCCCTCTGCTTCCAGGGCGATCGAAACCGAGGTCAGGATATTGCGGTCGTCGTCGACGAGAGCGATGGTCGGCATGAGCCTATCTTTCGTTGACGGAAGCCACCCCGTTGCCTTGAAGCCCGTAAAGCTGGGCTGAAATGTGACATATCCAGGTCAAACTAATGATTCGCCAATGAGTTCCGAACATAAGCCTCCCGATGTAGAAGTGCCAGCCGCAAGGCCGGATGATATTTGTCGGGTATGAACGGCTGTTAACCACGTAAGCGCATGAAGCCATGACAGAGCAGTCCGAATTCGATGCCGGGCAGGCGGCAAAGCGGCTGCTGCGCGAGGGCCGCAGCGGCGCACTTGCGACTTTGATGCCGGGCTCGGGCGATCCTTATTGTTCGCTCGTCAATGTCGCCACTGCCGCCGACGGTACGCCGCTCTTGTTGATCTCCAGGCTTGCCCTGCACACCAGGAATATCCTTGCCGACCCCCGCGTCTCGTTGATGCTGGACGAGCGCAAGCAAGGCGACCCGCTGGAAGGCGCGCGCGTCATGCTGATGGGCAAGGCGGCGGTCACCGACGATCCGGCCGCGCGCAGGCGTTACCTGGTGCGCCATCCGGAAGCCGAGATGTTCGCCGGCTTTCGTGACTTTGCTTTTTACCGGATCGAGCTGACCGGCGCGCATCTTGTCGCCGGCTTCGGACGCATCGTGGATCTGAAGCCGGCCGAGGTATTGACGGATCTCAGCGATGCCGCCGTGCTGGTGCAGGCGGAGCCGGATATCCTGGCGCATATGAGCCAGGATCATGCCGATACCTGCCGGCTCTATGCGACCAGGTTACTGGGTGCGGCAAATGGCGACTGGCGTTGCGTCGGCAGCGACCCGGAAGGGATCGAATTGCAGCTGGACCGAACGGCGCTGCGCTTATTTTTTCCGCACCGCATCATTTCTCCCGGTGCGCTGCGCCAAAGCCTGAAAGAACTGGCGGAAAAGGCGCGGGCGACGGCCTGAAGGCCTGCGGATTAGGGTTATCAGCGACGAACCGCCGCTACGCTTTTCAAACAGGCCTGGGTTTCGCTAATTACTCTTGGCAGGCAATCGCTTGTTGGACTATAGCCCTCGTGCAGACGCCTGTTGGCGCGTATATATTACTCATCACCGCTCAGGCGGTACTCGGAAAAAAGCTTTGGCTTAAGAAGCTTGTTCTTCGGGCGGAAGCGTTTCGTGGAGGTGTTCGTGCAAGAATCGGGTTTGAGGAACGGCGCCCATGGCGCCGATAAATTCGGCCTACATGGGCTCAAAGCCGTTCACTGGAATCTCACCGAGCCGCCTCTCTACGAATTCTCCATCGCCGCCAAGGAAGCACAGATCACCGCCGGCGGTCCGCTCTGCGCCGACACCGGCGTGCATACCGGCCGCAGCCCGAAAGACAAATTCGTCGTCGTCGATCCCAGCACCAAGGATACGGTATGGTGGGAGAAGAACGGCAAGCTCACGTCCGGGCAGTTCGACGTCCTGTTGAAGGATTTCCTCGATCACGCCAAGGGCAAGGAACTGTTCGCGCAGGATCTCTATGGCGGCGCCGATCCGCAATACCGCATCAATACCCGCGTCTATACCGAGCTCGCCTGGCACTCCATCTTCATCCGCGCGCTGCTGCGCCGCCCCGAATGCTCCGAGCTCGCAAGCTTCGTTCCCGAGCTGACCATCCTCTGCCTGCCGAGCTTCAAAGCCGATCCGAAGAAGCATGGCGTGCGCAGCGAGACCGTGATCGCGCTCGATTTCACCCGCAAGATCATCCTGATCGGCGGCAGCTATTACGCCGGCGAGATGAAGAAGTCGGTATTCTCGACGCTCAATTTCTTCCTGCCGCCGAAGGGCGTGATGCCGATGCATTGCTCCGCCAATGTCGGCAAGGACGGCGACGTGGCGCTGTTCTTCGGCCTCTCCGGCACCGGCAAGACCACGCTCTCGGCCGATCCGAACCGCATCCTGCTCGGCGACGACGAGCACGGCTGGGGCCCGGAAGGCGTGTTTAATTTCGAGGGCGGCTGCTACGCCAAGACCATCCGGCTGTCGCCGGAGGCCGAGCCCGAAATCTACGCCACCACCCAGCGCTTCGGCAGCGTGCTGGAAAATGTGGTGTTCGATCCGGAAACTCGCGTCTGCGATTTCGACGATGAGTCGAAAACGGAAAACACCCGCGTCGCCTATCCGATCGAGTTCATTCCCAACGCATCGCTAACCGGCCGCGCCGGCCAGCCCAAGAACGTGGTGCTGCTCGCGGCAGATGCCTTCGGGGTGATGCCGCCGATCGCCAAGCTGACTCCGGCGCAGGCGATGTATCACTTCCTCTCCGGCTACACCGCAAAGGTTGCCGGCACGGAAAAGGGCCTCGTCGGTGTGGAGCCGGAATTCTCCACCTGCTTCGCCGCGCCCTTCCTGCCGCGCCACGCCTCGGTCTACGGCAATCTGTTCCGTGACATGATCGCCAAGTACAAAGTCGATTGCTGGCTGGTGAATACCGGCTGGACCGGCGGCATCTACGGCGTCGGCAAGCGCATGCCGATCAAGGTGACGCGCACGCTGCTCACCGCAGCGCTCGACGGCAGCCTGAAGAACGCCGAATTCCGCACCGATCCGTATTTCGGTTTTGCGGTGCCGACTTCGGTGCCCGGCGTGGAGCCGAATATCCTGCATCCGTCGAAGACCTGGGCCAACAAGGGCGAATTCGACGTCACCGCGCGCAAGCTCGTGCATATGTTCCAGAAGAACTTCGCGATTTACGAAAACCACGTCGATGCCGACGTGCTCGCCGCTGCGCCTGAAGTGCGCATCGCCGCGGAATGAGCTCTTTTATACTTCCCCTTGAAAAGGGGAGGTCGCTCGCATCGCAGGCCGTTTACGCAGCCTGCGCAAGCTTGGCTGCGTTGCGAGCGGGTGGGGATCATCTGTCGAGAAACTGACCCCCTCCCTGACCCTCCCCCTTTCAGGGTGGAGGGAGAAGAAAATCAGCGGCGGCCCCCGGGCCGCCGTTCGCATGTTAGGAACAGGCCATGCAGGTCTTAGTCGTCGGTGCGGGCGTGATCGGGCTGGCTGTCGCGCGCGCCGCGGCGCGGGCCGGGCATGACGTGGTGGTGGCGGAATCCGCCAATGCCGTCGGCACCGGCATTTCGTCCCGCAACAGTGAAGTGATCCACGCCGGGATGTATTACCCGACCGGCACGCTGCGCGGCCGTCATTGCGTTGGCGGACGGCGGATGCTCTACGCCTTTTGCGCCTCGCATGGCGTGCCGCACCGCAAATGCGAAAAGCTGATCGTCGCCACCGACGCCGCCGAGCAGGCCAAGGTCGAGAGCATCCACGCGCAGGGTCTGCGCAACGGCGTCGAGGGCCTGCGCCTGATCGACGGCGCGGAAGCGCGCGCGCTGGAGCCCGCTCTTTCCTGCACCGGCGCGCTGGTCTCTGCCGAGACCGGCATCATCGACGCCCATGCCTATATGCTGGCGTTGCGCGGCGATCTGGAAGACCGCGGCGGCCGGATCGCCTTCAACACGCCGGTGGAAGAAATAGCGCGCGCGGACGGACGCTGGCGGGTGCGTTTCGGCGGCAAGGAGGCGGGCACCGTCACCGTCGATGCCGTGGTGAATGCGGCGGGCCTGGGGGCGCAGGCGGTGGCGAATCGCATCGTGGACTATCCGGCCGAGCGCGTGCCGCCGCTCATCCTGTGCAAAGGCAGCTACTTCTCCTACGCGGGCAAGCCGGTCTTCACCCGGCTGATCTATCCGGTGCCGGTGCATGGCGGCATCGGCATCCACATCACGCTCGACCTTGCTGGCCGCATGCGGTTCGGGCCGGATGTGGAATGGGTCGAGCGGGAGGATTACGCAGTCGATCCCGCGCGCGCCGATTCCTTCTACGCACGCATCCGCACCTATTGGCCCGGCCTGCCGGACAACGCATTGATGCCGGCCTATTCCGGCATCCGCCCCAAGACCAAGGGCAAGGACGAGCCGCAGCAGGACTTCACGATCGAAAGCCCCGCGCAGCACGGGCTGCCCGGTCTGGTGCATCTGTTCGGAATTGAATCGCCGGGCCTGACGTCGTCGCTTTCCATCGCCGACGAAGTCGTTTCCTACCTCACCTGAATGCGACGCGGGCTTTCGTTCGGGGCAGGTTCCTTGGCCTTGCGGCGCTGCGGCTCCTCGGCGCGCGCGTTGGCAGCCATTGCCGAAGCTGACGTCGCCGTCGGCCGGATCGGGATGTTGGCGAGCTTGCGATCCTGCACGGGAGTGAAGTCAGCGGACCGGCCGCTGCTGCCGCGGTAACTCATCAGGCCGTCGTCGGTGGCGACGATGTCGCCCGGCCGCAGCGTCGGGTCGGATTTCGCGTCCATGCGCGCCAGGCCGCCCGGCGTCTTTCCGTTGCAGGTGCAGCCGGCGACCACTTGCTTGCGATAGACGAAAGCGTTGGGCAACGAGGCATAGCGTTTGCCGTCGCTGGAGACGGCATGATCGATGCCGCCCCCGGTGAATAGCTTGGTCTGCGCCGCGGGACACATCGACGCGCAAGCCTGCGCAGCGGAGCCATTCGCGCCTTGCACCGGGAAGGGCTGGCCGTCGCATAGCCGCACGCAATAAGCGCTGGAAGGACCGCTTTCGCTGCGGTAGCCCTCG
Source organism: uncultured Alphaproteobacteria bacterium (assembly GCA_963802475.1). Lineage (GTDB taxonomy): Bacteria > Pseudomonadota > Alphaproteobacteria > Rhizobiales > Xanthobacteraceae > CANKHA01. Next base: position 49,829 of record CAWDIZ010000006.1, read on the forward strand.
ATCGCGCGTGAAGGATCGGCATAAGGCCGCACCTGCGGTAAAGGTGCGGGCGGAGGCGGTGCCGAGCGCACGCCGCCGAACAGCATGTCGAAGAAGCCGGCGGAAGCGCCGGTCACAGGCATGGCGAGCGTCAGCGCGACCGCGGCCATCGCGAGTCCGAAAGTCCCGATATTATTGCGCTGTTTCAACACGCCCGTTTTCCCCGGCAGCAGCCGTTTCCTGTCCCGAACATAAACGCCTGAGGTAAAGAAAGGTTGCCGCTGGTGCGCTTGAATGCTGTGTACAAGCCGTCATCATGCCCGATCAGTTCGCGTTCAACACGATGTGGTGAACGCCGCCTAAAGCCTAAAGGAAAATCGTCGTGCCGGCGAAAACGCGCTTCCTCAATCCCGAAACATTGACCCGGCCGCCCGCCTATTCCCAGGTCGTGGAGGTGACGACGCCGGGCCGCATGGTTTTCGTCTCCGGCCAGATCGGCGTGGGCCGGGACGGCAAGCTGATGGCGGGCGATTTTCGCGCGCAGGCGGTGCAGACTTTTGAAAATCTGAAAGCCGCGCTGGAAGCGGTGGGCGCGCGCTTCGAGCATGTGGTGAAGCTGAATAATTATCTCGTTGAGCTCGAGCACCAGGCGATCCTGCGGGAGGTGCGCGGGCTCTACCTGAACATGGCCGCGCCGCCCGCCTCGACCAGCGTGCGCGTGGTCGGCTTCGCGCGCGAGGGCGTGCTGCTGGAAGTGGAGGCGATCGCAGTGCTGCCGGATTGACCGGCGCGTGAACGCCGAACATTATCCAGTTGGGGTAACGGGTTAATTCATGCGGAAAATTTCTAGTATCGCGATAGCGGTCGGATTTTTGTCCATGAGCGGGCTGACCGCCGCAGCGCAGACTGCCACGATCGAGGATATTCGCGTCCAACTCTTCTATGAATATAGCGGTACGCTGTCGGACGACCTCACCAAGCGCAAGGACTTAGTCCTGCGGAACACGATGATCGGCGAGGGCGGCGCCAAGGAGCCCGCGAATTCCTTCCTGGTATCGGTCGTCGTGAAGGGCCAGTCTGAGGCCTTCGATAAGGATGCGGCGCTGACCGTCACGGTGGCGATGAACGACAGACGGAAATCGAAGGTCGCAGATAAAGCCTTCACCGGCATCCTGTTCGGGCCGGAAGGCAAGGTGGTGAAGGCGATGCTCGTCTACGACCGGGTTTGTGCGCCGCTGACGGTGACGGCCAAGCTGAAATCGGGCTCGACCAAGTCGTTCAACCTGCCGTTCAAGTGCGGCGAGTGACCGGAAGCAGCACGTCGTCCCCGCGCAGGGTTCTGCTCCCTCTCCCCGTTGGGGAGAGAGTCGGGGTGAGGGGGTTCCTGCCCTAGAGAAGTCCGTACGCCCTCACCCGGCTCGCCTCACTTCGTTCGGCGAACCACCCTCTCCCCACGGGAGAGGGAAAAAGGGAAGCTAATGCGCCTCGTCCCAGTTGTCGGCGGCGCGGGCATCCACCTGCAGCGGCACATGCAGCGATACCGCCGGATGCGGCGCGTCGGTCATCACCTGCCGGATCACGGGCAGCGTCTTTTCAACTTCCCTCTCGGGCACTTCGAAGATCAGCTCGTCGTGCACCTGTAACAGCATCTGCCCCGAGAGCTTGGCCTTGGCCAGCGCCGGATCCATCCGCACCATGGCGCGGCGGATGATGTCGGCGGCGCTTCCCTGCAGCCGCGCATTGATCGCCGCGCGCTCGTTGAAGGCGCGCAGCGAGGGATTGGATGCCCTGATATCGGGATAATGGCACTTGCGGCCGAACAGCGTGAGCACATAGCCGTGCTTGCGGCAAAACTCCTTGGTCTCGTCCATGTAGTCGCGGATGCCGGGGAAGCGCTCGAAATATTTCTTGATATAGGCGGCAGCTTCCTCGCGGGCGATGGCAAGCTGGTTGGCGAGACCGAAGGCGGAGATGCCGTAGATGATGCCGAAGTTGATCGCCTTGGCTCTCCGGCGCACTTCGCCCGGCATGTCCTTCACCGGGACGCCGAACATTTCCGAGGCGGTCATGGCATGAATGTCGATGCCTTCCTGGAACGCCTTGCGCAATGCCGGCACGTCGGCGACTTCGGCCAGGAGCCGAAGCTCGATCTGCGAATAGTCGGCGGAGACGAGCTTGTTGCCCGGCGTCGCCACGAAGGCGCGGCGGATCTTGCGGCCCTCCTCGGTGCGGATCGGGATGTTCTGCAGGTTCGGCTCCGATGACGACAAGCGGCCGGTGCTGGTCGCCGCCAGCGCGTAGGATGTATGCACACGCGTGGTGCGCGGATTGACGTAGGTCGGCAGCGCCTGGGTATAGGTCGAGCGCAGTTTCGACACCTGCCGCCAGGCCAGGATCACCTGCGGCAACTGGTGGCCGAGCTCGGCAAGCTCTTCGAGCGCACGCGCGCCGGTGGACCATTGCCCGGTCTTGGTCTTGGTGCCGCCCGGCAGGCCCATCTGTCCGAACAGGATATCGCCGAGCTGTTTGGGGCTTCCTGGATTGACCTGCGTGCCCGCGATCTTGTTGATCTCCTGCTCGAGCGCGGCCTGTTTCTTGCCGAATTCCTGCGAGAGCCGCGCCAGCACGGCCTGGTCGATCGATATGCCGCGTTCCTCCATGCGTGCGAGGACCTGCGGCAGCGGCCGCTCCAGCGTGTCGTAAACCGTCGCCACGTTTTCGGCGACCATGCGCGGCTTCAGCGCCTGCCAGAGGCGCAGCGTCGCATCGGCGTCTTCGGCGGCATAGCTTGCGGTGCGCGCGATCGGCGTCGCTTCCGCCGTCAGCAACGCCCGCTCCTTGTTCTTGACGTCATTGAAACGGGACGGGCTGCGGCCGAAATAGCGGTTGACCAGCGAGTCCATGTCATGCGCGCCCTTGCCGGCGTCGAGCACGTAGGACATCAGCATGATGTCGTCGACGGCCTCGATGCGGACAGCGCGGCAAGCCAGCACCAGGGCGTCCTGCTTCACATTGTGACCGATTTTGATGATGCTGAGGTCTTCGAGGACAGGCTTCAGCGCGGCGAGCGCATCCTGCTCGGAAATCTGACCGGCGCAGAGCTTGGGCGCGAACAAGCCGGCGTCGGCTCCGCTCTCGTCTCCGGCTTCGCGATGGCCGAGCGGAAGGTAAGCCGCCTCATTCGGCGCAATCGCGAGCGCGATCCCGCACAGCTTTGCCTGCATCGGATCGATGCTGCTGATCTCGGTTTTCAGCGCAAGGAAACCGGTGTCGTAGCCGCGCGCGATCCAGTGCTCAAGCCGGTCGAGCGTCGCGATCGTTTCGTATTTCGCATGATCGAACTTCGCGCTGCGCAGCGCTTCGATGCGGCGCTCAGCCAGCGAAATGGGGGTGCGGCCGCTTTCCTCGCCTGCGGGCAGGGGTTTCGGCGCGGGTGCGGGGAGGTCGCCGAGATCGAGCTCTCCCGGCCTGCCGCGCGCGGGGGAAGTTGAAGACGGCGGCGGGCTGGTGATGGCGATCTCGCCGGAAACAAGTTTTGCATTGGCTTCGATCTCGCCGGCTTCGACGTCGCCCTTCTCCGCCACGCGCCGCGTCAGCGTGTTGAATTCCATCGCTTTCAGGAAGGCGATCAGGTTCTTGTAATCCGGCTCGTGCACGGCGAGATTGGCGACCGGAACTTCGAGCTGCACATGCTGGTCGAGCGTGACGAGTTTCTTCGAAAGCCGCGCATTGTCGGCGTGCTCGATCAGGCTTTGCCGGCGCTTCTCCTGCTTGATCTCGCTGGCGCGCGCCAGCAGCGTTTCCAGATCGCCGTATTCGATGATGAGCTGCGCGGCGGTCTTGACGCCGATGCCGGGAACCCCCGGCACGTTGTCCGAGGAATCGCCGATCAGCGACTGCACCTCGATCACCTTGTCCGGGCGTCACGCCGAATTTCTCGAATACTTCCGCCGCGCCGATGCGCTTGTCCTTCATGGTGTCGTAGAGCATCACCGCGTCGCAGACGAGCTGCATCAGGTCCTTGTCGGACGATACAATGGTGGTCGTGGCCTTGGCCTCGCAGGCGAGCCGGGCATAGGTGGCGATCAGGTCGTCGGCCTCGAAGCCGGGCTGTTCGAGGCAGGGAATATCGAAGGCGCGCACCGCCTCGCGGATCAGCGGGAATTGCGGAATGAGATCGTCGGGCGGCGCCGAGCGGTTGGCTTTGTATTCGCCATACATTTCGTTGCGGAAAGTCTTTTCCGATTTGTCGAAAACCACCGCCAGATGGGTTGGCCTATTGTCGGGCGGCATCTCCTGCAGCAGCTTCCACAGCATGTTGCAGAAGCCGAGCACCGCATTGACCTGCAGCCCGTCGGACTTGCGGGTGAGCGGCGGCAGCGCGTGGTAGGCGCGGAAAATATAGCCCGACCCGTCCACCAGGAAGAGATGGTCTCCCGGCTTGAGCGCGCGCGAGGTGGCAGGAGCTTGCGCCTGCGATTTGGCGGTGGGCTGGGCCGGCGCCGGCTTCGGCGCAGGCTGGGATTTGGCTGACGGCATGGCCCGAATGTGGGCCGTCAGGCCGGATGAATCAACCGATCATCCACACTTGTTATCCGCCTCATCCTGAGGAGCCCGCCCGCGCATGCGCATCTGCAAAGCCGATGCTGTGATCGCGGCTTTCAGCCGCTCCTCAGGATGAGGATAGAGATCATTCCGCCGGCTGCAGTGACCATCCGCGGCTTGGGCGCGAGCCAAAGCGTCCGGGCGCTCGAACAGGAAACGCAATGGCGTGCCGCGCACCAGCCAGAACAACATCAGCGGCCCGATCACGCCGGCCAATGTGACGATCGTCGATATCAACCCGATGCCGGGAACCAGCCCGGTCTTGAACAGGAACATGCGGGTGCCCGCCATGAAAATGAAGAACGCGAGATAGATGACGATGGAATGTTCGCCGCAATAGCGCAGCGCATGGAAGAGCCGCATCTGCGCGAGAAGCGCCGCGAGCGTGACGATGGCGCCCGCGCCGAGCAGACCAAGCATCAGCGAAACGATCGGCCATTCCGAATAGCCGCCGAAAACCAGCAGCCCGTTCAGCATTGCCCCAGAGCAGCAGCCCGGCGAGCGCCATGACGCGGCTTGTCCTGCGCGGCTCCGGCAAGTTTGAAGATATGCGCAGCCAGCCAATAGCCGGTGTAAAAATAGACAAAGCGGTTGGCGAATTCGTCAATCACCGTCCAGCCGGTTTCGATCGTTGCCGCTTCCAGGCCCGCGGCGGCGAGCCAGATGACGAGCGGCGGCACCGCGCGCATGAGCTTGGTGACGACGAAGAAGACCGGAAGCAGGTAAATGAACCACAGCGTGCCGAAGGGCTCGATGAAGGACAGCGCGTAGAGTTGCAGCGTTGCGGCCGCGCCATGCTGGGCGGCCAAGCCAGGAGCCTTCAAGCCGAACTGGATGGTCATCCACAGCAGGTAGAAATACGCAAATGCACGACCTTGCGGTCGAGATAGGTCTTCCAGTCGCGGTCGATGACGCGGGACAGGAATAATCCGGAGAGCAGGAAGAAATCAGGCATGCGGAACGGCTTTGCGAAAGCGACCACCGTGTGCAAGAAGCCTTCGCCGCCGGCGGCGGCGCCGACGCCGAGCGTGGAATGCATCATCACCACCATGACGATGCAGATGCCCTTGGCATAGTCGACCCAGGCGACCCGATGGGCTGCGATGTCGGCGTGTGTCATTGCTGTTCCGCTGCGGTGATTACGTCCCATAATCGGACGAACAGATTGCCTTCCCTTTACGTGAGCAAAGCGCGTGCCAAACTGCGGGTTAGGAAATTGTTAACCATGACGCGTGGGACGACCTTTCAGATTGTCATCCCGGTCGAGCGCATTGCGCGAGAGCCGGGACCCATTTTTGTTGCCGCTGGGTCCCGGATCGGCCCTGCGGGCCGTCCGGGATGACAATTGATGGATTTCGACACCCCGCTGCCGATCGATGCCGCGCTGCCGGAATTGACCGCGGCGGCGCGCGTCAACAATGCCGCCGTGCTGGTCGCGCCGCCGGGCGCCGGCAAAACCACGCGCGTGCCGCTGGTGCTGCTCCGGGAGGCCTGGGCGAAAGGAAAGATCCTGCTGCTGGAGCCGCGGCGGCTGGCAGCGCGGGCGGCGGCGGCGCGCATGGCGGCGACGCTGGGCGAAGCAGTGGGCGAGACGGTCGGCCTGCGCGTGCGCTTCGGCTCGAAACTGTCGCGCAAGACGCGCATCGAGGTCGTCACCGAAGGCGTGTTCACGCGGCTCATTCTTGATGATCCGGGTTTGCAAGGCGTCAGCGCCGTGCTGTTCGACGAATTCCACGAGCGCTCGCTCGATGCCGATCTCGGGTTGGCTTTGGCGCGCGACGCGCAAGACGGTCTGCGGGAAGACATCAAGCTGCTGGTGATGTCGGCCACCATCGACGGCGCGCGGGTGGCAAAGCTTCTGCGTGATGCGCCGGTGATTGAAAGCCAGGGCCGCGCTTTTGCGGTGGAGACGCGGCATCTGCCGCGCGATGCGCGCGAGCCGATCGAGCGGCCGGTGGCGGCAGCGGTGATGCGCGCGTTGCAGGCCGACAAAGGCTCGTTGCTGGTGTTCCTGCCCGGCGCCGCGGAGATCCGCCGTACGGAGAGCCTGCTGCGTGAGCGCGTCAGCGATCCCGCCATTGAGATCCACAGCCTGTTCGGCGCGCTCGAGCAGCAGGAGCAGGACCGGGCCATCGCGCCGACCCCGCCGGGCCGGCGCAAGATCGTGCTGGCCACCTCGATCGCGGAAACATCGCTCACCATCGAAGGCGTGCGCATCGTCGTCGACAGCGGGCTTGCGCGCGTGCCGCGCTATGAGCCCGATGTCGGGCTGACGCGGCTGGAGACGGTGCGGGTTGCGCGCGCCGCGGCTGACCAGCGGCGAGGCCGTGCCGGCCGCACCGAACCCGGCATCTGCTATCGGCTCTGGGATGAGCCGCAGACCGCATCGCTCGAACCTTATGCCCAGCCGGAAATTCTGGCGGCCGATCTCAGCGGCTTCGTGCTCGATCTGGCGCATTGGGGCGTGGGCGATCCGCAGACGCTCAGCTTTCTGGATCCGCCGCCGCAGCCCGCGGTCAACGAGGCGCGCGCGCTCCTGCGCGAGCTCGACGCGATCGACGCAGAAGGCCGCATCACCGCGGAGGGCAAGCTCTTGCGCAGCCTGCCGCTGCCGCCACGGCTGGCGCGCATGATCGTCGACGCCGCCCGCGACGGTGCCGGTGAGCTTGCGGCGGAAATCGCCGTTGTCCTGACCGAGCGCGGGTTGGGCGGCAACGACGTCGATCTGCGCCACCGCATCGAAGGGTTGCGGCGCGACCCCTCGCAGCGCGCCCGGGATGCGAGAAGGATGGCGGAGGGATGGGCGAAAGCTTCGCCGCAAGCGCAGCGCGCTCCCCAACTCAAGTCGGGCTTGCCCGACTTGAGCACCGTCGTGCGGGACCCGGGCAAGCCCGGGGCCCGTGGGGGAGGGAATACGTCACGCGCGCGTGGAGAGGTCCGAAATCTCCATCGGCTCCCTGCTCGCGCTGGCTTATCCCGACCGCATCGCCAAAAGCCGCGGTCCGGGCATGCATTCCTTCCTGCTGGCGAATGGGCGCGGGGGAAGCATCGACCCGGCCAGTCCGCTTGCGCGCGAGCCGTTTCTCGCCGTCGCTGAACTGGCGGGAAAGGCATCGCAAAGCCGCATCCTGCTGGCCGCGCCGATTTTGCCAGCCGAGATCGACGCGCGTTTTGCCGCGCATATCGAGAGCCGCGAGGAAGTCGTGTTCGACAAGGGCAGTGCATCCTTGCGCGCACGCAGGAGCCGCCGGCTGGGCGCGGTGGTGTTGAACGAACAGACGGTGCCGGTGCCGGCCGGCGAGCAAGCGGCGTCGACTCTGGCCGAAGGATTGCGGCAGCTCGGCCTCGACCGTCTGCCCTGGACCAAAGCTTTGGCGCAATGGCGCGACCGCGTGACGTTCCTCCGCCGCGTCGAAGGAGAGGAATGGCCGGATCTCTCCGATGCCGTGCTCGCGCAGGATGTGGGTTGGCTCACACCCTACCTCGCAGGGAAAAAGGCGCTTTCGCAATTTTCCGCAGACGAATTCGCCGCCGCTTTGCAGGCCCGGCTACCGTATCCTTTGCCTCGGCGGCTGGAGCAGGAAGCGCCGACGCATTTCACCGCTCCTACCGGTTCAGCCATTTCGATCGAATACACGGAGGAGGGACCGAAGCTTTCCATCCGCGTGCAGGAGCTGTTCGGTCTCGACCGGCATCCGAGCATCGCCCGGGGCAAGACGCCGCTGATCATCGAACTGCTCTCGCCTGCGCATCGGCCGGTGCAGGTGACGCGCGACCTGCCGAGTTTCTGGCGCGGCAGCTATGCCGCGGTGAAAGCCGAAATGCGGGGCCGCTATCCGCGGCATCCCTGGCCGGACGACCCGGCGCAAGCTGCACCGACGCGCCGCGCCAAGCCGCGTGGGACTTAAGCTCCAGATAGGTTTTGGCACGCTGCGCCGAATGCTACCTTTCCGACTAATCCATCGCTCACCATCAGTCCGGAAAGCGGCGTGAGCGAACAATCGCGTTAGGGCTGTGGTGGCACCCGCGCATGGTGTAATTTGCGGAAATTCCATTTGGGCAGGGTCATGCGGCAGCTACTTGTCATCGCCGGTCTCCTTCTCGCGCTCGGCGGCATCTTCGCGGGCTATCTGGACCGCCGGTTCGAAGCCGCCCCGCCCGCGCGGGAAACCGCCGCCATGGCGGCTGCGCCCGAACCCCGCAGCGCCGGCCGCACCGTGATCATCCCGCGCGACAGCCGGGGCCATTTCCTGGTCAATGGGCGTGTCGACGGCAAGCGTCTCGGCTTCATGGTCGACACCGGCGCCTCGGTGGTCGCGCTCACCGCCCGCGACGCGGCCCGGCTCGGCATCCGTCCGACGCTGCGTGAATTCACTGCCGAGGTGAAAACTGCAAACGGCATCGTGCGGGCGGCT
>CAWDIZ010000007.1:0-18224 GCA_963802475.1 uncultured Alphaproteobacteria bacterium
TTGATCTAGATCAAATTCGACGCCTGATAACCAAGTACAAATTTCAAACCTGCAGAGAGGAAACGGCCATGAAACGAATTGCTTTCTGCGCTGCGCTTGCCCTCTTTTTAGGAGGACTGGGTTTGTCATGGCTAACGCATGGCACTGGCGTCATTAAGAACGACCTCAGCCAAAACATTTATATCCCGAAAGAGCTGACCATGCCGTTGCAGGTGATGGTAGCTTATAATGACCGCGACATTTTCTTTCGCTATCGCTGGCCGGCACGCCAACCATCCATCTATCACGACATGCTGAAATTTGAGGGTGGTAAGTGGGTTCGCCATGGCGACAGCGTCCCGGGGCCGCAGCGGGACGGATCTACGAAGATCGCGTCACGATGCTGGTCGACGATGGCAGCATCCCCGAGTTCGCTCGATACGGCGGTTACATCGCAATCGGCGATCGGATGCGCTTTTTCACCAACGAGGCCAAAGCCGCGGAGGTCAGGGCCCATCCATATCTCGGCGCGAAGCGAAACCAGACCGAGGTCAGAAAATACCTGCCGGCCACGCGTCAGAATATCAATGACTGGGCTTCGGTCGTCCCGGAGACGGAGTTGGCGGCGTTGCGCAAGAGCGGATATTTTCTCGACCTGTGGCATTGGCGTGCGCATCGCTCCAATCCCATCGGCGCCTCCGACGACGAATATGTATTTGATACGCGTGGGGGCGATGCCGGCCGAGGAGTCTTCGCCGATAATTGGGATGCTCAGAAGCAGCAGCCCAAATTCATGCTCGATCCGCAGAAGACCAATCAACGAGCGTTAAAATGGGATGATCTGATACTGCACAAGCTCGGCTTCGATGACGTCTATTTTATCAGCGAAGGCACCGCGGTGCCGTTCGACGCGAACTATGCCTGGAAGGATGGGGATACGATCCGCGCCGGCTGTTGCAACGGGGCGACGGATCGCATGCCGACATCACGGTTGCGGGATCGGCGCGTTGGAAGGACGGCTACTGGGACGTGACGTTGAAACGAGCGATGGATACCGGCAAGCCGCTGGACGACAAAGTCATGGCCGATAAGCGGATCTACAATGTAGCGTTCGCCGTCCATCGTGATGCGGTCGGCAGCCGATGGCATAACATCTCTCTGCCGGTCACGCTCGGCTTGGGCCGCGATGCTGAACTGGTTGCGGTTCGCTTTGAAGGCAGCGAGCCCACATGGAATCGCGCGTGGCACACGGTCACGCTGTTCTACCCTGGCCAAGTCAGTTGGCCGCATCTCAACAGCTCCAAGCACGCCGGCGCCGAAAGCATCAAGAAGGGCGTGCCGGTCAAATACCGCCATAGCGAAGTTCAACTCGCGCATTATGGCGTCGAGGCAGAGTTCGCGGATGCCATCCGCCGCCAATGGCTGCTGACGATGCTCGCCGGCGTGCTCTTGATCGCCGGCTTCGGCATCGCCCTGAACCTGCCAATGCAAAACCGACAAGGAGTCTGACCATGGCTGGCTATCACGTTGTCCTGGTCCACTTTCCGATCGCGCTTTGGATGACAGCAACCCTGGCGATTCTATTTCGCACGGTCTCCGACGGGCCGCTTGCCAAGACGATCGACCGGGCGCTGATCCCGCTTTTGGCTGCCGGTCTTATTTTTGGACTGGCTGCCTTTCTGATCGGCCTCTTGGTGTGGCCTTGGGAGACGATCTCGTCGACGCCGCTTGGGCGCAACCATGTGCTGTTGGCAACTTGGACCGTAGCTTATTGGGCTCTCCTGCTCGCGACGCGATGGATTCAGGGCGAGGCCGTGTGGGACGGCGCGATGCGTTGGGTCATGGCCGGTCTGGCCATTCTCGGCAGCGTGCTCTTCGGAATTACCGGCACTCTCGGCGGCCATCTCGTCGGTATCTACACCGACGTTTCGGAAGTGCTGCGCCTGCTCGGCTGGGAGGTCTATACGACCTTCTATGTGCCGACATTCACGTTAGCGGCCCTCGGCCTCGTCACCGTGCTATTGGTCGGCCTCGGGCTATGGGAACGGACGGCGCGTACCACGGGTGAAGACCGAAGGCCGAGCCGACCGCTGCGCACCCCGACGGGATTCAGCCAGGGTGTTCGAATGAGCTCGCACATCGGCGCCAAAGACTGAAAAAGAGCGCCGCGGTTTACACGCGGCGCACGGGTAAACAATCCCAGCCAAGATTGCTTGATATCGATTATTCCGAACATGCCGTGTTCTGCACGGTCGATGCGTCTTTTGTTCTTGATGCGGCCGCTGCAGTTTTCCACGGTCGCTCTGAATAGCCACCAGCCAACATTCGGCTCCTCGCTACGCTGAAATAAGTGAGCGGCCGCTGTGGCTTACGCCACTTTTTCCATTTGATTTAGGTCAACGCGAAACCGCATCGCTTTGGGCATGCTGTTTTTGCGATCCTTGCAATCTTCCTGGCTGCGATTGTCTGCTTCTCGGCTGTATCGCCAAATTCGCAGACAGAGAATTCCTAAAGGAGGGTCAAATGTCACCTTTGCGTCCACGAAATGAAAGGCGGCCGGTATTCACTGCTATTGCGCAATGGTGGCGGCGCTGGACCGGCGGCAAGCTTGCCCCAACGAAGTTCTCTGGGCCTGACGAAACAAAGGACATCACCCAGGAATTAGGTTTGTCTGCTTCGCAACCGCTCTCAATTTTCCAGCCAAGGCCTCTACGGCTCCAATCTCCTGGAACGGCGCATGGTGGCGCTAAATCTTGATCCGGCAGAAATGGCTCGGTCTGAACCTGCATTGTTCCGCGGCTTTCAGAGACTCTGCACATCGTGCCAGAGTCCTATGCGGTGTGCGCGGGATCTCGCGCACGAACTTGCCAGAGATCCCAGCGAGCCGGCGTCATCTGACTGGCGGGATTATTGTCCGAATGCCACAACACTCAACATGCTCAGCACACTGCAGAGCTGTTCACCGTTAAGCGAGGCGAGAATTAGTCCTCAGACATGGCTGGAGACTACCGTGGACTATCTGAAATTCTCACGTCGTCCGCTTGTTCCAAATTGTTACGAGCGAGTCACCGCTATCTAACCACTTATTGGTATTCGGAACGTTGTGAGAAAAGCGTCGCTCGTTACAGCGACGCTTTCTTGCGTGCAAACGTTGCCCGCTAGTCTTCCTCACCGAACGATGAAGCCGGCACGTTACATAATAAGCGATCGATACCGGAGCCGCCCGTGCGATGCAATCACGATCGAGTTGCCGCCGATTTTCTCTGCGATTTCGATGATCCCCTTCCCTGCGTGCTTGTTTGGCACATGCGTAAACGGCAACATAACAGTGCAGCTTTCACTGTGTATTAGACCCACCATCTACATCTTGCCGCACGTATGCAACGAGGCTAGCGATCGTGGTTGAAGGAACACCCGCTACCTTCAGAACAGCACTACCCAGCAATAGACTTGCCTCGGCCAGCTCCGGAACAACGTCTGTGGCGCCCGCTGCCAACAATTCGGGAACATGAGAGCTGTCGCGTGCGCGAACCAAGATAGCGAGCTGTGGTGATGCCTCTCGTAGGGAGGCGACTAGAGAAGCAGCAGTCCCTGGGTCGTGCGAAGTGATAACCACTGCACTAGCTTTATGAACGCCGGCGGCCCCAAGACCGAGACGCTGCCCGCATCACCGAAGAACACCGGTAACCCACCCTTCCTCGCCGCGGCTACCACGCCCGCATCCCAATCGAAGGCAATCCACCGCTTGCCAGCCCGATCGAGCATCTTGCCTATGGTGCGGCCGACGCGGCCGAAACCGGCGACAAGCACATGGCCTGAAAGACCAGCAGCCTCCGCCGAAATCAGATACTCTTCGGCCTGGGGCTGATCGCCTAATCGCGCTTGCAGCCACCCGCCGGCATTCGCCAGAAGCGGCGTTGCGGCCATCGATAGAGCGACGACGGCAATTAGTGGTTGCACGAGCGACTCCGTCATCACGCCGGCCGTCATCGCTGTCGACAGTAAGACGAATCCAAATTCTCCACCTTGCGCCAGATGCAAACCCGCATTCGCCGCGAGACCGCCCGGAAGAGAGAAGCCACGGCATAGTAGCGCGATGATGGCTGCTTTTAGCCCAATCAACACCGCTGTTGACGCAACGATACTTGCGAGATGCGACACAACTATCTGCAAGTCGATTAACATGCCGACTGACACGAAAAATAAGGCCAACAGCAACCCACGCACCGGTTTCAGATCGGCCTCTATTTGATGTCGATATTCAGTGCCTGCAATCAGCAAGCCTGCGAGGAAGGCGCCTAGCGCCAATGAAAGCCCTGCTTTGGCCGTAGCCCAGGCTGTCCCCAGAATGACCAGAAGGGTCGCCGCAGCAAATAATTCAGGGCTCCGAACAGACGCGATCGTGCGATACAGCGGCCGCAGGAACAACCGGCCCACAAGCACGATGAGAAGCAACATGCCTGTCGCTTTGGCTGCCGCGAACGCGATTGTCCAAGCTAAGGATTTTGCCGTCGCCTGGTGCGCCAGCGCACCTATAATCGCCAGCGAAGGCACAACGGCCAGATCCTGCAGCAGAAGAACGGACAGAATTACGCGCCCAAGTCTGGTGGGATAGTCGGCCCTGGCGGGCGAGGATCTGCAAGACGATTGCTGTCGACGACATCGCCAGCGCCAAACCGATCGTGGCAGCCTGAACCGCGCTGACGCCCAAAAACGAGCTCGCAGCCGCGATAGCAGCGGCCGTTACGCCGACCTGCAAGATACCAAGCCCAAATACGTACTTTGCCATCGTTTGCAGACGCTCAAACGACAGCTCAAGGCCCACCGCAAACAACAAAAAGACGATGCCGAGTTCGGCAAAACGATGTGTCGTGTCGACGTGTTGAATGAGAGCAAAGCCATACGGGCCTACTAGCAATCCAGCGAGCAGAAATCCGATTATCGGATTCAGACGCAGCCGCGTGAACAAAGGAATAGTCAGGACGACTGCCGCGAATAGAATCAGCGCGTCCGTAAGAAAAATCGTCGTCTCGTGAGACTGCATGCGGTCAATAGAAGGTGGAGCTACGTCGTAAACTCCCGGTGTCGCTTTGCTGTACCTATCATAACCCAGAATTCAGTGCACCCCGAAGTCGGAGCTCACATCGAACGCCTCAGTAGCTTGCGCGCACGCGCGCGAACGGTACCTGATGCAATTCATTGATGGCCAGGAAGCTTGATTGCGCGTGCGCTTCCTCGGAAATTGAGGCAGATCAAATCCATTTCAGCGAGGATCGATAAGCTGCGCCAATAGGAATTTGGCCACCTGGGGAAATCCCATGACGAACATTGGGTTTCTTCTGCGCATCACAGTCCTCGTAGTGACGGGGATCGCCAGTTTGGTCTACTGGCACTATCATGATGAGCTTGATCGTGCGCGCGAAGCTGCCAACAGAGGCGGTCTGATCGCCCACACCTCCGCCGGCCCGATCGAATACGCCATGAGAGGCGCTGGCATTCCGCTTCTATCGATCCATGGTGCCGGCGGCGGCTATGATCAGGGCCTCACTAACGCAGCCGATCTTGTAGGTGATAGCTTTCAGATAATCGCACCTTCGCGCTTCGGTTATCTACGTACGTCCATCCCGCGGGATGCCTTTCCGGCAGCCCAAGCGGATGCGCATGCGGCGCTTCTGGCGGAGCTAAGCGTTCCCAAGGCGATAGTGCTGGGTGTTTCGGCAGGGGCGCGTTCTGCGGTCGAGCTGGCCATACGGCACCCGAACAGGGTCGCAGCGCTGATACTTATGGTCCCCGGAACTTATTCGCCAACCAGTCCTGTTTCGGTCGAAGAAAGCCGCGGTAGTGAGTTCGCATTTTGGCTCGTTAATAATGGCGCTGACTTTGCATGGTGGGCCACGGAAAAGGTAGCTCCATCGGTCTTGATTCGATTCATCGGTGTCCCGCCGGAACTGGTAGCTGCATCCGCAAAGCCGGACCAGGAACGTGTGATGAATATGGTCAGGTCCATCCAACCGCTATCGTTGCGGTTTCCAGGAATCAATGTCGATAGCACCCCGGAACTGAGCCAGCCGCCGCTGGAAACGATCACCGTGCCAACGCTGATTATTTCGGCGCGGGACGATTTGTTTAACACGCTTCCTGCAGCCGAGTTCGCCGCCAGCAGAATCTGGACTCTAACTGATCGATTTGACACTGGCGGGCACCTGTTAGTCGGGCACAACCCGGAGGTGCGAGAGGCGGCACGCACGTTTCTAAATCGAGCAGGCTGTGGACTCGGCGTTCGCGACTTCGCAGCTGTCACCTTACGGCGGATATCGCCGTCCTTCCATAATGTGTCATTCTGCAAATCCGGAACCCGGCGCGCCGGCTTTAATCAACTGCGTCGAGTAATTTAGCAGACGACCATTAAGCTCCGATTTTGCCGCGCAGCAGCAGCAGTTTGCTGACAATGGCTGACACCTGTTTTCGTATCCCTGCTCCGACATTAGCTGCCGCCGTTCACGCAGCCAGGCTTCATCCCAGAACAGGACGGCGGGGCAACACCAGATGTGCTCGCGCGTGTGATAACTTTTAGGTGCGATTCATCCGATGCGCAAATACGCTTCGGCAAAAGCGGTTGAAGTACTTTTTGGCCAATTGCTCGCGTCGCGCGGACGCGCCGATCTCTTGCCCAAGCTCCCTAGAGAGGCGGTTCAACGGGTATTTAAGATTGAAAACATCGCAACCGACGGCACAGTAGGCCGCGTGACCTATTGCACAGCCACATTCCGACCAATCAATTTTACAATCAATCCCTTAGACCCATATGAGAAAAAAGCAGCTGCTGATTTATTCCAAGCGGTCGAAGGTGATGCAAACGCAACGGAAGCGGTAGGCGTGAGCCTCATGCAAATCAGTAGTTTCCCTCCAATGCGAGGCCAATACACAGTACAACTTTTAGATAATGGCCAGGCGTTCGTTGAATTTGCGCCTGGGGCGCTGCGTCCCTCCCACTGACCCTACTCACGTTTCCACACAGCAAAAAACCGAGGGAGAGCAGAAAAGACCCCCCTATATGTTTCAACGCCAAGATTATCTGGAAAAATCGAAAGTCAGTTTCAGTTTCGCCGACTTGCTTGGCAGCCTCTACTCCGTTCTTGACGGGCTGCCACGTTCGCTAACGCGAACTTCAATCCGCTCAATCTCCTACTCGGCAGCAGTCCGAGAGAGTTGCACTATGTTTTTTACCGGCCCATCAACAATCAGCTGGAGCAATTCGGCCAAGGTTTGCAGCGCGCCAGTCTTCTCGTGCTCGTAACGGTGGCGATCGTAAACGCCTTCGACGCCGGGAATAGCGTGACCAAGCACGCGTTCGGCGATGTCTGGTCGCACACCAGCGCGGCTCATCAAAGAGCGAGCGGTGCGGCGTAGGTCATGCAGCGTCCACGTCGGCACATTCGTCGACAGTTTCGCCTCTAGCTCATGCTTGCGCTGGGAAAACGAGTTGATCGACCCGTTACCTACGGCTGCCGGAAACACATAAGGATTGCCAGCGAGGCGTGGTTGGGCGGTGATTAGGTCCCACGCTATTTGTGGTAAGCGCAGTACTCCCGCGTTGCCTTTCTCGCGTGGTTCGGTGGCGATGGTCCATACCCCATCCGCGAGATCCGTCCATTTCATGCTGGCGACCTTATCGCGACGCTGCGCAGTAAGTAGCAGCAGCTTGACCAAGCGTCCAAACGATCCACTTTCGCCGCTGGCCCTCCATACAACACGCAGCTCCTCATCATCCAGGACGCGCTCTCGCGCTCGCTCTTTAGCCTTAGTGCGGCGCATCCCTCGAACGATTGGGAGCTGTAGCCGTCATCGCGGCTGGCGAACCAGTTCGCCATCCCGCGAATGATCGCCAAGCAAGCGTCGGCCTGCCGCGGGCCATGGTTGTCCTCAATCTTGTCGAGCAGTTCCGCCACATCGCCGCGCTTGATTTCGCGAAATGGACGATGCTGCCATGCCGGATAGATGTACGTGCGCAAACAACGCTCTATCTCTGGTTGGCTGCGCAATTGGTTTGCCTGCACGTGCCGCTTGAGGAAATTCTCCGCCACCTCCCTGAACGAACCGCTATTCTGCGCCGCCAACGCTTTTTTGGGGTCCGCGAGAAATTGCCTCGCCGCCTCGCGCGCCGATTTAAGCGAGAGCACCGGCCAGCGGCCAAGCTTTTTGTAGCGAGGTTTGGCAGCGACGTAGTAGAGCGCACTCCAGGTCTTTGAGCCGCGGGGATTCACGGTCAGGACCAAGCCGCGCAGATACTGATCGAAATAGCAGACCTGCTTGCCAGGTACCGATTTGAGCCTTTTTACGCCTTCTTCCGTAAGACGTTTGCTTGGCATGTTCGCCTCAGCTACCTAATGATTAACTAATGCAGAGGGCCATTATGGAATGATACGGGATGAAAAGCAATGAGCAGAATTGTGAGGATAAGCTACTGATGAAACTAGCAAACCTTCGTTGTGATGATGCAGGATGCGCAACTGCGCTTGAAGAGCCGCGCTGATTTGTAATCAGGGGGTCGGGGATTCGAGTCCCTCAGCCGGCACCGTGCGAATTTCCGGTCCTGACTGGATCGCCAAAGCGTTAACCATTGATTCCTACACGCCGTGGCGTCGTCATCGACTTTTTGTTCTCCACGGCGTCTTTTCTAGAAACGAAGACTTCTAAGACGAAGCATCACTTCAGCTTCAGCTCGCCGGCTGCTCGGCGCGGATCAGCTTCGGCACGTAGCTGATCGCCCAGGCCACGGCTACCCCTAGCACCGTCTCGATGAGCCGGAAGAAGGCGTAATGGAAGGGCTCGCTGGCGTGGTCGAACACGACTAGGCCGCATATAAAGCCCGCGACCTTGGCGCTCTCGGGCGCGCGGATCAGATGGCAAGCCAGCATGGCAAGCACAATACTCACGCCGACCGTCGCGGGACCGGGAGGAACTGCGGCGCTCAGTGCGGCCCCGAGAAGCGCCCCCACCACGGTAGCGACGATGCGAATGAACCCGAGGCGTCTGCTTTGCGCCGGTGACAGGTCGGTGACGATGACGGCGGCAATGAAGGCGTAGATCGGATATTCGAGCTTGAAGAACTGCGCGATCGCGATCGACAGTCCGGCCGCCAGACCTGCTCTCATGGCCAATTGCAAGCCACTTGTGGAGATTCCGAGCATCATGTGAGTTCCGCGCTGATGAGCCGCGCAGAATAGCGGGTTTCGCCCCTGCAGCGCCCGTCCTGATTTCGCCGATTGACGCGATCCGCAAGATCCCGCCGTGCCGAAATGTCCGCGCGCAATCATCCAGCCATGGAATGCTTTTGTTAGGTTCAGTCGTCCCGTGCTGTCGAAGCCGCTGCCGGGGTCCTTTGGCCTTTGAGCTCCCTCACAAGCCTAGCTTTACGGGCGCATCCCGTGCACCACGGAAACGATGACCGGCCCCCACATCGTGATCACGATCCCGCCACGGTTAAGACAAAATCTCTAGTGCAGATTGTTCAAGCTACCGACCGGGTAAATGAAGGCGGCAATAAATCTGATCAGAGAGTAGCGCCTAGGGAGGGGAATTGATCAGAGAGTAGCGCGTAGGGAGGGGATCATGAGTGATGAAGGTCGGAATGACTTATCCGATTATATTAAATATGCCCCGAAACGGTTGCGCGACCCGGCGCCATTGTCTTCAGCCGAAAGACCGACCGAAAGGCAGTATGTCCCTTCGGGGCCAACTGCTCCTGTGCCCAGCAGGAAGCATCAGGATCGGCGGACCACATCCGATGTTGCTTCATGGTCCGAACCCGTCCGGCCGCCACCGCCTCCGCAACGGTTAGAGACTGGAACGTTAACGTTGATTGGCCGGATTGCACTTGTTATCACATTTATGGCCGTCGGCGCATCGGTGCTCATTTTCGTAAAACCGATATCTGATCGGGTGACGCGGAACAGCGTGCCGTCGAATGATCCGGCCTATCCGGCCCGGCAAGTTGCGGCAGCTTCTGTTCCGGCGCCAGTACCGACCCTCGTTGCACCTCCAGCAGCGGCTTCTGTTGGGCAACCCGCAGAGGCTGTTGGGCAGTCTTCCGCAAGCGGGCCAATGCAACAGCAAGCGGCGGTCGGGCCAGAACCGAGGGCGGTCAAGAATTTCGTTCGCGGCGTCACCGACAGTGAAATTCGGTTTGGGATTTCCGCAGCATTCAGTGGTCCGGCCAAGGAACTCGGACAGAATATGAAGCTAGGCATCGAGGCTGCGTTCAAAGTCGCCAACGCTGGTGGCGGGGTGCACGGCCGGCAGCTCCGGCTCATTGCGACAGACGACGGCTACGAGCCCTCCCGGACAGCCGTAACAATGAAGCAGCTCTATGAAAAAGACGAAGTTTTCGGAATAGTCGGCAACGTGGGAACACCCACGGCGACGGTCGGGTTACCCTACGCCCTTGAGCGAAAGATGCTGTTTTTCGGTGCATTTACCGGCGCCGGCTTGCTTAGGAACGATCCACCCGACCGCTATGTTTTCAATTACCGCGCCAGCTACGCTGAAGAGACCGCCGCCACGGTGCACTATTTGGTCAAGGTTAAGCGGCTAAAGACCGACCAGATCGCGGTGTTTGCTCAGCAGGATCCTTACGGCAACTCGGGTTTTTCCGGCGTCGCCAAAGCTATCCGTTCGCTCGGGGGCAAAGACAACGCAATTTTGCGGCTCAATTACCAGCGCAACACCGTGGACGTGGATGACGCCGTCGAGCAACTCCGAAAGAGCCGCATCCCAATAAAAGCGGTGATCATGGTGCCCACTTATCGAGCCGCTGCTAAATTCATTGAGAAGACGCGGGGTTCCTACCCTGATATGATTTATGCGAGCGTTTCTTTCGTGGGCAGCACCGCGTTAGCCAACGAGCTGATGCTTCTGGGCAAAAGGTTTGCAAAAGGAGTCATCGTGACGCAGGTGGTGCCCGCCCTCGAGGGCCACTCATCGTTGGTCCTCGATTACAAATCTGCACTCACCAAATACTTACCTGGGGAGGCAGCGGACTACGTGTCTCTCGAAGGCTACGTGGCGGCCAACGTGTTGATCGAAGCGTTGAAACGAAATGGCCCTGAGCTCGACACCGAAAAACTGGTCGAAACTCTCGAGAATCTCCGGGACTTAGACATTGGGCTCGGGACGCCCGTGAGCTTCAGTCGTTCGGAGCACCAGGGCGTACACAAAGTGTGGGGCACGCAACTCGACGAGAACGGTCGTTATCAACCGCTTGACCTGCAGTAATTGCTCGATCAGCGTGATGTGCTGGGGCTTTGCTCGATGTTTGCGTTGATCGCCGTCGAAGGAGAGCCGACGGCCGATAGCGCAAAACAGCCGTAATATTGACGAGGTGTTTTTTAGCTGGTGCGGCCAATAGGACTCGAAGGTCCAAGCTAGCGCTTGTATTAATTCCGCCATGGCCGCATGCTGGGAAATCGCTCGTCGGTCAGGCTTTTGGTGGGTCTTTATTTTGCATTGTCCTTGTAGGAAATCGCATCGTTCAGCCTGTCGATGTCTGACTTCGAGGCCGAACTGATCGTCGCGATCATCCGTTGGATTTCGTCGCCGTCCACGGGATTGATTTCGCTCTGGCTCTTTTCTGCGTCAGCCAGGCACTCCGGATCTCGCAGGACGGCGAGGAATGCCGCACGCAGGGCTTTTACGCGCGCCGCGGGCACGTCCGGCCCGACCGCGAAAGGCCGGCCCATGGCCTTCTGAATCAGCATGATCCGCCACACGGTTTCAGCCTGTTCCACCGTCAAGCCCGCTTTCAGAAATTCAGGCTTGAGATACTCAAAGATCAACGGGACATCTGGCATCTCCGGATGCTTGTTGAACGAAAGCTGCACAAGAACATGCGTCTTCTGCCGCCAGTCCGGAGCAAATTTTTTCAGCGCCGTGTAAGAGTTGGATTGGCCCTGGACCTCGCCCCGCAGCATGGCGAGGTCAACGCCGCCGCTGCCCTCATAGCCGCGAACAATTTTAAATTTGGTATCGAGGGTATTGTTCATGAGGGCGGGATAGATGTCGCCGTCACCGCCGGCGCTGGCGCTGCCGAAGATCACCGGAATCCGGCGGGCTTCTTCGACGGTCTTGACCGGCGTGGTGTGCCACACCGCCATCACGCCGACCTCGTTGTTCATGCTGCCCAACCAATTGAATTTGGTGGCGAGGTAACGCGTTCCCGGCTGGCCAAGAAGCTGGGCGAATGCCGCCGTGCGCGTGGCCGCCAGAAGGACGGTGCCATCCTGCGGCGCCACCTCATAGACGTAGTTTGCCGCAATGACCGAGCCGGCTCCTGGCTTGTTCTGAACGATGATGGTGGGATTGCCGGGGATGTGTTTGGCCAGATGTCGTACCAGCAATCGGGCATAAATGTCGTAGCCCCCGCCGGCCGGCGTACCAACCACCATCGTGACGGTTTTTCCGCGATAGAAGTCGGCCACGTTGTCGGCGATCGCCGCGCCGGCAGGCCAAACCAGCAAGCCAAAAGCCAACGTATGCAAACGCATCTGCCACCTCCCTCCGCATAGGACCGCCGCTACTGTTCTCGAAATGGCTGATCGTATCGGGTCGCTATACAGCGATTAACGACTGCACCAGCGCGGCTGCGTACAGCTGCGATGGATATCCAACTCGGCAAATCAGCTCGATACGGTCCATTCACATCCTGATCCGCTTCATCTCAGGATCGTAAAGGGGACGCATCGATACCAGGGCCGGATAGCGCCGCCCAGCGATGTCCACCTCCCAATGGCCTGTGCTCAGCCAAGCAGTATCAACAGCATCACCCACCGCCTCCACCATTGCCAAGCCAATCGCCCCGCCTAGCGTATGGCCGTATGACGCCGCGCGCACGTATCCGACGGGCTTGCCGTCGCGAAGCACGATCTCGGCATGAAACAGCATCGGCTCGGGGTCTTTCACTAACACTTGGACCAGCCGGCGCCGCGGCGGACCGGCTGACTTTTGCTTGAGCACGGCGTCACGCCCGATGAAACCCGACGGCTTGTCGAACTCTATGAAAAATTCTAACCCGGTTTCGAACGCATTGTCGGTATTGTCGATGTCATGTCCATAGTCGCGGTAGCCTTTTTCCAGGCGCAAGCTGGCAAGCGCCTTCAGCCCGGCGTGGCGAAGCCCGAAGCTGCTCCCGGACTTGACCAGACGATCATAGACATGGCTCGCCTGCTCTGCCGGGACATAGAGCTCGTATCCGAGTTCCCCGACATACGTAATGCGAATACACAGGACGCGCGCATAGCCGATGTCGATTTCGCGGGCAGCGCGGAACGGAAAGGCTTCGTTCGAAAGATCGGCGCCGGTCAGCGTCTGCAGGAATGCACGGGACTTCGGACCCTGAACGTTGATCTGACAATAGCCGGAGGTCACGTCCGTGATGGCCGCGTGCGCACCGTCGGGCACATTGCGCCGCATCCAGGTCTCGGCATGTCGGTGCATCGTGTCGGTCACGACGACGAGGAAGCGTTCGTCGTCGAATTTTGTCACGGTAAGGTCGGCCTCGAGCAGACCTTTTTCGTTCAGCCACTGAGTATAGGTGATCACACCCGAGGGTCCATCGACGTTGTTTGCGGAGATGTGGTTCAGAGCGCGGCCTGCGTCCCGTCCCTGGACGAGGAATTTGCTCATGAACGACATGTCCATCAGGATAACGTCCTCACGCGCGGCACGATGTTCTTCCGCCCACCAAGCAAACCAGTTTTGCCGTCCCCAGGAGAGCTTCTCGACCTTCGGCTGATAGCCGGGCGGTGCGTACCAATCGGCGCCCTCCCAGCCGCTGACGTCCCTGAAGTAGGCGCCGGCCCCGGCCAACTGATGGTGGATCGCAGATTGCTTTGCGCCGCGCGCGGTCTGCGGCGTCATCGTCGGATAGTGGCACTTGTACACCATTCCGAGCGACTCGATCGTACGTTCGCGGCGGTACTCGGGATTGGCCTGGTAACGGTGGAGGCGGTCGATATTGATTCCGGTCACGTCCACGTCGGGGTGGCCATTGACAATCCAATGGGCAAGAGCGCGCCCAATTCCGCCGCCGGTCAGTATGCCAATGGAATTCAGGCCGGCCGCGACGAAGTAGTTTTTTAGTTCGGGCGCCTCGCCAAAGATCGGACGCAGGTCTGGCGTAAAGCTTTCGGGCGCACAGAAGAATTTCTTGATACCGATCTGAAGCGTGATCGGAACGCGGTTCATCGCCTTTTCGAGATACGGGCCCATGCGATCCCAGTCCGGTGCGATTTCACCAAATGAGAAATCTGTTGGAATGCCCTCGACCATCCACGGAGCACACATCGGCTCAAAGAGGCCGATCAACAAACCCCCGACTTCTTCGCGGTAGTACCCATACGAGGAGGGGTCTTCGAGCACAGGCAGGGACGGCGGGAGATCGGCAATCGCGTCGGTGATGAGGTAGTAGTGCTCGGCCGCCTGGTTCGGAATATTCACACCGCAGGTTTCGCCGAACTGGCGCGCCCACATGCCGGCGCAGTTGACGACGTATTCGGCCTCCATGTCCCCAAGAGCGGTGCGAACGCCGGTCACTTGGTTCCGCCGACGCAAAATCCCGGCAACGGATGCTCCTTCGATGATGCACACGCCTGCCATGCGTGCACCTTTGGCAAACGCCATGGTTACATCCACTGGGTTCGCGCGCCCGTCGTCCTTGACATAGAAGCCGGCGAGGATGTCGTCGACGTGCGCCAAGGGAAAAAGCGCCTTCACCTCGGAAGGCGAGATCTCGTCAACTTCGACGCCGCACCAACGGTTGAAGGCCGCGACCCGGCGATATTCCTCTAGCCGGTCCGCATCAGCTGCGACTTCGATGAAACCAACGGGCTTGAACCCGGTCGATTGACCGGTTTCGGCTTCAAGCCGGCTGTAGAGGTCGCGCGTGTATTTGCGCATCTCGGTCGACGTCTCGGAGGTGGAACCGAAGGTCACCACGAGCCCTGCGGCGTGCCACGTGCTGCCGGCCGTCAAGCGGTCGCGCTCGAGCAGGACGACGTCTTTCCAGCCCATGTGAGCCAGATGGTATGCCACCGAGGTCCCAATCACACCGCCCCCAATGATCACAACGCGCGCGCGATCCGGCAACACTGGCGTCGACATTGGCATTTCTCCTGGCGGAGAAGCGTTCGCTTGTTTCGCCAACAAAATGACCGAACCGAACGCGAACAAAGGGCTTCATTCGTCTTCGATTTTGCTTGGATTTACAAGGGTTTTCTTATCATCCGGCTCGCTCATAACGGTCTGGTTGGAGGTTCGAGTCCTACCGGGCCCACCAGCTTTTCAGTGACTTCTTAAATAGTCTACGCGCGGCGGAACGTTGCGAACGGGACCTTTGGACCAGCCAAAACCTTGGTTGCTATTTTACCGTGGCTGGGCTGCACTGCGCATCAAAGCTAGATCGCAAACCTCTCTGGGTTTCAATCAGCCAACAGAGCGTCGCGACAAAGATCATTCGCTGCCGCTCTAATCTTTTCTGTTCACAGCGACAAAACGAGGATTTCCAAAACTTCTTCACGTAAAGCGAGAACAAGCACATGTCCGATCTCTTCACTGGGCAAGCGCCGCTAACGGTGCCTTCGGACGCTGGGCGGGCCGGCGCTCGCATCAGATTGGCCATCGCAGGTATGGGAACGGTCGGCACCACCGTCGCGAGGGCGGTCGCAAGCGGCGTGCTCCCGGAAATCGAAATCACCGCAGTTGCAGCCCGCGACGTGGACAAATGCCGTCGCACGCTGGATCAAATCGGCTGCATCGCGCCCGTAACGTCTCTTAAGGACTTGCATCGAAATGCCGACGTCGTGTTGGAGTGCGCCCCCGCGGCGATCTTTGAGCAGATCGTGAGGCCTACTGTTTCTGCAGGAAAGAAGGCGGTCGTTCTAAGCGCGGGGGCCTTACTGTCGCATTTTGATCTCGTCCATGTCGCCAAGAAGAATGGCGGACAGATCATTGTTCCAACGGGCGCGTTGTTGGGACTGGATGCAGTTGGCGCCGCCGCGCAAGCCAAAATCCATTCTGTCATCATGACGACGCGAAAGCCGGTCGAAGGATTGCTCGGCGCACCGTATTTGGTGGAAAATAAAATCGACATCGTGGGTTTAACCGAACCGCTGTGCGTGTTCCGCGGTACCGCCAGGGAGGCGGCGATCGGCTTTCCGGCGAATTTGAACGTTGCGGTTGCGCTGTCACTCGCCGGCATCGGCCCGGATTTGACCAAACTGGAAATCTGGGCGGATCCGGGCGCCGTCAGAAATATGCATCATATCGTGGTGGAGTCCGACTCCGCCCGGTTGGATATGTCCATCGAGAATATACCGACCGAGAATCCGAAGACCGGCCGTATCACGGCGCTCAGCGTGATCTCGCTGTTGAAAAAGATGAATGCCCCTCTCCGCGTGGGTTGATCGGGGAAGCTCGACTTCAATGCGCCTAGGCCCGCACCGCGCTGGTCAGCGTGAATGGCTCCGGCGTCTGTTTGAACCTGGTCGATATCGTTCGGGTTGCCGATTTTTCCACGCAGATCGTCAACAACCCAAGCGCGGTCGCCACTTATACGGGGAAAGGCGGAAATAGGTTCGCCTTCACACTCCCCAAGTTGGACGGCATCTTCTCCGGGAACGGCGTATTCAATCTCGCTTCGCAGCGGCTGTTTGTAATCGACGCCGCCGGGCTGCAGCGTTACTCTCTCAACATCACCGTTCATCGCATAGACGGCTCAGTAGATTGCAACGTCACCAGCGTCGCGCTGACCGTGCTGTTCATGCCGAATTGATCCAGACCAGGCGGCAAGTTTGCCGCTTGGTCTGCTTGCGCTACCCGCTCTCTTTTTATCTGCGCCTGGAAAATGTGTTCTGGCTTCGGCATTTGGTTTGGCTTCTGGACGTGCGGGAGCCCGCCGCGGGGCTGCAGCGGGCTGGGCCTAGTGACGGGTAGCTAGCATGTCCTCAAGCGCGTCCCAGACGGCATTCCCTGTTCCGATGCTTCCCCGGAATGTGGAACCGTCGCTGCTGCACCATCAGCAATGCGATAAAACAAGTAGTTTCGGGGGCGATTGTGCTCCCAGAAAAGGAACAGCGTCACCGACGCAATAGCCATCGACGCGACTAGTGCGCAGATGAAAAACACCAGCAGACCCCATTGCAATGCCTTGGGCATCTCGACCCCCCCACCGCCAAGCCCGACACAATGCTAACCGCGCACAGGCTGGTCCGCCATACGCCAAAAGGCGACGGGGCATCCTTGAGAGCCCGCCGCGGGTGCGGCGGGCCGCCATCCCTATCGCTTACGATTCAAGCTGCTAAAAAAACAGGCACGAAGCAGAGCGCGAAGGCGTTGATGGCGAGCGTCATGTGAATTGGTCCTCGGTTTCCCCCATATGAATGGCAAAGCTAGCCGATTGGTTTGCGACGCGCTGCCGTGCGAAGGTCAGGTGAGAGGCCGGTGCCAGAAAAGAGGAGAAACCTATGTCGGACAGGCGGGAGATATATCGTAGCCCAAATGGGGACTCGTGGTTCCTCGGTCGCGAGCCGCAGAACGGTCATGCTTTCATTATTCACCAGCCCAACGCCCCTCGGCGGAAATCGAAACAGGTTTTCGCGCGTTTTGCGGGGTCAAAAGACCCCCTCTCGTCAACTTGCGGGGTCCGGGCGACCAGGCGCCGCGCGCCGTCAGCGCCAGCGCGAAGTCGGCTTCGAGGACTGTATCAGTGGCGGCGGCAGGCTGCGTTTGCGCCCAGGCCCCGGGCTCCTGCCCCGGCGAAAGGCACAGCGCGGCGACGGCGGCGGCTGCAGTCGCGCGGACGATTGTTGTGATCTTCATGACGGTCCTCCCCCTGCAGGGCCGCCCAGGCTAGTGTTCCTATTTGTTGATGGGCCGGCCCCGCGTTACCCCAGCTTTTGCCGCTGGTCGAAAAGCACAGTGTAGGGATGCCGGTGCTATCGGAGCAACAGGTTTCGACGTGTGCCCTCCGACGCCAAGGCCGGGGGCGTGCTCGCAGCTCGAGCGTGGCCGATTGGCCAATCAATCCCTTTCTCAACCTGCACCTCAGTCCAATGGCCCGGACCGCCGCCATGGCATTAGTGTGCATCATAAGCGGACGTCTCTTAGATCCCGAATGCGACGGCCCCGTCAGCGGCGCCCAAATGACCTCGACCCGATAGCAGTGATCAGGGAGAGTAGATATGGCAGATATT
>CAWDIZ010000008.1:0-37850 GCA_963802475.1 uncultured Alphaproteobacteria bacterium
CGTCGGACCGGCAATGCAGATCTGGCATGCACGTATCGACGCCCTGCCCTCAGGAGCGCATCATGTCGCAGGCAGAAACAAGACCCCGTACGATTGGTCGGCAGGAGGCAAACATGAGCTTGGACAACACCTCACACACCTCACACCCCTCGATCAAGCACTGCGCCGACAAGGTGAACGCGAATTACATCCACGGTAGACCGGGGCACGAGTTGGTTCCGTCACGCTACGCGCTGAAGGTCGGTGCGATTGACATGATGGTGGTCAGCGATGGGGTGCTATCGCTGCCAGGCGGGATGTTGGGCCACAACGTCGACCCGGCCGTCCGGGCGGCCTGGCTGGAGGACATGTTCCTGCCGCCGGACGTGCTCGAGTGGGCGCTGAACGCGGTCGTGGTGCGCAGCGGCGGCCGGACCATACTCATCGACGCTGGGATAGGGGGAGAGTTCCCGGACTTGCCGCGGGCCGGGCAGTGGGCCCAGCGACTGGAGGCCGCCGGCATCGATCTCGCATCCGTGACCGACGTGGTGCTCACCCACTTGCACATGGACCACTGTGGCGGGCTGCTTGCCGACGGGGTGAAAGAGCGGCTGCGTCCGGACCTGCGGGTCCACCTGGCGGCCGCCGAAGCCGAGTTCTGGGAGTTGCCCGATTTCTCCCGCGTCTCCATGCCGCCGGGCTTCCCGGACGCGCTTCGGCGGACGGGCAAGCGGTTCTTGAAAGAGTACCACAGCCAGTTGCGGCCGTTCGAGAACGAGGACGAGGTGGCGCCGGGGGTGGTCGTCCAACGCACCGGCGGCCACACGCCCGGGCACAGCGTGGTCCGCCTGGCGTCCGGCGGCGACCGGCTGACGTTCGCCGGGGACCTCGTGTTCCAGGTCGGGTTCGAGCACCCCGACTGGTACAACGGCTTCGAACACGACCCCGAGGAGGCGGCGCGCGTCCGGGTCGGTCTTTTGCGGGAGCTGGCGGCGAACCGCGAGTTGCTGGTGGCCACTCACCTCTCGTTCCCGTCCGTCTGCCATGTGGCGGTCGCCGGCGACGTCTTTCGTTGGGTACCGGGCCCCTGGGAGTACTGACCGCGTGTTGGGACCGAACTAGACGACCGCGACCCGCGTGCTCGAGGCCGAATACTGGTCGCCCTGGCAGTCACACGCGCCGATGGAGCCGATCCGCGACGAGGCCGACGACCGAGCCAAATTTTTCACCTGTTTTCGTTACAGGCACTTGCTGAAGAAGCGAACAACGGCATCGGATACCGGCTCGATCAACTTGGGGCCATCGTAGAAATCGATTTGACCGCTCGACTTCAACCATAGTTCCTCTTTTGGAGCAGCTACTGCGGCATAGAACTTCTGCGCGAGGTCGGGCGTAAGCGCCTTTTCCGAGTGCGCAATGAAAGTCGGAACCTTGATTGCGGGCGCGGCCGTCAAAGCATCAAACGGCAGAGTGTAGGCGCGGGACTGAACTGCAAACGCGTTAACATAATTCGGCACTGCGCCGCGGGTGGTTCCATAGAATTCGTAAGCCTCGCGCAAAGGCATGGCGACGTCGCCGCCGTTAGGTGCCACCGCAGGAATAGTCTCGGCGACCCCGGTTTTTTGCCAATTCTGTTCGGCCACTCGTGCGCGCTCGATCTCTGCATCGTAGCGCTCTCCTAGCCATTGGCGCGTTGTCGTCGAATTGGCATATACGCCCGCGATGCCGGCGAATGCGCGGAAACGATCTTCCTGCGCCACGGCAACCGCCATGTATCCTCCACCCACGCAGATGCCGACGGCCATGACCGGCAAGCCCTGAGTCCGTTTATCATTTTGGAGCGCCGACACTGCAGCACGAATGTCTTCAACCTTTGCCATCGGCTTTTCAAATTGGCGGGGCTCGCCATCGCTTCCGCCAAAGTAACGGTGATCGAAAGCCAGCGCCGCAAATCCGCGTTCCGCAAGCGCGCGCGCGTACGCACCTGCCGCTTGCTCCTTGACGGAGGTAAGCGGCCCAGTTGTTACGATTGCGCCAATCGGTTGCTGTCTGGGCAAAAAGAGGTTGCCGGCCAGCCTGTCTCCGCCGCTGTCGAATGCGAAATCGTGCCGTTCCACCGCCATGCTCCCGAGTTAGCAGCCAAGCAAAGTGTTTGCGGTTCGTCGATTCCGTTCGCCCAGCTCCGGGCTAGTCGGATTACGCCGCGCGGGTACGCTCCCGGCTTCTGCCGGGCGGCTTGCCGACGCGGCTAATTTTTCCCTGCGCTCCTAAGCGACGCGTTTTTGTTCCGATGTCTCATGCCTTAGCGCCTGCGTCCCGCTTCCGGAACGCGGCCTCTCCGGCGTCCGACACCTCGACCCACTTCCGGTCGGGAGCGCTCGCGGCGTCATAATTGTCGTGCCAGTTCCACCACTTGTACGGGGGGTCTGAGGATAACCCTCTGGCGAGTCCTCCCAAGTCTCCTGACGGCCGAGCGGCGTCGCGTCGAGGTAGCTCCAGGTGGTCCCCATCGCCTCGTCTCCGCGGCTGTTGATGAAGTAGGTGCGGAACACCCGCCCGTCGTCGCGGAAGAACACGTTGTGGCCGTGCCACTCGTCGACGCCGAAGTCCGCATCGAAGCTGTCGGTGATGGTGTACCAGGGCATCTCCCAGCCCATCCGCGCCTTCAGGCGTGCGATGTCCGCCTGCGGCGCCCGCGAGGCGTAGGCAAGGGTGGTGTCGCGAGCGTTCAGGTGGGAAAGGTGCGCGACCTGATCGGCGCCCAGGGAGCAGCCGCGGCAGGCGTGCTCGGGCCAGCCGAATACCCCGGGCTCGAAGAAGGCGCGATAGACGATCAACTGCCGCCGGCCCTCGAACAGGTCGAGCAGGCTAGCCTTGCCCTGGGGCCCCTCGAATTCGTACGCCTTCTCGACGGCCATCCACGGCATCCGCCGGCGTTCGGCGGCCAGGGCGTCGCGGGCCCGCATCAGCGTCTTTTCCTTCACGAGCATCTGCTGGTGCGCAGCCTCCCAATCTTGCGGCGACACGATCGGCGGGGTGCGCATGGCGGGTTGTTCGCCTTTTCGTTCGTTCTCAACTGTCTTGGTCTTTGTCGTGGTCATGGCAGTCTCCGAATTTGAGTTGGCTTCGCGTTGGCTGCTGCGGAGCCCCCTTGCGCGGCGCTCAGCGCTAATATTCCGCACCTGGCAAATCCCAAGATGCGATCGCCGCACGTCAGCCGGACGATCATTTTCGCCCCAGCCATCAACAAAAGATGTTCAAGATCATCTTTTGGCGGTACCATCGTTACCTCACCGAGGAAAACGCCATGCCCTATTCGCCGAAGCACAAGCGCGAATCCCGCGAGAAAATCCTCGAAAGCGCGAGGCGACTTTTCAACAAAGAGGGATTCTCCGAAGTCTCGATCGATGAAGTCATGAAGAACGCTGGTCTCACGCGCGGAGGGTTCTATCGCCATTTCAGGGACAAGGACGAACTCTATGCCGAGGCTGTCCGCCGGTTCCTTTGCACCGACACGCCGAAGCCTTGGCAACCCAAGTCGTCCTCTCCACGGATGGCGCGCAAGCCACGCGGCCAGCGCCTCGTTGATGCTTATTTCTCCCGAGACCACTTCGACGACCACGAGACGTGTTGCCCCCTGATCGCTCTGCCATCGGATGTCATGCGCGGCAGCGATGCCGTGAAGGCGGCGTATCGCGAGGTGTTGGAAAAGCTTATCGATATTTTCGAGCGCGATTTGGATGAGCCGCAGCGGCGCGAGCGCGCACTTGCGCTTGCGGCTCTATGTGTCGGCGGCGTCGTGGCGCCGAAGTGCGTAGACGATCCGGACTTGGCCGACGATTTGCGCCGCGCCGCGCATCGGCAGGCGTTGCGCATCGGCGGCTGGAGCCGCCAGGCGCTGCAACCCGGCGCGCGAGATGCCGTTGAGCGGATCGCAAAATACGCTGGTGAGCGACGTTACGACAATACCGCCAAAAGATGATCTTGAACATCTTTTGCGGATCGACTTTGAGGGAGGCCGTGACCTTCGTCGTTCGGCCGCTGGCGCGGCCAGGAGTTTCACATGACGAACGGACCGAGCCGGATTGTCCTGATCACCGGTGCATCGTCGGGCATCGGCCGGGCAACCGCCGAGCTGCTGGCCAGCCGAGGCCACCAGGTCGTCGGCGGCGTCCGCGCCCCCGCAACGACACCTGCGATAGCCGGCGTCGAGCTCGTGCCGCTCGATGTCCGAGATGAGGCTTCGGTCAAGGCCTGCGTTGAAAGAGTGCATAGTCGCGCTGGCCGCATTGACGCACTGATCAACAATGCAGGTGTCAATTTGGTCGGTGCCGTCGAGGAAACGAGCATCGGCCAGGCACAGGCGCTGTTCGACACCAACGTCATTGGCGTCCTGCGCATGATTCGCGCCGTGCTCCCACACATGCGGCGTCAGGGCGCGGGGCAGATCATCAACATCAGCTCGATCCTGGGCTTCATACCGGCACCGTTCATGGGCGTTTACGCGAGCACCAAGCACGCTATCGAAGGGCTGTCGGAATCACTCGATCACGAAGTGCGGGCGCTCGGCATCCGCGTGGTCTTGATCGAGCCGCACTATATCAGGACCAACCTCGACGCCAGCGCGGCGCAAGCAGAGGGGCGGATCGACGCCTATGCTGGCGCAGCGCCGCCGCACGGCGGCAGCGATCACCCACGACACCAACACCGCGCCCGAGCCGAAGGTCGTCGCCGAGGAAGTGTTGCGATCGATCGAAGGGCCCGTACCGCATGCGACGGCCGATCGGTCAGGCAGTGCTGCTGAGTTGGCTGCGCAAGCTGCTGCCGGTCAGGATGTTCGAGCCTAGCTTGCGCAAGGCATTCGCGCTCGATCCGTCGAGCAAGGGCGCCGTCACGCAACCGCGCAATCAACCCTGAGGGACAGGAACATGCTCGATTTCAGGGCTCGCCCTTGCAGCTATTCCCGGCCCAGGCGCGGAAGCGATGCAGCGCGCGCCGTGGTCGTTCGTTCCAACGGTGCTGGTCCTGATCTGGCTGATCTCCTGCACGCGATCATCGCCGTGCAGATCCGGCGCGCCGAGCTGGGCCAAGCCGCGATCGGGGTCGCCTGAGTTCGCCGCGACGCGAACGCGGTCGCCGGATGCACCACGTTGCATGCTCCAGGAGCCCATGATGTTCCAGCTGGCGTTGTACGGAACCGGTATCGCCTTCAGCTTCGTCG
The DNA here is from genome assembly GCA_963802475.1 of uncultured Alphaproteobacteria bacterium. GTDB lineage: Bacteria > Pseudomonadota > Alphaproteobacteria > Rhizobiales > Xanthobacteraceae > CANKHA01. The sequence continues at coordinate 5,201 of CAWDIZ010000008.1, forward strand.
CCTGGGGGCTTGTCATAGCGTGGTACATCTGGCCGGAGCTGCGCCGACACCCGCGTGCCGACGCCCTCCGACCACTCCTCCTTCTGCACTGCTTCCGGTTCGTTGGCTTGGCGTTCCTGGTGCCCGGCGTCGTGTCGCCGGATTTGCCAGCCGCTTTCGCAAGCCCCGCTGCTTACGGGGATTTCATGGCCGCGGTTCTCGCCTTGCTGGCGTTGGCGGCGCTGCCGGGCAGGCTGGGCCTCGCGCTCGCCTGGGCTTTCAGCCTGTGGGGCACCGCGGATCTTCTTTACGCCTTCTATCAGGGCATCCGTGTTGGGCTCGAGCCGGGGCAGCTCGGTGCCGCTTACTTCATTGTGACCGTCGTCGTGCCAATGCTCTTAATTACGCATGGGCTCGTGTTCTGGCTTCTACTGCGGGCCGACCCAGCTGCCGCCAGGCGCAACGGCGAGCGTGCCGCTTAGAACGGCACGCTGCTCATGAAGTCTCTCTGCCGGCGGAATGGCGGCCGTGGGCCGGCTAGACGCTGCGCGCCGCCCGGCGATGAGTGCGGGGAACGCCGGTCGCAATCGAAACTGAGCCTTTAGGCAGAACCGCCTGAACCTCTGGCGTCTGCTTCCACCCAATCAGCAACACGCGCTGCGTGGTGGTCGCCGTCCCTGCACGCGCTGCAATCTCTGCGCTGATTTGCTCGGGCGTCTTGCCGTCCGACAAAATGGTTATTGGGGCGCTGTTGTCGCCGCTTGCCTCTAGCTTACTCACTCGGGCTCGTAAGTTCATCCGCGTTCCCCCCTTTGTTGCTCTAGTTTCGCGACCCTCTCCGCCAGGTCGGCCAGCTCTACTGCTCGGTGTAGCTGTCTAGTATTTTGCTGAGCGCCGCAGCCTCGCCGGGCGTCAGATCGCCCGCTGCAACGCCTCGCATGATCGCCGCCATAATCGGAACGCAGTCAGACGGCCTTTCCAGCGGGGGAATCTCAAAGCACACAACGCGATCCTTGCGTGGCGGCACCAGCCGTTCCATGCAAAGCCGTAGGGCCGCGCCGTCGCCGGCCTTTGCCACCTCAATGCATTTGTCAGTTATGGCTTCAGCTTCGCCGCCTTGCGAAAGCGAAGGCCCTAGGAAAAAGATAAGTTCGGAGATGTCGGGCGCTCCGCCCGCACTCATTCGTGTTTGGCTCGGAAGGACCCCCACGATCAGACATCATCCCGCGGTGCGCGATGGATTGGTGTTTTCACCTGCGAGTGCGACAACCAAACTCTAAGAAGGCTCCTTCGTGGCTTCCGCGAGGGTGCGCATGGTGCGGATCAGTGTGGCCACCTCACGGCGGCGGGCCAACGCATCAGCGCTATAGCGGCCGTGCTTGAAAGCGTTCCTGTTACCTTTCAGAGCGCCGGCCACAGGCCGCCGTGCATCCGGCAGCGCCCGTTCGCCATCGCGGGCGATTGGCATGGCGTCCCAGCCCTCGTCCGGGCGCCGCATCGCGGGCTTGCCGCGGCTTTCTTTTGCGCGCCTGCTTTTTCCCTTTGAGCTTCTTCGCTGGATGGCTGCCAACACCCGGGCTTACGGCGAGTGCCCCACTTGGTACCCGTTGATGCGGACCGTGTCTCATCCGTGGTCGGTTCCCTCGCCGGGAGGCGCGGCGTCTGACGCCACGACCAGCTCCGCGTCGTCGATGACGTAGCGGACATAGCGATAGTCGCGGATAAAGCTGATCCGACCGTCCGCCCACTCCAGCCACATCAGATAGCTGGGCTTCACCGCCTGAGGATCCTCCTAGACCGCGATCACCTCGCGGCCATCGAGCCAGGCAGGGGCGAGCCGCACCGGGGCACTGCGCGAATAGATGCCGAAGAACATGCCCACGTCGGCGGAGCCGGTGCGCAGCGGGTACGTGGACTGGACCAACCGCACGTCGTCGGCCAGCATCGCGCGCAGCCCGTCCCAGTCGTGCCGGTTGAAAGGCGCGACATAGCGGGCCACGGCGGGTGACGGCGGGCGCGGCGCGGGCTGGGCCGGCGCCTGAGCGTTGATGGCTTTAAGCCGGGCCCGCCCGCGGGCGAGGTGGGCCTTCACCGCGTTGACCGTGAGATCGAGCATGGCGGCGATCTCCTCCAGGGACTGGTCGAGCACATCCTTGAGGATCACCACGCTGCGCTGCACGGTCGGAAGCTCCAGCGAACCGCGACACCGCCGTTTCGACCGCCTCCCGCCGCATCAGCACCTCCACAGGATCTGGGCTCTCCGGATCGACGACCTCGTGGGCCACCTCGATAGGCTCGGCCGCGCGGATCGCACGGCTGCGCAGCAGGTCCAGCGCACGGTTGTGGGCGATCCGGAACAGCCAGGCGCGGAGCGGCGGGTCCTCCTCCATCTCATCCAGGGCGACGAAGGCGCGAGCGAAGGTGTCCTGCACCACATCCTCGCCCTCGATCACCGAGCCCATCAGGCGCGAGCAGTAGCGGTGAAGCTCCGGCCGCAACTCGTCGGCGAGCGCCAAGAGGTGGGTGTGGCGCGCTGTGGGCGGCGAGGATGGGCCTCCGCTCATGTCGCCTCTCCCTCGAGGACCGTGATCCCCGTATCGCCCTTCAAGCCGAAGGCGAAGCCCATGGCGTACTGCGGATCGTCCAGCACCGCGACCACGTGGTCGCCGAACTGACGGGGCGGCATCGGCGCGCCAAATCGGGCCAGGAACGCCCCGCGCTCGATGCCCACAGCCCGCGCATAGGCGCTGGACGCCTCGTCGCCGACTCCGGTCCCGCCGATAATCTGCTGCGGCACGATCGCCTGGCAGCGGATGCCCAGCCCCTTCTGCTTGGCGACTCCATTGGCGTATTTGGCCATGAACCAGAGCATGCGCTTGGCGCCGGCATAGCCGCCCGAGAGCGGCGAGCCTTGCTCGGCCGCGCCACTCGATCCCACCAGGACGCGGCTTCCCGGCTTGAGCGGCAGGTTGAGCGCCGCCTGCAGCCAATAGAGCCCGGCCTTGACGTCGGTCTCCCAAGGTCGCGGTGAAATCCGCCCAGCTCAGCTGGTCCAACCGACCCATCCGCGGCTGTCGTCCCGGCGTTCAGCGCCAGGATGTCCGGGCGGACGTCGGCAAGGATGCGGTGGGCGGCGGTCTCGTCGGTCACGTCGGCGGAGATCGTGGCGACGCCCAGCCGGGCGCGGACGGACTCGAGCGCATCGGCGTCGCGGGCGACGACCGTCACCCTGGCGCCGTGCGCGACCAGGGCCTCGACCAATCCCAGGCCAAGGCCACGGCTTCCGCCGGTGACGACAGCATTCTTATCTTTGAGGCTCATCAGTGTTACTCCGGTGTCCAGGTGTAGCTAAGACGATTGGGGCTGGGAAAAGGAGTCAATCACGCGGCGAGGGCCCGCGATGTGCCGGCTGCGGTCGCCTTGGAGATCGAGGCGCTCCGGATGGAATTGGCGCTTGCAGAAAAAGGCATTCCGACGCCCGCCCCGGAAGGATCGCTTCGCTATGCGGCAAGGGCGCTGCTGATCCGTGCGGCGGTGGACACCGCGGCCTTTCGCGAGGTCGGCGACCGGCTTGACGGCAAGCCGGCCCAGACCACCGATGTTAATATCCGCCACGTCAAAGCCAGCCAGATAGGCGACGATGAACTCGCAGATATCGCCCTCGGACGCGGCGAAGGAATTGCTGAGGCGGCGGTCGATCCGGCGGTCACTCACTAAATGATCTCGCCGGTACGTTCCATCTTCGTGTCGCAACTTGTGCCGCGCTCGGCGCCCGTATGCCACAAACTATCTGATCGACCTGAAGCTCAACGCGGTCGCCGCAGCATCGGGACGAGCGTCGGCGACGAACCGACCTGGATCGCGCCGAGCGGTTCGAAGCCGTAGCGTCGGTAGAACGGAATGTTGCGCGGGTTCGAGGATTCCAAATAGGCCAGCGCGTGATCGCGATCGCACCGTGCAAGTGCGTACGCCATCAAGGCGTCGCCGTGACCTTCGCCTTGATGCGCCGGGTCGACGCCGATCAGGGGCAGGTACCAATGTGGTTCGGTCGGGTGGTACGTGGCCATCTGCTCGAACAGGGCCGCGGTTTCGGGGGCAAGAGAGCGCGCAACCGTGCTCTCGAGCACCGCAGCAAGCCCTTCCTCGTCGGAATGCACCCCGGGCGATAGCCACAGCGCCGTCCCGGCGTAGCCGTCCGTGCAAAAGGCGCTTCCGTTAGAGAATGCCCTGCTCCCGAACGCGCGGGCCATTCGCGGCATGGCCGCAAGGTACTGGTGTGCATGCGGCCAGGTCCATCGCGCCATAGGATCCGTTGCAAACGCCAGCACGACCGTTTCGATCGCCGGATCTTCATCGGCCGCGGCCATAACTCTCACTGTCGGCGATTTCACGCTGCCCTCCTGACGCAGGTGGTTCGACGAGGCGCCCGCGCCCGTTCTCAGCCACGCATCGTACCCGGATGGCGTGGGAGCGATACCGGTCGGTGCCGGCCCGGCGGTTCCGGATTCGCTTCGGTCCCTTCTGGCCACGAAGGGAGCGGCAAGCCATCGTAGCGGCTTTGGCGAGCTTCGCGGGCTGTCGGGCGGTGCCTGCGAGCCCGTGGTTGGAACATCAAAGTGCGGCAGCGAAAACATAGTTCTCAGTTTTATCAACACTGGCGCGCCAAATTTCCACCACTCCAGAACAAAGCTGGGCACCAAAGCGCCGAGCTATGACCGAAGTTGGGGCCGTCTGCCGACCGACAGGTTCCGGAGGGGTTGGTGGGATAGCTGCCCTTTATGCACGCGCCATGTCGTCGCGGTTCGCGACCAAAGCGGGCCGTTCCCGTCGCTTTGGGCCCAACCCAAAACCAGACTTCAGCGGCGATTTCCATCCGGCGAGTCGCGAGACTAAGCAGGAACGTAGGTCAACCTGATCACATCCTCGCCAATCCGATCATTAGCCATAAGGCGGAGCGGCGGCCGGGGTCCGGCGAAATATGGCTTGCCGTGACCAAGCACGACGGGGTGCAGGTAGAATTCGATACTCATCGATCAGGCCAAGTTCGGTGAGGCTTTGCGCCAAGTCCGGGCCAGCAACTTCGATCTCCCCGTCGCGCTCGGCCTTCAGCTCGCGGATCGCGCCCTCAAGATCATCCTCAACAAGCCTGGCGTTGGGGCCGACCGACTTCAACGAGCGCGAGACGACCCACTTCGGCTGGTTCCGCCACGCCGCCGCGAAGGCGTGTTCCTCTGCATCCCATTCAGGATGATCGTCGTCCCAGTAACGCATGACCTCATACATTCGGCGACCGTACACACTGCCCGCCTGCCCCTGAGCCTCCTCGATGAAGTGGCGGAAGAGCGTGGGGCTTGGCGCAAACGCCATATGGTCGACGTAGCCGTCCAGGGACTGGTTCATTCCGAACACGAGCTTAGCCATACCCACTTCCTTTCCTTACGCGGCAGATCCGCGCGGTTCTGATTGCGTTATGCAATCATTGCAAGTCAGATCGACTGATTTTACATCGCAATTGGTTTTTAGAGTGCGCATAACGCCCCACGCTCGGGCTGCCCGATCAATCTGACTCTCGAGGCGCTGGGGGATCGCTGGAGCCTGATCGTCATCCGCGACCTGATGTTCGGCAACCGCCGTCACTTCCGCGAGTTGCCGACGGCAAGGGCGCTGCTGATCCGTGCGGCGGTGGACACCGCGGCCTTTCGCGAGGTCGGCGACCGGCTTGACGGCAAGCCGGCCCAGACCACCGATGTTAATATCCGCCACGTCAAAGCCAGCCAGATAGGCGACGATGAACTCGCAGATATCGCCCTCGGACGCGGCGAAGGAATTGCTGAAGCGGCGGTCGATCCGGCGGTCACTCACTAGGGCGTGAACCCATAAATTCAGAGTGGTCGGCGGACGTCCGCTTTGGTGCGCATTCCGGACTCAAGTCAGCCTTCGCGTGAGGTCCGAAAAGTGCCAACACCGGAAGTCATTTGGGTGTCGGGACTTCAATCCAAAGCTTATGACAAAACCGTTGCGATGGTGGTGAAATGAGCAAGTTGCCAAGAGACGAAATTGTTGGCGGGGCGGTTTAATGCTGGGAGTGTGAAGGGCGATCCTGCAATGTCTTCGCCGCCCTTTCCATATCTTCGCGCAGCCGGGTTGCTACGGACGGTTCTAGGCCGAATTCGCAAAATATTCCGTTTTGCAGTTTTACCGAAAGAACGACCTTGTTTTTGTCGGCGACTGGTGCGGCCATTGCATCTGCCAAGTCCAAGACGGGAGTTACGAAATGGTAGCCCATGGATTGTGTTTGACTTTGAGCAAATAGGACCATTTGAGACATAGCTCCAACTATGGTCTGTAAATCGAAAACGCTGAATTGATATGTCACTACGCCATTGTCCGTCGTGAACGTAACAATGGCGCGTGATGAATCCTCCGCATAAGCGATCTTTGCGACGGATTTTATGAACGGGTCTTCCATGACGGCTCTCCAAAAAAGGAATGAGAAAAGCTTTGTGCCGGGGCCTTAGCTCCAGTCTTCTTCCGCTTCGCGCGTGACTGCCGGCGCTTTTGGGTTTTTGACTTTCACCCAATGCGCTGAGTGTCCCGAGCGGTAAGGCGAGCCAAGCCACTTCGACACGATCCCCTCGCAACCTAGCTTGCACGCCTCGCGGAATACAAATCGCGCCATCCTCCGGTAGTGTCCTAATTTGACTCTGGTTGCACTGATCTGGCGTCCGCAAACTTCTTGCGCCCCTGCTCTCTGATTTCCTCCAAGTCAGCCTGCATTTTGTCGATGTGCGACTCAAGTTCGCCCAACGTGGCGCAATGGGGCGTCAGTAGAGGCCAATCATCGCTATCCCGACTGTGATTGCCTGGAATTATCCAAGCGCTCCCCTGTGTGTAGCGCGGATCCGGGCTTTTGAATTTCAGTTTGAAAAAGACTGTTTTCATCACTCACTCCTACTTTGACGTTTGGTCCACCAATTCCTCTAGGGACCATAGCCGATCTGTCACGTTGGCGCCGCCTCCTTCAGCACACCGAGCCACTTGCCGCCCATATCCGGTTCGAAAGCCGAAAAGCCCGTGATGTTGCCGCCTGGCTGCGCGAGGTTCGTTACAAGCCCGCTGTCGATCGGATCGCCGACCTGGGTGGAGACGAGCGGTATCGTGCTGGTCAGCCGCCGGAGTTCGCCCACAACTGGAGTGCTGGCGCCCACGATCACATCTGGTGCCACGGACCAATTCCGCCGCCGCAGCCTTTATGTGCTCGGTTTCGCAACGGAATTCACATGGCAGGCCCTGGCCACTGCCAAAAATCTTGCGGTTATGCGGGAATAGAGGAATAGAGTCAGTGCAGCTTCATATCGCTGCCATTGCATCTCGTCTTTGGCGACACGCAAAAAGAACCGCCCCTTTCGGGGCGGCATTTCCAATCAAGCCGCGTATTAGTCGTCGTATTATTCCGCAGCCAAGACCGTCAGGTCCCACCCACGGTCGTTTCCCACAGTTTCTTGTCTTCTTCATTTATGTGGAGGTTACTGTTCTCGGGTAAGCCTTTTGACTTGTCGGATTTTCCTTTGCCTTGCAACTTCTTGTCGTCCCTGACCTTGCCTGCCGTACCCTTGCTGGCGCCCTTCACTTTACCAGCTGCGCCTTTCACATGTTCACGATCCATTCTTTCCTCCTTTTTAGGTAGGGTCTCAGTTATTTCGCCGGTGGCGAGCTTACCGACCATGACGGCGGCACCGATCACGTCGGCGGGGCGCTTCTCGCCTCGAGGGCCTCTAGGCACTATCTATCCTTCCCAACGAGGAGTTTATGACCCATGGCGACATTACCGACGCCCGAAGAGTCAGCGCGCGCTATTTTAGCAATTTTTGCGGTCGATAACAGTCGTCCAGATGACGTGCTTATCGCTGGGGGGGTCAACTTTGCCTTCCGACAAGCCGGTGGGATGGCAGAAGAATTTCAGGCTGGCCTCGAATACGCCGTTCAAAACGGTTGGCTAGAGATCGGCGAAAACAATACCATCAAGCTTACAAATGCCGGTTTTACCGAAATGTAAAGTCGGACAAAATTCAAACTGAGACACTACCCCTTTTTAGCGAGCCCACTAGTCAACGCGCAGAGCAAAAGCGTGGTTCCGCGAGCTGCCGCGTCTTGGTGGAGGTCAGCGAGCCCATCCGACCGCTGCCGAATTTCTCAGCGTTGGACCGCTTGGGGTCAAAGGGCGAAATTCCGGGCTGACCAGCGCACGTCTGCTTTAGCCCCAAAAGCGGACATCCCTCGTTTTATGACTGCACGCCCTAGAACGCACCTTCCTGTACGCGGAGGAAAGCGGGGGCGTTCTGGTTCTTGACCTTGATCCAAGTCCGAGCCCGGCCCGAGCGGTATGGCGCATCGACCCGCTTTGACACGATGCCTTCCAAGCCCAGCCGGCAGACGTGATCGAACACCACCGCGCCGTCCGCTTCAATGTGTTCACTCAATCGAATACCGGGCTTCGCTTTGCGGAGCAGCCTGCCTAGTCGTTCGCGGCGTTCTCTCAGCGGAAATCGGCGGATGTCGTCACCATCGAGCAGCAGCAGATCAAAGGCATAGGCGAAAGCCGTGTCATCGTTTACGCGCGAATGCAGCGCGTCGAAGTCGGTAATGCCATCGTCGCCGGCACAGCAACACTCGGCATCGATGATCGCGTGCCTGACCGGCAGCCGCGCCGCATCCTCGACGATCCAAGGATAGCGGTCGGTCCAATCGACGCCGGTTCGTGTGAACAGCCGCACGCGGCCATCGCGGATATGAATTTGAAGCCGGTAGCCGTCATGCTTGATTTCATGCGCCCAGCCGGGACCGGACGGCGGCCTTTCGGCTGACAGCGACGCTTCCAAAGGCTTCCCCCAGAAAACTATTTTGCGCTGAAGGGCAGCTCGGTCTGCGTCCTTATCCAAAGTCAACGTGGTGGAGCCGGACTTCAATACGAGACGGTTCGGAGAGCTTTCGATGACGGGCATGGTCGTAACCCTTTAGCCGTCGGTATCCGGATGAAAGCTGCCTATCCAATTGAAGCTTTGAGTAGCATCGTCGTTCCAAGCACGAATGCGCAAAAATACGTCAGCCAGTACAGTTGCAGAGTGTACCATTTTTTGAAGAAGGACCGCCCCGATCTGTGGGCTGCAAATTCCCACGCCACCATACCAGCGCCAATGGCAAGAAGCGCCAATCCCACCACAGCAATCAACAAGAGATCCATTTCTAAGTACGCCCAGTTGGATCAGCTAGAGAGCAGACTAACCAAGCCTAAGAACAACGAACCCAGTCCAACAAACAAACCCATCGTTATTGCAACGGCAAAATACGGAGCCACTACGGTACTTAGATAGGGCTTGCCATTCCGCGGCATGCAGAACCAAAGCAACGCGCAAACTGCTGATAATACAATTATGCCTGTCAGAAACGACGCCATGCGGTGCCTGTGCGAATTCGGACTAATGGAGGAATTTGAAGTTCAAATAATTACCCAAGAGACCCAGAAGAAAGAAGCCTACCACAATGCCGAAGGCGATTATTGTGGCCCAGTCCGGACTGTTTCTTGATTTCATTGTTTGGCCGCCGGTGACATTGCTTTCTTGACGCTATGCCTACACCTAGCGCGCCGCTAGCGACGAAAAGCCGCGTTCCAACGATCCCTGGCGGTTTTACAGTGGTCGCAGCAAACGAGGCGGCCAATGACCATAATAATCGGGGTGGTTTGTTTGGTTCTGGCTGTAACGGCATTTATTTATTCACTGCCGCGCGGTGATAGGCGCGCAATTTTTGTAGGTACTGAGTGGGAAGCCTATGCCGTGGTTGCGATGATCGGCCTTCTCGCCGTGGGTCTTGTGATGACGGTTTCTGGCATCGTCGAGCTGGTCAACTAGGTTCAGATATGTTTACGAGCGCTTGTCCGCTTCGGGTCAGAAGCGGAAATCCTCAAAGCGAGCACAGCGAGTCCGCTTTCCCCCGTAAGCAGACGTAAGAGCGGACATCGCTTCATGTCGGCTTCGGGCCAACAGCAGTCAATACTGGATGATCCACGACCAGTAGCTTATCGATGGCTCGTAAGCCCGGCTGTCGTCGCCACCGAACTAGCGAAGGATCGACTGCCAATTCGAGTGTCGGCCAGCGCGTAAACAGAGCCTTGAGCGCGCAGCGGCCTTCGATGCGGGCGAGCTGATGCCCGAGGCAGAAATGGATGCCGGTTCCGAAAGCGACATGCCGGTTTGGCCGCCTTGTAAGTTCAAGCCGTTCGGGATGCTCATTGGCAGCGGGGTCATAGTTGGCCGCACCAAGCATCGCCATGATCTTGTCGCCCTTCCTCAGCCGAACGCCGCAAAGCTCGGTGTCTCGCCGAACGAAACGCGGCTTGGAGAACTGCACCGGCGAGATAAAACGCAGGAACTCCTCGACGGCCAGGTCGGCTCGCTTCCAGTCCTCCGCCAGCCAGTCGCGCAGCTCGCGATTTTTCAAAAGCTCGAACACCGATCCGCTGATGAGATGGGTGGTGGTCTCGTGCCCGGCGAACAGCAGCACGAACACCATCGACACCATTTCGTCGCGGCTGAGCCTTGAGCCGTCCTTCTCCACGCGGATGAGTTCGGCGATCAGGCCTTTGCCGCCGCTCACGCGCGCCGCCTCGAGATGCGCTTCGAGGTAGCGCTTGATCGAGGTGACGCCGCGGAGCATCCGCCACACGAAGCCGAGCGTGCTGCTCACCCCGGTCATGTTGGCGGCCCAGGCCGTGAATTTCGCCCGGTCGGCAGCCGGCAACCCCAGCAGCTCGCAGATCACCGAGAGCGGCAGAATCCGCGCATAGCGCGCGACAAGATCGGCAGGGCTGCCGTCCGCAAACAGGTCGGCGGCAAGCGCGTCGGACAGCGCCTGGATATGCGGCTCCATGTCGAGGATGGCCCGACGGCGGAATGCCTCGTCCACCATGCTGCGCAGCCTGGTGTGGTCGGGTTCGTCGGTTGTCAGCATGCTGTTGGCGAGCGTGCGAACGATGCCCGGCATCCACCAGCGCACGCCCGCGACCTGACCGTCCTTGCGTAGCGTGAAGGTCGCGCTGTCCTTCAACATCGCGTCAGCCGCTTCTTGCGTGGTCGTGATCCAGGTCCTCCCGATGATGACCGGGAAGCGCACCTCGACGACGGGTCCGGATGCCCGGAGCCGTTCCACCCCGACGGCGGGATTGCGCAGATAGTCCTGGCTGGTGAAATCGAATTGAACTGTCATGGATGCCATTTTTGCTTGTGCTGTACGGCCCCACCAGTAAAGCACCCAAGAGAGCCCTCCTCGTGGCATCGAAACCTCAGCGTGATACTGGCGACCTCAGAATGTTGACCCGCAGCCGACATCCCGGCTTAGAGGTGGCGGAAAGGCAAACATGGGAAGTCGTTGCGGCGTCGCAGAGGTCCGCTCCGACGGGGCCGCTGTCGGAGCTGGGACGTTGCGCGCTATGGTGACAGCACCTCTCAAACTGCCGAGGGAAAATCAATGACGCTCGAATTCAAAATGCTTGCCCTCAGCATCGTCCTCGGGCTTACCCAAATTGTCTTGGCCTCACACGCGGCAAGCTTGCAACGCGGATACATGTGGACTGCGAGTGCGCGCGATGAGGCCGTGCCGGCCCTAACGGGGTTGGCTGGTCGGTTGGACAGAGCGCTGCGAAACTTCATCGAGACCTTCCCCCTGTTCGCAGCAGCCGTGCTCATGGCACATATTGCTGGAAAGCACGGTTGGATGACCGAATGGGGAGCACAGCTCTATTTTGGGGCTCGTGTTGCTTACGTTGCCTTCTACGCAGCAGGCATATTTTTGGTACGCTCGCTCGTTTGGAACGTAGCTACGCTCGGAATTGTTTTCATTCTCTTGTCCCTGATTTGGGAATGACGGCTTTCGCGTGAGTAATTGACATCTCTGCCGGTCATCGGTCCATCGGTCCGGGTAGCTTTCCAAGGAGATCAACTGTTGCTGGCTCTGCTGTGGAAGGATTTCAGAGCGGTGCGCTCAGTGAGCGCGATCTTGAGACGGCGGCATTCACGGTGTTCCTGTATGGCCGGATGATCGGTTGTGCCGCTGAGATCGACGACCACCTCAACCGCGGCCGCAATATGGACACCCGAACACCCGCCTCCGAGTGTCGGTTTGTGGCGTAGTGGCCGCTGCTCGCGCGCGCCAACGAGGTGATCGAACACAAGTAGTTCGCCGCATGTCCGGTTAGGGTCAATCGCGTCGATTTTAGCCTATCCCCGCAGAGTCCGCTTATCCCCTGATAGCGACCGGACAGCGGACATCGAAGCAGGTCCGTTCGGGGCCAGGAGGAGAGATAGACTCATTGGCGCGTGCAAGTCATTCGAGTCCAGTGCAAACGTCTCGCCGGGCGGGGGATACCGCCACCGGCCGCGCGTAAACGAGAAATCGCTGCGCGAACATCGAGACATCAATTCGACCGAAGCGGGACGACTTTCTTTGGTAGTGATGCCAAAACCAACACGATACAAACACAAAGAAGGACGACATCCTTGTACAAGAATTCCCCGGTAAGGTTCCACGCTATTGGGTCTGTGGATACGCTCCATTTGACGACACCAGGTATCGAGAAGAAAAACGACCACGTAATCGCAAACGTACCAATTCCCATCAATGAGCCGAGTGCCGATAGAATCGGGATAAATGCGCCGGCAGCGCGGCGCCAGCAATTCTGGCTTCAGAATGCGCAAGCTATCAGCGGTGGAGGCACGGCAGGCCGCGCGAAGGCTCTATCGCGGAGTTTCACCTGGTGTGGAAATTGCTTCACAATTTGCCGCAGCAAGGCGCTGCCATGGCCGCGCGTCACTGCATCGGAAGGACAAAGATCTGGCCGGGATAAATCAGGTTGGGATTGCGGATCTGTTCCCGGTTCGCCTTGTAAATGACGGCGTAGTGCGTGCCCGCGCCGTAGGTGTCGCGGCTGAGGCGCCAGAGGCTGTCGCCGCGGGAGACGGTGGTAGTCGCGATCTTCGGCACGACCACGGTGGAGGGCGAACCTCCGTCTGGCTGGACGGTCGCGACGGCGGCCGCCAACTGCGGCTGTTGTGCAGCGGCAATGTCCGGCCGCTTGGACGCTGTGGCCTGCGCCGGCATGGCCGCGGTGGCCACCGTGTCGGGAACGTTGAACGGCACCTCGGCGCGTGCGCGCACCGCGCCTGAATTCGACCCCACCTCGTCCAGCCTGACGCGGTAGCTGCCGGGCGCCACCCCTTCATTGATCGTGACCGCAAAACGTCCATCCGTACCGGCCGTTACCGACGCAACAAAGCTGTCGTTGATATAAAGCCTCACCCCGGCGCCGGGACGCGCTTGGCCGCTCACATGGAGCTTGCCGCCCGGCTCGGTCTCGACCGCCTCCACAATCACTCCCCCGGCCAGCGGCTTTGGCGCTGCCGGCTGGGATAGCACGACGGTGGGTTTGTCCGGCGTCATCAGCGCCACGACCGGTCGGTCGGTCGATCTCGGCTCAAGCGCCACCGCCACGCTCTGTTTGGACGTGACCTGATTGCCGTCCGGCTGCTTGGAGCGCAACGTCAGATCGTAAGTGCCTGAGGGAAGCCGGGGCGGGACCATAACGAATTGTCCGGATTGATCCGCGACGGCGCGATCATGCAGATCGCCGTTGCGTAGCAGTTCCACCGTTGCGCCCGGCGTCGCCCGGCCCGCGATTACTGCTTCGCCCGTCGGCTCGATGCGGGCAATGTCGAACGCCGGCACGCCGTCGCCGCTGTCCGGCGGTACGGGCGGTCCGGCCACGGCGGCCGCCACGGCGTTTGCTTTCGCTTGCGCCGCTGCGAGCGCGGCCGGACCCTGATCTCGCGCGCCCGATGCCGGCTTTGAGGCCGCTGGCGCGGCGGTTGCGGTCTTGATGTCAACCAGCGGCTCGCGGCGGACGTGCTGGATGGCGAAGACAAGCGCCATGCCGCAGGCCGCAACAAACGCCATGAACGGCACGACCATTCGGCTCATCGATGTGGCAGTCATGATGTTCGTCCGTCGGCCGGAGCGTTAGCTCCCCAGCACTATACAGCGTTTTCCAGCGAAGTGGGGACCGGTCAAGCGCTGAAATGGGGCGTCAGAGTTACCCAAGCCGGAAAATTGATGGCGCCGGGTGTTTTGGCCCTAGAATGGGGCTTGTTGCGTCCCCTTCCGGGCATGGCCCAATCGCGGGAGCCCCTCAGCAGAGCGGTTGTAGGCGCTCCTTACGCTGGGTTACTTTCCGTCACGTGGGCCTACGTGGAGAAGGTTCGAACCCAGTTCCTCTCCCTCCGCCAGCTTCCTTTTTGGCCTGTTCTCCAGCCCAGGAGAGGATCACGGGAGCCCCATAGATTTGCAGTTTTCATCTAGACCTTTGAACCTGCTTGGGCCTTCCTGGCTCCGAGACTTTCTCTTTTCGGTGTTTTTTCTCTAAGGCTTTGTACCTCGCTACTACGAGATCTTTCGCTAACGGCTTTAGATTCAACTAGAAAGCCGCTCCTAGCGCAATCTAGTGCAAATCCAACCGGTTGGGGGGTTGGTAGGTTCGAATCCCTCCCGCTCCGCGACCCTTAACGGAAGCGTGGGTAATCCGAGCGGAAGCGTGCACAACGCTTCGCACATCCTCAGCTCTGAACGAGCTGTTCAGCTGCACCCGGGTTTAATCGGCGCCAACTCAGCCGCGCTAAGCCGAGGCCGCATACATGCGGCTTCACTACGTTATGATTGGATCGGGTCTTCTTCTTCAGCCGTTGCTTATCTGGTCAACGGATTGGGAAAGCTCAAACTGCAACCAATCGAATCCCGCGTCTACGTCGTCACTTCTGGTTGCGCGGATGACGGCGAGCGCCGTCGTTCTTGTTCCAAACCCAAAATAACGAGGTGAAGAGCAGCCTTGAAATCCGTCTTCAATTCACATCATTCGGGTCCCCAAACAATGTGGCCGATTGGCTTCGACGTCGCCGCCGCGACGGATCTCACGCCTGCTCCCGCGCACTGCTCTTGGAGGCGACCTCCGGCGTCACGTCTCTCATTTGGGTGCCGATGATTCCGGTGATCAACCGCGCGCCCCGTTGGAATGTGGCGAAATTCCAGGCCCAGTTCACCATCACCAGCAGGCGGTTCCTGAAGCCGATCAGAAAATAGATGTGCGCGAAGCACCACAGCAGCCAGGCGGCGAGCCCGGTTAGCTTGATGCGCCCAATCTGCGCCACAGCGCGGCTTCGCCCGATGGTGCCCAGCATGCCGTAATCCCGATATCGGAACGGCGAGATGGATTGTCCCGCGGCGCGGGCGGCGATTACGCGCGCCACATAGGCTCCTTGTTGTTTGGCGACGGGAGCCACGCCGGGGAGCGGCTTGCCCTCGGCGTCAACGAGAAAAGCCGTATCGCCGATGACGAAGATGTGCGGGCGTCCAGGCAGCGAAAGATCCGGCCCGACTTTGACGCGTCCTGCCCGGTCGCTCTCCGCGCCGAGCCATTGACCCGCCGGCGACGCCTCGACGCCGGCCGCCCACATGATGGTCCTACTTTCGATCCGCTCCTTTCCCATGGAAATCCCGGCATCGTCGCATCCAGTCACCTCGGTTCCCAGACGAACCTCGGCGCCCAATTGCTCGAGTGCTCGTAGCGCGGAGCGTGAGAGCGATTCGTCGAACTGACCCAGGACGCGTGGTCCGGCCTCGAGCAGAACGATCCGCGCCGAGCGCGGGTCAATGGTTCGGAAGTCTGACGCAAGCGCGCGTTTCGCCAATTCGGCGATCGCTCCGGCCAGTTCAACCCCAGTCGGCCCGCCGCCGACGACAACGAAGTTCAACAGCCGGCGGCGCTCGCCGGCGTCGGGCTCAATTTCGGCCTTTTCGAAGGCGAGCAGGATTCGACGCCGCAGAGCCGTCGCGTCATCGATCGTCTTCAGGCCGGGCGCGTGCAGCGCCCAGTCGACGTGCCCGAAATAGGCTTGCTGCGCGCCGGTTGCGACGATCAAGTAGTCGAACGGGATCCGGCGCCTGTCGGCGATCACTTCATTCCGTAAGTCGTCGATGGCGGAAACGTTCGCCAGCACGACGCTCACATTGGGCTGCCGGCGAAATATCGTTCGGATCGGCGATGCGATGTCGGCTGGCGACAGCGCCGCGGTTGCGACCTGATAGAGCAATGGCTGGAACAGGTGATAATTGTAACGATCGACCAGCGTGACGTCGAACGGTGCTCCCGAAAGTGCCTTTGCCGCGGAAAGACCGCCGAACCCCGCTCCGATGATGACCACGTGGGGACGCTGGATCGCGATGTTGGAAGTCATGACCGGTCTCCCGAGCCGGGTTCTTTCGGCACCCGGTTTCCTCCACCCCGCGCTGATAGACTAGGGGGCGGGCCGGCGCTTGAATAGTCCGGCGCTGCGATTGCGTCCTTGCGCGTGATCGCAACGCCCCTCACAATCCGAGGATAGGAAAATCACGACGACAGATGTCCCGGAATCTCCACGGAGTCAGAAATCAATGCCCTAATAACTACTGGGACAAACGTTGCGATATAAGGAGTTGTTGATCAGCGTGAATTTGCTTCAATACAGACCGACCCGGCAAACGGTATGGACGCAATCGTGAAACAGCCTTTTGCGCGTAGATCACGTCGAGCCGCGATAGCCTTCGTTGCGGCCCTGCTGAGCGGCGGCTGCGACCTAACCCATCTTCCCATCCTCGATCCTAAAGGTCCCATTGCGCTGGCCGAACGCAACCTTTTGCTTACCGCGGCCGCCCTGATGCTGGTCGTCATCATCCCGGTCTTCTTCATGACCTTCTTCTTTGCCTGGCGATATCGATCCTCCAACAGCAATGCCCGCTATACTCCTGACTGGTCCTATTCCGCCATAGCTGATGCCATCATCTGGCTGGTCCCAGCGGTGATTGTCATAGTGCTGGGCACTCTCTTGTGGACCAACACGCACAAGCTTGATCCCCACAAACGGATTGATGTGTCAGTCCGACCGATCGAGGTCGAAGTGATCGCGCAGGACTGGAAGTGGTTGTTCATTTATCCTGAGCAGGGGATTGCGGTCGTCAACCAGCTGGTGTTTCCCAGCCAGACGCCACTCAACCTGAAGCTCACCTCAGATACCGTGATGAATTCTTTCTTCATTCCGGCTTTGGGAGGTCAGATCTATGCCATGGCCGGGATGCAGACGCGGCTCCATCTGCTGGCCGACGCGCCCGGACGGTTCACCGGCAGTAACACCTTATACAGCGGATCTGGGTTTTCCAGTCAGCACTTCCAGGCAATGGCCGCGACGCCGGAAGAATTCGAGGCCTGGGTGGCGAAGGTCAAACAATCGCCGCACAGACTGGACGCGGCCACCTATCGCGCGCTTGCCGCGCCCAGCAGCGGCCATCCGGTAACCTACTATTCAGCGGTCGAGCCGAACATGTTCGACACGATCATCGAGAAATACGCCCACGGTCACGTGCACGCCGGTCATCCAGCCGCCGAGTAGACCGACCCCGGAGCTTTCAAGATGCTCGGTAAACTGACTATCGAGGCGCTGCCGTTCTACAGCTGGGTCGCCATGGGCGGTGCGTTGGTCACGGTCGGTGGAGCACTGACCGTTGTCGCCGGAATTACCTGGCTTGGACAGTGGCGCTATCTGTGGAGCGAATGGCTGACCAGCGTCGACCACAAGAGAATTGGCATCATGTATGTGACGCTGGCGCTGATCATGCTGATGCGTGGCTTCATCGATGCGATGATGATGCGCGGCCAGCAGGCGATCGCACTCAACTCTGACGGTTATCTGCCACCGGGGCACTTCGATCAGATATTCAGCTCTCACGGCACGATCATGATCTTCTTCATGGCCATGCCGTTTGTGACCGGCCTGATCAATATCGTGGTTCCCCAGCAGATCGGTGCGCGCGACGTTGCCTTCCCGTTCATGAACTCCGTCAGCCTTTGGCTCACCACGGCCAGCGCCGGACTAGTCCTGGCATCGTTGGTGATCGGCAAGTTCTCGGCTGCGGGCTGGACCGGCTATCCACCCTATTCGGGAGCCGAATACAGCCCCGGTGTCGGCGTCGACTACTGGTTATGGGCAATCCTGATCAGCGGCATCGGCACGACGCTGACCGGCATCAACTTCGTCGTCACAATCCTCAAGCGGCGCGCCCCTGGGATGAACTTGATGCGAATGCCGTTGTTCACCTGGACGGCGCTCTGCAGCAGCGTTCTGATGGCCTTTGCCTTTCCCGCCCTGACCGTCGTGTGCGCGCTGCTATGGCTTGATCGCACGATTGGCATGCATTTCTTCACAGCCGCCGACGGCGGCAACATGATGAACTATGCCAACCTGTTCTGGATATGGGGCCATCCGGAGGTCTACATCTTGATCCTGCCTGCGTTCGGCATCTATTCGGAAGTCGTCGCAACGTTCTCCGCCAAGCGGCTGTTCGGCTACACATCACTGGTCTATGCCACGGCGTCGATCGCGATCCTCTCGTTCACGGTCTGGCTACATCATTTCTTCACAATGGGGGCGAGCCCCAACGTCAACGCCTTTTTCGGCATTGCAACGATGGTCATCGCGGTCCCGACCGGGGTGAAGGTTTTTGACTGGTTGCTCACCATGTATCGGGGTCGCATTACTTTCCACCCGTCGATGCTGTGGACCCTAGGTTTCATAGTGACATTTGTCATCGGCGGTATGACGGGCGTTCTGCTTGCCCTGCCGCCTGTCAACTATCTGATGCACAACACCACCTTCCTAGTCGCGCACTTTCACAACATGCTGATTCCCGGCGCGCTCTTCGGATATTTTGCAGGCTATATGTACTGGTTCCCCAAGGCCTTTGGCTTTACGCTCAACGAGCGATGGGGCGTTCGGTCGTTTTGGTGCTGGCTGATCGGCTTCTACTTGGCTTTCATGCCGCTCTACGTCCTGGGCTTCATGGGCATGCCACGCCGCATGGAGCACTACAACATCGCCCTGTGGCAGCCATACCTGATCGTTGCCGCGTTCGGCGCGTTACTTATCCTGCTCGGTATCGTCTTTCTGATCGTCCAACTTGTTGTCAGCGTCCGGCAACGGCAGGACACTCTTGATCTCAGCGGCGACCCATGGAACGGACGCACGCTGGAATGGCTGACATCATCGCCGCCGGCGCCCTACAATTTTGCCGTGCTGCCGGACGTACGCGACATCGACGCGTTCCATGACATGAAAAAGCGAGCCATCGCCTATCGTAAGCCCGACCGTTACTACGACATCGAGATACCGAAGAGCACCGGCGCCGGTGTTGTCCTGGGCGTGCTTGCCTTCCTGCTCGGGTTCGCCATGGTCTGGCACATCTGGTGGATGGCCATCGCATGTGCCGTCGGCATATGGGGAGTGATCATCGCCCGCGTTTACGATGACAATACCGAATACTGTCTGTCGGCCGCCGACGTCGAGAAGACCGAAAGCCAGCGTTATCAGGCTCTGGCAAGCGCCGTCCGCAGTCGGAATGCGAACAATCCTGTTCCTTTAAATCAACTGGTCCCGGAAAGTCTGACATGACCCTCGACGCGTTTGCTGCGACCGCGGGTCCCGCGGACTCTGAACCGAGCACCCATGATGTGTATGAGCACAGGGCATTCGGATTTTGGCTCTATCTGATGAGCGACGCGATCATCTTTTCGCTGCTGTTCGCAACCTATGTTGTGATGGCCTCCGGTACTGTCAGCGGTCCCACTGGACAGACCTTGTTCAGCTTATCACGTGCGTTCGGCGAAACGCTGTTGCTGCTGTTCAGCAGCATCACCTTCGGTTTTGCGACCCTGGCGGTGAAATCCGACAAAAGGGCCGCGGTGCTGTCGTGGCTTCTCGTTACGTTCGTGCTCGGGCTGGGGTTTGTTGCCATGGAGGTGCACGAATTTTACGGCATGGTGCGGGTCGGCGCGGGCCCGGACCGCAGCGGGTTCCTTTCGGCCTTTTTCACGCTCGTCGGCACCCATGGAATACACGTGAGCTTTGGTCTGATCTGGATCCTTATCATGGCGAGCCAAGTCGTGATCAAAGGTTTGACCGCACCAGTGATCTCCCGCTTGTTTCGGTTGGGCCTTTTCTGGCATTTCCTGGACATCGTCTGGGTTGGCATCTTCTCAGTCGTGTATCTTCCAGGGAGCCTGTGAATGAACCACTCCGCCACTGGCAATGTGCACGGCCTCAAAACCTATCTTACCGGTTTGGTGCTCGCCCTGATTCTGACCGCAATTCCGTTCGCCCTGGTCGCCACGAATTCGCTGCCAAAGTCGCTCACACTGATCATCGTCGGCGTTGCCGCCATTGTTCAGATCCTGGTTCACCTGCGCTATTTCCTGCATCTCGATCTGAAATCGACGCCGCGCGAGAACCTCTTGGCGATCGCATTCGCCGCCATTCTCATCTTTATCATGGTCGGCGGCAGCTTCTGGATCATGTTCGATCTGCACCGGCGGATGTCGATGTAACCCGCTAACGGAGAATGCCGGATCGGCTCTTCAGGTGTCCGTCATGGTCCGCCGTGAAGAATTTCTGGGCGACTGGTAGTTGAGGCGCTTTCAGCTTCCGGCGCTCATGACGAGCCGACACGATCCGTTCGCCTTCACCGTCGAGAACATTGCGATCTCCAACCGTCTTGAGGATGAGCTCGGTCACCGGGCAGCGAGTGGCCGCTCGGACGGAGTTCTCCCTTATCCCATCAGCACGATCATATGCCCGTCCGGGTCGCGGATGGCCGCTGCCTTTCCGCCGCTCTTCAAGGTCACCAATCCTGGGGATACAAACGTCACGCCTTCCGCCTCAAGCCGCCCGACAAGCGCGTCGAGATCGTCAACCCTGTGAATTTGGCGCGCTGAAGCCACGTCGTTGGCGCGGATCTCCGAAGTCAAAGTCCGGCTAGGCGGCATCCGATAATGCAAGAGCTCAACATGCGGCGTGACCTCGGATGCGGGCTCGAGCGCCACCACGTCGACTTCGCAATCCGGCAATCCATCGAGGCGATCCTGCTCGACCCCCGTGTTCAACGACCGGGCGCCGATCTTGAAGCCGAGCAGCTCCGTGTAGAAGGCAACGCTGCGGTTGACGTCCATGACCGAAATAGCGGTGTGATCGTAACCGATAATTCCCGCAACGGCTTTGTCCTGCCATTGCGGATCGCCGACGCCTGGCGGAAAGAAGATCAGTTCCAGTGGGTGCCCTTCGGGATCGCGGAACTTGAATGCAGCGACGCTGCCGGTATTGGCCGGCAGACGCACCGGCATGCCCTTTGTGATCTCCCCCGGCGAGCCAAACTGCAGCTTGTCCCAGACGCTCTCAATTTCATCACTGACGAGCGAGAAATGCTGAAACCACCGATCGTTCGCGGCCCGCTCGGAAGGGTATGGCCGCCCCGGCGGATCGAACGCCGTGAGCTTGATCACCTGCTGTCCTATAACGACATCTACAGCCCGCGCCGTAGTGCCTTGCTCGAGTCCAAGCAAGCTGTTCCAGGCCAGATCCCCCAGCGTCTGTTCAGGTCCAACCTTAAGCCCGAGCCAGTTGCGGTAGAAACCGGCTGTCCCCGTCAAGTCGGCGACCGTGATGCTGAGCCTGATGAGCTGCGTTACCGGCATCGGGCGTTGCTCTCTAGTTGAAGTCGCCGGGCTCGGCGCCGGCCCAAATCCGGGGATCGAGCTGGATTATCATGAGCGCACAGGGCTCATTCCCCAGGCGTGCCGGAGCGATGTCCCACTCGGCCTTGCGCATCCGGCTTCGCGTTCTGATCGCCGCCGAAAGCGACATCGCCGGGTCCCATCTCCACTTGGGTGCCGTCCGTCAACTCTACGAACCAGCGGCCCGACAAGACCGAGATCCATTGGGGCCGCGGATTCTCATGCCAGTCTCCATTCCAGCCGACCGGGAGGATACAGAATAACAAGCTGCTCTCGCCCACGAGTAAGTGGTCGTTCCACTGGGAGGCTGCCTTGCCGCCCATGCTTTGCCATTCAAAGTTGGTCAGCTCGCAGCGCGTCTGGTGCGTGACCCCCTCATTGTCCGTCCACAAATGCCAATAGGAGATCTTCGGAGTTTCAGGATTTGCCATTCACTGCCCTTATCCGGATCACGGTGATTCATACTATGGCAATTCAGATCCGCATCCTTCTCGCGGCGAGTCGGACATGCGAACTTCTGAACCAAAGCCAAACTAAATTCCGAAGAGGCCGCTGGCAAAACGGTGCGAACTTCGAAATCGGGACACTAGACAAGCGCGGAGACCCGCTCGAGCTCGCCGCCCACCGCCTGGATGAAGCCGCTCTCATACATGATGTAGATGAGCCCGCCCACCAGTCCGAAATTCTTCAAGAAATCCCAGATATGCGGGTAACCCTCGCTCTGTGGTGACCAGAAGCGCGGATAGGTCCAGAACGCGTGATAGACGATCCCCGTAATGACACAGTAACCGGCGAGAATGAACGCTGCGATGCCGTCGTAGACTCGAAATACGATCATAAGCGGCGTGAACAACTCGATGACCATGGCGAGAATCAAGAGAACCGGGCCGCCGGGAAGCCAGCTTGATTTCGCCTGCTTCAGCGCATTGTCCCAATTGATGATCTTGTCGATGAAGCTGAATGGAAAGATACAGACGATAAAAATCCGCGCTAGTATAGGCAGAGCGTCGTTGATCAGCCAGTCCATCCGATAGCTCTCCTCTCAACGAATTCGCGAATAGCGAATCCTCTGCGAAGCGGGCGCGGATCACAACCCCTACGTGGGCATTAGCTCAGGGCACAGGAGAGCCCAATGGCGACTACCCAAGACAGAGCGCTCGTCTCCGCGGCCTGAGCATCAGGTTACTGGAGGGACTATAGACGCAGATCGAGCTTTATTTGCACAAGGAGTCGCGCCGCCGCCCGTATTCTGTGGGGCTGCCGCCGAGCATCCCGCGCGAGGTTGGAGGTTCACGGCAGGAGACAGGACCGGCGTTCCATTCTTGGGTTGATTTTAACTATCGTCAGAATGAGGTTAGAGGCGATGGCACATCCTTCCGATCATGGCGACGGCGTGGTGTTCACTATCTATCGCGACGAATTCCGCGCTGTGCTCGGCTCGCGCTTTCAGCGGCCGGTCTTGGTGGAGACGAATGCCCATGAAGGGCCGGTATTTGTTGCTGCAGAGCATGCGCTCTATTTCACAACGGTACCTGAGCCCGGGCCCAAGAACATCGCCATAAAGCGCCTGCAGTTGGTGGGCGAAGAGTTTCCTTTCAAGGCGCAAGCGGTCGATACGATTCGGTTTCCCTCCAACATGGCGAACGGCATGACGCTCGACCGCGACGGCCGGCTCGTGATCTGTGAGCAAGGCACGCGCGAAACGCCGGCCCGCATCAGCCGCATGGACCTCAAGACACACTTGATCGAGACGGTAGTCGATCAATGGCGGGGGATTCACTTCAACTCGCCGAATGACGTGGTCGTGAGGAGCGATCACACCGTTTGGTTTACCGATCCGAACTATGGCGAGGTCCAAGGCTTCAAGGGGGCGGCGGAGGTCGGCACCTACGTCTATCGCCATGACCCCGCCACGGGCGAGACTGCGATCGTCGCGGATAGCTTTAACAAGCCGAACGGGCTTGCGTTCTCGCCGGACGAATCCGTCCTGTATGTCACTGACACCGGCGCCAATCAGGCTCCGGGCACCTATTTCGTCGGCCTGCCGCATCATATCCGTGCCTTCGACGTGCATGACGGCCGCCATTTGCGCAACGAACGCCTGTTCGCCGTAGTCAGCCCTGGCGTCCCCGATGGCATCAAGGTCGACGTGCGAGGCCGCGTCTACACGTCGTCTGCAACCGGTGTGCAGGTGTTCACGCCGGAGGCCGACCTGCTTGGTGAGATCATGGCCCCAGGTGTGGCCAATTTCACCTTCGGCGGGCCGAACAACGACGTGCTGTTCATTCTCGGCGACACGCAGATTTGGCAGGCCAGGCTTCAGGTGGCCGGCGCTCGCACATCCCGAAAATAAAGGACGGGGAAGGCTGAACATGGGGGTGCAACCGAAAAACGCTGCCATGCGATCGTACGGAGTGATGCCGAACGGCGCGGCGGTCGATCTCTACACTTTAGGGAAGGAAACCGGACTGCGAGCGCAGGTCATGACCTACGGTGGGACAATCGTCGGGATCGAAATACCGGATCGCAAGGACGTTCGCGATAACGTCGTGCTCGCCCTCCCGTCGCTCGCTGAATACCTTGCGCAAGACAGCTACTTGGGCGCGCTGATCGGCCGGTTCGCCAATCGGATTGGCGGCGCGTCGTTCGTCCTTGACGGAAACGAGTATCACTTGTCCAAGAACGACGGTCATAACTGCCTCCATGGTGGACGAATAGGGTTCAACAAGGCGATCTGGCGCGTCGTTGATCGGGCGGATGATCCAGAACCGCGCCTCACCCTTCGCCACTCCAGTCCAGACGGAGACCAGGGTTTCCCAGGTGCGGTCGTTCTTGAGGTGACCTATGTAGTGTCCGGCGGCAATACATTGCGGATCGATTATCGGGCCGAAACTGACCGCTCGACCGTCATCAATTTCACCAACCACGCGTATTTCAACTTAGGCACTCCAACGAGTGCCGACATACTCGAGCACGAATTGATGATCGTCGCTGACCGGTTCACGCCGATCGACAACCAACTCATCCCAACCGGACGGACCCGAGACGTCGCAGACACGCCGTTCGATTTCCGGAAGCCGCACCCGATCGGTGGCCGCATCGGCCAGCAGGATGAGCAGCTCGAGACCGCCCTTGGGTACGATCACAATTTCGTTCTCCGCCCGTCCCCGAGGGACGAATTACGGCTCGCCGCCCGCGCGCGCGATCCGCGCAGCGGACGTGTTCTCGAAGTGCACACCACCGAGCCAGGACTTCAATTTTACAGCGGCAACCATCTTGATGGAACGTTGCGCGGGCCGAGCGGTGAGGTCTATGGCCGCCACACGGGTTTTTGCCTTGAAACGCAACGCTTTCCCGAATTCGCCGAACCAGCCGGCCTTTCCATGCACGGTCTTGCGTCCAGGCGAGCGCTTTGCGAGCACGACGGAATACCGCTTCGGCATCGATTGAATTGAGGTCGCCTAGGCTGGCGGCTGGCGAAGCGCTCACGGTGGAGACTCTCTCAACGCGTTCTCGCGCAATCGATCTCGAATTTGCCGCATGCCTCGCATCGCCGCCGCCTGCTCACGCCAGCCGCTGCAACAGGTGATCGGCCACACGGATCGCATTGGCGATCGCGGTGAGGGACGGGTTCACCGCTCCGATGCTGACGAAGAAACTCGTGTCCACGACATACAGATTGTCGAGCTCATGAGCCTTGCAGTTGACATCCAATACCGAGGTCTTCGGATCGGTTCCGAACCGGCACGTCCCGGCCTGGTGGGCACAGCCGGCGATCGGAATGTCTGCCTTCATATAGATGCTTCGAGGGATGAGATGATCCGGATGCATGCCCAGATGGCTCAGCATCGATTTGAGCTTGTCGTATAGCTGTTGTCTTGGCACCTGATTATTAGGCGTGTAGCTCAGCGTCAGACGGCCGGACCTGTCCACCGTGACCCGATTTTGTGGATCGGGCAGGTCTTCCGTCGTGAGCCAAAAATCCACCGCGTGATACGCGAGGTTGTCGAGCAGGCCCGCCGGGACCAGCGCGGTTTCGATCGGCTTTTCGCCCCGGTACATCGGGCCGAGAGACTTGCCGGTCATCTGGATGTTACCCATCGGGTATTCAAACCCATCCATCCCAAAATAGAAATCGTTCAGCGCGATCGTCTTCTGGAACATGGTCGGGTTGGGTTCGCGTGAGATCGCGAGCACGGCCTGGCTGTTGTGGAACACGTAGTTGCGTCCCACCTGATCCGAGCCATTGGCAAGCCCGTTAGGGTGCTTGTCGTTGGCCGACATCAGCAACAACTTGGCGGAGTTCGCCGCGCCGCACGATACGACGACGATGTCTCCGCGGAAGCTCTCTTTCTTGCCCTGAACGTCGGCGACGACATCGGTGACCGCTGTGCCGTTGGCATTCGTTTCCAATTTCAGCGCGGTTGCATTGCGAAGCAGCGTCACATTGGGAAACTCAAGGGCGGGACGCACGGCGACAATTTCTGCGTCGGATTTGGCGTGCACCAAGCACGGAAAGCCGTCGCAGGTCTGGCAGCGGATACAGGTGCTATATGCCATGTCCCGCTCAGCCATCATCACCGCACAGGGAGCGGGGAATGGATGGTAGCCGGCCGCGGTCAGGTCATCGAAGAGCTGCTGCATGCGCGGTTCGTTGGAGACCGGCGCGCACGGATAGGGGCCGCTGGCGGGAGGCTCGGTCGGGTCCCGGCCCCTTAGCCCATGGACGTGGTACATCTGCTCGGCCTTTGTGTAGTACGGTTCCAGCTCGTCGTAGGCTATCGGCCAAGCGGGAGAAATCCCGTCGTGATGCCGCAACTCGCCGAAGTCCTGCTGCCGGAGGCGATACAGCGCGGCACCGAACATCTTGGTCGCTCCGCCGACAAAATAATGCACCTGCGGCTGAAACGGCCGGCCGGCGCGATCGTACCACGTCTCCGGCGACACATAGCGGTTCTGCACGAAGACCGCTGCCGCATCCCAGTTTTCCGCCTCGCGCTTGAGCCAGTCGCCGCGCTCGAGAATCAGGATGCTCTTCCCCGAGGGCGCGAGGTGCCTCGCGAGAGTGCCGCCGCCTGCGCCGCTGCCGATGATGATGACGTCGAAACGCTTGTCCATGCCCGCTCCGCTAAAGACCGACGCTGCTGTGCATGATGCCGCCATCCGCGAAAATGGTGGTCGCAGTGAGATAACTCGCGCCGTCCCCGGCGAGGAACCCGACCACACCGGCGATCTCCTCGGGACGCGCCATGCGCCCCAGCGGGATGGCGGCGTCCAATTGCGCGAGCTTGGCCGGATCGTTCATCGTGCTGAGGTTGATCGGCGTCGCGACCGCGCCCGGACCAACTCCAACCACCAGGATATTGTGGCGGGCGAGCTCGAGACCGGCAGTGCGCGTGAGCATGCGCATGCCGCCTTTGGCGAGGCAATAGGCGGTATTGCCTGGCATTGGCCAGTCCTCGTGCACCGACGTGATGTTGATGATGCGGCCGCCAGCACCTTGCTTGATCATCTGCCTGGCTGCGATTTGCGTGCCGAAGAAAGCACTCTTGAGATTAACGTCCATCACCTTGTCGTACTGAGCCTCGGTCGTGTCGAGGACCGAGGTGCGCGTTTCGATGCCAGCATTGTTCACCATGATGTCCACGCTGCCGAACGTGCTAACCGCCGCGTCCACGAGCTTCTGCAGGTCGGCAAGCTTGCTCACATCGGCCTCGACGCTGGTCGATTGACCGCCGAGCTTGGCGATCTGCTGCTCGAGCGTCTCGGTCATCGCCGGATTGAAAAGATAGTCGATGACGAATTCTGGCGCCTTGCCGCGCCAGCTCGAGAACGATCGCCTCACCAATGCCGCTATTGCCGCCAGTAATGATCGCCACCTTGTCCTTCAACGCCATGATCTTTCCTCGACGATCGGGTTGAAATGCCGTCGCTTCACGCGACGGGTAGCACTCCTTGCGCACGCTGCTGCGCGGGGCCGACATCGTGCAGGTTCAAAGCAGTCCCGATGAGGGCGAGATGCGAGAACGCCTGCGGAAAATTGCCGACTAGCCGCTTCGCCTGAGGATCATATTCTTCCGCGAGTAGCCCGACGTCGTTGCTCAGCGATAGCAGGCGTTCAAACAAAGCGCGTGCTTCGGCGTCCCGTTTCTGCAGCGTATAGATGTCGGCGAGCCAGAAACTGCACGGCAGAAAAGCCCCTTCACCCGGCGGAAGTCCATCCAGATCAGTTCTTGTCCGATAGCGCAGAACAAGACCATCAACGAGCAATTCGTGCTCAATAGCCTCGACTGTGCCGCGCACGCGCGGATCGTTTGCTGGCAGGAAGCCCATGACGGGGATCAGTAGCAGATTTGCATCGACCTCGCTGCTGCCGAAGCTTTGTGTAAAGGTGTTGCGGCCTGAATCGAACCCCTGCGTGCAAATTCTGGCATGCATCTCGTCTCGAACTTGCCGCCAGCGGTCGAGCGGCCCATCCAACTTAAACCGCTCCGCGTCACGCAACGTACGATCAAGCGCGACCCATGCCATCACTTTGGAAAATGTAAAATGCTGCCGTCCACCTCGGACTTCCCACATGCCATCATCGGGCTGAACCCAGATTTTCTCCAGATGCTCGATCAGCGCTTGCTGCAAGGCCCAGCCGGAGGGTGCGGGCGCGAGCCCATGTTTGCGGGCCTGGAAAAGGGCATCGACAAGCTCGCCAAAAATATCAAGCTGAAGCTGATCGGACGCCGCATTGCCGACACGCACTGGAGATGAACCTTCATAACCGGGCAACCAAGACACCTCCCATTCGGCAAGCTGGCGCTCGCCTGCAAGTCCATACATGATCTGAGTTTGATCGGGGCTGCCGGCCGCACTTCGCAACAGCCAGTCGCGCCAAGCGCGTGCCTCCTCGAAATACCCCGCGGACATCATCGCCATCAACGTCATGGTGGCGTCTCTCAACCAGCAATAGCGATAGTCCCAGTTGCGCGGTCCGCCCAGCTGCTCGGGCAGCGATGTGGTCGGGGCAGCGACGAAGCCACCGGTTTCTGCGTATGTCAGGGCTTTCAATGTCAGCAGCGACCGTTGCACAGGGACTTTCCATGGGCCGCTGTAATTGCTTTTTGCAGACCAACTGCGCCAGAAGCTTTCGGTCGTCGCGAGCATTGACCGCCACTCGAGGGCCGCCGGCGCAGGCTGATGCGAGGGGCCGTAAGTCATCACGAAAGCCACAGACTGTCCGGCAGACACACTGAATTCAGCTTTGGTCGCCAAATCTTCGCCCCGCAGATCGATCGGTGTGCGCAGTGCCACCTTGTTCGGCCCGGCAACGGCGCTGAGGCCACAGTTGTCCTCAAGCCTTGTGACCCATGGCACCGATCTGCCATAGTCGAACCGCAGCATCATCTCCAATTGCATCGCAATCTTGCCGGATCGTCCTTCGACGATGCGGATCACCGATGAACTGGTCTGTCCTATGGGCATGAAGTCGATCAGCGCGACGCAGCCATCTTTGGTTTCGAAAACGGTCTCCAGCACCATGGTGCTGTCGCGGTAGCTGCGTGTGATCCGTGGCGCAGGGTCCGCGGGACAGATCTGCCAGCGCCCGTGCTCGGACGTGCCAAGCAGGGCGGCGAAGCAGGCGGCGCTGTCGAAACGCGGCCAGCATAGCCAGTCGATGGACCCGTTGCGGCCGACAAGGGCAGCGGTCCTGCAATCACCAATCAGCGCATAATCTTCAATAGCAAGCGGACCGTCTGCTCTCGTCCCTGTCATTGTCGCATTACCAGTTCCGGACTGGTGGCAGCGCGCATCTGTTTCACATCCGTGTGACGTTCTGCGGGATCGCTGGCCGCAGGCTCGCGAAGTTTTCGCATGATCTCCGCAACAATGTCTTTAGTCGGCGGTGCGATATTAACGCACATGACACGTTCGATACGCAACCTCCGATACGTAGCCTTGGCGTCGCTTTGGTCGAAGTTAGAGCCGATTTACAAAGGGGTCTTGTGACTGGCGCACGGTCTTTCCTTTTGCGGCGATCAAGCCCTGGCAAAGGGCCTTCGGAACGGGATCACGATGGCGCGACACTATGAGAGAAGGGCGGGTTTGTATGTGTGTGTCTAGGGAGAGATCCCGATCGAGCTCATTGAGACCGTCTAGAATTTTCCGGAGCGGTCGTCCGCTGCGCAAGCTGGCCGATGAGGTTCGCGACGAGTCCAGTCCAGCCCGTCTGATGCGAGGCGCCACAGCCACGGCCATTGTCGCCGTCGAAATATTCGTGGAACAGGATGTAGTCCTTGAAGTGCGGATCGGTTTGAAACTTCTCATAGTGGCCGAATAAGGGGCGTCTGCCGTCGGCACCGCGCAAGAAAAGCTTGATCAGGCGGCGACACAATTCGTCGGCGATTTCGTCAAGCGTCAGCATGACCCCTGATCCGGTCGGGCACTCGATCTTCAGGCTATCCCCATAGAACTGGTGGAAGCGGCGCAGGTTCTCGATCAGCAAATAGTTGACCGGCATCCAGATGGGTCCGCGCCAGTTCGAGTTGCCGCCGAATAGTGTGCCGTCGGACTCTGCCGGCTCGTACTTCACGCAATAGTGCACGCCGTTGTATTCGAAATCGTACGGATGATCGAGGTAGGCGCGGGAGAGCGCTCTCGCACCGTATGGTGATAGAAATTCAGTTTCGTCGAGCATGCGCCGCAAGATCTTCGTCATCCGGAAGACGCGCACCAGGGCAAACAGGCGACGTCCGTTTACGCCTTGCTCATACCAGCGCGAGACGAGCTTCACCAAATCGGGCCAGCGCGTCCGGTAGCTTTCGCACCTGCGCCAGAACTCGGGCATCTCCCCGATCACATCCTTCTCGAACACGCCGACCGCGAACAGCGGAATCAGTCCGACCATCGAGCGCAGGCGCAGCGGGATTTTGCTGCCGCATGGCATCGAAAGCACGTCGTAGAAGAAATTGTCTTCATCATCCCAAAGCCCGATCCCCTTTTTCCCTAGGTCCGTCATCGCGCGGGCGATCTGAAGAAAATGGTCCAGGAACTTCACGGCCATGTCTTGGTACACGGGGTCGCGCCGATTGAGTTCGACCGACATCCGCAGCATGTTGAGACAAAACATCGCCATCCAGGCCGTGCCATCGGATTGCTCGATGTGGCCTCCGGTCGGCAATGGGCGCGAGCGGTCGAACACCCCGATATTATCGAGGCCAAGGAAGCCGCCCTCGAAAATGTTCAAACCTTCTGGATCTTTCCGGTTCACCCACCAAGTGAAGTTCAGCAATAGCTTGTGGAAGACTCGTTCCAGGAAGTCCAAATCGCCAACGCCGCCGCTTTGATGACGGTCGTTCTCGAACACGCGCATTGCCGCCCAGGCGTGCACCGGCGGGTTGACGTCGCCGAACGCCCATTCATAGGCAGGTAGCTCACCATTCGGATGCATCAAGCGGACATCACAGAGCAGCACAAGCTGCTCTTTCGCGAAATCCGGATCGATCAACGAAAGCGTGACGCAATGAAAGGCGAGGTCCCAGGCGGCAAACCAGGGATATTCCCATTTGTCCGGCACCGACATGATGTCGGAAGCCAGAAAATGGCGCCAGCCGCTGTTGCGACCGTGCTTGCGAGTCTCGGGCGGCGGCGGTTGAAGCGCATCGCCATCCAGCCATTCCGGCACATCGAAATAGTAGAGCTGCTTGTTCCACAACATGCCCGCAAAGGCCTGGCGCTGAATTCGCCGCATGTCCTCGTCGGCGACGTCTTTCTGCAGAGCGGCGTAGAACGTATCCGCCTCGGCGATGCGCTGGGCGAAGATCTCATCGAAACCGATGAAGGCGCCCGTGCGCTGAGAGGCGCCGCGCAGCCGCAGTCGAATGGTGATACTGCCGCGGGGAGGGACCACGCGAAGATAGAGTCCGGCTGCCTTGGTACCCTCGCCAGACGGGCTTACAGCTTCGGTGCGGCCATGCACGAGATAATCGTGAAAGGCATCCTTGAAAGGGCCTCGTGCAGCGCCGAAGCCGAACAGTCGAGCGAAGTTGGTTTCGTTCTCGCAGAACAGGAGGCGGTCCGGCGACTCGAACTGAACGGAGTAGACACCGAGCTCGTCATGCTGCGCGAGCGCCAGGCCGTCGCCCTGATCCTTCAACGAAGGCTTCTTCGTGCCGGCTGACCAACTCCAGACGTTCCGGAACCAGATTTGCGGCAGGACGTGGATGGAAGCCTTTTCGGGACCGCGGTTATGGATCGTCGCTCGCATGAGCACGTCGTCCACATCCGCTTTGGCATATTCGACTTCGATATCGAAGTAGGATCGTCATTGAAAATGCCGGTGTCGATCAGCTCGAATTCATTCGCCGCCGAACCGCGACGACGGGCGTTTTCCTCAACCAACCATTCGTAGGGATAGGTGGCCTGCGGCAGCTTGTAGAGCATGCGCGCATAAGCGTAACTGGGGACAGCATCAAGATAGTAGTATAGGTCCTTGACGTCCTCACCGTGATTGCCTTGTTCGTTCGTCAGGCCGAACAGCGTTCCTTGAGGATGGGATCGCGCCCATTCCATAGGACGAGCGATAGGCACAGGAACTGCCGGTTGTCGGAAAAGCCGGCGATGCCGTCCTCGCCCCAGCGATAGGCATGGCTGCGCGCCTGATCGTGGGTGAGATAATCCCACGCCGTGCCAAAGGGGCTGTAGTCCTCGCGGACTGTGCCCCATTGCCGCTCGCTGAGATAGGGGCCCCAGCGACGCCAATCCTTGGCCCCTCTGCGGCTCTCCTCGATGCGTCGCTTTTCAGCGTCAAGAACTTGCGGCATCGGTGACCGGCTCCCTCCGGCGGCTATCTCGCCGATCCAGTCTGCTTCGTCTGCTGCGTCTGACTGAGCAGACGCCACGCGTCCAGCGTACAGGCGACAGACCAGGCTTGGGCGGGGGCACCGACGGATTGTGCGGCGGATTTCCCCCGAAAATCTCGCCGATGGTGCC
>CAWDIZ010000009.1:0-78795 GCA_963802475.1 uncultured Alphaproteobacteria bacterium
TGACGGCGCGGAGTGTATTTTGTTGTCGATGGCGTCGAACACAAGTAGGCACGGATGGAAACGTTTTTCCGCACGAGCCGCAGGAGGCCGCCCTCAAGGCGTTGATGGACGGGAACCAGCGCTACGTCGACGGTCAGCTTTCCAGTCGCTTCGAATGAAGAATCTTGTCGATCCTGAGGGAACGGTCGCCGGCGCGATTCGTGTCTAGAGTCTTGTTCAGCGTAACTTGCTCCGGCGAGCCGTCAGCATGCAGAACGCAGTCCCTCAGGACGCCGCCACCTCGCCGGTATTCGGGAAGACCTACTGGCGTTGCCGGCAGAAGAACATTCGAACTGGAACATGCTGCAAATGGCACGAGGCACGCGTCGCCGGCTTGCCGACAATGGTCTCCTGTTGATCTCTGGCGCCTTCGTTCATGGGGAAGACATCGGCGAATGCCGAGTGGATGGATCGCGTTCAGGACGCGGCGGCGTATTGCCGCTGCCGCAGCGAGTCCTCTGGAGCCAGGAATTCTATCGTGGACCGGCGGGCCGCGCCGGCGCGGCATCGAGCGCGGCTTCGGCGACGGCGCGGCGGCGGCTGCCGCGAGGGCGATGAATTCGATCCCAGCTGCAGGAAACCCATCGATGAGACCACGCCGCTCTCTCGTGCTGGCGTTGATCCGCGAGCCGCTTACCCATTTTCTTGTCATTGGCGCAACCATTTTCGCGTTTTACGGGCTGATCGCCGACAGGCCTTCAGCGAACGCCAAGAACCGGATCGAGATCACCGCTGGCGATATCGAACAGCTGCGCGCGACCTGGGTGAACAAATGGCAGCGGCCGCCCACGGCGGAGGAACTGAGGAGTCTTATCGACACGCAGATCCGCCAGACAGTGCTCTATCGCGAGGCGCTCGCGATGGGGCTCGAGAGCGACGATACGATCATCAAGAGCCGCCTGCGCAGAAGCTCGAGTTTCTGACGGAAGACATCACGGCAGCACGCACGCCGACGGACGCGGAATTGGCTGCGTTCTTCGCGGCGCACGACGAGCGCTACCTGGTGCCGGAGCGACTGTCATTTTCGCAGCTCTATTTCAATCCCGGCAAGCGCGCCAGCGCGCAGGACGATGCGGCACGCGTGCTGGCGCACTCCGCAACGGTTCCGCCGATATGGCAAGCCGGCAGCTTGGCGATCAAACCTTGCTGGAGGACCGATATGCCAGCAAGACGCCGCAAGAGATCGCACAGATCTTCGGCGCCGACTTTGCAAGACGCTGCTCACAGTGTCAGGAACGGAGTGGCAAGGACCGATCGGCTCGCCTATGGCTGGCATCTCGTCAAATCGACCAGCGTGTCCCAGCGCAGGCACCGGCGCTGGCCGATGTCAGAGAACAAATCCAGCGCGATTGGCTCTTCGAGCAGCAGCAACAGGCCAACGAGGCCGTCTATCGACAGTTGCGCAAGCGGTATGACGTCGTGGTCGCCGACGAGGCGCAGCGATATTTCGATCTCGCCACCGGCGAGGCGAGGCAGGGAGCGGCGCCGTGATGCTTCGGCGACTGTCCCTCCTGATGGCATTGCTGCTGTGGGCGCCACCTCTCGGCGCTCACGAGTCGCGCCCTGCCTATCTTCAGGCCGGCGAGATCTCCCCCGGCCGCTTCGAGGTGCTGTGGAAACGTCCGGCATTGGGCGATCGGGGTGGCTTTGGCGCCGCGCTGGCCCGCGGCGTGCCACGATGCGCTGCCCGTCAGTCCGCAGCTGGTGCCGGGGGCCATCGTCGAGCGGCGCGTCATCGATTGCGGCCCGACCGGCCTGATCGGCCAGCGCCTTGCCGTCGAAGGCTTGCCCGCCACCAGGACCGACGTACTGGTGCGCATCGAGTTCCTCGATGGGCGCGTGCAGACGAATTTGCTCAAGCCGGCCTCGCCGGCCGTCGTCGTCGCCAGACGTCGGCCGGTGCTCGAAGTGGGAAGCGATTATTTCGTGCTCGGCGTCGGGCACATCCTCGGCGGCATCGATCATCTGCTCTTCGTGCTCGGGCTCGTCTTCATCGTTCGGAGCCTGGGCTTGCTGGTCAAGACCATCACCGCGTTCACGGTCGCCCATAGCGTGACGCTTGCCGCCGCGACGCTCGGCTTCGTGCATGTGCCGCAGGCGCCAGTGGAAGCGGTCATCGCCTTGAGCATCCTCTTCCTTGCCAGCGAGCTGGCGCGCCAAAGTCGCGGCGATGCCGGTCTCACGGCGCGCTGCCCGTGGCTGGTCGCTCTCTGCTTCGGGCTCCTGCATGGGTTAGGATTTGCCGGCGCGCTCGCAGAAGTCGGCCTTCCCCAGATCGAATTCCGCTGGCTTTGCTGTCGTTCAACCTGGGTGTTGAAGCGGGCCAGCTGCTTTCGTGACGGCCGTCCTCGCGCTGCTGTGGGTCGGTCGGCAGGCCCTGCACGCCAGGCCGCGCTGGCTGGAGGCCGTGCCGGCCTATGCGATCGGTTCCATCGCCGCGTTCTGGCTGATCGAGCGCATGAGCGCATTTGCTTAGTGTCCGGATCATTTCGAGAAAGGGGATCCCATGGTCATGAAATCACTCGCCAAGCTGATGCTTTCCGCCCTGGCGGCGGGCTGGTGTTCGGCGGCGGCGCTCGACCCACAGCGGGCGGGAGCAAGCGGCTTGTCGATTCCAATAACTGATGCACTCAAACCTCTGGAGGAAGCTATGAAGCTCAACGTTAGGGTTGCAGTCTCCGCGCTGGCCGTCGCCGGAGCTATCGCTTTGTCACCGAACGCCGCGGCGCAGGATGTGAACCTAGACCCTGGGAAGACAACGATTGGGAAGCGCGAGTATTCCCCGTACCTCATCAAGGGCTTCCCCGACCGAGTTTATTTCGGCGATACGCACCTGCATACCTCCTATTCCACCGACGCCGGCATGTTTGGCACACGCCTCGGTCCGGACGAGGCCTATCGCTTTGCCCGTGGCGAAGAGGTCACTTCCAACACGGGGCTGCGCGCGCGGCTGCAGCGTCCACTCGACTTCCTGGTCATCACCGATCATGCCGAGAACCTTGGCCTGGCCAACATGATCGCGGAGTTGAATGTCGACCTGCTCAGGACGAGCTGGGGCAGGACCGTTCACGACCTGGTCAAAAGCGGCAAGGGCGGCGAGGCCTACAATGCTTGGGGCCAGGCCATGATTGATCGGATTGATCCGCTCAAAGGAAACGAGGCGCTGACGCGTACCTTCTGGGAACGCCTCACTGCGGCGGCCGAGAAATACAATGATCCCGGGAAGTTCACCGCCTTGATTGGATACGAGTGGACATCGTCGCCCGACGGCAACAACCTGCACCGCAACGTCATTTTCCGCGATGGCAAGGCAAAGGCCGATCAGATCATTCCGTTCTCGCAATACGACAGCGTCGATCCGGAGGATCTATGGAAATGGATGGCGAGCTATGAGCAGCGGAGCGGCGGAAAGGTCCTCGCCATCCCGCACAATGGCAATCTGTCACTCGGGCTGATGTTCGACGACGTGACGCTCACTACGAAGAAGCCTATCGACCGCGACTATGCCGCACAGCGCATGCGCTGGGAGCCGATCTACGAAGTCACACAGTCGAAGGGTGACGGCGAGGCCCATCCGGCTCTGTCGCCGAACGACGAGTTTTCCGACTTCGAGACGTGGGACAAAGGCAGCTTCGGAGCCGGCCAGCACACACCCGACATGCTGCCGCGGGAATACGCGCGCGAAGCGCTGAAGCGCGGCCTGAAATACGAAGAGCAGCTTGGCGTGAACCCTTTCAAGTTCGGGATGGTCGGGTCAACCGATTCCCACACCGCCCTTTCAACATCAACAGAAGACAACTTCTTCGGAAAGCTCGCGCCGCTGGAGCCGTCTGCCAGGCCCGAGCGGTTCTTCGAGGTGGCCACGGGGCGCTTCAATCCGGACCCCAAGGCGAGGCAGTATGTTTGGCAAGGCAGCGCATCTGGCCTCGCGGCCGTGTGGGCGACAGACAACACGCGCGAGGCGCTGTGGGACGCCATGGCGCGCAAGGAGGTCTACGCCACGACCGGCACGCGGCTATTAGTCCGCGTCTTCGCCGGATTCGACTTCGTGGCGGACGACGTGCAACGGCACGATTTCGCCCAGTACGGCTACAGCACGGGCGTGCCAATGGGCGGCGACCTTTCGGCCGCCCCGGAAGGAAAAGCGCCGGCATTCGTGATCCGCGCGCTGCGCGATGCCGACGGCGCCAATCTCGACCGCATCCAGGTCGTAAAGGGATGGATGGATGCGAAGGGCGAACTGAAGGAAAAAGTCTACGATGTCGTTTGGTCGGGAGATCGCAAGCCGGGGCCTGACGGCAAGCTGCCCCCCGTCGGCAATACCGTGAATGTCGCACAGGCGACGTACACGAATACGATCGGCGCACCGCTCCTGGCGGGCTATTGGCGCGATCCGGAATTCAACCGGAGTGAGCGCGCCTTCTATTACGTGCGCGTGCTCGAAATCCCGACGCCGCGCTGGACGACGTACGACGCCGCAGTTCTTCGGGACGAAACCGCCTCCCGAAGCGCCGAGTTCGATCCAGGACAGGGCCTATACCTCGCCGATCTGGTACACGCCGTGACGCGCCTGCTGAAGGAGCCGTTGCTGCACTTCGTCGTATTGGGGATGGCGCTGTTCGGCCTCTACGGC
This sequence comes from uncultured Alphaproteobacteria bacterium, assembly GCA_963802475.1. Classification (GTDB taxonomy): domain Bacteria; phylum Pseudomonadota; class Alphaproteobacteria; order Rhizobiales; family Xanthobacteraceae; genus CANKHA01. The sequence continues at coordinate 4,673 of CAWDIZ010000009.1, forward strand.
CTTTTTGGCACGAAGCAATCCGAAGAAAGGCAGAAAATCGTCGTTTCTGCCGCGCAGATCGCCAATCTGCAACAGCTCTTTGCCCGGACCCGGCAGCGTCAACCGACGCCGGAGGAGCTAACAGGCCTCATTGAGGACTCCATCCGCGATGAGGTCTACTACCGCGAAGGCAAGGCACTCGGAACTCGACGGGGACGACATCGTCATCCGCCGCCGCATCCGACAAAAAATGGAGTTCTTGGCCGAAGACACTGCGGCAGCCAAACCGACCGATGGCGAACTCAATGCCTATCTCGCTTCGCACCAGGACCGGTTCCGAAACGAAGACAACGTGACATTCCGCCATGTGTTCCTCAGTTCGGCGCGCGGGGAGGCGCTGGAGCAATGCGCCGAGGAAATCGGCGCAAAGCTGGCGAGCAAGGAGGACCGAGAGATCGGCCTCGGCGACGCCTTTCTGCTTGGCGACAGTTTTCGCGCGATGTTCAAGAGCGACGCGGTTCGCACCTTCGGCAAAGATTTTGCCGAGAGGATCTTTGGTGTGCCGATGGGCCGCTGGCAAGGACCCATTCCGTCGGGCTACGGCCTGCACTTCATATTTATCGACGGGCGCGCGCAGGGAACTCTGCCGCCGCTCGATGCGGTCCGCCCGGCCGTTGAGCGGGAATGGGCAAACACGCGCCGCACCGAGAACCTTGAAGAGTTTTATCGTGCGCTGCGACGGCGCTACGATATCGCCATCGAGACGCCGCACGCGCGGAGCGAGGCGCAAGCCCACCAAACTGCGCGAGCAGTGCGGTGAAACGCCTTCTGCTCCTGCTCGGCTTCCTTGGGGCGGTATCCGCCTGCGCCGTCCAGGCGCATGAGTTACGCCCAGGTTACCTGGAGCTACGCCAGACGGCTCCTGACACCTTTGACCTGCTGTTCAAAGTCCCGGCGCTCGGCGAGGCGTTGCGGCTCGGGATCTATGTCAGTCTGCCGGAGGGAACGCAGGAGGTTGTACCGCCACGGGCGGAGTTCGCCGGTGGCGCTTATGTTGAGCGTCGGACGGTCAAGCGCGACGGCGGCTTTACTGGCGAGCGCATCGCAATCGAAGGCCTGTCTGCGACGCTTACCGATGTACTCGTGCGCGTCGAAAAACTCGGAGGTACGACCCAGACCGAACGACTGACCCCGACGAGAACCGAGTTAACGATCAAGGCGACGCCGGCGGTAGGCGAAGTCGCTCTCACCTATCTCGCTCTCGGCATCGAGCACATTCTCTTCGGCCTCGACCATCTGCTGTTTGTCCTGGCGCTCGTTATTCTGGTGCGGACATGGCAGCGCGTTGCGGTTACGGTTACAGCGTTCACTATTGCACACAGCATGACGCTCGCTGCCGCGACGCTCGGCTTCGTACATGTGCCCGGGCCGCCCGTCGAGACGGCGATCGCACTCAGCATCATGTTTGTCGCAGCAGAGATCCTGAACGCGCGCCGCGGTCATCCGAGCCTGACGTTGCAATGGCCATGGCTGGTCGCCTTCGCTTTTGGGCTCCTGCATGGTCTCGGCTTTGCCAGCGCACTGAACGCCGTGGGTTTGCCGCAACATGCGATTCCATGGGCGCTGCTCTTCTTCAACCTTGGCGTCGAAGTAGGACAACTGGCTTTCGTGGCTTGCGTTATGCTGCTCGGATGGACCGTGCAGCAAGTTTACGAACGCCCGCGGCCGGCCTCGGGGCAGATGGCATTCGGCCGGGCAGAGGTTACTGTCGCCTACCTCATCGGCGCGATCTCCGCTTATTGGGCGATCGAACGGACCGCGGGGTTCTGGTCATGAGGCTGCACGTCTCCACATATCTCGTCGCGGCCCTGACCATCTTTTGCGCATGAAGGTAAGGGCGAAGTACTGTTGGTGAGCGGTGCTTCGGTTCTGTTGATACGAAGGTAGAAGTGCCGCGGGCGCACAAAGCTTTTATCCTGCACGGCGGGCCTTTACTACGGGCGCTCGATCATCTTAGCGAAGCCTGACGGGCATGAACGGTGCGCTGCGCTTGTTAATTCACCGGGAACAGAAGCGTGACCGAGGCTCGCAATTGCCAGGTTGCCGCGTCGGTCGGACGCTCCACGTTGTAAAAGGCTTGGATCTGCGCGTTCACCGGTTGATCACCCACTTTAAACAGGCGACCGAAGCCGCCACCGATCGGAACGGTCCATTTCTCACTGGATGCCGCGAGCCAGTTCGCTGTGATGACGGGTGATGAGGTCAAATACCAGCCATGCGCCATGTTGTAGTTGACGAAGGGTTGGGCAAGGAAGGCGTTCACGGGCGGCCGCAACGGATCGCCGCCGACCGACCACTGATTGTTGAGCAACACACCGAGCACCCAAGGTTTTGGTGTCATCAGGAAGACGGCCGTTGGGCCGAGCAGGAATTTGCCAGTTCCGAGAATAGGATCATTCGCGGACGGAATGGTGAAAACCGGTCCGACGCCCCAGATGAGTTTGCCCGGGTGAGCGGGTGACAAAAACAACGATTGCGTAATGTCGCCAATGCCATTGGTGTTGCTGTCGAAGAACGGACTCGGTTGGCTCAGCAACGGAATGATGGTGCGCGAGATCACGTTCCAGTCATGGCCTAAGTGCATCGGAACGACGGGCTGAATGTTGAATACTTCCTGCGTGCGATTGAACGGCCCGGAATTGAAATTGGTGTTGCTCTGGAACGGCAGGCTGACGAGATCGGCGATCGGGTTTTGTGACGCCGTCTGCAAGTCTTCATCTTTTGCAGGCGCGCCGGGATGACCGGCGCGCGACGGCTCGGCCCCGGCGTAGCCGGTCTCGAACTTATAGTTGATGCCGGCCTTGATCATTTGAACGTCGCGGTTCAATCCCACCGCCGGGAACGTGGTCGAATGCCAACTTGACAGTGCAAGATAGTCGTACTCGAGTTTGACGGTCCAATTCGCCTTGAAGCCGTACTCGATGCCGCCACCAATCAGCCAGCCACCGCTGGTATTGGACTCGTTCCGGCTCGGCGAGCCAGGGACGTTCACAGTAGCGTCGCTTTGCACCCAACCGCCGCCCAGCTTGGCGAATACGAGCCAGCGGTCATTCACGAGACCAACGCGGCCTGCCACTGTGCTGATCCAGTGGTGGCTCACAGAAGCTACCGTCGGAACCGGAAGGCCGGAATGATTGAAACTTGCCCAATCAAAATCGCCTTCGATACCAAATAGAAGATGACCCGCTTGGATATTATAGCCAGCCTGGACGCCGCCGATGAACTCGGTGAAGCCGCCGTGAAAACTGTTGCCGGGAATATTCAGGCTGACGTTCGTCCAAGCTCCGCCAAAGTTGGCACCCAAGTAAAATCCAGACCAGTTGTAGGGGGGCGCTGCGATTGGAGTCTTGTTGGCTGGGGATTTAGTGGGCACGTCTGCTGCAAAAGCTGACGCCCCGAATAATTCAAGAGCCGCAATGCCTGCTAGGAAAAGCGTTATCACGAGCGCCCCCCGAAGCAAAGTCTACGTCTTCATAACTTGACGATAACAGGTTACAACGAACCGGAGAACAAAGACAAATCTCAACTATTCAATTCCGCGCTGCTGTACCACTTTTGCCACATCCGAATGATGGAAAGCATTCACCAGAAAAAAATTTGGCAAGGAAAAATGCTTGTATTTTTTTACCATCCTACGCGGCAGACCGTGCCGTTGTCAGACCTTGCCGTCGACATCATCAAGGAAGCCCTAGAGGAAGCTGGCGAGGAAGCCGCGCTCGTGTTTCCCTCGAAGTCGGACGTGGCACGCGAGGTTGAAGCTGGCACCCTCTGCATCGGCGGGAATTCGATGGCGGTCTTTGCCAGCTCTTCGACCTTTTGCTGAACGAAAACGTATCGCCAGAATTCGAACTTGAACCAGTCGAAGTATTGCTGTGCGCCATCCTACAAGGAGTTTCCCCCTTCAGGATCCGGAGTCCACGCCGGTTTCGGCAATGGCGGCACGGCGGCTCTGGTCGACAAGAAACCCGGAGCAAATAAAGAAAAACTGACTCACAATATGGATTATCGATTGTGACAAACCCGTGCGCGGCACGGCTGTTATTGGCCCACGGTACAACTCGATTTTCGCATAGCCGCGGGCGTAGCTTTGCAGCATGACGATACTGACGCAGCTGGAGCTTCCAGCGAGAGCGCCCGAGCGCCGTCACGACTTGCCGACCGGCATGATCTCCGTTCCGGGCGGCACGTTTCGCATGGGCTCCGACAAGCATTATCCGGAAGAGGCGCCGGTCCACCGCGTCACCGTCGATGCCTTCTGGATGGACCGCACGCCGGTGACCAACCGGCAATTCAAGGAATTCGTGCGCGAGACCGGTCACATCACTTTTGCCGAACTGGTGCCGGATCCGAAGGACTATCCCGGCATCTTGCCGCACATGATCTACGCGGGCTCGCTGATGTTCACGCCGCCGAAGCACGCGGTCAGTTTGCGCGACTTCAGCCAGTGGTGGACATTCGCCAAGGGCGCGACCTGGCGGCATCCATACGGCCCCGGCACCAATATCAACGCGCTCGACAATCATCCTGTCGTGCATGTGACATTCGGCGATGCGCTGGCTTACGCGCAATGGGCCGGCAAGGACCTGCCCACCGAAGCCGAATGGGAATTTGCCGCGCGCGGAGGACTGGAAGACGCGGAATTCGCCTGGGGCGTGGAGTTCACGCCCGGCGGCATCCACATGGCCAATACCTGGCAAGGCAACTTCCCGTACGAGAACAACAACGACGACGGCTTCGAACGGACCTCGCCGGTCACCGCGTTTCCCCCGAATGGCTACGGCCTCCACGACATGATCGGCAACGTCTGGGAGTGGACCAGCGATTGGTACTCGTCCAAGCACGAAGCCGACGCCAAGAAGGCGTGTTGCATTCCCGAAAATCCGCGTGGCGGACGTGAGGACGGCAGCTACGACCCAAGAACGACCAACGTGAAGATTCCACGCAAGGTCATCAAAGGCGGCTCGCATCTCTGCGCGCCGAATTATTGCCGGCGCTACCGGCCGGCCGCGCGACACGCGGAGCCGGTCGACACTTCCACAAGCCATCTTGGATTCCGATGCATCAGGCGAGGAGCCAATGATGCACCACACACAGGAGAGTAACGTCATGACGAAATGCATTTTGAAAAGTGGAACGCCGGCCGCGCTAAAGGCGACGGTCGCCCGTTATAAGCAATCCTGCGCCAAGGTGATTGGCGCAGCGACGCTGATGTCGCTGTCGCTGGCCGGTGCGGCGAGCACGCCGGCGTCTGCACAACAACAGCAGCAGCAGCAACAGCAGAAGCCGAACATCCTTTTCATCATGGGTGACGACATCGGCATTATGCAGCCGGGCATCTATCACCGTGGGCTGATGGTCGGCGAGACGCCGAACATCGATCGCATCGGCAGTGAAGGCGCGATCTTCTGGCATTACTACGCCGAGCAGAGCTGCACGGCGGGGCGCAACGCCTTCTTCACCGGCATGCATCCGCTGCGCACCGGCATGATCCCCCCACAACTGCCGGGCAGCCCGTCCTATCTGCGTCCCGGCACGCCGGCGGTCGCCAAATTCCTTCTCGATCTCGGCTACAACACCGGCGAGTTCGGCAAGAACCATCTGGGCGATCACACCGATGCGCTGCCGACCGCGCACGGCTTCCAAGAGTTCTGGGGCTACCTGTATCATCTCGACGCGATGCAGGGCGTGAGCTTCCCCGATATCAACAAGACTCCGACCCAGCAGACCCTCGCGCCACCGTGCAGGAACACGCCAGTCCCCGGCTTGGCAGAAGTCCCAGGCGCGGTGGACCCGAGAACCACGGTCTGCCTGACGCCTCCGCGTCCGGTGCTCGCGTGCAAGTCCTCCGACGGCACGGCCAAGAACATGACGTGCACGGACGAGGGACCACTGACCCTCGAGCGTTCGAAGACGGTGGACGAGGAAATCTCCGGCAAGGTCGTCGACTTCCTCGACCGCAACGACCCGAAAAAGACCAACAAGCCGTTCTTCGTCTGGTACAACCCGGCACGCATGCACATCACCACCGTGCTGCCGCCGAAGTATGAGAGCATGATCGGTGAGCCCGGCGGCAAGGACTGGGGCCTCAACGAAGCCGGCATGAAGCAGATGGATGACAACATCGGCGTTGTCCTGAAGAAGCTGGAGGACATGGGCCAGCTCAACAACACCGTCGTCGTGTTCACCACCGACAACGGTGCCGAGACGATCACCTTCCCGGACGGCGGCACCACGCCCTTCAAGGGCGGCAAGCTGAGCACCTGGGAAGGCGGCATGCGCGCTCCGCTGCTCGTTCGCTGGCCGGGCGTCATCAAGCCGGGCACGGTCAAGAACGAGATGTTCGCGGCGCTCGACTGGCTGCCGACGCTCGTCAACATCGCCGGCGGAGACAAGGGTGATGCACTGAACAAGCGGATCATGGCCGGTAGTTATCCGGGCATCGTCAAGACCAAGCTCGATGGCTTTGACCAGACCGAATACCTCGCCGGGCGTTCGGAAAAGTCGGCGCGCGATACCTTCTTCTACTATTCGGGCAAGGACCCGTCGGCGGTTCGCTACAAGAACTGGAAGATCTACTTCGCGATGGTATCCGACAACCCGGCGGGCTTTGTTTCGGGCGTGCTCCCCTTTGCCTGGGCCCAAGTCGTCAATATCAAGCGTGATCCCTTCGAGACCTCGATCGGTTCTCAATACAAGACGCTCATGGGCCTGGGCGGCACGATCGGCTCTCCTTCCACCGCCTACATCTACGATTGGAACATGCTGCCAATCGGCCAGGCGCTGTGGCTGAAGGAGCTGGAGTCCTACAAGGAGTTCGCGCCGATGCAGGACCCGGCGAGCTACAACCTCGAGCAGGTCATGGCGCAGCTCAAGAACACGAAAACCCGGTCGGACTGACCGCTGACGCGAACATGGCGGGCGCCCTTTCTGGGCGCCCGCTTTGTCAGACTCGGTAAGAGGTCACAACCGATGTCACTCATCAGAAACACATGCCTCGCGTTGCTCGCCTCGGTTGCCGCCACAGCATCGTCACCGGTATCCGCGCAGCCGGCGCAAAAGCCGAACATCCTCGTCATCATGGGGGACGACATCGGCTACTGGAACATCAGCGCCTACAATCGCGGCATGATGGGCTATCGCACGCCCAACATCGACCGCATCGCCAATGAGGGTGCGATCTTCACCGATTACTACGGGCAGCAATCCTGCACCGCGGGTCGCGCCGCGTTCATCACCGGCCAATCTCCGCTGCGCACCGGCCTGCTGAAGGTCGGGCTACCGGCCGCAAAAGAAGGCCTTTCGGAGAAAGACCCGACCATTGCCGAGCTGCTCAAGCCGCAGGGCTATGCGACCGGCCAATTCGGTAAGAACCATCTCGGCGACCGCAACGAATTTCTGCCGACCGTTCACGGCTTCGACGAGTTTTTCGGCAACCTCTATCATCTTAACGCCGAAGATGAGCCGGAGCATCCGGACTATCCGAAGAACCCGGCTTTCAAGGCACAGTTCGGTCCACGCGGCGTGATGAAATGCGTCGCGACCGCGACCGTCACACCGGGCGACGACCCGCGCTTCGGCACGTGGGGCAAACAAAAGTGTGAGGATACCGGCCCGCTCACCAAGAAGCGGATGGAGACGATCGACGGTGAGTTTCTTAAGGCCTCGATTGACTTCATCGACCAGGCGAACCGCGATCGGAAACCGTTTTTTGTCTGGTTCAATCCAAGCCGCATGCATATCTGGACTCGCCTCAAGCCGGAGTCGCAGGGCAAGACGGGCCTCGGGATCTATCCGGATGGAATGGTCGAGCATGACGGACAAGTCGGGGAAATTCTGAAAAAGCTCGACGACCTCGGCATCGCCAACAATACGATCGTCATCTACACGACCGACAATGGCGCCGAGACGTTCTCATGGCCCGACGGCGGCACCACCCCGTTCCGCGGCGAGAAGAATACCAACTGGGAAGGCGGCTATCGCGTGCCGGCCATGATCCGCTGGCCGGGCCAAGTGCCACCGCGCACCGAGATCAACGAATTTTCTCGGCGGAGGATTGGGCAACAACACTCGCCGCCGCGGCGGGTGAGCCGGATGTGAAGAACAAACTGCTGCAGGGTTACGACGCGGCGGGCAAAAATTTCAAGGTTCACCTCGACGGCTATGACCAGCGCGATGTGTTGACCGGCAAAGGCCCAAGCAAACGTCGCGAATTCTTCTACTGGACCGATGACGGCAATCTGGCCGGACTTCGCTACGACCAGTGGAAGGGCGTGTTCATGGAGCAGAAGGCGCATGGACTCGATGTGTGGGCGCAGCCGTTGATCCCGTTGCGCCTGCCGTCGCTGTTCAACCTGCGATCCGACCCGTTCGAGCGAGCCCAGCACGAGGCTGGCGACTATGTGAAGTGGTTCGTCGAGCACGCCTTCGTGCTCGTGCCGGCGCAGGCGATCGTCGGCCAGCACCTGATGAGCTTCCAGCAGTTTCCGCCGCGCCAGAGGCCCGGCTCGTTCGGAGTCGAACAGGCAATGGAGAAGCTGAGAAATCCACCGTCAAGCAATTGATGCACGCGGGTTATCGACGCGCGTACTGCGGATATTAGCCCTATCCGCCTTGCTAACAGGATGCACTCGGAAGGTATTCACATCTACGCGTAAAGATGGAGATGAAAATGAAACAGCCTTTATCAGGTTTCGGCAACATCAGCCGGCGCTCGCTCGTCTCGGCGTTCGCCGCGTTACCCGTTCTTTTGGGACCACTTCGTTCAATACCGGCTTCGGCGCAGGGCGCGGACCCACTCCCATCCTGGAACGACGGTGCGACGAAGCAATCGATCACCGATTTTGTTGCAGCGGTCACGACGGCAGGTAGACCCGACTTCGTTCCCCCAGACCAGCGCATCGCCACTTTCGACAACGACGGCACGCTCTGGATCGAGCAGCCGATGTATGTGCAGCTCGCTTTCGTCCTCGATCGCGTCAAGGCGTTGGCTCCGCAGAACCCGGACTGGAAGACAAAACAGCCATTCCAGGCGGTGCTGGATCATGACATGAAGGCGCTTGCGGCCTCCGGTGAAAAGGGCCTTGTGGAGCTGATGGCGGCGACGCACGCCGGCATGACGACGGAGGAGTTCGAGAAGATCACTTCGGACTGGCTCGGGGCCGCGCGCGATGCACGGTTCAAGCGGCCTTATACTGAACTGGTCTACCAGCCGATGCTCGAGTTGCTCGCCTATCTGCGCGCAAGCGGGTTCAAAACATTCATAGTGTCCGGCGGCGGGATCGAGTTCATGCGGCCCTGGACGGAGAAGATATACGGCATTCCCCCGGAACAGGTCGTAGGCTCATCGATCAAGACAAAGTTTCAGATGCGCGACGGCCGGCCGACGCTGTTCCGCCTGCCGGAAATCAATTTCATCGACGACGCAGCGGGCAAACCCGTCGGTATCAACGAGCATATCGGCCGCCGCCCGATCGCCGCGTTCGGCAACTCCGATGGCGATCTGGAAATGTTGCAATGGACGACAATGAGCGGCGGCCGGCGCTTCGGCCTGATCGTGCATCATACCGATGCCGAGCGGGAATATGCCTATGACCGCCAATCGCATTTCGGAAAGCTCGACAAGGCGCTCGACGCCGCTGCGATCAACAAATGGACCGTCGTCAACATGAAAAGCGACTGGAAGAAGGTGTTCTCATTTCAGACGTGAGCGGAGCGTCGGGACTCGCGCATCGCTCCCGCGAAGGGCATTCATCACTTAAGAACGGCGGGCGGAAAGCCCGCCTTTTTTGTTGCGCCCTTGGCTCCTGCGCACCGGCCATCGTCGTTGCGTCGCGCCGGGGTTCTCCTGGCGACATTATACATCGGCACTAGCCGCAGGCGGGCCGCCATGGTTTCCAAGCGGTGAACGAATTCGTTCATTTGCGAGGGACCCAAGGACAATCGGCGAACAGTTTGGGGGGCAACGCCATGATTGTACGGGTGTTGCTCGATGACAGCACGGTCTGCGAACCCAAAGGCGACACTTATTTCGCCACCTCAACCGACCTTCGGGCGAGCGCGTTTAATTTCATCTGTCCCAATGTCGGTCCGGGGACTCACGCGATCAAGATGCAGTTTCGAAGTTTCAACGGCGGGCAAACGGCTTTTGATCACCGCAGCACCATCGTCCACTTCAGGAAATGAAATTGCCGGGCGGCGGGCGACTAGGTGGCCGTTACCCGGGCGCCGGGGGGATATTCTTTCGGCCCCCGCCTTAGCCTATAATGGGCGCCAGCTCCTTCCCCCAGACAGAGGAGATGTCGTCATGGCTACTTATGTGATGTTCGGAAGATATTCGGCTGAAGGCATCAAGGGCATCAGCGCCAAGCGTTCGGAAGAGGCGAAAGCGCTGATCAAGAAGAACGGCGGCGAGCTGAAAGCCGGCTATGCGATGCTGGGCGGGACCGATCTTGTGCTGATCGTCGACCTGCCGGATACCGCCAAGGCGATGGCCACCTCGGCGGCCTTGGCGAAACTGACCGGGATTGCCTTCGCCACTTCGCCCGCGGTCACGCTCGAAGAATTCGACAAGCTGGCGGGTTGACGCGGGCAGCCGAGGGCTGCCCGGAGATCGGCACTCCGGATCTGCTCGGCCCGGGAACGATTCCGGCGCCCGGGTTTATACAATTAGAGGTCATTGCCCGCCGTTCAACACGGCGTCTGTCGCGGATAGCCAAAGGCCGAGAGGCCCGCTGTTCAAAACACGCGCTCGCGGGGATAGCCAAAGGCGGTGGCCTCTTTTCTTTTGCTCGATTGTCGAAAAAAGGAGCCACGCCGGACATCCGGCGCGGCTCTTTCCTATTATTCAGCTCTGTTGCTTAGCGCCAGCGGCAGTGGCGGATATTGTGGCGGTCGCGCCAGCAGACCCGATGGGCTCTCGCATAATGCCGGTGCGTGACGATATTCGGGCCGCCGACCGTGGCGCCGATCACGCCGCCGACAACCGCGCCGGGCGGTCCGGCGATCACGGCGCCGGTGCCGGCTCCGATCGCGGCGCCTTCCAACGTTCCGGCCTGCACCGCGGCGGGCGCGGCCAGCAACATCGCAGCGAATAATCCAGCTTTGAACGCAGCGCGCATGACGTTCCTCCTTTGATGGTGAATTCCCATAAGGGAAACGCCCGGGCGGCAAGGAGCGTTCCCTATCCGACATGACGGCAATGTGAACGGCAGTTCATCGGCACCGGATCGGCGGTGGCAGAGTGTGGCCGCGCGCTCAAACTTTCTCCTCATTCTGAGAAGCGCACCGATTTCCGGTCTACCCGAGATCGGCACAAATTTATGTGTCCAAGTCGGCTATAGCCGACTTGGATGCGCGACTCGAAGATCGCAAGTCGGGCTTGCCCGACTTGCGCACTCAAGAGTGCCGATCTCCGGGGCCCCGACCTGCTGCCCATCCTTCGAGACGCAGCCTTCGGCTGCTCCTCAGGATGAGGTGGAATTGTTGCGAGCTCACGATATTAAACGGGGCAACGCTCCTCAGCATGAGGGGAGAGGTTGGATATACGCGCCTAAGTCTTCCCGGCGTTGACCAGCTTCAGCCGCGCCGCCTGCGCGCATTCCTCCGTCACCTTGAAATAGCGCGTCACCGCCCGGGCGCCCAATTCGAACGGCGAGGGCTCGCCGTCTTTGCGCGCGGCCATCATTTTGATCTTGGAGACCGCATTGTCGAATTCCGAATGGTTGGTGAGCAGCACCGTCGCGCCCGCGTCGGCGGCGGCCTGGCCCATCTTGCGCTGGCTGGCGATGTAGATGTCGAAATGCGGCACGTCGTTGACGAAATTAAACGCCGTGCCGCCGTTATAGGCCACCGTCAGCGGCTTGCCCTTGTCCTTGACCTGGAAGATGAAGGAATAGGTGTCCGGCGTGTGGCCGGGCGTGGAGATCAGCTTCACGCTGGCGTCGCCGAGGCTGATCGTCTCACCGTCCTTGGCGATCATGTCGCGCGTCGGCTTGCCGTTCGGGAAGCGGTGCACCGATTGCTCGACCAGCTCCCAGTCCTTCTCGCCCATCACGATGCGCGACTTGTATTTCTGCTGCATCAGCATCGCGCCGCCGACATGGTCGCCGTGGCCGTGGCTGATCAGGGTGTATTTCACATTCGCCGGATCGAGCCCGAGCTTGCGCAACCCGCCCGCGATCTGCTCCTCGGCGGCATAATCATAGAGCGTGTCGATCAGGATGATGCCCTCGCTCGAGGTCAGCGCCCAGGCCGAATGGATCCTGCTGCCGACGAAATAGAGATTGTCGAACACCTTGGCCGGCTCGGTGGCCCAGGTCTCGCGCGGCGGCGGCGGGCCGGGCGCGCGGTCGGGGCCGGGCGCGGTCTGCGGCGCGAGGCAGATGCGCGCGAGCGTGCCGGTATAGTCGAAGCCGGCGGCCTGTTTCGCCGCGGCGAGATGGGTGTCGACGGTGACGCCCGGCTGCTGCGCCTGCGCGGGGCTAAAGCCGAAGGCGGCGGTGGCGAGCAGGACGGCGAAGATGCGTGCGGGCGTCATGGCGGTATCCTCCCTGTGCGCCGCGTTCGTTACCCGCGCGGCTGGTGGAATTGTAACGGGCCTTGGGCAGGCGCGGCAACGCTCTCGGCCTCATCCTGAGGAGCGGGCGCAGCCCGCATCTCGAAGGATGGGCCGCCAAATTTGTTCACGCTTAAGCGAGCGCCTAGTTCACCCGCTGGCCGCAGGCCGACAGCGGGCGCATGATCCGCAATGCCATCACGCCCATGCGGCAACCAGGGAGTATTTCCGATGATCGCCCGGCTTCTCTCTTCCTTGCTTTTCACCATCTGCCTCGCTGGCGGCGCGCAGGCGCAGAGTTTCTGGGGCACCACGGCCAACAGCTGCGTTCCGGACGATGACACGATCAAGGACGAACGCCACAAGGTCAATCTCGCGTCGGTTCAGCATGCGCCGGATAATCTCGGTGCGATAACCCTGAACTGCCCGGTCACCCGGTTCGCTCCCACCCTGACAACCGGCTGGAGACTTCAACTTACCTATCGGGATTTGACGGGGACCGGCGAAGGGGCGTTCGTTCGGTGGCGGCTTTATCGGATGCAAACCGGCACATTTGCTCCAGCCCTCATCGTCGAGGCGAACTCCAACACTTTCGCCACTACCGGAAATAACTTCGTTGCAACGCCTGCTTTCACGCACTCGTTCGATTTCATCAGCTTTAATTACTGGCTCCGAGTGGATTTGGATCGCTCGACTACCAACCAGACCGTCATCTTCCATTCCGTGGCCCTGGTACCCGATGACTGAGCGGCCAAACGGCGGCCTCTCCCGCATGCTTCGTGACGACTCCCGCTCGTCCCTGCGAAAGCGGGGGCCCAGAGCGAAATGAGCGGCAACGCTCTCCGCCTCATCCTGAGGAGCGGGCGCAGCCCGTCTCGAAGGACAGATGGGAAAATTTGTTCACGGTTTAGCGGGCGCGCGCTTCGCCTGCTGCCGATGCCGGGCAGCGGGCCGCAGCTCACTCATTATCGGTCAGCCGGACCGAATGCAGCACCACGGTCTCGCTGCTCGAGGCGCGGTTCAGCTCCGCCCGAATCCAATAAGTGGCTAGGTCGAAATCGAATGTGTGGGTGAACTCCTGCGAAGACATCAGGTTGAACGTGGTGCTGGGCAAGCCGTTGGAATTTGCCGTCGCCATCAGGATCGGTGTGTCGGAGCCGAATGGCAGCCGGTACAGCCGGGTCCGAACCAGGGCGGTCGTGCCCGTTCCGGTCAAATCCTGATATTCCATCAGATGGTTCCAGACGGTTTTGGGATTGTCGAACCGGGCAATCGGGCAATTCAGCACGATCAGGCCGACCTTGTTTCCCGCGTGCTGAACCGATGCCGTGTTGACCTTGTACCGGCCGGACTCGATCGTGGCTTCGGTTGGAACGCAGCTTCCGGCCGGCATGCTCCAGACGACTTGCGCCTGGGCGGATTCGGCCAAGCACAGGGCGGCCATCACGACGAGTACGCGGATCATCATGGCGGATACTCTCCATCGGGTTTATCGACAGCGGCGATGTTACGCCGCGCGGGGTAAGGAGCAAGACGAAGCGGCCTCCGGCAAGGTCTGGTCCGTGATATCGTCACTGCCATGCGGCAACCAGGGAGTATTTCTGATGATCGCCCGGCTTCTCGCTTCCTTGCTTGTCACCTTGCTTGTCACCCTCGGCCTCGCCGGCGGCGCGCAGGCGAAGGTTCTGGGGCACGGCCGGCAATAATTGCGCTGCCGTCGATGCCGGCATCAAGGACAATCTCGCCTCCGTTGATCATGCGTCGGACAATATCGACTTGATAACCCTGAATTGCCCGGTCACCCGGTTCGAGACGCCGATATCGAACTGGAACCTTTCGGTTACCTATCGCAACTCGACGGGGACAAATCCGAGCGCCTTCATTCGGGTGCGGCTTTTCCAAATGGAAATCGGCACGGTGACGCCGGTCGTGCTGGGCCAGTTCAACTCCAACGATTTCAACCCAACCGGAAGCACCACCCGTTCGTCGCCCAATTTCTTGCATCTATTCGATTTCAGCGTGAATAATTACTGGGTCCGGGTGGATATGAATCGCTCGGCCACCAATGAAATCGTCATCTTCCATTCCGTGGTCCTGGCCGGCGAACTGATGTGATCGGAGGGGCCGCTTCGGCTTAACCCGGTATTCCTGGGACGATAGGCGCAGTGCAGGCGTCACCCCGGATCCGGGATGACACGGCCCGGTATCGCCCAGTCAACGGAATAACGATGGCGTATTGGGTGTTAAACGGCATGACCATGCACTGAAGCTATTCCGCAGCGCGTAGCCTGCGGAATACCGCAGTGATGGGTCATTTCCGCGTGACCGGGTCACGCCGACAGGACAAAGGGGATTGACCATGCTGTATCGCAGCCTTACCGCGCTCCTGCTCGGGCTGATCGTTGCCGCGCCCGCCGGCTTCGCCCAGCAGTTGCAGCGCCAGATACCGGCGCCCCAGCCCGAGCCGGGCAAGGTCAAGCTGGAATGGCTCGGGCACGAATTCTACCGCTTTACCTCGCCGAACGGCGTCGTTGTCGTCACCAGCCCCTGGCTCGGCAATCCCGACGGCCCCGTCCCGAAGGAGTCGCTCGCGCGCACCGACATCATCCTCGTGCCGAATGCGCATAACGACGACATGGGCAATCCGGAAGAGGTGCATCTTGTCTCCGGCGCCTTTGTCCTCGCGCCCGGCCCGCTCGGCCGCTGGCTCATCGCCGAGAAGGGGCTGAAACAGGAGAGCTTTCGGCGCGCCGGCATCGGCGACCTGTTCGAGCAGAAGGGTTTGAAGTTCCGCTTCCCGCCGAGCCACCATGACAACACCTTGCCGAACGGCACCGACGGCGGCCCGGCCGCGGCCTTCCTCATCTTCTTCGAGAACGGGTTCACCGTTTTCTACAACGGCCATACGTCGCTGATCAGCGAGCTTGCGCTCTATGCCGAGATCTACAAGCCCGACGTCGTTATCCTTGGCCTCACCAACTCCGCGCAGGAATTCGCGATGGTGGCGAAGCTGCTCGCGACCAACAATCCGAAACTCAAGCAGGTGATCCCGAGCCACCAGCGCCCGAACGCGCCGGTGCTCGAGGAAGGCAAGAAGGCGCTCGAGGCCGTCGGCCTCGGCGACAAGTGGTTCCTGCCGGAGTTGCGCAGACAATATGATTATGAAGGGGCGAAGCCGTGAGGCGCGGCGGCTAGCGGATGGCCGTCGGCGGGCCCAATCCGCACGTTCTCGCGGAGGCGAATTGCAATGAATTCAGCGCTACCAACGCCGTGTTCCGTGCATCGCGGGAAATTTAAACGCATGTTATGATATCTGTGAGAATGCTTTCTGGCTCCGAGTGGAATCTGGATCGCTCAGACACCAGCGAAGTCGTCATCATCCATTCCCTAAGCTTGCTACAACCGGATTGAGATGCTCACGGCGTCTCGGGCCGCGGCCGCGCTATCGAGCGCCGTCAGCGCCTCCTGCAACAGCCGGCGGGTGCGCTCGCGCGTGCTCTTGTCGAGCAGTTCGAGGTCGAGGAAGAAATCGATGCCGGTGCCATGCTCGCTGATCACGCTCGTCCGCTGCTGCATTTCCTTCACCAGCCCTTCCACCACATAGGGCACGATCTGCCGCCGGATGCCTTTCATCGTGATCGGCTCCTGCGGCGTCGCGCGCACGATGTCGCGCACCAGCGCATAGGTCTCGTAGGAAATGACGATGCCGCCCGGCTCCGCGCTCGACTGCAGGCGCGCGGCAAGGTTCGCCTCCGCGCCGATGATGGTGTAGTCCATGCGGTCGTCGCTGCCGAAATTGCCGACATTGCAGAAGCCGGTGTTGATGCCCATGCGCACCCGGAACGGATCTTCGACGCCGCGGTTGCGCCATTCGACATTGAGCTGGGTGATCCGCCGCTGCATCGCCACCGCCATCAGCAGGCATTGCCGCGCGTCCTCGCTCACCCCCTGCGTCTCCGGATCGCCGAAAAACGCCAGCACCGCGTCGCCGATGAACTTGTCGACAGTGGCGCCATATTCCATCGCGATCGCCGACATCGCGGTGAGATATTCGTTCAACAGCGCGGTGAGGTCCTCCGGCTGCAGCCGCTCGGTGGTGGCGGTGAAATCCTTGATGTCGGAGAAGAAGATGGTGAGCTTCTTGCGCTCGGTGACGATCGCCACGTCGCGCTGGCCGGAGAAGATGCTTTTGTAGATCTGCGGCGACAGATATTTCGCGATCTTCATCGAGATGCTGGCGAGGAAATCATTGGCTTCGGTGAGTTCGCGGTTGGCGCCGGCGATGGCCGCTCTGCTGTCTCCGCTGCAGCGTGATGAAGATGATGCCGATCAGTGCGGCGAGCAGGAAATAGAGCAGCAGATATTTGAACGACAGGAGATTGGCGGCGATCGGCTGCTGCACGGAGATTTCCTGGATGCCGCGCACGTCGCCGACCTTCCAGTCCTTCTTCGGGCTGTCGGGATGCGCGTTGTGGCAGGCGACGCAGGCCGCGCCCATGATCACCGGTCCCGCCATGCGGATGTTGCTGTCGAAGATCGAGCCGGACACTTCCACCACCGACGTCTTCGGATCCGCCCGCAGCGCGACGATCGCGCCGGTTTCGAAGGCGTCGAGGTTGTGGTTTTCGCGGCCCTTGAACGGCAGGTCGGAGACGAAGCGGTATCTCACCGCCTCGCTGCGCGAGGTGATCAGCTTGCCGAGCTCGATCGACAGCGTGGCCGGGATCGGGATGCCGCCGGGCGTGTTGCGGTAATTGGCGGTCGGCACCGCCTCGTGGTTGGCGAGCACGCGGCCGACCACGTCGGTGGCGTAGAAATTGCGCATGTCGTTGATGATGCGCCCGATCTCGTCGGCCTGCCGGCGCAGGATATTCTCCGACAGGTTGCGCATGTCCATCCAGGCGGCGAACGGCAGGCCGGCCAGGAGCAGGATGACGAGGCCGACCACGAGCGGGCCATAGGCGCCCGCACGATCGACTGGCTTCTGTTTCGCTGTCATGTTTTCCCCCAGGGGCGGCCTTGCAATTCCCATTCTACCAGCGCCCGGCCGGCAATTCGAGCGCGGCACAAGCGGTGTCCGCGGGATTGGGGTGAGAAGTTATGGACGTGGTGACCAATGCATGACGAGGGTGATGCAGGGAAGGAGCGGGGGCTCGTCCTTACCCCGCTTGCAGGCGGGGAGGGAGCCGGGGCATAACCACGCCGCGGGGGAGAATGAGGTCCAGATGATCAGGCTGTTGTTCGCTGCTTTCCTGCCCGCCTTCCTCGCTCTGCTGCTCGCTTCCGCGCCCGCGCGCGCGGCGCAATGCGGCGGCGACTTCAATGCCTTTCTGGCCGCCATGGCGCGCGAGGCGCAGGCTGCGGGCGTCTCGCGGGCGGTGATCGAAACGGCTTTCGCCGGCGTCGCGCTCGATCAGAATGTGCTGGCCTTCGACCGTCGCCAGCGCGGCACTTTCCGCAAGAGTTTCGAGGAATATACCGCAACCCGCGTCAACCCGAGCCGCGTCAACCGTGGCCGGCAGGCGCTGCAGAAACATGCCCAGCTGCTGGCGCGCGTCGAGGCGCAATACGGCGTGCCGAAGGAATTGCTCGTCGCGATCTGGGGCCTGGAAAGCGATTACGGTGCCGGCGACATCGGCAAGCTGCCGGTGGTGCGCGTGCTCGCCACCATGGCGCATGATTGCCGCCGCACCGAGCGGTTCCAGGGCGAGCTGATCGCCGCGCTGAAAATCCTGCAGCGCGGCGACCTCACGCTCAATACCATGATCGGCGCCTATGCCGGCGAGCTTGGTCAGACCCAGTTCCTGCCGTCGAACTATATTAAGTACGGTGTTGATTACGATGGCGACGGCCGCATCGACCTGCGTCGCAGCGTTCCCGATGTGCTCGCCTCCACCGCCAACCTCTTGAAGAGCAACGGCTGGCAGCGCGGCCAGCCTTTCGGCGAAGGCACGGCGAATTTCCAGGCCATGCGCGAATGGAATAATTCCGAGCTTTATCGCAGGGTCATGCATTATTTCGCCGAACGGCTGGCCAGTGGGCGGTGAACCGATTGTCATTCCAGGGCGCGAGCACTGCGAGCGAGCCCGGAATCCATACTCACAGACTGGGGTTATGGATCCCAGGGTCCTCGCTGCGCTTGGCCCGGGATGACAAGGAGCGTTTATTTCTTCTTCCCGTCGCTGCGCTTGATGCTCTGGATCTTCAGCGCGGCGCGGCCTGATTTCTCCGCGATCTCGCGGTCCTGTTCCATGATGAAGCCGCGCGCCGGCTCATCCTTGTCGAGGCCGCCGAGCAGTTCGGAAGGCACGCGCCGGTTGGAGCGCTGGCTGCCATCCTCATAGACGACGTCGAAGAACACGAATTCGCCTTTGGGGTTGGTGCCGGGTTTTTTCGCCATGCCGTCCTCCTTATTGCCGGGGCATGCTTTTTGGCAGCATGCACAAACACAAAACGCCCATAACGGGCCGCGTCCCAAATCCCGGCGCGGGTGTAGGCCCGTGCGGCCGATTTTGCAAATCCCTCAAAACCTCATCACCGTCCTAAAGGGCCGCGCTTGCGCCGACGCATCTCGAAGGATGTATGCTGGATCGATGGCCAAGCGTTCCGACATCGAGGCCGCGCTGCACCGCCTCGCGCCCAAAATCCCGCCGCACGAATTTTCCGCCGTGGTCGATCGTGCGCGCGACAGTCCCGGCCTGCGCACCGCGTCGGCCGAGAGCGCGGCCTGGCTCTCGCTCGTCGCCTATCTGCGCCACGCATTTACCGACTACGACGATCTGCTGGCGCAGGGCTACGACCGCGACAGCGCGCGTTTCTTCGTCGCAGGCGAGATGCAGGCGGTGTTAGAGCAATGGGGCGTGCGGCGGAAACTCGGCTCGGATGATTGATCCGTCCCGCACAGGCCCGCGCTGCCGCAATGCTTACGGTGTAATCTCGCCGTGAAGGGTGCATTGCATCTGGATATTGACGGCCGTCTCCCGGAGATTGAGCAATACCGCCGGTTTCTCGCTGCTGGTGACGACGAGCAGCGTCTCGGCATTGAAAGAGTAATGCTTGACGCTGTTGTCGTTGGACGTCATCGGTACCGGACCCAGTATCTCGTAACCCACTACCGTGGCGGCGATATTTAAGCGTTGAAGCCGGGCTTGGCTGATCTTTGCCGTGCTGGGCAGCTGGAAAAGGCAGCCGACGCGGCGAACCAGCAGCGTCTTGCCGATCGGCACCGCCCCGAACTGCAACTGACACGAATTGATGTTGCCGCAGGTCCTACTATCGGCATCCCAATAGGTGCCTTGAAGCGTGGTGGATGCATTCGCCGGCGGCGTGGCGACGGGCCAAAAGATCGCAACGGCGGCGAGCAGCGACGTGCAAGCTTTTCGGCATGAAGATGTTCGAATTCCGTATCATGGTGTTCCCCTGATGTCGTTAACGGCGCTTTCCGGAGGTGCCCCACGGGCATCATCCTTCAAATAAAAGGCAGGGAATAGGGGGCGGTGCGGCCGCGCCGATCGACGGTACCGAAAGTCCTTGCCCGCGCGCGGATAAGCTCGTCAGCTTACGTCTTGGTGTCGCCACGCATCTGCCGGGAGACGGTTACATGGACTGGATAGAAGCCATCGGTTATCTCGCCGCGCTGATCACCGTTGGCACCTTTTACATGAAGACTGATGATCCCGCTGCGCATCCTGGGCATCACGTCGAATGTCGTCTGGATCGCCTATGGCGCTCTGGCCGGAGTCTATCCGCCGCTCTTGCTGCATGTGGTGCTGTTGCCGCTGAACATCTTGCGGCTGAGGCAGATGGTCGTTCTCGTCAACCGCGTGCGCGCGGTGACGCGGACGATCCATCGATGACCTGGCTGAAACCTTTCATGCACGAGCGGCGCGCACGCGCAGGCGACGTGCTGTTCCGCAAGGGCGATCCCGCGAGCGAGATGTTCTATACCATGACCGGCCGCTTCTGCTGCGCGAGAGCGGTATCGAGCTCGGTCGCCGGGGCGCTGGTCGGCGAGCTCGGCCTGCTCTCGCCCGGAGCAGCAGCGGACGCAGACGCTGGAATGCATCGAGGACGGCCGCTTGCTTGACGATCTCCTACGACCAGCTCAAGCAACTCTTCATCCAAAACCCGCAATTCGGCTTCTTTTTCCTTCGGCTGACCACCGCGCGGCTGTTTGCCAATCTGAGCTATCTGGAGTCGGAGGTGGCGCGGCTGCAGGGGGAGCAACCACGCGCACCCGAAGCGGCGGGTGACTGACCGCGGTCATGGAAGTCGCTCAGGGCCGAACCAATCCCGGCATCGCGCGTTGCCTCGCGTGCGGCTCCGGCTGAGGTTTCATGCGTAACGTTCTCGTCGTTCTCAACGAGCGCGCGGGCGCACTGCTCGATCGCGATCCGGCGGAGGTCCGGCGCGAGGTCGAAACCGCATTGCGGGCGGGCGGCCGGAGCATCGAGGTCGTACTGGAGCGCGGGCAGCGGGATCGTGCATGCGATCGAGCATGGCGCTGCCGGCGGCTATGACACGCTGATCGTGGGCGGCGGCGACGGCAGCGTGAGCTGCGCGGCCGATCGCCTGGCCGGCAAGCCGGTGGCGCTCGGCGTGCTGCCGCTCGGCACGCTTAATCTGCTGGCGCGCGATCTGCGCATACCGACCGAATTGCCGAAGGCTCTGGCGGCGTTGTCGGCCGCGCGTCCGCGGGCCATCGATCTCGCATCGCTCAACGGCCGCCGCTTCCATTCGATTTCCGGCCTGGGCTTTTTCAGCCAGATGGCGCGTGCGCGCGAGGAAGCGCGCGATCTGCCCGGCCGCGCTGCTACGGCTCAGCGCCGCCGCATTGCAGGCCTTCGTCCGCACCGGGTATTTCACGCTCGAATTCGACATCGACGGACGCGCCCGCCGTATGGAGGCCTATGCTGCGCTCGTCACCTGCAATCGCTTCGGCGGGGACGACTGGCGGCGCGATACGCTCGACGGCGGCATTCTGGAAATCCATATTGCGGAAGAAGAAGGCGCGCTGGGACGGCTGAAGGCGGGCGCCGACCTGCTGGCCGGTGGGCTGGCGTAACAACAAGGGCATCCACAGCTTTACCGCGCAACGGGTGCGGATCGGCAGCGCGCGCCGCCGTGCCTGGACGGCCACCGACGGTGAATTGCGCCGCGAGCAGATGCCGCTGGATTTTGCCATCGAGCCGCGCGCCTTGACGGTGCTTTCGCCGTGAAGGGGCAGCGGAAGCTCCTGAACAGCTCACACCACCAGCGTCAACTTCCGCGCAGCGCGCGTAATGCCGGTATAGAGCCAGCGGTCGCGGCTGTCAGGAAAGGCGAAGCTTTCGTCGAACAGCACGACGTCGTCCCACTGCGAGCCCTGCGCCTTATGCACGGTGAGCACATAGCCGAAATCGAATTCATCGTAGCGCTTGCGCAACTGCCAATCCAATTGCTCGATGGCGCCGGTGAAGCATTCCGGCCGCACCGAGACGGCGACCGTGCGGCTGCCGAAATCCTCCGGCAAAAGCCGCATCTTCAGTATCTGCTTGCGCGTCGTCGGCGCCTGTTTCACCGACCAGAGGCTGCCGTTGAACAGGCCCTTTTTGCGATTGTTACGCAGGCAAACCAGCTTGTCGCCTGCGGTCGGCAGGCGCCTGCGAAACCGCGGCGCTCGCGCATGCGCATATTATAGGCTCGGCGCGTGGCGTTGCGGCCGACGAGCACCTGCTCGGCCTCGATTACCCGCTGCGGATCGAGCGCGTCGCGCCGCACCACTTGGGTGTCGCCATAGTCGCCCGGCTTCGGCCGTTCGCCCGCGCGCACCTCCATCGACAACCGCACGATCGGATTGTCGAAAGCCTGCCGGTGCACTTCGGTCAGCATGGCGTCGGGCTCGGCTTCGGTGAAATAGCCGCCGCCCTGGATCGGCGGCAGCTGCGCGGGATCGCCCAGCACCAGCACCGGGACGCCGAAGGACATCAGGTCGCGCCCGAGCTCCGCGTCCACCATCGAGCATTCGTCGATAATGATGAGCTTGGCTTCGGAAGCGGGCGCCTCGTCCCACAGCACGAAATCCGGGACTTCTTCGCCGCTCTCGCGCGCGCGGTAGATCAGGCTGTGAATCGTCGAGGCGCCGGCGCAGCCCTTGCTGCGCATCACCATGGCGGCCTTGCCCGGTAAAGGCGGCGAATTTCACTTCGCCATCGACGCCTTCCGCGATGGTTCTCGCCAGCGTGGTCTTGCCGGTACCGGCATAGCCGAACAGGCGGAATATCGGCGGCGTGCCGCGTTTGCCCGGCTTTGCCCTCAGCCAATCGGCGATGGCGCGCAAGGCTGCGTCCTGATGCGGTGAGAATTGCGGCATGAATACGATCAGCGGAGATTCTGCCGCGAAGTCAACCCCAGGAAAAATTCTGCACGGCAAAACCTTGCGATCCGCTGATCGCCGACCCATTTATCGCGCATGGTCCACTACGACACCCGTAATTTTGCCCACCACGACACGCGTGATTTTGCGTTCGAGCTTTTGCGTCCGCGCACGCGCCAGGAGCGCATTGCGCGCATCGAGGCGCTGGCGTCGCTGCTCGATACAGCCTTCATTATTCCCGGGACCAATTTGCGCTTTGGCTTTGACGCGCTGGTCGGCCTCGTTCCGGGCATCGGCGATGCGCTCACCACCGCGCTGTCGCTCTGGCTGGTGAAGGAAGCGCATGCGCTCGGCGCGCCGCGTCATCTGATCGCGCGCATGCTGGGCAATATCGCGATCGACGGCGCGGTCGGCGCGGTGCCGTTTTTGGGCGACGCTTTTGACCTGGTGTGGAAATCCAACCGCCGCAACCTTTACCTGCTGCGCCGCCATATCGAGCGCGAAAGTTCCCGTCGTTAGCGTTTTTTTCGCGCGGAACGTTGCCGCGTGCAGTGCGTTCTCTTGGGACGCGCGGCGGCCATACGACCGCCGGCTCAGCTTGGGAGTATTTTTTATGCAAAATAAAATCCTGACGGCAGGCGCCGTATTCGGCGCCTTGATGCTCCCCATTGCCGCTCATGCCCAGAGCGGCGTGGCGACGGGCGCCACGACCGGTGCGGTTGGCGGCGCGATTGTCGGCGGCCCGGTCGGCGCGGTCGTCGGCGGTGTCGGCGGCGCAGTTGTCGGCGGCATTTCCGACGCGACCCGTCCGCAGTTCCGCACCTATGTCGTCCAGCAGAATGTGCCGTCCTACACCTACGCACAGCCTGTCGTGGTCGGCGCGGTATTGCCGGAGCAGGGCATCACCTATTACGAAGTGCCGGCGCAATATGGCGCGGTGGAATATCGTTATACGGTGGTGAACAACCGTACAGTTTTGGTCGAGCCGCGCACCCGCCGGGTTGTGCAGGTCATCGAATAACGTCGGCTAGGAAACATCTCTCGGAAAGCCCGGCCTCGCGCCGGGCTTTTCATTTTGCGGCAGGAACTGAAGAGCACTGCTCGCGTTTGATACGTGGTTCACAACGGAGGAAACCCATGAACAGAACCTATCTCCTCGCAGGCGCTCTCGCGGTTGCCTGAGCGGCTCCGCCTACGCGCAGATGGCCACGACGGAATATTATGTCGTGCAGGACACCTCGACGAAGAAATGCACGATCGTGGACAAGAAGCCCACTACTACAACCACCGTGGTTGTGGGCGACGGGGTCTTCAAGACCAGGACCGAAGCCGAGACCGGCATGAAAAGCATCAAGGTCTGCAGCAGCAACTAGAGAGCTGGTCGCGTAAGAAAAAGCCCGGCTTGTCGCCGGGCTTTTTTCGTCCAGACATTTTTATCCACTTTTTCTCTTCCGCCAGCGCCTGTGCACCCCGACAGAAACTAGCTGATGGCGAGAATCTCTGCCTCGTCTCGTCCCGCGGGCACCACATCTCCGACTTTCTTGCCCATCAAGGCGCGGGCAAGCGGCGAGACATGCGAGAGCGTGCCTTTGGCCGGCTCGGCTTCGTCCTCTCCGACGATGTGGAAGGTCTGCCGGCGCCCGTCGTCTCGTCCTAGCGTCACGGTGCAGCCGAAGCGCACCTCGCTGCAGTCAGCCGGCGGTTGAATAACCTGGGCGCTGGCGCGCCGCGCGGTCCAGTAGCGCAGGTCGCGCGCTGCCCGCGCCTGCAATGTGCGATCTGAAGCCGCCAGGGCGGCTGCGTGCTCCTGTGAAAGCCGCGTCAGTTCCGCCTCGATCAGCGCCAGGCCCGCCGCGGTGACATAGTTCGGATGCTCCGAAACCGGCCGTTCCGGCAGGTCCTCGAAGCTCTCTTCGGCGTCCTGTTTGACGAAAGCCCGCGACATAAGGGGAATATATGACACCGTCGGATAACCGGCGAGGTGGGCACATTGCGGTGCAGCAAAAGTCTCGGCGCCGCCTGGCCTCCTGGTGGTTTTCAGAACGCAATTCTCGGTGTATAAGCCATTGAACCCCTTTCCATTTAATAATTTGGGGAACCAAACTCCGTCGTCCGCTTTGAATCACCGGTTTAAACAAAAGGGGAGCTCCGATGAAAAAGATCAGCATTTTAACAGTCGTATCCGCCATCGCCTTTGCGCTTGCCGCCGCGCCGGCCGAGGCAGCCACCAAGAAGAAAAGCAAGGGCTCGAAGACCAAGGTGGTGGTAACCAAGCAAGCGCCGGTGACGGGTTACTGGCACGCCGGGTTCAACAACTGCGCCAGCTGGGCCGCTGGTGCGTGGTATCCGATCGCAGCGGCCAACTCAGTGGGTTGTGCCATCGTCTACGCCATACCCGTCTCGTTCGAAGGCTTTGTAGCGCCGCAACCTAAACAGAAAGACGCCTAAGACACTCCGGCGTCTTCACGGGAATATGAGGCTCTGCGCATTTTGCGCAGAGCTTTTTTTACCGGGCGTCGCGAGAACCTCTCTGGCTTTCGTCTTCTACACAGAACAACTGCCCTTCGGTCGTACCGAGGAAGATACGTCCGGCGTGCCAGACCGGCGTGGCGGTAATGCCGTTATGCGCGGTCTCCGATGGCCCCGGTCCGAGCTTGCCGGCGCGGTTCGCCGCCTGCACTTCGGACGGCGTCACCAGAAGCGACATAGCCCATTCGACTTTCCGCGCCGCGACGTCGATCTGATAGAGAATGCCGTCCGCCCGTGCTAGCAGCACACGCCGCTCATCCACCTGCACAGGCGACGACCATTGCTGCAGCAACTCCCTGCCGACCTGGATCTTCCAGCGGACTTCTCCGGTGTCCTTGTCGGCCGCGTAAACCGCCGCCGCATAAGCCGGGGCGAAGATCACCTCGTCTCCCATCACCAGCGGCCGGCTGCGCAGATTGCCGAAGGGGTTGTCCTTGTCGCGCGGCTCGTGCTCGCGCTCGCCCCAGAGAAACTTTCTCCCAGAAAGGTCGTAACGGAATAAGGCGGGGGCGCTGTAATAGCTGTCGCGGGTGGCGCCGCCGATCACGCTTTCGCCCGCGAACGCAGGCGCGGCGACGAGGCCGGCGTTGCGCCGCGCCGAGGCGCCCGGCGCCAGATAGCTCTTGGCCGCGAGTTGCTCCCATTTGAACGTACCATCCGCGCACCAGGCGCGCGCGATTTCGCCGCTCTCGCCGAACAGCACCGCGAAGCGCCCGTCGGCGCTCACCGCCGGATTCGCGCGGACGGGAAAGGGCAGGGCTGCCACTTCGGCGATTTTGTCGTCGCCGGGATTTGCCATCAGCACGACGCCCTTGTGGCTGACGGCAAAGATTTGTGCGTCGCGGCCGGCGCCCAGTGCGAAGGGGCGCGCGAAGATCGGATGCCAGACCCGGCACTCCTGTTTCAATACACCGGTGTCTTTGTCGAGCAGCGCAAGCTGGCCGGCGTCGGTGCCGACCACGATACAGTCGCCGTGAATCAGCGCCTCGTTGGCGTCGCCGGCGGAGTTGAAAGCCCAGCGCAACGCGCCGCTCTCCGCATCCAGGCAATAGACGCCATCGCCGCGGTCATCCTGATTCCAGCGCGCGCCGCAGGAGGTAACATAAATACGACCGTCCTCTGCCTTGATCGTATTGCGCCAATGCACGCGGCCCGCGAAGGCGCGCCAGCGGATTTTCGGACGCGTGATCGCAGAGGAGGTTCTCGCGGGCGCGGGGGAGAGCGGAGCCTCCGATGACGCGCCGCCTTGCTTGATTGCCGCCATGAGCGCGTTGGTGCCCTGGGTGGAATGATTGATCCAGGCGAGCGCGTTCAGGGCGGCACCGCCGGACGCAAAGGCGGGAGGCTCGCAGGCACTTTGCAGCAGCGGAACGATACGAAGTTTGCGCCGGGCGGCGGCATGCAGCGCCAGGCGGAATTCGGGTTGTACATAGCCCTGCTGCGCGATCGAGGCCGGCGAGAGGATCACCACAAGGCTGTCGGCCTCGCTCAGCCTTTGCTCGATCTGCAAGGCGCAGTCCTGGCCCGGCAAAATCCCTTCCAGCGCGAAGGCTTCTGGCGGCCGGTCCATCCAGACGGCGAGGCCGTTCTCCCTCAGCGCCGCAAAGACTTCCCGCGCAAAGGCGTGATCCTCCTTTGCATAGCAAATAAAGACGTTTGGCTTTTTGCCGGCTGGCTCAGGCATGCGGCTTTCACTCTGGCGAGAGAGGGGTGTTCTGCGTTGCTTTCATCGCGTCCGCTTTGGGCAGCTATCTGACAGCTTCATTTAAAGCGGCGAAGCCAGACGTCCTTCACGCCTAGCCTCCTAAGCCACGTTTGCCCGCCACTTGATCCCGCATCCCATGCTCGAAATTTGCTCGGCTGGGCCTTTTCCGGTCTCGGCGATCTGTTTCATCGCCTCGAACAGGTCGCGGCGCACGTTGGGCAGGAGCTCGCGGCGCGAGGCATCGAGCCGTCCGCGATATTGCAGCTCGTCCTTGGCATTGAAGCCGAAAAAATCCGGCGTGCATTGCGCGTCATAGGCGCGCGCCACCTCCTGCGTCGGATCTTCCACGTAAGGAAAGGAGAAGGCGTTTTGGTGCGCGAAGTCCTTCATGCTGTCGAGCGAATCACGGGGATCGCCGACGTTGGACATGATGCCGACGACACCGATGCCAATTTCCTGCAGCGCCCTGGCTTCCTCGGCGATCCGGGTGATTACCCCCCGCACATAGGGGCAGGTATTGCT
Organism: uncultured Alphaproteobacteria bacterium; assembly: GCA_963802475.1. Classification (GTDB taxonomy): domain Bacteria; phylum Pseudomonadota; class Alphaproteobacteria; order Rhizobiales; family Xanthobacteraceae; genus CANKHA01. The sequence goes on from CAWDIZ010000009.1 coordinate 32,375, forward strand.
CAGGAAGACGACCAGGGTGCCGTTCCTGCCGCGCACGTCGGCGAAGCGCCAGGTCTTGCCGTCCGTGCCCTTGAGCGCGAATTCCTGTGCTTTCCAGCCGAATTTGCAGATCGTGCTCATCGTTTCGGCCATGGCTGCCTCCTTGTATAATGTGCAAGGGAACGCCACCACGGTCGCGCGGTCAAGAGCGCGGCGGCGGGGTGGGGAGGGCGGGCCGCGGCGGTTTTTCGCCTCGTCTCGAGGTTGCCGTCCACCGCCCGGCATTGCTAACGTGCCGCGCGTCCACCCCTAAGCCGGCGTCAGGGCCCGTAGCTCAATGGTTAGAGCCGACCGCTCATAACGGTCTGGTTGGAGGTTCGAGTCCTCCCGGGCCCACCAATATCTTCAACGGTTTTTCGAACAGGCGTGCGGCGACGCGCTGCTCCGCCAACGATTTGCAATTTGTTCGACGGTCAGCTGGCCGCGCGCTGCGGCCCTTCTCAAGCCAGCTGCCGTCATTGATCCGTCAGGAAATAACATCTCTGCGGCAACGCTCAGACGAAGGGGCTCGTCAGACGCTACTTGCCTGATTGGGAGAAGTCCTCTCGGCATCAGCTTTTGCTACTCGCAATTGTTGCTGGCATCAGCCGCTGCTGTATCTGCTTTTATAGCTGGCGATCTGCAACTTTTCCTCTTCGCTGAATGGCTCAAATTCCATCGGCTAGCGCGCGACCCCTGAAAAGTCGCTGAAAAAGTAGAAGGCGACATTCTCACCAAGTTGCCGTGTCAAGGTGTCGGCAGACGCGAAAAGCAGCTCAAGAGGTAGGGGTCAACGAGAAATCCGGGTTGGCGGCATACATGTCATCGCCCGCTGAGGCGATTGAAAGGCCAATTCAGCACTCCAGCGGATGGGAAACGCTTGATCCCCCATAGTGGGCGTTAGAGTCCATCGCCTTCATCAGCGTCTTTGAGCGCGCGCTATTCGGCGCGGAATATTCGTAACGCGGCTTTGAATTCGAAGCTTTCGAGTCTCTACCCATCATTAGGCGCTGCTTCTTCCACCAAGTCGAACTCGCGATTAAATATAGAAAGGCTACCGAGTGCACGACAGACAATTGGAACAGAGGCGCCTCGTAAGGATGTCGCTGCGGGTGTACAGCCTCGCCAGCGCTAGCAGGTCTGTCGGACAGTTTTAAAAAATCCCTGATCTGTGGTATGATTCATCTAACAAAGAACTGCTCAATAAATAGGGCTGATATTGATCGCAGCAAACTGATTTCGGACGGAGATGAAATGAGTTGGTTGCTCGATCGAGCGCGTTCAATTTTCAGAAGACTGGGCGCGTGGTCGAAGCGCCGCCCATTTCTGGTTGTTCCGCTGGTTATCATCGCCGTTTTGGCAGCGATCGCGTTGGGCATGGCATATTTTGTGCCGGACAAGCTTCGAAACATTGCCAATTGGGTTGGCAAGCAGACGAACCTCATTGCTCAAGTGTTGCCGGCAACCCTTCCCTCACCGTCGAAAGTAGATCGCGCGTACTGGCTACCGCAGAACTGGAGCGCGCAGGAGCGCTATTGGTTCCACCATACGTCACAAGGGACGACGACTTTCCCTGTCCCCTATGTCTGGTTCTTGGCTCTGGAGCGGCCGGAGCTATCGCTGTCCCATCGAGGTCTGCGGGACGACGATTATCTGCGCCGCCTAGGGTTTATTCCGAGCCCAAGCTCAAAGAATTTCGGCAGCAACGCAGCCCAGTATGGCTACCACGACAACGAGCAGCCCAACAGCGCCGCCGCCAAGCGTGAGTGGCTGAGCACACCGGATAATCCGGATGCCCTACCTGTCGGATTTGCGAAACTAAAGGGAGGCATCGATCCAACCACCGGCGGGCGGTACGAGGATCAACTAGGGCTGACCTGCGCGGCCTGTCATACCGGCCATCTTGAGTACAAGAATGTCAGCATTCAGTTTGATGGCGGCCCATCCATGGTCAATCTTGGCGAGCTCGAGAGAGCCGTTGCGTTGTCGATCGGTTATACTTTGAAGATACCGGGAAGATTCGGCCGCTTCGCACAAAAAGTAGAAGAGCTTACCGGTCAAACCGTCGACCGAGATAAGCTTCAAAAAGATTTGGCGAACACGCTTGAAAGAATTGTTGGCCAGAAAACGCTCGAAAATAAACTCCTTGCAAGTCAAGGCGTCGATCACGTTGACGAAGGCTTTGGTCGGCTCGACGCATTGAATCGCATTGGCAATCAGGTCTTCTTCACGAATTTTTTGGACAAGAAGACCGGCGTAGTTCCGGATTCGATTTTTGAGCAGAATTTCGCGCGCCATGACGCGCCGGTAAGCTTTCCGCCGCTCTGGGACACGCCTTTTTTTCTTTGGGCGCAGTACGACGCTTCGGTTTTCAACGAACTCGTCCGCAATGCCGGCGAAGCGCTTGGTGTCAACGCCAAGATTAATATGACCTCGGCGGCAAGCGGGCGGCCGCTCTTTCGTTCTTCAGTCGAGATGCTGAACATTCACCGGTTTGAAGAGATGTTACGCGGCCCGGATCCGTTCGAGGGAGGCGCGGCGAGTGACAAGAAATTCTCCGGACTTGTTTCGCCGAAGTGGAAAGATGCCGAAGAAAAGTTTCCGGGCGATGTTGCCTGGTCTACCAATGAGAAGAAGATCGACGAAGGCCGCGATTTGTATCGGCGGCATTGCTTCGAATGTCACCGAGGCCCGGTCAACGACGCGAAATTCAACGAGAAATGGCCGGATGATTCTTTCTGGAAACCAGAGAACCCGGACCGAACAAAAAAGAATGAGAAAAATTGGATCGAGATCGGCGGCAAGCACTACTTTAACGTCGTGCAAGTGCCGGTCGCAGTGATTGGGACCGATCGGCAGCAATCGCGGGTGCTAACCGAACGCCGCGTCCATCTTCCGACGTCTCTCGGCATCAAATCAATCGATCACCTCAACAAGGTAGGGGGTTGCGGGCTACTGCCTGATCAGGCATCGGAGGCCCCCTTTGTGCTGGCCCTCATGGCCGTCGTCGACAAGACTGTTGCTCAGTGGCTCGAAGACAATAACAGTCCCGATGATCTTCGGAAAGCGATGCGAGGGCCACGGCCGAACTGTCAGAACACCCGCGTTTTCAAGGCTGCCAGATCGACTAACCACGGTGTAGAAAGCGATATTCTTGCGATTGTGCCTCACTATCGCGCTCGGCCGTTAAACGGCGTCTGGGCGACGGCACCCTACCTGCACAACGGTTCGGTCCCAACACTTGCAGACATGCTCTTGCCACAAGACAAGCGGCCCAAAAGATTTTGTATTGGCAGCCGTCAGTTCGACCCGGTCAATGTTGGGCTGGTCAGGAAAGATCACGAGGGCGACGCCTGCGCGCCTGGCTTGACCGATTTCGATGTATCTCTTCTTGGCAACAGCAATCGTGGCCACTCTTTCGAGGGGACGGAAACAGTTGTGAGAAAGCTGCCGGCAGGTGTTATCGGTCCGGAATTGAGTGATGATCACCGCACGTCGTTGGTTGAGTATTTAAAAACGTTATAGGTAGCTTGCGCGATGAAGGAAACCATCGATACATCTGGAGGAAGAACCAGCGATCGTTGGTCGTGAGCCAGGGCCGGCCGGGCATCTTGCGCCGCAGAACGATCAACTGCTGTCGGAGCGCAGCATTCTCAGCCCCGCCGCGATGATAGTCCCGAATGGTGCTCCTGGATCGCGAAAAGACGCCGAACGGTGTTGACCCTCGCGGCCATCATTATGCTGGCCGCAGGTAAAATAGGGTACTCTGGCCATGGCCAGCTCAATCACCACTGGGGGCCCTGCTACCTCTCCCCTTAAAATTGCACTACAAAAGTTATTCTTTGGATAACAAAGAGAATGACGTGCCCGAGATCGATCCCGAAGTGCGCTCAGTGCTGACGGAACTCGGAACAGACCAACATGAGTAATTCACTGCATCGCTCTTACGAGCCGATCACAACCGACGATCTCAATCGGCTAGCGCAGATTGCATTGGTTAATTTAAATGACCTGTGCCGACTGAACGGAACATTGCCGCCCTTACTTGGATCGGTTGCGTCTCATTTGTTTGTGTCAGGTTGCGACGTTCCCGATCTGCCCCAATGGTTAAAGGAGGCGCAGCAACAAATGTGAATAGCCCGGAGCAGATCGCCGCCAAGCGGCTCGCTGCCGAGCCCTCAACGCTTAAGCGAGCAGGTTGCTGGAAACTTGCAATAAGTTGCCTGCGGCGGAGCAGCGCGGAAACAAGACGTAGGCCCGTTGTCTCCAATTCGCTCGCTAGTTTTTCGAAAGGTCCGCTCAGCGCGGTTCATTAAGCGGATCGCCTCGTCGTCACGAGCCTTCGGTACTCAGCTAGTCGCTGTTTCCACACGGCGCTCATTGACTCTGCGCTTGCCGGAACCGCAGGGAAATTCGAACAAAGGCAGTTAGGATGCGTTGTCCTAACAACGGAACAAAGGCCGATCGCCATCCCACTTACAACAGGAAGGGATTCCTTATGGCCGATGATCGCAAGAAACGCGGGGGTGCGGATCGTACCCGGGTCAACCTGCAGGAACCGTATGAAGTTGATTATTGGTGCAAGCAATTTCGATGTACCGCAGGCGAGCTAAAAGAAGCGGTGGATGCTGTCGGCGTCCTCGCCAAGAATGTTCGGATCTACATTGCCTCCCATAAGCCAACCGCTACAGACTAGTAATTTTCGCGCGCCAGCCCTTTGACCGGAAGGATTGCGACGTTTCCTTTCGTCAGACGCGCGCGCACCTTGGCTGCCGCGATAATCGAAGTCGTCAGTTTGCAGCACGGCGTCGCCTCCCCGCCAGTACTCCTATAAGAGGTGCTTGGTGCGATCCCAGTGGCTGAGCATAGTAGCAAGAAGCCCTTGGACGTTGCAGCGATACAATCCGCCCACTGTGGCGGCTAATTTGGCTTCCAGTAACCCGGAACGTCCCTCTCGATACCACACCATCCCGCCATGCACGGTTGGTTTTACCTCGATAGCGATGAGCTGTCCGGCGATCCAGCCAAGCGTATCCATCCGATCACCAGTCGCCTCGAAATCAGCAGCCAATTCCGAGTAGCCCAAATTGGTGCACATCCAGCGGACAGCGGCCCACTGAAGCTCCTTTTCCCGATAAATGTGCATCTGCTCGCTCATCGCTAACGAAGCGTCAGCTATCATTTCATACCCCGCGTATGTCCGGCCTACGGTAAACGCGCTGCGTATTGCGCACAACTCGCCGGTACCAAAGCCTCCTGCATCAAACCAATCGGAAAGAGTGGCGTTGGCCTGCCGTGAATTAACGAGCCACGCCTATTCGGTTGGGTTCCGGATCTTCCGGACGGAATGATCTATGCCGAGGAGACCATCGGAGCCCTCCCCATCAACCTTTCTCGAACTGGTGGCGCCCAAGTCAGAACGTCTTGGCCAGGGTTGGAACCAACCTGCCCGATGTCGGATTGATTTTGACGTGCGGTGCGCGGGAAGGTGCAGGCGCCTTCACGCTTCTAGGGCAGGCGCCGGTTCAGCTTGCCACGCTCTAGGAAGGGCATGCTGGCCTGACAGAGGCCTATTCTGCTACGCTTGATTGCTGTGCCGAAAACCCAGTTTCGGGCAGGAATTTGAGCAGGAGTCCGAAAATGTTGCTGCGCCTTCGCGTCATTGCCGCTCTCGTTTTGATTGGTCTCACCGTTTCTGGGTGCGGATATAATGCCATTCCGACTTTGGAGGAGCAGGCCAAGGCAAAATGGGCGGATGTGCAGAATAATTACCAGCGCCGTGCCGACCTGATCCCAAACCTCGTGGCCACTGTGCAGGGATATGCCAAACAAGAGAGGGACGTACTCACTGCGGTTATCGAGGCGCGCGCCAAGGCCACCCAAACCAAGGTGGATGTTTCACAGCTTACGGATCCGGAAAAACTAAAGCAGTTTCAAGACGCTCAAAATCAACTGTCAGGCGCGTTAGGACGGCTGATTGCAATCAGCGAGAACTACCCTGACTTGAAATCAAACCAAAATTTTCTGGCATTACAATCGCAGCTTGAAGGAACTGAAAACCGCATTTCCGTGGCCCGCCGGGATTACATCGAAGCAGTCCGGGCCTACAACACTCAGCTCAGGACATTTCCCGGGCTCATTTGGGCGGCGACATTTTTCCGTGGCAACAAGCCTATGGCTGAGTTCGCCGCAGGCGACAGCGCCCAAACGCCGCCCCAAGTGAAGTTCTAACCCTCTGTCGGCATTCCAAGGCGTTGAAATGACCGCATGTCGCACCGCAATGCGCCTCGCGAGAGGCCGAATGCATGCGGCCATCGCACTGATGGCCCTTCTGTTGGCCATCGTGGCAGCCAGCGCACTTGCGTTTCCGCCGCTCAGCGGTCGTATCGTTGATCAGGCAAACATTATTCCGGCTGAAACCCGTAACAGTATCGAGCCGAAGCTCGTCGACCTCGAAGCTAGGTCAGGCATCCAACTGGTCGTCGCCACCGTCACCACTCTGGAGAATCAGGAGATCGAGCCCTACGCGAATGAATTGTTTCGTAGTTGGAAGCTAGGTGAACGCGCAAAGAACAATGGGGTGCTCTTGCTCGTGGCACCGAACGAACGGCGGGTGCGCATTGAAGTTGGCTATGGATTGGAGGGCACTCTAACCGATGCGCTAGGAAAGGTCATAATATCGAATGCAATCACGCCACGTTTCAAGGCTGGTGATTTCGGCGGCGGCATCTCACGAGGTGTCGACGATATCATCACCGTCCTCACCACGGACGCCTCCGAATGGCAGAGGCGTCCTTCACTGCGGCTTGACAGTGACCAAACCAGCGATCCTGTAAACTGGTTGGCGATTGCGCTACTGATTGCCTTTGTGACGCTCTTTATAGTTTCTCCGGGTTTTCGCTGGCTATTTCTGAATACGCTCGCAAACACGGGCGGAACAACTACCAGCCGCCGCGGCGACTGGTCTGGCAGTGGGGGGTTCTCCGGTGGTGGGGCCTCTTCCGGCGGCGGGTTCTCCGGAGGAGGTGGCTCTTCGGGCGGTGGCGGGGCGTCGGGGAGTTGGTGATGAGCATTACAGATCAGGAAAGCCGACGTATCTCGGATGCTGTCCGAGCGGCCGAAGCTAAAACCTCCGCCGAGATTGTTTGCGTGCTTGCGCGGTCCTCTTCGGACGCCACGGCACTGCCGGTTCTCTTTGCCGCGATAGCTGCACTGGCGCTGCCGTGGCTGCTGGTGGCGTTTACTGCCATGCCTGTTTTGCGAATTCTGGCTCTGCAGATAATCTTATTTGTGGTGTCGTTGTTGGTATTGTGGGTGCCTCGAGTACGGGCGGCGCTCATCCCCCGCCGAGCACGTCGCCGCATGGCTTATCGGGCGGCAATGGACCAGTTCACTAGCCGGGGAATATCGCGAAAGAAGGATCGTTCTGGGATCCTGATCTTCGTCTCATTAGCGGAACGCTATGCTCGTATTGTCGCTGACGACGCGATCACTGCTCGCGTACCGCAATCGACGTGGCAAGCGGCTATTGACGCACTCATAGCGCATGCTCGTCAGGACCGGATCGCGGATGGATTTCTTGCGGCGATCAATCTCTGCGAAAAGGAACTTGCCAAGCACTTTCCAGCAAAGGGGCCGAAAGAGCAGGAGTTACCCGACCGAATTTATTTGGTCTGAGCTTGCATGAGTGCTGAGCTAGGACGCCCCGCAGTACCATGCAACACCCCTCAGGCGTTCAGGGTTCCTTGGCAGCTGGCGGGTGCCGTGGGTCGCCGCCATAAGGCAGGTGCTCTCAAATGTTTGGGAGGAGGAAAAAAGCCATGGACCGTCGCGAATTTCTCACCCTCATGGGAGCCGCTGCGCTCTCGTCCGGCGCGTTTCAAAGCGCCTCTGGGCAGCAAAGCTATCCGTCGCGCCCAATCAGTTTCATTGTGCCATTTACACCTGGCGGCTCCACCGACATTCTCGCGCGCCTTCTCGGCCAGCGCTTTCAGGAGAGCATGAAAGCGACGGTCGTGATCGACAACCGGCCAGGCGCCGGGGGTAGTACGGGTTCGGCCGCTGTAGCCCGTGCTGCGCCTGATGGTTATACAATCGGCATGGGCCACATCGGCACGCTGGCCGTTAATCCGTCGCTGTACCGGAACCTGGCCTATGATCCGCTAAAAAGCTTTGCGCACATCGGGATGCTCGCGAAGGTGCATAACATTCTCGCGGTGCATCCCTCGCTGCCGTTGAAGGATGTGAAGGAATTTATTGAGTATGCGAAGTCATATCCCGGAAAGCTGAATTATGGCTCGGGTGGGCCCGGCAGCGCAGCCCATATCGCTACCGAAGCCTTTGCCCTCGAGACCGGCACGCAGTTTGTGCACGTGCCTTATCGCGGAACGCTTCCGGCGGTGACCGACCTGCTTTCGGGACAGATACAGCTGATGGTGACAGGCGCGCCGGCGCTGCTGCCCCACGTGCAAAACGGCAACCTACGTGCGCTGGGCACCGCGAGCCTCACCCGCTTGCCGTCGGCAAAGGAGATTCCGACGATTTCAGAGGCGGGCGTGCCAGGTTTCGAGGCGGCGCAATGGTATGGAGTTATTGCCCCCGCGGGCATTCCAGACGGGATCATCGCTAAGCTCAGTGCGGAAGTGCGTCTGGCCCTTACAGATCAAAAAATCCTGGACGCCCTCGAAAAGGACGGGGCAGAGCCATGGCCCATGACGCCCCAGGAGTTTAGGGAGCATATCACGAAGGAAATCCCACGTTGGAGGAAGGTGGTGGATAACGCGAAAATCACCGTCGAATGATCGAGTTGCGCGAAAAAAACACTTTTCCTTCAAGCGTTGCCTAGCCTCCAGAATCAGAACGACGACCGGACCCAATAAGCAGATCGCGCCGTCGCAAATCGAACAAGCGATGGGCCCGGACGTGTTGGAGACGCTGTCAAAGCAGACTGGATTGTCGCGCGAGGAAATTCTCGTCCGCCTGTCGCGTGAACTCAACGCGGTCGATAAATACACGCCTGAAGGGAGGCTGCCGACCGCAGCTTAGCTTCGACGTTTGAAACCTTAGGGGCTTTCAGCGGTTGTTTGACTGCACAGTAGGAGCACGTAATGGGCATCATCTGGACGATCATCATCGGCTTCGTAGCTGGAATCATCGCAAAGCTTATTCATCCAGGACCGAACGAACCGTCCGGCTTTATCCTGACGACCGTGCTGGGCATAGTGGGGGCATTCGTAGCTACCTTCCTGGGGCAGGCCCTGGGCTGGTACCGCGCTGATGAAGGCGCGGGCTTGATCGGAGCGGTTGTTGGAGCGGTGGTGGTTCTCGTCATCTGGGGAATGGTGGCGCGACGAGACCAAATTCGAATGTAGTCGCGGTCTGCTGGCCTTCACCACTGATCGTCGCTCTGATCAAGGGTCAATTATTCGGCCACACAATGGCGTTATTTGAACATTTTGGGGCTCGTATTCAAAAGTTGCTGCCAGACGTTCTAAATTTGGCAGATTTCACCAAAGGCTCGTCAATTAATCTCGCGGTCACCGGTTTGAGCCGCTCCGGCAAGACAGTATTCATTACAAGTCTAATCCACAACTTAATGAGCGCATTGCATCAACCATACCGCATGCCGCTGTTGGCGGCGATTAGGGACAGGCGGTTGATCGCGGCTCGCATTGCTGGCGGCAAGACTACTTCGGTCAAGCATTTTCCTTATCAGCGAAATATTGAGCGCATGGCCGCTACTCCCGCCGATTGGCCCTCGCCGACGGCCGACATCAGCGAAATTGAGATTGACGTGCGCTTCGTCCCAGCTGGAGCCCTGGGCTTCGTGCTAGACCAAATCGGACAAGGCGTTGCAACCCTGAAACTTAAAATTATCGACTATCCGGGCGAATGGCTTCTCGATTTGCCGCTGTTGACGCAAAGCTACGCGGACTGGTCGCGCTCTACACTTGCGCTTTGCCGCCACGGAATACGAGGCGACACTGCGCGCGATTTCATGGCGTTCCTTTCCGATCATCATTACAACGGTAATGCAAACGAGGATGATGCCAAACGAGCACATGATCGATATCGCGATCATTTAGTGATCGCGCGCAAACAGCACGGCCTCAGCTTTCTGCAGCCAGGACGCTTTCTCGAGCCGACCTTGCGGGGGGAGAATGCCTACATGTGGTTTGCACCCCTCGACATTCCCGAGAGCTTACAGAACATCGCCGTTGGCACTCTGGCCGGCCTGATGGAACAGCGTTTTGAAGCCTATAAGACGCAATGCGTTATGCCGTTTTATAGCCGGCACTTCCGCAACTATTCGCGCCAAGTCGTACTGGTGGATGTGCTCGGTGCACTATTGGGGGGTCGCGAGGTGTTCGAGGACACGCGGCGCGCCATCGAGGCTATCCTGCAGAGTTTCCAGTACGGGCAAAGCGGGATCATTCGGCGGCTGTTAGGGAGCGCGCGAATTGAGAAGGTACTTTTTGCGGCGACCAAAGCAGATCACGTTCCAGATATTCAACGCGATCACTTGGCCGCGCTCTTGCGGAACATGGTGGTGGGGTCATCGCTCGATGTGGCTAGCAGGAATGCCAACATCGATGTCATTGCATTGGCGTCGGTAATTTCGACTGAAGAGGATACGCAGGAGATAGACGGTCAACAAGTGCAAGTCGTTGTTGGCAAACCGGTGGGCAGCGAGACCAGAGCAAAGTTTTTCGTCGGTAACGTGCCGGCACGCCCGCCACGACCGGCTAGTTGGGGAAAGCCGTTTCTCAACATTCCAACATTTGAGCCGCCGCTGATCGATGTAATGCCGACCGAAGGCATTGCGCACATTAATCTCGATCTCGCGCTCGAGTATCTAATTGGAGATCGACTGCAATGATCAAAGGCGAAGTCACTGATCCAACTGATGGCTTGCTGGGCCCGCGGGTGATTATCGAGGAGTATCCACCCGAGTCAGAACGCAACGCCGTCTTCAAACTATTAGCGCCTCAAGTAATACACACCAGCCAGACCGGACGTATCGTTGCTGCACCAGCAGTTGAGCCGCACCCAGTTGCTGCGGGTAAAAGCAAGACGCGAAGGCGCGGCGTGATGAAATTTGCCTTGGCAGCTTTGGGAACCGCCTTTGTTGGGTGGCTCGGCATAGATTTGCACCTCTGGATAAGGTCAGCATTTGATGTCAGCGGCGGTCTCGGCTGGACTGCAATTATAGCAGCGACACTTGGCATTGTCGGGGCAGGGGCCCTAATTGGACACGAGATGAGGAGCTATTTTGCGCTCAAGAATGTGGAGACCAATCAGCGGCGCTTGATGGGTCTATCGCGCGATGTGCGCCCATCAGAAATCCGAGAAGCTATTCAGGACGTGATGGCCGAAATTCCTATGAATGGCGAAACCAAGGCCGCGCTTGAGGCATTCCAGCGCCAACTGCAGCCCCATCATTCTCCGGCTCAGCAAGTCGAGATTTTCTCAAGGACCGTTATGACACCGCTGGACCGCCGTGCGGAAATTGTCGTGCGACGGGCTACCGCCCGCGCTTTTGGTATCACCGCTATTAGCCCGACCGCGCTCATCGACGCGGCCTTCTTCATCGCTTGCAGCATTCGTATGGTAAGAAAGATAGCGGCCTGTTACGGACACCGCCCTACTGCACTTGCAACCGCGTACCTGTTGCGGCGGCTCGTGACTGAAGCGGGGAAACTCGGTGCGGTAGATCTTGCCGGGGCTACCCTAACTCAACATATCGGGGGTGCCATCGCCGAACGCGTTGCAACAAGCGCCGCCGAGGCGCTTTATGCCGCGCAACGAATGGCGCGGCTTGGCCTGGTCACCATGGGCATGTGCCGGCCACTGCCGTTTCGCCAGGATGAACTGCCAACCCTCATGTCGGCCTTGATGGGCAACCTATTCGCGCAGCCACCCGATGACAGTGATGACAGTTAAGCATGACCGGCGGGGCCCGCGCCAGCGCACGATGCGGGCCTCAGAGAAGTTTGGATACCAGTCCCGCTCCCTCCGCCATCGTCTCGAAGACGCCCTGCTGACCATGGGCCAAGCTAGACTGCCGCGGTCTTCTCCATCGCGACTTCGGCCTGCAGATTTTCAACGTCACGGAAGATCGAGGCGACCGCCCAGCACCCGGCCATTGCGCTTGAAGCGCAGCAGGCAGTCTTTGCTCGCGACGTCGCCGTCGACATCGATTTCCTCCCATTTTTCCGCGTGGCCGGCGTAGTTGATCGGCACGTCATAATGCTGGCTCCAGAAGAACGGCACGTCGGTGAATTTCTCGCCGTAGCCGAGCATATTGCGCGCCGCCGTTTGGCCATGCCGCTCGGCAAGCACCAATGGTCGACGCCGATGTTTTCGCCCGAGTGCGGGTCGGGCCAGCGCGCAATATCGCGGCCGCGAAGATTCCGGGAATGCTGGTCTCGAGATAGCTGTTGACGACCACCGTCGAGCGCAAGCCCGGCGTTCTCCGCCAGTGTGGGCCGCGCGGAATTCTTGAGACGGTGCGACCAAGGGCAATATACTTGCGTCGCGGGCTGCAAGAGTGCGCTCGGCCTCGCACATTCATGCGGTCCGGCAATCCCCGAAATCAGCGGGACTTGGTTTGACCACGCAGTATTGCCAGCACCCACCAGCGCATTGATGAGAGCGCGTTCGAGCGTGACCTCAGCACTGGCATTGTGCTTGCAAATATGAAGTTGCGGGTAGTGCCAACGGAAGTTTTCCAGCGACGGAGGGGAGGCAGTTGGGCGCACCATAGCCCAGTTGCTGCCGAGGCGATTAAAGAGAAACTGCACCAGGGTCGCAGTGCGGACCCGCCGCTCAAAGGGGTTCCTTTTGGATGCCGATCCGGGGTCCCGATCCAACGCCGATTGACATACACGCTGGCCTTTGGTGATTTGGAAGTCTAGACTTTGATGGAGGAAAAACGTGACTTCGTCAGCGAGAATGTGGTTGCCCGTAATTGCGTCCCTGTTTGAACTGTCAGCAACGACATCTGCCGACTCCTTATGTCGAGGGTTTGACGCTAGGTGAACGAATTCCAATCGAAGTCCAAATTATCGATCATACAGGCGATCCTAGCGACGATTTCCAAACGCCCGAAGCGCCTTAAACTAGCTAAAAACCTATGCGGGAGAAGCGGTCGTGAGTAATGAACAGGGAAATCCCGTCTACCGGGAACGCCTGGTGCCCTTCGCCGCTGGTGACGGCTTCCAACTCAACCTCATCAATGTGCGGGGAGACAGCGCCCCGACGCGTGTCCCGGTGCTCCTGGTTCATGGCGCCGGCGTCCGCGCCAATATTTTTCGCGCACCAGTCGAGGTCACGCTGGTCGATGCCCTCATCTCCGCGGGCTACGACGTTTGGCTGGAGAACTGGCGCGCGAGCATCGACCACCCACCCAATCCGTGGACCCTCGATCAGGCCGCTCTACACGATCATCCTCAAGCCGTGCGAAAGATCGCTGAAGAGACCGGCCGTAGCGACATCAAGGCGATCATTCATTGCCAGGGTTCCACGAGCTTCATGATGTCGGCCATGGCCGGCCTAGTACCTGAGGTCAAGACGATCGTCAGCAATGCCGTTTCACTTCACCCGGTGCTGCCGCGCTGGTCGGTCAGCAAGCTGCGCTACGCCATTCCGATCTTCCAGCCCGTCTTGCCCTATCTCAATCCACAATGGGGCGACTCTGTCTCCGGCCTGATGCCGACGCTCGTCACGCGTGCCGTGCTCCTCACCCACCACGAATGCGACAATCCCGTCTGCAAGATGGTAAGCTTCGTCTATGGGTCAGGCTTCCCGGCACTTTGGGAGCATGCAAATCTGAACGAGGCGACGCACAACTGGATCAACGCCGAGTTCGGGGCGGTTCCCATGACGTTCTTTCGGCACATGGACCTCTGTGAGAGGAATGGAAGCCTGGTCAACGTAATCGATACGGATCGACTGCCGAAGTCGTACACGGATCAAGCGCCACGAACCGAAGCACGCTTCGTCTTGCTGGCCGGTGCTTTGAACAAGTGCTTTCTCGCGGAGAGCCAGGAGCGGACCTTCGCCTATTTTGAGGGGTATAATCCGGGCTACCATTCACTGCATGTTTTCCCGGATTACAGCCATCTGGACATCTTCCTGGGGAAGAATGCCGCGCATGACATATTCCCCACCATCCTTCGCGAACTTGAAGGGAACTAAGGGGGAAGAGATGGGTAAGCCGAGAAGGCTACGGCGGCAGGCGGGCCGCGTCGATCGCTTTGTCGCCAACCCACCTCATTCAGGCCGCCTCACCGGGGCGCATCGATCACCCGGCCTTCGGACAGAATGTCCCGGTCAAGCGCGGCACGTTGGAGCTTTTTTTCCCAAGCGACAATCCCACTTTCAAGCTCATCACCTATGGGCTCACGTTCGAGCACGAAGGCCAGGATTACCACCTTCCCGGACGAAAGGAGGTGAGGAATGATCCAGATTTCGACCTATGGTCCGACACGAGCACACTTTACGTCCTACTGCACAAGAACAGCGACGCGGCAAGACCGGTGATCGGTGCGGGCATCCTGAAGCTCGCGCCGGGCGAATTAACGAATATGGCGCGGGGCATCCGTTCCCCGGGCGCTCATTCACTTGCGGATGAATGGGCGGTTGTGACGAAGTTCGGCCGCTACTTCCTTGGCGAAATCCACGACCAATACGCTGCGTGGAAGAACCCGTGGTGGAGATTCTGGCGCTGATTCCGCCTAGAACGGCGGCACATTGCCGTAAACGTCGAAGATAACGCCGGCGAAGAAACGGCCGAACAGAGCCTGTCCGCGGATCCGTTCCGCGGCGGTCGTCGCGTTGCTGACTTCAACAGTCGACATCTGTCTGGCGAAGTCAGCCGGCCGGATCTTCAGTATCCCGCGGCCGAGGACCGGCGTTTCGCTGTCGTGGCCGTCATGGACTGTGATGTAAAGCGTTGTCGTGTCGTCCCAGATATCGGGGCCGAAATCGTTGCGGATCCGCTTGAAGCCCTCGAGGAAATAGGTCCTGTCGTCCGTTGCTCGCATGCGCATCTGGTAGCGCATCCGCCGCGCCGCGGGGTCCGCCTCGTCCCTGACGAAGAGGTTGAAGATCCCATCGGTGACGGTCAGCGGCTCGGCGCTGAGCGCCGGGGCGCTCACGGTCCCGATCATGCGCGCGGCGTGGGTATCCTCCTCGATCAATTGGTCGAGGTCGTCGATGACGACGGATAGCGTGAAAGAGAAGGGCGAATCCGACCGCTGTCCCTCCCTATGAGCGCGGCCATAATCCTCATCGCGCACCGCGGTTGACCAGTAGCCCCGCATCGTTTCGGTGAAGCTGATGCCGATCCGCTCCTTTCCAGCATCCGCGGGCGGTCTGGACGGCAGGGTGTAGTCGATCTGCCAGCCGCGATCCGCGGCGATCTGCGCCAGATTGCGCTCGCTGAGGGCGGTGATGGTGTAGAGCGGATTGACCCCGAGGCTGCGCGGGATGATCGAACCATCGAGCACGTAGAGGCCTTCGTGAACCGCGCTGCCCTGCGCCCCGGCGAAGACCCGGCCGTAACCGTCGACGACGCCGTTCTCCGCAGCGTCCGCCATTCTGCAGCCCCCGAGAGGGTGCACCGTCACCAGACGCAGATCGAAATGGTCGTTCCAGATCGGGTTGTTGATGTAGGTCCCGCCGAGCGCACGCGTCGCTTCCTCCAGCCGCCTCTCGACCTTCCTGAAGATCTCCTGCTTGCCGACGTCCGGCCATTCCACGCGGAGGCGGTCGTCGACGAGCCGGAGACGACCATTGGAATCATCATGCGCCATGACCAAAAAGGTCATCGTATTGCGGAGCGCACCCACATAAGCGCCGTGCGCGAGGCTCTGCATCTCACGGACATGCTCTGCCGCGGTGTCTTCGCGGTCCGTGTCGCGGGCGATGAGCTTGCTGCCGGCGGCGAAGCTGGTCGGCAGCATGCCGGCGAGCGCGCCAGGGAGCACTCCTTCCTCGATGACGATGCCGTCCTTGAGATCGTCCGTCCCGCGCAGGTCGATCAGGCCGGTGATGCATGGCCCGACGAAGTCCATCTCCTGCGGGTCATGCGCGCCATAGCCGATGGCGAGAATCTCGCGATCGCAATTGTAGGCGAAGGCGAGCGCGTCTCCATTGCCGCTGAAGCCGGCGCCGACCTGATCCGACAGCGGAAGGCCGGCGGCCTGCGAGCGGAGCAGGATCTCGGTGCTGCCCAGCACGCCGGCGGCTAGAACGACGAGATCGGCGGTCACCGCAAGCGTCGGAGCATCGAAGCGCTCGCGACCCAGGCCGAGAAGCTGGTAATGGACGCGCCAACCGCCCTTGCCGCTCCGTTCGATCCGCCGGACCGACACCTCTGTATAGATCTCGGCGCCATGATTGCGTGCGTCGGGCAGGTAGTTCATCAGCGTGGAGTTCTTCGCACCATCATTGCTGCCAGTGACGTCGTCGCCGTTGCCGTTGGTCGCATCCTGCCAGACGCCGACATGGTTGACGCCGGACTCGAAGGTCACGTTGATCGGTGGCCGGCTGAAGATCCCTTCGGGCGCGGTTCCGTCGCGGATGAAGGTATCGGCGATGGCCTGCAGGGCCTGCAGTTTCGGCGGGGTCGGGAAATTCTCGGGATAGGAAGCGGGCTTCAGCATCTCACGCGCGCGGAAAAATCCCTTTTCCAGCCCCGCGTCGACATCGTCGCGCACCGTCTTTGGCCAGCGCGGATCCTCGAAGACGCGCCGATCCGGCTTCAGCGAGACGCTGGCATTGATCAGGGATGTGCCGCCCAGCCCGCATCCGACGATCACGTTTATGTCGTCGTTCTGATGAATGTCGAACATGCCCGTACGGGATCCGAAATGGCCGATCGGCGCATCGATCTGCAGCTCCCGTGTCGCCGCCAGCATGGTGCCCGGGTATTCTCCGGGCTGGATCTCGCGCCCGCGCTCGAGCACGCAGACTATTCGCCCCGCCCGGGCCAGGCGCGAGGCGGCTACTCCACCGCCATATCCCGAACCGACCACCAGCGCGTCGTAATGACCTTTTATGTGCGATGAGGGCGAGGACAACCGAGCTACGCGAGCAGACTCTTTCGGGCGGGCTGAGGTCATCGGAGCGCATTTCTCTCAATTCCGCGCGCTCTGGTCCGTAGATCCTCGGCGCTCTGCATCAGCATTCGATCCCTTTCGACGGCGTTAGCAAAGCCATCCCACATCCTCACTCCTTGCCCTTGTACCAGCACACGCAGCAATTTGCCACAGGTGCAAGCTTAGAACCGCACTCCTCCGGAGTCCGGTGTGTACCGAAAACCTAAACCCGCGCATAATGGTGACGAAGTCCGCCAAGGGTTGGGTGTGAATTTATGGATCCGATCCGCGTACGCCCAAAAAATTAAAATTGCGAAAGAGACGTGGAGTTTGCCCCTGCCGGCGTGGTCTTGCCGCGGTGTCATCGGCTAGGTTTTTTTGGGGCGATTGACGACGCCCATTGCGGATCGGCGGGCAAACGGGGGGCTTATGGAATGGGCCCGCATCCTGGCGTTCATCACGGGGGATGGTGGACCAGGAAGCTGCTGCTTTTTACACACTAAGCGGCGAGACCGATGGTACTGACAAAAATCCCCGCTGTCGCTGACGACATCTCCCGCAATGGCGTCCAACGATAAGGTGCCTGCCCGGACTTGCCGCCACGGTATCGTCGAAGGCGCGCGCCACGACGGGTCGCGGCCCTTTGATTTGCTTCGCAAGTCCCTGGAGAGCCTGTTTCCGCTCACCGCCGCCGCTCATGGAGCGAACTTGGCCGGAAATTTTGCGAGTTGCTCATGCAACCGCGCCGCCGCGTGCGCCCAGTTCTGCTCGCGGTTGGCGCCCGCGAAGTGCAGGGCCACGATGCGGAAGCCGTCTCCGCTTAGGTCGGCGATGCAGGAACCGGAATTGCCACCGAGCGTGGAAGCGTCGTGCGTACAGATCCAGTTCTTGCCGTCGCCGGCGACCTCGCCGGGCCCCGCCTTGACGATGCCCGGCGCGAGGCGTTTGACGCCGAACTTGTTGTTGAAAAGGGTCGAGATGACCTGTGCGGTCTCGTGTCCGACCGGCGGCTTTCCGCCGAACAGCCAGGCCCTGGGCTCGCCCGGAAAGCCAACAACGTAGAGATCCCGACGTGCCTTGGGCTGCGAGATGTCGGTCTCGAACGTGACTGGCTCGGGGAACGCAATGCCCTGGTTGCTGGCGGGATCGACTTGGAGGATCGCCATGTCCAAATGCGCGAAATCGATGGTGCGGTTGATCGCGTCGGGGCCCGCGAAGGCGACACCGGTGACCTTGAACTTGGTTGCTACATTCACGCCGTCTTCGCCCGCGAAATTGGCCGTGGTGGCATCGGGCCAGTTCAACTTCCACGCGCCATCCGCCGCCTGGATCGCAATCTCCTCGAGCACGTGCCGGTTGGTCAACACCAGGCCCTGGGCGATCACGAAGCACGTGCCGGCGAACCACGGCTTGACCGGAACGTCGATCCGCCCGACGGAGGCGGTCACCTTGCGGATTCCGTTTTGGGCACGGCCGAGATCCTCGTCCCAATTGCCGATGTCCGGCGCTTTGAGATCGACGAAGCCGTCTCGCACGAACAGGCTCGGACGTTCGCCGTTGGTTAGGATGACCGCTTCGAGGCCGATGTGTTCGCCGAGCGTGAACTGCGCGGACGGCTCGCCCTGGTAGACCTTTGCGAGCCCCGAGCTTGCGCCGGCCAGGACCTTTTCCTTGAGGTCGGCCTGCTCGCCTTCCGGCACGGCCGGCTTTGCCTTGGCAAGCGCTTCGCCGAGACGTTCCAACCGCTGGGATTCGCCGGCTTTGACGCCGCCTGCGCCGGCGGTCTCCGCCGTCACCGGCATTTCAAGCATGCCTTCCAGCCCGCCGCTAGGCTTGCCGCCGCCGCTCGAGCGCAGCAGCGAGGCCGCTGCGTTCACGCCGGTTGGAGTGGCCTTGCCGTGCCAATCGATCTTCATGCTGCGATCCCCTCCCGCGCCCGGACCCGCCGGATTGTCAGCCCACCTGTCCTTTGAAAATCTCGGTGCCGTCCGGCAGGTGGACGCGCTCAATCAGTTTTGAGCCGTCGAAGTCGAGCGTGAGGTAGCCGTGGGGCCCGAACTTCTCCTCCTCCCCCTTCACCAGCGGATTCGGTCCGTCGAGCACCAGACAGCCTGGAGCGTCCGGACTCGCCGCCAGCCGCTTCCAGGCAACGCCGCTGAGTCGCTGATCGGCGGGGGCGTCAATCACCTGAATCTTGCGCGGCGAAGGGATGCCGCCATGACCGATACAGCGGCCGAGCAGCCCGAACGTCGGATGCTTATCGTAGATGATGCAGTCGTGCTCGTGGCCCCAATACCAGGCGGTTATCGCTTTCTTCTGAAACAAGTCGGCGAGCGCGGTCTGCAGTTTGGGTCCCTGCTTGTCGAGCCGCGAGAATGGCTGGTGATGCGAGAACAGGATCACCTTCCGTTGCCCCGCCTTCTGCACGACCGATTTCAGCCACGCAACTTGCTGGGTGTCGAGGGCGTGATCGGTGTGTGCAGTGTCGAGCCCGATCAACAGCCAGTTGTTGTTCTGCAGGGCGAAGTAGCTCGACGGCTGTTTGAATTTGGGCAGGATGTCCTCGAAATAGGCGAAGCCGCCCGAATACATTTCGTGATTGCCGTTGAGCGCGCGGCTGACCTTGCCGGCACTCGTGGGCCAGGCATCGAGGAAGCGCTGCTTCGTCTCCGCTTTGGTGCCGGAATAGTAGATGTCGCCGAGGTGCAGCAGCAGTTCATAGCCGCCGATCCGTTTGATGGAAGCGGAGGAAACCGGCGCGCCGTACAGATTGGTTCCCCAATCGCCAACGACCGCGATATGGCCGGTGTCGGCCAGTGTCCCGACCTTGTCGTCCGGTGGCCGCACGATCGAATGCCATTTGCTCTCGTCGATATGGTCGAACACGCTGCGTATCCAGCCCCAAATGTCGCCGCCGGTGGCGCCCTCGCCGAATTGCGCTTCGATCCCGCCTGCCGGCAGCGGCGGTCCTGCTGCGGCATCCTCGGCGATGCGGCTCTGCAGCAGCGAGGCATCGCGATCCTGCACAGTGATCAGCACTTCCGAGCTAGTCTTGGCTGTCTCCTGCTGGAGCTTTTCGAGGATGCGTTTGTAGCGGTCGATGTCCTCCTTCTGCGCAGGATCGGGCTCAGCCTGCAGCCCCGGCGACTCTACGCTGCCGGCGCCGAGCAGGGTGCGCAGCGTGACGATCGGCACTGTATCGGTCTTGGACGGGTTGTCGGCCACGATATCCTCCACAGCTCGGCCCACGGGTAGGCCGGCCCCGCGCGCGCCTAAGTTGCCCGACGCCTGAGAAAAACCATTTGTGATAGCATTACCACTTCAAGAAGTTTCTCGCCAACGGCGAGATCGAGGGCGACATCATTCTCTGAAGGCGATCTTAGGAAACCGCCGAACTTAAATACCTGCCTCAACCGCCAGCGCCCTGCGGCTGCCTATCGTCGGCATGCGCGAACGGCTTGTTCCCGAGTGGCCGATCTACACTTTGCTCAAGGATCGGCCCGTGCCGAGTGCGCTCGCCGGTCGCATCGATGCCATTGCTTATGAGGGTCATAGCGCGTGACGAAAAGCGTCAAAGCCGTGGCGCGTGGCAAGATGGATGGACGTGAACAAGGTCCTCACGTTTACCGCCGTGGTTAAAAATACGCAAAGCACCCTGGGCAAATGAAAAGCAAGCTCTTCACCATTGAGACGGCTGGTACTCCTCGGACGATCAAAATCAAGTCGAGACCCGAACGGCAACAACTGGCTGTTGGAAAAGGACGGCGGAACAGTTATCGTTGATGCTAGCGCACGCCGAGACGGCGTCCAATTCGCGACATCAAATCATCATTGACGACCGCAGGCCAAAGCCCAAACCGCACTGTAACCTGTGAACGGCAATGGACGGAGAACCATCGATGAGCAAATTTTTTCACTCGACTTTGAGCCGACGTAGTTTCCTCGGCGCGAGCGCAACCGTGTTCGCCGCGAATGCCTTGCCGTCCAGCGCGCTGGCGCAGGGCGCGAAGTTCCGCAGGTGGGAGATCACCGATCCGGCGATGCCGCCGCGCGTCCTTGCGAGCTACAAGACTGGGATCAGCAAGATGCTGAATTTGCCGCCGACCGATCCCCGCAACTGGTACCGCAACGCGATCGTCCACCTCTTGGACTGCCCGCATGGTAACTGGTGGTTCCTGGTCTGGCATCGCGCATATCTGGGATGGCTGGAGGTGACGCTGCGCGATCTCAGCGGCGACTCCGAATTCGCCCTTCCTTACTGGGATTGGACCAAGACGCCGCGCGTTCCCGCAGCGATGTTCGCCGATGTCCTTGATCCCAACAACGGCGCCTTCATCCAGACCTTCGTCAATTTTAAGTCACAGTTCGAGGCGGCCGTCACCGCACTGTACGCATCGTTCTCGCAGGCGCAGAAAGACGACTTGGCCCGCCGGCCGTTCCCGTTCAGCACACCAGCGGATTTTTGGAACGTCCTGCCGCAGGTATTTTTCGACCAGCCGAACGCCCGCGGCCTGACCGCAACCAACCCCTCCCTCGATGCCGATACCCAGGCGACCGTAGCGATCAACGTTGTCCGCGCCGCGCTTCAGACGCCGGCGTTCGCGGGAAGCGGGAGTTCGGGCGAACCGGCAGGATTCCAGAGCGCAAAGGCGCCGAACCACAGCGCTGGAAGCAGGCAGGGTATTCTCGAAAGCCAGCCGCACAATAATGTGCATGGCGCAATGGGCGGCGGCGGCGTGGCCTTCATGATATCGTTTTTTTCGCCGGTCGATCCGATCTTTTTCCTGCACCACAGCAATCTCGACCGGTTGTGGGATGTGTGGACCCGCAGGCAAACCGCGCTCGGGCGCCCCGCGCTGCCGCAAGGCGCGGATCTCACCGCATGGTCGGACGAGCAATTCCTGTTCTTCAGTGACGAAAAGGGTCAGCCCGTTCCGAAGATCAAGGCAGGCGACTACAGGGCGATGAGCGTCTTCGATTATGATTATTCACCCGGTTCCGGCGAAGACCAGGTTCCGGCGCCTAGCCCGGCAATTGCGGCGGCTCCCTCGCCGGTGTTCGATGCTCAAATCACCGCCGCGTCGATCGGCGCCGCGACAGCGGCGGGCGGTGTCGTTCAGGTGCCTGTTGCCGCACTCGAGACTGCCGGTCCTCGCGCGTCCCCGCGAGTCGCCGAGATCACCTTAAACCTCGGGCATGCGGATCAGGGCCGCCGTTTCCGCGTGCTGGTCTCGCCGGGCGGCGGGGCTGCTCCGGTCGCGGCCGGAGCGATCACCGTCTTCGGCCACCCTCATCACGGTCCGACAACATTTACTGTACCGCTTCCGGAGAATCTCAGCGTTACGGCCGCCGTTGGGGGTAACGTACCTCTCGACATCCGCGTGGTGCCGATTGGTTCCCCGCCCGGCCCGACCGCTGCCGCGGCGGTCTCGAACTCCGCCCCAGGTAAGCGCCATCCAAGTGAGGACGAACTAACGGTAGGATGAGGAAAGCTCTGCCCAGCGCGGTGCTTATCGCAGGCCTCACCGGGCTATGGACGAGCGCACTTGCCGCGCAGGAGAGCCGCATGATCGAGCTGACTTTACCGCGCTCACTCGGCCGCGGCGAAGCGGTCGAGATCCAGATTGCGACTGGGCCGTTGCCCCGGGGCTCCCGCCTTGTTGTTATGAACGAGCAAGGCGAGATCCTCGGCGCCGTTTACCCGTTTGGCGTGCCGGGGGCGGGAACTGGCAACACCGCTACGGTACCGGTCCCGCGAGCTGCGCTGGTCGACGGTCACCTACGGCTGCGATTGCAGGTGATTGAGCCCACGAGGTCCCCGCGTGCGCCACGAGCCGAGGAAGTTCAGCGCTTGGATCTTGTCCTCGTACCCCGGAGCGAATGACAACGTTGAGTGCAGCAGTCTGGTAGCAACTGCAACGAGAGTGGGGAACATGCCTGTCGAACCAACATCGAGAACCACCCGTCGCAATGTCCTGCGTTTGAAGGGCTGTTATTGCCGCGCGCAGATTTTAGGATTGCGGCCGGTACCGGCACGTTCAGAGAGCCAGCAGGCCTGTTTATGCGGCTGTCGAAGGCAATCCGTGGCATGAGAGCGTTACCCAAGTCACGCACATGTCGCCAAACTGCTTGCGGTGCGCGCGGACGGCGTTACATGGTGGAGGAAGAGCAGTGGCCAAAAAGGTTGAGGAAGAGCCAGTGGCCAAAAAGTCATTAAGTCGTGGATCGGTAGAGGTTAAGGTCCTTCCGAAGGATCCTCTCATCGCGCGAATACGGAATTGTGGCCTTCGAGGCGCAAGTAGATTGCAAGGTGAGCGATGGCCCAACTAGCGCACGATCGCAGTCGTTGACGACAACGCCGACCTTGATACGCGGTTCGCTCCCGACAAATTACAAAAAATAGATCGGGCTTTCGTGGATCGCCGGTCTCGCGAACGGCAAAATTCTTGAGGATTTCTGATCAATCCACGCGGACGCGCTCGCCGAGACGGGAATTTGTGCGAGCTACCGACAAACGTCGCAGTCCGCGATGCCGGCCGAATAAGATGGGCTAACGATCTTCCCGAACGGTCGGGGCAGAGAAAGCAGGACTTAATTGCTGCTGCTTGCGTCGGCTAGTAGACTACGTCCGAAGCTTTAGTAAAAAGCCTCTCCCACCCACCATAACAGATGCGCAGCGGTCGCAGGGCCCGTCTTTCGAGCCCCTTCTCGCAGATTTTCGCGCGGGGTTGCGTCCCTCGTGTGAATTGATCGAGTATTCATACAACTGCCGCTTGGGCGTGACTTGGATTAGCGGAGGTCTCCGTGTCTGCGTCGAGGGAAGTATTGGTCGCGGGAAATGGTACTTTTGGGGCAAGTACACTTGCTTCGCAATTGGCGAGAAAACAGCTAACACTGGCCCAGCGCTTGCCACTCCGACAGTCTGTCCAGGAAGTAAACGCGTCGATGCTTTGCGCCGTGGCGGCAGTGAGGAAGGCCCGCAGTCCGTCATGTCTACGCAGCTGGTTCTTTCAGGCTGCAATTCCCAGCGTCAGCCAAAAGGCGATTGATAAAGCCCAGGCTAACGATCCGGGTGAAGTATCTCGTATGCCGGCCATCACATGAGCGGAGGGCGTCAATGACAACATCTATCGTCGAAGAGACCTTGGCCGCAGCGGGGTACGCCAAGGTGATCGTATCCCTCAAACGTGGCGTAGCCGCGGCTACGGCCAATCGGCGCACGATAGAATCCTCGATTGCGGACCACTTCATAATCCCCAGCGAACAACAACAGGAAAGTCTCGCGGCGTCGGCGCGTCGTTTCGCCAGCCGTTCGTTTACACGGTCGACGCCTGCTACCAAGCGTCGCGTACGCGTCTATCCCAATCTCGGGCTTGCAATAGGCTATATCGATAGGCAGGGACTTGCGGGACTTGAGGCGGACGCAAAGGTCGAAAAGGTTGTCGACGCTCCCCAGCTCAGTCTTATTCGTCCCGTCGCCACGCGTACAGCAAAACTCGCCACGAAAGCCAGCTGGGGTCTTCGGCGCCTGAACGCAGAACTCATGTGGGATGCCGGCTTTAAGGGCAAGAACGTCGTTGTAGGTCACCTCGACACGGGCGTGGACGCAAAACACCCGGCGCTGAAGGGCGCAATCTCCGCTTTTGCGGAATTCGATCTCGCAGGAGATCAAGTCCCCAATGCGACCCCGTCCGACAGCGATATCCATGGCACGCATACGGCAGGGACGATTGTCGGACGGTCTGGTGCTAAAGGCGCCTTTGGCATGGCGCCGGAAGCGAAACTTGCTAGCGCCATGGTGATTGAGGGCGGTCAGGTGATCGACCGTATTTTGGGCGGCATGGACTGGATCATCGGCCAAAACGTCCGCATCATGAGCATGTCCCTTGGCCTTCGAGGCTTCACTCCCGCTTTTCAAACGATAGTTGACGCGCTGCGCGCCGCCAACGTTTTGCCTGTTATCGCCATCGGAAACGAAGGCCCGCTTAGTAGTCGCTCGCCGGGCAACTATCACAATGTGCTCTCAGTTGGTGCGATGAATGCCAATAATGAGGTCGCCGATTTTTCAGGTAGCCAACACTTCGACCGGCCAGTAGATCCGCTTGGGCCTGACTTGGTGGCCCCCGGCGTTGCGGTCCTGTCGTGCGTGCCCGGAGGGCGGCACGAGGAAATGGATGGCAGTTCGATGGCAACTCCTCATGTAGCCGGACTTGCGGCGCTCCTATTGCAAGCAAAACCGGACGCAACCGCCGAGGAGCTTGAGAAAGCAATCCTGGGTTCATGCGAACGTCCGGCCAGCATGGAGGAAGCCCGCGCCAACCGGGGCGTGCCTGACGCCGCGCGTGCTTTTACTGCGCTCACCGGCAACGCATTGCCAGGCGCCTCGGTGGCCGCAGCGACCACGTTTCGGGGAACCCGTAGCCGACCAACCCGCTTGGAACGGATGCCTCTCACAAGCCGAGCGACGGGTGCAAAGAAGGCCAAAACCAAGCGAAAATCCGCGGAGAAACGAAAGACTCGGATGGGCTAAGGAGCGGCTGACCTGACCTCTGTTAGGAGGTCGCTCGTTCAGGGCTAACAGGTTGCGACTCATACACATATATAAGGTATGAAACTAATTAATTCTCCGGAGGAAGTAAGCCATGGCCGACAACATTAAGCCCTCAGCGGAATGGGAACTCCATGCCGTCGTCGAGCGGTTGCAAAAAAACACTGCGCCCGGCAAGCCCGTTTCCGCGAGCGTATTCATCAAAGACACGGTGCCAACTGAAGAACTTTCCGCGAAGGTCCAAGAGATTGTCGACGATGCGACTACAAAACTCAATTTAGCGCCGAACTCCGTAAAGATAGGCAAGGTTAGACCGTCGTCCCGATCCTTCTCCGTGACGTCGGATGAACCAAGTTTCTTTGACCAGATCGCCAAACGTGGCGAAGTTGAAACTATGCTCGATTCACAGCAGTCGGACATCTATCCCAAACCGAAAAACCGCAAAATGATACGTTAAGGTTGGAGCCGGACCCCTATCGACAAGGCCTTCTTGTGCATTCCAGCTTTACCCTGGTGCGCAGCAGAAATTGAGAGACGGAACATGAGGATCTCCATCACTCGATATGCGACCCGGCGTCCGGAAAGCGTGCTACCGGAGATCGCGCCACGCCCAATTCCAACCGCGATGACGCCGCTGATCGAGATCCGCTCAATACCTGACGGTGCCAAAAAATCTGCTTACGGTCACGACGCGCCGACGATGGAGACGGCCAGCAGACAGACCGAGCCCGCCAACATGCACGCAACGCGGTTCCGGTGGTGACCGGTGGCCGTGCGCGCCGCTACAGCACCATCAAACCGGTGCGGCGGAGCGGGGACGCATATATTTTCATGAACGAGGCTGTTCCGCGGCGCAGTGTAAAACCAATCGGGGCATCGAACACCTAATCCGGCACAAGCCATTTATTCCTGCGCGCCTGCCCCGTGGCCGATGACGAAATGCTCGGCGAAGGGGCCGCCGGCCATGTCGATGTGCCCGGCATCGCCCTCGATCAGCCGGACGCCGGGCAGCAGGAGAATCTGTCGGATCGTCTCCGGAATGATCGCATAGGCGACGAATTGGCCGAGGCATTCGTGCGGCCCGAAGCCCATATGCAGATAGGACGTGCGGCGGCGGACGCGAAATTCGTTCGGCTCGGGGAAGACACCGGCATCGAACATGGCCGAGCCGATGCCGACTGCAATAACCGATCCGGCCGCCACCGTGGTCTCGTGCGCGCTGCCCGGCGCGAGCACCGCCCGTTCGGCGGCGACGCGAGCGACGATGGTGGTCATCGGGTTGAACCGCAGCGCTTCCCAGACGATCGCGTCGAATGCTGCGCTATCCGGCGATCGAGCCGCTTCGATCGCGCGCACGGTGATGTCGCGACGCAGCAGGATCTGCTCGGTGGCGTTGACGATAGCTTGCGACGTCGTTTCGATCGCACCGACCAGCAGGCCACAGATGTTGCTCACCACCTGCTCGGTATCGAGGCCGGAGAGACCGCCCGCGGTCATTCGCAGCAAACGCGAGACGCTGTCCTCGCCCTGCGCGTCGCGCCAAGGCTCACGTTCGACAAGAAACGCACGGATCCATGTCCGCATCTCGGCACCGGCCGCGTTGCAGGCGTCAAGCAGAGAGCGGTCGTTTGTCGGGTTGTGGAACATATCGGCCTGCGTCGCCCACGACCAGCGCAACATGTGCGCATCGTCCGGCCCCGGGAAACCGAAGCTCTGCTGCACGACGCGCAGCGGCACGAGCCGGGAGACAGTCTGCACCACGTCAACCGTGGGGGGCGGCACGGCGCCGAGCGCTTCGGCCGCGGTGGCTGTCGCCAGCGCACGGATTGCCGGCACGTCCTCCCAACGGAGCAGCGCGCGCATCACTGATTTGTCGCGCCAGTTCTCCACCGCTCCGTCGCGGGCCAGCATGAACGGACCGACCGAGTCGTCCATATGCGGCGCGTACGGCACACGGAACGTCTCGTTGCGGGAAAGAGTATCGACGACGTCCGACCAGCGCGCCAGAACCGTGAAGGGCGGCAGTGTCAGGACCGGACGGTTCGCGCGCAACTCGCCGAACAGCGCCCTCCAGTCGCGTCTGAGCCACTGATAGAACAGCCCAGTGCGAGCGGGATCGTCCGCGGGCAAGGCATCGAGCGCTTCGAGGAATGACATGACGTCGTCTCTAGATTGCTGTGGCCGGCAGGCAGAGGCTTGTGCGGGTAGATTGCATCGGGAGGCCAGATCTCAGAATTAGATGTTGGGGGATGATGCTTGCGTAGGCTCACTTTCAGACCGGATCAAATATGCCAGAACTGGCTTCACGCTTGTGTGCACAGTCTAGAACACCGGCTTGGTTGGTGGATTGTGCGGATCTTGAGGCTCAATATTCACCTCATAGGCCAAGGGCCGAGTGGTAATGACTTGGAATCGGTCGTTGACGATTTTCATCGAATAGAGACCCGCGCCGGCGCCTTTCGGCGGTACGCACTCTTTGGTTTCGCCGACGCGACGGGTGTTCAGGTCGATGGTTCTAAAGATGCTGTTTGCGTGATCGATGTTGTCCTTGGCCATGCGCGCAGTGCCGACCGCTCGGCCGAAACCTGCATTAGAGTCCTTCACGCATAAACCATGATTGCCGACCTTGCGCGTCGTTACATCGTTATAACGGCAGGACCCGTCCGGCGACTTAGCCCACATCTTGTGGGCATATTGCAGTACGCCGCCATCATACTTGATGAACGCGAGCGCCAGGCATTGATAATGGCCGCCGACCCGCTTGGTGCGCGCATCGACGTTTCTGACCTCGCCGTAATAGACCGGGTCGCCCGTCTCCTGCGTCCAGAACTTGAGACGCGATACAATCTCGGCAGGGTCGGTGACAGTCTGCGCGGCAACAGGGGACGACGCGGCGGCAATCGTAATGATCGAGATCAATTCCCTCCACATGATATCATCCTCCCTGACAAAATCAGGCGCCTAAGTTCTCACAGTCTTCGGACTGGGGCAAGAAACTTTGCGCAATTTGAAAACTTATTGAAATGGTGCGGGACCGGCGGTAGGTGGCAGTCCTTGCACAAACCGTCATAAAGTGCGCCGCCCCTGGCGGCGAGTGCGTGATCGATTGGGCCCAGGACCTCCTCGGGCCATATCGGCGCCTTCCTATGGTGTTCTCACGGCGACGTGTTCGCTGGTTCGACAGTCCAGTTGCTTGGACCACTATTGCCTATGAATGTGCTTGGCACCCCCGGCGCAAACCGCTTGGCGCCGCCATCTCCTTCCAAAAGTCGCTTGAGTATGTCGCCATACTTGGAGTGAATCGAACCCGGCACATAGAGATTCGGCGCGGCCGGGTAGCCAGCAGCCGCAACGATTTCGGCCGAACTGAAATCACCCGCGCTCACCTGTCCAAGCGAGAGCTTTCGCTTGCCTAGGTCGCCTGCAAGTTGCGAAGGCGCCAGCCGCAGTACTGCGAGATCGAGTTTTTGGTCGTCGATGGGAGGGGCGACCAAATCCTTGCCCGCGAACACGATTGCTTCGACGGTGCGACGATCGAAGGACTTCCGGTCGTTCCCTTCCTCACTGACCGAAGTCGACGAACACGTTCGGCTTGAGCGTTATGGTGTTGCTGTCGAACTTGGCGATAGATTGCGCGACGTGACGGTTAGTGATTGCTAACGTTGGCGTGACGAGAAACCCCGTTCCGATATGTCTTTCGCCAAGTTCCACCCGGCCAACACAGGAGATCAGCAGCTCCAATCGGCCGAGGTACGACGCCAGATCGTACACCCATGTCCCCGTGTTGTAGGAAGAGTTGATGTCAATCTGATGTTTAGTGATCAGAAACGACGGCCGCGTGCCGTCAAACGCGACAATCGCTTCGAGCGCAGCAAACTGGTCGCTTGACGGTTCGTGATTATCGACTTGCAGGATTGCGACGGCTTCCTCGCTCGGGCTCCGCCGTAGCCAAGTCGCATGCTTAGAGTGCGTCCGCAGGGGCCCGGCAGTGTCGCGCGAGACCGTGTTCCAGATTGGTCAAGATCACGTCAGCTAGCGCTTGATGCCGAAGGCGGCAGTACGAGGTTTCTGCGGTTGCAAAACTACCGTTTTCAGCCAATTTGTTTGAAGGTGCGCCGCCCAGACATAGATCGAAATACGAGCAAGACGCTTGGCACATCTTGGTACCTGCATCGACGTCTGCCCACATGCGCTGGAACGACTGTCGCGAGAAAACATCCTCGAGGGTATCATCGGGCAGCTGACCCACTGCCATATTGCCATAGGTAGGATCCGTCAGCCCTGCCAATTCAGGTGAGAACGTGAAGATCGCTCCGCGGGAGGAAACCGTCATAAAGCCGAAGGGGTCGTTACTGGTGTTCTTCGACAATCGCCCGAAAGTGGGGTGCTGTAACATAGCAAGCAATTCCTGCTGTTCCCGGACGATGAGGGGCGCATTGGCTTGTCCCGCGCGAGCGATCACGCGCGCAAAGAAGCTGCGATAGCGGGCTTCCACACCGAGATGGAGCAAGCTGGACGACGTGTTGACGCCTTCGATCTCCTCCAGATTAAACCCAATGTTTTGGACGCCCTCCATGATGAAGAAGTCCATCAGCTCTTCGGCCGCGTCCAGGGTAGCGTCGGTCACCACGCAGATCACATGGAACGGAACCCCGTTGCGTCGCAGTTTCTCGAGCCCGCGCATAACCCGCGAGAAGGTACCGCCGCCCGAGCGGGTTTTTCGCCGAAGATCGTGCAGCCATTGCGGACCGTCCAGGCTGATGCCCACTTTGATTGGAATTTCTTGGAAAAACTCGCACCACTCGTCATCAATCAAAATGCCGTTCGTCTGCATTGCGTGCGGCAGAACTGCGCCTGACGGCGCGGCTGATGAGGCGCGCCGGAAAGCCTCGCGATACCACGCAACCGGCAGGACCAATGGCTCGCCACCGTGCCAAACGAGGGTAAAATCCGGGGCAGGCAAGTGATGATCAAATACAAAGCGTACTGCCGCTTCGACGATCTCGTAAGGCATACGATGACGGTCGCTGCGGGTCGGCAGATAGCAATAGTCGCAGTCGATGTTGCAAAAGGGAGTAGGCTGAAGGATCAGAAGTCGGGTGCGTCCGATCGCATCAGCAGGAATCAAATGTTGCTCCACTGAGGAAAGTTCGCGAAATTCGGGAAGTTCGGGAAATTAGTGAAGTTCGGGAAATTCGGGAAGTTCTGGAACTGAGCCAGTTGCGCCATTGCGGGTTTTTGCTCGATAGTCCGGGCTTCGAAGCTCTTGAGATGGTCAAGATATGCGTTGCGAATGGATGCGAGCCGCTCAATCGGACTTGGCGCCAACGAAGCGCAGTCCGCGGGTGAAAACCACCTAGGCCAAGCGTAATAGCGGCAGTCGTAGCAAGGAAAACGGACTTGCGTCGCAGCGGGTTCATCTAAGCCTCATCCCGGATCGTATATACTTGATCTTTTTGGTTCCCTGTAAAGACGTTATCCTGGATGCAGCATGATTGCCGCGCTAGTGCCGAAATCCTCAGCGTCTTTTCCGAGGTTGCCTGACGGGCAAACAGCGACACCACTCGTCACTGCATGCGATGCATCTTCCTTTACAGTTGGGGGAAGGTGACCTTCGCAATTCAATCGTATGCATTCTTCTGAAAATTCCAGTTTTCCCTGCTGCTCGCGCCAAGTATCTTCGTGGAGCTGAAGAGTTTGGCGGGGTCGACCAGATAACGCCAAGTTTGGTCGACTGTCATCCCATAACCAAAGATAACCATCTTCCGTCAGAGCCGCCTTCCTTTTGATCAAAGTGGACCACGGCTTTTGATTTTGCGAAGGACAAGGTTTGGTTGGCTTTTGGTGGTCACTTAACAGTGATGGTTATTGGGACAAGTTGCGCCGGGCTCTTCGCATGCTCGGAAGCCGTCGCCGTCCTCCTTGGACCATTCCACGAAGATGGAATATGTTCTGTTTGTTGACAGGGATTCACCGGTTGCGAAAGAAGGGGGCCGAAAGAGCAGCCTTTGCTTCCCGCCCGGGCTGTTGGCATGCAACGGGTATCTTCATCTCGTCCGGTTCATTTACGATCTCTTCAGGTTCATTTACGCCGGCGGCTGTCCACAAATTGACGGTTTTACTCTCGCTAATTGGAATAGAGAAACCGACCCAATGACCATCTTTAATGAATTTAATGACGCTATCGTTGGGGCCGGAGGTTTCCTGGAATCGTTTGCGAAAGTCGCTGGAACTCCCCCAGAGTTCAGGATACGCTGAGCGGCTCGTCTTGTCGGTGACGGATCTCCCCGGCGTTTCCACCACGATAGAAAGTTCTACACCGATTGATGGATGTTGTCTCATCCATTGGATATTCCGAATAGTGGGCGCATCTTTAGCGGTAAAGCCGTCAGGTGAACGGATCTCATTGGCCAGCCAGATAAATTGCCAATTTCCGTCCGGAGAAGCGCAAATCACGGAGCCAGCGGGCCAATCATCATCGCGCGGAGCGATGAATTTTCTGTCGGCCGGGCATCCTGCCACCTGGGGGCCCAATTTCCGCCCTGATCGGGCGCCCATGCGATTCCGTTCGGCGGCAGGCAGGATGGTGTGAGTGCCGGAAACGATGCATGTGGCGTTTTGCTTCTGAATTTCTTTGTCGCCGGGCGACATCGACGCGCGGAGCCAGACGCCACGCGAGAGCTGGGAGCTCAGGACTAGCGCCGAGCCGGAGAGAGCACTCTCCATAATATTTTGTAGAATTTCGTATTTCTTCGTCGCTCATCAGTATGCGACAAACTAATCTTCGCTTCGAATAGGCTTCCGCAAATTGTGAACGGTCCAGTAAACCCGTTGCGCGCTCCTTGCGCGACGTTGTGCAGTGGCAGCCGCACGCTGCATACTCCTCGTTCAAGCGAGATTATAATACGCGAAAACACCGATCGCGGTAAAAACGATTGCTAACACGCCCGCTGCAATTACGCCCGGAACAGCTAGCGCCCGATACCGGTTCCAGGCGTTATTCCTGAATAGCTGTGCGTCTCGTATCCTCTCCTCAATCTTTGCCTGCGTAATGCAAAATCTTCGGGCCCCAGAACTTGTCGTATCCAGGAGCGACTGAATGTGGCACTGTTTCCAAAAACTTCGCCCTTTAGGAGGTCGCTCGTCTCGCTGCCTATGTCATTCGCAGCCGATCTGAGGCTTGCTGCGGAGGAATGCATCCTCAATCATCGTCGCTAAGTAGGAGGCCTTCTTAGCAGCGTCGGCTCGACGTCGCCTTTTCGTCCAGATCGCGAAGTCGATCCTCAACGTCCCGAGCGCTTTTGACCCAGCCTGCATAAGTCTCCCAATTCCGCACCAATGCTTCATGATTGATGTCGAAAGATAGTCTTCGGGACGTTTTGCGACAGTCGATCAATGTCGCCGATTTGAATTCCGCCAGCGCATTTGAAAGCGCGTCTTTAAATGATCCCATTTATCCGGAATTCGTTCGATAACCCGGAAGCGGCCAGCATCTGATCAATGGTGGCAAAACGGCGCCGGACGATTCCCTTGTCGTCGAGCACCGCCAGACTGCAAAACGCCACCTGCAGAAGCTACGGGCGTCCTGCTCGCTGAGCCCACGGGGTTCCTTCGTGGAGGATTGGGACGGAATTTTTCGCCGCGACAATCGCCCGTGCCAGCACACGTCGGCATTTTCATTCAGGCAACTGGAGAGCGGATTGGCCGATGCTCCATCCGGGCACTGCTTCGACGTGCTCGATTTTGATCGAAAGGGGGCTGGCACCCGAACCCTTAGCCCAATCAGCCACCGCCTTGTCCCAGAGCAACGGCAACAGGTGCTGCAACAGCGGGAGCTGGTCCGCGGCAAGTACGCCGCTTTTGAGTTCGAAAGCATTGCGGAGGGCGCTCAGCGTATCTTTCGCATACGGTCCCATGCCCGGCGGACCGGGATTTAGCCCAGCAGCACGCAGCACTGCACGCGCGGGTTCGACAATAATTTTTTCGACCTCCGGTCCGGCAAGCAGATCGACCGAGATAGGTCGAACCATTCATGGCTTCGGCCACACCCGGGAACTTCGCTGCAACGGTGTAGCCACTCGTTGCGCATCGTCACGATCAGGAAGAGATTGAACGGCTGGTAGGTCTGAATGTCAGTCACCAACGACATCACCAGATCCAAGCCTGACTTCGCGCGGTCCGCTGGCAACGAGAAGACCTCTTCGAACTGGTCAATCAACAGGAGCAGGTTGGCTCGGCCGGCCCGCGGCCCGCCCGCAAGCTTCTCGTCCAGCATCACGATCGTTTCATCAGCGAATTTAAACAGGCGCCCGACGTCGAATTCTTCCCCGGTTAACAATAGCCTCCGGAGCTGCTTCTTGCAGAGCACTTCTGCTTGTTCGCCCGGTTCGAGAGGCGTCTCAATCTTCAAGGCTGCGCTGATGGCTGCGTATCGCCTGTCGAGCTGGGCGCGGAGCGGGCCGGAGTTCGCCGTTCCAGGAGTGGCACCTCCATTCGAACTCCGGCCTTCCCTCTGTGGCTGGGGCGGTGGCGACACGAGCAGAGGCTGGAATATTTGCTGGTAAATCGCGTCCAACAATTCCTCTGCCGGGTCCGTGCGCGGACGGAATTCAACCACGTACCATGCGCCCGAACGTTTCGGTATCGGTGCGGTGCTGTTCAGCTTGGGCAACAGGCCTGCCCGCACCAGGGAAGACTTTCCAGAGCCGGAGCCGCCGAGAACCACAACGAGATTGCGCTCGGCAAGAATGTCCCGAAGCTGTCGAGCCTGTATCTCTCGCGCGAAGAAAAGCGCAGCTTCGTTCTGCCTGAAGCTCCGCAGTCCTGGGTACGGTTGCGGGATTTGTCGGGCGGCAGAACCTCCCGCCTTTTCGGGAACTCCCCGAGTTTCCGAACCGGCCTTCGCCGTCCGATTCCCGTCAGGGTTAATAATTCCGGCGAGAGGGTCATTGCGTCCCTCCACCAGCCTGCGCGGAGGCCTTGATTTTTTTCATCAACTCGGCCGTTGCTTGGTGTAGCGCCTGAACATCGCTGTCCTCAGCCCGGAACCGTGTCATGTTGTCCCGCCCGATACGAAAGGGGTTCCAATCCCGTAAGCCGTTGTGATCGAAACCAGCTTGCACCCTGAACCAGCATAGCTACGCGCAATATGGCAGGATCATCGGCGCCCGTTCGCTTCTGGTCGAGAATGTTCTCGATCCTATAATCGAACTGGGTAAATCGCTGCAGCGCCTTGTCGCCAAAATCCATGCCCGGGGCAAGCGGGAGATCGTCGACGGCCACGACGGTCAATTTATCATTCCCGAAACCCGACAATTCCTTAAACGCCTGCAGCCGAATGATCGCGTTTCGATTCGACCGTTGATAGGCTTTTCCCGACCGCGTCGCGCAACAAGCGAATGAGCTCGGGAGGGCGGTTGCCGCCCAGCGATCTCGTGAAAGATAACCGCGTCGGGAGCGATGAACCGTGCCAGCCAGTCCACCAAGTCAGGACGGGCGGCGACGCGGGTTTCGATGTTGTCAAGATCATCGCTCGAGAGGCTCGGGTCTGCGTTTGGTCTAGAAAGTCCAAGGCGAGTCCGGCGGGACGCCAGAGGATGCGGCGGCAACTGGAAAGCAAGTCCAATGTCGCGTCCCGCGCGTCGAATACTGATCGAAGCGCTTTGTCCAGATCTTCGGCGACACGTTTCGTATCGGTTTCGCCATATGCGACCGTACGCAGGAAGACCGGGTCCTTGAAAAGAATGTGTGCAGGCCGGCTTTGCCGTTGCGCCACCCGTCGGGCCAGACAACAAATCCAGCCCCCGCTTTTCAAGACCGCCGATCAATCCTTCATGGAATCTGTGACGTTTTTGGATGCGGGACCCTGTGGCTCCCCCAGCACGATAATCGGCGTTAAAGCCGAGCGACGCGATGTTGCCGGAGGTGGAATTTGTGCGCTCCGGTTTGCGGCCGTCATTTTTTCAAAAGCGTCCTGCAGTCTGTCTGCGATGTCGCCTACGCGGGATGCGATGTCGGCATCTCGAAAGGGTCGGTTCTGAATAATATTGGTCTGCCATCCTCTCCGAAAAACTGCTTCAGTCTCGACGCACTCCTTAAGTGTGATGTTTTTAATTCGCTCGTTAGTCCAATTCGGGCGAGCGGGTTCAAGCGCAAGGAACACGATCCGACGCGCAGGGTCTCACGGGCATCCAAAGCGGCCTGGACAGTGGTTGACGGGGGCTCCTGGACACCTTTTTGCATATCTTTGACATTAAGCAGGGCAATAACGACCGATACTTTATCAAGATCGTTAGGTAGCCTGACCTTGTTATCCCACACACCTACAACTTCAAAGCCATCCATAAACCTTTGCAACAGCTTCGCGATTTCCTTAGCAAATTGCTCGTCCACGGTGCTGGCAGCCACAAGAATTTCTTGCGAGGTAGGGGCGGTGGGTCACCACCGCCGGTCTTTCCCGCTTGTTCCTTGCGACGCCTCTCTTCCTCCTTCAGGGCTCCCTGAATTCTCCGTATGATCTGTATGCTCCCGTCGTCCTCCTCCTCCGCCATCCTGTCTATTAGCGCATTTAAGAACGTCGTTAAGTTGTCGTCGCGCAGTTTCTTCAGCACATTGGCCACCAGGTCCCGAAATATATCGCTCGGGTCTGCCCAGCTCCGGTATGGATCCACATCGAGCTTGTAGCGAACGAAGGTGGCAAACTCGGCAGGACTGTTAGCCTGGCCTCCAAAGTGCAACTTGATAATATTGTGGAGCATCGCTTGACTTTGGGGCCCTTTCAGCACATAGTTACACTCCCTGCAGCATCTCGGGTGAGCGCCGGACGGTTCTAGGTCGGCGGACTATATGCGCCAACGGAACGGCTGTATTGTATGGTTGCTTCGCCTTCTCAGTACCTGGGCGGGTCCCGTTATGCAGCGCAATCGGCGCCAGGGCCACGTCCAGCACTGGAGAGCCGGACGAACCCCGCTGGGTGGCTGCGGTATGCTTCATCCGGCTACCTGTTTCGTTCGGCCCTAAAACCTGCCCGATTGCGAACTGCAGTTCCCCCCGCAACGGATGCTGCAGTACCATAAGCGCAGACTCTGACAGAGGGCTGCGGCATCGAGGCGCCGAGCTGCATGTGCCCTCGGGTCTCCCTTGACTTTCCGCCTAGCACCGCGATCATCGCCAACGCGCTCAGCAAGCCTGATAGAGCATAGTCGAGCGCGTCCATGCCTGGCTCCCCGGCGCCAGCCTTGAAGTTCATTTCCGTCCGCAGGGCTGGCGCGCACAACGGGCGAACCATTATCGAGCTTCGCGCGGGTGGCCCGCCCCTGGCCTCTACCGCGTCGGCGCGCTCGAGCAAATCGAAGCGGAAGCGCAGCTCCTTGGCTATTCTCGGCTTGTCACCGCCCGGTGCTTCCTGGAGGCGTCTGACTACATGCCAGTTGGTGAGCACGAGGTCCGGGCCAACCAGAAAGCCGGTGCCAACACCGGGCGGACTGAGGTCCGCATAATCGATCCGGCAAACGCATCGCACTCTGCGCTGCATCGTATGGCAGGTCTACGAGCGCAGTACCGGGCAGGATCGCCTGCAGCTCGGTCTGAACTTTGCAGAAAGTCCTTTTCCGCCGGCGGCGAGCGAGAGCACCTGCTGTGCGGACGCGGTCGCGAGCGCTGTGCGGATAATTTCCTGAAGTTCTTCGCGTCGGGCGATGCTGTTGTAGGCCCCGAGCAGAGTAGGGAACCAGCCTTCCCCATTCGCCTTATCCAATAGCTTGCGACCTGAAGATAAAATGGGTGATGGCGATGACGTAGTTGTAAACGTTCCGGTTATCGAAATTGTCGGTCAAGACGATGTTGAGTTCGGCAAGCGCATTGCTCGTTACGCCATAAACGTCAACGATGGCATCGCAATTTTTCCCAATTGGGGACCAGACAATGTCAATCGCAACGGACCCACTCCCCTCCGGATTTTCTAGGCCAACGATTTCATGGTCGCTATTGGTTTTGCTGTCGCGTTACCCGGACAAATTCCCATTGGTCGATGCTACTGTGGATTTGTGCGTGAGGCCAGCGCAAATTGGTGCCGTCGGTAGGAGGCCGGGGTAAGAACCGTCAGGATTGGGAAGAAAACGCATTCGATAATGAACGTCGGTTATTCGGCGATTTTTACTTATTTGAATCCAACTGCCCGGCTAAAGTTTGCTCCGCAATTCTTGCGAGCCGGATGCTAGGAGTGCTATGAGGAATTGGCGGTCTTCGCGACACGCTCGCCGATTTATACTTCGAGTACCAGCACGATACTCCGCCTTAAAATAGTCGTTGGTAGTTTGGGAGGGAACATGGGCACGCTTCAGGACCAGCTCGCTCGATTGCGAGGCTACAATAGGTCCGTTCAGGAGAGCGATCCGAAACTCGCCGAGGAAATCCTCGATCGGATGACCGAGTCCGAGGTGTTCACGGAGGCCGTACAGGCGCCTGAGGACCTCGACCACCAAATTGAATTGGAGAGTATCGTCTTGCGTCGCGAGCGCCCGGTGCTCGCGATCAAGGAAAACGTCACGCAGCTCGTTTTCATCGATCAGGCCGACAGCGAGATTTGGGGCGCACGCCTCAAGCAGGCAAGGCCGCTATTGGACATTGCGATCCGCGCAGTTGGACGCATCGAGCTCAGCGGCGGACAGATCGAGTGGGTGGGTACCGGTTGGCTGGTCGCCGACAACGTCTTGGTCACCAATCGCCACGTCGCGCGGGAGTTCGCGACGCGCAAAGGCGACGGATTCACATTCAAAATGGGTCTCATTGGGCGGATGTCCGCGCGGGTCGATTTTCTGCAGGAAATTGGTAACCCTGCGCTACTCGTCTTCAAGTTTGTCAGGCCGCTGCACATCGAGGACGAGTCCGGCGTGGATGTCGCGTTCTTCGAAATCGAGATGGTTTCCGGTGATGCGAAGCTCGCAACTCCGATCGACTTAGCGACCCAAATCGGCGAGAGCGAGAACGTCGCAACGATCGGCTATCCCGCATACGACAGCCGCATACCCGAACCGGAGTTGATGGAGCGCATTTACGGCAAGACATATAACAAAAAGCGCCTTGCGCCCGGTGCCGTCACGCGGGTGGACCAAACGAGCGTGTGGCATAACTGCACGACCCTGGGCGGCAATTCCGGTTCCGTCGTTTTCGACATGGATAGGGGCAGCGCAATCGGTCTGCATTTCAGCGGCAGCTTTCTTGCGACGAATTATGCGGTGCGCTCTGACGTGGTGAAAAAACTTCTTGCAGACGTGCGCGCCGGCCGCACGATACGTCGGACCGAAACGCGCGCACAACAGCAACGTCCCGCAGTCCCGGTGAGGCAAGGTCGACCAAGCATCGTTCGGCTGCCCGGCAGGGGCGGCGCGACTTTTACTATCCCACTCACGATGAACGTATCGTTCGGCATCGACGATGGTCGCACAGCACGGGCGAACCAATACCGTCGATCTCCATCCAGCGCCGACATTGTTGACTTCATTGATGAAACCGAAGCAGTCGCTTCCGATTACCGCGACCGCAGCGGCTATGACAGAGCTTTCCTCGGCAAAGAGTTCATCGCCGATTTGCCCGAGGTCACGCGCAACTCCGATGACGTTTTGGATTTCGAGGTCAACGGCGAGCCCGAAACCGAGCTCCGCTATGAGCACTTCTCCGTGGTGATGAGCCGCAATCGCCGCATGTGCTTCCTGAGTGCGTGCAATATTGACGGCAACCAATCTAAAAAGAGCGCACGTGTCGCCTGGAAATGGGATCCACGTATTCCAAAAAACCAGCAGATTATGAAGGAATGCTACGGCAGCCCACCAAAGTTTAGCCGTGGCCACATGACCCGGCGTGAGGATCCGGGCTGGGGGACCCCAATGATCGCAAAGCGCGGCAACGAAGATTCCATGCATGTCACGAATGCTACCCCACAGATGCAAGCCTTCAATTCTCCGATCTGGCTGGCGCTCGAGGACTACGCTCTACAACATGCTCGCGAGGATGACATGAAGATCTCAGTCTTCACTGGTCCATACTTTGGGGGCAAAGACCCCGAGATGTACGGCGTACGCATCCCGCTCGCGTTCTGGAAGATCATTGCTTTCGTCCACGATGAAACTGGTGAGCTCTGTGCGACCGGTTACGAGATGGATCAGGAGAGCAGCTTGCAGCCGGAGGAGGAGTTCGTGTTCGGGGCATTCACATCGCCACAACTCGGCACGGCGACGCAGGTTTCTATCCGTTCTATCGAAACACGCAGCGGCATCAGTTTCGGCAAGCTCGCCGCCATCGACCCACTGGTTGGAGAGGAGGAAAGCATAACGGACGGTGTACCTCCAGCACCACTGCTAGCACTTGAGCAGATTCGATTCGTCCGTTGATGCTGTAGCCGCCAATGCCGGCCAGCAGCAGCGCGCGCTGAAATCGGTCATCGAGGCGCTATGCGGGACTTACGACCTGTCCTACCAGCCTGAATCCGAGCGCGCCACGTGTGTGTACCGAAAATCCTATCCGGATTTATCGAATGATAGAATCGGCTAAATTGGCGAGATGAGCGCGCTGATTTGCTTTGTTCTGGCCATGCTGGCCTCGCCATTCAAGTCGAAGAGCCGGCTTGAGGCTGAGAATGCTGCGCTCCGACAGCAGTTGATCGTTCTGCGGCGCAAGATGCCCGGCCGGCCCTGGCTCACGAACAACGATCGCTGGTTCTTCCTCCAGATGTATCGATGGTTTCCTTCGATCCTGAAGGTCGTGAGGCTTATCCAGCCTGAAACGTTGGTGCGTTGGCATTTTTTGTTGGAAGTCATTGGGACGGGGAGGGCGGCCGCAGCTCGAGACGGAATTGCGCGCGCTGATCCGGCGGATGAGCATCGAGAACCCAGTTTGGGGCGCGCCGCGCATCCACGGCGAATTACTCAAGCTCGGCCTTGCCGTCGCTCAATCAAGCGTCGCCAAATACATGGTCAAGCGACGTGGGCCGCCAAGCCAGGGATGGTGCACTTTTCTGCATAACCACGCACCGGACATTGCCGCCATGGATTTGTTCGTCGTCCCGACCATTGGCTTCAAACTGCTTTATGCCTTCGTCATCGTTCGGCTAAACCGCAGAGACCTTGTCTGGATCAACGTCACAACAAATCCGAACGCCGAATGGGTTGCGCGTCAAATAACGGAAGCATTCCCCTGGAACGAGGCTCCGCGCTACATGATCCGGGACCGTGATCGGATTTATGGTGCCGTCGTCACACGCCGACTGCGTGCCATGGGCATCCGGGACAAGCCTATCGCACCGGCCTCACCCTGGCAGAATGGCTTTGCCGAACGGCTGATCGGATCGATCCGTCACGAGTGTCTCGATCATGTCATCATCCGGGGCGAAGCGCATTTGCGGCGGATTCTGCGATCGTACGCAATGTACTACAATAAAATCAGGACACATCGGTCTCTGGACAAAGATCCGCCGATCTGGCGACCAGTTCAGCGGACCGGAGTCATCACTTCAAATCCGATCCTTGGCGGACTTCATCACCACTACATCCGAATTTAGGTTTTCGGTACACATACCTGCCCGCCGCGCAAAAATTCAAGTCCAGCGTTGCTGAACATCACGTCTGGTCGCCGGAGTTACTGGGGTGTTCTTGTGACGGCGGCTGCGTTTCCATTGCGTGGAGGTAGCCAAACAGTATTGTCGCTATCTCCGCCATTTGCCAGTGCATCTGGGAACGGCCATGAGGCCGACCTTCCGCTTCCCACAAATAGTAGGCTCGTTCGCGCACTTGACGTTCGAGGTTCCCGGTGTCCATCGGCATTGTTGTACGGCCCAGGTGTGGATAATCGGAGAAGGTTGGAATCCATAGCACGGACGGGGCTGTCGGAAAACACGTGATATATGAGCAGCAGATGAAAATTTATGCGCTCGAACTTCGTGGTTGGGATACGGCGGCAGCCAAATATCGCCTAGATCGCTGTTGGAAACCCCCTGTTCCCGTGAGTAGGGAATTCTGTTCCCTTCGCCAAATTTCCGGTGGAATAAGCCGAAATACTTGAACTAACGGCGACGTCAAATCCCGGTCCACCCCCAAAATCGAAAAAGTCCCTGTTCTTTTCCCTGTTAGCAGGGAATTGGCGGCGGAGAGACGGGTTCGACTATGACTACGTCCACCACCAGTTTTTTCAACCATTGTCCCGTATCGCCGCATCTGCCGTCGGCGGGCGGCGCGTCCAACCTCACCGTGTTTCCACGATAAAATCCGTGTCGGGTCCGCTTTCGCTGCTGATGCCGTAATCGGACACGATGAGCGTCGAGCCCGGTGTCAGCAGTTCAACAATGCGCTCAACCGCATCCGGCGGCATTTCGATGCGATCGAGAGCCGCGTTGGCTTTCTTCGGCGACGGCTCAGATGGGGTCGTCTCCACCATGTGTTTGATTGCGGATTTGGGCCGCTTGGTCG
This sequence comes from uncultured Alphaproteobacteria bacterium, assembly GCA_963802475.1. GTDB lineage: Bacteria > Pseudomonadota > Alphaproteobacteria > Rhizobiales > Xanthobacteraceae > CANKHA01. The sequence continues at coordinate 74,503 of CAWDIZ010000009.1, forward strand.
AGCCTTGCTGCGCGCGACGAGAGCCCTCTGGAATCGACATGACGGTCCAGCGAAAAGCCGCATCCCCGGGCCGCGACTTCATCAGGGTAAACACATGCGTTCCCAGCGCCTCCTCCGGATCCCGGATCGTGACCGGAGTCTCGAACAGTTGCCTGAAGCCATGACGCACGAAGAGCATGTTCGATTTACGGCTCACAAGAATGGAGATCGGGGTGGTCTTTCGTGCCGAACCTGGAACGGGGGCAGTAACCTGTTGCGGTTGCGGATCGTCAGCGGACGTTGACAGTGAGGGCGCCCCTGCGACCTCGATCATCGCGTTGTCGGAAATGGCAGCTGCGGTCTGTGTACGCCGCTTTTGGCTTGGATTGCGGAAGGCGAGGATTGGCGATCTCGACCGGCCGGACATCGTTGGGCGCGATGATCACACGGGTGCCGCGCCTTGTGAGATGCCACAGCCGCATGGCAAAATCCGATTTCAAACGAATACAGCCGTGCGAAGCGGGATATCCGGGCAGAACACCCGCATGGAGCGCAATGCCGGACCAGGTAATGCGCTGCATGTAGGGCATTGGGGCATCGCTATAGAGATTTGAGCGGTGCCATCGCTTCTTGCTGATGACGCTGAATATGCCTGAGGGGGTTGGGTGATCGGGGACCCCCGTGGACACCGAAGAGCGTGCGATCAGCGCCCCATCGTCATAAACCGAGATCCGCTGGTCAGCGATCGAGATGACGACGTGTAACGGGCCCTTTTCCACGTCCTGGGCCGGCGCTTTTTCCGCTGGTCTGGAATTTGCGTCCCTGTGGTGGTGCTTATGCCGGAACGGAGCATGATCGACCGGCCAAGGTCGGAACTGCGGCCATAACGATAATTGGGCTTGTGCGGGCTCAACGGCAACGCTCCAAGCGGCAGCCGCTACCGCTAACGTCGCGCAGATCGATCCGACATGGGTGGTAGCCATCGCACGCTCACATTACCCGACTAGCTCACTCTACTCTCAGTTACTCTTACTCTAGGAAGCCCGTGGGTGCGGTGCCTACTGTCCCTTGGGTCAAGGCACCATCCACTGCGCAGCGGTGCGCCGCTGCGAAATGACGCGGCCGGCGCCAATACGCCGAAGCGCCTGAATTGCTGCGCCCAGGACCGGTCCTTCGCCGCCACCCCGAAATCCCTTCCGCGCGACAAGCCAGTAGCTGGCATGAAATCTTTACGCGCGGATCATTTCAATGTTGTACGGCAGCCCGGGATTGCAGGCTGCTCACCTTCGACGGTTTTTCCGGGCTCGCGCGTTTCGTCGTGCCGGGATTGGCGCGCGCAGCCGCCGCGGGTTTCTTTGCTTGCGATTTCGCCGTTTGCGTATGCTTCTTTTGTAACGCTGCCTTTACGTTCGCCAGGGCGCGCTTAACGGAAAATTCCCTGCCATCGATGGGGCCAATATGGGGCGGGTCGCGATCGCGGTACGGGCGCCCGACGCCCAGTTTGTTTTCATTCGCGTCGATCCACTTCCACAGCTCGTCGCTCTCGGCGTATCGCTCCAGACGGGTGTTGCCCTCGACGCTCACGAGATCGACCGCAAGCCCGTGGCCATAGCCGCCGCGGCGGCTGCCGCCGTGGTATGAGCTGTCGCTCGAAGCCTTGTTGCCGGTTGCGATCGCCTGCCGGTAATCGTCGCGGAATGCGCTCGTGATACCCGGCATGAACCCGGCCTCCTCCATGACGCGAAGGGCGCTGGTAAAGCTTGCGCTTGAAGCCGCGATCCATGCCTCCGATGACGTAATCCTTGAGCGACATGTCGACTTTTTGTGCGGCAATCCGGATCCTTCCAGGTGAAGTCCGCGACGACGTATTTCACAATGGTTGCCGTGACTGTCCGCGTTTTGCCCTTCTTCTTGACCGTCTTCTTGATTTTCTCCGTCACCTTGTTGGTGTCGACTTTGGGCGTCCGCTCATACCGTGACCAGAGGTAATCATCGATGCAGACATCTTCCACGATGCATTCTTTCGAAGTTTCCAACGGCCGCACGGGCGGTAAGGGAGAATCATTCACCGTACTAGACGGGAATGCCGGCACGAGCCGCACGGGCTTTTCCGGCGGCAACGGCGCAGGTGCGGCCGGCAAGGGAGACTCATTTAGCCCATCAGACGGGGACGCCGACGCGAGCTGTACGGGTTTTTCCGGCGGCAGTGTCGGACGAGAGTCTAGGCAAAGGGGCCTCGACGGCGGGCGTCTCGGCAGCGGGAGCATTCGCGAGGGCGACGGCAGGTTCGGTCATGTCCGGATCGGGCGCCACCGACTCGCCGGGAGAGCCCGGTGCAGCCGCCAACAACGTGTCGAGGGGCGAGAACTCCGCGCTCACGGAAGCAGCGGGGGCGTCGGTGCCGATGACGGCAGGTTCTGTCGAGTCCGGATCGGACGTCGCCGCCTGGCCGAGGGAGTCCATTGCGGTTGCCGGCGATGCGTCGAGGGGCCGAATCTCAGCACTCAAAGAAATGACGCTGCGGGTCGCATCCGGGTCTGTGATCGGCGTTGCGGTATTCTCGATGGCGGGCGAATCGAAGCCGAACCGGAGAGTGCCCGAACCAACAAGAGCGACCGTTCCGCATAATGCTACCAACGTAACAAGCTGCTGCGGTCTCATCATCCCCCTCTTGTCCACGCTCGGCCTGAGGGTGCGCCTCCTGAGGGCGCGCCGGCCGCTCGGAACCATGACAAGCGCGATTGTCGGATCAGCATCGCTTCATGCAATAAAGAAAGCAACAGCTAGTCGTTTTTCTGCGACGTTGTTGCCCAAATACAACGTGTTCTAAGGCGACACCTCATCCCGCTACCGCCAGTTGGTGGTATGGGGGCACGCCGATTAACCTTATCGAGGGTCCGCAGGTTTTAGCTGCCGACAACGGAATCACGCCGGTCGTGCTACACTCTTCGTCGTTCCGGAGGCTGCCGTGGGATTTTGGTCGAAAATCAAAGCAGCTGTCACGTTTCCGATCACCGTGTTTGTGGTGCGCGACCTCCAGGGGATAGATTTAGGCTGCTCCACGAGCGTGTTCGGCGATTACATCATCGTCGACCGAGAAGGCCTTGAGACCGACCACCTTACACTGCCCCACGAAATCGGACACTCCTGCGGTCTTTCTTCCGGACCGTATTGGCATGACTGGACCCCCGTCCAACCTCATGTACAAAAGCTCGCCCGCGGGTGAGAACGCGAAATGGTTCCAAAAAAATCTTCTACGCTCCTCCCGACATGTTCAATATTGGTGAGTCCTGTTTCGCTACACACCCGGATACGCCGAAGGTTGCCTGTTTGAATTAGCCAAGTCATCTGCGTTCGGAGTTTTTCCGTGATCCAGAGACCGACTGTGCAGCCCGCCTTCCAGCACTACCGCGCCTATCAGCCCAAGCCCTTGACCAAGCAGGAGATCGACCAAGTCGAAATTCTGTTCGGAGGTTTGCATTGGCGCGCCGAGCGACTGATCCAGGCGACATTCGAGAACCGCGGCTACAAGGCAAGGCCGCTGCCTGCGGCCAATAAAGCCGACCTTCTGCTCGGGCGCGAGCTTGCAGACATCGGGCAGTGTTGTCCCACCAGTTTCACAACAGGAAATCTCGCAAACTTCCTGCGTGGGGAGGCGGATAAAAGCGGCCTGGAGCACGTTACGCGCAAATTCGCCTATGTCACCGCCGGCTCGTGCGGGGCCTGCCGTTTTGGCCAATATCATCAGAGCTATGAATTGGCGCTCCGTAATCTGGGTCTGGAAGATTTCCGGCTGTTCCTTAGGGACATTTTCGGGCACGCATTCTCATCAGTCGATCGCTGCATGCCAGAGATAAATTTCTGTACGCTGAAGGCGTACCTAATTAAGTTCACAGGCAGCGTTGGTACGATTTACTATTCCGAACCAACGCACCACGCCAGACTTGAACGGTGAACCGTGTCTCGGCCGACGTGACGCAGGATCCGAACACCGGTGCTTATTATTATCTCGTCCGAGTAGCGGTGCCGGAAGAAGAGGTGGGGCCGCTGGAGAATGTGAACCTCATTCCTGGTGTGACCATGGAAATTTTCCTGCAGACGGACGAGCAGACCGTGCTGTCCTATGTGGTGCGGCCGTTAGGTGACCAGATCATGCGCATGTTCCGGGAATACAGTGCTGTCGCTGCTTGATACTGCATGTTTCCCTCTTCAGGCCGGGAAATTCCCTGTTCTCGATTTAGGGAATTCGGGGCCACCTCCTTATAAATTGCCCATTTCGAGAGATTGATGTTAAGCGACAAAGCAGGACGATGC
>CAWDIZ010000010.1:0-100692 GCA_963802475.1 uncultured Alphaproteobacteria bacterium
GTGATGGTGCAGAATCGCACGCCCGCCAGCAATGGCGCGGTGGTCTATGTGCCCTTCCCCAATTCGCACGCCGGCACCACCTACGAGATCGGCAAGGTCAGCGACGGTCCCGGCTATGTCGACGAGTCGACCGAAGTCATCCTGAACTATCACGACTCGCATCTGCCGGACGGCGTCTTCGATGTCACCTTCGAGGACGTCGGAGGCTTGAGCAAGCAGATCAAGCTGATCCGCGAGCTGGTGCAGCTTCCGCTGAAATATCCCAACGTCTACCGTCACCTCGGCATCAACCCGCCGCGCGGCATCATCCTTTACGGGCCGCCTGGCGCGGGCAAGACGCATCTGGCGCGCGCCGTGGCGAACGAAGTGGACGCGCGCTTCTATTACATCAACGGTCCGGACGTGATCGGCACCTATACCGGCGAGACCGAAGCCAATCTGCGCCGCATGTTCAGCGAGGCGAGCCACCACGCGCCGGCGATCATCTTCATCGACGAATTGGACGCGATGGCGCCGAAGCGGGGCGAGACCGGCGCGCATGCGGACACCCGCTCGGTGACGCAGCTGCTGTCGTTGATGGACGGGCTGAAGCGGGTCAATTCCGTCATTGTTGTTGCGACGACGAACCGGATCGATGCCGTGGACGCCGCCTTCCGCCGGCCGGGGCGGTTCGACCGCGAAATCTTCATCGGTCCGCCCGATGTTGCCGGCCGGCGCGAGATCCTTGAAGTCCATAGCCGCGAGATGCCGTTGTCCGACGGCGCGCAGAGATTTCTCGACGAGATCGCCAAGCGCACGCACGGTTTTCTCGGTGCCGACCTGATGGAGCTTTGCCGCGATGCCGGCCTCAGCGCGATGCGACGGAGCGCCGGCAACCTTGCCGATCACCGCGCCGCATTTCGCATTCCCCTGCAGGATTTGCGGGTCGAACAGGAAGATTTCGAAATGGCGCTGTCGCAGATCCGGCCCTCCGCGCTGCGCGAGACGCTGATCTCGGTACCGAATGTCTCGTGGAGCGACATCGGCGGCCTCGCCGAGGTCAAGCAGCGGCTGCAGGACACGGTCGAGCTGCCGCTGCGCAATCCGCAGCTATTGACCGCCAGCGGGTTGCCGCCGCATGTCGGCGCGCTGCTCTATGGACCTTCGGGCACAGGCAAGACCCTGCTGGCCAAAGCCCTGGCCAATGAATGCGGCGTCAATTTCATCTCCATCGATGGACCGGAGATTTTCACCAAATGGCTGGGCGAGACCGAGGAAGGGCTGCGCCAGATCTTCCGCATCGCCCGCCAGGTCGCGCCGACGGTGATCTTCTTCGATCAGCTCGACGCCATCGCCCCGATCCGCGGCGTCAATGTCGGCTCGATGACGACCGACCGCGTGGTCGGACAATTGCTGGCGGAACTCGACGGCGTGGAGCAACTTTCCCGCGTGATCGTGCTGGGCGCGACCAACCGCATCGACCTGATCGACCCGTCGGTGCTGCGGCCCGGCCGTTTCGGCGTGCATATTGCAGTCGGCCTGCCCGACGCCAAGGCGCGCGCCGAGATCCTGCGGCTTGGCCTGCGCACGCCCAAGCTCGAGGCCCGCAAGGAAATCGACGCCATCGTCAAGAAGGTCGCGCCGATGACCAAAGGCTTCTCCGGCGCGCGGCTGCGGCAGCTTTGCGATAAATCAAAGCGCAACGCGATGAAGCGGACCGGCTTCACCCAGGTTGCCGCACCCACCATCGCCGACGTCCTTGTCGCGCTCGAAGCCGACAAAACAAATAAGGCAAAGGGAAAAGAGAATGGCTGAAATCGAGCGCACGAGAGAGCGGGAGCGCCCGCCTATCAAGGACAATCCCTATGAGGCCGTGCTGCGCCAGCGCGCGGAGCTGAAAGAACGCAATCTCAAGGGCCCGGTGGTGATCCGGGCGGAAGACCGCGAGATGTTTCAGGCCCGGCAGGGCAAGCTGCGCTTCTATATGGATCCCGTCTCCTTCAAGGATACGCCGCTGCAGCAGTGGCGCGTTTTCATTCATACCATCACCACCAAATCCGGTAAGCACGTCCACCAGGGAGGGCTCCTGATCTTCGTGCTCGAAGGAAAAGGCTACTCCGTCGTCGACGGCGAGCGTTGGGATTGGGAAAAGGGCGATCTCGTGCTGCTGCCGGTGAAGCCCGGCGGGGTCGAGCACCAGCACTTCAATCTCGACAGCAAGCCGTCGGTCTGGGCCGCCTTCATCAATGTGCCGATCCAGGAGCATCTCGCCTCCGACCTGCAGCAGCAAGAGGTTTCGCCGGACTTCAAGGAATGACGGTGCGGAGAGGACAGCATGCACGGTACCAATGAGCAGGCGCGCCGCCACGCCGCCCTGGGCGATCTTCGCACGTGTCTCGAGCTTGCCGAGGAGATGGGCGAGCTCGAGGTAATTGAAGACGCCGACCCTTATCTCGAGATGGGCGCGCTCTATACCTTGAGCCAGGCCAAGCGGGTGCCGCCGATTTTGCTGTTCCGCAAGATCAAGGGCTACCCCGACGATTTCCGCGTGGTGGTGAATGTGCGCGCTTCGCGGGTCTTCCTCGAGGGGGAAGGTCTGGAGCTGGTGCAGTCCTATCGCAAGCACCGCCGCAAGAAGCTCGATCCGATCCCGCCGGAAGTCGTCGCCTCCGGACCGGTGATGGAAAACGTCATGACCGGCGACGACGTCGATGTACTGAAATTCCCCACGCCGCATTGGAACAAGGGCGACGGCGGCCGTTACATCGGCACCGAATGCATGGTGATCACCAAGGATCCGGACACCGACTGGGTGAATGCCGGCACCTATCGCGTAAAGGTGCAGGACGCAAAGACGGTCAACATCTTCATCGAGCCCGGCAAGCACGGCGACACCATCCGCAAGAAATATTGGGCCAAGGGCGAGCCCGCGCCGTTCGTGGTGAGCGTCGGCCAGGCGCCGGTGCTGGGCGCGGCGGCGGCTTCGACGCTGCCGGAAGGCGCGTCCGAATTCGCCTCGGCCGGCGCGCGTCTCGGCCGTCCGATCGAGCTGGTCACAGGCAAGGTCACCGGCCTGCCCTTCCCCGCCAACTCCGAGATCGTGCTGGAAGGTTTCATGCCGCCGCCGGAACAGATTTCCATGAACGAAGGTCCGTTCGGGGAATGGCCCGGTTACTACGCATCGTCAGGCCCGGAGCCGGTGCTGCAGATCAAGGCGATCTATCACCGCAACGGGCCGATCATCACCGGCTCGCCGCCGGCGCTGCCAACCCATCCAGGTGTGCAATATGGCGTCGCCGGCTCCGCGCTGTTCCGTGCCGCCTCGCTCTGGGACGAGTTGGAAGCCGCCGGCGTGCCGGGCATCAAAGGCGTCTGGAAAGTGCCGGGCGGCGGCACGCAATTCATCAATGTGATCGCCATCGAGCAGATGCATCCCGGCCACGCCAAGATGGCCGGTCTGGTCGCAGCCGGCTGCGGCTCCGCCGCCTATCTCGGGCGTATCATCATTATCGTCGACGACGATATCGACATCACCAATCCTGCCGAAGTGATGTGGGCGGTAGCTACGCGCTGGGACCCGAAAACGGCGACCGACATCATTGACGGCATGTGGACCGGCTATATCGATCCCATGCTGCAGCCTGAACGGCGCGAACAGGGCGACATGACGAACAGCCGCATTATCATCTATGCTGTGCGGCCCTATCACTGGAAAGACGATTTCCCGAAGGTCAATACGGTCGACAAGGAATATTCCGAGGAGATCAAGCGCAAGTGGGCCGGGAAGCTGAAATTCCTGAACGGCGGCTAGCACCCGCTGCAACGAGGAGAGTGCAACGATGCTGAGCGCAAAAGATATCGACGGGCTGATGGCGATGATGCCGGCTTTCGCCACCGACGATGCGGCCGACATCCACGCGACCAACACCGTCGACGTGGCCAAGTTGCACAAGGGCGTGGATCGCATGATCGTAGACGGCGCCAACGTGATGGCCGCGGCCGGCAGCTTCGGCGAATTTCACACCCTCTTGCCGGATGAATTCGAAGTGCTCGCCAACGAAACCGTCGCCGCCGCCAAGAATCGCGTGCCGGTATTCATCGGGACAACCTCGCTGAACAGCCGCGAGGTGGTGCAGAAGATGAAGGTGGTAGAGAAGTCGGGCGCCGACGGCGCGCTGCTCGGGGTGCCGTTCTATTTCCCCTCGACGGTCGAGAACGCCCTGCGCTTCTATCGCGAGATCGGCGAGATGTTCCCCAAGCTGAACATCATGATCTACCACAACCCCACTTTGCACAACATCAAGATCCCGGTTGAGGCCTTCGCCGAGATCATCAAGAATCCGGCGGTGGTCGGGATGAAGGACAGCCATCGCGACGTGCCGGAATTCCTCAAGCTGATGCGCACCGTGCGCGGCAAGATCAGCGTCTTCGTGATGCAGACGCAATATTTCAATTTCGCCGAGCACGGCGCCGCCGGCTTCTGGTCGATCGATGCCTGGATGGGGCCGTGGCCGCAGCTCGCTTTACGCGACGCGGTGGCGCGCGGCGACCGTAAGCTGGCGGAAGACATTACGCTCGACCTGCTGCCGCCACCGGGCTTGCCGGTGGATCTTTCCTGGCGCGAAACCGCATCGAAAATCGCGACGCAGGAGGCCGGTTATGTCGATTGCGGCCCGTTGCGTCCGCCCTTCCTGACCATCCCGGATAATGTGGTGGAGCGGCAGAAGAAGCGCGCGGAACGCTGGAAGCAGCTTTGCGCCAAGTATCGTTCACCGGTACCGGCGGCCGAGGCGGTCTAGTTCTTTCCGGCGCGTTGCAACTAATGTTGCTCGGGGAGTTCCTCGGTTTGCGGCGGCACCGGCCTGCCGGCGTATTCCGGCATCGGCACGCGCCAGGACACCAGAATAGCCGCCCCCACAACGGCCGCGCCCAATAGCACCGCAGGCTGCGGTCCGATCAGCCCCACCGTGAAGCCGCTCTGCACGCGACCGAGTTGAGAGGCCCCGCGGGTCACCAGCATTACCACCGACATCACGCGCCCACGCAGCGCGTCCGTGGTCAACAATTGCGCCAGCGTGTTGCGCGTTACGCCCCACATGCTGTCGACCGTGCCGAGCGCAAGTAAAAGCAGCGCTGAAAGCCAGATCAGGTGCGACACGCCCACGCCCGCCCAAAGTCCGGCATAGAGAACGCCAAGCGTGAGGATGAGCCGGCCGTGCTGCTTGACCGGGAAAGTGAGCAGCAGCGTCATGCCGATCAAGGCGCCCGCGCCGGTGGCGCTCATCAGCAGGCCGAGGGATTCCGGCCCGGCATTCAGCACGTCCCGCACCAGGATGGTAATGAGCGCGGCATTGTGTCCGAACAAGCCGGTCGCCAGTTCGAGCAGCAAAGCCACCCGCAAGACCGGCGTGCGCCAGACGAACTTCACCCCTTCGGTTATCCCTTGCCGCAAGGGCGGATGTTTGTCTGTCGCATTCGCCTGCGCCTTCGGCAATCGCATCATCCAAAGCGCGGTGAGCATGGCGACGAAACTGGCGGCATTGAGGAAGAAAGGCAGCGAATAACCCCCGAGGACCAGCGCCAGGCCGGCGATCGAAGGGCCGATGAAGCCGCCGCCGCGCACCGCCACCGAATTCAAGGTGACCGCGCTCGACATCGCCTCACGCGGCACCAGGCCCGCAAACAGCGCGTGGCGCGAAGGCACCGAGAAGGCCTGCAGCGTGCCGCTGACCAGGTTCAACGCATAGAGATGCCAGTATTCCAGATGGCCGGTGACCGCCAGCATGCCCATGACCAGCGAGACGATGAGCATGGCCAACTCCGTGCACATCAGCAGGAGGCGCCGTGGCACCCGGTCGGCAATGGCGCCACCGAACAGCGCCAATAGAATGGTCGGAGTGGCGCGGAACAGGCCGACAAGCCCAAGCAACAGGGGCGAATTCGTCATCTCGTAAATGATCCAGCTCACCGCGGTGAGTTCGATCCAACTGCCGAGCTGGGAAGTGAATTGTCCAATCGTGTAAAGGACGAAATTGCGTTCGCGCAGCGCGATCAGGCCGGCCGGCGGCCGGCGACGGGCTGGACGCTTACTCATTTACGCAAACCTTTGGCGACACCAATGCTTTCTTGAAAAAGGCCGGCCGGATTGACAAAGGCGCGCTGGGCAATAGAGCTTCCATACTTCTCGCGAAAAACGGGGAATTATGAGTCTTACTGCGTTTACTGACAAAATCGCGCGCTAGTCAATTGCGACACAGCGCAAAGAGGAAAGAACGACAGGATGAGCACAGATGAAGCCATCAGCCGGCTGGCGAAGGTCGACACCTGCGCGGTGTCGGATGCGCTCGATCGTCTCGGTCTGAAGGGTGCGGTGCTGGGCCTGGGGCCGCTATGGCCCTGCCCGCGCATCGTCGGACGCGCGGTGACGGTCAAAATCAAGCCGGCCGGGCTGCAGAAGCCGAAACAGCATCTGTGCACGCCCGCTATCGCGGCGGCGACGGCATCGGATGTCATTGTGGTGGACCACGGCGGGCGCACCGATGTGGCGGCCTGGGGCGGCCTTCTCTCGCTCGCCGCGCAAGTCAAAAAAATTCGCGGCGTCATCGTCGACGGCGCGGCGCGCGATGTGGATGAGAGCCGCGAGCTGGAATTCCCGGTATTCGCGCGTAGCGCAGTGCAGGTAACGGCGCGCGGACGCGTGATGCAGGAATCCTTCAACGAGGAGATCGAATGCGCCGGCGCGCAGGTTCATCCCGGCGATCTGGTCATCGCAGACATGAGCGGCGTCGTCTTCATCCCGCGCGCCAAGGAGCATGAGGTGCTCACGCAGGCGGAAGCTCTGGCCGCCAGCGAACAGCGCATGGCGGAAGCAATCCGCACCGGCCGCTCGGTGGTCGAGGTGATGGAGACGCTCGGCTACGAAGCCATGCTGTCGAAGGAAAAATGAGCCCCCGGCCCTGCAACCCTGCGCATTGACTTAAGCGACATTTCCGGAAGAAATACTTTAGGGAGGAAAGGCCGCGTGACAACAAACATGAACCCCCACGCAAGTCGTCGCAGCAATGATCAAAGGCCAGAAAGTCGAGATCGGCGGCAAGTCCGACTACCACAAATGGATTGAATCGCAGGGCGTCCCGATCCTGCGGGAATTCTATATCGAGGATTTGCGCAAGGTTGAGCTGGCGCCTTGGGCCTGGAAAGACGCGCGCGGCGCCTACCTCAATCTGATCGGGACCGGTGACGTCAACGACGGTTATCTGCTCGAGATCGCGCCCGGTAAAAGCATCGCGCCGCAACGGCTTCTTTTCGAGGAGATCATCTTCGTCCTCGAGGGCAGCGGATCGACGTCGGTCTGGAACGACGAAAGCAAGAAGGTCACCTTCGAGTGGCAGGCTGGCAGCCTGTTCTCGCCACCCGCCAATACCTGGCGACAGCATTTCAACGGCAGCGGACAAAAACCGGCGCGATTGCTGGCGGTGACCACCGCTCCCGTTCTGTTCAATCTGTTCCGAGACACCGATTTTATTCTGAACAACAGCTACCAGTTCAAAGGACGATTCGACGAGGATCCGGAAACCTTCTCTGGCGCCGGCAAATCCTACCGCGGCCGCCGCATGCAGGTCTGGGACACAAATTTCGTGGCGGATGTCCGCGCCCTGCCGGTGCACCGCTGGGAGGACCGCGGCCCCGGCGCCGCATCCGTCGGTATCGAACTTTCCGAAAACTCTCTCACGTCGCACATATCGGAATTTCCAATCGGGACTTACAAAAAGGCGCATCGGCATGGGCCGGGAGCTCATGTCATCATCGTCGGCGGCCAAGGCTATTCGCTGATGTGGCCGGAAGGTGAGCCGATCAAGCGCTTCAATTGGAACGACGGCAGCGTCGTAGTGCCGCCGGAGCGTTGGTTTCACCAGCACTTCAACACGGGAGCGGCGCCCGCGCGTTATCTCGCGATCCGCTGGGGCAGCCAGAAATATCCCAGGCCCTGGCAGATGAAGAGCTATGGCGTGGATGAGAGCGTCAAGACAGGTGGCAGCCAGATCGAATTTGAGGATGAGGATCCCGAGATCCGGCGAATGTTCGAGGCGGAGTTGGCCAAGCAGGGCCTGCAAAGCCGCATGACATATAAAAAGGCCGAACGCCGGCCGGATTTCGTCTGAACCAAGGAGCTTAGTGCGGGCGCCCTAGACACGGCCCCGGCGGAAGATGTAATTATTGAAATTCATAAGGCATATCGAATTTTGCACCGCGGCCGCGAAATGAGCCGAGGGCCAAAGCTACGCAGCAGGGCAGGAAGACGATGAAACAAGCAGAAAACGAGATGCTTACGCGCGTCGGCAAGGGAACGCCGGCGGGAGAACTCCTGCGCCGCTACTGGCACCCCGTCTGTGTCGCCGGCGAGTTGACGGACGAAAATCCGATCAAGCGGGTTCTCATCCTCGGCGAATCTCTCGTGGCTTTTCGCCTGCCGCTCAGGGATGGCGAAACCAAGCGCCGCTATGGCTTGGTTGCCGAGCAGTGCAGCCACCGTTCGGCATCGCTGGCGTATGGGCGCGTCGAAGAAGACGGCATCCGCTGCCCCTATCACGGCTGGAAATATGGTCCTGACGGCACCTGCCTTGAGACCCCGCCCGAGCCCAAGGAATGGGCCTACAAGAACGAGATCAAACACGTCGGCTATCCGGTCGAAAAACTCGGCGGGCTGCTCTGGACCTATATGGGCCCGCAGCCGGTGCCGCTGCTGCCGCGCTGGGATTGCCTGGCGCGCGAAGACGGCAAGCGCATCATCTCCGTTAAATCCATCTTGGACTGTAATTGGCTGCAGCCGATGGAGAACTCGGTCGACCCGTCGCATCTCTACTGGCTGCACGGCTACCGTTACGGATCGGGTCATCTGGTCGATCCGGTGCAGAAGGAAAAGCGCGAGGCGCAATATCTCGAGAAACACGAGTTCATCCCGTTCGAATACGGCATCATGAAGCGCCGCATCACGCCGACCGGCACCGATGAGCACCCGCTGATCTTCCCCTGCAGCCTGCGGCATGTCTCCGGTGAGCGCGGCAAGAGCAATCCGCTGTATCGGCACAATCTGCAAATCCGCGTGCCGATGGACGACACGCATACGCGTGTCTATCGCGTGAACTTCATCCCGACCGCTACCGACCGTTCGCCGGCCGACGCCGACGCTCCCTGGGAGATTCGTCCGCTCAAATTCATCGATGAGGCTGAAGGCGGGCGGGAGCTGCCGATGGACATCCCGATGACGAAATACGACACGACCATTGTCGGAGCGCAGGACTCGATGGCTTGGGAGACGCAGGGTCCGATCACCGACCGAACCAAGGAACATCTTGGCCATGCCGACAAGGGCATCGTGATGTTCCGCCGGCTGCTGCGCGAGCAGATCGAGATCGTGCAGAAGGGCGGCGAGCCGATGGGCGTTATTCGCGACCCTGCGAAGAACAAGATCATCGACATCCCGGTCATCAACGAACGGATCGGGCTCGTCCGCCAGGCTGCCGAGTAAACAGTGACGTCCGTTTCCTTAACGAACGGATCGGGCTGATCCGCTCCAAGCAGAGTGAGCATGGCGTGAGCACAAATCTGAGAATTGGAGTGGCCGGGCTCGGATCTGCGTCGAAGCAAATCCTCCCGCATATCGATCGCGTTTCGGGCATGGCACTGACCGCGGGCGCTGACACCCGCCCTGACGCCGTCGAGGAATTCAGGAAGAAATACAACGGCCGCAAGGCCTTCAACAGCGTCGAAGAGATGTACGCCAGCGGCAAGATCAACGCCGTCTGGATCGCGACGCCGAACGTCAATCATGCCGATCACACGGTGAAGGCGGCCGAGCATGGCATCCACGTCATCGTGGAAAAGCCGACGGCCGTGACGCTCGCCGAGACCGATCGCATGATCGAGGCGTGCGACCGCCACAAGGTCAAGCTGGTGCAGGGCCATTCCAAGGTCTATGGCCCGGCAATTCAGAAAATCCGCGAGATCGTCGCGAGCGGCCGGCTCGGCAAGGTGATCCAGATCAACAGTTGGAACTCCAACGACTGGCTGCAGCGCCCTCGCCTCGCCTCCGAGGTCGACACCAGCGTCGGGGGCGGCATTGTCTTCCGCCAGGGCCCGCACATGATCGACATCATCCGCTATATCGGCGGCGGCATGGTCAGGAGCGTGCGTGCCGTCACCGGCCGGAACGACAAGAATTTCAACACCGAGGGCGACTACACGGCCTTCCTGGAATTCGAGAACGGCTGCGCCGCCACCGGTGTCTTCAACGGCTACGGCTTCTTCGACGCGGCCGAATTGACCTGGGGCATCGGCGAAGGCGGCAAGCGGCTGCCGGAGGAAGACACCGGCCAGCACGCTCCCGGCGAACGCCTGAAGGGCGCTGTTGATATGGCCTATAAATACGCGCATCCCCGGACTACCGAGGAACGCGCGACGCGCGAACGCTCATCGCAATCCTTTTTCGGCATTACCATCGTTGCTTGCGAGCATGGCGTTATTCGTCAGTCGCCTAACGGGCTTTTCGTCTATAGCGAGATCGGACGCGAAGAGATTCCCTGCGGCAAGGACGAGGGACGCGCTGCCGAGCTGAAATCGTTGCAAGCCGCGATTGCCGAAAATCGGCCACCCTTCCTCGACGGCCGCTGGGGCAAGGCGACGCTCGAGGTTTGCCTCGCTATGCTGCAGTCCGCCAAGGAGCGGCGCGAGATCACGCTCTCACATCAGGTCCCGAGCGTGGATCTGAGAGAAAAGGTGGAGGCCTAGCATAAGTGGCGGAAGACCTTCGAGCACAGGTAGCACAGGCTTGCCGCGTCATCGGCGGGTTGGGTCTGACCAAGGCAGCGACCGGGCATATCAGCGCGCGCGTGCCGGGCTCCGACACCATTCTCATTCGGGCGCGCGGGCCGGATGAAATAGGCGTGCGCTATACCGAGCCGCAGGACGTCATCACCGTTGATTTAAACGGCAAGAAATTGGCCGGCCGCGACGGTCTGGAACCCCCGCAGGAAGTTTTCATCCACACCTGGATGTACCGCAAGCGACCGGAAGTCGCTTCCGTCGTGCATGCACATCCGGCCACCGTGGTGCTGTTCACCATCTGCAACAAGCCCTTGCTGCCGCTTTATGGCGGCTATGATCCGTCGAGCCTGAAGCTGTTGATGGAAGGCATTCCGACCTATCCGCGCAGCATCACGGTATCGAACGACAAGCTGGGAGAGGAGTTCGCCAACAGCATGCCCGGCCGCGCCTGCCTGATGCGGGGGCACGGGATTACGACCGTTGGGTCCTCGGTTCAGGAAGCCACACTCACGGCGATCAAGCTGAACGAGCTGGCCGAGATGAACTACCGCGCGCAGCTTTTGGGAAATCCGCAACCAATTCCCGCCGACGAAATCGCGCATATCACGCGCGGGGACAGCAAGAAGGGCCCAAAAAGCGCGCCCCTGTGGCGTTACTACTGCAGCCTGGTGGGGGAGAAATGATCAAAGGTCAAAAGATCGAGCTGAAGGTCAACACCTATCAGCGCTGGGTTCAGGCGCAGAACGTTCCGGTCATCAAGGAATATTATATCGAAGACCTGAAAACGGTCGCTGTCGCCGATTGGGCATTCAAAGGCTGCCAAGGGCGCGATCCTCAATCTGATCGGCACCGAAGATTCGAACGACGCTTACATCCTCGAAATTCCACCCGGAGGCAGCGTCAAGCCGCAGCGAATGCTGTTCGAAGAATTCTATCTCGTCCTGGACGGCAACGGGTCGAGCACCGTCTGGAACGACGAGCACAAGAAAGTCAGCTTCGAATGGCAGGAGGGCAGCCTGTTTTCTCCTCCGCTCAACACGTGGCGCCAGCATTTCAACGCCAGCGGCGACAAGCCTGCGCGCTTCCTGGTGGTGACCTCCGGCCCCATCCTGTTCAATCTGTTCCGCAATGAGAAATTCATCTTCGGAACGAATTTCAATTTCAATGACCGCTTCGACGAGGAGCCGGACAGCTTTTCAGGCACCGGCGTTTCCTACCCGGTCGGCGCCACAACGGTATGGGACACGAATTTCGTGCCCGACGTGCGCTCCATCGAGCTCCACCGCCGCAATAACCGCGGTGCCGGCGGCAGTTTTCTCGGCCTCGAGATGTCGGAAAACCAGATGACCGCGCATATCTCGGAAATGCCGGTCGGCACCTACAAGAAAGCGCATCGCCACGGCGCCGGCGCGCATGTGGTGATTATCGGCGGCGAGGGCTATTCGCTGATGTGGCCGGAGGGCTCTCCGATCCAGGTCTTTCCGTGGAAATACGGCAGCGTCGTCGTGCCGCCGAATATGTGGTTCCACCAACATTTCAATACGGGCGCTACACCCGCGCGTTATCTCGCGATCCGCTGGGGCGCGCGGAAATTCGTGCGCGCCGTGGGCCATGCCGACGGCGGCACCGACGTCAGCCTGAAGGAAGGCGGCCACCAGATCGAATACGCGGATGAAGATCCGAAGGTCCGCGCGATGTTCGAGGAGGCGCTCGCCAAGAATGGCGTGAAGAGCAGGATGGACGATGTACTGAAGCTCGCTTCGTAAAAATGCGCTGATCGAAGAGTGCTTGTTTCATAGAAGCTGACCATAGGGGATTATTTTCATGATCATCGACGTTCACGCCCATGTTTCGGCGCCGCCGGAGCTTTACGCTTATCAGGCCAACATGATGGCGAGCCGCGCCCCCGCCAAACGGATCCTGAAGCTGGAAGACGAGAAGGTCGAAAAGGGCCTGAAGTCGCACCTGAAAGTTTCTGGAAGAGGCCGGCACCGACATGCAGCTGCTGTCGCCGCGCCCCTATACCCAGATGCATCACGAGCAGCCTTGGGGAATCGTGAATGCCTATATCCAGGCCTGCAACAATCTTATTGCCCAGCAGGTCGCGATGTATCCGAACAGAAGTTCAAGGGCGTTGCCGGCATACCGCAGTCACCCGGCGCGCCGATCAAGAATTGTCTGCCGGAGCTGGAGCGTTGCGTGAAGGAGCTTGGCTTCGTCGGGCTCTTGATCAATCCGGATCCGGGCGCGCGCGGCGACGACTCTACGCCGGGCATGGGCGACGAATACTGGTATCCGCTCTATGAGAAGATGTGCGAGCTCGACGTGCCGGGGATGATCCACTCCTCCACCTGCCTGTCGTCGCGGCTGAATTACACGCTCCACTTCATCAATGAAGAGAGCATCGCCGTCGTTTCGCTTGTCAACTCCAAGGTGTTCGAGCATTTCCCCAAGCTGAAGATCGTATGCGCCCATGGCGGCGGCGCGATCCCCTATCACATGGGCCGCTTCATGGCAGGGCGCTATCAGAGCCGCCGCGACATGGCCCGCAAGGCCGTGTCGCCGGATCAGTATTTCGAAAACGTGGCGAAGAAGATTTATTACGACACCTGCCTCTATACGCGCGGAGGCGCTGGAACTGTTGTTCAAGGTGATCGGTCCGGCCAATTGTTGCTTTGGAACCGAGGCGCCCGGGCGCCGGATCGTCGGTCAACCCGCATACCGGCAAGGCCATGGACGACCTTCGGCCAATCATCGAGGGGTTCAACTGGCTGAGCGATGGCGACAAAAAGTCCATCTTCGAGATGAACGCCCGCAAGCTGTATAGACTATAATGTGACGAGGCCGCCGAAGAGCGGGCGTGGGGAGGGTAAATTTTGTCCGGTAACGTGCTTCTTGAATTTCTCGAACGTCGTAAAACGTTACGGCGAGACCACGGTCGTTGACGGGATCAGCTTTCACCGTCGCGCCGGGTGAATTCTTCACCCTCCTCGGCCCTTCCGGCTGCGGCAAGACTACCACGCTGCGTCTGCTCGCCGGCCTGGAGACGCCCGATGCCGGTGAGATCACGCTGCAGGGGCGCACGCTTGCGGCGCCTGCCCGCAACATCCTGGTGCCGATCGACAAGCGCAACATGGGAATGGTGTTCCAGTCCTATGCGATCTGGCCGCATCTCACTGTGTTCGAGAACGTGGCCTTTCCGCTGCGCGTGCGCGGCGAGTCGAGGGCGATAATCCGCAAGCGGGTACTCGAAGCTTTGGAGGTTGTCGGCCTTGAGGGTTCGAAGATCGCGGCTCGACCGAGTTATCTGGCGGCCAGCAACAGCGTGTCGCGCTGGCGCGCGCCATTGTCTACACACCCGCTCTTCTGCTGCTCGACGAGCCGCTATCTAACCTCGACGTTAAGCTGCGCGAGCAGATGCGCGAGGAATTGCACGCGCTGCACAAACGGCTGAACCTCGCCGTAGTCTATGTTACTCACGACCAGGCGGAGGCATTGGCGCTCTCGGACCGCATTGCCGTGGTCAACCAGGGCAAGCTTGAGCAGGTCGGCAGCCCGGCGGAAGTTTACGAGCATCCCCACACGCGCTTCGTCGGCGATTTTCTCGGGCGCACCATCATCCTGAAAGGCACGATGCATAAAGACGCGGGCCAAAGCATCGTTGACGTCCAGGGCGCTGGCCGCGTCATGGTCAACGGCGACACCTCATTCGGCGAAGGCGCCGGCGTGCGCATCCTGTCGCGGCCGGAAGACATCTCGCTGCTGCCGGCGGGCGAACTCGCGCCCAATCAGGTGGCCGGCAAGGTGGAGCATGTCGCCTATATGGGCGATCACCTCGAATACACGATCGAGGCGGCGGGCCGCACGCTCCGTCATGCCGGCGAGTAAGCGCGACAACTACGCCGTCGGCGCCGATGTCCGCCTCGTCTTCGATCCTGCTCGCGTGACGGCACTGCCGCAATGAGCACGATCGCAGCCCCTCCCCTTGCCATCCTCCTGGCCGAGACTGCGCGGCGTGCGCATCGCGGAAGTATTCGTTCTGCTGTTCTTCTGCCTGGTCATGGCGCTGCCGATCACGTTCATGCTGGCCGGCAGCTTTAATACTGCCGCGCCGGGACAACCTTGGAGCTGGGGTGTCGAAAACTGGGTGCGCGCCTTCTCCGATCCGCAGACATTGAGCTCGCTTGTGGATGAGCTTCCTGTTCTCGGTGGTGCGGCTGATCCCGTCGCTGACCTTGTCGGTGATCGTGGCCTGGCTGATCGCGCGCACCGACATGCCCGGCGGCAATGCCATCGAGTTCCTGTGCTGGTTCGCCTATTTCGTGCCGGACTTCCCGCTGACGCTTGCCTGGATCCTGCTGCTCGATCCGCATTTCGGCTTCCTCAACACCGCCGCGAAATATCTGCCTTTCGTGGACGGCCCGCTGTTCAATCCCTACAGCTTCTGGGGCATCGTCTGGGTGCATCTCGGCACCGGCGGAATCTGGCTCAACGTCATGTTGCTGACGCCCGTATTCCGCCGGCTCGGCGCCAGCCTGGAAGAAGCCGCCCGGGTGTCCGGTGCCAACACCTTCACCACGCTGTGGCGGATCACCTTCCCGGTGCTGTCGCCGATGATCCTTGCGATCGCGGTGCTCAGCTTCATCAAGGGACTGGAATCGTTCAATACCGAACTGCTGCTCGGCCTGCCGGCGCGCATCTATGTCTATGGCACGCGCATCTACGACTATCTGCGCCAGGAGCCGCCGGCCTATGGCGAAGCCACCGCGCTCGGCTCGGTCTTCCTGCTGGTGCTGTTCGTGCTCGCCTTCTTCTATCGCAGCTATCTGCAGGGCAAGAAGAAGTTCACGGTGGTGACCGGCTCGGGTTATTCCACGCTGCGCGTGAAGCTCGGAAATGGCGTTATGTCGCGCTTGGCGGAATCGTCGCCTGGTTCCTGATCATGATGGTGCTGCCGCTGATCTTCCTGGTCATCGGCTCCTTCATGCGGCGCTACGGCTTCTTCAACATCAGCAACCCATTCACGCTGGCGCATTGGCAGAACCTGCTCGGCGATCCGCTGTTCATCGGCTCGTTGAAGAACAGCCTGATCATCGCCTCGACCACCGCCATCCTCGGCATCCTGATCTACTCCATCGTCGGCTATCTGTTGGCATCAAGGAAGCTGGTCGCCCCGGCCGCGCTGGAATTCTTCTGCTGGCTGCCGTGGGTCGTCCCGGGCATCCTGATGAGCCTGGGTCTGCTCTGGATCTTCCTGGCGACGCCGCTGCGCGGCATTCTCTACGGCACCGTGTGGGGCATCGCGCTGGCGCTCACCATCAACGACAGTCCGGTCAGCACCCAGGCCTTCAAGTCGGGATTCATGCAGCTCGGACCCGATCTTGAAGAGTCGGCGCGCGTCTCCGGCGCGTCCTGGAGCTACACCTATCTGCGCATCCTGCTGCCGCTGGTCGCGCCGATCGCCGTCACCGTCGGCATGCTAAATTTCGGCAGCGCGCTGACCAGCATCAGCACGCCGGTGCTGCTCTACAGCGCCGAGTCGCGGCCGCTGTCGATCCTGCTGCTGGAATATAGCTTCACGGGCGAAATCGAACGCGCCGCGGCTCTCGGGCTGCTGATCACCGGCATCATCTGCGTGATGATGCTGGTCGGCAGGAGGTTTGGCCTGAGGCTCACCGGGCCCGTCACGGGAGGAAGCCAAGCCGCGCGGCGCGGTTTAGCGTCAAAAAAACAACGCGGCTTCGGGAGGCAGCGTGAAGACAATACTCGCCTTGCTGATGTCGATCATGTGCGCGCCCGCGGCCTGCGCGCAGTCCGCCGACTGGCAAAAGCAGTGGGACGAGACGCTTGCCGCCGCGAAGAAGGAAGGCAAGGTCGTCGTCGTCGGCTCGCCCGATCCGGTGATGCGCAACCAGATCATCCCGCAATTCACCGAGAAATACGGCATCCAGGTCGAGTATCTCGCCGGCAGCTCCAGCCAGATCATCGGCCGGGTGCAGACCGAGCGTCCTCCGGCAATATTTCGGTCGACATCTATATCGCCGGCGCCGGCAGCACCGTCACGACGCTCTATCCCCACAAGATGCTTGATCCGATCAAGCCGCTGCTGATCCATCCCGACGTGACGGACGGCAAGAAATGGAAACGCGGCGCAAGCCAACGTTCATCGACCCCGAAGGGCAATACATCATGATGCTCTTCTGCGACGGTCAACGACACTTCTCTTCATCAATACCGACTTCGTGAAGCCGGAGGAGATGAAGCATGTGAACGATCTGATCAACCCGAAATGGAAGGGCAAGATCGCCAGCCAGGATCCGCGTCTGATGGGCAGCGGCGCCAACACCGCCGTGCATTTTTACGTCGGGCTCGGCCCGGAATACGTCAAGAAAGTCTATGTCGACCAGCAGCCGGTCTATAGCCGCGACCGCCGGCAGCTGACCGACTGGCTCGCGCGCGGCACCTATCCGATCTGCCTGACCTGCCGCGCCGATGACATGAAGCAGCTGATCAAGGATGGCTTCAGGCTGCACGAGGTCTTCGAACTCGAGGGAATCCCGAACCGCGTCAATTCCGCGCCGCTGCTGATGACCTATGCCAACAAGGCGCCGCATCCCAATGCGGCCAAGATTTTCATCAACTGGTTTGCCGGCAAGGAAGCGCTGGAAATCTATTCGCGCGACTACGAGGCGGTGACGCTGCGCACCGACGTGGACGAATCCTTTCTTGACCCGCGCATGATCCCGAAGCCGGGCGTGAAATATCCGGACGACACCGAATTCGGATGGTTGCAGAAAGGCAGAAACGAAACCGCCGATAAGGTGCGTGAGTTGTTGAAGTAACAAGAAAGAGAAAACGATGGTCAAACTTCTGGCGCTGGCGTTAGCGCTCTATGCTTCCTCCGCGGCGGCGCAATCGGGTGCCTCCCAGGATTGGGACAGGCTGGTCGCCGACGCCAAAAAAGAAGGCAAGGTCGTCATCATCGCCCCGCCCGATCCGCAGGTGCGCGAGGGCATCCCGAAAGCCTTCAAGGCGAAATACGGCATCACCGTCGAATATCTCGGAGGACGAAGCTCGGATACGGCCGCGCGGCTGCGCACCGAGCGCGCGTCGGGCGTCTACACAGTCGATGTCGCGCTTTCCGGCATGCTGACGATGGCGTCGATTTTCTACACCGAAAAAATGCTGGACCCGATCCGGCCGATACTCCTCGATCCAAATGTGACCGACGGCGCAAAATGGAAGGCCGGCAAACTCTGGTTCATCGATCCGGAGGACAAATACATCCTGCGGCTGTTCAGCACCCGCACCGCGATGTTCTACATGAATACGAACTTCGTGAAGCCGGAAGAAATCAAAACCGCGCAGGACCTGCTCAACCCGAAATTCCAGGGCAAGATCATCACCTCGGATCCGACGCTCCCGGGCATTGGAAGCAGCGATTCCGCGCGATTCTACATCCAGTACGGCGAGGACTTCGTCAAAAAGCTCTACATCGACCAGAAGATGTTGATCAGCCGCGACCGGCGGCAGATCGGCGACGGTCTGGCGCGCGGCGCCTATCCCATCGCATTTGGCGCCGAAGACGAGGAAATGGAGCGGCTGGAAAAGGAAGGTTTCCCCATTCACCGCGTCTATAGCCTGGAAGGCATGTCGGAAATCGTCTCGCCGAGCGTCGGGCATGTCGGTCTGTTCAATAACGCGCCGCATCCGAACGCGGCCAAGCTCTTCGTCAACTGGATCGCCTCGAAGGAAGGGCTGGAAGTTTATTCCCGCGCCCGCGGCGGCGCCCCCACCCGCAATGACATCAATGCCGAGGGCTATCTGCCCGCCGAGATGATCCCCAAGCAAGGCGTCGACTATTTCGACAGCTACAACTGGGAATTCGTCCTCAATACCAAGGAAAAGATCCGGCTTCGGATGAAGGAGCTGATGGGAAGGTAAGATGAAGAGGCGGATTGCTCTCGCGCTGACGCTGGCAATTCTATGCAGCCGGCGCCGCAACCCAAGGCTGGGCGCAGTCTGTTGCGCCGGGTTGGGACAAGCTCGTCGCCGACGCCCGGAAAGAGGGCAAGGTCGTCATCATCGCTCCATCCGACCCGCAGGTGCGCGAGGCGATACCGGCGGCGTTCAAGGCGAAATACGGCATCACCGTCGAATATCTCGGCGGCCGCAGCTCGGATATGGCCGCGCGCCTTCGCACCGAGCGTCAGGCCGGCATTTACACCATCGACGTCGCGCTTTCCGGCACGCTCACGATGGCGTCCATCTTCTACGCCGAGAAGATGCTCGATCCGCTGCGGCCGGCCCTCATCGATCCAGACGTCATCGACGGTTCCAAATGGAAGGCCGGAAAACTCTGGTTCATCGATCCGGACGACAAATACATCCTGCGGATCTTCAATACCCGCACGCCGATGTTCTACCTGAACACCAAATATGTGAAACCGGAGGAAATCCAGTCAGCCCAGGACCTGGTCAATCCGAAATACCAGGGCAAGATCGTCA
The DNA here is from genome assembly GCA_963802475.1 of uncultured Alphaproteobacteria bacterium. Taxonomy (GTDB): domain Bacteria; phylum Pseudomonadota; class Alphaproteobacteria; order Rhizobiales; family Xanthobacteraceae; genus CANKHA01. Next base: position 19,312 of record CAWDIZ010000010.1, read on the forward strand.
CATCCGACCCGACCTTGCCGGGAATCGGCAGCAGCAACTCCGCGCGCTTTTACATCCAGTACGGCGAGGACTTCGTCAAAAAGCTCTACATCGACCAGAAAACGGTGCTGAGCCGCGACCGCCGGCAGATCGGCGACGGTCTTGCCCGCGGCGCCTGGCCGATCGCGATGGGAGCGGAAGACGAGGAAATGGTGAAGCTGCAGAAGGAAGGCTTCCCGATTCATCGGGTCTACAGCCTGAAGGGCATGTCGGACATTGTCTCGCCGAGCGAAGGCCATGTCGGCCTGTTCAACAATGCGCCGCATCCGAATGCGGCCAAAGCTGTTCGTCAACTGGATCGCCTCGAAGGAAGGGTTGGAGATCTACGCACGCAACCGCGGCTGCTCGCCTACCCGCAACGATATCGATGAAGCGAGTTTCCTGAATCCCGAAATGATCGCCAAATCCGGCGTGGACTATTTCGACAGCTACAACTGGGAGTTCGTCCTGAACACCAAGGAAAAGATCCGCCTGCGGGTCAAGGAAATGTTGGGGAAATGAGATGAAAAAGCACCTCGCATTGGCAGTGGTTGCTTACGCCTCGTTCGCTCTCGCTCAAGCTTCGGCGCAGACCGTGCCCGACTGGGAAAAGAAATGGAACCAGCTCGTCGCAGACGCGAAGAAAGAAGGCAAGGTCGTCATCATCGCTCCGCCCGATCCGCAGGTGCGCGCGGCCTTGCCGGCGGCCTTCAAGGCAAAATACGGCATCACGGTCGAATATCTTGGCGGCCGCAGCAGCGAGACCGCCGCGAAGATGCGCGCCGAGCGCAACGCCGGCGTCCACACCGTGGATGTCGCGCTCTCCGGCATCCAGACCATGGCCGCGATCTTCTATCGCGAGAAGATGCTCGATCCGATCGACGATACCGTGCTGATCCATCCGGAAGTCACCGAAGGCAAATATTGGAAGAAGGGCAAGCCCTGGTTCATGGATCCGGAGGGCAAATACATCCTGCGGCTGTTCAATACGGTCAGCGCGATGTTCTACCTCAACACCGCGCTGATCAAACCGGAGGAAATGAAGTCGGGCAAGGACCTGCTCAATCCGAAATGGAAGGGCAAGATCGTAGCGCATGATCCGACCGTGCCGGGCACCGGCAGCAACGACGCCGCGCGCCTCTATGTCCAGTTCGGCGAAGACTTCATCAAGAAGCTCTACATCGACCAACAGCCGCGGATCCTGCGCGACCGCCGGCAGATTACCGATGGGATCATGCGCGGCAGCTTCGCCATCGCGCTCGGCGCCGAAGACGACGATATGGAGAAGCTCGGCCAAGGAAGGAATCCCGGTCCATCCGATCTACGAGCTGAGCGACCTGCCCGGTTCGACATCGGCCGGCGTCGGCCAGCTCGCCCTGATGGCAAATGCGCCGCATCCCAATGCCGCCAGGCTGTTCATCAACTGGATGGCGTCGAAGGAAGGGCTCGAGCTGTTCTCCCGCACGCGCGGCGGAGCGCCCACGCGCAATGACATCGACGAACTCAGCTTCCTGCCGGCCGACAACGTCCCGAAGCCGGGCGTGCGAATATTTCGACACCTATGACTGGGAATTCACGCTCAGCACCAAGGAAAAGATCCGGGAGCGCATGGGCGAGCTCCTGCGCAAATAAGAGGACAATAACAGCATGACCAGGTTTCTGACGCTTGCGCTCTTCCTTTTCAGCTCATGCGCCGCATGCGCGCAGGATGGACACAAGGCCAAATGGGACGAACTGGTCGCCGCCGCCAAGAAGGAAGGCAAGGTCGTCGTCATCGGCCCGCCCGACGCCACGGTGCGGAAGGCCTTGCCCGACGCTTTCAAGGCGAAATACGGCATCACGGTCGAATATATCGGCGGCCGCGGCACAGAGACTGCCGCCAAGCTGCGCGCCGAGCGCAGCGGCGGTATTTACAGCGTCGACGTCGCCTTCGGCGGCAGCGACAGCATGGCCACCACCTATTACGGCGAGAAGTTCATCGCGCCGCTAAGGCCCGAGCTGATCGATCCGGAAGTCACCGACCCGACGAAATGGAAAAAGGGCAAGCTGTGGTTCAGCGACCCGGAAGACAAGTATGTCCTGCGGCTGTTCAATACCGCGGGGCCGATCGTTTTCATCAACACCAGCCTGGTGAAGCCCGGTGAGTTGAAGAGCGTGCGGGATCTGCTCGATCCGAAATGGAAAGGCAAGATTTCCGCGCATGACCCGCGGGTCGCCGGCAGCGGCATCGGCCAGGCCACGCGCTTCTATCTGCAATTCGGCGAGGAGTTCCTGCAAAAGCTTTATGTCGACCAGCAGCCGACGATCGTGCGCGACCGCCGCCAGCTCACCGACGGCGTCGCGCGCGGGGCGCATCCGATCGCGCTCGACGGCGAGGACGAGCAGCTGCAGGAAGCTCAAGGCGGACGGGCTGCCGATCGAGGCGATCTACAAATTCCCGGATATGGGCGGCACGGTTTCGTCGGGCATCGGCCAGATGGTGCTGCTGGACAAGGCGCCCAATCCCGAATGCCGCGAGGCTGTTCGCCAACTGGATCGCCTCAAAGGAAGGGCTGACGGTGTTTTCGCGTGCGCGCGGCGAGGCGCCGACGCGCAACGACATCGACGCAGACAGCCTATCTGCCGGCGGAGATCATCCCGGATCCGAAGCTCGAATTATTTCGACGTGCACGACTGGACGAAGTGCAGTCGCGGCGCGGAAGAAGGTCATGGGGATCATGCAGCAGATGATGCGTAATTAGCAGTATTGGGAGGGAAAGAAGTAATGGCAAAGAAGAAAATCAAGGTTTTTTATCGCGCGCCCAGCCACGTACCGCTCTGGAAAGTAATGGAGGCAGGCGGCTTCAACGAGAAGCATGGCTTTCGAATTCGAGCTCGGATCGCTCGAAGACAAGCGCAAGCGGGCGACCGAGGGCCTGCTGACCGGGGAGATCGACATCGTCTCGGGAAATCATCATAGCCTCTACGCCCGCCGCGGGCTGCATAACGAGCCCTTCGTGCATATCGGTCAGGTCAACAACCAGTGGAACCAGCACTGGATGGTGGCGAAGGAAGGCATCAACACCGTGGCCGACCTGCGCGGCAAGCGCATCAGCATGAACAAGCGCGCCGGCCATCCCGGCCTCAATCTCTGGCTCTACCTGCGGCAGAAGGGCTCGAGGACGGCAAGGACCTGCAGATCGTCGACGGCGACAAGAAGGGCGTGGAGCGCGTCCGGCACGTGATGGCCGGCGCTTTCGACGCCACTTTCATCGGCTCGGTCGACCAGCTGCGCGCCAAACAGCTTGGTGCCCGCGTCGATTGACTTGCCGACCTTTCCGATGATCGAAGGGGTCACGCTCACCACCACGACCAAATACGTCAACAGCCATCCGGAAGAAGTCGACGCCCTGCTGCGGTCGCTGGTCGATGCCCTGCACTATTTCAAGACCAACAAGAAGGGAACGCTGAAGATCATCAACGACACCTGCCGCGGCCTGCTGCGCATGCAGTCGGACGACGAGCTCGAGGCCTTCTACGACGAATGCGCAAAGATCTTCGAGAAAAAGCCCTACCCCAGGCCGGAGGCGATCCAGAATGTCTTTCAGCTGGGGGTGCATGACACGCCGGAGGTGGCCGGCTTCAATCCGCTGGTGATGTGGGACATGCACCATCTGCGGGCGATCGACGACAGCGGCTATATCGACAAGCTGTACCAATAAAAAAAAGGCCGGCGGGTTACGCCGGCCTTTTTCCGCGGGGAGGAGGCGGCAATAAAAAACGTTCAATGAATCGGGCTTGCTGACGGCCATGATGGTGACGTCCGAGCGCCATGGCGCAGACGCGCCGATTGGAAGAAGACCTGGGACGACACGCTCGCCGCGGCGAAGAAAGGAGGGCAAGGTCGCCGTCGTCGGCTCGCCCGACCCGGTGATGCGCAACGAGGTGATCCCGGCGTTCGAGAAGCGCTACCGGCATCAAGGTGGATTATCTCGCCGGCCGCTCGGCGGAAATCGTCGAACGCGTGAAGCTGGAACGCGGCTCCGGGATCTATGCCGTCGATGCCTATCTTTCCGGTCCGGACACCCAGTACAACATCCTGCATGCGGAAAAGCTGATCGACCCGCTCGTCCCGTATCTCATCCTGCCGGAGGTGACGGAAGGCAAGAACTGGAAGCCCGGCAAGCTTTGGTTCATGGACAAGGACGGCGCCTATGTGCTGCGCCTGTTCAACAGCGTCGACAGCTTGCTTTTCATCAACACGGAATTCGTCAAGCCGGAGGAAATGAAGTCGGCGAAGGATCTGCTCAATCCGAAATGGCAGGGCAAGATCAGCTCGGAAGACCCGACCAGCGACCGCGGCAGCGGTGGCAATACCGCGGCCAATATCTATAGCCAGCTCGGGGGCGACTTCGCCAAGAAGCTTTATGTCGAGCAGAAAGTGGTCAACGAGCCGCGACCGTCGCCAGCTCACCGACTGGCTGGCGCGCGGCAATAATCCGATCTGTCTGACCTGCCGCGCCGATGACGTACGTCCGCTGCAGAAAGAGGGCTTCAAGATCACGGAAATCTATGATCTCGAAGGCCTGACGGGCCGCGTCAACTCCTCGCCCTTCCTGCTCAGCGTCGCCAACCGGCCGGCGCATCCCAATGCCGCAAAGGTCTTCATCAACTGGCTGGCGGGCAAGGAAGGTCTCGAAATCTATTCCCGCGGTTTCCAGGCGGTCACGCTGCGGACCGACGTCGACGAGTCCTTCCTCGATCCTCGCTCGATCCCGAAGCCCGGCGTGAAATATCCCGACGATGCCGATCCGAAATGGCGCTCGGTGGACAAGCTGGAATATGGCGCGAAAATCCGCGCAATGCTGAAGAACTAGCAGTTGCACGTCCAAACCGCAGCGTTTCCTGCTCAGGGAGAGAACATGGCTAAAAAGAAAATCCGCATTTACTACCGCGCTCCGGCACATGTTCCGCTTTGGAAGGTGATGGAGGAATGCGGCTTTCTGGCAAAGCACGGATTTGAAATGGAATTCGGCTCGATGGAGGACAAGCGCGCCCGCGCCACTGAAGGGCTTCTCTCCGGCGATCTCGATATCGTCTCCGGCAATCATCACAGCCTCTATGCACGCCGCGCATTACATAACGAACCTTTCGTGCATATCGGTCAGGTGCAGAATGACTGGCAGCAGCACTGGCTCGTTGCCGGCAACGGCATCAAGAGCGTCGCCGGCCTGAAAGGCAAGCGTCTGTCGATCGACAAGCTCGACCAGCATCCAGGCCTTAATGCCTGGCTATTCCTGCGGCAGAACGGACTGGAAGACGGCAAGGACGTCCAGATGATCATGGGCGACCGCCGCGCTGTCGAGCGCATCCGCGCCGTGATGAGCGGTGCCTTCGACGCAACCTTCATGGGACCGGTCGACGCGCACCGCGCGCGGGAATTGGGAGCTCATGTGATCGACGTGGGAACCATCCCGATGATCGAAGGTCCGACCGTCACCACCACGACTAAATACGTCAATGAGCATCCGGAAGAGGTGAACGGCCTCATTCACGCGTTGGTCGATGCGATCCATTATTTCAAGACGAACCGCAAAGGCACAATCGAAATCATAAACCGTACAAGCCGCGATCTGTTGCGGCTGCAGTCCGACAAAGAGGTCGATATTTTTTATGACCATCATGCCGAAATTTATCAGAAGAAGCCCTATCCGACGCCGGAAGCGATCCAGAACGTCTTCGCGCTTGGTGTGCGTGAAAATCCATTGGTGACCGGATTTCAATCCGCTGGTGATGTGGGACCTGCATCACCTGCGCGCCATCGACGACAGCGGCTATATAGACCGGCTCTATCAGTAAGCAGCACCGTCTCCCCCGCCCTTGGCGGGGGAAGGCGGACGGCATCGTTACCGGAAATTAACCGCCTTGAACCGCGGGCCGGATGACGAAATCCCCGGCAAAGGGCGATTTTTCGCCGTATTCCATGCCTCCTATGCCTTTGCCCGGGCTTCACAAACGGTTCGCTCCGGGAGAGCGGCTCTGCTAGACTTGAAATCGGGCGGGGGACGCTGCCTGGCTTAGGCAACTCGATGACCATTGGCATAAAATCTGACTTCGAACAGCACCTGATTTCCGCGGGGCTTTTGACCCCGTCAGCCGGCGCGGCGGCGAGCCGGCGGCCCGCCTCCTATCGCGGCTTGTATGAGCGCAGCGGGATGGAGCCGGCGCCCTTTGCCGACGCCGTGGCCAAGTTTCACGGGTTACCGCGTGTCAAGCTCGCGGGCATGCGCGAAGGCCGCGCCCTGCTCGACGGTTTCTCCTCGCGCTTTCTGCGTGAATTCTACGTCTTTCCCTATGAGACCGCCGACGGCAGCGTGCATCTTGCGGTAGCGGACCCCTCCGACACCAGCGTGCTGCGCACCATGGAGCTGACGCTCGGGCGCTCGACCGTGCGCGAGATCGCGGCCTTTGACGAGATCGAGACCGCGCTCGGCATCGCGCTGGAAGCGGCCGGACCGGAGGCGGAAGGCGAAGAGACGGCCGGCGCCGAGGCTTTGTTCACCGGCGGGGATGCCGACGATCTCGACAGCCTGCGCGACATGGCGAGCGGGGCGCCGGTGGTGCGCGCGGTCACTGAATTGTTCGAGCGCGCAATCGAGATGCGCGCCACCGATATTCACGTCGAGCCGTTCCGCGGCACGTTGCAGGTCCGTCTGCGAGTGGACGGCATGTTGCGCCAGATTCCGCCGCCGCCGGCCGACATGGCGCGCGCCATCGTCTCGCGCGTGAAAATCCTGGCCGGGCTGAATATCGCCGAGCGCCGCCTGCCGCAGGACGGACGCGCGCGGGTGAACGTCCGTGGGCACGAGCTTGATCTGCGCGTCGCGACCATGCCGACCGCGCAGGGCGAAGCGGCAATCCTGCGCGTGCTGGAACGCAATCAGCGCCTTCTCGATTTCGTCAAGCTCGGGCTTGACACGCGCGACCGCGGTATCGTCGAGCATCATCTGAGTTCCGCGCATGGGCTGTTTATCGTTACTGGGCCGACCGGCAGCGGCAAGACCACGACGCTGGCCTCCGCGTTGTCGCGGCTGAACGCGCCGTTCCGCAAGATTCTCACCATCGAGGATCCGATCGAGTATGAAATCCAGGGCGTGAACCAGACGCAGGTGAAGCCCGCCATCGGTCTGACCTTTGCCACCGCGCTTCGCTCCTTCTTGCGTCAGGATCCGGACGTGATCATGGTCGGCGAAATGCGCGACGGCGAGACCGCCAAGATCGGTATCCAGGCTTCACTCACCGGCCATCTCGTGCTGACCACCTTGCATACCAACACCGCCGCCGCCGCCGTGACCCGCCTTGTCGACATGGGCGTCGAGCCCTTCCTTCTCGCCTCGACCATCCGCTGCATCATCGGCCAGCGCCTTGTGCGCGTGCTTTGCCCGGATTGCCGCAAGATGATGCCGCTTTCGAAAGATTCGGTCGCGCGGGAGCCGCGCTACGGCATGCTCGGATTGCATGCGGGCGATCTGGTCGGCGAAGCGGTCGGCTGCGATCGCTGCTCCGGCACCGGCTATAAGGGCCGGATCGGCGTGTTCGAAGTGCTTGAGGTCACCGAGGATATTGCCCGGCTGATCGGCACGCAGGCCGACGAAATGATGATCGAAGCCAAGGCCAAGGCTGACGGCATGACCACCATGATCGAGGATGGCGTCGGAAAATGCCGCGCGGGCCTGACTTCGATCGAAGAAATCCTGCGGGTCACGGCGAGCCGCTGACAATGCCCACCTTCAGCTACAAGGCGTTCGATTCCGAAGGCGCCTTTGTCATCGGCGAGATCGAAGCGCCTGACAGGCGCGACGTCGCGCGCCGGCTGGAGCGGCTCGGCTATGTCGCACTCGACACCGGGCCTGCCCAGCAGCCGGAAGCAACGCAGCGGCTCTTCTCATTCCGACGCTCGATCGGCCAGCGCGAGATCACGGTTTACCTGCGCGAGCTTTCGCTGGTGCTGCGCGCCGGCTTAACGCTCGACGACGCCTTGCTGCTGCTGGCCGGCGAGGAACGGCGCGGCCTTGCCGTCGTTTCCCGCGACCTGCGCGCGGCGATCAGCGGCGGTCAAAGCTTTGCCGATGCGTTGAAGCGGCATCCGAAGCTGTTCGGTCCCGACCTGATCGCCATGGTGCGGGTGGCGGAAGCCGCTGGCAACCTCGACAAGATCCTCGAATCGGTCGGTGAGGAGCGGCTGCGCACCGAGCGGCTGCTGGACAAGATTTCCTCCTCCCTGCGCTATCCGGCGGTGCTGTTCGTCATTGCCATATCCGTATTGGTGTTTTTCCTGGTGGTGGTGGTGCCGCAATTCGCCGGCGTGCTGCGGGATTTCGGTCAAGAGGTGACCGGGCTCGTCGGTGCCGTCCTCGCCGCCTCGGATTTCTTTGTGAACAACGGCGATGTCCTGGCGGGAACGCTGCTGGTTATCCTCGTCGCCGCCCTCGTCGCGTCCCGCCGCCCCCAAGTGCGTAAATTCGCCTTCCGGCATTTAAGCCGAATGCCTGGGCTGCGGGGCATTCTCCTGCTGCGCTCCACGGTCATGTTTTGCTCCAGCCTGAGCACGCTGCTTGGCCATGGCGTAACGCTGACGTCGGCGCTGCGCGTGCTGGCGGATAGCGCGGGTGCTTTCACTGGCGATCTCGACCGGGTGGTCGAGGGGGTACGGCGCGGCGGCCGCCTGGTCGATAGCCTCGCCGAGGTCGGATATTTGCCGCCTTTGGCGATCAAGATGCTGCGGGTGGGCGAGGAATCCGGCGAGCTTGCCGTGGTGGCGCGGCGGACAGCAGATTTCTACGAAGCCAAGCTATCGGACCGGCTGGACCGCCTGTCAGGGATTGTCGGCCCGGCCGCGATCGTTGGCATCGCGGCCATCGTCGGCGGCCTGATCGTTTCAATCTTGTCGGCGCTGCTGAGCGTAAATCAGCTCATCGACTGAAGGGGGACTAGGGTGATTACGAAGGCTGAAATGGAAAGCAAAAGGCACTCATACCGCTGGCTCCGGGGTTCGCCGGGCTTCACGCTGATCGAGATGCTGGTGGTCCTCGTGATCATCGGCTTGATCATGGGCCTGGTCGGTCCGCGCGTGCTCAACTATCTCACCGACGCGCGGATCAAGGCGGCGCGTCTGCAGATCGAGGCGCTGACAAGCTCGCTCGATCTTTATTTTCTGGACACCGGTCGCTATCCCGCTTCCAGCGAGGGCCTCACCGCGCTGGTGCGGCGGCCGGGGAATATCACCACCTGGAACGGCCCTTACATTAAAGGCGACACACTGCCGCTTGATCCCTGGGGCAATCCTTACGTCTATCGCTCGCCCGGTGAGCGCGCGAATTACGAAATCATCTCGCTCGGCTCCGACGGCCGCGATGGGGGAACTGGTAATGCCGCCGACATCAAGGTTTCCGGCCGGTAACGCAAGGCGGAAACATCATTCGTCCCAGGCGGGCATTATCTTGCTCGACGTCGTGCTGACGCTTGCAATTTTCGGGTTGATGGCGCTGTTGGTGCTCCCTTCACTGCCACGCGGCACCACGCCGTCGCGCCAAGGCGCCTATGCGGCGCAGATCGCCGCTCTGATGAAGAACGACCGAAGTGCAGCCGCCCGCGAAGGACGCGAAATTGCGACCCGCGTCGACGTTGAAAATCGTCGAGTTTCCAGCGGCTCCGCCGGCACTATTGTAACCTTGCCTTCCGACGTAAGGCTCGAAGTGATCGCCAGCCACCTTTGCGCTGATCAGCCCGGCCGCTTCGCGATCAGATTCGCACCCGACGGCCGGTCCTGCGGCGCCATCGTGCATGTCGCCAAAGGCGAGCTGGACTGGCGCATCCGGGTCAACTGGCTCACAGGAATGATCGACATCGTGGCTCCCGGCCGTGGCTAGCAAAAACAAACGCGGTTTCGTTTTGATCGAGGTTCTGATCGCGGTCGCGGTCGCCGGCGTGGTCCTGGTGCCGCTGTCGCGCGCTTTCGTCAGCACATGGTTCGGCATCAGCACGGTACGCGAGGAGGCCGAGACCATGCTGATCGCGCGAACGCTGATCAGCGCGGTGACCCCGCGCGAGAAGGCCTCGGAAATCACCCAGCAGGGCAGCATCGGGCGCTATAACTGGGCACTGGAAGTCAGGAAGGCGCCCATTACCGCGCCCATCCCCGCGCCCACGGCCAAGCCCACGGCCGCGCCCACGGCCGCCAATGAAAACCCGTTTCCTTGGACGCTCTATCGTGTCGGTGTTGTTGTCACGGCCCCCAATGGGCGGAGAACCAGCGTTGAAACCAGCCGTCTCAGCCGCCCGTAGCAATCCGCAGGCGGGCTTCACCTTGCTCGAAACGCTGGTGGCGCTCGCCATCGCGGCGGCGGCTTTCGCCGTCATCGTAGATTTCTCCATGCGCACGCTGCGTAACTGGCACCGCGGCGACCAGGCGATGGCAGCGATGGAAATGATCACCCGCGGCATAGGCCGCCTACAGACGGACCTTGCCGTCTCACTGCCGATGAGCGTGCCCGGCGGCGACGGGGCGGCGGTGCTGTTCAAGGGCGACGCCAATGGGCTGGTCTTCGCCGCGGCGACCGGCTACGGCACCGGCAACCGCGGCGTCGAATTGATTTCCGTTTCCGCGTTTCAGGACCGCGAGGACATCGCGCTCATCCGAAACCGCGGGCCCGTTGCCAATCCGCAGCCGGAGTTACGCGATCCGGTCGTGCTGATGCGCGGGCGGATGCGGGTGCGCTTTAGCTATCGCGATAGCAACGGCAAGGTCCTACCAACCTGGATCGAGCAGCCCGAGCTGCCGGCCGCCGTCGCGATTGAGATATTCGGCGCGCAAGGCAATCCGATCCTTCCCGTTCCTGCCCTGATCACGCTGCCGCAGAACTACAGCGTGGAGTGCTTCAATCCGCCGAGCGACAAGGCCAATATTCAGGTGCGCTGCTCGCAGGGTAACAATGAGCAGGACCCCGATTCGGATGACCAATCCCAGCCGGCCCAGAGGCGGCAATGAGCATGGATAAGCCAACAAATCGCGGCTCGATGCTCGTACTCGTGCTGTTCCTGGCGGGGCTGTTGAGCGTATTTGCCGCGGTGGCTGCGATGGCGATGCGGGCGGCGCAAAACTCCAGCCGCGGCTTCGCGGAAAGCCTGCGTGCGGAGGAGGCCGCCCGCGGCGCGATCGAGCAAACGGTGGCGCAAAGTGGCGGCGTCGTCGTCGGCCTGATCGGAATGAACGTTGTGAGCTTCGGCCAAACTCAGGTCGTCGTCACCCCCCGCAGTAAATCCGCCCGTATCGATCTGAATCTGGCATCGCCGCAATTATTGGCCGGCCTTTTCCGCCAGCTTGGCGTAAACGCCGATGAAGCCAATAATTATGCCGCCCGCATTGTCGACTGGCGCGACGAAGACGATCGGGTGGAAAAGGGCGGCGCAGAGCGCAGCGCCTATCGTGGGTTGGGCCGCATCGACGGCCCGCGCAATGGGCCTTTCGTTCACGCCGCAGAGCTCGGGCTCGTGCTCGGGATTCCGGCCGCCGTTGCCGCCGCGGCAGCGCCTTACATCACCGTGGCCAGTGGCCTGGAACAGATCAACCCGTTGCTTGCCGACCCCCCGGTCCTAATGGCGCTACCGGGTATCTCCCCCAACGGCGTGCGCGATATCCTGGCGCAACGGGCCCGGCCTGGCGTGACCCTCGCATCCCTGATGCTCGGTCTGGGAGACCTAGAGGAATTCGTGACTGAGGAGCCCGGGCAATCGGTACGTTTCGAAGCGCGGGTAAGGCTGGGACCGAATAACGAGCGCAGGTTCGAAGCGGTGGTGTATATTTCTCCAGGCGACAAGGAGCCCTTTCGGATTCTGACCTGGGACCCCAACCCGCCGGAACGCATTCGCGCTTTGCCGTGATAGCTAAGGAGCAGTTTTGATCAATACCGGCAGCAGCGCGATCAACTGGCTTGTCGAAGGTCTGATCAAGGCCTGGGCGGCGGTTGAGGATCGGCTATGGCCGCGCGGGCGCCTGCTGCTCGTGCGGACGGAGTACGGGTATGCGCTGCAGCACCCTGATAGCCAGGCCGCGGCAGGACGGCTGTGGCTCGAAGGGCCGGCACCGGAAATCCCCGCCGAAGCGGCGGCATTGATCAAGGACGGCGACATCGACGTCATAGTGCCTAGTGAAGAGCTTCTCGTCCGCACGCTCGATCCCTTGCCGGCGCAAAGCAAACCTTATCTCGAAGGCGTCGTACGGCATCAACTTGAACGGCTGACGCCCTGGCGCGCGAGCGACGTATTGTACAGCTACAATGTCGCACCGGCAGGACCGGAAGATAGCCGCCTGATCGTGACGATCGCGGCGACCGCGCGGTCCCTGCACCGTCAGCGGCTCGAGCAGCTTGCCGCCTTGCAGCCACACAGCATGCGGCTGGTTTTCCGTGACGCCCTGGAAGGCAAAGACGTCGCGATCGACGTGGCCGGCGATAGCGGAGCGACGCTGCGCGAACGGCGTATGCGCCGCGCCATCGGCTGGAGCAGCGCGGGATTGGGCGCGGCCAGTGTGCTGACAGTCATCCTGCTCGTGCTTGCCTGGCAGAGTACCGAAGCCACACTGGAGGCTGCGGAAAGGGAGGTCGCCGACCTGCGCGCCAAGCTGACGGCGACAGGGCCGGTCGCATCGGTCGCCGAGCGCGACGCGGCAGCGGTTTTCAACCGCCGTCTTAATACGCCTGTCGCGGTTCTCGCGCTTGATGCACTGTCTGCGTCCTTGCCGGACGACACTTATCTTACCGAGTTCCGCATCGCCGAAGGTCGTGTACGGATGTCCGGCGTATCGCGTTCAGTATCGCGGTTAGTGCCACTGCTGGAAGCCTCCCCGTCCTTTGCCGAGGCTACTTTCTTCGCGCCGACCACGCGCCTGCCCAACAATCAGGGCGACCGTTTTCATCTCGACGCCAAGCTGCTGCCTCTAGGAGCGCCCAAGCAATGAAGGCATTCCTGGAAAAATACCATGCGACCGCCGCCGTTTCGTTCGTGCTTTTGTTCATCATAGCGCTGGTCACTACCATTCTGTTCACCTGGAGCATAATCGAGGCGCGAGAAGCGGAGATCCAGGCGCGGGAAACCCAATTGGAGACGCTCAAGCGACGGGCTGCGCAACCACCGCAGGTGTCAAGCCCGCAGGCGCGCACGGTGGAGCCGTTTTTCGCCGATAGCTTTGCGCTGGCGGCGAACGAATTGCAGCAACGGGTCGTCGGTGTGATCGAGAATGCCGGAGGGAATCTCGTCACCGTCGGCGTCGATCCACCAGTTACCGCAGATGACGAATCCGGGCGGCGGGTCGTGGTGCAGGCAGTCGCCGAGTTGAGCAACAATAGTCTGCAGGAACTGCTCTATCATCTTGAGTCGGAGGCACCCTTTGTCTTCGTCGAGAATTTATTGGTAAATCGGCTCGCGCAGCGCGGTTCTGGGGACACGGAGGAGGCCCAGGTCTTGCCGCGGCTCTCCGTCGACCTGCGCGCCGCCGGCTATTTCAAGCGGGCCGCCCCATGAACAGGGTCAACCTTGTAGCTTGCGCTGCGATACTGCTGCTGCCCTGCACCCTTTCTGCTCAGAGCCCGCGGGCGAGCGCGCCGGTGCGATCCTTTGCCTTGCCGCCGTTGGAAGAATTGCAGGCAACGCGTGAGCGCCCGCTGTTTTCTCCCCGCCGCCGGCCGGATGCGGAAGTCGCGAGGGCAACGGAAACCCCGGTGGTGGAGGAAAGCCCGGAGGTGCTGGCGTTCGAACTTACCGGCGTCGTAATGGGGGCGGATATTGCCGTAGCCATCCTGCGCAACCGCGACACGCAGGAAACCGTGCATCTTCGCCGGGGCGAGGCGTTGGATGCGTGGTCGCTCGAAGAAATCGCCTCCCGCCACGTCGTTCTTCGCCAGGAAGATCGCCAAGTGCGCCTTGAGCTGTTCCTGGCCAAGCCTGAAGGCGCGGGGACCCAGGATCTCACAATGTTACCGTCGCGGGCAATGCGGCAGACCCCCGCCAACCTGCAAATGCAGCAAGGGAGGCGAAGCTCGCAAATGACCCCGGCTCAACGGCGGTCGCTGCGCCGGAACCCGCCCCGGCGGCCACAAAACCCCTGATTTTTCAGAGATGCCCCTCGATAACCACAGGTTTGCCGCGATCGTGGCTTCATCCTCGCACCTGCAGCGGGTCCTATGCTAATGTGCCCCTGTCAGGCGGGGAGAAGAAGGTAATGCGTCGGGGGGGTAATTTCTTGCGGCCGCGCAATGTCGCGAGGCTGGCAGCGATTGCCCTATCGCTTGCGTTTGCGCGGCTGCTCCACCTTTGACAGACCCGGCTCGGGCGACCATGTCTTTGACGAGGTCGTGTCGACCGATCTGAGCGCGCGCTTTCCCGCTCCCGTTGGACGTCCGAATCCCGGAACGCCCCCGCCGCGCAGTGAAATCTACCCCGGAACGTCGGGTGAAATCGCCAATAGGGCCGTGACGAGTGGCCAGGAAGTCATCGAATCGAACGGTGGCTTCGACCTGAACTTCCAGAATGCCGACATCAATGCCGTCAGCAAGGCTCTGCTCGGCGATCTGCTCGGCGTCACCTATAGCGTCGATCCGCGCGTGCAGGGCACCCTTAGTCTGTCGTCGGCACGCCCTGTTTCCAAAGCCGACCTGATGCCCTTGTTCGAGAGCGCGGTCAAAATCGTCGGCGGCCATCTCGTCAAGGAAGGCGGAATCTACAAGATCGTCCCGGCGGGCGAAGCGCTCGGCAACGGCGTAGTAGAACGGGGGAACAACGCGACCGCCCAACCAGGTTACGGCATCAGCGTGATGCCGCTGCGCTACGTGTCCGCGCAGGTCGTGCTGAAGGCGCTCGACAGTTTCGCGATCAAGCCCGGGATGGCGCGTGTCGATAGCTCTCGCAACTTGTTGCTCGTTCAAGGGCCGAGCACCGAACGCATAAGTGCGATCGAAGCCGCGCTTTCACTCGACGTCGACTGGATGAAGAACCAATCGGTCGGCATTTTCCCGGTACGCAACGCAAGCCCGGATACCATCATCGCCGAACTGCAGAATGTGTTTGACAGCGGGCGCGAAGGCGCGGCGGCCAATCTGGTGCGCTTTCAGCCGATGAATCGGCTTAATGCGGTGCTGGCGATTGCGCAGACGCCAAAAAAGATCGACGAAGTGGCGACCTGGGTCCGCCGGCTCGACAAGTCGGACGTGGACAATACAACCGTCCGGATTTACCGGCTACGCTTCGGCAACGCCAAAGTGATGGCCGGCATTCTGCGCGAGGTCTTCACCGGACAGGCCAGCACGGTGTCCACCACGCCCGGTCAGGGCGATCTGTCGCAATTGACACCCGGGTCCACCTTGCAGCGCGCGACCAGTCCTGACGCCTCCTCTTCCGGGGGCTTGATGTCCGGTGGCAGCACCATGCAGGGGCGTTCCCCCACCACGTCGCTCGGCACCCGCACCGACAGCTCGGGGGATTCAGATCAGCCATCGTCCAACAGAGTCTCGACGGATGTCGCGACCACGCCGCTCGCCGGTGGCGCCAGCGGTCCTGCCCTGCTGCCAAATGTGCGGATCACCGCCGACACCGCGAACAATTCGTTGCTGATCTACGCAAACCGCGACCAATATAAGATCGTTGAGCGCGCGATTTTCGAGCTTGACCGCGCGCCCATGCAGGTGGCGATCGACGCCACGGTGGCCGAAATCACGTTGAAGAACGAGTTGCAATTCGGCGTGCAGTTCTACCTTCAATCCAGTTTCAAGAAGAACCCGGGCTCGATCAGTTTCGGCGCCACCGACGTGCTCAAGCGCGTGATCCCAGGCGGCAATCTGGTTCTCGGCTCCGATCAGGATCCGCGGCTGGTGATTAATGCCTTGCGCCAACTCACTGACGTGAACGTACTGTCCTCGCCTGCGCTGGTCGTGCTCGACAACCAGCAGGCGCTACTGCAGGTGGGTGACGAAGTTCCAATCGCTACCCGCTCGGCGGTGGACGTCACCGTGCCAAACGCGCCGATCGTGAACAACATCGAGATGCGCAACACCGGCGTGATCCTGAAGGTAACCCCTCGCGTCAACGCCAATGGCGTGGTCACGCTCGATATTATCCAGGAAATATCCAACGTCGTCAAAAGCGACGCGCAGACCCTGACACCGACGATCTCGCAGCGCAAAGTGCAAAGCTCGATTGCCGTGGCGAGCGGCCAAACGGTTTTGCTCGGCGGTCTGATCAGCAATCGCAGCGAGAAGAATAAATCAGGCCTTCCGATCCTAAGCGAACTGAAGTATATCGGTGATTTCTTTGCCCAGAATGTCGGCACGTCGGAGCGGACCGAATTGATTATCTTCATCCGTCCGCAGATCATCCGTGACGGCATCGACGCTCAGCTGGTCGCCGAGGAACTGCGCTCCAAACTATCGATCATCGGGCGCGCGGGTGCATCGGGTGGGACCGCGGTCGCCGCCCCGGCGCCGCCGCCGCCGGTTGTGGTGCCGCCCATCCGCAGGCAATGAACGGCGAAGACAGCGCCGATCCTGCCTTGGCTAAGCCAGCGGGGACAGATTACTGGCAAAGTTTTGCGACAGCTTTTGTCGCCGGAATCGTTTCCTTTGCGACGCTCGAGTTAACGCCAGCAATTTTTTCCGCCCTGCTGTCGGCATTGGCGATCTGGATCGCGCGGGTCGATCTTGAGCGGCTGATCATCCCCGATCTCGCCAATATCGCTGTCGCTGCGCTCGGGCTGGCATTCATCCTGATCGAGACGCCGGCAGGCGCACGCGTGGAGGAGCTTTCAGACGCGCTCATGCGCGGCATCGCGGCAGGTGGCCTGCTGTTTCTGGTGCGGTTTGCTTTCCAGCGCTTCGCGGGAAAGGAAGGTCTTGGGCTTGGCGACGTGAAGCTGATGGCGGCGGGGGCGGTGATCTTAAGCTGGGCCAGCCTGCCCTATGCGCTGGTAATGGCGGCGGTGGCGGCCATCCTGGTTGTGGTGCTGCGCGGTATCAGGAAGGGCGCCTGGCTCGACCGGGAAACCGAAATTCCCTTCGGCGCCTTTTTGGCTCCGGCGATTTGGGCCGCATTTCTGCTCGAACAGCTCGCTTTACTTTGAATAGGAGAAATTGGTGCGCCGTTCCGTCGGCCAGCCATGCCGCTCGTATTGCCGCTTGGCAAGCGGCAGGGTGTAATAAGGCCCTTCCATGTAGCCATAGATGCCATAGCAGCCCCGGCGCCATTCGCAGATGACCGCATCGCAGCGCCAGATGCGGCTGCAACCGTGGCGCACCACCGGCGCCGGCATAATCGGCGAAGGCTCCGTGATAACGATGGTTTCGGATACCGCGGGCGCGACGGCAACGCCGGCCGCAGGCGCAACAGTGATCGCGGGCGCGTTGCCGGTCGGCGAATCCGCGGCAGAAGAAAGAGCCGGCGCCGCCACTACCGCGAGGGCGAACAGAATGGTCTTCAGATACGGGTGACGCATCGGAGCCCCTCATTGGTCAGGCGCACGATTATGGTCCATGCGCCGGCCCAACACAACCGAGCGATTGCCCAGGAGCGATGAGTTCCTGGGCCTGCTTACAGCCGCCCCTCCAGCGCGCGATTAAAGATCGTGCGCGCGCCGCGTTTGTCGAGCGGAACCGGATTGCCGCCGGCGGTCGGGTCCTTCGGCGCCATTTCGACAATGGCATCGACCTTGTCGTCCCCGACATTGAGGCCGGCAAGCGTATGCGGCACGCCGGTTTCCGCCCGCAATTCCAGCACAAAATCGATAAATGCCTTGAAGCGCGGCTTCAGCCCGATATAGGCGGCCAGCCGGACGATGCGGTCCTCGATCGCCTTGCGGTTGAAGACCAGCACATAGGGCATGAACACGCCGTTGGTCAGACCATGATGGGTGTCGTAGAGCGAGCCGACCGGATGCGACAGCGCATGGATGGCTCCGAGCGCCTTCTGGAACGAGGTGGCGCCCATCGCCGCTGCCGACATCATATGTGCGCGCGCTTGCAGATTTTTTCCATCCTTCACCGCGATCTTGAGATTTTCCTTCACGAGCCGCACGCCTTCGACCGCGATGCCGTCGGCAAGCGGATGATAGAACGGTCCGCAATATGCTTCCAGGCAATGCGAGAAGGCATCCATGCCGGTGCCCGCCGTGATCATCGCCGGCATGCCCACGGTCAATTCCGGATCGCAGATGGTCACCTTCGGCATCATCTTCGGGTGGAAAATGATCCTCTTGGTATGACGTCTTGTCATGCGGTGATTACGCCCGCGCGTCCGACTTCTGAGCCGGTACCCGCCGTGGTCGGCACCGCCACCACCGGTGCGATGGTGTCGGGATTGGCGCGCGTCCACCGGTCGCCGATATCCTCGAAATCCCAGACCGGACGCGTCTGGCCCGCCATGAAGGCGATAAGCTTGCCGACATCGAGCGCCGAGCCGCCGCCGAAGGCGACGACGCCGTCATGTCCGCCGCGCTTGAACGCCTCGACGCCGGCGGTGACATTGGCCTCGACCGGGTTGGACTTGATATCGGAAAAAACCGTCGCATTCCCCAGCGATGCCGCCGCCTGCTGCGTCATCGGCAGTTTCGCGAGCACCGGATCGGTGACAAAGAGCGGATTTCTCATGCCTCGCCATTTGCACAGCGTCGGCAAGCTCGCTGATTCGCCCGGCGCCGAAACGCACCGAGGTGGGATAGTTCCAGTTGGCGCGGAGGTCCATCACACGGCTCGCAGGTGAAAGCTCTTCGGGCGGGTGAGCATCTCGTATCCGATCTTCGACAAGGCCGCGCCGCGACCGGTGTCCTTGACTGCCGGTCCAGGCCAGTCCGGGATCGAGATAGTCGCAGCGGTTCATATAAACCGTGCCGGTCTCGATCTTGCTGCCGATCCGCTCGGCAGCATCCATGTCCCTCGTCCAGACCGACGCGGTAAGGCCGTAAGGCGAGTCATTCATCAGTCGGATGGCTTCCTCGTCGTCACGTACTTTCATGATGCCGACCACCGGACCGAAAGTCTCTTCCATCATAACCTTCATGCCGTGGTCGACATCGACGAGAACCTGTGGCGCAACATAGGTCGAACCGGCGCTGTCTTTCGTGAATGCCCTGGTGTCGATCAGCGGGCGGGCGCCCTTCTGCACCGCCTCGGCGATATGATCCCGCACCGTTGCCGCAAGACGCTGCTGCGCCATCGGGCCAAGCGTGGTATTGCGATCGAGCGGATCTCCCAGCACGTATTGTTTCGTGAGATCGACGAAGGTGGCGACGAATTCGTCGTAGATATCCGCCTGTACATAAATGCGTTCGATGCCGCAACAGCATTGCCCGGAATTGAAATAGCTGCCGTCGACCAAGTTCTCGACCGCATGGGCGAGATCGACATCACTGCGGACATAGGCAGGGTCTTTGCCGCCGAGTTCAAGCCCGACGCCAGCAAAGGTGCCAGCCGCGGCCTGCTCGATCGCGCGGCCGGACGCCACCGAGCCAGTGAAGCAGACGTGATCAATTTGACCGGAGCCGATCAGCTTCAGCGTGTCTTCGTGCGAGAGGACGAGAGTTTGAAACAATCCCTTCGGCAGACCGGCGCGTTCCATGGCAGCCTGAAAACGGTCGCCCACCAACATGGTCTGGGTCGCATGCTTGAGCAGGACGGCGTTGCCCGCCATCAGCGCCGGTATGATCGAGTTCACCGCGGTGAGATAGGGATAATTCCAGGGGGCGATAGTGAGCACGACGCCGAGCGGTTCGCGGCGGACATAACGGCGAAATCCCGTTTTAGCTGCAGGCTCAACGGGCGCCAATGCGCTTTCGGCGATGCCCACCATGTGACGGGAGCGTTCCTCGAAACCTCTGAGCTCGCCGCCGCCGTATTTTACCGGCCGTCCCATCTGCCAGGCCAGTTCCGGCCCGATCTCCGCTTTCATCGCAAGCATCGCATCGACGAAGGCCAGGCAGAGCCTGCCGCGTTCGGCGAGCGGCACCTGCGCCCAGGCCGCCTGTGCCGTGCGAGCGGCGGCGACGGCGGAGGCAATCTCTTCGTCCGAAGCCGTAGTCTTGCGGGCGACCTCACGGCCATCGACGGGAGAAACACAAACGATATCGGCCATTTGTTCTTGTTCTCAATGTCGCTCAATAACGCTCAAAGCCGCGGGTGAGCTCCCAATCAGTGATGCGGCGGTCATATTCGAACTGCTCCCATTCCGCGGTGCGGACATAATGATCGACGACCGCGTCGCCGAGCGCGGCGCGCAGCATTTTGGAACGCCCGAAGGCGTCGGCAGCTTCCCGCAGCGTCTTCGGCACCTCCGGAAGCTGCGCGCCATGATAGGCGTCGCCGGAATAGGCCTTTGGGAGCTTCAGTTTTTCCTCGATCCCAGCGAGCCCGGCGGCCAGCAATGCGCTGAATGCGAGATAAGGATTGAGGTCCGCACCCCCGATGCGGCATTCGATGCGGATTGCCTTTGTTTCCTCCCCGCAGAGCCGGAAACCCGCGGTGCGGTTGTCGCGGCTCCAGATCGCCTTGGTCGGAGCGAAGGTACCGACCTGGAAGCGCTTGTAGGAATTGATATAGGGCGCAAGAAAGTAGGTGATGTCGCGCGCGTATTTGAGCTGACCCGCGACAAAACTCTTCATCAGCGGTGACATGCCGTATTCGCCCTGACGGTCATAGAAGAGAGGCGTCTTGCCCGCCGCGTCCCAGAGCGAGGCATGGATGTGCGAGCTCGAGCCGGCAAGACCGTAGCTCCACTTCGCCATGAAGGTGACCGACTTGCCTTGCGCCCAGGCGATCTCCTTCACCCCATTTTTCAGGATGACGTGGCGATCGGCCATTTCCAGCGCATCGGCGTAACGCACGTTGATCTCTTCCTGACCCGGACCCCACTCGCCCTTGGAATTTTCCACCGGGATGCCGGCGCCCTGCAGACCGTTGCGGATGGCGCGCATCACGCCCTCCTCCTTGGTGGTCTGCAGCACGTGGTAGTCCTCGATATAACTCCCGGCCGTCTTCAGACCGGCATAACGTTTGCTGGCCGCGCTCTCATAGGATTCGTCGAACAGATAAAATTCCAGCTCGGAAGCGAGGAAGGCCTGCATCTTCTTCTTCTTCAGCCGGGCGACTTGCTTCTTCAGCATCGCGCGCGGCGAATGCGGTACGTCATGATGATGGTGGTCGAGCACATCGGCCAGTACCAGTGCGGTGCCTTCAAGCCAGGGAATCCGCCGCAGCGTCTCCATGTCTGGCTTGATGACGAAGTCGCCGTAGCCCTTTTCCCAGCTCGCCGCCGCGTAGCCCGGCACCGGCTCCATGTCGATGTCGTTGGCGAGCAGATAATTGCAGGCGTGGGTTTCCTCATGCGCGCCGTCGACAAAATATTCGCCCTGAAAGCGCTTGCCGATCAGCCGGCCCTGCATGTCGGCCATCGCCACGACAACGGTATCGATGCCGCCGGACCTGACCGCTTTTTTCAATTGCTCGAAGGAAAGATTGCCAGCCATGATCCCCCTGCCCCTTCAAATCAGCGCCAGACATTCATCGATTATATCGAGCGCGCGATCCATCTGCGCCTGCGTCACAGTTAACGGTGGCGTCAGTGTCAGCACATTCCCGAACGTGGTCTTGAACGATAGACCCTTCTCCAGGGCGAGGTACATGATCTTCTCCGCTTCGGCATTGGCCGGCGTCTTGGCAGCGCGGTCGCTGACCAGCTCGATGCCGAGAAGGAGGCCGACGCCGCGCACATCGCCCACAAGCGCGCGTTTGGCCATCATGTCGTGAAGCCGCGAAAGTGCGGCCGCACCGACACTGGCGGCGTTGGCCACCAAGCCTTCACTCTCGATGATCTCGATGGTGGTCAGGGCCGCGCGCGCGGTCACCGGGTTTTTCTCATGGGTGTAATGTCCGAAGGCGTAATCCGCGCCTACGTCGAGCTCGGGCCGCGCGATCACTGCGGCAATCGGCAGAATGCCGCCACCCAAAGCCTTGCCGAGCACCAGGATATCCGGCACGACCCCGTCGTGCTCGCAAGCGAACATCTTTCCGGTCTTGCCTAAACCCGTCGGGATTTCGTCGAACACCAGCAAGGTGCCGTGCCGGTCGCAGATCCTGCGCACTTCCTGCCAGAAATCCGGGCGCAGGAACATAGGGCACCGCCCGCACCGGCTCGGCGATCAGCGCGGCAACATCGCCCTCGCGGCCGAGCACGTAATCGATCATGCGCGCGCAGGCGGCGGAGGATTCCTCGGCGCTCGACGTGCCGTAAGGGCAGCGGTAACTGGAAAACGGCGCGACGTGTTCGGCGCCCGGCATAAGCGGGCCGATCGGACCGGAGCGGAACAGAGCCTCGCCGCCAACGGCGGCTGAGCCAAAGCCCGCGCCATGAAAGGCATCCCAGAACGACAAGGTCTTGTAGCGGCCGGTGGCGGCACGCGCGAGCTTGATGCTCACCTCGACGGCATCGGAGCCGCCGGTCGTCAACAGGACCTTGCCTAAATTTCCCGGCGCGATGGCGGCAAGTTTACTTGCCAGCGCCACCGCGGGTTCGGAGGTGTAGCGGCGCGGGGTGAAAGGCAGCGCCTCTATCTGCTCGGCGATGGCGCGCTTGAGCCGCGGATGGCCATAGCCGATGTGATGCACATTGTTGCCGTGGAAATCCATGACGCGGCGGCCGGCAGTGTCCTCAATAAAAATGCCTTCGGCTTTCACGATCGCATTGAGGCAAGGCGTCGAGACCGACTGGCGCAGAAAATAGCGCTCGTCCTCGGACAACAGAGCCCGCGCCGCGGCATCGAGGTTGCGCGCTGCCCAGGCGCGCCGTTCATGCGACAGATTTGTGTCGCTTTCCGAAGGCGCAGGCGTGCTCCCGCTGGTGCTGGGCGAGCGCATCAACGCCGCCGCCACGCCTGCAGGCGCGTCAATACCAGCCGGTCCAGCAATACATGCAGCAACTTGGCCGACAAGGCGGTCGCGACGATCAGCGTCGCCATGGCGGCGGCACCCGCGGTCACGCCCGCTTCATCCATATGCACGATCGCGACAGCGGCAAGCTTGGTGCCGGGACCATAGAGGAAGATCACCGCCGAGACGGTGGTGAGCGCACTGACGAACATGTAGACGGCAATATCAAGAATGGCCGGCATGCAGATCGGCACCGTGACCCGGCCGAAGGTGCGCCAGGCCGGCACTTTGAGCGAGGCCGCCACGGATTCAAACTCGGGATCAATTTGCTTGAGTGCGGTAAGCGCCGTGATATGCGCGACCGTGTAGAAATGCGTCGTAGTATTGACCACCAACACAAGCAGCGTGCCGTACAGGATATTCAGCGGATTCCACGGCGCATTGAAGAAGAATACATAGCTAAGTCCCAGCACCAAGCCAGGCACCGCCATCGGCAGCATCGCAAGCAAATGCGCCAAGGCCCTGCCGCCGGGAGAAATCTTGGTCTTGTCGATCAGGTAAGCGCCGGTGAAAACCACCGCCGTTCCGATCAGCGCCGCCAACGCGGCCATCTTCACCGAGTTGAAATATGGCGACCAGCCGTCGGCATCGAATGTGCCGAAGTCATAATTGCGCAGCGATAGCGACAGGTTGTATGGCCAATAGGTGACGAAGGAAGCCCACACCGCCACCCCGAGAAGGCCGATGATCACCGCTGCAATGATCGTCGCATAAATGGTGACGGCCATGTCGCGCAAACCGTTCGACTTCGGCTCGAGCGGTACTGCGCGCGCTGACAGGAGTGCGAATTGGCGGCGCTGCACAAGACGGTCGACGACGAAGGCCAGCACCGCCGGCATCAGCAGGATCATTCCGACCACGGCGCCCATGGAAAAATTCTGCTGGCCGATGACCTGCTTATAGGCGTCGGTCGCCAGCACATTGAACCCTCCTCCGATCACCTTGGCGATGCCGAAATCGGTGAGCACAACCGTGAAAACGACGAAACAGGCGTTGATCAGGCCGTATTTCACGCCCGGCAAAGTCACGGTACGGAACACGCGGGATTTTTTCGTGCCGAGCGCCTCGGCAACCTCGTAGAGCCGTGCATCGGCCAGCGTCAGCGCGGTGACCAAGATGATCAGCGCCGGCGGGAAGCAATAATAGATCTGCGAGATGATGATCCCGAGTGGCCCATAGATGGATGCGCCGAACAAGAGATGCTTCAGAAGACCCTGGTTGCCGAACAGATAGATCAGCGAAATGGCGGAGAGAAGCGATGGCGCAAATACCGGCAAAAGCGCTGCCGCATAAAACAGTCCTTTGAACTTCATCCGGCTGCGGGTCAGCGCGAAGGCGTAGATATACGCCAGCGGAATAACGATCGCAGTGGAAATCACCGCTACCCACAGACTGTTGAATATCGAGCGGAACAGCGCCGGCGTCGAGAAATAACGGATGTAATTTGCGAGACCGATAAACTGGCCGTCCGCATTCTGAAAACTTTTCGAGAGCAGTGTCCAGAGCGGCAGCGCGATGGTGAGAAGAAGCCAGCCGACCAGCAGGACGATGCCAACGCGGAACAACAAGGCGTCACGATCAATACGCGGCGCTATGAACTGCGGCGTAGACTTACTGGCTATAACCGCGTCGACCACTACTCAGCTCCTGGCAAAAACCCGAAGCGAATCGGGCGGCAGCGCAATTGTCAGCTTTTGCCCCTGGCTGACTCCGAGGTCCCGCATAAGGTTGGCGGAGAAATCGGCCAGAATGGTCACATCCGACGCTCCCGCAGGCTTGAGCTGCGCGCGGCAGAACGGCCCGAGAAAATCGAGGCTTGTGACGGTGGTGTCGATAACATTGGGCGTCGAGGCGTCGAGGTTACGTACCCTCACCTCTTCCGGCCGCAACGCCGAGCCGCACCGGCGTGCCGTGGGTGAAGTGGCCGGCGTCCGCGCAGCAGATTTCCAGCGTGCCGACGCGCAAGCGGTCCGCGCCGGACACCTCGGCATTGAGAAATGTCATGCTGCCGACGAAATCCGCCACGAACGGCGTGGCGGGCGCGCGATAAATCTCCGATGGCACGCCGACTTGGTCGATGACGCCGTGGTTCATCACCACGATGCGGTCGGCCATAGCGAGCGCTTCTTCCTGGTCATGCGTTACCATAATGGTGGTTACGCCCAGTCGCCGCTGCAGGGATTTGATCTCATCGCGCAGGCGCAGGCGCACCCGCGCATCGAGCGCGGAAAGTGGCTCGTCAAGCAACAAAAGCCCGGGCGAGGTTGCCAAAGCGCGCGCCAGGGCCACACGCTGCTGCTGCCCGCCGGAAAGCTGCACCGGATATTTCTTCTCCTGATCGCTCAGACCGACCAGCTTGAGCAATTCCTGCACACGCGCAGTGATATCGCTGCGCGATTTTCTGCGGTTGACCAGGCCATAGCCGACATTGCCGGCGACCGTCAGATTCGGAAAAAGCGCATAGGACTGGAAAACGATGCCGAAATCGCGCGCCGGCGGCGGCAGCCGCGAGACGTCGCGGCCCGCGATTTCGATGCTGCCTTCGTCCTGCGGGTCAAGTCCGGCGATCGCGCGCAGCAAGGTGGTCTTGCCGCAGCCGGAAGGGCCGAGAAAGCAGATGAACTCTCCGCGATAGACGTCGAGCGAAACAGCTTGCAGCGCGGTGAACGCGCCGAAGCGTTTTGTCAGATTGCGGATACGCAGAAACGGCGCAGCCTGCGCCGCGGAGCCGTTGCCGGACCCATTCCCCCTTTGGGACGCCGGATCGTTCCGATTCTTCATTGCACCTGTCCGATTGCCTTAATGCCATTCCCGGCAAAAGACATCGTGGGCGAGATAGCCCCCCGGGGGCAAGCCCTCGGGGGGTCTGGTACCGATTGCCCTACTTCGGCGCCGCCTTGGATTCGTAGCGCTTCGCCCATTCCGCGAGGATGCGCTCGCGGTTTTCAGCCATCCAGGCAAAGTCGTTTTTCACCATGCCCTTCTCGGCATCCGCAGGATAATTCTGCGGGATATTTTTCACGTCCGGGTGGGCAACGGCGGCATAGGTCTTGGAATAGAGTTCATTTGCCCCCTTGGTGGCGCTCCAGTCCGCAACCTTCTTGGCCGCAGCAAGATTTTTCGTGCCCTTGACGATGGCGACGGCTTCCATATCCCAGCCTACGCCTTCCTTCGGAACGACAACCTCGAGCGGAGCGCCCTTGGTCTTTTCCGAGGCGCCGCGCATGTCGAGCGCGATGCCTGCCACGCGCTCGCCGGTCGCCGCCTGCACACAGGGAGCCGAGCCGGAATGGGTATAAACCGCGATGTTCTGATGCAGGCCGTCCATGAACTTCCAGCCCTCGACGTCGCCCATGACCTGCAGCCAGGCCGCCACGGTGAGATAGCCGGTGCCCGAAGAAGCCGGATGCGGCATCACCAGCTTGCCCTTGTATCCGGGATCGAGCAGGTCCTTCCAGGACGTCGGCTGCTTGATATTGGCCTTCCCGGCTTCGGCGGTGTTGAAGCAGATCACGCCGATGAACGCGTCCATGCCGGTCCAGGTGTAAGGCTCCTCGCTGTCGCGGTAAGCCGGCTTCAGGGCATCCACGCCCGCCGGCTTATAGGTCTCCAGCAGGTTTTGTTTTTCGAACAGCAGCAGACTGGAAGCCGCCAGCCCCATCACCATGTCGGCGCGGGGATTGTCCTTTTCCGCCAGGAACCTCGCGGTGATAACGCCGGTCGAGTCGCGCACCCAAGTGACACTTACATCCGGAACGGCCGCTTCGATCGCCGCCTTGAACGGCGCGAGCTGGTCGTTTTCCAGCGCCGTGTAGATCGTGAGATTGGTTTTCTGCGCCGCCGCAGGCAACGCGGTTGCAAAAGCCATCGCGAAGCCGAACGCGGCCCCTATTGCCAGTTTACGCTTCATCTGACTTCCCCTGTGTGAACGCCTTCGTTCCGTGATTGTCACGGACTTATGAAGGCGCGATGACAAGAACCCGGTCGTAACCGCCCCGTACGGTCAAACCGGCCATGGCAGCGAATAAGTCTTCACATTGGTGAAGGACTTCATCGCCTCGACAACACCCTCCTTGTAGCCGAGCCCGGAATCCTTGATGCCGCCAAACGGAGACATCTCGATCCGATAGCCCGGAACCTCCCATACATTCACGGTGCCCACTTCGAGCTCATTGATGAAGCGCGTGATGTATTCGAGCTTGGACGTGCAGACGCCGGACGACAGGCCATAAGCCGTCGAATTGGAAATGCGGATCACCTCCGCGATGTCGTCGGGACAGCGGATGATCGGAATGACCGGTCCGAACGTCTCCTCATGCACGAGTTCGCAATCGTAAGGCACCTTGTCCACGACCGTCGGCGCATAGAGCGCGCCATCGCGCTGCCCGCCATGCAGCAGAACCGCGCCTTTGCCGACCGCGTCCTGCACCCGCCGTTCAAACAGCTTGGCAGCGCCTTCGTTGATCACGGTGCCGACATCGGTGGCGGGATCCATCGGATCGCCGAACTTCAGCGTCTTCGCTTTGGCTAAGACCTGCCGGGAAAATTCGTTCGCCACGCTTTCCACCACCAGGATGCGCTTGACTGCCGTGCAGCGCTGGCCGGAATTCTTGGTAGCACCCATGACCGCGAGTTCCGCCGCCTTGGCGAGGTCGGCATCCTCCATGACGATCAGCGGATCGTTGCCGCCCAGCTCCAGCACGATACGGCGATAGCCGGCCTTGCTGGCGATATATTTGCCGACTTTCACCGAGCCGGTGAAGGTGATGAGATCGCAATCCGGGTCGGTAATCATGGCATCCCCCATGGTGGAGGGATTGCCGGTAACGACAGACAGCATTTCCGGCGGCAGCCCGGCTTCATAGAGCACGTCCGCCAGCGCCAGCGCGGTCAGCGGCGTCAGCTCAGTCGGTTTCAGCACCACCCGGTTGTTGGTGGCGATCGCCGGCGCGATCTTGTGCGACACCATATTGAGCGGATGATTGAACGGCGTGATGGCGGAAATGACGCCGCCTAGCGGCATCCGCATGGTGAAAATCTTGCGCAGTTTGGCCTGGGGCGAGATATCGCAGGAATAGATTTCTCCGTCGTCCAAAATGCTGAGCTGGCCGGCGAAGGAATAGACGTCATAGGCGCGGCCCGCCTCATAGAGCGAATCCTTCCAGCACAGCCCGGATTCCGCGGTGATCAGGTGGGCGAAATCTTCCTTGCGGTCGCGCAACAGCTCGGCCGTGCGGATGAGAATCTGCTGCCGTTCGTAGCGGGTGAGTTTGGGCTTGAACGCGGCGGCCTTGGCAAAAGCCGAGCGCACATGTTCCGCGCGGGCCGCGGGCACCGTGCCGACAACGGCACTATTGTAGGGATTGAATACCTCGATCCGCTCGTCGAGGTCGACACACTGGCCGGCAATGCGCATGCCTTCGTGGCGGATCGCAGCAGTCGGCTTGGTCTGGACGTTCATCCCAACCTCAATTCACGTGATTGAGCGCGACATCGAAAATGTCGAAATTGCGCAGCTTGTGGTCATTCGGCAGAGATACCTTGCGGTTGGCGATCATCGGCACGGTCTGCTCGGTGAGGCCGCCATGGGAACGCAGCGGCTCGGTCAGGCCGGTGAGGTCGTGCCGCGCCCGGCTGGTGCCGAGCACCTTGTGAACGGTCGATATCGCGACGATGTCCCCGATCCGGTCCGGTGGCAGTTCAAATCGCCGGCAGGCTTCATCGCGCGACAGCGCCACCTCGATGCCGTCAACCTCGCGCAGCCTGTCCAAAATCTCGGCGGCATCAGCGTCGGCCGGCAGATAGACGGTTGCAAATGAGCCCAGCGCGCCATGATGGGCGACATAGGGATCGGTGATGGGAAGAATGACCCGCGCCTTTGTCCTTGCCGAGCCAGCGCATCGAACCTGTCCTGCAGATAGATCACGTCAGGCTCGCCGTTCGGCAGGTGCTTGTCATTCATGCCGTGATCGGCGGTCAGCACCAGCACGCAGCCCTGCTTGTCGAGCGCGCCGACATATCGATCCATCATGGCGTAAAAAGCATTCGCCATCGGCGAGCCGGGCGCAGCCTTGTGCTGCACGTAATCGGTGGTGGAGAGATACATCAGGTTCGGCCGCTCGCGCTTGACGATGGAAAGCCCCGCCGCCATGACGAATTCGGACAATTCCGAGGAATAGACATCGGGCACCTTCATGCCGATGCGCTGCGGTACATCTGCGATGCCGTTGTCCTTCAGCGTGGCCTTGTCGGCTTTCTCTGACGAAAAAGCGATGGCGCGTCCACTCGACATATCGAGCCCGTGGCCCAGCAGCGTCCGCAGCTTGTCCTTGGCGGTTACCACGGCGACCTTGGCGCCGGCGTCGTGGAAGGCCTTCATGATGGTAGGCGCGCGCAGGAAGCGGGCGTCGTTCATCATCACTTCCTGCTTGGTCAGCGGATCGAAGAAATAATTGCCGGCGATGCCATGCACGGCCGGCGGACTGCCGGTGATGATCGACAGGTTGTTGGGATTGGTGAAACTCGGGATCACCGACTGTGCCAGCAGATTCGAGCCATCCTTCATCAGCCGTGCGAAATTCGGCGCCAGTCCCTTTTCCACCGCGCGTTCGATATAGCCGGGCTCGGAACCGTCGATGCAGACGCAGACCGTCGGCTCCTTGGGGAAGCGATAGCTGCGGCCGTTGACGGTAGATATTGGCGCCGGTGTTGATGTTCAACGTGTTCTCCTATGCCGCCCTGCTGGCTTTCAGGGAGCGGATTCCCATCTCGTCCAGGATGGCGCGGATCGCGTCGAGCGCGCCGCGCATGTGATCGGGATAGAGCCGGCCGATGCAGCCGATGCGGAAGGAATCCGCAACCGTGAGCTTGCCGGGATAAATCACGTAGCCGCGTTCCTTCAGCCGGTCGTAGAAATCCTGGAACACGAATTTCTTCTCGGCCGGCATGCGGAAGGTGACGATGATCGGGGCCTGCAGGTGATCGGCTAGCAACGTCTCAAAACCCAGCGCCCGCATGCCTTCGATCAGGATCTTGCAATTCTCGGCGTAACGCCGGCCGCGTCCAGCAACGCCGCCCTCGGCATCGAATTCCGCCAAAGCCTGATGGAATGCAACGATCACATGGATCGGCGGCGTAAAGCGGTATTGGCCGGTCTTGGCGAAATTGCTCCACTGATCGTGCAGGTCGAGCACCAGCGTTGTCGCGTTGCCCTTGGCTTTCTCCAGCACCGTCTTGCGGCAGATCACGAAACCCAAGCCCGGCACGCCTTCGATGCATTTGTTGGAAGACGCCGCCACTGCGTCGAACGGCGTTTGTGTGACGTCGAGCGGAATGGCTCCGAAAGCGCTCATCGCGTCAATGAGCAACGACTTGCCAAGGCGGCGAACCAGATCGGCCAATTCCGAAATCGGATTGAGGATGCCAGAGGTGGTCTCGCAATGGACGGCGAAGACATGGGTGATCGCCGGGTCGCTTTTGAGCATGGCCTCAATGGCGGCGAGATCGGGCGGCGTGTCTTCGGGCGTCTCATAGACCGCAGTAGCGCGGCCGGCGATGTCGCAGATCTTCTTGGCCCGATGGCCATAGGCGCCGTTGATCACAACAAGCACCTTGCCGTCGCGCGGAACCAGGCTTGTGAGCATGGCTTCTACCGCGAAAGTGCCCGAGCCTTGCATCGGCACTGTCACGAATTCCTCGCCGCCATTGATCAAGCCGGTGAGCCGGGAAAGCACGGAGCGGTTGATCTCGATAAAGCTCGCGTCGCGCGAGCCCCAGTCGTGAATCATCGCTTCCTTGACGGACCGCGAAGTCGTCAGCGGTCCGGGGGTGAGAAGCAGAGGATCGCCGGTTTCGCTCATGGCTGGTTGTCGGATTTTTTCGAGCATAACGCGGCATTCCTGACGGTCTGATGACCGCCAGATTACCACCGCCGGACCCATCGTCTCATTTGCATTTTTTGATAGCTCATATAGATAATATCTATATGAGCCTGGTGACCCAGTTGCGCGCATTTCATCTGGTCGCCGATGCCGGAAGCTTCTCTTTGGCGGCGCGGACGGCCGGGCTAAGCCAGCCGACGTTGTCGGCGCAGGTGCGCGCGCTTGAGGCGAGCTATGCCGTGGATCTGTTCGACCGCCGCGGACGCGGCGTGCGAATGACACCGACCGGACAATCGCTTTTCGCGCTCACCACCCGGCTGGTCGCCGCGGAGGAGGAAGCCCGCGCGCTCCTGACCGGCGGCCGCGCCTTGACGCGCGGTCATCTGCGGGTGAGCGCGGATAGCGCCTATCACGTCATGCCGATCCTGGCCGAGCTCAAGCGCCTGCATGCCGGACTCACCTTCACGCTGAAGATCGACAACTCGGCAGCCGTGCTTGATCACCTTACCGAGCACGGCGCCGACATTGCGGTGATGGCGAAGATGACGTCGGATCCCCAGCATCTTATTCGATGAAATTGCGCGAAGACCGGCTCATCGTCTTTGTTCCGCAGGGTCATGCCTGGGCCCGCCGGCGGCAAATCCGTATTTCGGAACTCGCCGGCCGGGACATTGTCGTGCGTGAACGCGGCTCCATCACCCGCGAGGTATTCGAGGCGCGGCTGGCGCAAGCCGGCGTGGTTTCCGGATCACTGATCGAGGTGCAGACGCGCGAAGCCGTGAGAGAGGCCGTTGCCGCGGGTTTTGGGGTCGGCGTGGTGTTCGACAGCGAATTCGGCACCGACGCGCGTTTCCACGCCATCGAGGTCAGCGACAGCGATCTCACGGTCGGCGAATACGTGGTTTGCCTGCAGGAGCGGCGGCGGCTTCCCGTCGTGCGTGCCTTCCTCAACGTGGCGCGCGACATGGCCACGGGAAAATCGTAGACCCTAGTGCAATCTGATCAGGGCCAATCCGAACACGATCATCAGCGCGGCGATCACGCGCGCGGGCCGCAGCTGCTCCTTCAGGATGACGACGGAGATGACGGCGGCGAACAGCACGCTGGTTTCGCGCAACGCTGCAACGATCGCGATCGGCGCAACTGTCATGGCCCAGATCACAATCCAGTAGGAGGTCACCGACAAGGCGCCGCCGAACAGGCCCGTTTTCCAATAAATCCGCGCTTCGGTGAGAATGGATTGCCCGCGCCGCCATAACGCGAAGACCGCCATGCAGGAGCCATCGAGGATGAAGAGAAGCGCCGCATAAGCGTGGGCGTTGCCGGAGACGCGGGCTCCGATGCCGTCCGTCAGCGAATAGCCGCAGATCGTCATCGCGGTGAAAAATGCGAAGCCGACGGCGCGGCGGTCGATGCGGGTGAGATCGCGCCCGCCGCGGATCGATAGCAGGAAAACGCCGGCGACCAGACTCAAAATGCCGATCCAGCCAAAAAGGCCGATGTCCTCCCCCAGCGCCGTTGTCGAAATTACCGCCGTCATCAGCGGGGCGGCCCCGCGCGCGATCGGATAGACCTGGCTGAGATCGCCGGTGCGGTAGGCCTCGGTGAGACCGTAATAATACGCCAGATGCAGAATGATCGAGGCGACGAGCCATGGCCAGGAAACGATCGGCGCAAAGCCGACGAAAGGCAGCGCCGCCGCGGCGATCAGCTCCGCTGGCAACCGTGATCAGCGCGTTGGCGGCAAAAGGATCGAGCCGGATCTTGAGAAGCGTGTTCCAGCTGGCATGGCAGAGCGCCGCGAAAAGCACGGCGGCAAAAACGAAGGGGTCCATCTCACCCTTTCAGGTGCGCTACCGGTAGAGTCATACGCCTCGCGCCAACGCTAGCACTGCCTTGCGCTGTCACAAAACTGTAACAAAGCGAATTCCGGGAATGTTGAGCATCCTATCCCCGAAATGTTAGTTTGAACGGTCAAAGCCACCGGCGGGGGATCGAAATGGCCAGTAAACAAGTTGAGACGCGCAAGAAAGACGCTGAAGAAGCAGATCAAGCAGCTCAAAGTCGGAATTGCGCGAGCTGAAATCGAAATCGGCCGCGGACAAAAAGAAAAAGCGTTCTAAGAAGGAAAGCGCCAAGGCTGAAAAAGCCAAAAACGAAATCGGAGCCGGCGGCGGCGCCGGCCGCGCCGCAGAAAGCAGCGGCCCCGGTCGCGCCGCAAAAAGCGCAGCACCCCCGGTGAGAAAGCCCAGCACGCCAGTCGTCCAGAGGAGGACTACCGTCGCGCCTGCGCCGGCCGCCGAAAAAGCCAGTGCGTCCGCCGCTCGGGACAGACTTGCTGTCTTCCATCAAGATCAGCGGAGCTTAGGGCTCTGTTCCGACCCGGACGTCACCTATAA
This sequence comes from uncultured Alphaproteobacteria bacterium, assembly GCA_963802475.1. Lineage (GTDB taxonomy): Bacteria > Pseudomonadota > Alphaproteobacteria > Rhizobiales > Xanthobacteraceae > CANKHA01. The sequence continues at coordinate 52,603 of CAWDIZ010000010.1, forward strand.
TGCCGTAATCGCCCAACTCAGGCGCTTACAACTTCCAATAGACAAACCCCGTGGCGTTGCCGGTGCCGCCATCCCCCTTTTGATCTTCTGACGCAGGCCAGGCCTCGCGCGGAATCGATTGCTGACGCCTTCGCCGATTGACCTCAATGCGGCCTTTTCATCACAATTCCCGCAACATCCTAAAAACGACGCGCCTCCATTAGACCGGGGCAAACGTCCAAAAAACCCTTCGGGAGGAGACGACAATGAAAATAACGTTCGCGCTGCTGTGACGCTGCTTGCTCTGTTGCCGGTCAGCGCCACGGCACAGAACGCCGCCTGGAAGCAATCCTGGGAAGAGACGCTCGCCGCTGCAAAGGAGGAAGGCAAAGTGGTGGTTTCCGGTCCGCCCAGCCAGGAACTTCGTAAGGTTCTGCCGGCCGCCTTTAAGGCGCGCTACGGGATTAACATTGAGTATCTTGGCGGCCGCAGCACCGAGTCGGCGGCGCGCATGCGCGCTGAACGTCACGCCGGCATTCACTCCATCGACGTCGTCTTTGCCGGCATCCAGAGCATGGCCTTGACCTTCCATCGCGAGAAGATGCTGCAGCCGCTGAAACCGGCGCTGCAACTGCCGGAAGTGGTCGACGGCAAGAAATGGAAGAAGGGAAAGCTCTGGTTCGCTGATCCGGAGGAGCAATACATCCTGCGGCTTGCGAACACCGTGACGACGATGTTCCACATCAATACCAAGGACGTGAAGCCCGGAGAATTGCGCTCGGTCAAGGACCTGCTGAATCCAAAATGGAAGGGAAAGATCGCACTGCAGGATCCGACCATTCCCGGAAGCGGCAGCAACCAGGCCGCCCACCTTTATTTCCAGCATGGTGAGGATTTCGTCAAACAGCTTTACGTCGACCAGAAGCCGATGATCAGCCGCGACACCCGGCAAATCACTGACGGACTTGCGCGCGGCATCTATCCGATATCGCTCGGCGCCGAAGATGCCGATGTCGAGAAGCTGCGCAAGGAGGGAATACCGGTCGCGATCCTGGAAAACCTTACCGACCTCTATCCCGAGATTTCCGCCAGCTTCGGCCAGGTCGCCATCATCGACAACGCTCCGCATCCGAATGCTGCAAAGGTGTTTCGTGAACTGGATCGCCTCGAAGGAGGGCAACGAAGTGTTCAACCGTGCCATGGGCACCGTCCCGACCCGAAACGACATCGACGAAAGCCATCTGCCTCCGGAGATCATTCCGAAAGACGGCGTGCAGTATTTCGACACCTATGACTGGGAATTCACCGTCACCAAAAAAGAGATGGTGCGCCAGCGCATGAAGGAATTACTTTCCGCGCGTTGAGGTTCCGTCGCGCAGATTCACCCTTCGAGACAGCAGACGATATTGACGACACGGCGCTGGCGATAATGGAAACTTGGCCGCCGGTACAACTTGCGCTGGAAGCCAAAGAACAGACACAGTCCCAATCCGTTGCTGCAATTCGAAACGATGGCGGCCACCGATCTCCGGCTAACCGACGCCATTTCAGATGTCTGCCCCTTGCTTATCGAAAGGTGTTCTTCTGTAATATCTGCCACTGCTCAACGGCAATATTTTCGGAGCCAACGATGCAATCCGACAGTTCCTCCGCGGCAGATTCACCCTTTGAGACAGCGGACGACATTGACGAGACGACACTCGCGGATGTAATGCGTTCGGTCCCGCTTGGCGCCGCCGTCCTCGCGGGCACGGCCGTTGCACTGCTCGTACTCGGCTATATCGCGGTTTACCTCCTGGTCTTCATTCCGCGCGGCACCGTGGGTTGAGCGATGTCTCAAACTCACCCGGAAATGCACGAGCGACGAATACTGCGCACGGAGTTATGTGGTCCTTCGGCGTCGGCATCTTTGTCGCCGCTTCCTTGAGCATGATCCTGTTCACGGCCTTTACGATCAGCGTCAATCCTCCCAGCAACGTCGAGCGGATCGATCCAAAGACGCTTCATCTGTCCGGCGAATTCGCCGAACATAATTTAGGCACCACAGTCGGATCCGACGGCAGCGTCACCGTCCGCGCGATTGCGACCCAATTCATGTTTCTCCCACGCTGCATCGTGGTCCCGGCGAACCGGCGGGTGACGCTTCGCTTTGCGTCTCCCGATGTAATCCATGGACTGCTCATCACCGGCACCAACGTCAATACCATGGTGGTGCCCGGCTTCGTATCGCAGGTGCATACCGAATTCACCCGCGCCGGCGATCTTCTGATGCCCTGTCACGAATATTGCGGCCTGGGACATAGCGAGATGTGGGCGAACGTCCAGGTGGTGGCGCAGGACAAGTTCAAGCCAGGACCCGACGGGAGGATTTCCTGTGCGCAACGCTGAGCGACTTTGTCTTGCGCATTTCTGGGTGGCTTTTGCCGCCTTCCTGTTCGCCTGCGCGATCGGCACCTGGCAGATGTGGGTCCGCAGTCCACTGGGCGCCAATGTGGGCACGCCCAGCCAGTATTTTATGTCGGTCACAGCGCATGGCGTGTCGATGGCTTATGTGCTGACGACATTTTTCATCATGGGATTTGGCTATTTCGTCGCGGTTACCGCGCTCGACCGCGCACTTCCCGCCAAGCTTTGGCCTGGGCAGCATACTGGGTGGCGCTTCTGGGCGTCGTGCTGACGGTCATCCCGATCGCAACCGGCCAAGCCTCCGTACTTTTCACCTTCTATCCGCCACTGACCGCAAGCGTATGGTTTTACATCGGGCTCGTGCTCGTCGTCGCCGCATCGTGGATCTGGTGTGTCCTGATGCTCATAGCGATGACGCAGTGGAAACGGGAAAATCCCGGACGTCCGGTTCCGCTAGCGATGTTCGCTACCGTCGCCAACGCCGTGATGTGGCTATGGACTACGGTCGGCGTCGCGGTGGAACTTGTATTTCAGGTGATCCCGGCGGCTATCGGACTTGTTCAAACCATCGATGTCGGTCTGGCGCGGACGCTGTTTTCCTGGACGCTGCATGCGATCGTCTATTTCTGGCTCATTCCCGCATATATCGCTTTTTACACCATGGCCCCGCGCGCAGCCGGCGGCAGGCTATACAGCGACACCATGGGGCGCCTGACGTTCATCCTTTTTCTGATCTACAGCCTGCCGGTTGGCATGCACCATCTGCTGATGGATCCGGAGCATGGCAACGCCACCAAGTTCATCCAGGTGCTGCTCACGGCCTTCGTCGCGGTTCCTACGCTGCTCACCATCTTTACAATCACTGCCTCACTCGAAATCGCAGGGCGTCTGCGCGGCGGGCGTGGGATCTTCGGCTGGATCGCCGCATTGCCGTGGGAGCGGCCGATGGTGCTCGCCACCGGTCTTAGCTTCGTCATGCTCGGCTTCGGCGGCTTCGGTGGCATCATCAACATGGGCTACGGCATGAATGCGATGGTGCACAATACTTCCTGGGTCACCGCGCATTTCCATCTGATCTTCGGCGGCTCCGTCGTCATCATGTATTTCGCGATAGCCTACGCGATCTGGCCGCGGCTTACCGGGCGCGAGTATCAATCGCTGGCACCCCTGCGGCTTGCAGCTTTGGCTGTGGTTTCTCGGCATGATGATCATGACCTTGCCGTGGCATTGGCTGGGCTTGCAGGGGCAGTGGCGTCGGGTTGCCAACTTCAACTATGCCGATCCGATTATCGCGGCCTGGGGACCGTGGGTTATCGTCTCATTTGCCGGCGGCATCATTCTGCTGGCTTCTGCCGTACTGTTTGTCGCAAACTTGGCGGCGCTCCACCGCGGTCCCGCTTTGGGCATCGTGCGGCCGCTCTATGCGCTGGCGGTGCATCCGCCGCTTCGGGTCCCCGCTGCGCTTAACGGATTCGCGCTGTGGAATGTGCTGGTGCTCGTGCTCATGATAGCCGCTTATGGCTATCCGATCGCGCAGTTCCTGATCGACCCGTCGCCGGGCGCGATCGTTCACGGGTAAGGTAGGGCCGCTCATGTCGGACAATAACCCCTCCTCCACCTTCGGAACCGCACGTACTCGACCAGCCATGGCGGATGTGGTCGAGCTTCGCCGTCATCGGCATCCTGCTCAGCGGCATCCTGCTTGGCGTGCTGGTGATTCCGATTGTCCAGGGCCGCAGCGTCGGGCATTGATGCTTATACCGCGATCTGCCGGGCGCTCGGCATTCTTCCGGGATCACCGGCACAACCTCAGTCACCGACCCCATTGCCGGGAATACCGGTATCGCAGGTCACCTGGACCTCCGATCTCCTGCAAATTCTTGCCCGCGCCGATGTCCGGCGAGGGCATGCCAAGGTGCAGGAAGTTTGCGTCGCCTGCCATGGCGAGAAAGGCGACTCCATTGGGGTCGAGTTTCCCCACCTCACCGGACAATCCGGCACCGCGATTTACAAGCAGCTCTTCGATTACCGGACCGGCAGCCGCGCACATCCGATGATGACGGACGTTGCCAAGGCGTTGGATGAATCGGCAATCGCCGATGTCGCCGCCTATTACGCCGGACAGCCGCAGCGAAATCCCAACCCCGTAACGCTGGCTGAAGCTCCGCCTGCCATCGTGCAGCTCGTCGAACTAGGCGATCCGAAGCGTAATATAGCGCCTTGCGCATCATGCCATCGAGCCGGCGCAGGAGGGCCGATCGAGACTCCCGTACTCGCGGAGCAAAGGGCGGAATACATCGTGCAACAGCTCAAGCTCTATGCATCGGGCGAGCGCCGCAACGATGTCTATGCACGGATGCGGACCATCGCGGCACAGCTGACCGACGAAGAAATCCGCGGGCTCGCGGCCTATTACCGCGCCGGGCTTCAGATAATTCGAAGCAGCCCTGAGTTATAAAGCCCATATACCTCCGAGCTGGGCTCGACTGTCACGTTCACCTCCATTAGTTTGCGCGATCTTCCGCCAACACGTGGGGCAGGCAACAAACATGCTGAACATCGGGATCATCGGCCTTGGCGGCTGGGGACGCCGGCTGGTCGAATCAGTGCAGGGCAAAAGCGACCGCATCCGCTTTGCCGCAGGGGTCACCGCAACGCCGGCCAAGGCCGAAGCATTTCGCAACCAAACACGGTTTCAAAGTCAGTGACGACCTAAGATCAATGCTGGCCGATGCCTCGATCGATGCGGTGGTTTCGTCCGGACCGGCCGGATTGCACGCGGCACATTCGCTGGCCGCATTGGAGGCCGGAAAGCCTGTATTGGCGGTCAAACCGATGGCTCTCAAGCGGGCCGACGCCGAGGCCTTGCGTACCGCGTCTCAGAAGCACCAAGTGTTGCTGGCGCTTGGTTACAACCGTTGCTTTTTCCCTGCCGTGGCAGAGCTGCGCCGCCGGGTCGCCGCCGGCGACCTCGGCACCCTTCTGCACATGGAAGGAAATTTCTGTGTCGACCGCTATTTCAAGCTCAAGCCCGGCGCCGATTGGAAGACGGATTCGAGCCAGGTATTGGCCGGTGCGCTGGCCGATCACCCGCTCTATGCCATGATCGAGCTGCTAGGTCCGGTGGCCGAAGTCGTCTCGCAGGCCTCGACGCGCGCAACCAAGCTACCAATTGCCGATGCGACCGCGACGCTTCTGCGTTTTACGAGCGGCGCCAGCGGACTTTTGACCGCCATCGGCGCTACCGCGACCTATGAGAGAACGACGGTATTCGGCTCCAAGGGCTGGGCGGAGATACGCGACGGCGAGCAGTTCACCTTTCAGCCGATCGATGGTGAAGCCACCACCACCGATTATCCCGCCGCTGACCCAGAGAAGGCGGAACTCGAGGCCTTTGCAGCCGCGGTGACAGGCGAAAAGCCTTTCCCGGTGACGGTGGACGACGCGGTCCACGGCGTGGCCGTGTCTGGAAGCGATCGATCGGGCGGCAAAAACGGACCAAGCGGTTAAAATCTGATCCGAACGTCTCGCAGCCCCAAGGAATTCGTCGATTTGAGCGAGAGCGATACCGAGACATCCGATCGAAGCTACCGCTGGTATCTTATCGGCAATTTCTCGTCTTCCGTCGGCATTTGGGTCCAGCGCACCGCGATTCTCTGGCTGACCTGGGAACTCACCCATTCGGCGACATGGCTCGGCCTCATCGCCTTGGCCGAAACGGGTCCGACAATTGCGCTCGGCCTCTATGCAGGGGCGGTGCTCGACCGCCTCAACCACCTCGGCGTGCTTCGCTTCACGCAACTTCTCACGCTGCTTTATTCAATCGCTCTCTTCGCGATTATGGCATCTGGATACATGAACATCTGGATGCTCGCCGGTCTGGTGCTTTTTCGGGGAGCCGTCTTCGCGTTCAACCGCCCGGCACGGCAGACCGTCGTCTACGGACTCGTCGGACGTGAAAAGTTGCTCAAGGCGCTGTCCCAAAATGCGATGATTTTTCAAACCTCGAAATTCATCGGTCCGGCGGTCGGCGGAGCCACCCTCGTCGCCTTTGGCGTCGCGGAGACTTTCGCCATCAGCATTCTGCTTATCATCGTGTTCACAGGCGCATTGCGCCTGGTCGATATGCCTCCCGCGCCCCGCGCCGAGCGCGAATCCCGGCCGATTGTCACCGAGGTCGCCGACGGCTTGCGCTATATCCTGTCGCAGCCGGCAGTCCGCAATCAGTTCATCTTGCTGGCTATCGTCGCGGTCTGCGCAAAGCCGATCACCGAGCTGATGCCGGGCTTCGCCTCCGGCGAGTTCGGCAGGGCAGCCAGTGGGCTTGCCTGGCTGCTCGGCTCCCACGGCGTCGGCGCGACGCTGGCCGGCGTCTGGATGTCTTTGCGATTCGGAGTTCAAAGCCTGCTGACGATGGCCTGCATCGCAATCATTTCAATGGCGGCAGCGCTCATTCTATTCGTCGGTTTCAATTCTTTCATCATCGGCTGCCTGCTTATGTTCTTTTTCGGATTTTCCACTGTCGTGATGGACATCAGCAACCAAACGCTTATCCAGTCCGCCATCCGATCCCGCTTTCGCGGCCGGACGATGAGCATCTATGGGATGATTGCCCAAGGCGGCCCGGCCGTTGGCGCCTTGGCCATGGGATTGATCGCGGAAACAGCGGGATTGCGTTGGCCGGTATTCATCGGAGCCTGCATCGCACTTGGTCGCCGGCGTACTGGCATTGATATTCCGCCGTCAGATGGCCGGCATCTCAACGCAGACGGAAGCCTGATCGGGTCATCATGCCGCCAAACGAGAAGTCGAAAGAAACCAATCCAAAAATCCTGGCGGTAATCGTCGCTTCGGCGATCATTATGCAGCAGATCGACGCGACGGCAATCACCACGGCTCTGCCGCAAATGGCGATCTCCCTGAATACCGATCCGGTACGGCTCACCATTGCCGTGACGTCCTATCTGCTCAGCATTGCCGTATTTATTCCAGTCAGCGGCTGGGCTGCGGATCGGTTTGGCGGACGCACGGTGTTCCGGGCGGCAATCGCGCTGTTCGTGCTGGGCTCCATCTTTTGCGGAATCAGCGAAAATGTCGTCCAGCTGACGGCAGCGCGCGTTCTGCAGGGCTTGGGCGGAGCGATGATGGTGCCAGTCGGACGGCTCGTCTTGTTTCGCAGCGTCGAGAAATCGCAACTGATCCCCGTGATGGCCTATCTGCAGGTGCCGGCGCAGCTCGGACCGGTGCTCGGCCCGCTGCTTGGCGGCTTCATCACCACCTATATTTCCTGGCGCTGGATCTTCTTTGTGAATGTGCCGCTCGGCATCCTCGGCATATTCTTGGTGTCGCGTTACTTCGACAATCCGAGAGAAGACAAATCCGCGCCGGATGGATTGGGTCGGCTTCGTCCTCACCGGTGTGTCGCTATCTTGCATCATGTATGGCATCGAGGCGATCGGACGCGGGGCAGGCGAAGCGGTTGTGGCAGGCGCGGTGCTGGTCATCGGCGTAATTGTCGGCGCACTCGCCTTGCGTCATCTGCGGCGGCACACTCACGCCGCCCTTCTGGACTTGTCGGTGTTCCGCAACCCCACTTTTCGCGCCGGTATCGGCGCCGGTTCAGTGTTCCGCGCCGGCGGGGGTACGTTGGTCTATCTGTTGCCGTTGTTGTTTCAGGTCGTATTTGGCATGTCGGCATTTCTGTCCGGCATCCTCACATTTGCCAGCGCGGCCGGGGCTATGTCGATGAAGCAACCGCGCGGCCGATCCTCAAACGCTTCGGCTTTCGCAACGCCATGATCGGCAATGCACTTCATCAGCGCCGTAACGATCGCGATATGCGCCTTTTTCACCGACACGACGCCCGTTGTGCTGATGTTGCTGCTTGCTGCTGATCGGCGGATTTTTCCAGTCATTCCAGTTCACCGCAACCCAGGCCATCGTTTACGCGGATATCGAACACCAACGAATGAGCACCGCGAGCAGCATCGCCAGCATGGCGCAGCAGCTGAGCCGCGGCTTTGGCATCGCCTTCGCAGCGGGCTTGCTGAATCTGTCGCTTGCCTGGCGCGGCGCTGGCGACCTCACACGCTTCGATTTGCAGGTCGCCTTCGTTGGTGCCACGACATTTGCGCTGCTTTCTATCCTGTTCTGCCTGCCGCTGGCGCGCGACGCCGCGGCGGAGGTCAGCGGCCATCGGTCGAAAGATTAAACCGGAAAATTGTTGCGAGCGAATTTTTAACTCACTCGAGAGCGAGTTTTATCGCCTTCTCGAGATCACGGTCGCTGAAAGGTTTGCCGAGAAATGCCTTTGCTGCATGACGAGCTATTTATCATGTTAGAATATATGCGTTATTTTTTTATTAAAACCTGGCTTTGAGGTCCGGCAGGCCGCTATTCGCCTGGGGAGAATGGAAATCCCCCCGCTGGAACTTTCAGCCTTGATCAGATCCTGAGTTCGTACGGAATTTGCTTCGGGCCGTAACGCTCTTCAACGGTCTTTTCCGCAACGTTATAACCATGCTGGACATTGCTTCCACCCAGCTTCTGGCTGCGGATGATGATCGCCACAGAACGCGCGTCACCGCCCTGCTCCGCATGAATGTCATGCGGCGCGACAAGGTCGACTTTGCCTTGCGAGCCTTTGGAGACGGACGTCAGCTTAATCTCGGCATAGCCGGACTTGCTGCCATCATCGACACGGTTCATAGCGCTCAAGGCTCTCGGTGCCGTCGAGCACGCCGTACAACACCCAGGCCTCGCCGTGATCATGCGGCCTGCCCTTGCGGCCGGGCACGCGCACCACGGCATTGATGGCAAAGCCATGATCCGGATCGACGTAGAGCAGCAAATTCTTTCCGCCTTCGGTCGACGGCCAGTTTGCGGAAATCGCCTTCAGGCCGTCGTCCTTCACCAGTCGTTCAAGCACGGGCTTTGCCGCTTCCATCCGGCTCTTGATGTCGCCTTTGTCCTCCAGATTGCCCGCAACTCTTCGATGAATTTTGCGAAGACCGGCACTTGTGCCCGTGTATTAATGACTGCCTCCAAAATCGTAAAAGTTCTCGCGCAATACGATGGCTCATTCGTGCAGCAAGTCGCCTTCGACCGTGCAGCGGCGCAGTAGGCGGCGTTCGTTCTTTGGAAAGTCGGTACGCGCGTGGATGGTGCAGCGGTTGTCCCACATCAGGAAGTCGCCGAGCTCCCACTCATGCTCGTAGATGAATTCACGCCGTTTACCGATATAGTAGAGCTGCGTCATGATCGCGGCGCTCTCGGCCTTGTCCATGCCCTCTATGCCCACGGTCATCAGCCGGTCAACGAACAACGTCTTGCGGCCGGTCTCGGGATGGCGAATGAAAACTGGATGGCGGTAATGCGGCAGGTGGCTGATATCGCCGGAATGGCTGGCCTGCTTGGCGCGGTTATATTCATGGATGTGGATCGCTTTCCGCCCCTTGAGCTTCTCCTTGAGCGCCGCCGGCACCGCGTCATAGGCCATATACATGTTGGAGAACATGGTGTTGCCGCCGGTCGACGGCAGCTCGATGGCGTAAAGGAAAGTGTAGCGATACGGCCGCTCCGTATAGCCGCCGTCGATATGGAACCAGAATTCGCCCTCGCCGAAAGCGCCGATCGGAACACCGTCTTCCCTTGATGTTGGTGACGAGCAGGACATTCTTGTGCGTTTGCTGGGTGCCTTCGATCTTCTTGGCCAACTGCGTCTTCGCCCGCTTGCGCTCGCCCAAATGCCCGAAATAGGACGCGAAGCGAAGCTGGTCGTCCTGCGATAGCTTTTGCCCGCGAAACACAAGACAATGTGCTTGTTCCAGGCGTCCCGGATCGCTCGCACCGTCTCGGCCGAGAGCGGCCTCGTCAGATCCACCCCGCTGATCTCCGCGCCGCAGGCCGGCGATAAGGGCGTGACCTGGATGTCGATAACGTCCTGCATGCCGTTTCCCTCCGGGATTTTGTTATTTTTCCAATCCTATCCGGCCTCCGGCAAACCGCAATCAATGGGTATTGAGCTCGTGCCCGGCCGAGCTCTCTTTTAGGCAAGCCGCTCCGGAAACGGCCGGTGAATTTCAAGCGAATTGATACGAGCCGGGGGGCCTCAGCCGTACATTCGGCCCTAAAACCGCCGCTTCCAAGGCCCACAGATCCTGCTATTCTGTGGGCTCGCGAAAAAACATGCATCCGAGGGGGAGCCAGTCGATGAAGTCGTCATCCGTCGCAGTTGCGCCGTCGCGCCTCGGCGGTGCGGCGGCGTATTCTGACGGGTATAAGTATCTGTGGGGGCTCGCACTTATTTCCCCGATGACCCCGCTATTGGGTGCCTATCTTGAGGCCAAGACCGGACTGGGCGCCTTTACCTGGGTGACCGTCGCCCTCTGGTTCGGGCTTGTCCCTGTTGCGGATTGGCTCGTTGGACCCAATGGGCGCAATAACCCGCCGGAAACGGCTGTGCCGCAACTCGAGCAAGATCCGTTTTATCGCTATCTCACCTATTGCACTGTGCCGATCCATTACGGCGTTTTCCTCGGCTGCGTTTGGTATGTCGCCACTCACCAGCTTGATTGGTTTGGCCTCATCGGTCTGACGCTGGCGCTCGGGCTGGTGAATGGAATGGCTATCAATGTTGGCCACGAACTCGGACACAAAAACTCGGTTCTGGAGCATTGGCTGGCAAAAGCCGTGCTGGCGCTCGTCGGTTATGGTCACTTCTACATTGAACATAACAAAGGCCATCACCGGCATGTGGCCACCCCCGAGGACCCTGCGAGCGCGCGCTTTGGAGAGAGTATTTATCAGTTCGCCCGCCGCGAGATTCCGGGTGCGTGGCGAGCGCGCCTGGGAAACGGAGCGAAGCCGCCTCGCTCGAAAAGGCAAGAATTGGTGGTCTTGGGAAAATCAGATTCTCCAGCCGCTGGCGACTTACTCTGTTGCTTTACGGCACGTTGACCGCGGTGTTTGGCGTCACTGTCGTGCCCTTCCTTGTTGCCCAAGCCGCCATCGGCTGGTGGCAGCTCACTTCAGCGAATTACATCGAGCATTACGGTTTGTTGCGGCTGAAGATGCCCGATGGCCGCTATGAGCGGTGCCGGCCGGAGCATTCCTGGAATTCCAATCACCTTTTTTCAAATTTCGTGCTGCTGCACCTGCAGCGGCATTCGGATCATCATGCTAACCCGATGCGGCGTTACCAATCGCTGAGGAACTTCGACGGAGATCCCGCAGCTGCCTGCCGGTTATCCGGCGATGTATTTGCTTGCACTGATCCCGCCGTTGTGGCGGCGCGTCATGGATCCTCTGCTGTTGAAGCAGGTGAACGATGATATGAGCCGGGTCAACATCGGTCCTCGCAATGAAGAGGCCCGAACAGTAGCAAGCGAAGGCCGGCCGGTCGCCGCCGGCATAGGCCCTTCAGGATCTCCTCGCCCGCCGCTATCGCTAGTCTTCGGACTCCCACCGTCGCTACGCACCCTTCGCGGCTTCAGTCGTATCAATATCCAGGATCGATTTTTCCTAGATGGACCCGCCATGAGTCCCGTGATCGCCAAGTGCAATTTTTGCTTTGCTGATAGTCGGCTGGTACGCCATTCGTGCTCCCCATGAGTGGCGGGCCCGGCGTACGCCGGTGAGCCGCAGCGCCCGCGACTACCGCGAACTCGCCGTTATCCTGATTGCGATCGTCGGACTTGGGAACGCTGCCCTTGCTGTACATCGCGACAGGATTCCCTCAAATCGCCGACTATAAATTTGATCCGACGCAAGCGTGGAGCGGAGCCATCGTGGCAATAGCAGCGCTAGGCATGTTTTACCTGACGCATAACGCGCTTGGCACCAACTGGTCGGTAAGCCTTGATGTACGCAAAAATCATCAACTGATTACGAGCGGCGTTTACCGATATATCCGGCATCCGATGTATACCGCATTTTGGCTTTGGGCCCTGGCGCAGGCCTTGCTCCTGCCGAACTGGGTGGCCGGACTGTCCGGTATTGTCGGGCTTCGGACTTCTTTATTTTCTGCGGGTGAATCGCGAAGAGCAGCTGATGATCGATACCTTCGGTGAGGGTTACAGATCCTATATGCTGCGGACAAAACGGCTCATTCCATGGATCCACTAACGCGTTTGCTTTTGCGATTTACCGCGGGAGCACGGCGGCGGCTGCGCGCTGCGACTAACCGGGCCCTCGAGAAGGGGCAAGCGTTATAAGGGGAAAAGAACCCGCGCTGCGAAGCTAATGCGGCGGGAAGAAGGCTCGCGACACCGCCGTCCGAAACCGTGCATTAGCGACAAGGAAAATTGCGGGATCTCACTGGGAGATCCCGCAACAATGTCCGCCAGGTCAATCAGCCCTTGGTGACGACGGCGGCAGGCGGAGGGGTCTTGCCCTTGCCTTTGCCTTTGCCGACGCACCCGGCAAGGCTCGCGACGGCAATACAGCCAATCACCACGATCGTAAGCTTCTTCATGGGCAACCCTCTCTCCTGTGACTTTCGAATAGATACACAGGGCTATATTGCGGCCTGTCAGCCGCCGCGTACTAGTGCGCCAAGGCCACACTTGGTTCCCGAATTTGTCTCAAGGCCGCCTTTTTTCCACGCCCCGCCCGCCCCGGGGCCACGCTTTCAGCGGCCGAATAACGGCCTCGGGGCGCGCCTTCCGCCTTCCTCTATGGTCTCCGAAAAGACGGCGGACGATCGTCGGGGCGTTAATGTGGGCGCGGCTCGGGGCTAGAGCATCCCGTGTTCGTCAGTAATCCAGCGCCTGAATACCACCGAGGCGTTCACGCCGCCGAAGCCGAAGCCATTGGTCATCGCATAGTCGACAGCACGATCGCGCGGCTTGGGACCGATGACGTCGATCTCGCCGGCGGCGGAATCGGTTTCTTGCAAATTCAGCGTCGGCGGCAGCACACCGCGGCGCAGTGCCTCTACCGTCAAGACCGCACCCGTGGCGCCCGCCGCGCCCAGCAAATGGCCGGTCGCCGATTTGGTGGATGACACAGAGAGCTTCGCGTCATCGCCAAACACGCCGCGTATGGCCGTGAGTTCTGCCACATCGCCGAGCGCTGTGGAGGTCGCGTGGGCATTGATATAGCCGATATCCTCGGGCCTGAGGCCCGCGGTACGCACCGCCAATTGCATGCAGCGCTGAAGTCCCTCGCCATGCGGCGATGCGGCGGCGATGTGATAGGCGTCCGACGTAGTGCCGTAGCCGACTACTTCGGCGAGCGGCTGGGCGCCGCGCGCCTGCGCATGATCGAGCGCCTCCACAACCAGCATGGCGGCGCCTTCGCTCAGCACGAAGCCGTCACGTTGCGTGTCGAAGGGGCGCGATGCTTGTTCCGGGGTATCGTTGAAGCCGGTGGAAAGCACATGCGCCGCCCCGAAGCTACCAAGACTTACACGCTCGATGCAGGATTCCGAGCCGCCGCAGACGGCGATATCGGCTTCGCCATTGCGGATGAGGCGCGCCGCATCGCCCAGCGCCTGGATACTGGCGGCGCAGGCCGTAACCGGCGCACCGATCGGGCCGCGGAAACCGTGACGGATGGAAATCTGCCCGCTTGCAAGATTTACCAAAAAGGCGGGGACGGTGAAGGGCGAGAGCTTGCGCACACCGCGCGTGTCGGTGGTGCGGGTCGCCTGCATCATGGTGTGGAATCCGCCGATGCCGGAAGCAACGATCGTTGCGGTGCGGTCCCGTTGCTCTTCGGTCGAGGGAAACCATGCAGCCTGCGTGACGGCTTCGTTCGCGGCGGCGATGGCGAGCTGGATAAAGCGGTCCATCTGCCGCTTCTCCTTCGGCGAGACGGACGCTGCCGAGTCATAGCCGGCCTCCGGGTCGTCGGCCTTGCTCGGAACGATGCCCGCGATCTTCGTGGCGATGTCGGCTACCAGCGCGTCAGGCAGCCGACGAATGCCCGAGCAGCCCGCTAGCAGGCGGCGCCATACATGTCCCACCCCGCATCCCAACGGGGTAACCAGGCCACAGCCGCTGACGACGATCCGACGCATCTTGCTCCTGGGCCACGTGAGCTCCCCTCGCCCACGCGCGAGCTTCGAATAGGAGCAGCATCAACCCCAGGCATCATACAACGTCGGGCTGCAACGCCAATCGCGTTCGCCAGATCATTTTTTTAGTTGACTATTACGGTTTCTCAAGCGTTGCGGCCGGCTGAGCGCCGACCGCTGGCGCTAATATCACCCGTAAAGCTGGGCTGGACCGAAACCCAATTCAGCGACGCGTTGCCTGCCATTTGGTTTCGGTCGCGAACACACCTTCCATTTTGTCGCCGTTGACCTTGCCCCTGTAAACTCTGTCCCCGACCATAAAGGTTATGTGCTCGCCGAGCATTCTGCCGTTTGCGATGTTGACGGACTCATTGGCGGACTTCAAGGTTCCGGTCAGCATCTGGTATTTCTGCTGCAGCGCCAGTTCTCCCTGGGGCAGTTGCCACGTTCCCGCGACCTTGGCCGGGATGACCCAGAACATTGCCTTGCAATAGGCGGAGCAATTTTCCGCGGAAATTCGGTCATCCGGTTCCCAATCGCCCATATCGAAGGTATTCGACACCACGCGTGTCCCGGGCTTCATCTCCAGCAAGATCGGACGCAGCTTGAGGTTCAGGTCCGACAACAGGAACAACGTGATCACCGTCGCCTGGCTGAAGTCGCTCTTGAAGATGTCGCCTTCGACGAATGTCGCCAGATCTGACACGCCGGCGGCGGCTGCGTTGCGTTTCGAGAGATCAACCAGATCAGGGTTATATTCGATGCCGTGCGCCTTGATACCGCGTTTCGCTGCGGTAATGACGGTGCGACCGTCGCCGGAACCGAGATCGATGACATGGTCGTCAACCTTCACCCTTGCCATGTCGAGCATACGGTCGACCAAGGCCTGCGGGGTTGGCACCCAGACCACGTCTTTTCCAGACTGGCCGACCTGAGGTTCGTAGGGTTTTGGGGCCGGCTGGGCGGCAGCCGAGCCAACCATCAACAGCACGACCAGCGTCGGGACGGCGAGTGATCGAAACACACCAGCGGACGTCATGCAGCCTCCTTTTGCATCGTTATCAAATGCATTTCTGTAGCTCCCATTACCCGTGCGCGGATCCCCGTTAAATGCCCGGCTTCCCGCATCGTCTCACTCCGCCGGCGCCGGCCGGCGCGCACGATTGAACAATAGCAACGGCACTCCCAACGCGAGCACGCCCACCCCGAACAACGCGCCGACGCCGGTATAGGCCAGGCTCGAATAAAGCATCCAGAGGCAGGTTCCGACAAAGATGATTGGAAACACCGGATACAGCGGCACTCGATAAGGCCGAGCGTGGTCCGGATAACGCCGGCGAAAAACAAAGAGCGAAATAGCAACCAACGTCATGAAAAGCCAGAACACCGGTGAGGTATACTCGACCATGGTCTTGAACCCGTCGCGCGTCAACGCGCCGAGGCCAACGAGGGCGACCGCAATTGCCCCCTGCAAAATAAATGCGTTTGCCGGGTTTTCCCCCCGCGGATTCCAGATGCCAAAAATCCTCAGCCCCGGAAGATCGCGCCCCAGGGCATAAAAGACACGAGCGCCGGTAAAAATCGTTGCGTTCAGCGTGCTCACCGCCGCACCACATACGAACACCGATAGCAGGGCCGCGCCCGAAGCACCGAAGGCCGAAAGAACCACATCGGCAGCGACGGCCTGCGACTTCTGAAGCCCCTCGAAACCGAGCACATAGAGATAGGCCCAGGCGACGAAAAAATAGATAGCGGTAACGAAAAGAACGCTCAATGAGAGAACGCGCACCATGTCGCGAGGCCCGCCTTTCAGCTCAGCCGAAATATAAGAGGCTTCATTCCATCCTCCGTATGTCAGCAGAACGAAGACCATCGCGAGGCCGAGCGGCGCATAACTGGTCGGGCCGGTGGGCGCCAAAGACTGCGCTGGACTGCCGCTTGTCGCCGCAACCACGAGACCCGCCGCGATCAGCAGCGCAAGGGCGCCAATATCCAAGGTGGTGAATATCTGTTGCGTGACCTTGCCTTGGGTCGTGCCTGCAACATTGATGGCGGTGAAGAGCACGACGATGAGCGCCGCGTGGATTGCCGGCCCGTGCGCGCCCAGCGGCACCACGGCCTGCGCATAGTCGCCATAAACGAATGCGACCAAAGCTATTGCGCCGGTTTGGATGACTGTGCAGCGGGCCCAGGCAAACATCAGGCCAACGGATTTGCCATAGGCCCGCGAAAGGAAATGGTACTCGCCCCCGGCATCCGGAAAGGCGGTGGCGAGTTCCGCGTAACACAGTGCTCCGATCAAGGTGAGCAACCCGCCAAGCAGCCAGATCGCCAGGTAATTAAAGCTGTTACCGGCGAATTGCGCCGCCAGGCCCGGCGTTGCGAAGATACCGACGCCTACCATCATTCCAACGACGATCGCCGCGCCGTCGAGCATGGACAAGGTACCGCGCGGTCCAGCTGGCTGTCGGCTCGACATGGCTATCGGATCCTAGGGGGATGGAGGTTTACCCGGGGTGTGGACGAATCTCGCACATTGTCCAAACACCACAAACCCCTCAAAAGTCCGACGCCGTCTCGAATAAGCGCATTTCTGTCGCAATCCAGACACTCGATTTTGCTCCCCGGGGCGTCAGTCAGCAACCAGCAATTACACCGTTATTGCAATCGGAGCAGGTCACAATGGTTTGACTGGCGCCGGCGTCCTGACATTGGCGGCGCATCCTCCAATGCCCGGGGCGTTGCCCTTTCGTACTCACCATTATGCCAAGCCAGCAGATCCCCGCTGGCGATTTGGACGTCGCCTTCAAGCGGCGCGCGATCTGGATTAAAAAAGCAGCTCGAAACCGAACCGCATAACAGAGTTAGCTGCGAGCATCCCCCCGCAAGGAGGAGTTGAACTTTTCGACGGCGCCGCGCGCGGCTTCCATCAGCAGGATGGCGTCGGCCGCAAAGGTGAAAAGGCGGCAACCGCGTTCGAACCACGGCACGATGTCCTCAGTGCGTTGGATCATCGTTGCGGATGCGCATTGCCCGCCGGACTTGTTCTGCACATCCTTGATGACCTTTTCATTGGCAGCGATGACATCTGGATGATTCACCTGCCCGCCCAGCCCCATAGCGGTCGATAGGTCGCCGCGCCCGACGCCGATCACGTCGGCGCCCGGACGCACTGCGGCGATCTCGCCAACCTTGCTGATCGACTCGGGATCCTCGACGATTGCCCAGATGCATACCCGCTCGTTCTGGCGCCGCACATGCTCGGGAAAGTCGGAGCGGCGTGAGTTGTAACCGCCCACCCGCGTGTGGCCGCAGGCGCCTCGGTGGCCGAGCGGCGGATAATACATCGCGTCCGACAGCGGCACGGATATCTTCCGCGCTCTTGATGCCCGGCAAAGAGATTCCTTCGGCTCCGAGCTCCAGAACCTTCAGGATGAGGCTGGGATCATGCGTATAGAGCCGCACGATCGGCGACACGCTGCCTACATCCGCCGCGCGCAGCATATGGGTCAGCGTCTGCCAATCAGGCGATGCGTGCTGCAGGTCAATGATGACATAGTCCATGCCCGCATTCGCAAAGAGTTCGACGATTTCGGGCGAGGGAAATGTGACATAGGACCCGATCAAGGGCTTGCCCGCCCGGATCGCCGCTTTCAATCCCTGGCGGGAATTTTTCGGCATGCGGTCAGTTTGCCGACGTATTCGACAATGTCCAGGCCGTAATCCCGCAGGTCACTAGCGACGCGGCAGCAATCAAGGCCGGTCACCTCGTGGGAGCCGATGAGACGAGGGCGTGATGGCTTGAAAACCGGTTGGGGCGGTCATCCGTCGAGCGGCGTGCGCCCGCTGCCGTAAGCGCCCGCCATCTCCAGTCATTTACTGTTTACCATGATCATTGGCGAGGCCAAGCCCGCGTCCCGGAATTGAAGTTGGCCCTCGACATGCGCGCGCACCAGGAGGAAAGCGGTGAGGCTCACAGCCACGGTGATACCGCCGAACAGAAATCCTAACAATCCGAGGCTTCTCTTGTCTGCCATATCCATTTCCTGGTCAATCCGGTGCGTATTCAGCGCCCGGCGGTCGGAAAAGGGTGCCGGCGCGGCCGCAGAAGCAAAGCGCTGCGTGGGTCCGCTGCGTTTCTTACCGGCAGGAGGTTAGTTTTTGGTGAGGAAAGTTTGATGACGCCTTGCTGCGTAGCGACCGCGGCGTAACCCGAGACCATTTGCGCGCGCGGCAGCGCGCAAATGATCAGCACGGCCGCAAGCGGAAGGGCAAAGAATTTGGGGCTTAAGAGAAGCATCGGCTCTTCCTCGCGGCTGGGAAGCTGCTTGCAGGAGCTGTTAAAAGCTAGCGGCGTGCACGGCCTTCGGGATGGCCGCCGTCGCCGCGCTGATCGAATTCGTGGCTCACGGTTCGAACCGGCCGCACTTCTGGGGCGGCTAGGCAAGCGCCGGAGTAATACGGCCAGGCTTGCTCACGGCAGTGCGTACGGTCGTCGGTATCGGCTGTTTCGGGCAAGCTGCCGGAGATTCTGCAACTCCTTCACCGCCGCCTGGGCTTCGCGTCGCGCCGTAACCAAGTCGACGGCCGGACGGCTCGGAGCGGCCATGGCCGCTCCGTTCGCCGCGGCGAGCATGTAATTGACCGCAATCTCGTCGGCGACCACATAAATGAGCGAGACAAGGGCGGAAATGCCAACCATGATCTTGGTATTCATCGAAGCCTCCATTCATGCCTTTTGCGGCTACGTTCTGGAGGCCAGATATAATGTGGCCGTCTTTCCGGGCGTTTTCGCCACCCAAGGATTATGGTTTCTTCGCTGCGCGAAATGTTTCGTCCGAATACCGGCGACGAAACAAAATACCGGTTAACGTCACTAATTCTTAAGATTTATCGTCCAGTGGCGAGAACACATATCCTCCTCCCCGGACCGTGCGGATCACGCGCGGGTGAGCTGGGTCGGGCTCGATCTTGCGGCGGATTCTCATGATCCGGATATCGATTGCGCGGTCAAACGCTTCCGGATCGCGCGCATTGGCGAGATCGAGGATCCGTTCGCGTGATAGAACCTTCTTGGGATTGTCGGCAAAGACTTTGAGCAAACTGAATTCTGAGGCCGTAAGCTGGTGCTCGTTGCCGTCCGCGTCGCGCAGGGTTTGCGCCTCGACGTCCAGCCATTTCACCCCGAACTGCACCAGCGTGTTCTTCGATCCCTGGGACGGAGCCGCGGCTTCCGGCTTTGCAGCGGTGCTCCGGCGCAGCACGGCGCGAATGCGCGCAAGCAATTCACGCAGTTCGCACGGCTTGGCGAGATAATCGTCGGCGCCAAGCTCAAGGCCCACGATCCGGTCCACCGGACTCGCAGTCGCCGTCAGCATGATCACAGCCACCCCCGTCCGTTGCTTCAGATCACGCACAATCGAAAGGCCGTCTTCCTCCGGCATATTGAGGTCGAGAACGACAAGGTCAGGCATTCGCACGTTGATCGCCTGTCTCAGGCTGCGGCCTCCGTCGCAAAGCTGAACGTCGAAGCCTTGCATCCTGAGATAATCGCCAAGCATTTCCCGCGTAGGCGCTTCGTCATCGACGACAACAATGTAATTGCGCGCGGTCATGTTGCCGGCAACCTGATGGCAAACGTCGTTCCGGCACCAGGTCCACTGCTTTCCGCCGCAACCGAACCGCCATGCAAATTGACGATGCGTTTCACGATAGATAGGCCGAGCCCGGTGGAACTCTCGCCTCCGGTTGGCTTGGCCGAAAGCCTCTGAAACCGGTCGAACAGCCGCGTCATGTCTTCCGGTGAAAGGCCGGGACCTTCATCGGCGACGGAAATGATGACGTCTTCCGCCTGCTGCGTCACGGAAACCCGGATCGCTAGAATCCCGCGGGCTATATTTGATCGCATTGCTTACCAAATTGTCGATCGCTTCCCGCAGTCGATCTGCGTCGCAGGACGCATTCAATTGCTCAGGCGCGGAGAATAAAAGCGTCTGATTTTTCTTGGTTGCGAGAGGCTGGTTCGTTTCGCATTGCTCTGCCGTCAGAGCGGCGACGTTGACCTTCTCCTTTCGGATCTTGATGTCCATGGCGTCGGCCATGGCGTCGGAGAGAAGATCGTGACCATGTCTGACAGGTTCTGGGCGGCGTTCGAGATGTGGTCGATCTGCGCCACGAGGTTTTCCATCTCCGGCCCGGAAGGCAGCATGCTCTTGAGCATCTCGGCGCGACCAAGAATGACGCCCAATGGATTGCGCAGATCGTGCGCTACGGTGCTGAGTATGTCGTTTTTGAAGGCGTTAACCTTCTGCAATTCGGTCCATCGGGATGCCAGTCGATGATTGGCGCTGGTCAGTTCCAGCGTGCGATCGGCGACCCGTTGCTCAAGTTGAGCATTGGCTTCCTGAAGCTGCTGATAGAGGATAACGTTGTCGAAGGCGACCGACAGCCGGCTGGTGAAGATTTCAACAAGCGCGCGGTCGGTAGCCGACAACTCACGGGCTGTTTCCAGCAGCACCACGACTTCTCGTCCGCTGCCGGTCTGGATGTAGAGGATAGATCTATCTCCCGTAAAGTCATGACGACGACGTTGGAATGCCTCTTCCACCAGCCGTCTCAGGTCATCTTTTAGCGGCAGAGGCAGTGCGCCCCCTACGATGTCGCGATAGCATCCGGAGCCGGCAAGAACCGAGAAGCTCGGCGTCCCGACGCCGCCGTTTTCCCGCAGCACCAGAATCCCGGCACAGTCGGCGTTTAGCAACGATGCCATCTGCGTCAGAACGCCTTCAGCCAGACGCTGCATGGATTTCAAATCGAACATTGTCGACGCGGCGTCGATGATGATCTCAAGACCGCGCCGAGTTTCAACCATGCGCTGAAGTTGCTGATAGCTGCGCAATGCAGCCGTCAGGGAGGTGAAAAGTCGGTCGGCCGTTAGTTCGTTCTTCGCTTTGTAATCATTGATGTCGTAATCGACGATCACCCTTCGCTCCGGCGCCTGACCAGGCTGGCCAGTACGCAGTATGATTCGGAGCGACTCCCGTTTCAGCGTGGTGCGGATATAATCGATCAGCTTCAACCCTGCGTCGTCCGTCTCCATGATGACGTCGAGAAGCACGACGGCTACGTCCGGGTGAGCCTCTAGCAGTTTACGCCCTTCGGCGGCCGAATAAGCCGATAGCAGTTCGAGGCCTTGGCCATTGAGCACATAGTCGCTTAGAGCCAGGCGTGTTCCGTCGTGAACGCTTTGATCATCATCGATGATCGCGATCTTCCACGGCTTTACGAACACCGCCGGGCCGCGGTCTTCCGGCTCGTCGATGAGTTGAATGAAGTCGTCTTAACTCATCAATTTACGCTCCCGAGAGACGGCGCTGCGCCGCTTTCCATCGGTGCTTGGCGGGGAAGCACCAGCCTGAAGATGGTTCCGCGCCCTGGCTTCAGAATTCAGGATCAGCTGCCCGCCCAGACGTTGCGTGACGAGAGTATGAATGATGTGAAGCCCCAGCCCCGTCCCGCCTTCACTGCGACGCGTCGTGAAAAATGGATCGAAGGCCTGTTTGCGCACCTCCTCCGTCATTCCGATGCCGTCGTCCGCAACAGTAACTTCAACATCCGTCTGATCGAGTGCCCGCGCCTCTATCATGACACGCCCAGCGCGGCCTTCGGGGAAAGCATGCGTCACGGAGTTGAGGAAAAGATTCGTGATCACTTGCCCATACGAACCGGGATAGCTGTTCATCAGAAGACCTTTGGCGCAATCGACGGACAACGTAATCGGTGCTTGCTTGAGGACCGGCCGCAGACTCGCGACGATGTGACTCGTGGCTTCGCAGAGATCGAACTCGCGCCGGTCGGCCACGCTCCGATCGACGGCGACTTGCTTGAACGACTGAATTAGTTCGCCGGCACGCAATAGATTCGTTACCAAAAGCTGCGCGGAACTCGCGATTCAGGGCTATGAATTCCTCGAATTTGGAGCGACGTATCGCACCGTCTTGTATCTCTTTTGCGAACAATTCGCAACGCCGCGCCAGGCTGGAGGCTACCGTCAGGCTGACTCCAACCGGGTTGTTGACCTCGTGCGCTACGCCCGCAACGAGGCCGCCAAGCGCGGCGAGCTTTTCAGCTTCGATCAGACTGTGCTGAGCGGAACGCAAATCGGCTAGCGCCTTTTCTGCGTGCTCTTTTGCGGCGCGCAAATCGTTCTCTACGCGCTTCTTCGCGATCGCATTTTCGCGAAATACCACAACGCTGCGGGCCATGTCTCCGATCTCATCCCGCGCCTCCGCCCCCGGGATAGTCCGGGCGTATTGCTCAGCAACGATCGCGCGCATCGCAGTACGAAGTTGGCGCAACGGAACGATGATGCTGCTGCTGATGACAGCAGCAATAAAGAGTATAATGAGGACAAAAATTACGGCTACAAACGCTATCCCGCGGTAGAGTAGTCGCCAGGGCCCGATCGAAACGGGTCTGCGCTTCTTGCTCCCGCGTCCGCATCTCTGAGGACAGGCCCTCGATCGTGGTAATCATCTTGGCCTGATTTTCGTCGATGGCGGTGCTCAGGATCTCGGCGCGTCTCTTCACGTGACCGGAAAGTCTGCGCACGCCTTGCCGCAGGATATAGATCTGCTCGCCGATATCTTTCAGAATAGCGCGCTGAACACCATCAACCGCTAACTCCGAAGCTTGCTGGATTGCCGCCTGCATGCGCGACAGCGCCTGGTCCGCATCGTTTGCGCGCGCTGTTCCTGCCGGCTCATACAGCGCGTTGGCCGCGGTAAAGGCAGCAATAAAGGATTCCCGGGATTGGCGAACCGGCGACAAAATTCTTGCGTCCGCACCGCTCCGTTCCAGTGCGGTGTAAAGATTCGCAATGGCATTCGCCGGCGCGACGATTTCAGCATCGTAGGTTTGCGATATTGCAGATTGTTCTGCCCGCAAGTCAGCAAAGCCGTCAAACAGTCTTTCCGTAGCAGCGCTGAGCTCGTTTACTGAGCTGGAGAGCATGGGGTCATCTTTGCCGCGCATGCCCAACGTTCCCAGGACGGCTTCACGGAGCAGCAAGATTTCGGCGAAAATATCGGGCCCGGGCTGATTGATATAGCGGTGAATAAGACTCTGAAGCCGCCCGGACTCGCTTTGCAGCAATCCAAGTAATTGGTCCGACTGCCGGACCTGCCGGACCTCGTTCCAGGCCGAGTTTAAAATCCGCGCACCATTCCAGATCAAGGCGGCGAGAACGAATGCGACAAGGATGTTGAGCGCCGCAAGCAGCAAGATGCGCCAGCGGATCGGAATGGCACGGATATAGCCATCGGCCGCAAGTAGCGGACCAGCCCAAAATTTGAAAACAGATGCGCCGACCCGGCGTTGGCACGCCTGTCACGCCTAGCTCTCCGTGCGGATATAAGCGGCGCGGCCCGCTGGTAGCATGAGAGTGGCATCCCCCTGTCGGCGGGCCTCGGCACCAACCCCATTGGAGCAAGGTGATTCAAAGTCCGCGAACAACATTTGGTGTTGAAGTCATGGCCGCCAAGCATGCTACAATGGAACTTCGTTGGGCACCACCACTAGAGAATCATGAGCGGCAACACCACCAGACGGCCAAGCTGGCCCGTTCAGGCGCGGCACGCGAGCCTGCGCCTGGCATTGGCAGCATTGGCGTGGATCGGCGCGGCTGCATGCCTTCCTGCCTCTGCCGCAACCGAAATCCACCTCTGGCATGCGATGTCAGGGGAGCGTGAGCGGCAGCTCGAAGGTCTCATTGGCCAGTTCAACGCGAGCCAGTCTGACTACAAGGTCATATTGGTTTTGAAGGGAGGATACAGCGAGACCGTGATGTCGGCGATCTTCGCGGTTCGCACCCGAACCCACCCGGCCATCGTGCAGGTCAATGAAATCGCCACGGCGACCATGATGGCTGCGGGAGGTGCCACTTATCCGGTCTATCAGCTTATGAAGGACCAGGGGGAGCCGTTCGATCCGACCGCGTATCTACCGGCCGTAGCCGGCTACTATACCGACATGGCCGGCAACATGTTGTCTTATCCTTTCAATTCGTCGACGCCGATCCTGTATTACAATAAGCAGCTTTTCAAAGCTGCCGGACTCAACGAGAACATCCCGCCTGCTACATGGCCCGAAGTCGAAAACGCGGCACGCCGGATACGGGCTGCCGGCGCGCCTTGCGGCTTCACCACCCACTGGCCATCTTGGGTCCACGTCGAAAATCTTTCCGCGCTGCACAATGTTCCGCTCGCGACCCGGTCGAACGGAATGGCAGGGCTCGATGCCGAACTTACCATCAACAACCCTTTCATGACGCGGCACATCGCGGCGCTTGCGGAATGGCAAAAGGACAAGATTTTTGATTACGGCGGACGCGCCACCCAGGCCGAGCCCAAATTTCCCAGCGGCGAATGCGGTATTTTCATCGGGTCCTCGGGCTTGCACGGCGACATCGTTGCGCATGCAGAATTCCCGGTCGGCTACGGGATGCTGCCTTATTGGCCCGACATGGCGGGCGCGCCGCAGAATTCGATCATCGGCGGCGCGACATTCTGGGTTCTGCGCAATCGGCCGGAGCCTGAATACAAAGGCGTAGCAAAATTGTTCACCTTCCTGTCGCAGCCAAAGATTCAGGCGGCCTGGCATCAGGCGACCGGCTATCTCCCAATTACTGCGGCGGCTTACGATCTGACGCGTACGCAAGGTTTTTACAAGCGAAATCCCGGCACTTCGATATCGATCGAGCAGATCACGCAAAAGTTGCCGACCGAAAATTCCAAGGGGCTGCGTCTCGGCTCAATGGTTCTTATCCGGGACGTCATCGAGGATGAAATCGAACAAACCCTGGCCGGAAAGAAATCGGCAGCCGAGGCGTTAAATTCCGCCGTTCAACGCGGCAACATTCTGCTCCGGCAATTTGAGCGCGCGAACCGATAAGAGTCGGCTCCCGGTGCCGTGCATGGGGCAGGCAGAAAGCATCCCCGGCGATGTAGCGCAACTGCGGATGGGGTCAGCTTGCGCGCGCGCGTCCGGCCGAGGTGCCCGCGATCCGGCCGAAAACGGAACCGGAGGTCAGGCCCGTTCCGCCGGGATAATTGAAATAGAATAACCCGCCGACCAATTCACCCGCGGCATAGAGCCCGCCAATCGGCTGGTAATCGGTATTCAGCACTTCGCCATCGGTGGTGATGCGCAATCCGCCGAAGGTGAAGGTGATGCCGCAGGTCACTGCGTAGCCCTCGTAGGGCGGCTGGTCGATGGTGTTGGCCCAGTTGCTTTTGTTGATCGCCAGGCCCTCGGTCTTTCGTCCGTCTTTGACGTTCGGATTGAACGGAATTTCGGCGCGCACCGCGGCGTTATACTCCGCGACGGTCCTGACGAACTGCCCGGCATCGACGCCTTCAAGCTTGCCGGCCAGTTCCTCGATGGTGTTGGCCGTTACCTTGGTGATTTGACGGATCTTGTATTCGTCGCGTTGCAGATGCTTCACTTTCTGGTCGAAGATTTGCCACGCGAATTGGCCCGGCTGTTCGAGGATGACACGGCCGTAGCGCGCATAAGTATAGTTGCGGAAATCGGCGCCTTCGTCGAGGAAGCGCTTGCCGGTGGCATTGACCATGATCGAGAACGGATAGGAATGTTTCTGGAACTGATCGCCGACCGCGAGATCGCCGAATTCCGGCGCGTTGCGCTCCCACCCGACGGCATGACAGCCCGACCAGTTGCCGCACGGACTGGCGCCGATCTCCAGTGCCATGCGGATGCCGTCGCCGGTATTGAAGCGGGTTCCGCGAACCTTGGCGAGGTCCCAGCCGGGGCCTAGGTAGCGTGTGCGCCACTCCGGATTGGCTTCAAAGCCGCCGCATGCAAGCACAACGGACTTTGCCCGCAACTCGCGGACTTTGCCCTCCTGCCGCACGCGCACCCCCTCGACGCGAATGCCGTCAGAGAGCAGCGCGAGGGCGCGCGTCTGGTACAGAATCTCGATGCCCTGCTTCTTGGCGGCAGCCGTGAGCATATTGACGAGGCCAGGCCCCCCGCCGACCGCATCAAGCGTGAGGCCGCCCCAAAACTTGAACTTGCCCTCGATCTTGAACGCCTGTCGCCCATAAATCGGAATAAAGCGCACGCCTTTGGTGCGCATCCAGTTCAAGGTGTCGAAGCTGCGCGTGACCAGAAGCTCAACCAGGTCTGGATTGGCGCGGTCCTGCGTGACGCCGGCCATGTCATCGAAGAACTGGTCCTGGGTATAGGTGCCGAAATCGGATGTGGCGATTTCCTCCTCGGTGAGGTCGGGCACCAGGGTCTTGATGTCGTCGACGCCATTGTAGACGACCCGCATGGAGCCTGCCGTAAAGCGGCTGTTGCCGCCGGATTCCTCCTCCGGCGCGGCTTCCAGCATCAAGACCGACGCGCCCTGCTCCCGCGCCGCCAGCGCCGCGCAGAAGGCGGCATTACCCGCACCAACGACAATCACATCGAAATCCCGCATCGCTCCGATCACCTTATCCCGAGAAGGAACACGCCATCGTAACACCACACGCCGCCGCCCGGCCAAGTCCTGAAAGCTGCAGTATCATGCCTGCAATAAGGGTCGAAGCTCGCGGACCGAACGCATTTCCTCCAGTTTCCCAGTCGCTCCGAGCAGGCGTTCCGCCCGCGCTGCGCTGATGATCGGCTCGATCAGGTCGCGCGCCTTGGCGTCGATCTCCTCCGCGGTCATCGGATTGTCCGGCGTGCCGCGCACCGCCTTGGCGTGATGGCGCAAGCGTCCCCCGTCTTGCGTTTCGATCTCCACAATAGCCTGGCGCGCCGGGACCGCGGCGGTCAGCTCGTCGCTCGGCACCGCCGAAATACGGCCGCGCACGGCCAAAATTGCGGGGTCATGCATGCGGTCGTGGTCGTGGCAGCTCACGAAGCTGACGCCCCCATCGACCAGCGCCAGCGCCGCCAGATGCTGCACGCAGACGTCGGGCATGGCGCCATTGTCGACGATATGAATGCGGTCGCTCGGCATGGTGATGACGACGGACTTCACGGCGTCGGCGGTGATCTTGTGCGCGGCGATCAGCGCGCTGACGGCGTCGAGCACGGCTTGGTTGGGTGAGCCCACGCACCATTTCTTGATCGAGGCCTGCGTGATCTCGAACCGCGTCCCGAGCTCGGCGGTCAGCCGGGCGGGCTCGGGATTCATCCCGAGCGCGGAGAAAAAATTGTCCCGGCCGGAGAATGGATCTTCCACCGCGGAAAACCCGGCTTCGACCATGCCGGCGGCGCTCACCCCGTTGCGCGCGCCCATCCCGCCGAAGTCAAAGGCCTTTTCGACATGCTCGCTGTCACGGTTCCAGTAGGGAATGCCGGATGCCTGCTGCACCGCATAGGACAAGACGTAGCGCACACGCTGCGGATCGAATTTGTGCAAGGCAGCGGCGACAGCGGCGGCGCCAAAGGCCGGGCCGAGACTATGCGTGCTGTGCCGGGCCGGCGGCTTGAGCTGGGGATAGAGCGCCATGGTCGCGCGCGCGCCGATGTCGTAGCCCAGCGCCACGGCGCGAATGAGATCGCGCCCGCTAAGGTCGCGCTGCTCGGCAACCGCCAGGGCGGCGGGAACGATGGCGCAACCGGGATGAAACCGGCCGCCGAGATGGGAATCGTCGGTCTCGTCGGCATGCCCCGCCATGCCGTTGGCCAGGGCCGCATTCGCCGCCGGAAGAAGAAGAGGAGTGCCGATGACGGTCGCCTCTTGCGCACCCCCTGCCCGCTCGACGAAGCCGGCGGCGAGCCGGCCGGCGCGGAGACGCGAACCGGACAGGATCGCGGCCAAAGTGTCCAAGATATGCTGTTTCGTCTTCGTCACGACCTGCGGCGGCAGATCCTGGGCGAGCGCGCCCGCGATATATTCCGATAATCGCACGGCCTCGGTTGACAATTCACTTGGCGACGCGCTCAAAGGCCCCCCGATGCGATTTACTTCGCTCAAAGTGTCATTGCATATATAGCAAAGCGCGCAACCTGTAATAGGGCGAAAGAATAAAGGGGGCTCAGCTTGGCGAAGAAACCGCTTGAAGGGCATGTCGCGGTCGTCACCGGCGGCGTGCGGCGCATCGGCAAGGCCATCGGACTGGCTCTTGCCCGCGACGGGGCTACGGTCGTCATCAATGCGCGCTCCTCGCGCAAGGAAGCCGAGGCGACCGCCGCGGAATTCGAAGCCGCCGGCGGACGCGCGCTCGTCCACCTCGCCGACATTACCGATGAGGCCGCCGTCAACGGCATGTTCGACGTGGCGATGCAGAAGTTCGGCCGCATCGACATCCTGGTGAACAACGCCGCCAACCGCGAACAGGTGCCGTTCACCGAGATGACGTTCGAGCAGTGGCACGCCTTTACCAGCGTCATCCTTGACGGCGCTTTCCTTTGCTCGCGCGCCGCACTGCGCCAGATGGTCGGCGCAAAATACGGCCGCATCATCAATATCGGCGGCGTGAGCGCCCATATGGGTGCGTCCGAGCGCGCGCATGTCGGGACAGCTAAGGCCGGACTTGTGGGGCTGACGCGCGCGCTGGCGCTCGAGTTCGCCAAGCAGGGCATTACCGTCAACTGCGTCGTCCCCGGCCGAATCGGCGGCGAGCGCTCCGCCACCTCCCCTCACGGCGTCGCCCCACCGGCTCCAGTGGGACGCGACGGCTATGCCGAGGAGGTTGCCGACATAGTGCATCTCTTGTGTCTGCCGAATACCGGCTACATCACCGGACAAACGATCCATGTCAGCGGCGGCCTGCATCTGCCTTAGCGGCACGGCTGGCCGCGCTTGCGTTCAACTGTGGTAGGCTAAAAGCTCCGAAGGAGACGTTGTGGCACCTGCTCCTGCAAAAACAGAGTACGGGCTTGCGCCGGTCGGCCTGAACGTTACCAAGGATTTTTCCACTTTTTTGGCAACCTTCCGCTTCGAGGATCTGCCGGAGGCCGCCGTGCATCAGGCCCGGCGCGGGGTGCTCGACTGGATCGGTTGCGCGCTGGCCGGGAGCAAGCACAAGGAAATTCAAACGCTGCTGTCGGTATTGAAGAGTGCCGGCGGAAGCGGCGGCCAAGCGCCGGTGCTTGGCCACGGGCTCAAACTCGGCCAGCTCGAGGCTGCGATCGCTAACGGCCAGATGGGCCATCTGTTCGACTATGACGACACGCATATGGGCGGCGTCATCCTGCATACCAGTTCCCCTGTCCTGCCCGCACTGTTTGCTCTCGCCGAAAGCGGCGGCATCGACGGACGAATGCTGATCACCGGCTATGCGGCCGGTTTCGAAGCCGGCGTTCGCATTGGCCAGGCGGCGCCTGCTCACCACGATGGCGGCTGGCACCTCACCGGGACGCTTGGAACGATTGCCGCGGGCGCGGCTTGCGCGCGTCTGCTTGCGCTTGATCCGACGCAGATGATGCACGCGGTCGGTCTTGCGGCGACGCAGGCTTCCGGCATGCAGCAAAACCGCGGCACGGCGGCGAAATCCTTTCACGCCGGCAAGGCGGCATCGAACGGGCTGCTCGCGGCGCTGCTGGCAAAGGCAGGCTTTAACTCATCGCACGAAATCATCGAAGGGCGTTATGGCTTCTGCCGCACTTACAGCAGCGTCGCCAAGCCTGAGCTTGTCCTGCTCGAACTGGGATCGCGGTGGGAAATCGTCAACAACGGATACAAGCCCTATGCCTGCGGCGTGGTGCTGCATCCCACCATCGACGCCATGGTGACGCTCGGCGAGCGGGCGCCCATTGAGCCGGACAAGATCGCGCGTGTCGAACTGCGCGTGCATCCGCACGCGGTCAAGATCACCGGGGTGCGCGAGCCGAAGAATGGCCTGCAGTCGAAGTTCAGCATTTATCATTCCGCCGCCGTGGCCTATCTCGACCGCACCGCCGGGCTGGCGCAATACACCGATGCGCGCGCTACCGCGGCAGAGGTCGTTGCGCTGCGGGAAAAGGTCGTCATCACCACCGATGAGAATCTCCGCAGGGATCAGGCGCAGGCCGCGATCGTGACCGCGTCGGGCGAACGCCACGCGGCCGACGTCGCCCATGCGACCGGCACCGTCGATAATCCGATGTCGGACGGCGCGATCGAAGCCAAATTCCTGGTCAACGCGACGCCTGTGATTGGCGCCGAACGGGCGCGCGAGCTCGCCGCAAGCGTGTGGCGGCTCGACACGCTCGCCGATGTGCGCACCCTTGTCGCGCTCGCGGCATGAGGCAACGGCAGGGTAGCGCGCCCTGCGACAATCACTGCTCGGCGGACGAGCAAACACGCCTTTTCGGCGCTGGCAATAGTTGCCACAATGGAAGCCAACAAGCCGGCATAACAATGCTGGGACATGAGGGAGGAACGCAAAATGCGACGATGGAGCCTTCTCGCCGCCGCAACGATCTTGCTTTCGATCGCCGCGACCGCCCCGTCAGCGGCGCAATATCAGCCGACGCAGCCGATCGAATTCGTCGTGCATGGCGGCCCGGGCTCGGGCAACGACGCCTTTGCCCGCGCCATCGTCCAGATGATCGAAAAGGAGAAACTGGCGCCGGTGCGCATCCAGGTTTCCAACCGGGTGGGTGGCGGCGGCGCCACCGCGGCGTCCTACATGATGTCGAAAAAGGGCGATCCCAACGTGATCGCGCTTTATACCAGCGTTTGGATCTCCAACCCGCTGGTGCAGCAGGAAGCGACGGGACGATTGGTCGAGATGACGTCGATTGCGCGTCTGATCCTCGAGCCGGCCGTCCTCGCGGTGAGGGTCGAATCCCCGCACAAGACGCTCAAGGAGTTTGTTGACGACGCCAAGGCGAAGCCCGGGCAGATGAAGCAGTCGGGCGGCTCGAACCTGGCGCGCGACGCGCTGATCCATCAATTGCTGATGGTGGATACCGGCGCCAAATGGTCGTTCATTTCCTTCCCGAGCGGCGGCGAACGCATCGCGGCGCTGATGGGCGGCCACGTGGATATCCTGATGGTCGAGCCGAGCGAAGCCAGCGAGCTCCTGCGCGCCGGAAAATTGCGCGCGATCGCGCAGATTTCCGAAAAGCGGCTTCCCGGTTTCGAGCAGGTTCCGACCTTGAAGGAAGCCGGCTTCGATATTCTTGACGTCCCGCAGGCGCGCGGCGTCATGGGGCCGCCCGGCATGCCGGCCGAAGCTGCCGCCTATTATCAGGATCTGATGCAGCGGGTGACGAAAACCGCTTCATGGGACAAATACCTGAAGGACACGTCTGTGGAAGGCGCCTTCCTCCCGGGTAAGGAGAATGCAGCCTTCCTCACGCAATACGAGAATACGCTGCGCTCCGTGCTGCAGAAGTCCGGCATCAAGACGGTGCGTTAGCGCGGGGCCGAGCCTCGCCGGAGCTCAGTGACTATGCTGAGGACTAGTTTGCGCGCGGTCCTCTGCTTTCAAGCTATCGAACTGTCCGTGTCGCGTTGGCGACGCCCGCGACGACCAGGAGCGTGACCCACGGTACCGCGAAGCCGCGCATCAGGCTGCTTTCCAGCAAGTTGTGAGCGGCGCAAAATAATGTCAGCGCCAGCAAGAG
Source organism: uncultured Alphaproteobacteria bacterium (assembly GCA_963802475.1). Lineage (GTDB taxonomy): Bacteria > Pseudomonadota > Alphaproteobacteria > Rhizobiales > Xanthobacteraceae > CANKHA01. The sequence continues at coordinate 84,581 of CAWDIZ010000010.1, forward strand.
GATCGAGACGTCCGGCCGCGCTCTCCATGACCGATCGATGGCATGGCATAGACCGACAAGAAAAATAACGATCAGGCTCAGTCCGATCTTTCCCGTTTCCAGGAGAATATCGACATAACCGTTGTGGGACTGGTTTAAGCCGGCGATGAAACCGCTGGCCTTCATGCTCGGCGACTCCGGACTGATGGACCAGAAAGACTGATAGCCCCATCCAAGCCATGGATTCTGTTCGTGAAGGGTCAAAACATAGTTCCAGATATACCTTCGGCCGGTGAAAGTGGTGTCGTTGAATAGCAGCATCGACAGGTCTTCGGTGGAGATTTGCAGACCATCGACCACCAGAAAGAACAAAATAGATGCGGCCGAGAAAACGACCAGCAACGCGCCGACCAGGGGCATCCCGAACAGGCGTGAGATGACGACAATAACCGAGGCCATGATGGGACACAGCAGCGCCAGACCCAGCGACGTCTTCGACTGGCTGATGAGCAGCAGCCCCGCCGAAAGAACGGCGATCAGCACCGTGAAGATCTTATATATCGACGCGTTGGACAGGAGATAACAGATCGAGAATATGAGAGTGAGCGCCGCCACAGCGCCCAATGCGTTCTTCTGGGCATAGATGCCCGCATAACCAAGCGGACCCGCCGGTATAACGGGCATCAGCACCGTGTTCAGCACGATCGCCAGGGCGAACACCGCAAAAACGGCGTTCAGCACCCGCAGCTTGTCGCGCACGAACATCGTGACGCCTGTGAAGATGAAAACGACCAGGACCTGCTGGAGCGCTCGGCGCAGCGAGATATCCGGCGCGAGCGCCCACATGCTGCTCGCAAGGGCAAGCAGCAGATAAACAGAGATCATGGTCAGAGAGAGCGTCATGATCGGCAGCATGCGGTCGCGGATGACGCGTCGCGCCACAAGCAAGACTCCGGCGCCGAAGAGCGCAAGCCAGATGATCTGGTTGGCTATATCGGATTGGGCAAGTTGCTCCAACTCCCGCGCTTCTTCGCCGGTGGCGCCGAAATTGCCGAAAGCAAGCGGCCAGCCGACAACGGCATAGGCCGCCGCCACAAAAAGCAGCATGACGCACCGTCGATACCGGTCAGTTTCTGTTCGCTGCCCTACATGAGCGGTATCAACAGACCACGGCGCGAAGCAGCCGATATCGTTAGCGCGCATAGACCGATCGCCATCGCCGGGCCGAGCCGGTGTTACAAACTTCCTTTCAGCGTGTACCCCGCGTTGACCGTGGTGATGGATTCCTGCGCCGTTGTACTGCAACGCTTTCACGACCTCCACCGCTTGCGCATTCGAGATGTAGAGAATGTCCTTGTCGCGATCGCTCCATGCCGGAGCGCGAAAGACGCAAAAACATCCGCGCATGAACTCCCCTCACGAGCCGATGCTGCGGTGTCATGTTGCCGACTTGTCGGGGAACCCAAGAGAACCGCTGTTGCTCTGGTCACACACGCGACATCAGAACGACATTTATGCGGTGCGAAACATGCGAATACCTCTTGATCTGGCCTATACTGGTGCTACGCCAGAATGGCCAGAAGGCACTTGCCATGCTGATAACCGCGATAACAGCATTTCTACTTGGAGCCGCACTCGCGCAACGCTTCAAGTTTCACATCCTGATTCCGCTTGTTGGATTCGCGGTGCCGCAATTTTCGTTCAACTGCTCGTGTCGGCCGCGGAAGGCTGGCATTTGGCGATGATGATGGCGACAGCGCTCGCTGGATTGCAGATCGGTTATCTGGCCGGCGCCGCTTTTCGGAGCTGGGAAATCTTTCACTTGAAAGATCAGCAGCGCGACTCCGAAAAGCCAGAGGCCGATAACGAGTTGCTGCCAATTAACTGAACCAAATTTTCTCAAAGCCCGAATTCGCATTTGGTTGCACATTTCGTGCGCAGCGCTCCTACGTTGAGCATTTTGTGCGCAGAACTCTGCAGGACTCTTACGGTTTCATGTTGCCTCATTGTTGAAACATTTGCCGCCGAAGGTATCTACGTGGGCATTCAATCGAGTCCAAAGCCTTTTTGATGTCGAGGTAGCTTCAGACAATTCCTTGTGAGAAGGGGCTAATGCAAAACGGGAGGGTGGCAGTAGTGCCGCGCGGCATCCGCGTTTACGCCATAGGGGATATTCACGGCCGCGCGGATCTTCTCGAGCAAACCCTCGCAAGAATTGATTGGGACAGCGCCGATCATCCCGGATTTCGCGATATCGAGGTTTTTATCGGAGATTATGTGGATCGCGGGCCGTCCTCGTCGGAAGTGATCACACAACTCCTGCAGCGCAGTGACTTCCGTGAAACGGTTTTCCTGCGCGGTAATCACGAGCAACTTCTTGTCGCATTTCTGCAGGATCCTGCGGTCCTCGAGCACTGGCAGCAGATCGGTGGACGGGAAACGCTGGTATCCTATGGCTTGCAGCCCGGGCTGCGCCCCAATCGTCAGGAGCAGATAGAGCTTTGCGCGTCACTCAACCGAATGCTCCCGCGCCGCCACCGGGACTTCTTCAATAAGCTTCGCGATTCCTACGTCTGCGGCGATTATTTCTTCGTGCACGCCGGCGTAAGGCCGGGCGTGCCACTGTCGCGCCAAAATGACGACGATCTTCTATGGATAAGAAACGAATTCCTCGAATACGAGGGAGGCGATTTTGAGAAGGTCGTCGTGCACGGGCACACGCCGGTCATGGAGCCCGAGATCCTCCCACAGCGTATCAACATCGATACCGGCGCCTACGCGACCGGCAATCTCACCTGCGTCGCACTCGAAGGCGACACCGTTCGCGTGGTGTGACCGCACCCCGAAAGCAGCGCTCAAGTACCGTCGTGTTTTCTTCATGGCTGTTATGAAGGAACCAATCGGTCTGATGTTGCTGAGCGATGGTTTGCGTAGTCATCTCCGAGCGTAACGCCGACGCATCATTTTTACTGCCAAAAAATTCCGCACGCTTGCCACGATTGTTGCGTTGCGTGATCAAGAAAACTAGTTATCGGTTGGCGACGGATCAAAAAAAGCAAAGTCAGGTGAGTAACATATGGCGCAATTGGATAGTGCAACTTATGCGCGCTTTCTCGAAAAAAGTATTTCAAAATCCCGGGTGCCGATCTCGCATGCGAGCTTCAAGTGGCAGATCGCCGCCATCGATATTTCAGCCGTGGTTGCGTCCTGCTTCGCCGGCGGTTTCGCCTACCACCTGATTGCCGTCCCTAACTTTATTCAAGACGTCGGGATTCTGGCGGGGACCTGCATTCTTGCCGCGACCTTCTACGTTCTCGTCGCCCGCGCATTCGGCCTTTACGATTTTCAGTGCCTGCTCGATTCCGGTCCGTGCATGACGCGCGTATTGGGTGGCTGGGCTTTATCCGTGCTGCTGCTTTCCCTGGTTCTCTTTCTGCTTAAGGTCGGCGCCTCTTCGTCGCGCGGAGCGGTCGTGACCTTCGCTGTACTCGGCGGCCTCTCGCTTGCCGTTTCGAGAACGATCGCGGCGACCTTGCTGCGGCGTTCGGTGCGGCACGGAACGCTGACGGGCAGGCGCGCCGTAGTCGCGGGCGATCCGGCGGAGTTGCACTCGTTGACGCCACGGAAATTGCTGGCTCAGCACGGCCTGATGGAGGTCGGCCGCGTTCCCTTGCTGCACGGCTTGAATAGTGACGAGCTTGACGCCCTGCTGAAGCTTACGCGTTCACGAGGCGCCGAAGAGATCGTTCTCGCCCTAAACTGGCAGAACAAACAGCAATTGAACACGGCGCGGCGGCACCTGCGCCTGTCGCCGCTGCCCGTCCGATTGTTGCCGGATCGAACCGTCAGCGCGCTACTGAGCCTTGCGGGCGACGTCAATCAGGAGTTTGCGATTGAGCTCCAGCGCCAGCCGCTGACGATGGCGGAGCGATCGGTGAAACGGCTGTTTGACATCGTTGTATCCGCTGGGCTGCTGGTGGCCCTGTCGCCGCTTCTGCTGCTCACGGCGTTGATCATCAAGCTCGACTCGCCCGGACCGGTGATCTTCCGGCAGCAGCGCAACGGGTTCAATGGCAGGCCGTTCTTGATTTTCAGGTTCCGCAGCATGTCCGTGCTGGAGGATGGTGACACAATTCTTCAGGCGAAACGGGACGATGCCAGGATCACCCGTGTGGGCCGCGTGCTGCGGCGGACCAGCATCGACGAGCTGCCGCAACTGTATAATGTGCTGAAGGGCGATATGTCGCTCATCGGCCCGCGTCCGCACGCCCTCGCCCACGACAATGAATACGGGCGCGCCATTGCAGCCTATGCGTTTCGGCAGCATGTGAGGCCGGGCATTTCCGGATGGGCTCAGGTTAACGGCTTCCGCGGCGAGACCGCCTCCATCGAGCGCATGGAAAAGCGCGTCGAGCACGACCTCTGGTACATCAACAACTGGAGCATCTGGCTTGACATGCGCATCGCCCTGCGCAGCTGCTTCGTCCTGGCGGGCAACGAAAGCGCTTATTGAGCCGCCTCACCTCGGAGTATCCTCACCTCGGAGTATCTTTCGCAGCTGCCTGAAAAATGGTGGCCAGGGAGGACTTGAACTCCAACCGTCCGATGTTGATGGCCTTTTCTTCGGTTTAGGAGATACATTGGGCTCCTCGACTTGGTAGAGGGGCACAATGACCTTAATGCTGTCCAATGACGACGCCGCGAAGGTTTTGACGATGTCAAACACCATCGCTGCGCTTGAGCAATTATATCGGGACTTGGGCGCTGGAGGCGCTGTTTACCGCGGGCGTACGGATCTCTTCGCGCCCACCATCGCGGAAATCGGGGCCGACGTGCCGGCAGCGCATCAGTTCAAGACCTTGGACGGCGCCATCCCTCGCCTGCACGCGGCGTCGATCCGCGTCACCTCGGATGTTGTTGCTTTCCCCGAGGTCAATGGCCTTCGCAGACGGATCAAGATTCCGGCTGCAACGGGCAAGTCCTACGTTGGACTGGTTTTTCTATTCAGCTCTGCAACGGGCGAACTCATTTCGATCATCCAGGACGGAATGCTGCAACGCTTCACGGTCGGTGCAATCAACGCGATTGGCGCGAAGTATCTTTCCCGTCCGCAGTCATCGGTTGTCGGGCTTATCGGTGCGGGAGGCCAGGCGGGGCCGCAATTGGCTGCTCTGAAGGAAGTCAGGCCGATCCGGCAGGTCCGTGTTTACAGCCCGACAGCGGGCGAAGCTGAGGCATTTGCCAAATCCATGGCAGCTTCTCTCGGGATCGAAATCACGGCGGTAGCAAGCGCAGAGACTGCGGTAGATGGCGCCGATATCGCCGTGACGGCGACCAACAGCCGCGTTCCATTTTTCCCTGCGGCCTGGCTCAAGCCAGGCATGCACCTCAGCTGCATGCAGCGTGACGAACCCATGGACGACTGCTTCAAGGAGGCGGATGTCGTGGTCTTCCACACGCGCATGAAGGAGCATGAATACGTATCCACCGACTTCGCCGCGATGGAGAAGCGCTTCGGGTTCGTCATACGCGATCATCCTCTGCGCGATCTGGACTGGAACGACTTTCCCGATCTTGGGGAGCTCGTGGCAGGAAAGGTCAAGGCGAGACAGACTCCGCAGCAACGCACGTTCTTTCTCAACAGCACGGGCGTCGGTGCCCAGTTCACCGCGCTCGCGCATCTCATCTATAGCGGCTGCCGTGAACTAGGCGTCGGCCACGAAGTGCCGGCCGAATGGTTCGTGGAGTCCATCCAGCCTTGAGGTCACAAGACTGCCAACAAATGTAACGGGATAAGAGCAATGAACATCAGAAATTTTTCCATCGGTTCAGTCCTGCTGACGGCGGCGGGGTTAGCCAGTCCGGCCGCGCAAGCACAGACGGGCGCTGATTTCTATAAGGGCAAGACCGTGACCTACATCGTCGCTACCGCACCGGGCGGTGGCTACGACACGTATGCACGAATGATCACTGAATACATGCAGAAGTATCTGCCTGGCTCTACCTTCGTCGTTAAGAACGTCCCCGGCGCGGGTCACATCGTCGGTGCCAACACGATCTATGCGTCGAAGCCGGACGGGCTGACCATCGGCACCTTCAACACCGGCCTGATCTACAATCAGCTGATCAACGCCGACGGCGTCAAGTTTGATCTCACCAAGATGTCGTGGGTTGGGAAGGCCGCTTCGGAACCGCGGATTTTCCTGGTCTCTGCGCAACAGCCGATCAAAACATTTCAGGAGATTGTGGAATCGAAGACACCGTTGAACTTTGCTACCACCGGCATCGGCAGCGCGAACTATGTTGAAATCTCTTCGCTGACAAATATTCTCAAACTCCCGATCAAGGTTCTGACCGGTTACAACGGCAATGAGGACCAACTCGCCATGCGCCGGGGGGAGGCTGCCGGCACCATGGGTTCGCGTTCTTCGTTCGAGCAGTTTGTCAAAAATGGCTATGGCCGATTTGTCGCGCAGATTGGCGGCAAGCAAACAGACCTTCCGCAGGTGCGCGACCTGATCAAGGATCCCAAGGGCCTGACCTTTGTCACGCTGATTCAATCGCAGGGTGATATTGCACGCCTGACCGCCGGCCCTCCCGGCATTCCTGCCGATCGCATGGAGGCGCTGCGTGACGCTTACAAGAAAGCACTGGAAGACCCAGAACTTAACGCCAAGGCCGAAAAGCTGGCTCTTCCTGTAGATCCTGCCTATGGCAACGACGTACTCAAGCTCGTCACGGATGCGTTAAACCAACCTCCGGAAGTGATCGCAGTCGTAAAAAGCGCATTGGCAGCCAAGGAATAGAAGTAGCGCCCCGATAAATTCACAACCAATCGAACGTCGCAAGTTTAAGGCCAGAGCGATCCTTTTTTGTGGCTCGTCCTTTCGCGGTTCCGTGGGTGCCCTAACTTAGGTAACCGGTTCAACTACCACGGCCGTGTTGGTCGCGGCCGATCGACAGATCGCTTCAAGAGCCGCGATGTTCGCAACCTTCTGCTCGTCGGTGAAGACGTAAGGACTTTTGCCCTCGATGGCCCGGGCAAAGCTTTCGAGATTTGCCTTGACGGTGTCGGCCCATTCGTAGTCGCGGCTCTCGGCACGTCCATCATTGTAATGCACGGTCAGGGTCGTCAGTCCTGGCGTGTCCGGATGCGTGTGGTTACGCACCTCGACCCAGGCTTTCGAGCCGAAGACGACGAGCTTGATATAGAGCGGCGTCACGAGGATCGCGTTGATGTAACCCGTAGCGCCGGACGCAAAGCGTAGATGCGCCGAGATCACATCGCCGGTCTGTTTGAAGGCCACCCGGCTGGTGGTCGCCGCAAAAACTTCCGCGATGGGGCCGAGGAGCTCGACGAACAGGTCGGTGAGATGAATGCCCATCGCGGTCATGCCGGCCGCTGGTGCGTCCTTCGGCGAGGTGCGCCAATCCCCCTCCGGAACATTGGCAAGCTTGTCGTGGCTGAAATGGCCCTCCGCATGCATGATCGTGCCAAGCGCGCCGGCGCGGATCAGCCGCCGGAGTTCGCCGATGGCGGGCTCGAAGCGCCGCTCGTGACCGATGCCGAGCACGACTCCGGCCTCGCGGCATGCCTTGACCGAGCGCTCCGCATCGCTGCGCTTCAAGGCGAGCGGCTTCTCGCAGAAGACGTGCTTGCGCGCGGCAGCGATTGCCAACACCTGCTCGGAATGCATGGAATGCGGCGTGCAGAGGATGATCGCGTCGATTTCCGGATCCCTCAGCGGGCCCGCAAAATCCGTCGTAAAACTCAAGCCATGTTCGGTAGCGAAGCTCTCATGCGCCGGGTTGGTCTCGATCGCCGTGACAATGCGCAGCGCATCCGAGTCCTTCATGCGCCGAACCATGTGTTTGCCCCACCAGCCGAGCCCGACGATTGCGGCGCGGATCATCTTTTTCTCCCCGATTGACGCCAGGCCCGATACCGGACGGCGCCGGTGCGCAGCCGAGATGTAACACCGATTTCGTGATCAACTCTATTGCTCAGCCGCACCGCCGAGCAGCGCATGGGTGCAATATTGGCCCGCGCTGAAGATCAGCGGTTCGCCGTTGCGGTACGTCGCCCGGTGAACCCGGCCGATGAAAATGATGTGGTCGCCGCCCACAACCGTGTTTTCCGTTCTGCATTGGAAGGTAGCGAGCGTATCGGAGAGCAGCGGACAGCCTCCGAGGCCGACCGCGTGATCGAGATTGGCGAACTTATTTTCCGCGCGCGTCGCGAAATGGTGGGACAGTTCGCGTTGCTCTGCCGCCAGGATATTCACGGCAAAGTAACCGGAACCGAGAAAGCCCGGAAGCGACGACGCATTCCGCCCAAGACTCCACAGCACCAACGGCGGATCGAGCGAAAGCGCGGAGAACGAATTGGCGGTCAGAGCTTCGAGCCTGCCGTCGGTGGTGCGGGTGGTGACGACCGTGACGCCCGTGGCGAACCGGCTCAGGGCATGGCGCAGATGCCGCTCATCGACCGCGTCTTGCTCGAAGGAAATGCCGTGCACCGTCATCGTATCCTGCTTGTCCCGACCGAGCCGATTCAGCGCGCGTGGGGCCACAGCACACGGTAATAGGCATTGTTGTATTACCCGAAATAATATGATCTGCTAATATTCATCAGATTTTCGGATGACACAGATGTCCGGCAGCCTGCGCGATATCCGGTTGTTCATTGCTGCTTACGAGGAGCGGTCCTTCACGGCGGCCGCCGTTCGGGAGAATGCAACGCAATCGGGCGTGTCGCAGCATATTCGCAAGCTCGAGGAGACCTTCGGGGTCAAACTCTTCTCCAGGGACAAGGCACGGGTTGTCCCCACCCCGGCGGGGGACGGTTATTATCGACGCTGCATTGACGTGCTGCGCGCGCATGAGGCAGCGGACCGTACCGTCCGGGGCTACGCGACAGGCCTCGATGGAGAGATCGTGGTCGGCCTCATGCCGACAATGACCCGTTGCGCCCTCGCCCCCGTCCTCGCCAAATTCATCGATACTCATCCCAACCTCGTTGTGCGGGTTGTCGAGGGATACAGCGCCATGCTGACGCAGCGTGTTCAGGCGAACGAGCTCGACTTCGCCATCGTCCCTGCCTTTTCCGGTGGAGCCGGCCTGAAGAGCAGCCTGTTCCTGCGCACGCCGGAGCTTCTGATCTCCAGCACCCGCTCCGGTTTGGTCCAACTGGCGCCGTTGCGGCTCGCCGAGCTCGGCCCTCTGAAACTCGTCGTCCCCGGGCAGGCGAACACGCGGCGCCGTCTCTTGGAAACCTATTTCGCGTCAAACGGCGTTCAGGTCGAGCGTCTGCTCGAACTGGACGCGATGCTCGGCACCTTGGATTTCATTTCCCGCACCGATTGGATGACGGTGCTGCCTGGTCTCATGATGGCGGACGACAGCGAACCCCGGCTCTTCACCATCAATCCGATCGCCGATCCGCCTTTCACCCTCGATCTCGTGCTCATCGAGCCGTCGCGGCGTTCTATGTCGGCGGGAGCTGAGGCGTTTTTCGACATGCTCCATGACGAGGCCGTGCGATTGAACCAGCGGTGGGCGACCGTTCAGGAGTCGGCGGCGGTCGCCTGAACGATCCAGTCATCTAAGCTCAGACGAAGGCGAGCTCGCGCACCATCTCGCGCTCCTGTTCCGGCTCAAGCGGCAGCGCGACAGGCTGTTTGCGTCTTGCCGATAGGTCGAGCGCCTTGGTCAGCATGAGGTTACGGTGTGCCTCCGCGGCGGTGGCTGCCTGCGTGGGCAAGCCCATCGAGACGCGGGCGAGCCAGGAATCCGTCTCTTCGCGCATGGGACCGCGCAACTCGCCGAGCGCAATGTCGCCGGGCGGATAGCTGCCGAGGAAGTCGACCAGCCGGCTCTGGTCAGGCGCGTAGCCTTCCGCTTGCGGCTTCGACACCGCCAGCACCATGTCGCGGTGCGTGTCATCGATGGTGAGGACGCCGTCGGTGCCGTTGATGGCAACCTCCAGGCTGTAGACAGCTCCAGGCCAGGTCACCGGCAAGGCCCAGGAAATGTTGAGATGGTAGACGCTGCCGTCGGAGAACATGATCATGCCGGCGGTCGCGTCGATGCCCTTCCAGGTCGGCCCGAGCACCTTGTCGACAGAGCGCGCATAGACCTCGACCGGCTGCTTTGCCTCCATGTACCACATGACGATGTCCAGCGCGTGCGTACCCGAAATGACCATCGGCGAGATCGTCTCGGGTTTGTCCGTTCGCTTGTAATTGTCGATCGCCACGAGCCGGTTCATGAACGCCCGCGAGGTGACGAGCGTCACGTCACCGAGCGCACCTGTGCGCACCTTCTCCTTGCCTACTAGCCACTTGCGCCGGAAGCGCTGCGTATAACCAACAATCGCGTCGAGCTTGGCATCCTTGATGGCCTTAAGCAGGCGGGCCGACTCGCCGAGATCGGTGGCGAGCGGCTTCTCGATCAGCATTGGAAGGCCACGCTCGATGCTCGCGATGATTGGATCGACGTGCAGGTGCTCGTCAGTGGCAATGATTGCCGCGGTCACTTCGGGGCGCTGCAGCAATTCGCGATGATCGGCGGTGACAAAATCGGCCCCGATCCTTTCGGCGATGAACTTGCCGCGTTCCGGATTCTTCTCGGCGACGCCAATCCATTCGACAGCGGGGTGGCGGGCCGCAACTTCGCCCCGGATAAGGCCAACGCGCCCTCCCCCGACGATCGCAAGGCCGATGCCCTTAGCCGACCTTCGCACGTTGGCCTCCCGTCATGTCATGGATCGCCGCCATCGCCGCGTTGGAGAGCGGCAGATCGACGGGCTCGTTGATGTCGGCCGACAGATCGGCGGCCAGATAGGTCGCCATCACCATGCGGGCGTGTTCGGCAGCAACCATCGGAGGACGGTCGAGGATGCAGGACTCCAGGAAATGGATGGTCTCCGGTCCCATTTGGCCGGCGAAGACGTGATCCACCTGCTCGCCCGGCATGGTCGACATCGGGTATTCCGTGCCGCGCTGCATCGTGTTGAGCCAGTTGTCGCGATGGGTATCGTCGAGGATGAGCGCCCCCTCGGTGCCCGTGATCTCAAGCCAGGTCGCACAGAAATTCGGATAGCTTGGCGGCAGGTTCCAGCCTCCGCCAATCACCACCAGCGCGCCGTTGTCCATGTTGACCGTCGTCCACATGCAGTCGAACGACCCGTTGACGCCTTGCATGATCCCATAAGCGCCTTGCGAATAGACGCGCACGGGTTTCGCAGGCTCCAGCAGCCAGAACACGAAATCGAGATCGTGGGTCGATTCCATGACTACGGGCGATAATTTTCCACGCGAGCCGATCTTCTTGCCAAGAGCGCGTGAAAGATGCCGGCTCACCATAAGGGAAACCACATTGCCGAGCGTGCCGTCGGTTATCTTCTTCTTCGCGTATGCGAATTTTGGATTGAAGCGCTGCGAATAGCCGATCGTGAATTTGAGGTTGCCGCGACGAGCCAGCGCGATCAGCTCATCCGCTTCCGAAAGCTCAAGCGCGATTGGCTTTTCGAGCAGCACATGTTTTCCCGCCTTCAAACAGTCGCGCGCGATCGGATAATGGTTCGATTCGGGCGTCGTCGAGATGTAGACCACGGAGATGTCGGGATTGCGGATGATGTCGTGGTAGTCGAGCGTGGCGTTCGCAGGATTGGTCAGCGCCTTCACCTCGGCCAGGCGGTCAGGACGAATCTCGCAGATATGCAGTTTGTGGACGAGTGCCGAACGTGAAAGCGTTTCCGCCCGGATGCCGCCGCACCATCCTGTTCCGATAACCGCTGCTTCGACCGGCTTCATTAGGCTTCCGAACCTCCCCTGCAGCCCAAAAGAATGCCTGGGCTTTCTAGTGACGCAAATCGTCTTTCATAATGCGACCCATCAATATCACACAGTAGGAGGGCGGGCGCACGGTGAGGACCAAAGAAAATGAAGGGTCTCATGCCCGCCGGAGTCCTTCCGCTCGCGCTCGCTGGCTCTCACCGGTCATCACCAAACCCGATACCTTACGATAGAATAAATGATTTCAAGGGCGTCGGGCCGATCCTTAGCATGGCGGCATTCGTAACGACGGGTCCTGGCAATGAAGCTCGGCTTTTTCACGATGCCGATCCATCCTCTCGGCAAAGACTGGCGGCAATGTCTCCGCGAGGATCGCGAGGCCTTCTTGCTTGCCGACGAACTGGGTTTCGTCGAGGGCTATGTAGGCGAGCACTCGACCGATCAGGCCGAGAACATCACCTCCTGCGCCATGTTCATCGCCTCCCTCGCCGACGCCACCAAGAACATCAAGCTCGGTACCGGGACGGTCAACATGCCGAACAGCCACCCGGCGCGCATCGCTGCCGAGATCGCCATGCTCGACCACCTGCTGGACGGCCAATTCATCTTCGGCATCAGCCCTGGTGGCTTACTCTCGGACGCGGAGGTGTTCGGCAATCTCGACGCCAACCGCAACGAGATGTTTCTGGAAGCCATCAATCAGGTGCTCGACATCTGGGCCGGTGAGCCGCCGTACAATATCAAGGGTAAGTATTGGACGGTCTCGACTGAGCGCACGATGATGACCGACATCGGCCAGGGCTTCCTGCCAAAGCCATTGCAGCGGCCACATCCGCCGATCGTCGTAACGGCGGTCGCGCCATTCTCGAAGGGCGTAACGGAAGCGGCGGTGCGCGGCTGGGAGCCGATCTCCGCCAATTTTCTGATGCCGCAATGGGTCAAGAGCCACTGGCCGAAATACGTGGAAGGCTGCGAGCGCGGCGGCCGGCCCGCCGATCCCGCCAACTGGCGGGTGGCGAAGAGTATTTTCGTTGCCGACGACGACAAGACGGCGGAGGCCTACGCCACCGCGCCCAATAGTCCCTATCGCTTCTATTACCATTCCCTCGTCACCAAGCTGAAGAAAAACGGCCGCGCCGAACTTTTCAAAGCCAGCCGTGACATGTCCGACGAGGCGGTGACGACCGACATGGTGTGCAACGAGCTCATCATCCACGGCTCGCCGGAGAAGGTCGCCGACCAGATCCTGGCCTTCCGCGATCAGATCGGCGATTTCGGCACCCTGCTTTACGCTGGCAAGGACTGGCTCGACCGCGATCTCGGCCGGCGCTCCATGATTCTCCTTGCGGAAAAGGTGCTGCCGCTGGTCAATAGCGCGATTTCCGGCGAAAGCGCCAAAGCCCAGGCAGCCGAATAGCCCCGTCTTCAGACGCGTGGAAGCGGCCCGGGAACGCAAAGGAGAACTCCGTCTCATGATTGACGAAAAAAGAATGCAGGAAACGATCGACCGCAGCGAGATCCTTAACCTCATTTCCAAATCGATCATCACGCGTGATTCCGGCTTTTGGGACGAGCTGGCGGAGTGCTACCACTCGGAAGCGGAGTTCACCTCCTCCTGGTGGCAAGGCAAGCCGGCCGATTTCGTCAAGGCCGCGAGCAAGAAACTGGAAACGGCGCGTGAGGAAGGCGGCGAGCAGAAGCATGTCGCCAGCAGCCCCTGGATCGTGATCAACGGCGATCGCGCGACCTGTGAGTGCGATATCAGCCTTTATATGAGGCGCGGCATCAAAGGCGTGGAGATGGATTTCATTACCTGGAGCCGCCGAATTCACCTCCTCGCAAAGGAGAAGGGGGAATGGAAAATCTGGCGGCGTTTCGCGGTCTATGAACGGGACCGAGTTGACGCGGTCGAGCCCGGCATCGACCTCTCGGAACACCTGGACCCGCGAGAATTGGCCAAATACCCGAAACAAATCCGACTGCATTTGTGGCGCAACAAGGTTCATGGTTCCGACGCTTCGGCCGACCTCTGCATCCGCGGCACTCCGCAGGAGGACAAAGTCCGCGCGGAAGCGCGCAAGTGGATCAAGGACGCCTAGCATGCCGGAAAAGAAGCGAATGACCGGCGTTCCGCGCGGGATCATTCAGTGCCCCATCACTCCGTTCACCGCCGCCAACAAGGTGGATCTCGGTCTGTACGGCCGCGTGGTCGAGTTCCTGATGAAGCAGCGCTGCGATGCGCTTTGCATCAATCTCCATCTCGCCGAGTCGCTCAACCTCACTTTGGAAGAGCGCAAGACGCTGGCGGAAGCAACGATCGAAGCCAGCAACGGCCGCGTTCCGGTGATCGTGAACGTTTCCACGCCCGGCACGGACCAGGCCGTGGAGTTGGCCAAGCATGCCGAGAAAGCCGGCGCCGACTGCATCATGGCGATCAGCCCGTATTACTGGAAGCCGCCGGTCGGTGCGCTCTACGAGCATTTTGCGGCGATCATCTCGGCCACCGGCCTGCCCTTCATCGGCTACATCTCGCCCACCATCATGGACGGCGTCGGCATCACGCCCGACCTCCTGATCCGCCTGATGAAACAGTTTCCGCAGCTCATCGGCGTGAAGGAAGCCAGCCACAATTGGGAAACCTATATGGCGCTGGCGCGCGCCGGGCCGCAGCGTTCGTCCTGACTTCGGACTTTTCGTCGGAACGGAGTGGACGATCCCCTCGCTGACTCTCGGCGGCGTGGCCTGCATGTCGATCCAGAGCGGCATCTGCCCGAAGCTCGTTGCCGATCTCTTCGACACGACCAAGGCCGGAAAGATCGCCGAGGCGCTGCCGCTGCAGGACAAGATGGCGGTGATGTACTCGCTGACCAAGACCGAGTATCCCGCTCCCACCAAAGCCATGTGGGCTATCATGGGCCGCCCGGTCGGCAATCCGCGCCTGCCGAACCGCCCGGTGACGGCGGAACGCGCCAAGGAGCTTGAAGCCGAGCTCGACCGGCTGGGCATTCTCGCGACCGAGCCGCACGGCTGGTGAGAACAGTCAGCGCCTGAACTGGAGTAGCGATGCCGCGCCTGCCCGATATCGTCCTCGAGAAGCTCGATCCGGAGCAGCGCCGCGTCTATGACGCCATCCTGGCCGGTCCGCGGGGCGTCGTGCCGGGCCGCTGCGGGTATGGGTCAACTCACCCGAACTTGCGGAACGCGCGCAGGCGCTCGGCGCTTTCTGCCGCTACAACACTGTGCTGCCGCCGCGCTTCTCCGAGCTCGCCATCATCACGATCGGCGCCTACTGGAAGGCGGGATACGAGTGGGCCGTGCATGCGCCGATCGCCCAGCAAGCCGGTCTTGACCCGAAGGTGATCGAGGCGATCCGCACCGGCAAGCAGCCGAGATTCGAACGCTCCGACGAAGCGGCCGTGCATGCCTTTACGCACGAGCTTCTGAATAACCGCAAAGTTTCGGAAGCAACCTATCGCAAGGCCGAGGGCGAAATCGGCAGCCGAGCCCTCATCGATCTTGTCGGCATCCTCGGCTACTATGGTCTGATCTGCATGACGATCGTCGCCTTCGAGGTGCCGGTTCTGAAAGGCGCGACAGAGCCATTTCTCGATACCTGAATCAGAGCCCCTGGGAGGGAGAACGCCAATGAAATACCGCAAGAACGAAGCCAAGGAATATGCCCGCACCAAGCTCAATGGTGTTTGGACGGCGCTGCCGACCAACTTCACCGACGACGACCGCCTGGACGAGAAGGGCAGTGCCTTCAACCTCGATCACTGCATAAGCAAGCTGAAGATCGCCGGCCACTATTGCATCGGCAATGTCGCCGAGTTCTGGTCGATGACGAACCAGGAGCGGAAGCGCGTCCACGAGATCAACGTGGAAACCGCCAAGGGCCGCATCCCGATCATCGCCGGATGCCACCACCAGAATCCGTATGAGGTGGTCAATCTTTGCCAGCACGCGTGGGAAGCGGCGTCGATTTCGCCATCATCCTGACGCCCTATGTCGCTTCCAACAGCGACGATGCCGTCTACGACTTCTACAAATTCGTGGCCGACCGCACCGACATCGGCATCGTGCTGTTCAATATCCCGCGGCCTATTTCCCGATCACCGAAAAACTGGCGAAACGTCTCGCCACCATTCCGAATGTCTGCGGCTTCAAGCAAGGCGGCCCCTCGCCCGCCGCGACGATCAATATCCGCGAAGCCGTCGGCAAGGACGTAGTCGTCAGCGTCGCCGACGAGACGCCGTGGCTCTACAACATCGCCGTGATGGGCGACAAGTGGCTGCTGAATTTCTGCCCGCACCTCTATCAGGTTCCCGGCCACCT
>CAWDIZ010000011.1:0-137246 GCA_963802475.1 uncultured Alphaproteobacteria bacterium
CGTCTTTGCACGTGAGCCTCTTGTCACCAAGGCCTTCGGAGCTCGCTCCTCGCGAGAACCAGTGGCATCATTGGGCAACGAGGCGACCGATTTATCCGTGCCTCTCCCGTTTGCGGCTACGCTCATGCCTGCTGATCGACCCTCCCGCATTGTGCTCATCAGTGATGGCGTTGCCACAGCAGGTCCGAGTCCTCTGCAGTATCACCGCGCGCTTGGAGAACGTCCAGATTGACACCGTGCCGGTGCGTCCGGCCCCCGACGGATGCAGCCTGCTGCCTCGATTGAACAAACTGCCCGGGACGGTGCGGGAAGGCGAGATTTTTGATCTCACGGCAGAGATTTATTCCTCAACCGCCGCCACAAACGCTTCATTGCGGCTTTATCAAAATGACCTGCTCGTTTCGGAATTAAATACAGAATTGCCTCAAGGCCTTTCTGGGAGTCACCTTTTTCAATCTTCGCGCTCAGGGACGCAGTGCTCTCTACGAAGTCGGAGTAACTACGCCCAATGATTCTGTTGCGGAAAACAACCGTAAGAAGGTTGCCCTTGTTCATGCGGAAAGACCGAAGGTCCTTATCATCGACAGAAATCCCGTTCAAGCAGAGCCCATGGCCGGTGCACTGCGGGCTGCCGACTTTGATGTGGAAATACGGCCCCCGAGTGGGCTGCCATCAGATAACGAGGGGTTTGAAGCCTTCGATTTGATTGCCTTTTCCGAAGCGCCGGCATCCGACTTTTCTGATGTCCAGATGAAAACCTTACAGACATGGGTCGCGAATTTATTGGCGGCGGATTTCTGATGCTGGGAGGGGAAGAGAGTTTTGGGGCAGCTGGCGGCTACTTCCGCACGTCGGTGGCGAACGTGCTTCCAGTGAGCATCGAAAGTGAGGAACGCGAGGAGACGCCGGTGGTCGCTTTGCTGGTGATTCTCGACCGATCCGGGTCGATGTCCGCCAGTGCCGGCACGCAGACGAAGATCGCTCTCGCCAACGAAGGAGCGATCCTTGCCTTGGATGTTCTGCAGCCAAAGGATCTCTTCGGCCTGTTTGCCGTGGACACCCGAGTGCAGGAAGTTGTGCCCCTCGGCACGATCACCGACAGGCAAAACGCGTCGAGGCGGATCGCAGGAATTACCGCTGGCGGAGGAGGTATCTACATCTATACCTCACTTGCGGAGGCGTTTCCTCGCCTGCGAGACGCGCAGGCGGAAGATCAAACACGTGATCCTTTTTTGGACTATACCTCTTACGCCTAGGGAAAAAGGTTCCTGCGAGTCCGTCTGCGATGAGCACGAGCAAAGGCGGATCAGCTTTCGATTTGGCCGCGGCTATGCTTGCCAGCCGGATCACTGTTTCTGTCGTGGCATTCGGGCACCGAACAGGAGCAGGCATAATCCGCGTTCCTTCGTCAGCTCGCCGCGCAGGGTGGCGGACGCTTTTATTTAACGGCCGACGCGGCGACTTTGCCCCGGCTGTTTACCATTGAAACCTTGCGCGCAGCGGAATCCAGCCTGCGGGAGGACGCTTTTCTGCCACAGCCTGCGGGTACTGGGCGCAACCTTCTGCGGCATTCCGTGGGAGGAAGCACCTTTGCCGCTCGGTTTCAATACAACGAAATTGAAGCCTGGAGCTGAGCTCCTCCTCTCAACCGAGCGGGGAGAACCCACACTCGGGCTCATTGGCATTTTGGCTTGGGCCGGGTTGCTGCCTTTACCAGCGACGCAAAAGGGCGCGCTGGGGCGCCGAAGTGGCTGGGCTGGTCTGGATATGGAAAATTCTGGGCGCAGATTGCGCGGATGCTCGCCCGTCCGCCGGAACGAAACGATCTCTTCGTCAAGACTGTGGAAGAAGGCGATCGCCTTATTGTTGATGCCGAAGCGGTGACGGCCGAGGGAACTTTCCGCAACAACCTTGATGTCACGGTGTCGCTTGCTGCTCAGGGAACTGCCGCTGTATCGGTGCCCGCCGAGCAGATAGCGCCAGGCCTCTACCGGGCCGCACTCAAGAAGCCAGAGACCGGGGCCGGCTATCATCGCCGTGAGCGATGGAGCCGGCCGGCCGGTCTCCCAAGCCTGGACGCCAGACTATCCCGCAGAGTTCCAAGTCATGAAAGATGGGACGCCACTCTTGCAGGACTCTCCGCCCTCACGGGTGGAAAGTTTGAGGTCAAGCCGGATGAAATTCTGCGCCCTGGACTCGCAGCGGCCAGCAGCCGAAGGGAACTGGCTGTGTGGCTGCTTGCAGCGGCGCTAGTGCTTTGGCCTGTGGACATTTGGCTGCGACGCAGAGAATGGGCTGAAGGGCGTGGAAATTCCTTGTCGGCTTTTTCGCAGGCCAATTAGCCTTACCCGATGAAGATTCTCGTCACCGGCGGCGCCGGTTTCATCGGTTCCCATGTCGTGCGAAGGCTCTTGCGCGAGGGACATGTTGTCGCCGCTCTCGATGATTTCAATGACTTCTACGATCCGGCGATCAAGCGGGGAAACGTGAGGACTTTCAACGGAAGCGCCGAAGTGATCGAAGGCGACATTCGTGATGCCGGGAAGACGAAGGAGGTCATCACGCGGGGCAAATACGATTCGATCATCCACATTGCTGCCCGGGAGGCGTCCGCCCCTCCGTGCTGAATCCTTCTGCGTACATCCAAACAAACGTCATCGGCACCTTCAATCTGCTGGAGGCCGCGCGCGCGGGAGAGGTGGGCCAGTTTCTTCTGGCCTCGAGTTCCTCTGTTTATGGCCTCGCGAATAAGGTGCCCTTCTCAGAAGACCTCGCCCTTCCTCAGACACTGAGCCCCTACGCCGCGACAAAACTTGCCGCTGAGCATCTTTGCGGGAACTACTCGCATCTCTACAATCTCCCGGTGGTGGTGATGAGATTCTTTACCGTTTATGGGCCCGCCCAGCGACCCGACCTCGCCATTCATAAGTTCGCGGACCGCATTTATCACGGCAAGCCAGTCCAGCAGTATGGGGATGGTTCAACGCGGCGCGATTATACGTATGTGGATGACATCGTGCAGGGCGTGATCGGCGCCTTGAAGTATACCAGAACGCCATTCGAGATTTTCAATCTTGGTGAAAATCAGACCACCACGCTCTCCGACCTCATTGTCGCCATTGAGAATGCCTTGGGAAAAACCGCAATGATCGAGCATCTTCCCGAACAGCAGGGGGACATGCCACTGACCTGCGCAAACATCGACAAGGCTCGCGCCTTACTTGGATACCACCCGAGAGTCAGAATATCGGAAGGAATTCCAAAATTTATCGAGTGGTACCTCCAGCAAAAGAAGCGATGACTGTCGTCGACCTCCTCCAAGAATTGATCCGCATCCCAAGCGTCAATCCCGATGGCGACCCCGGCACGGCGCGCACCGGCGAACAGGAGTGTGCGGACTTTGTCGCTGGTTTTCTGCGGTCCTGTGGCGCCGAAGTTAGCGTGGAAGGCATCCTGCCTGGCCGGCCAAATATTGTCGCCCGCTTTCCTTCACACGAGAAGAGCAAACCGCGGCTGCTCTTCGCGCCTCATACAGACACGGTGAGCGTGGCCGGCATGACGATCGACCCCTTCGGGGCAGCATTAAGGAATGGCAAGATTTCCGGACGAGGAGCAGCCGACACCAAGGGCTCGATGGCCGCGATGCTCATCGCGTTGCGAGAATGCCGCGCTGCCTTGTCAAATCTCTCCCACGAAATCTGGTTTGCTGGGTTGATGGGGAGGAAGCCGGCCAGCAGGGCGCCAAAGCTCTCTCTGCCGCCGAGAGGTTTGATTTCGCGATTGTCGGCGAGCCGACGCAGTTGCAAATCGTCAATGCGCACAAAGGCGTCCTCTGGCTGACCCTCCGAACGCGCGGCCGCGCCGCGCACGCTTCCATGCCGCAGATAGGCGAAAATGCGATCGAAAAGATGGTCGAGGCCCTCGCGGTTTTGCGCCGGGAACTTCGCACCTATTTCGCCTCTCAGATCGACAAGATACTTGGGATGCCGACATTCAGCGTCGGCACTATCCGCGGCGGCACCAAAATCAACATCGTGCCGGACGTCTGTGAAGCGGAAGTCGACATCCGAACGATCCCTGAACAGGATCTTTCCGCGCTGCTGGATTCTATGGCCGCGCGCTTTCCCGATCTTGAAATCGAACGAAAAAAGGTGTCCAGCCCATCGAAAACGGACTCCATTCATCCGTTGATCGGGGTATTGGAATCCTGCGGTGCGCGCTGCGTGGGTGCCCCATGGTTCTGCGATGCGGCGGTGCTTTGCGAAGCCGGAACCCCGGCTGTTGCGCTCGGCCCGGGTTCAATCGAGCAAGCGCACACGGCCGATGAATGGATAGCAGTCGAGGATCTCGAAGCAGGCGTCGCCTTCTTCAAACGCTTCCTGCAGAGCCTCTAGAGCCCTTGGAGAAAGCACGTCCCCGACATCTCGGCTGAGCTCCCCGGCAATGTCCCCGGAAAATTGACTTGTTTTGGAAGGAGCCGGAGAGCTCGACCCATGGGCGTATCGCTTTAATACGACACACATACCTTCGTCATCCCTCAACGTCATGTTCCTGAAAGGTGCGGCTGCGAAGGGAAGCTAGCCTAGGATGAATCGCGCTTTCAGCGCTGCTTAGGCGCGTAACCAGTCACTGGGGCGTTGCCCCAGGCTTTTATGAAGGGCACGCCGTCGGCCCTCGGAAATGAGGCGAAGCCTCGAATTCGAAAGACCCAGCGTTCGCTGCATGGTGGCACCCGTGGGTTTTCTTTCGTCCGAGATGCGGTTTGCGGTTGAATTGCGCGCGGTGGTCCGTTGATGCTGGGTGTTTCCATGCCTGATCGAAATGCCATCTCCCGACTCGTGGGAAGACTTCCCCGAGTGGTATCAACAAGTCATCCGCGCCGCAGATCTCGCCGAGAACTCTGAAGTTCGAGGCTGCATGGTGATCAAGCCGTGGGATATGCGCTTTGGGAGCGAATGCAAGCAGTCCTGGACGGGATGTTCAAGGCAACGGGACATCGAAACGTGGTACTTTCCGCTCTTTATCCCGCTCAGCTATCTTGAGAAAGAGGCTGAACACGTCGAAGGCTTTGCCAAAGAGTGCGCCGTGGTGACACACCATCGTCTGGAAACAAAAGATGGCAAACTCATCCCTGCCGGAGCGTTGAGCGAACCGCTGGTTGTGCGGCCCACCTCCGAGACCATCATCGGCGCAGCGTACGCGCGGTGGGTCAAGTCCTGGCGCGATCTCCCGATTTTGCTCAATCAATGGGCGAATGTCGTGCGCTGGGAACTGCGTCCACGACTTTTCCTGCGCACGACCGAGTTTCTCTGGCAGGAGGGGCATACCGCGCACGAAACCGAAGCGGAGGCCAGAGAGGAAACGCTGAAGATGTTGCGCGTTTATGAAACCTTCGCGCGGCATTTTCTCGCTCTACCTGTGATTAGCGGCGAGAAGACCGCAAGCGAACGCTTTCCCGGCGCCCTGCAGACTCTTTGCATTGAGGCGATGGCTCCAGGATCGAAAAGCCATTCAGGCTGGCACCTCCCATTTCCTTGGACAGAACTTCTCAAAAGCCGCCGGTATTCAATTTCAGTCTCGGGCCGGCCTGCTCGAGCACGCCTGGACAACCAGCTGGGGGACAACCACCAGGTTAATCGGCACGCTCATCATGGCCCATGGTGACGACGACGGCCTGGCTTTGCCTCCTCGTATCGCGCCGGCTCAGGCGGTCGTCATTCCCATCACACCCAAGGAAGAGAGCCGCGCCAAAGTGCTTGAAGCGGCGCAAAGAATCGCTGCGTCCTTGCGCGAGCTTCGCTACCACGGCGACCTGATCAATGTCGAGCTCGACCAGCGAGACATGGGCGGCGGCGTGAAGAGTTGGGACTGGATCAAAAAGGGCGTCCCGGTCCGCATTGAGATCGGACCTCGCGATCTTGCGCAAGGCATGGTGGCGCTCTCACGCCGCGATCGACCTCATAAGGAAAGGTCCTTTTTGAGTGCCGCGGAATTGCCGCGGCACATCCCCTCGATATTGGACGAGATACAAGCTGAAATGCTCGCCCGTGCGACAGCATTTCGGAACAGCCACACGACATCATCGAGAGCAAGGCAGAATTTTATGAGTTTTTCACGCCGAAAAATTCGGCCAGACCGGAGATCCATGGCGGCTTTGCTCTTGCCTATTGGAATGGCAGCGCTCAGCTTGAAGAGGAAATCAAGGATAAGTTGAGCGTGACTATTCGTTGTATTCCCCTCGAGAGCAAGCCCGAGACCGGACCGTGCATCTTCACGGGCCAACCAAGCTCCCAGCAAGCGGTGTGGGCGAAACGTGACTGAGCGTCTCCCAGCACTAGAAACATCTCTCCATGTCTTTTATCCTCGTCATCAACTGTGGAAGCTCGTCGCTGAAATTTTCGATTATCGATCCCGAGAACGGCAAAGCCGAGATCCAGGGTTTGGCTGAGCGGTTGAGTTCACCCGATGCGAGGGTAAAAACAAAATTCTCCGGCGGCGAAGGTCATGAAACATCGCTGCCTGACGCTGGTCACGGTGAAGTGCTCGATGAAATTCTCCACGAGATGGGCGGGTTAAAAATCCTCGGAGTAGGCCACCGCGTTGTGCACGGCGGAGAGAAGTTTAATCATAGCGTGGAGATCAATGCGGATGTTCTGCAGGGAATCGAAGCGTGCTCGGAGCTTGCCCCCCTCCACAATCCGGCAAATCTCGCCGGCATCGAGCGGCGCGCAGGCGCTTTCCCGAGGTGCCGCACGTCGCCGTTTTCGAACCGCGTTTCATCAAACCCTCCCGCCGCACGGCGTTTCTCTACGCGATTCCGTACGAGCTCTACACGAGAACAAGTTCCGAAGATACGGATTTCACGGAACGAGCCACCGTTTCGTCGCGGAAGAAACCGCGCGCCGGCTCGGCAAAAGCACCCGCCGAACTCGACTCGTCACCGCACACCTCGGAAACGGGTGCAGCGCGTGCGCTGTTCGGCGTGGCAAGAGCGTCGATACGACGATGGGCCTCACGCCCCTCGAAGGGCTCGTCATGGGGACGCGATCGGCGACGTGGACCCGAACCTCCACGAATTTCTCGTCGATCGCGCCGGACTCGATCTTGGCGGGGTGACCAAGCTCTTCAACGAAAGAGCGGGCTTCTCGGCCTTCCGGGAGAGCAACGACATGCGCACGCTTGCTCGAGGCGCGCGAGCGCGGAGACGCGCGGGCTGCAGTCGCGATCGGCGTTTCCCCTACCGGCTCGCCAAGGCGGTGCTCGGGCTTTCGGCGGCGCTCGAACGCATCGACGCGCTGGTGTTTACCGGCGGCATCGGCGAGCACGCCGCGCCCGTACGCGCCGAAACCCTCGAATCCCTGCGCGTGCTCGGGCCGTGCTCGAACCGGAGCTGAACGGGCCGCACGGCGCGTCGAGCGGCGGCCGCATCACGCGCGAGGGGTCGCGACTGCTCGGGCTCGTCGTCCCCACGAACGAGGAGCTCGTCATCGCTCGCGAAGCGGCCCGATTGTCTCGCACCAACAAAATGAGAACCCATGCCTCACACCCTGTTCCTCGTTCCGAGCGCGCCACGGTCGGCCTCACGTCCGTCGCGCTCGGTCTCGTCCGCGCGCTCGATAGCCGCGGCATCCGCGTGGCCTTTTTCAAGCCAATCGGCCAGCACCGGGGCAAGCGACAACGGACCCGAGCGTTCGACGGCGTTCGTGCGCAAGACGACGCTCTGCCGCCGGCGGCCCGATCCCCTTCGAGGAGGCGGCGCGGCTCATCGCGATCGCCGCACGGACGAGCTCTTCGATCGCGTGATGCGCGGCTTTCACGAGTCGCTCGGCGGAGCCGACGTGGTCGTCGTGGAGGGGTTGCGCCGAGCGCAGAACCTCGGGCGAGGCCGAGCTCAACCGCGAGCTCGTGCGCACGCTGAGCGCCGAGGTCCTGCTCGTTGGCGCTCTGGTGACGCACCGGTCGAGGAGTTCGAAGCACGCCTCGACGGACGGCGGCGAGCTACGGCGGGTTGGGGGCGGTGCTGTCGTCGGACGATCGTCAATCGCGTCCGCTTCCGGAACGCACGTCGCGCCGAGCGCGTCATCCCGACGCTCGCACCGTCGAAGGGTCCCGTCACGCGCGCGGACTTCAACGTCATCGGGAGCATCCCCCAAAATCCCGAGCTCATGGCGTGCCGAACGATCGACATCGCGCGACACTCGGCGCCAAGGTCCTGCACGAAGGGGAAATTCAAACGTCGCGGCAAGAAGAATCACGCTGCTCGCGCGCACCATCCCCAATCTCGTGGACGAGCTCGCGGCCGGACGCGCTGCTCGTCACGCCGGGCGACCGGCGGATATCGTCGTGGCAGCCGCCCTCGCCGCGACCAACAAGATCCCGCTCGCCGGCGTTCGTGCTCACGGGCGATCTGCCC
Source organism: uncultured Alphaproteobacteria bacterium (assembly GCA_963802475.1). Classification (GTDB taxonomy): domain Bacteria; phylum Pseudomonadota; class Alphaproteobacteria; order Rhizobiales; family Xanthobacteraceae; genus CANKHA01. The sequence goes on from CAWDIZ010000011.1 coordinate 8,414, forward strand.
TGCCAGAAGGTGGTCGAGCTCTGCAGTCCCGCGTTCGAAACGGGCTGCCGGTGCTGAGCGTTCGCAAGGCAACAGCTACGAGACGGCTGCCGAGCTCGCGGCGATGACCCGGAAATCCCGGTAGACGACCTCGAGCGTGCCGAGCGCGGCGATGGACTACGTCGCCGAGCACATCGACGCAGGCTGGATCGGCGGCACTCGGCGATGCCGCTCGAAACGCGGCTGTCGCCCGCCGCTTTCTGCTTCCGCCTCGACCGAGCGCGCCGGCCGCTGAACCGGCGCATCGTCTTGCCCGAAGGCGACCGAGCCGCGCACAGTGCGCGCGCGGCCCTCTTGCGCGGAGCGAGGCATCGCGCGCTGCGTGCTGCTCGGCGATCCCGAACGAGATGCGGCGCGTCGCCAGCGCTCAGGAAATCGAGCTTCCGGCAGGCCTCGAGATCCTGGACCCGGCGCCCTGCGCGACCGCTACGTGGCGCCGCTGGTGGAGATGCGAAAGCACAAGGGCCTCACGCCGCAGGATGCTGCGGAGCTGCTCGAGGACAACGTCTGGCTCGGCACGATGATGCTCGCGCTGGGCGAGGTCGACGGGCTGGTTTCGGGCGCCGTGCATTCGACCGCCAACACCATTCGCCCGGCGCTGCAGATCATCAAGACCCGGCCGGGCGCCAAAGTGGTCTCGTCGATTTTCTTCATGTGCTTGCCGGAGCAGGTGGTGGTCTACGGCGATTGCGCCGTGATCCCCGATCCCGACGCCGAGACGCTGGCCGACATCGCGATTCAGAGCGCCGATTCGGCGCGTGCGGTTCGGGCTGCCGGCGCGCGTGGCCATGATCAGCTACTCGACGGGCGAGTCGGGCTCGGGCACGGACGTCGACAAGGTGCGCGAGGCGACGCGAGATCGCTCAGCAGCGCGGCCCGGAGCTCGCGCTCGACGGCCCGCTGCAGTACGACGCCGCCGCCATGCCCGACGTCGCGGCCAAAAAGGCGCCGAACAGCCCCGTTGCGGCAAGGCGACGGTGTTCATCTTCCCCGATCTCAACACCGGCAACACGACCTACAAGGCGGTGCAGCGCAGCGCGCACGTCATCAGCATCGGCCCGATGCTCCAGGGTCTGCGCCGGCCCGTGAACGATCTGTCGCGCGGCGCGCTGGTCGAGGACATCGTCTACACGATCGCGCTCACCGCCATTCAAGCCGGACAGGAGTAAGGAAATTTACAATGTCAAAACCGCGGGAACCAGCAGGGTGCAGTGCGGCACCTTCTCGATCCCCGCTTGGACATCAAAGCCGTCGCCGTGCAAAACGACTATTGCGCGAGAATTCAGCGGCGTCGCATTCACGATCAGATCGCCCTGCAACTCCGTAGGACCGATTTTGAGCGATCGGTTGATTACACCTTCAGGTGTCCACACAAATTGGTTTTGGTGGCGGTAATTCTGCAGCGGTGGTTGCTCGGCAGCGCCCAATCCAGATGATGCAGAATCAGAAGTTTTTCGTCTTCGGGTCGAGCGACGCACGTCAACAGATTCTTCAAACCTTGCGAAGATCAACCAGCCCTCGGTAACGGAACGAAGACTCAACAGGGCAAGGCGAGACGCTTCGCCTACGCTAACCAGCCTTTGCAAACGGCATTGCGCCCTCTGCGAAGCGCCGATTCGCGGCGAGATAGGAGTCTTCGGTGTTCTTGATGTGGGCGCGCAGGCGTTTTCACGGCGGCGGAGTCCTGGCCGCTGCCGATCAGAGAGAGGATGACCGCATGATCGTCCCGGCAGGAGGCAACATGTTGATCGTCTCTTGGCAAGCGGCCGCGCAGCGCCTGGATCTTTGGAGGCGACCAACTGATAAGATGATTGCAAATACTCGCTACGCGAACACTCGATAATGGCGTTGTGAAATCGCATATCAAGCTGGCGTGCCAGAGTTCATCGGCTCCTGAACGGTTGACTTTTATTGCACACGCTTGTCAGGAGGCGCACCAGCAGGTCGCCATTGCGGTCCAGCGCAAACTCAAGCAATCTCACCGGTAACACACTCGACGCTATCGACACTGCTTTGCTGCGCGACTTCAACACAAGCGAATCGGAGCTGCGCACGGCGGTTAAGCGGGTGGCCGGACACTTCCTTCGAACACAGATGGAATTATCTCCTCACCTAAACGGCTCTGGCTCGGACAGTGACCAGAGCTTCAGCCGCAAGTTCGGGTCGTAGGAGATCTTCACGCCGCTGCCGCGGGCGCAAACGAGATGTCATCACTCATTGGGCGAGCGATTCACCCAATGTTTGGGCGGTTCGCCCTGGAACACGCGAACCACTTCCTCAGCGGCTTTTGTCTGAAGTTCCGTGACGGACTCTTCGGAATACCAGGCTGTATGATCGGATAAAACGGCGTTTGGCAGGCCGAACAGCGGATTGTCGCGGAGTGGCGGCTCAGTTTCGAAAACGTCGATGCCCGGATGCCGCGCGCCGAAGATCTTCTGATTGCGCAGCGCTTCAACCAAGGCTTCGATCCACAAGCCGCCGCGGCGGCGGCGTTGACCAGTATCGCGGTGGGTCTTCATCAGCGCAAGCCGGCCGGCCTTAATAATGTGCGCTGTGTCGCGAGTCAGGCGATGCAACGAATAAGTTGCTCTGCTCAGACAGCCGTCCCGTTGGCCGCAACTATTTCCTGGCGGAGCCTGGAGGAGGCAAGGAGCGCTGACCGTGCTAAGATCCTTAGGGAATCGTCCACCTTTTGCTCCCACTCACCAAGTGGAGCGACATAAAAAAGAGCATCCTGGCCGCGCGGCGATCAGCGCGCCGCCGACTACAGCGCGCGGTGTCCCCGGCTGTGGGCGCGGGCCCGCGAACAGCCACAAGTCGCGATGCCGCGCTTGATCCGCGAAAGGCTGACCAGCGGCCCATTAAACAAACCCGCCAATATCGTCTTATCCATCTTTCCCCAAAGGCCTGGCATGTGAAATCTTCTGAGAGGTAGAGGGCAGCCTGACCATCGAAGGTTTCATCGAGTCTGAGAATGGGGACTTTCTCGCGAGGAAGCTATCGCCATCGGCGAGAACAAAGCGGCCGCGAAAAAAATCCCGGTGCAATTTCGCATTCCACTTGGTGTACGTTATCTGCTTTGCCAGAACCCGCGACGACCGCTTGGCTGGCGAGAAAAGTGCCAGATCAAGGCGACAAGCATTTGGGGCACCGCGGTGGGCATTCGGTCAAGGCTCGCCGGCTTGCCGCCAGGATCTGTTTGGCTCGGGCTTCAAACCTCTCCTCATGAAACATGTGTGCCAGCCGCAGAAGGTTTAGAGCGCTGATGGAATTCGCCGATGGCTCAGCGCCGTCGAAGTCTTCCTTTATTCGGATTGGAACCAGCGGGTCACCAGCTGGGCTGCTGAAATAGGTCCTAGCGTCTCGTCCCAAAAGAGAGCGTCCTGGCGCTCTGGCAGTTCTAGCGCCCATTGTAACCAGGCGACTTCCCAATCAGCTTCGTAGAGATCAAGCAGGCCTTGGATCAAGAACGCGTAGTCTTCAGCAAAACCAGCAACGTTTCCGGCTTGGCCTCGCCAGCTTCGCAAGAGGCCGCCCTGTCTCGTTAGATCACTTCTGAGAAAATTCGCATCTTTTGAGGCGGCCTCCAGATAGCGGGGTCAGAAAAACGCGCCGGCTTTGGAGAGCGCCGAAATCATCAGCCCGTTCCAAGCCGTTAGGATCTTGTCGTCCAAATGGGCTCGTGGACGCTGCGCGCGCCGATTGAAGAGCTTGGCACGGCTTTCCGCAAGCGAGCTGGAGACCGCTTCCACTGATAAGTCGAGGATTCTCGCGGTTGTGGCAGCGTCTTGTCGTTCCAAGAGGATGTTTTTCCCCCTGAATTCTCCGTGGGGATCGCTGGCCGTCGGCGCGTTCCCGACTTCCTCGACTCCGTAGTGGCGACAGAAGATGCGCGCGTGGTCCGATCCCAAAGCTTCCTGGATCTCCCGCCTTGTCCAGACGTAGAAGGCACCTTCGGCGTGCTCTGGTTGACGACCGTGAGCAAGCAGGCTGTCGGCGTCTTCGGCGGAGAAAATACCGCCGTCGGGATGTCTGTCATGTCTCGACAAGACATATTCAAGTGTTTCGCGGGCGATTCCGGCGAAAAGAGGCTCCCGTGGGTCAGCTGCCAGGCCTCGGTAAACGAGACGGCCAGCTGGGCCTGATCGTAGAGCATCTTCTCAAAATGGGGAACGTGCCAAAATCGCATCCACCGAATAGCGATGGAATCCACCGCCGAGGTGATCGTGATCCTCCTGCGGCCATCTTGCGAAGTGTAAAAAGGGCCATTGTCGCGGCCGCTGCGCTTCGCGGCCCTGAATTCGCGTCGCGAAACGGAAGAGGAAATTCATTACTCAGGGTCTGGGGAACTTAGACGTTCCGCCAAAGCCGCCATATTCCTCGTCAAAACCTCGGGAAAAATCTTCGTATCCGCGCCGGAGCGGTTTCTCGTCGCTCTTGAGATGCTCACGCTTCGCCTCGACCTGTCTCTGCCAGCGCCTCCATAACGCGGGCGGCTTCTCCCTGGACTCGCTCGCGTTCTTCCCGCGACAAACGAGCGATCTGCATGAGAATATTTGGAAAGCCCGCGCGGCCATAGCGGTTCTCGGGGGGAAAATAGGTCCCTCCATAGAAAGGACGCCCATTCGGCGTGAGCCAGACACTCGTGGGCCATCCGCCTCCGCCAGTTGTGGCTTGGACAAAAGCCATGTAGAGCCGGTCCACATCAGGGCGTTCTTCGCGATCTACTTTGATATTAACGAAGCTCTCGTTCATCAATTTGGCGATTGCCGGATTCTCAAAGGATTCGTGCGCCATCACGTGACACCAATGACAGGTTGAATAGCCGATGGAGAGAAAGACCGGTCTATCGAGGCTTTCCGCCTCGGCAAACGCTTCTTCGCTCCAAGGTCGCCAATCCACCGGGTTATCCTTGTGCTGGAGGAGATAGGGCGATTTTTCTTCGGCGAGACGGTTCATCAAGGAAAGCCTACCGCACGATCGCCCTTCGATCAGCGTGAATTGCGGGAAAACTCTCTTAGGAGCTGCTCAGAGCTCGCCAGCGGTCAACTTTTCGTCTTCCTGCAGCAGTTGCTGCCAGAGTCTTTTAGGCTCCGGCTCTATCGCTGATCTTGGAAATCGGCCATGCGTTCACGAAGTGTGAGAATTTGCCCAATACGAGGCTGGAGCTCCTGCCAGCATTCACGGAGGATCCGCGAAGCTCCAGCCTCTCGGTCCCAGAGGACGGCATAAGAGTCAATAAACTCGGCCGCGTAGTTCGGTTCGGCGCGCTCGTTCGGCTGCCACAGGCCGCGAGGCGGCTCAGGCTCCTCAAGCAGCATCGGCGCGATGTAGATATTTCTGAGCATCGCTTCGCGATATTTTTCCCGCGCCGAGAATTCGTCACCCGCAAAGGCAAGGCAGAGGGCCCAGCCGAAAAGAAAAGAAGGCTCGGGATAATCGTGGGGATATCTCTGGGCGTAGGCCTCGAAATAACGAGAGGCAGATTCTGTATCTTCGCCGAGAAGGAGCAGTAAAGGAATGAAGAAGCGGACGCCCTGGTTATCACTTGGATTCAGCGAAAGGAGAGCCTCGAGTTGGGAAAGCGGAGTCGCCGTAGCGCCCTTGGTGCCACAGCGCCATTGCGCGTCCATACATTGCACGGAGAAGAAGCCTGGTCCCTCCATTGATCCACCACTTGGGCGGCCGCTCCTCCCAACGGGGCGTCTCGCGCGCGATGACTTCGTCATACGCGGCGAGGCAGACCTTCCAGTTGCCATGCTGAAACTCCACATCGGCCAGTTCGATACGTGCGGAGGAAAAACCGCGTCGCGAGCGAGTGCGGTGCGCAACAGGGCAATTTTCTTGCGGGGGGAGCGGGTGCGAAGAGCTGTGTTCACCAGACCCCTGGCGACTTGTCGGGAATGCGGAGCGGAGTCTCCCTCTCGGGCAAATCGCAGCACGACGGTGCGGGCCAGACCGCGAAGCTCGTCGGGTCTGCCGCGATTGAGGCGCTGGAAACGGATCTCCACGCGATGATCTTGGGAGAAGTCTTTCCAGGCATCATCATCCCAATCCTCACTTTGCACGTTCATTCGCACGCCGGCTGAACGTCTTGGCTGCGGTTGAAATGTCACCCAGACTACGCTAGCTTTTTTTCGTACGGGGCCGGTGGCGGTCGCCCCGTTTTCCAAGGCTCGCGAGCCCAAGCACCGCCTCCTTCGGGAACGAGGGAGGTTAAGGAATGTCCGCGAGCGAGATCGCAAGCCGATCCACCACATTCAAACACGGCGTTTCCTGGGGCGAGGCCTTCCGCGTCTGGCTGCGCGTCGCCGCGCTCAGCTTCGGCGGACCGGCCGGGCAGATCGCGGTGATGCATCGCATCCTGGTCGAGGAGAAACGCTGGATCTCCGAGACGCGGTTTCTGCATGCGCTGAACTACTGCATGCTGCTGCCGGGGCCGGAGGCGCAGCAACTCGCCACCTATGTCGGCTGGCTGATGCACCGCACGCCGGCGGCCTGATGGCCGGCGCTGCTTTTCATCCTGCCCGGCATCGTCGCCATCATGGCGCTGAGCTACATCTATGCCGCCTATGGCCAGGTCGGCATCGTCGCGGCGCTGTTCTTCGGGCTGAAGGCCGCCGTGCTCGCCATCGTGGTCGAGGCGGTGGTGCGCGTCGGCAAGCGCGCGCTGAAGAACAACGTGATGATCGCGCTGGCGGCGCGCGGCCTTCTTCGGCATCTTCTTCCTCGACGTGCCCTTCCCGATCATCGTCTTCGGCGCCGGCGCTGATCGGCTTCCTCGGCGGCCGGCTACGGCTGGCAAGCGTTCCAGGTGGCGAGCGGCCACGGAGCAAGCGGGAAAGGTGCCGCCGTGGTCGACAGCCTGCTCGGCGACGAGGTGCCGGACCACGCCAAGCCCGACCGCGGCCCGCGCGCTGCGCGTCGCCGCGATCTGGCTGACCTTGTGGCTCGCGCCGGTCATCGCGCTGCTGCTGACGCTCGGCAGCGACAACGTCTTCAGCCAGATCGCCGTGTTCTTCAGCAAGATGGCGATGGTGACCTTCGGCGGCGCCTATGCGGTGCTGGCCTATGTCGCGCAGCAGGCGGTGGAGACATTATCACTGGCTCAGCGCGGGCGAGATGCTCGACGGCCTCGGCATGGCGGAGACGACGCCCGGCCCGCTGATCATGGTGCTGCAATTCGTGGGCTTCATGGCGGCGTTTCGCGATCCCGGCAGCGCTCCCGCCGATGCTGGCGGCAACGCTCGGCGGCCTGCTCGCCACCTGGGTCACCTTCGCGCCTTGCTTTCTGTGGATTTTCCTCGGCGCGCCCTTCATCGAGAAGCTGCGCGGCAACAAGTCGCTGAGTGCGGCGCTGTCGGCCATCACCGCCGCGGTGGTCGGCGTGATCCTCAACCTCGCGCTCTGGTTTGCCATCCACGTCGTATTCCGCGAGGTGCGGCCGGTGCGCGGTTACGGCTTCGCATTCGATGCGCCGGTGCTCGCCAGCATCGATCCCTGGGCGGCGCTGCTGTCCATCGCCTCCGCCGTCGCGATCTTCTATTTCAAGGTCGGAATGATCCCGGTGCTGGCGGCGAGCTCGCTCGCCGGAATGCTGCTCTACCTCGCGGGCCTGCGCTAACCTTCCGCCCGCAGCGCGCTTTCGTGCCAGCGGCGCAGCACAAGGTGCGACAGCAAAGTGAGCGCGAAGAAGATCGCGACGCCCACCACCGAGAGCAACAACAGCGCGGCGAACATGCGCGGAATGTCGAGCCGATAGCCGAACTCGGCGATGCGATAGGCGAGCCCGGAGCCCGCGCCCGCCGAACCTGCAGCGATTTCCGCCACCACGGCCCCGATCAGCGCCAGTCCGCCCGCGATGCGCACGCCGCCCAGGATGTAAGGCAGCGCCGACGGCAGCTTTAGATGGAGCAATATCTGCCGGCGCGATGCTCCATAAAGCCGGAACAGGTCGACAAGGTTACGGTCCACCGAGTTGAGCCCGAGCGTGGTATTGGCCAGCACCGGGAAGAAGGCGACGATCCAGGCGCAAGCCAGCACCGCGGCGGGCTGCGGCAGATAGATCAGCAGCAGCGGTGCGATCGCCACGACCGGGGTCACCTGCAATGCTACCGCGTAGGGATAAAGTGAATATTCGACGAGGCGCGACTGGTTGAACAGCACCGCCAGGCCGACACCGCCTATCAAAGCAAGAATGAAGCCTTGCAGCGTCGTGAGCAGCGTCACCGCGAGAGAGGGACCGAGGACGGGCCAATCCGAGAAAAGCTTGGCGAAGACCAGCCCGGGTGACGGCAGCACATATGGCGGAATGCCTTTGATCCGAACCATCAGATCCCAGGCCAGGACGCCGAGCGCCAGCGCGATGGCAGGCAGCAGGATGCGGAGCATGCGCTCGGTCATGACGCGGCACCGGATGCTTGTGCCAATGCCTGCGACACCATCCGGCAAAGCGCGGCATATTCCGCCGAGGTGCGGAAACTCTCGTCGCGCGGAAAAGGCGCCCCGATGTCGATTTCCCGAAAGACACGCCCTGGCCGCGGCGTCATCACCACGATGCGTTGCGACAGATAGACGGATTCGAACACCGAATGAGTGACGAAGATCACCGTCTTGCGCAGCTCCTGCCAGAGCGCGAGCAGATCGTCATTGAGCTTGAAGCGCGTGATCTCGTCGAGCGCCGCAAAAGGCTCGTCCATCAGCAGCAGCTTCGGGTCGGTGACCAGCGCACGCGCAATGGAGACCCGCATCTTCATGCCGCCGGACAGTTCGCGCGGATAAGCGCCGGCAAATCCGCCGAGCCCGACGCGTTCCAAAATCTGCTGCAGGCGCGGCGCGGCGGGCTTTTTGTCGCGGCCTAGCAGCATCAGTGGCAGCTGCACATTGCCGGCGACTGTCGCCCAAGGCATCAGCGTCGGCTCCTGGAAGACAAAGCTCAGGTCCCCCGAGGCTCGCGTCTCGCGCCAGGCAATCCTACCTTGCGAGGGTGGGACGAGACCCGCCAGCATGCGCAGCGCGGTGGACTTGCCGCAGCCGGACGGACCGAGCAGTGAGACGAACTCGCCTTCCCGGATGTCGAGATCGAGATTTTTGACGGCGGTGACGCCGCTGGGAAATGTCTTGCCGACGCCGCGCAGCGTGGCAATTGCGCGCGGCGGCAAGGCTGTCCCGCCTTGCATCGTCCCCTCGCCCGCTCTCTCCGCACCCGGTCCCATCGCGGGCGCGATCATGACAGCGCCGGTGACGGATCGCCAGCCGCCTTCATGTGACGAAAAGATAGGCTAGTCGTCTTCCGAAAAGCTGCCGCCGATCGCAGGTGCTGCAACGCGGCCGGAATATTGCGGCCGGTCGCTTTCCTTCGCTGGCTTGTCCACCAGACTAAGCGCGGCGCGCAATTGCCCGCCGGCGCGATTGAGGATGTCATTGGCCTCGTTCAGGTCGCAGCCATGCAACAGCAGAACGGCGATCTTCAGATTGCCGCCCGCCAAAGCCAGCGCAGCACGCGCATCGTCGCCGTCATGGCCGGTCAGCCGCGACAGGATGCTTTGGCTGCGCTTCACCAGCTTCTCGTTTACCGCCTGCAAATCGACCATCAGGCCGTCATAGACGCGGCCGAGCAGCACCATCACCAGCGAAGAAAAGACGTTCAGCGTAATGCGTTGCGCGGTGCCGGCGTTCATCCGGGTCGAGCCGGCGATCGGCTCTGAGCCGGTATCGAGCCAGATCGGATGATCGGCCTCCTTCAGCAGCGGGGTGTCCGGGTTATTGGCGATGCCGATGGTCAGCGCGCCGCGCTTCTTGGCTTCACGCAGGCAAGCCAGCGTGAATGGCGTGGTGCCGCTGGCGGCGACCGCGATCATCACGTCTGTCGCGCCGACCTTATGATCCTGCACGAGCCGATGCGCGTGTTCGAATTCGTCCTCGGCGCCTTCCACGGCCCGGGTCATGGCGTCCTTGCCGCCGGCCATGAAGAGAAGCAGCCGATCTTCCGGCCAACTGAAGGTCGGCATCAACTCGGCGCCGTCCTGCACCGCCAGGCGGCCGGAGGTGCCGGCGCCGGCATAGATCAACCGCCCGCCTTCCTTCAGCAGCGCTTCGGTGGCAATCGCGGCCTGCTCGATCGCCGGCCGCACCGCCCGCACGGCGGCGACTGCCGCCAGTTGCCCCTCGATCATGGCATCCAGGATGTCCGCGGGCTCCCAGAGGTCGAGATTGGTGTAACGGGGGCTCGGACGCTCGGTATTCATGGTTCACCGCGGGCATTTAGCCGCCGAAGACAACGCGATTGATCCAAAATCGTTCTGGCGCGTTAACAACTTGACGGGGCTTGGGGAACGGAGTGTCCGGAGTGCGTCCCTTGGGCCCAAACTCGCTGCTCCTGGGAGTTGACGGCGGCGGCACGCAATGCCGGGCGCGCCTGAGCGACTTTTCGGGCGCAAAACTCGGCGAAGCAACCGCCGGTCCGGCGAACATCCGCTTCGGCCTGGAACGCAGCTTTTCGGCGATTCTCCAGGCCACGACAGAATGCCTCGTTCAGGCCGGCCTCTCAAGCAAGGATTCTTCCCGCATCACCGCCTGTCTGGCGCTCGCCGGGGCGAGCGAGCCCAAGCATCTGGCCGCGGCGCAGGACTATCCGCATCCTTTCCGCCGGGCGATCGTGACCACCGATGCGCACGCCGCTTGCGTCGGCGCGCATGGCGGCCGCGACGGCGGCATCATCATCATCGGCACCGGCAGCATCGGTTGGGCAGAGCGCAAAGAGCTGCACTATCGCGTCGGCGGCTGGGGCTGGCCGATCTCCGACGAAGGCAGCGGCGCCTGGATCGGCTACGAGGCACTGCGCCGGCGTGCTTTGGGCCTATGATGGCCGGATCGATTGGTCGCCTCTGTTGCGCGCGCTTTTCGCGCGGTTCGAGCAGGATCCGCATGCTATCCTGCAATGGACGGTCAATGCTTCACCGCGCGAGCTTGGCTCCCTTGCGCCGCTGGTCGTGGAGCATGCGGCGCAAAACGATCGTGTCGGCCGGGAGCTTATGCGAATGGCTGCAGTTCATATCGACGCCCTGGCGGAACGCCTGATCGCGGTCGGCACCGAGCGGCTGTCGCTGGTCGGCGGCCTCGCCGAGCATGTCGCGCCCTGGCTCTCGCCAATCACCAAATCTCATCTCGTTGCACCGAAAGGCGACGCATTGGATGGCGCGCTGCGTCTGGCGCGGCGGACCGCCGTCCGCCCGCGCTCACGCTGCTCGAGCGCGCCTGATGAACGAACGCGATCGCCAGATGGCGACGGAGTTCCGCGAGGCGCCCGTGGTGGTGCGGCGGCAGGCGCAGGCGCTCGCCGCGCCGATGGCCGAATTGGCGGCGCGGCTGAAACGCCGGCCGCCGGATGTGGTGGTGACTTGCGCACGCGGCAGCTCGGCGCATGCCGCCACCTTCGGCAAGCATCTGTTCGAGCGGCATCTCGGCATCATCTGCGCGCCAGCCGCGCCCAACATCGCCAGCGTCTACCACAAGCAAATGCGGCTGAAGGATCAGCTCTTCCTTTCGATCTCGCAATCCGGCCGCAGCGACGATCTGGTCGAATCCGCGCGCATGGCGAAGGCCGTCGGGCGCGATCACGGTGGCGATGGTCAACGACACCGCAAGCCCGCTGGCGGCGGCATCCGACATCGTGCTGCCGATCGGCGCCGGGGCCGAGCATAGCGTGGCCGCGACCAAAACCTTCGTGGCATCGCTGGCGGCGTTGCTGCGGCTGACGGCGGCATGGACCGAAGATGCGGATTTCGCCGCAGCGCTCGAACGCTTGCCGGACCGGCTGGCGGCGGCCTCCGACCTCGATTGGAGCGCCGCGCTGGGCGCGCTGACTGAAGCGACCAGCCTGCTGACGCTGGGGCGCGGGCCGACGCTGGCCATCGCGCGCGAGGCGGCGCTGAAATTCAAGGAAACATGCGATCTTCCCGCCGAGCCTTTCAGCGGGGCCGAATTCATGCATGGCCCGGTATCACTGGTGGATACGCATTATCCGGTGCTGATGTTCATGCCGACCGACGCGGCGGCGAAGGGATTGGCCGAGCTGGCAGCCGATCTGCGCGGCAAAGGCGCGTCGGTCTTTGTCACCGGCACCGGCGAAGCCGCGGGCAGTCTTCCGGCCCTGTCGCCCGAGCATCCGGACGCCGACGCGATCTGTCTGATCCAGAGCCTCTATGGATTATTGGTCGTGCTGGCCGGGCGGCGGGGCACCAATGTCGACCAGCCGCGGCATCTGCGGAAAGTCACGCGCACACGATGAAGCAAAACGACGCAGGCTGTGGCGGCGGACCACGTCTTCGACGGCATGAGCCTGCGCCACGATGCGGCGGTGCTGATCGAGGGCGAGACCATCGCCAGCGATCGTGCCGCGCGCGGAAGTCCCGCGCGACATGCCCGTTCACGCATTGCCTGAGGGAGCATGGCTCGCGCCCGGCTTCATCGACGTGCAGGTGAATGGCGGCGGCGACGTGCTGTTCAACGACAGCCCGACGCCGGAAGCGGTCGCGACGATCGTCGCGTGCGCACCGCAAATTCGGCACGACCGGATTATTGCCGACCTTTATCACCGACGCCGCCGAAAAGATGCCCGCCGCGATTGCCGCCGTACAGGCCGCCATGGATCGCGAGCCGAGCGTGCTCGGCATTCACCTGGAAGGCCCGTTCATTTCGCCGGAGCGGCCGGGCGTGCATGATCCGCAATTCATCCGGGCGATCACGCCGGACGATCTCGCGCTGCTGACCAAGCCGCGCAAAGGCGTGACTTTGGTCACGCTGGCGCCGGAGCAGATGCCGAAGGGCGCCATCGCGCAGCTCGCCAAGGCCGGCGTGCGTCTCTCGCTCGGACATTCGATGGCGACTTATGAGCAAACGCGCGCGGCGATGGATGAAGGTCTCACCGGTTTCACGCATCTGTTCAACGCCATGCCGCAGATGCTGAGCCGGCAGCCGGGGCCAGTGGCAGCGGCGCTGGAATCCTCCGATGCCTATTACGGGCTGATCGTCGACGGCGAGCATGTCGACCCGGCCTCGCTGCGCTTCGCGCTGCGCGGCGCGGGCAGGCCGATGCTGGTGACCGATGCCATGCCGCCGGCGGGCGGAAGCCGCCGATCGTTCAGGCTTTACGGTAACGAGATCGCCGTAAGGACGGCCAGTTACGCCGCAAGGACGGCACGCTTGCCGGCGCTTTCCTCACCATGGCGCAGGCGGTGAATAATTGCGTGCAGATGCTGGGCCTGCAATTGGAAGCAGCGCTGCCGCTGGCATCGCGCAACCCTGCGGATTTCCTCGGGCTCGGCAGCCGGCTTGGCCAACTGGCCGCGGGATTTCGCGCCGACATGGTGGCTTTCCATCCCGAGCAGATCGAAGTGATCGAAACCTGGGTGGCGGGTTGTCCGTCACAAAAAGGGTAGCTACGAGGGGTTTTTCGATGACGCTTCTGCGTTTTCTTTTCGCTTCATCGCTGTGCGTGGCTTTGGCCGCAAGCGCGGCGGCGGAAACCAAGCTCACCGACTTCAACGGCGAATGGCGCGGCACCGGCCAGGACCGGGACTTTCCGCTGCATCCGATGCAGGAAATCACCTGCCAGAATGCCGTCCGCGCGACGCCGCAACGGATGCATATCGAAATGATCTGCGAGCGGAAATCCGGCGTCCGCAGGACCACCCGCATGAATGTCACGCTCGAGGGCGACCAGCTCTCCGGCCGCATCAACCAGCGGATCGTACGGCCCGGCCAGAAAGACGAAGTGCTGGTCGGCGCGCTCGCAGGCAAGAAGACCGACAACACCGCGAACTTTGGCGTGACCTGGAAAGGCACGACGCCGAGTGCCAGCGTGGCGTTCAAGCTGAACGCACCGACGTCCTATTCCATGAAGGTGACCGCGCTCGGCATGACATTCATGGATGCCACCTTCACTCAGACGTCCGATCGCGCGCCGGCACGGCAGCCGCCGCGCTAGCTACCGCTTTGGACGCAGATCCACTCCGACGCTCTTGTTGACGAATTGGGTGGAATAGGCGCGGCTATAATCCACCTTTGGCTTGGTCACGCCCACGCGCACCATCTTCTCGAAAAAGCTTTTCATCCGCGCGTCGGTCAAGGCGCCGATGCCGAGCTTCAGCGTGTCGCCGGAATCGACGATGCCGTATTCCTTCATCTTGGCGACCGAATAGGCGATCAGTTCCTCGCTCATCTCCGGGTTATGCTTGCGGATGAGCGCGTTGGCGGCCTTGTTGTCGCCGTAGAGATAATTGTACCAGCCGATGATCGAGGCATCGACGAAGCGCTGCACCAGGTCGGGCTTCTTCTCGATCAGGTCGCGGCGGGTTTCGATCAGCGTCGAGTAGGAATCGAAGCCCTTCTCGGCCAGCAGAAAAATCTTCGGCTTGAAGCCGCCCTGCTTCTCCACCGCATAAGGCTCCGAGGTGACATAACCCTGCATCGCCGAGCGCTTATCGACCAGGAAGGGCTGCGGGTTGAAGGTGTAGGGCTTCACCTGGCTGTCCTTGAAACCGAAGTCGGCCTTCAGCCACTGGAAATAGCTGGCCATGCCTTCCTTGGAGACGAACAGCGTCCGCATCTTCAGATCTTCGAATGACGTCACGTCCGGATGCGCGAGCAGCACCTGCGGATCCTTCTGGAAGACCGCGGCGACCGACACGGTCGGGATGTTCTGCTCGGCGGCATCGAAGGCCTGCAGCGAATTCGCGCTCATGTAGAAGTCGAGTTTGCCGGCGGGCAACAGAATGCGGTTGTTTACGTTCGGGCCGCCCGGAATGATGCTGACGTCGAGGCCGTACTTCTTGTAGGTGCCGTCGGCCACCGCCTGATAGAAGCCGCCATGCTCGGCTTCCGCCACCCAGTTGGTGCCGAAGGTGACCTTGTCCGGCGTTTGCGCGGCAGCCGGCGCGGCGGTGATCGCGACAGCCGTCAGAGCGCGCAAAAAGGCCGCGAAATTCATCGTTTCATCCTCTGTTATTTTCCGCGACAATAGGTGAGCAAAGACCGGTTGGCGAGACGCGAATGAGCACACTTCCCAAGCGCGACTGGGCGGAAATGACCGCACAGGATCTCGCCGCCGGTGTCGACAAAGCACGTTGGATCGCCGTGCTGCCACTCGCCGCCGTGGAACAGCACGGCCCGCATCTGCCGCTCGAGGTAGACGTCATTATCGCGGAAGCCTACCTCGCGCGGACGCGAAAGCTCATTCCCGCGGAACTGCCGGTGACTTTCCTGCCGTTGCAGTCGATCGGATTATCGCAAGAGCATGTGGCTTTTCCCGGCACGCGGACGCTGTCGGCAGAAGCCGCGATCCGCGCCTGGACTGAAATCGGCGACAGTGTGCACCGCGCCGGCCTGCGCAAGCTCCTGCTGATAACCAGCCACGGCGGCAACACCGCTGTGATGGATATCGTGGCGCGCGACCTGCGCGCACGGAACGCCATGTTGGTGGTGACCTGCGGCTGGCATCGTTTCGGCTACCCGGACGGCCTGTTCTCCGCCGAGGAGCAAAGGCACGGGATACATGCGCGGCGAGATCGAGACTTCGCTGATGCTGGCGGCGCGGCCGGAGGCCGTGCAGATGGATAAGGCCGATAATTTCATCCCGGCCACGGTGACAATGGAAAAGAAATTTCGCTGGCTGCATGCCTCGCGCCCTGCCGGCTTCGGCTGGATGACGCAGGACCTGCATCCCTCCGGCGCGGTCGGCGACGCGCGCTAGCGCCACGGCGGAGAAGGGTGAGGCTGCGCTAGAGCATGGCGCAAAGGCGTTCGTGGAATTGCTGCGGGAGATCGATCGATTCGATCTGGCACGCGCTGCGCGCCGGACCGTCGGCTTAGCCGCAAGCTCCGCGATGTGATAAGCAGACGCGATGTCCGCCCATGCGGACGGAGCAACCTGGGCAGTCCCATGCAGCGCGTGACCATCACCCTCGACGACGAGCTTATGACCGAGCTCGACCGTATCATCGCCGCCCGCGGCTATCAGAACCGCTCCGAGGCCATTCGGGATCTCGCCCGCGCCGGCATCCGCCAGGAGGCCGCCACCCTGGACGAAAAGGGCGAATGCGTCGCCGCCCTGGTCTATGTTTATGACCACAATGCCCGGCAGCTCTCCAAACGCCTGGCCGACACTTTCCATGACCATCACGAGATGTCGCTGGCTTCGCTCCACTCGCATCTCGACCATGACAGCTGCATGGAAGTCACCATCCTGCGGGGGAAGACCGGCAAGGTGCAGCACTTCGCCGAACATGTGATCGCCGAGCGCGGCGTGCGGCACGGCCGGCTGGTGCTGGTGCCGACGGACATGCTGATCAAGCCGCATTCCCACGACGAAGACGAACATGACCACCCGCATCCCGTGAAACATCGGCATAAACCGGGATAGCCGCGCCTTTCGCGAGGCCGCGAGGGTCTTGCGTCCGGTACGACAAATTTGCTAAATGATCATACTGGATATGATGTTTCTAAAGGAACATCATACTTCCGACCCCGATTTCCGCATTGTGAGGTCCTGGATGGCGTCCCGGTTGCTGCGCGTGTTCGATGACAGCGATAACCACACCCGCGGAAAGACCCTCGCGCTTTATGCCGTTCTGATCGCCGTCAACATCGCCGCCTGGGCCTGGGCTTTCCTCGCGCTGCACGACAATCCGATCCTGCTGGGCACCGCCTTCCTCGCTTACAGCTTTGGCCTGCGCCACGCCGTCGATGCCGACCATATCGCCGCCATCGACAATGTGACCCGCAAGCTGATGCAGGAGGGCAAGAAGCCGCTCACCGTTGGCCTGTTCTTCTCGCTCGGCCATTCGACAGTGGTGGTGCTTGCCTCTATCGGCATCGCGATTACCGCTATGGCCTTCAAGGACCAGATGGCGGAATTCCATCCGCTCGGCGGCATGATCGGCACTTCGGTCTCGGCGGCCTTCCTGCTCTTGATCGGCGCCATCAACCTGATCGTGCTGGTCAATGTCTACAAGGCGTTCCGCCGGGTGAAGAATGGCGGCACCTATTCGGAGGCCGACCTCAACGCGCTCACCGCCAATGGCGGCCTGCTCGCGAATATCTTCCGCCGCCTGTTCGGCCTGATCGGGCGAAGCTGGAACATGTATCCGCTCGGCTTCCTGTTCGGGCTCGGCTTCGATACCGCCACCGAAGTGGCGTTGCTCGGCATCACCGCAGCACAGGCCTCGAGCGGACTGTCGATGTGGTCGATCCTGATTTTCCCCACGCTGTTTACCGCAGGCATGACGCTGCTCGACACCACCGACAGTGTGTTGATGGTCCGTGCCTATGGCTGGGCTTTTGTCAAACCGGTGCGCAAGCTCTATTACAATATGACGATCACGTTTGTATCCGTGGTCGTTGCCGTGCTGATTGGAGGAATCGAAGCGCTCGGTCTTATCGGCGAGAAATTCGGCCTGAGCGGAGGACCGTGGGATCTGATTGGCACGTTGAACGAAGAACTGGAAATGATCGGCTATCTGATCGTCGCCGTCTTCATCGGCAGCTGGCTGCTCTCGATGCTGATCTACCGCTTGAAAGGCTACGACCGGATCGAAGTGCTCCCGGCGACCGCGACCGCCCAAAGCTGAAGCCGCGGTTTTTTCTTACCCGCCAATGCACTGATCACGGGGCGTCTGCTACCAATTGACGGTGCCAGCGACAATCGCGCTCTTGCCTCCGGCGCAGCTATTTGCATTATCTTCATAATGCCAAGCAAAAAGCCTCAAGGCCCCCGGCGGATCAACCGCATGGGGCATCGGCTATGGGAGGATCGTCATGTCGCTACCGAAAATTCTTCTGAGCATCGCTGCCGCAACCGCTCTGTCGATCGGAGTCGCCGCGGCGCAAACCGAAGTCAAGTTCGGCCATGTCGGCTCGCCGGGATCGCTGTTCGATCTCTCCGCACAGGAATTCGCCAAACGCGCCAATGCCAAGCTGGGCGACAAGGCCAAGGTCGTGATTTATGGCTCAAGCCAGCTCGGCAGCGACGGTGAGCTCCTGAAGAAGCTGAAGCTCGGCACCGTCGATCTGGCCCTGCCCTCCACCGTGATGACCTCGGTCGCGCCCGAGTTCGGCGTATTCGAGATGCCCTATCTGGTACAAGACCGCGACCACGCCGCGCGCATCGCTAAGGAGGTTATTAACCCCACGTTGAAGCCGATCGCTGCCAAGCAGGGCTACAATATCCTTGCTACCTGGGAGAACGGCTTCCGCCACATCACCAACAGCAAGAAGCCGATCGTGAAGCCCGAGGACCTGCAGGGCCTCAAGCTGCGCGTGCCGGGCGGCGTCTGGCGCGTGAAGATGTTCCAGGCCTACGGCGCCTCTCCGAGCCCGATGGAGCTGAAGGAAGTATTCGTGGCGCTGCAGACCGGCGTGATGGATGCGCAGGAAAATCCTCTCGCGCAGATCTATCCGTCGCGCTTCCACGAAGTGCAGAAGTTCCTGTCGATGACCGGCCACGTCTATACGCCGGCCTGGATCACGGCAGGCGTCAGCTGGGACCGTTTCCCCGCCGACGTGCGCAAGGCGCTGGAAGAAACCGCAGTGGAGATGGAGCCGGTCGCGCTCGGCATCGCCGCGAAGCTCGACACCGAACTGCTTGAAAAAATGAAGCAGGCGGGGATCGCTGTGAACGAGGCCGACAAGCAGGCCTTCGTCAATGCGAGCAAGACCATTTACACCGAGTTCGCCAAGGAAGTTCCGGGTGGCCAGGCGCTGATCGACAAGGCCCTCAGTTTGTCCAAAGGTTCCTGATAACGATTTTTGAAGTGCCGGGCCAGAGCCCGGCACTTCACTTTTCCATCTCATGCAGCGTATCCGCCAAACCTACGACCGTTTCCTGGAAGTCATCGCCGTCTTCCTGATGACGGCCGTCACCGTCATCGTGACGCTCGGCTTCATGTTTCGATGGGCCGGCTCTTCGCTCGTCTGGTACGACGAGATCGCCGCGATCGCCCTTGCCTGGCTCACCTATTTCGGCGCGGCGCTGGCGGCCCTGCGCGGCAGCCATCTCGGCTTCGCCGGCTTCGTGAATTCGCTGCCCGCCAACTGGCGGGTGATCGCGACGGTCTGCGCTTCCGGTATCAACATCCTGTTCTTCGGCATGCTCGCTGTCACTGGCGCGCAGGTGGTGAAGGCGATTGCGGGACTCTCTTTGGTTTCGCTTCCATGGCTCCAGCAACAATGGGTCGCTGTGGTGATTCCGATCGCTTCCGTGCTGTTCATCATCGCGGAGCTGCTCCGCCTGCCGGAAACGATCGAGGAAGCCCGCCGCGGCCCGCTGCTCGACGCGGAGTTGAAGGAAGCGCTCGGAGGGCATGCCGATGAGATTCTGGCGGCCAAGGAAATCGAAACGGCCAGGGAGCGCATGCCGTGACCATTCTCGTCATGATCGCCGCCCTGGCCGGGCTGGTAGCCCTCAACGTGCCGATCGCGATTGCCCTCGGCGTCATCGCCGTCGCGGCGATCTGGATAACGCAGGGCGCCTTTATGTTGCCCAACCTCGCGCTCGTGATGTTCGAGGGGGCGACTAGTTTTCCGCTGCTGGCGATTCCGATGTTCATCCTCGCTGGCGCGATCATGAATTCTTCCTCCATCACCAAACGGTTGATGGATCTCGCATCGGCGATGGTCGGCTTCATCCGCGGCGGGCTGGCGCACGTGAACATCGTGCAGTCCATGTTCTTCGCCGAGATTTCCGGCTCGGCGGTCGCCGACGTCGCGGCGACCGGACCCATCATCATGCCGGCCATGATCAAGCGCGGCTATTCGCGCGAATTCACCGCGGCCGTCACATCCTCCTCGGCGAGCCTCGCGATCATCATTCCCCCGTCGATTCCGATGATCCTTTATGGCGTGATCGGCAACGTCTCGATCGTCCAGCTGTTCGTCGCCGGCATCATTCCCGGCATCCTGGGTGGCTTCGGCATGATGGCGATCTCCTATTACCTCGCCCGCAAGCTCAACTGGCCGGTGGAGGACAGTTTCAGGCTCGATCGCCTGTGGGAGACATTCAAGGATTCAGCCTGGGCGCTGCTGCTCCCGGTCATCATCCTGGGCGGCATTTTCGGCGGCTTCGTCACCGCCACCGAAGGCGCCGCCCTTGCCGTCCTTGCCGCCCTGTTTGTCGCGGGCGTGATCCATCGTGACCTGGACATTGCTCACCTTTACCGCTCGGCGGTGGACGGCGCGATCCAGACCGCGGTGGTCATGCTGCTGATCGCCACTTCCGCCTTGCTAGGCGTCTACCTCACCGAGCAGCAGATCCCGCAGGGAATTGCGGAGGCTATGCTTTCGATCACCACCAATCCCTATGCTATCCTTGCTATCCTCAATGTCTTCCTGTTGATCCTCGGCCTGTTCCTGCATTCCGCCGCTGCCATCATCCTGGTTGTGCCGATCGTGTTGCCGCTGGTCATCGAGGCGGGGATCGATCCGGTGCATTTCGGCATCGTCGTCACGCTCAATCTCGCGATCGGGCAGCAGACGCCGCCGGTCGCCAGCGTGTTGATCGCGACTTGTGCCATCGCCAAGGCCGACATCTGGGAGGTCACCAAGGTGAACATCTGGTTCATCGGCGTTCTGCTGGCGGTGCTGCTGCTGGTGACCTACGTGCCGCCGGTCGCGATGGGACTGGTGTATTACTTCTATCGGTAATCGCCGGCCTATTGGCCGAAGCATCATGGTTCCTGCCGTCAGATTCCGCGCGCCGCGGCCGCACTCATCGCCAGCACCCGCGCGACATGCAAGGCTTCCCGTCCCGCGCCATCATGGATTTGATGCCGGCAGGAGGTGCCGTCGGCTACCACCAGCGTGCCAAGCGCCGCCTTGCGCACCGCCGGCAGCAGCGACAATTCGCCCATGGCGAGCGAGACATCGATTGTGTCGGCGCCGTAGCCGAACGACCCGGCCATGCCGCAGCAGCTCGAAGTCCACGGTCTCGACATCCAGCCCGGGGACGAGCCTGAGCGCGGCCTCCACCTCGCCCATCGCGCCGAAGGATTTCTGGTGGCAGTGGCCGTGCAGCAGCGCCTTACTGGCGACCGGCCGGAGAGCCAGTTTCAGCCGCCCCGCCTGCGCTTCGCGCGAAAGGAATTCCTCGAACAGGACGGCATTGGCGGCAAGACGTTGCGACGCCTCGCCCGGAATGATCGCGGGGATTTCGTCGCGGAAGCCGAGAATGCAGCTCGGCTCCAGCCCGACGATCGGCACGCCGCGCGCCAGATAGGGCGCGAGCGCAGCCAGCACGCGTTCGGCTTCCTTGCGCGCCTCATCGACCAGACCGACGGAAAGGAACGTGCGTCCGCAGCAGAGCGGGCGCGTTTCTTCATCGGCTGGTGTCGCAACATGCGTGCGATAGCCGGCGGCGCGCAGCACCGACAAGGCGGCATCGACATTCTCACGCTCGAAATAGCGGTTGAACGTATCAGCGAAAAGAACGACTTCGCCCGCCGCTCCGCCCGTCTGGCTGTATTTCGGATCCTGAAAAACGTTTCGCCGCCATTTCGGAAGTCTGCGCCGCGCGCTGAAATCCGCGACGATTTCGGACAGCTTCGCCGCGCCGGGAATGACGTCCCGCAGGTTGAGCAGCCACGACAGCCGGCTGGCATAAGGCGCGTAGCGCGGGAGATAGCCGACCAGCTTGTCGTGCAAGGACAGTCCATATTTCGCCGCGCGAGCGGCCTGCACTTCGATCTTCATGCGCGCCATATCGACGCCGGTGGGACATTCGCGCCGGCAGGCCTTGCAGGACACGCAAAGCTTCAGCGTCTCCGCCATATCGTCGGAAGAAAACGCGTCGGGCCCAAGCTGGCCGGTGACGGCCAGCCGCAGCGAGTTCGCGCTGCCGCGGGTGACATCGCGCTCGTTCCCGGTCACGCGGTAAGACGGGCACATGACGCCGCCGGAAAGATTGCGGCAGGCGCCGTTGTTGTTGCACATCTCCACCGCGCCCTGAAAGCCGCCACCGACGCCGGGATAGGCCGACCAGTCGAGCCGGGTGGTGAGCGGTGTCGGTTGGTAATCTGGCCCGTAGCGCATCACGGTGCGGTCGTCGAATTTCGGTGCGCGCACGATCTTGCCGGGATTGAACAGGCCGTTCGGATCGAAGCAGTCTTTCACCTCCTCGAAGGCCCGCACCAGGCGCTCGCCGAACATCGGCTCATGGAATTCCGAGCGCACGATGCCGTCGCCATGCTCGCCGGAATGCGAGCCCTTGTACTCGCGCACCATGGCGAAGGCTTCCTCGGCAATGCCGCGCATCGCCTTGAGGTCCTTGTCGAGCCGCAGATTCAGCACCGGCCGCACATGCAGGCAGCCGACCGAGGCATGCGCATACCAGGTGCCGCGCGTGCCGTGCTTCTCGAAAATATCCGTCAGCCGCGCAGTATATTCCGCCAGATGCTGCGAGCGGCACCGCGCAATCCTCGACAAAGGAGATCGGCTTGCGCTCCTCCTTCATCGACATCATCACGTTGAGCCCGGAGGTGCGCACATCGGTGATCGCGGCCTGCAATTTCGGATCGAGCACCTCGACCACGCCGCCCCAATGCGCCCCGGTTCTGTCCCAGCCGAATCCGAGATCGCCCATCACCTCGCCGAGCCGGCGCAGGCGGCGCAGGTTTTCCTCGTGGTCGTCCTCGCCGAATTCCACCAGCAGGACGGCGTCGGGCTCGCCGCGCACGAATTGCTCGAGCGTCGGGCGGAACATCGCGATCTGGCCCGCCAGCTCGATCATCGTGCGGTCGATCAGCTCCACCGCGATCGGGCCGAGCCGCACCAGATGTTGCGCGGCATCCATCGCCGCATGGAAACTGCCGAAATGGCAGGCGCCGACGGCGCGCTTGCCGAGCAGCGGCGAAAGCTTCAATTCGATCCGGGTGGTGAAGGCGAGCGTGCCTTCGGAGCCGATGAGAATATGCGCGAGATTGGGGTCGTTATTGCCCGGCAGGAAGGAATCGAGGTTGTAGCCGCCAACCCGGCGCTGCACCTTGGGAAAGCGTTTTTCGATCTCATCCGCCTCGCGCGCGCCAATGGCGAGCAGCTCGCGCGCCAGCGGCCGCAGCGGAGAGTCGGCTGGAAGGCTGGAAAGATCCGGCGCGACCGGACCGAAATGCGCGCGCGCGCCGTCGGGCAAGACCGCATCGACCGACAGCACATTCTCCTTGGTGTTGCCGTAGCGCAGCGAGCGGGCGCCGCAGGAATTGTTGCCCACCATGCCGCCGAGCGTGGCGCGCGAGGCGGTCGAGATATCGACCGGAAACCACAAGCCGTGCGGTTTTAGTGCGCGGTTGAGTTCGTCCAGGACGATGCCCGGCTCCACCACGCAGCGGCGCCCGGCAGCGTCGAGCTCAAGGATGCGCGTGAGATACTTGGAGCAATCGATGACCAGCGTCTCGTTGATGGTCTGGCCGCATTGCGAGGTGCCGCCGCCGCGCGGGGTGACGGCGACGCCCTCCGCCCGCGCAATGGCAAGCGCGCGCTCGGCCTCCGCCATGCTGCGCGGGACCACGACCCCGAGCGGCACGATCTGGTAATGCGACGCGTCGGTGGCATAGCGGCCGCGGGTGAAACGGTCGAAATGCACCTCGGGCAATTCGGCCCTCAGCCGCCGTTCCAGGCCGGGCATATGCGCTACAGCCAAGTCAAAGCCCCGTCTTCAGTGGCGCGCTTTGGCCGGCCCAAACAGCGGTCTGATGCGTGATTGCAGCACATTAGCCATTCGTCCAAACGCCCTTGACCGGACTGTCGCATTCATAGTTCAACCCCACAAGATATCCGGCGGGCAGCGCCCGCGCACAAGGGACCACTCCAATGGCGAAAAATTCCTCCCGTCCGATCGGCCGGCATTTCCTGCATATCCCCGGTCCAACGCCGCTTCCCGATCGCGTGCTGCGGGCAATGGATACGCCGATCATCGACCATCGCGGGCCGGAATTCGCCAAGCTCGCCAAGCGCTGCCTCGAGGGCATCAAGACCATCTTCAAGACCACCAATCCGGTGATCATCTATACCGCCACCGGCACCGGCGCCTGGGAAGCCGCTCTGGTCAATACCTTGTCGCCCGGGGACCGCATCCTGATGGTGGAAACCGGACAGTTCGGCACCTTATGGAAGAACATGGCGGCCAAATTCGGCCTGCAGCCGGAATTCCTCTCGACGGACTGGCGGGTGGGCGCGGATCCGGCCCCGATCGAAGCCAAGCTCAAGGAAGACAAGAAGCACGAGATCAAGGCGGTGTGCTTCCTGCACAATGAGACCGCCACCGGCTGCCTCTCGCCGGTCGCCGAAATCCGCAAGGCGATCGACCGCGCCAAGCACCCGGCCCTGCTGATGGTCGACACCATTTCATCGCTGGCTTCGGCCGATTACCGGCATGACGAATGGGGCGTCGACGTCACCATTGGCGGCGCGCAGAAGGGCCTGATGCTGCCGCCCGGCATGTCGTTCAACGCGGTGAGCGATAAGGCGCTTGCGGCCGCGAAGCAGTCGAAGCTGCCGAAGTCGTTCTGGGCGTGGGACGAAATGATTGCGATGAACAAGAGCGGCTTCTTCCCCTACACACCCGCAACCCAAATGCTGCACGGCCTCGCGACCGCGATCGACATGCTGCACGAGGAAGGGCTGGAAAACGTCTTCGCCCGCCACAATCTCCTGGCCGAAGCCACGCGCCGCGCCGTGCGCACGTGGGGCCTCGAGATCCTCTGCCGCGATTCGAAATATTATTCCCCGACGGTGACGGGCGTGCTGCTGCCCGAAGGGCACAACGCCGACGCCTTCCGCAATCTGGCGCTGGAACGCTTCAACATTTCCTACGGCACGAGCTTCGGACCTTTCGTCGGGCGATATTTCCGCATCGGCCATCTCGGCGACACCAACGAGCTCATGCTGATGGGTGCGCTCGCGGCCACCGAAATGACGCTTGCGCTCGCCGGCATCCCGCACAAGAAGGGCGGCGTGCAGGCGGCGATGGATTACATCGTTTCGGCCGAGAAGCCGGCGCGCGCGGCCGCCGAGTAGCGGCCGCACCACCTTTACGCCCCACAAGCGGTCAGAGACGTCGCGGGCCGGCGCCACGCGACTGCGCATCTGCATATGCGGCGATTGTTAGAGCTTTCTGCCCGATTTACGCGCTTTATAGGAAATTACTTTCTCTTTACGCCCCGTTACCAACTCCTATATAGAAAAATATACTATTTTCGGGTGTTAGTGGGCCATGAACGCCAATCTGAAGGCCGTCGAAGCGGCCAAGCTCAGTGAAAAACTGGCAGATGCGTCTCCTTCGGCCATCGTCACGGAGGCGCTGCGCAGCGTCGGTACCGGGCGCGTCGCGGTAGCGTCGTCCTTCGGCATCGAATCCGCAACGCTGTTGAAGATCGTCGCCGACGTCGATCCGTCAATCCCCGTCATCTTCCTCGATACCGGCTGGCTGTTTCCTGAAACCCTCGCCTACCGCGATACGCTGGTCGCTCGTCTCGGACTCACGGACGTGCGCACCATCACGCCATCGGCGGAGGCATTGGCGCAGAAGGATCCGAAGCGCGATCTCTGGGCCGTTGATCCGGACGCTTGCTGCTATCTGCGCAAGGTCGAGCCGCTGGGTGAAGTGCTCAACGACTTCGACGCCTGGATCAACGGGCGCAAGCGTTACCAGGGCGGCCAGCGCAGCGGCATTCATGCCGTGGAGGTCGAAGGCTCGCGGCTGAAATTCAACCCGCTGGCACGCGTCACGCCCGCTGAAATCGCGACCATGTTCAAGAGCTGGAATTTGCCGCGCCATCCGCTGGCAGGACAAGGCTTCACGTCGCTCGGCTGCATGCCTTGCACCAAGCGCACCAATCCCGGTGACAACGCGCGCGCCGGCCGCTGGGCCGACAGCGAGAAAACCGAGTGCGGCATCCACAACCGCATGCCGCTGATAGACGGCGCCGGGATCTGATTTCAGCTTTGCTTTCAGTTGTCATGCCCGCGCTTGTCGCGGGCATCTCGCTTAGGGAAGCACCATGCCCACCTAAACGAGATGGCCGGGACATAAGGGCGTTCACGCCCATCTTCGACGGGCTATGCCCGGCCATGACAGTCAACAAATGCGCCGCTCAGCGATGCTGGGTGACGGTGTCCACCAGCGCGACCCGGCCCTTCTTCACTTCCTTGATCGCGCGCTCGAGCGCCGGCCGGATATCCTTCGGATTGTCGATCGGCCCTTCGCCGTAGCAGCCCATGGACT
Source organism: uncultured Alphaproteobacteria bacterium (assembly GCA_963802475.1). Taxonomy (GTDB): domain Bacteria; phylum Pseudomonadota; class Alphaproteobacteria; order Rhizobiales; family Xanthobacteraceae; genus CANKHA01. The sequence goes on from CAWDIZ010000011.1 coordinate 34,719, forward strand.
GCGCCAGTTTGCCGAAATCCGGCTCCGGGCCGAACAGGTCCATGCCGATATGCGCCTTGGCCTCGTCGGTGCCGCGCAGCTTCGCCATGCGGATCTGGTGCTCCCAGTCGTTGTAATAGGCGCGGTTGTTGTGCATCACGATCAACATCGGGATTTCGTATTTGGCCGCGACCCAGAGCGCGCCGGCGTCGAACATCAAATCGCCGTCGGGCTGGATGTCGACCACCAGACGCCCGGCTTCCTTGTGCGCGAGCGCGACGCCGATCGACATGCCGATCTGCGTCGAGGTGCCGAGCTCAACGCCGGGCCAGCGATAGGGTTTGTCGAAGTCCCAGACCTTCGGGATGGTCCGCTTCAGGTCATTGGCGGCCAGCACCCAGTCCTCGTTCTTGATGACGTCCCAGACCTCGTGCGATAGGCGGCCGAAAGTGATCGGAGATGCATCCCAGTTCTTCTTCGTGTCCTCCTGCCACTTGGCCCAGACCTCGTCATGCCGCTTGCCGATCGCCGCCTTGCGGTCGGCGATCTTCTTCTGCAGCTTTGAGTCCTTGGCAATGCGTTCGCCGCAGATGCGGGTGAGCTCGGGGACACCCAGAATGGTGTCGCCGAGGGCCCGCACCGAGGTCGGCTGCATGCGGCAATAATCCATCGCCCATTTGCTGATATTGAGCTCGCCGAAGCCGATCTCGACGAAGTCGCAGCTCTCCGGCACCAGCGATTCAAGCGTGCGCATGGTGCTGTTGAGCTCCATATACTGCTTTTCGTAGTCGCGCACGTCGAGGCCGACCACCAGGTCGGTCTTCTTCAGCGACTGCTTGTCGAAGGAGAGAGAGAGCGGGTGCTTGTTGGGGAAGTTGAGCGAGCTAGGGATGCTCCAGACGCCCGCCCCGACGGTCTCCGCCAGCTTCACCAGGCTGTTGAAGCCGCCTTCGCGCCGGCCATGATATTCCGGCATCAGCATCGGATGCTCGGCGGACAAAATCTTGTCGGCGATGGCCTCCAGCGCCTTCGCATTCGGCATCATGCGCGCCGGGGTAGCGGCGGCATCCCGCGGCGGCAGCGGAATCTTCTCGGTCAGCGGCGCTTCCTGCAGCGCGGCGTCGTAGCACATATAGATCGGACCAGTCGGCTCCGTGGTCATGATCGAATAGGCGCGCGCGAAAAATTCCGGCACGCCATGGATCGAGGACGGCTGATAATCCCACTTGGTGTAGTCGCGCACGGCGTTGCCCTGCACCAGTGCGGTATGCGTCCAGTCGATATGCGGGCGGCGCTTGCCTTCGTCCATCGGGCCGGTGGCGCCCATGATGAAAACCGGGGCCCGGTCGAGATGGGCGTAATAGATTGCCATGCAGGCATGCAGCAGACCGACGAGATTATGCAGGATCACGGCAGAGGGCTTGCCGGTGGCCTTGGAATAGCCGTGCGCGATCTGCACCGCGATCTCTTCGTGGTTGCACAGCATCATCGGCGGGTTGTTGCCGCCGTAATTCACCAGCGAATCATGCAGGCCGCGGAAGCTCGCGCCGGGATTCAGCGTTATGAAGGGAAAGCCGTATTGCTTGATCAGGTCGACAATGATGTCGGACTGCCAGCCGGTGTAATTCTCGATCTTCTTCTCTGTTTTCGCGTCCATCAGGGATCACCCTCGTGATTAAGCGCCGCCGCGCGGCCAAACTAGATAGGTTTGGACGGATATGCCGGCGGCGTGAGCCGCCGGCATTCCCTCTCGATCATTTTCCGACCTTGAGCAGTTCTTCCGTTTTCTTTGCGATCGCGGGATCGACCTTGTAAGCCTCGACCACGATCTTCTGCACCTCTTCGCCGGGGATCGGCGTAATTTCCAGCTGTGCCTTCTCGGCTTCGGCCAGGAATTCAGGATCCTTCATCGTATCCATGAAGGCCTTGCGCAACGCATCCACACGGTCCTGCGGAATTCCGGGAGGGGCGACGAAGGGCCGGCCCAGCGCCTGACGCGCGAACACCAGGGTCAGGATCTGCTTTTGCTCCGGCGTCTTCGCCAAATCGAGGATCAGCGGGACATCCGGCAGGTCCGGATGTTTCTGCAGCGACAATTGGACGAGGACGTGGACCTTCTTGCTTTCATACCATTCCTTTCGGGTGGCTACCACGCTTGACCAGGACCAGCCGCAGCGACCTTGCACTTCGCCGCGTTCCATCGCGAGGCTGACGTCGTTGCCGCCCGGGTAACCGCTTACGATCTTCATTTTCGTGCCAAGCACGCCGTTCACGATGCGCGGGAATTGATCCGTATCGGCTGACGGGCCGGTGCCGCCCACGACGAGCTCCTTGTTGAAAGTGTCCTCGATCTTGGTAATGCCGGCAGTGTGCCAAGCGACGCAGACGCTGACTTCGTCATTGGCGCTGCCGATCCAGTTGAATTTGCTGGCGTCGAACTGAGCGGCTTTATTTCCAAGGAGCGGATCGAAGGCACCGCCGCGGGCGATGGTTCCCAACACCGTGCCGTCCTTCGGCAGCGCATTGTAGAGCGCATTGGCAAGCCGCAAGCTGCCCGCGCCTTCCAGATTCTTCACCACCACAGTCGGGTTGCCGGGAATGTGCTTGCCGATATAGCGCGCGATCATGCGCGCGTAGACGTCGTAGCCGCCGCCCGCGCTATAGCCGACCATCATGTCGACGGTTTTGCCTTTGTAGAATTCCGCGGGGGTCTGGGCCCAGCCCATTGTCGCCGGCACGACGGCCAAGGCCGCCGCAGCGAGTGTGCCGCGAAGAAGATTACTGATCCGCATTGATTTACTCCGTTCACTTGATTTCTGGCATCGCGCTTCTCGCCTCGCCGCCAGCTTCGACTGGGGAAGCTGTTGGATGCGGCTGGCCTCGCCTTGCCCACACCTGATGGGCGCTACATACGCAGAGAAGAACGCGCATTTCAAATGCAAGTTCGCTTTTGCTGCAATGCACCAAAACATGCCGATGACAAATCGAACCGTCGTCAATTTCGCCCGGCAGTTGCGGGAAAGCGGCAGGTCACGCAGCTTTGTTCCGACGCCTAAATCTGGGGCAGCTTGGGGGCCGGCGGGACTGATTGCCGCGCCTCACCCGCGCGGCGCATGGCTCGCCGGCCCCGTCGATCACAAACGTCTGTTCTCTCGGCATCGGGAGTTGCCGCTGCCGGTCATGACGTTGGAAAATCGGTAGTCACTCAGCGCGGCTTGAACAACGCGTCGAAAGTCTTCTGCCATTGTTTTTCTTCGTCCGGCGTCAGCAGAACCGTGATGATTTTTTTCTTCTTCAGCGTCTCCACAATCCCGGGCGGATTGCTGGCGACATCGGGCCGTGTCGGAATCCGGCCGAACCTGGCCAGAAACTGCTGCGATTCCTTGCTGAGCATGAAATTGGCGCCGAGACGGGCGGCATTGGGATGCGGCGCCTTCACATTGACGCCGACCTGACCGAACAGCAGCACGACAGGATCAAGGGCCCAGAAATCGGTGGGATTGCCGGCGAGCTTCACGTTCATCGTCAGCATCAGGTAATTGTTCAGCGCGACAGGATATTCACCGGAGCCGACCGAACGGGCCAGGGCCAGGTGGCCGTCCACGACCACTGGATTGAGACTGGCGACGATGTCCTTGATGAGTTTCGTTCCCTTCTCTTCGCCGTAGTGGATCAATATCCCTTTCAGCCATTCGTTGTCGCTGCGATCGATCGCGATCTTTCCCGCCCACTCCTTGCGCGTGACGAATTCCTCATAACTCTGCGGCAGATCGGACGGCTTGATGTGCTGCGTGTTGAAGCTCGGCGTGTTGTAATTGGCATAAACCCCATACCAGCGGCGGCCGGGGTCGCGCGCTTCGGGAAGGATGCTTTTCGCTTCGGATGGATCGAAAGTTGCCAGCAGTTCCGCAGGCACCTTGTTCAGCGTCGTGGTCTGCAGGATGTCCCAGGTGTTCTGGCCGCTCGTGCGGTATTCCATCGCGATGCGACCCATCAGCGGCCCGTCGGCACCGCGGATGTAGTTGACTTTGATTCCGGTGGCGTCCTCGAAAATTTTCCAGAGCGGAAGGCCCTCTTGCTCGTTGGTCGAGGAGTAAACGGTCAGCGATCCTTCCGCCTGCGCCGCCTTCAGTAGCTCCGGGTCGAGCCAGGAGCGATCCGCGGCGGTGCTTTGCGCGCCCTGCCCATAAGCAGCGAGGGTGAGCGACAACAGAATTCCGAAAAGCCCGACCGCCCCGGCAAAAGACCCAGCTATGCGAACACGCAGCATAGTTGCACCCCCAATTCACGAGCCAATGTCCTTGCGTCCTAGGCTCCCATCGCCGCTTTCACTTTGTCGCGGTTCAGGGGCAAGTCGCGCAGCCGCGAGCCTGTGGCCTGGGCGATGGCATTGGCGATGGCGGCCGCCGCCACCCGGAGCGCTTTGCCATTGATGGTGAGGTCAATCATGTGTTTTCTCCGGCATTTTCCCTATTTAACGCGCAAATGCGGTACCCGGTCCAGCGGACCGTTGCTGGTTCTCCGCCCGACCGCCGCTCTGGATCGCTCAAGCCCGATGCCATAAAGTCCCGGCGAAATTTTCAGCCACCGGAGGACCTGCAATTGCCTTTCACGACTGCGAACGGGATCAGTATTCATTACAAGCTCGAGGGCGCGAAAGGGCCTGTTGTCCTGCTCCTGCACGAGATGGGGGGAACACTCGATAGCTGGGACAAGGTGGCACCTGGCTTGACCGGTAACTTTCGCGTGTTGCGGTATGACCAGCGCGGCACGGGTCTCACGGAAAAGCCCCGCCAGCAGTGGGACAACGACACGGCGGTAGCGGACCTCGAAGGGGTGCTGACGGAGCTTAAGCTGGAGGCGCCCTATCACATCGTGGCGGTGGCGGCCTCGACCACCATTGCGGTGGCCTTGCAGCAAAAGCGTCCAAACGACGTCGCCTCGCTCGTGCTCTGCAATCCGGCGCCCGGCGTCGATCCAAGCCGCGCCGGCGCGCTCAACGACCGCGCCGACCAGGCCGGGCGCGAAGGCCTGCGCGCGGTGCTGGGGATCACCCTCGACAAATCCTATCCGCCGGCGCTCACGGACGAGGAAACCTACGAAAGCTATCGCGGCCGCTTTCTGGCGAGCGATCCGGTCGGCTTCGCGCATGCCAACCGCATGCTGGCCCGCACCAACGTTGTGAGCCTGCTGCCCAACATCAACGTTCCGACGATGGTGGTGGCCGGACGCCAGGATACCGTGCGTCCGCTCGCCACGAGCCAGGAACTGGCCGGCAAGATTACGAACGCACGTTTTGAAGCGATCGATGCCGGGCATTTCATGCCGACCACCGGTCCTGCGGCGCTGCTCGCGCTGCTGAAGGATTTTCTCGGAAAAGTGCGCCGCTAATCACGGCTCACAAAGGATTCGCGCCTCATGCAAATCAAGGCGAACGGCATCACGTTCAACTATGAAGTCGAGGGCCCCGAGGGTGCACCCTGGGTCGTTTTCAGCAATTCCCTCGCCACCGATCTGTCGATGTGGGACGCGCAGGCCACGGCGCTGAAAAAATCCTTCCGCGTATTGCGCTACGACCAGCGCGGCCATGGCGGCACCGAGGCCACGGACGGCCGCTATAATTTCGATCTGCTGGTTGCCGACATGGTTGCGCTGTTTGATGCGCTTTCGATCAAGCGGGCGAATTTCGTCGGGATCTCCATGGGCGGGATGACCGGGCTCGCGCTGGCGCCAAAGCATCCCGACCGCGTTGACCGGATTGTCATCTGCGACTGCGGCCCCGCCTCCTCGCCGGCTTCCGCTCAGCAGTGGGAGGAACGCATCGCCATCGCTCAGAAAGAAGGGATGGAGCCGTTGGCGGATGCCACCGCGCGGCGCTGGTTCCCACCGGAGTTTATCGAAGGCAATCCGGCCGTGTTTCAGAAGGCCTGCGGGATGATCCGCCAGACGCCAGTCAAAGGCTTCATCGGCTGCGCAGGCGCGCTCGCCAATTATGACCTGCGCCCGGGGCTGCCCGGTATCCATGCGCCCACCTTGCTCATCGTCGGCACCAAGGACGCCACCGTCCCGGGCATCAAGGCAATTAACGCGGCCATTCCTGGGTCCAAACTGGTCGAACTGGAAGGTGCCGGACACTTGTCCAACCTGGAGCAGCCTGACGCCTTCACGAGTGCGCTGCAGCAATTCTTGTCGGCACGTTAATCGCGACCATCGCAGCCATCGATTTTCGCGAGGGTGCAATGCGCGCCGCTTCGTTGCAAAAGCCAAACCAGGACTATAATTGGTCTTAGAAGCCCGGCTGGCCGGGCAAAACCCTTCTCTCAGGGAGACGTATAATGGCCGTCGCCACCCAGGAAGCACCCGCGTCGATCCAGAAAGCGCGCCAGCTGCTTGAGCAGCTCAACCAAGATGCGTCAAGCCATCACATCTGGGTCCGCACCCAGATGAACGCGCCGGCGCAATTGCCCTGGTTCGCCGATACTGGCGGCGACACGGGCATCGCGCCGCTGGCGAGCGGCCGCGTAGCGGCCAATCAGCTTAAGACGGCTGCCTACCGCTGGCGCTGGAAAGAATACAGCCCCTTCCTCAATCGCATTGCCGGCATCGCCAGCCAGGCCGAAGTCTCGCCGATCGAATTCACCGACCGCCAGAGCATCCTCCTCACCAATCCCGGCCTCGGCGGCCGCCTGCAAGTCACCAACACCATCCGCTGCGCCATCTCGATCTACAATCCAGGCGACGTCGCCCCGGCGCATATTCATAGCCCGAATGCCAGCCGCACCATCCTCTCGGAGAAGGGCGGCTACACCAATGTCGAAGGCGAGCGCTGCGAGGCGGTTCGCGGCGACATCATCCTGACCCCGAACGGCACCTGGCACGACCACGCCAACGACGCCAAGGCGCCGGTAATCTGGATCGACATGCTGGACTGGCCGCTGATGGAGTTCCTCGATTGCGCCTGGGTCGACCAGGAATACGAAGGAGCGCCCGGCACCAACGAGAAGAGCCAGTCAACGGTTTTTGCCGACGGGCATTCCTCGCGCCTCTATGGCAATGGCGGGCTGAAGCCGACCTTCGTCGACCATCAGCGCGGCTGGGGCCAGGATCCGACCCCGATGTTCCACTATCGCGGCGCGGACATGCTCGCCGCGCTCGAGCGCCTGCGCAAGGAAAAGGGCGATGCCTATGAAGGCATCCAGATGCAGCTGGTCAATCCGATTACCGGCAAGCCGGTTTATCCGACCCTGGATTACCAGGTGCAGATGCTGCGGCCCGGCGAGGAGTTGAAGTTCAAACGCGAGACCTGCAGCACCTTCATCGTGGTGATGGCCGGCTCCGGCTATTCAGAGATCGGCGGCAAGCGCTATGACTGGGAAGAGAATGACATCATGGTGGTGCCGAACTTCCAATGGCGCCGTCACGTCAATACCGGCAAGAACGACGCGGTGCTCTACACCGTGTCCGACGCCGCGCTCTTGAAGAATATCGGCCAGTACCGCTCGCAGGGTAAGGACGCCGGCGGCAAAGTCGTGCAGATCGTCTCCTGAACGATCCTGTTGGCTGACACGGAAGCGCCGCCTTCGGGCGGCGCTTTTTTTACCCTCTCCCCTCGCGGGAGAGGGCAAGAGGGCCAGCTCCGCGCTTACTTCTCGTCGACGATATGGCTGCGCAGCGTGCCGATGCCGGAGATTTCCACCTCCAGCACGTCGCCGGCTTTCATCCAGACCGGCGGATTCCGCTTGCCGCCGATTCCTTCCGGCGTGCCGGTGGCAATCACGTCACCTGGCGAAAGATGCGTCCATTTCGAGCAGAACTCGATAATGGCCGGGATGTCGTGGATCAGCATGTCGGTGCCCGACTTCTGCATCTCCTGGCCGTTCAGCCGTGTCTTCAGCACCAGCTTGGTGGGATCGTGAATTTCGTCGGTCGTCACCATCCACGGGCCGAGCGGGCCGGTGCGCGGGAAATTCTTGCTCGCGGCGAGCGAGTATTTGGTGTAATCGCGCGCGCTGCCGTCGCAGAAGCAGGTATAGCCGGCGACATAGCTGAGCGCGTCCTTGCGGTCGATCGCCCTGCTAGGCTTGCCAATCACCAGGGCAAGCTCGCCTTCAAAGTCGTAATTGTTGGACGCCCTGGGCTTCACCTGCTCACCTTCATGCGCAGCCAGCGTGTCGATGAAGCGGGTAAAGATGTTCGGCAGCGCCGGCGCGTCATGACCGGATTCTGCGGCATGCGATTTGTAGTTGATGCCGACGCAAAGAATTTTCTTTGGCTCACGGATCACCGGAAGAAAGGTGATGTCGGAGAGCTTGTGATCAGGCTTGGCGCCCTGCGCCGCCTGTTTCATTTGCTCGAGCGCGCCACCCGCCAGCGCCTCGCGCAGATCGGCATATTTTCCACCGAGTTTGTCATTCAGCGTGACGACGCCATCGCCAACGACCGCACCGAAAGACGGCTTGCCGGCGGCAACATAACTCGCGAGCTTCATTGTTATCTCCAGCCGCCGGGCGATTTACTTGTGATCGTGCTTGTGATCGTGGACGTAGATCGGCCCGCCGTCCGGCCGATTGAGCAGGTGGCCGCAACCGGCTTTGTTCGCCCAATATTCCCAGGTGCGCCAGGTTTCGGTGGAATAAGGGCTGTAGCCCCTGTTGCGCGCGTCGATCTCGCCCTGCGACAGATATCTGATCTTGCCACCGAGCACCTTGGCATTCTGCAGAACACGGGCATTGCGCGGCAGATAGACCGACATGCGCACCACCTCGATCAGCGATTTTGCAGCCGAAGCAAAGCCGTGACCGCTCATCAGCGCCACATTGTTGCCGCCAAGCTTTTTCGCCAGGTCGCGCGCCTGCACTATGTTGGAAACCAGCACATTGGTGTCGCCGAAATTCTCCGCGATATCCCACACCGGCACGTTGGCGCCGATGAAGCTGCCGGCATGGATCACCGGCCGCAGCGGCGTGGCGGTGGAGATGCCGAAAGGCAGAATGTCCTCGGCATGGGCATGCACCACCGCCACCACATCCGGGCGCGCGTCCAGGATGCCGGCATGGATGAAGCGTTCCAGATAGAGCGGGCGCTTCTCGTCGCGCACCGGCTCGCCGTCCATGCCGAATTCGACGATATCGTCGCGCGTCACCAGTTCGGGCGCAAGCGAACGCGCAAGGAAGAAATGATTGGGCTTGTCCGGATGGCGAATGCTGACATGGCCATAGGCATCCACGACGTCTTCGCGGGCCAGGATGCGGTTGGCGATCACGAGGTCATCCATGATCGCGTCGATTTTATTCATGGCAATTGGATCTCCGTGATCAGAATTCCGGCTCGGTATGCCCGTAGGTCTTCGCAAACAGATCTTCTATCGGCATCTTCTTGGCGATGAAATGCTGCTCCTGCATGTATCGCACCAGCGCTTCCAGCGTCGGGCGATTATCCTCGATGCCGTACGGCCACGGATCGTCGCCGAAGACATCGCGGATTTCGTCGAGCTGCGCGGGCAGGAAGGGCATCATGTAGCGGAGCGCGCGGGTGGAGAACATCTTCGTGAGCGCCAGGACCTTGGCCTGCACGAAGGCGTTGTAGAGGCTGGTCGCGACGAACGGGATGCTTTTCATAGACATCCTTGCGGATTGCAACGAGATGCATGATCGGGAATATCTTGGTCTTCTTGTAGTAATCCTTTTCGTCCTGATAGTAGTTCGGCAGCAGGCGGCCGACGTTCGGATTGCTCAGGACCGAACGGGGAATGCTGGTGCCCATGGTGCAATCGACATCGCCCGCGACCAGCATGTCATCGAGCGACTGCTTCGGATCCGCATAGGTGAGATCGGGCTGCTTCAACAGCGGGAGCACATGCGGATCGCCATGTGAGCCAGCCGTGTTGATCGCGCCCTGCACCCATTTGCATTTGGAAAAGTCGACGCCGTATTCGTCGCTCAGCAAGCCGCGGACGAAGATCGCCGCCGTCATGGTGTAAAGCGCGACGCCGATGCGCTTGCCCTCGAGATCCTTCGGCTTGTTGATATCGGCTTTCTTGTTGATGCCGATGACGTCGTGACGAAAGGAGCGCGACGGGAAGACCGGCAGCGCCACGAAATTGCATTTGCCGGCGGCGTAGCGCTGGATGTACTCCGAGCTGGAATACTCGGCGACGTCGAATTCCTCTCCGCCGGACATGCGGTCGAAGATCGGACGCGGGAGTTCGATCGGAATGAAATTGAGGTCAATGCCCTCCGGCTTGATCTCGCCTGTGTAGAGCGGCTGCAGACGATCATACAGCGATGCAGCGAAGTTAAGTTTCAAAGCGGCCATTGATTATCCCCGAAAATTGGTCGCGCACCGCTGGCATGCGGCTGCGTGTGTAGAAGCGCGGCACTAGCCCTCGTCGACCACGGAATTCCGCAGCACGCCGATTTCCGGAACCTCGACTTCCACCAAATCGCCCGGCTTGAGCCATTTCGGCGGCGTGTGATGACCGCCGGCGCCGGTGGGCGTCCCCGTCATGATCATGTCGCCCGGACGGAGCGTGGTAAAAGTGCTGATGTAATTAATCAGCCAGGCAAAGTCCCAGGTCAGGTGCACTGTGTTGTCGTCCTGCCGCAGCTCGCCATTGACCTTGGTGGTGAGATGCAGGCCCTTGCCGAGGTCGACATCCTCGGCCGGGACGAACCAGGGGCCGAGGCTTCCGGAGCGGTCGAAATTCTTGCCCTGGGTGACGTTTAACGTGCCGTGCCGTACCCAGTCGCGGAGGCTTCCTTCGTTACCAAGCGTCAGCCCGCCGATCATCTTCAGTGCCTGTTCCTTCGGGACATTGCGTCCCTCGCGCCCGATCACCAAGACGACCTCTCCCTCATAATCGAACTTGTCGGAGGCTTTTGGCCGCACCAGCGGCTGGTCGTGCCCTACAAAGGAGGAAGGAAAGCGCACGAACAGGTTCGGATACTTCGGCGAGGGCCGGCCGTCTTTGTATTCTTCGTTGCGCTCCGGGTAGTTGATGCCGACGCAGATGATCTTTTCCGGCGCGAGGATTGGGATCAGCATCTCCAGGTCGCTAACCTGATGATCCGGCTGGTCTGAAGCGGCTTGGCGGGCCTCCCCGACGGCATTGCCACGCAACACGTCGAGCAGTGTGGGGTATTTGGCGGAAAGCTTGCGGCCGATATCGACAAGCCCCTTGTCGGTCACGGCGCCGTAGCTGGTACGGCCGTTCACGCGGAAACTGGCGAGGCGAAGGGACATTGGCGCGCAAAGTAGCGTCTAGCGGCCCGGCGTCAAGCCGCATTTGCCCATGGGCACGCCCTTGATTTGCATGATGGGGAAAGGCAAGAAGCTTTTTCCCAAAAAGCAGGCTGTCATGATCGTCGATTTCCAGCATCACTTCACGCCGCGCGAACTGATCAAGGAAGATCCGGGCAACCGCCGGATCCTCCGTTATGATGAGAACGGCGCGCCGAGCTACACCATCCACTCGCTGCTCTATGACCTCGATGAGCATGTCGCGATGATGGATGCCTCGGGGATCGATGCGGCTTTCCTCACCAGCGCCGCCGGCATGTGCGCCGACCTGCAAACCTCGAAAATCGTCAATGACAGAGCTAAAAAGGCCGAGCGCGATTACCCCGACCGCTTCATTGGCGCCGCGCATGCGCATCCGCTCGGCGGCAAGGACGCCTTCAAGGAGTTGTCGCGTTGCGTACACGACCTCGGATTTCCGGGCGTGGTCATCACCTCGGAAACCGACGGAAAGTATCTCGACGATCCGGCATATGAGGATTTCTGGACGGAAGCCGAGCGGCTCGGTATTTTCGTCTTCGTCCATCCGGCGCTGAAGCTGAACCAGACCAAGCAATTCGACACCTTGGATCTCGCCCGCGCGGTCGGCCGGGAATTCTCGCTGATCGGCGCCACCATCCGTCTGGTGGATTCAGGGGTGTTCGACCGGCATCCGAAGCTTGCCGTGCATATGGCCCACCTCGGCGGAGGCATCTCATCCATGCTCGGACGCATCCGCGGCTTCCGCGACAAACTATTCTGGGGCACGCAGGGTGACCCGCGCCACGGCATGAAGGCCGAGAAGGATTTCGACTACTACCTGCGCAACAACGTCATTTTCGACACGGCCGGCTTCTGCTGCGAGATTTCCGCCATCAAAACCGCGCTAGTCGAAATCCCCTCCGCGCGCATCGTGTTCGCCACCGATTATCCGCAGGAAGTGCGTGAGCGCCACGTGGTGAAAGACTTCGTCCAGCAGTTGCGCGGACTCGGCACCGACGGGGAAAAGATCCTTTCCGGCAATGTCGGCAAGCTGCTCAAAGCATAGCAGTCGTTCGAGTCACGCAATCGTGTTGGTCAAGACCCCGACGTGCTCGATCTCGATCTTCACCACATCGCCAGGCTTAAGATATTCGTTGCGCGCAGAGCCAACGCCCGCGGGCGTGCCGGTAAGGATCACGTCGCCCGGATGCAGCGTTATCCCGGACGACAGATGCGCGATCTGCTCGGCGATGTTGTAGATCATCTTGCCGGTGTTGGAATCCTGCTTGATGGCGTCATTGACCCAGAGCTTGATCGCCAAGTTATGCGGATCGGAAATTTCCTGCGCCGGTACAATCCACGGACCGAGCGGACAGGAGCCGTCGAAGCTCTTCTGCCCGGTCCAGTCCGATTTGAAGGCCGAGGTGTCGGGCACATGCGGGCGGCGGGAAAGATCGCGCGCCGAAAGATCGTTCGCCGCGGTGTAGCCGGCCACATGGTCGAGCGCCTGTTCCACCGAAACATTTTTCGCCGGCTTGCCGATCACTGCCGCCAGTTCAACTTCCCAATCCAACTTCTGGCTATAGCGTGACGCGTGGACCGTAGCGTCCGGGTCAGTCACCGTGCGCGAGGCCTTGATGAAATGCCATGGCTTCAGGCCCAGGGTTTTGGGGTTGGGCTCCTCCGGCCGGTTGGCCCGCTTCGCCATTTCGGCCGCGTGGTCGCTGTAGTTCGCGCCTGCGCAATAGATAGCCGAAGGCCACAGGATGGGTGCACGCAGTCGCGTCTGCACGAGCGGCAGGGCCTTGGCTTCCCGGCCGCGCTTCGTCAGGGCTGCCTGGAAAGTCTCATTCGCCCGGTGCCAATCTTCCAGAATGCCGAGCGTGCTGGTGTAGGAAACCTGCCCGCTCAGCTCGGCGGCGTCAAATACGCTCTCTTCCACCACGATGCCGGCACGCGGGCCCTGCATGGATTGATAGGTCGCCAGCTTGTACCCGGCCATCGGTCTCGCTCCCACGTTTTCGTTTTTAATCGACCAGCGCGCTCTTCAGCGCTTCCCAGACCCGGTCCTGGCCCATTCCAGAGCCCCGCTTATGTCCCGCGGTATTGGCCTCGCGCAGCGCGCATTCTTCAGCCGCCATGTATTCGATGCGCCCGCCCGCCGCCAGCATAACCGCCTGCATCTGGATACGCGCATTGACTTCGGTATAGACCGCACGCGCGACCGCGAGACGCAGATCCGTGCCCACGACCACGTCGCCGTGCCCGCGCATCAACGCGACGGAATGGTTTCCGAGACGCTCGGCCAAGGCCTGGCCACGCTTCGCGTTGGTGACCAGCATATCGGTCATGCCCGCGGCCTCGCGAATTTCGAACACCGGCACGCCAGTATGTAAAAAGGCCGCCGGCGGCATGACCGCGCGCAACGGCACGTCGGTGATGCTGAACGGAATCACCCCCGGCGAATGGCTGTGAATGACGGCGTTAACGTCGGGGCGCTTCTTGTAAATCTCGGAGTGGATAAAGCGCTCGCTGTAGATGCCCCGACCCTGCCGGTCGACCGGCTCGCCTTCGGCGTCGAATTCCATGATGTCGGATGCGGTGACCAATTTGGGACCCATGGCGCGCGCCATGAAGAAGCGGTCGGATCGTTCCGGGGTGCGGAAGCTCACATGCCCAAAGGAATCCACCACTCCTTCGGCATGCAAGATGTGGTTGGCGAGCACCAGGTCCTCGATCTCCGAGGCAAGATCGACCTTATTCTCCGCGGAGGCCATGGGCTGTATTTCCGTGAGGGTTGTTGCGGGAAGTGGGGGCGGCATTGTGGAAGAAGACGGGCGCTGGTCAAGCCCGTGAGGGTCGCGGTCGAAACCGTTTCATTTCACCGCGTCGATGCGTAGGGTCATCCGGCGCATGCTACCTTTTGCCATCTGGTATTGATCCGATGCTTCCGGTTCGTGGTAATTCGCATGATTGAGCCGCTTTATTTCCTCGGCATCCCGGTCGATTTCATCTTGTTTGGCCTCACGCTGCTGGGCGTGGCGCTGTTTCATCACGCCACGCTGCAAGTAGCGCTGACCGGTTTGGCCGCGATCGTTGTGTATAAGCTGATCTTTACCGGATTTAAGTTTGGCGCCGGTTTCGCCGGGCTTGCGCTTCATATGCAGCACGAATGGGTCATACTGGCCAATCTATTCCTGCTGCTGATGGGCTTTGCGCTGCTGTCTCGGCATTTTGAGAAAAGCCGCGTACCCGACGAGATGCCGGCTTTCCTGCCCGACGAATGGAAGGGCGGTTTTGTGCTGCTGGTGCTGGTGTTCGTGCTATCGAGCTTCCTCGACAATATCGCGGCCGCGCTGATAGGCGGCACCATGGCGCGCCACGTGTTCCGAAAAGTCCATATTGGCTATCTCGCCGCCATTGTTGCTGCGTCCAACGCCGGCGGCTCCGGCAGCGTGGTCGGAGACACCACCACGACGATGATGTGGATCGACGGAGTCAGCCCGCTGGTGGTGCTGGAAGCCTATGTCGCCGCGACGGCCGCGCTTGTGATTTTCGGTATTCCGGCTGCGTTGCAGCAGCACCGCCACTCGCCAATGGTAAAAAACGCCCGTCGCGGGATGAAGATCGAATGGACGCGCCTTGCTATTGTCGCGGCTATCCTCGTGGTCGCGATCCTTGCCAATGTGATCGCTAACGTGAAGTTTCCGGCGCTGCTCGACATGATTCCGGTGATCGGGCTGGCGGTATGGGCGGTGATCCTCATCACCGCACCGCTGCGCCGCCCCGATTGGGAAGTCATGCCGGAAACCTTCAAGGGCACGATCTTCCTTCTAGCGCTCGTCACCGCGGCCTCGCTGATGCCAGTCGAGACGCTGCCGAGCGCGTCTTGGCAGACGGCGCTGGGACTCGGCTTCGTTTCGGCAGTATTCGACAATATCCCGCTCACCGCGCTGGCGCTCAAGCAGGGTGGATATGACTGGGGCTTCCTGGCCTATGCGGTCGGCTTCGGCGGCTCCATGATCTGGTTCGGATCCTCTGCCGGCGTCGCGTTGGCTAATCAATATCCCGAAGCGAAATCCGTCGGGCTCTGGCTGCGCCACGGCTGGCATGTTGCCATCGCCTATGTCATCGGGTTCTTTATCATGCTCGCCATTCTCGGCTGGCACCCGGACACGGAACACAAGAAACGGGTGGAGGCGCCGCTGCCGGCGGCTGCCGTCCCTATCACCTAAAGGAGGGACAGACGTGGCGTTTACCAGTTGGCGTGGAACCCTGGGCTGCATCAAACCGACCAAGCGGCCGGGATCACTCGAGGAACTGATCCGCATGCTGCCAGAAGGGATCGGCGTGGTGCCGCTTTACCTCGGCATCAACAAGGGCACGACCGAGGAATTCAAGCGTTCCGTCGAGCCATTCGAGCCCCTCGTCAAAGAGCTGGCCGAGCTGGAATGCGATCTGATCCATCCCGAAGGCGCGCCGCCCTTCATGTTCCTCGGCTACAAAGGCGAAGCCGAACTGCTGAAGAAGTGGGAAAAGAAATACAAAAAGCCACTGTTCACTTCCGGCACCAACCACGTGCGCGCGTTGCGCGCGCTGAAGGCCAAGAAGATCGTCGGCGCCACCTACTTCACCGGCGAGATCAACAATCTCTTCGCCAAATATTTCAAGGAAGCCGGCTTCAACGTGCTCAGCATGGACGGCATCGATGTGCCGTTCGATCAGATTCAAAATCTCTCGTCAGAGATGGTCTACGCCCATATCAAGAAAGCGTTCCTGAAGCACAAGAGCGCCGACGCGATCTACATGCTCGGCTCCGGCTGGCGTGTGCTGCCGGTGATCGACATGCTGGAGCGCGATCTTGGCGTGCCGGTCATTCATCCGGTGCCGGCGCGGTGCTGGGAAATCCAGCACCGGCTCTCGATCAACGAGCCGGTCAAGGGTTACGGCCGCCTGCTGGCGGAGATGATCCCGGGCTAGACCGTAAGGCGTTCAAATATAAAACGGCACCCGCGAGGGTGCCGTTTTGCGTTTGACGGCACTGGCCCGTTACTCGACCTTCGTGACGATCGATTTCAGCAGCGTCACGACGTCCTCCGGCTGGTTCAGCGCCTTCCGGATGGCGGTAGCGACCTCTTCGCCATACATCGGCTTGATCGTGCGCTTGGCCTTCTTGGCATCTTCCAGCAGTTCGGGGTCTTCCAGCGTCTTGCGATACATTTCCCGCAGGTAGTTCAGCCGGTCCTGCAGAATTCCAGGCGGTCCCGCCGTGAGCCGCGCCAGCACCGACTGCGCCTCCAACAGCGCGACTACCTTCAGGGCGTCGGCGGTTTTGGCGAAGTCCCGGCCATCCGGGATGTTCGGCAGTTCTTTGCCGAACTGCATCATGATGAAGCCATCACCCTTGTTGACGAGTTGCATCGAGGTTTCCGCGCCATCGAGCGTGGCATGGGTTTCCCCACGCAGCATACTCAGCATGCCTTCGTTGCCGGCATAGCCAGTGAGGATTTTCGAGTTCAGACCAAAGGCGCGGGTCACCATGTTGGCCTCGAGATAGGAACCCGAGCCGATGCCCGACGTCACGAACAACACCTGCCGCTTCGGATCGCGCATGTCGTCCAGCGTCTTGATGCCGGACTTGTGGCTGACCAGCATCACGCGCGAGTCGGAGGCGGACTTGCCGATCCAGGACATCTTGCCAAGATCGAATTGGATACCTTGCATCCCGACGATCTGGCCGTAGACCAGTCCGGTGCTGAACGAGCCGATGGTCAGCCCGTCCGGCTTCGATGCGTAAATCGTATTGGCACCTGAGATATGGCCCGCACCGGGTACGTTCTTCACGACCAAAGTCGTTTCCGGCATCTGTTTCGCCATATGCTTGATGATCAGCCGGGCGTAAAAGTCGTGTCCGCCGCCGGGGCCGGTGGCGACGATCCAGGTCAGCGTCTTGCCTTTGTAGAATTCGGCGGCGTCCTGAGAGTGCGCGCTGCCGCCAAAGACCAATCCCGCGGCTGTCACCAGGCCGAGAATCCACGCTTGCCGTCGCATCGAACTCCTCCCTCTCGTTAAGCGTCCTCCCGTCGTGCCGATTTTTTCTGACTGCGACCGGTCACGCATTCGCATCGACGACGTATTTGCCCTCGACGTTCTTGATCACTTTGCCGCCCTCGTTGTGACGGTCTTTGCCCGACGGTTCACCACGGCTGCCAAGCAAGATCATGTTCTCGCTGCCGGTGTTGTGGAGCTGATAGAACTGATCCTTCGGGATCACCACAAGCATTCCGGGTTTCAATTTCTCGCTGTCGCCGTCTGGAAAATGGATCGTGCATTCGCCCTGCACGCAATAGAAAATCTCGTCGGCCGAATGTCTGTGCATCGGCCCCTTTTTGCCGGGCTCGCTGTCGATATGCACCCAGACATGATAGTGATCGGAACTGAACAGCGTGCCTTTGGTGCTGTGGCCGGTCAGCGGCGGCTGGTTTGCGATGTCGACGAACAGCGCCTCCATGACTTTTCTCTGAAATGGCGCCATTCGAATTCTCCGTGCTTATTGTTGTCTGGGCGTTACGCGACAATCGACCGCAATCCGGCTGCGTAGGACGGCATTTGCATGGCGATGCGCAGCTTGTCGGCATAATGCAGCCATGCCTTGTCCTGGGAACGTTGCTTGAGGATCTGCTGGCTGATCTGTTCGGATTCCTGCAGCGAGAAATATTGCGGCTTGCCGCCCATCTGCCGCGTGATAGCCAGTATCTTGCACGCCTCTTCGAGATAAAGCGTCAACAGCAAAGCTTCCTTGAGGTCCTTGCCCACCACGATCGTGCCGTGCCCTTGCTGCAGCAGCGCGCAGCCCGGCCCAAGCGTCCGGGCGATATCCCCGGCGCGGTCGTCCGACTTGGTCTGGCCGGGGCTGGCATAGGTCGCAATCTTGCCGTGGAAGGGCGCGCCATAGTGATGGATCGGCCGGAATTCTTCGTTCAGCGTGCCAAAGGCAATCGCGTAAGGCGGATGCGTATGGACGATGGCGCCGACGTCGGGCCGCGCCGCGTAGATCGCCGGATGCGCCTTGTAATCTTTCAGCACCGCGCCGGGCTCGTAGAGCTGGATGTTGTCGACCGTGACCCGCGTGGGGCTCGTAATCGGGTGCGCCATCATGCGGCCGCCAGGCAGCCGGCAGCTCACGTTGAAGGCAGCTTCGGCGACATTCTCGTTGACCAGGATGTGACAGGCTGTAACGAAATCTTCCCGTAGCTGCCGCTCATCCTGACCGCTGCCGATATCGGCAACCTGGTGGGCACCCGCCATCGCTGTCTCCCTTGCTCGCTTATTCCTTTGTTATTGCGGGCAAGCATAGCATAACCAGCCGGATCGTGGCCGGATTTTACGCTTTCGAAGCCGCTCCACAGGATGGCTCAGGCCGGCTCTTTCACGGTCATGTATTGACGCACCAGTTCCGCCGTCAGCGTGACATTCGGATCGTATTCCGGGGCGTTTTCCAGCTGTTCCAGGTCGTTCAGCCCGCAGTTCTGATAGATGCGGTTGATCGCGGAGATCAGCCGCGCCGGCCGCTTCGGGTCGGCGTTGAAATGCTGATGGATGGTGTTGGGTGGAATGTAGATCATGTCGCCCGCTTCCCATTCGAAGCGCTGGATATCGCTCACCGGCGTCCAGTGATAAGTGTCGGTGATCTCCACGTCGCAATCCTGGTGCAGGTCGTAACCGCGGCCTTCCACCACGTAGAGGCATTCTTCCGCGAGATGGCGATGACGACCGGAGCGGCTGCCCGGCGGGATGAACTGCATATAGGCATCCACCGTCTCCATGCGCGTATTCATGCGCGCGTTGAGCAGATGCTTGAGCAGGCCCTGGCGCGACATTTCCCACGGCATCTCGTCCGGATGCACGACCTTCTTGCGCCGCGCGTTGCGCACCGGCGCTTCCGTCGCATCGTCCAGCAGCGCCTGATAGAATTTTTCGTTCAGCGCGCCCTGGTTCCAGGCTTTCGTCTCATCCCACGCCATTTTCTTGGACCTCGTGTATCGTTGACCGCTTATTCCGCCGGGTGATTGTAATTTTCCTCCTCGTCGCGCGGCACGAAATTGCCCTGCGTCGGAGAAGGTTTCTTATCGCCACGCTCCACCGTGTGCTGGAACAGCATGTTCATGAACAGGTACATCGGCTTGGTCTTCAGCACCAGGGAGCGCGCAGGCTCGCGCTCGTCGGCGTTGAAGTGCTGATGCACGCAGTTGTTGTGCACGATGACGATGTCGCCAGCCTGCCAGTCGTAGCGGACGCCGTCGTGGATCTCGTAGCCCTTGCCGTCGAGGATGTAGAAGGCGGCCTCATTGACATGGCCGTGCTTGGGGGTCTTGCCGCCCGGCGCATATTCCTCAAGGTGAATGTGCAGCGTCTGGGTCCGGCCGTCCTCCGGTTCCATGTAGTGGCGGCTGTAGTGTTGCGGCCCGCCGTCGAGCTTGAGGTCCTTGCCCTTGATGACGCGCGGTATCGAGCGCAGCCGCTTCAACTCGTCTTTCAGTCCGTAGTTGCCGGTGAGCGCGCGGACGAAGGTTCGCTCTACGGTCGGGTCGTGCGCTTTATTTCCCATTGTGTCCTCGTTGCGCGTTCAGCACGCAGTGGTTGGCAAGTGTACCCAAGGCTCGCTGCCGCGCCTAGGAGGGAATGTCGACGGCCATCACGCCGCCATCGACGAACAGGTTTTCTCCCAGCACGAAAGTGGCGTCGTCGGATACCAGAAACAGCACGGCCTTGGCCACGTCGGACGGCTCCACCGCGCGCTTGAGCAGGTTGGTGATCGGCCGGTCGGGGTTGAATTCGTCGCGGCCCACCGGAGAGCCGGCCTTATTGGGCGAGACTGAATTGACTCGGATGTTATGCGGCGCGAGCTGCACCGCCATGCTGCGCGTCAGGTTGATCACGCCGCCCTTGGCAGTGGTATAGGCGATGGCACGCGGCCGACCGCGCCAGCCCGAAGTCGAGGCGATATTCACCATCTTGCCGCCGCCGCCTTGCGCGATCATCTGCTTGGCGACGAACTTGCCCATCAGGAATGGCCCCTTCAGGGTGACGCTCATCACGCGGTCCCATTCCTCTTCCGTCAGGTCGATGATGGTCTTGTTATCGGAGATCGCCACGTTGTTAATCAGGATATCGATGCGGCCAAAGCGTTTGGTGACGTCGGCCACCCCACGCTCCACATCGCTGCCCTTCGACACATCCACCACGAAAGCGGCAGCGTCTCCACCGGAGGCGCAAATCTCCGTTGCGACCTTCTCTCCGCGCGCCTTGTCCATGTCGAGGATAGCGACCCTGGCGCCTTCAGCGGCAAACAGCTTGGCGGTCTCCTCGCCGATATTGCGGCCGCCGCCCGTGACAATCGCCACCTGATCTTTCAGCTTCATCCATCAACCGCCTTCTTCTCCGAAGTCTTGGGCATTCCTATCGCCGGGGTAGGTCGGAGTCGAGCCGCCGTCCTTGGCCTTCTGCCACGCCGTTTCCCTCCCCGCGCAGGCTGCGCTAGGAAAGAGCCCGGCAGCAGACCGGGAAAAACAAGAAGGCGTTCAAGAATGGGGCGTTACCGCGTAACGGTAGACACGGGCGGCACTTTTTCCGATTTCGTCTATCTCAAAGAGGAAACCGGCGAGGTTTCGATCAGCAAGGTGCCGTCCACGCCTGACGATCCGTCACGGGCGATTTTGCACGGCATCGAGATGCTGCTTGCGAAGGGCGTACGCGCGGACGACATCAGCTACTTCTGTCACGGCACCACCGTCGGCACCAATGCGCTGCTTGAAGGAAAGGGCGTCCGGACCGGGCTTCTGGTCACCGAAGGCTTCAGCGCTGTCTATCCGGTCGGCGAGCAGGCGCGGCCCTATGGCGCGGCGATTTTCGACGTGATGTATGACAAGCCCTCGCTGCTGGTTACCGCCAGCGCGACGGGAGAAGTGAAGGAGCGCGTCGACTTTCGCGGTAGCGTGCTGCGGGAACTGGACGAGGCGGCGCTGCGGCAAACTCTTCGCGGACTAAAGGAGCAGAAGGTCGAATCCATCGCGGTCTGCCTGCTGTTTTCATTCCTGTACCCACAGCATGAGAAGCGCGTGGCGGAGCTTATCCGCGAGGAAATGCCGGGCTGCGCGATTTCGCTTTCGTCGGAAATTCTGCCGCAGATCCGCGAGTATTACCGGCTGAGCACTACGGTGATCAACGCTTACCTGCAGCCGATCCTCGCCCACTACATCGCTCAACTGGAACAGCGGCTGACTGGATCCGGGATTCGCACCAAACAAAAATACATCATGCAATCGAACGGCGGCATGTCGACCTTCGACGCCGCTGCAAGCAGGGCAGTAACGACGGTGCTGTCCGGACCCGCCGGGGGCGTAACGGCGGGTGCCCATGCCTGCCGCACGACGGGAATGCGGAGCATCATCAGCTTCGATATGGGCGGCACTTCCTGCGACGTCGCTCTGATCAAGGACGGTGAGCCGTTTCTCTCCAACCGCGGCAAGATCGAAGGCCGCGACATTGCGGTACCGATGATGGACATCAACACCGTGAGCGCGGGTGGGGGCACCATCGCCAAGGTAGACCGTTTCGGCGCGCTGGAAGTCGGCCCCGAAAGTGCCGGCGCGGTGCCCGGCCCGGCCTGCTATTCACGCGGCGGCATGCTGCCGACCATTACCGACTGCAATCTCTTGCTCGGCTATTTCGGCGAGGACAATTTCCTCGGCGGCAAAATGCATCTCGACGGCGGCAAGGCGCGCAAGACGATTGAGGATGTCATCTGCAAACCGCTGTCGATGGACGTGGCGGATGCAGCCGAAGGCATCGTGCGCATTATCGATGTCAAGATGGCGGAGGCGATCAAGGCTATTTCCACCATGCGCGGGCATGACTTGCGTGATTTCATGCTGCTCGCTTTTGGCGGCGCCGGGCCGGTGCATGCCTGCCGGATCGCTCGCGACCTTGGCATGGCCGGCGTGATCGTGCCGCTTTATCCCGGTGTCTATTCCGCCATCGGCCTCGTGATGTCCGACGTCAAGCACGACTACATCCAGTCGCGCATGACGCCGCTTTCCGAGATCGCGCCGAAGGACCTGAGCGGGATGTTCGACCGGCTGGCCGCGCAGGCGCTGGCCGACCTGCGGGCGGACGGTTTTTCCGCCGACACCATCAAGATCCAGCGCGCGCTCGACATGCGCTATGCCGGCCAGGGCTACGAGATCACCATTCCCGTCGAGCCGGAGACGATGACCGCCGAGGGCATAAAGGCTTTGCGCAAGTCCTTCGACGAGGTGCATCGGGGCATGTTCGGCCACAGCGCACCGGAAGAGCCGGTGGAAATCGTCTCTTACCGCGTGCGCGGTGTGGGCCAGGTGCCGGCGGTGGAGATGCCGCGCTTCCAGCGCACCGGCACCAGGCTGAAGGACGCGCTGCGCGAAACCCGCAAGGTGCGTTTCGACGGCAAGACCGTGGACTGCCCGGTTTATCAGCGCGAAAAGCTCGACGTCGGGCTGACTTTCTCGGGCCCGGCGGTGCTCGACCAGTTCGACTGCACTACCGTTGTCTGCCCCGGCCAGACGGTCCGGGTCGACGAATGGAAGAACCTGATCGTGACGCAGGAGCCGTGATGCAGATCGACGCGGTCGACCTCGAAGTGGTGAAGGCGAGCCTCTCCGGCATCGTGCAGGAGATGCAGAATTCGCTGTTCCGCACCGGTTTCTCCACCATCGTGCGCGAGTCGCAGGACGCCTCCTGCGCGCTGATGAACGCCAAGGGCGAGGTGGTGGCGCAGCACGTGGTGCTGCCACTGCATATCGGCGCCTTCCCGGCCTGCTGCGCGGCGGTTCTGAAGACTTACGGCAGCGACATCGCCGAAGGCGACGCCTTCCTGATCAATCACCCATACGAAGGCGGAAGCCCGCATGCACCGGATATGTGCGTGATCACGCCGGTCTTCGTCGGGGGCAAATTGTTCGGATTCACCGGCTCGATCGCGCATAAGAGCGACATCGGCGGGCCGGTGCCGGGAAGCTGCTCGGGCCAGGCGCGCGAGACCTTCAACGAAGGGCTGCATCTTCCCGCCGTGCGCTATCAGCACAAGGGCGTCACCTCGGGCGAGGTCGACCGCATCATCGCCGCCAACAGCCGCACCCCCGAACTCGTGCTGGGCGACATCCGCGGCCAGGTAGGCTCCGGCCGTCTCGGCGAACGGCGGATGCTCGAGCTTGTCGACAAATACGGTGAGCCAAAGATCGAAGCCAGCTTTGCGCGGCTGTTCGACTTGTCGGCGCAGCGCCTGCGTGGCGCGGTGGCGGAATGGAAGGATGGCCGCTTCGAAGCCGAGCGGCTGGTCGATGACGACGGCATCGAACTGGAAAAACCAGTGCGGATCCATGTCGTGGTGGAGAAGACGGGCGACCGCATCCATTTCGACTTCTCGGGGTCGGCCGATCAGACCAAGGGCCCGGCGAATATCCGGCCGCCGCTGGCGCAGGCCGCCGCGGCCTATGTGTTGATCTCGCTGATCGATCCGCACATGTATGTCTGCAGCGGGCTGCTCAACGCCTTTACCATCAAGGCGCGCGAAGGCAGCGTGATTGACCCGCGCTTCCCTGCGCCGGTGAACACCTACAATCCGACGGTGCATGCCTTAGTGGACGCGATCTTTGCCGCATTGAGCCATGTGGTGCCCGGCCGCGCGCGTGCTGACGGCAGCGGCAGCCGCTCGATCATCATCGGGGGGCGCTCGACCTATACCGGCAAGGGCTATGTGCAATACGAGATCCTCGCCGGCGGCGCGGGCGCGCGCGCCTCGAAAGACGGCGGGTCCGGCATCACCGTCAACCAGAGCAACGCGAAAATCGCGCCGGTGGAAATCATTGAAAGCGAATTTCCTACACGGCTGACGCGCTTTGAGCTCATCCGGGATTCCGGCGGCGCCGGCGAGTTCCGCGGCGGACTGGGCCTGCGGCGCGAATATCTCAATCTCGCAGACGCGCGCTTTTCGATCCGTTCGATGAAGCATGTCATCCCGCCGCATGGCTCGAACGGCGGCAAGACCGGCCGCACCGGCGATATCTGGATCAATCCCGAAAAGGACGGCGCCAAGCGCTTGCCGACGCGCTATGCCGATTATCCGCTGAAGGAAGGCGACGTGTTCTGTCTCGATACCCCGGGCGGCGGCGGCTTCGGAGATCCGCTCCTGCGCGATCCGCGGAGCGTTCTGGCCGACGTCGACACAGGGCTTTGTTTCGGTGGAAGCCGCCGAGCGTGATTATGGCGTGGTGCTCGACAGGTCGGGACGCGCCTTGGACGAGACAGCAACCGCCAAACGCCGCGCGGCGATGAAAGCCGGTTCAACCGCATGACCGAGGCCGTGATCCGGAAGCGATGGGTCTTCCACCTGCCGGGCTACGATCCCGCCCCGCCCGCGGCAATGAAGCGGCGCTTCGCACGTGAACTGCGCCGCTTCGAGAAAACCTGGTCGGTGCAAGCCTCTGTTTCCGACGGCGCAGACGACACGCGCTGGCGGGTCAGCGCCGCGGGCCCGAACTGGACGGTGGATACGGAGTATCGTCTCGTGCACTGGGACGACGTGATCGAGGCGGCCGCGCGCAAGCCGGCGTGGCTGCGGATTCCGCTGGGACTGCTCGCCTTTCTCGATTTCGTCGCGGGCGCGCTGCCGCAATATCTGCGCGCCAACTGGCGCTATGCCGGGTTCTTTCTCTATCCCTTCGTGATGTTCATTGTGCTGTCGGTGATCGCAGTCATTGCCGGCCGTTTTACCGCCGCAGCGACGGGCTGGCCCATTGTCGGCGTTGTTGTCGCCGTTGCTGTGGCTGCCTTGCTCTGGCAATGGCCCGGCCGCCGCATGTTTCTGCATCTGCTATTCGACGACTGGATCTTTTCCCGAGACTACATTCGTCGCGGCGATCCAGCGGTAGAAGCCAAGCTCGACCGCACGGCGCGCGAACTCGTCGACGTTGCGCGCAAAAGCGAGGCGGACGAGATCGTCGTCATCGGCCACAGCCTCGGCGCCGCGCTGGCGATCGACCTGCTCGACCGTGCGCTGAAACTCGAGCCCATGCTCGGCCGAACAGGCCCGCGCATCGCGCTGGTTTCCGTCGGTTCTTCCATCCTGAAGGTCGGCTTGCATCGCGCGGCTGGCCGTTTCCGCGCCGCCGCCGACCGCGTCGCCGCGTCCCCCGGCATTTTCTGGGGCGATTATCAGGCGATCTCCGACATCATGAATTTCTACAAGCGCGATCCGCTCACCGCGATGGGACTGAAGACTCGCGACCTGCCGCTGGTGCGCATGGTACGCATCCGGCACATGCTCGATCCCGAGGTTTATCAGCGCATCAAGTACCGCCCGCTGCGCATGCATCTGCAATTCGTCAGCGGCAACAATCTGCGCAACGCCTATGATTATTTCATGCTGGTCTGCGGGCCCTTGAGCATCGCGCGCCAGGCGCGTGGCGACGGCGCGCTCAACGCGATCGGCCCGGACGGCGCGCTCATAGGATCCAATGGCTCAGTCACAGACGGAGCGCGTGCATGACTCCCGCCATTGCCAAGGCGATCTATGTCCTGCTTGCCGTGGCCTGGTACGTCATTCGCTATCCCCACGCGCGCCGCGCGCGGCGTACGCCGGTCATTCGCAGCGCCCGCGGCACCCGCGAAATCGCGCTGCTGCTGATCTCGCTGACCGGATTCGGGAATCCTGCCTTTCGTCTATGTTGCGACCGGGTTTCCGCGAATTGCCGATTATCCATTCCGGCCAATGCAGGCCTGGCTGGGACTGCTGGTGGCGATTGCCGCCTTCGCCATGTTCTTCGCCACCCACCGCGCTCTCGGCCGCAACTGGTCGGTCAGCCTTGATGTGCGACAGGATCATCGGCTGATCACCGAGGGCGTCTACCGGCATGTGCGGCATCCCATGTACACGGCATTCTGGCTTTGGGCCGTGGCGCAGGCATTGTTGCTGCCCAATTGGGTGGCCGGACTTTCCGGGTTGCTCGGCTTCGGGATTCTCTACTTTCTCCGGGTCAGCCAGGAGGAACAGCTGATGCTCGATACCTTTGGCGACGACTATCGGGCCTATATGGCGCGCACCAAACGGCTGATTCCGGGGGTCTACTAGCCGGGCGGCCGTGGCGAATTTGCCTCAGTCAAAAAAATTATGGCGATGCGACCAACGGACCGCATGCCAAGCGCGGTTTGACGCATAAAATCACCCCGCCCGGCGATGTCCAATTACGCGAGGTTCAGCAACACGAGCGTAGGGCACGATTCGGGTTGGGGGGTTAGCGATGAACCGCGGGAATGGCATTCGTGCCTTTGTGACCATCGGCGCGCTGGGATTGTCGCTCGGTGCGCCGCTTCCCGTCGCTCAGGCTCAGACCCTGGCCAGTCTGACCGAGCCGAGGCCGCGGGCCGCCATCCCCTCAGCGAAGAAAACGCAAAAGGCGGATCGCGGCATGGTGAGTTTGGGTGGCTATAGCCCGGGCACCATCGTCATCAAAACAAGGGAAAGGCGGCTCTATTACGTGCTCGAAAGCGGCAGGGCAGTACGCTATCCGGTCGGCGTCGGCCGTCCCGACAAGCAGTGGTTCGGGCAGTCGGCCATCAGCGGCAAATACATTAGGCCGGCTTGGTCGCCGCCCGAGGAAATCCGGCGCGACAAGCCAAGGCTGCCCTATGTGATTCCGAGCGGCGCGGCGAACAATCCAATGGGGGCTGCTGCCATGACGCTATACGGCGGCGAATACGCCATTCACGGCACGAACCGCCCAGGCTCGGTCGGAGGGTTTGTTTCCTACGGTTGTATCCGGATGCTCAATTCCGACATCCTGGACCTGTTCGAGCGCGTGGCGGTCGGGACGCCGGTCGTCGTGGAACGGTGAAATTCCTTTGCTCCTTTGAAATCCTTGAAAATTTTGATGTGCAGTCGGGTTATTTGCGGGCCAAGTGTGGCTTTTATGCACTAGCCCCGGACGACGGATGGCTCTTATATGTGATTGTGGGTTTAAACCTATCAAACATGGTGTGGCAGAGGGGTTTCTCCATGAAGAAGATCGCTATCGCTCTGATCGCCTGCATCACCGCGGCAAGCTTGGCTGGCTGCGTTGGTAAGGGTCCGTGGGTCGGCAAGGGTAAGGGCAAGACTCCCCCTCCCGCCGTCGTTACCAAGGGCTAAACTAAACGAGATGGGCGGGCCGGTGCAAAAATCGGCCCGCCATTCTTGTTTTCCGGGCGGGCAAGCCGGCTCGCGCCGGTTTCTATTTGGCACGTGTTTGAGCGTGTATCGCGTCGCGAATGCGGATGCGGCCGTCGATGCCCGCCTCTGGAGAATCGCCGATGCAGGCAAATAAGAAAATCAGTTTCCTAGCGGCTTTGTGCGCTGTCGCCCTGTCCTGGGGGATCTCGCTACCTGGAGCTATGGCCCAGGAAAATCCGCGAGAAAGTGGAGCGGCGTCGCAAGCTGCTCCGGTTACGATCTCTCAAAATTCAGCCGGAAAGCACTACTTCGTGGAATTCCGCTCCCGGAGTGCCCTGAGTTACGGCCACACCTTCTTGGTGCACGGGAAGCTTAATGCGAATGGTCAGGTCGGGCAGGTAGCCAAGGAGCAGGTCGCCGGCTTGCATCCTGCGACCGAAAGCTCCGTGCCCTGGATGATCGGGCACGTGATCCCGGTGGTTTCGGAGAACGGCTGGAGCGACGGCGATACCGAGGACGAATATATCACCGCGCGCTATCGCGTCCTCCTCACCGAAGACGAATATGCCAAGGTTTCGGCCAATATCCGCCATCTCCAGAAGAATTCGCCGCTCTGGCACGCGATTCTCTACAACTGCAACGCATGGGTTGGCGACGTGGCGAAGTCCATGGGCTTGAAGGTCCCCAACGCGGGACTCTATCCCGAGGATTACATCAGCGGCATAGCCAGTCTGAACGGAGGAAAGGCCATGAGGCCGAACCCATCGATACGCTCGCCCCTACCAGGCACAGCCGCAAAGCCCGTGGCGGCGAAGCCTGTGGCCGCCAAGCCTGCGGCCGCTAAGCCGACCACAGCCAAGCCGCAAAGCGCGGCGACGCCGACGGCAGCGGCTCCGGAAGCCCAGACCGTCCGCTGAAGCGGCCGTCAAACTTTTCGAGGGGGATGGGGATCCCTCCGCTGATTTCGGTTAGCGGAGGGATTTTCTTTATCTCGCGTAATGCTTTGAACGGATAGCCCGCCCGCACCGGACCCACTAAGCTCAGCCGTGAATGTCCAGGCTGCCCTGACCTTGATCGACGAGTTGGGCCCGTGAATGACGACTTCATCCTCGTAACGGACGGCCTCACTAAAGAGTTCGCCGGCTTCGTGGCCGTCAGCGGGGTCAATCTCGCTATCCGGCGCGGCAGCATTCACGCCTTTATCGGGCCAAATGGCGCCGGCAAGACCACCTGTTTCAACCTGCTCACCAAATTCCTCAAGCCAACGCGCGGCCGCATCGTCTTCAAAGGTAACGACATCACCAAGCTTGCGCCGGCGGAAGTAGCGCAGCTCGGCCTGGTTCGTTCATTTCAGATCTCCGCAGTTTTTCCTCATCTCACCGTTCTGGAGAATGTTCGGCTCGCGCTGCAAAGAAAGCGCGGCGGCTCCTTCGATTTCTGGCGGTCAAAACGCGTCCTCGACGATCTCAATGGCCACGCGGCCACGCTGATCGAGGATGTCGGCCTACAGGAGTTCGCGTCGATCCCAGCAGTCGAGCTGCCTTATGGCCGCAAGCGGGCGCTGGAAATCGCAACGACGCTTGCGGTCGACCCCGAACTGATGCTTTTGGACGAGCCAACCGCCGGCATGGGACACGAGGATATCGACCGCATCGCGGCGCTGATCAAGCGGGTGGCGGCAAACCGCACGGTCTTGATGGTTGAGCACAATCTCAGCGTCGTCGCGACCATCTCCGACCGCATCACCGTGCTCACGCGCGGGCGCGTGCTGCTGGAAGGTGATTACGCAACTATCTCGGCTAACGAGGAAGTGCGCGAAGCTTATCTGGGGACAGGCCATGAATGAATCCCAGCCTGTCCACCCTCTGCTCGTCCTGCAAAACGTGCAGGCCTGGTATGGAGAATCGCACATCCTGCATGGTGTGGCTTTCGAAGTGCGCGCCGGCGAAGTGGTAACGTTGCTTGGCCGTAACGGCGCCGGCAAGACCACGACACTGAAATCAATCATGGGGATGGTCGGCCGTCGCACCGGCTCGGTCCGCTTCGAAGACAAGGAATTGATCTCGCTGACTTCGGACACGATCGCGCGCGCCGGTCTCGCCTTTTGCCCGGAAGAACGCGGTATTTTCGCCAGCTTGAGCGTGGACGAGAATCTGGACCTGCCGCCGGAGGTGCGACCCGGCGGGCTGTCGCGGGCAGAAATTTTCGCGTTATTCCCGAATATTTCCGAACGCCTCGACAGTCAAGGCACCAAGCTGTCGGGCGGCGAGCAGCAGATGCTCGCGATCGCGCGGATCCTCCGAACCGGCGCGCGTTTTCTTTTGCTTGATGAGCCGACCGAAGGGCTGGCGCCCGTCATCATCAATCAGATCGGAAAAACGATCCGCGCGCTCAAGGAGCAGGGCTTCACTATCCTGCTGGTCGAACAGAACTTCCGTTTCGCCGCGACCGTCGCGGATCGCTATTTCGTGATGGAGCACGGGCGCGTTATCGACGGCTTTGACGCGCCGGAACTAAAGACTAATCTCGGCAAGCTGCATGCTTATCTCGGGGTGTGATATCGTTGGCAAGCCCTCCCCGACACAGAGGAAGACTATGAAAACTCTTCGAAATCTAGCGGTTTTGAGTGCGATTCTGACCAGCAGCTCCGCCTTCGCGCAATACACCGACGGCCTCATCAAGATTGGGGTAATGAATGACATGTCGGGCACCTACTCAGACCTAAGCGGCCAAGGCTCGGTTCTCGCCGCCCGCATGGCGGTGGAAGATTTCGGCGCGGCCGCCAAGGGCATGAAGGTCGAGATCGTCGGCGCCGATCACCAGAATAAACCGGATGTTGGCTCCAACGTCGTGCGAACCTGGATCGACCGCGATCAGGTTGATGTCGTCGTGGATGTGCCGACGTCCTCGGTCGCGCTCGCCGTGAACGAGATCGCGCGCGATAAGAACAAGGTTTTTCTGGTTTCCGGCGCCGCGGCCTCCGATCTGACAGGCGCGAAGTGCTCGCCCAATACCGTGCACTGGACCTACGACACCTGGGCGCTGGCCAATGGCACCGGCACGGCGCTGGTCAAGGGCGGTAGCAATACGTGGTTCTTTCTGACCGCCGATTATGCCTTTGGCCACGCGCTCGAGCGCGATACCGCCGCGGTTGTGGAGAAAAATGGCGGCAAGGTTCTCGGCAAGGTGCGACATCCCTTCCCCGGCACGGATTTTTCCTCTTTCCTGCTGCAGGCGCAGGGCTCCAAGGCCAAAATCATCGGTCTGGCCAATGCCGGTGCCGACACCATCAATTCCATCAAGCAGGCGTCGGAATTCGGCATCGTCGCAGGCGGGCAGAACCTGGCCGCGCTGCTGGCCTTCATCACCGACGTGCATGCGCTCGGGCTGCAGACGGCGCAGGGCCTGATCATGACCGAGTCCTGGTACTGGGATCTGAACGACGCCAACCGCGAGTTCGCAAAAAAATTCGCGCCGCAGAACAGAGGCGTGCATCCCACGATGGTGCATGCCGGCGTCTATTCCGCCATCACGCATTATCTGAAGGCGGTGCACGAGCTGAAAAGCGATGCTGACGGCAAGGCCGTGGTGGCTAAGATGAAGTCGACGCCGACTGACGACAAGCTTTTCGGCAAAGGCGAAATCCGCGCTGACGGCCGCAAGATTTACCCGATGTATCTGTTTGAGGTGAAGAAGCCGTCGGAATCCAAGGCTCCGTGGGACTATTACAAGGTTCGCGCGACGATCCCGGCGGATCAGGCCTTCCGGCCGCTCAAGGAAGGCGGCTGTCCCCTGGTCGGCGGTTGAGCTTAAAAAGCGCCAGATAGGCAAGCGGCGGTCTGCCGAAGGATTTCTGAATGTTCGAAATCTTCGGCATCCCGTCCCAAGCGCTGTTCGGGCAGCTTCTGCTCGGGCTGATCAACGGATCGTTTTACGCCCTGCTCAGCCTCGGGCTTGCCGTCATCTTCGGCATGCTCAACATCATCAACTTCGCTCATGGCGCGCAATATATGATGGGCGCCTTTGTCGCCTATTTTCTCCTGAGCTATGCCGGACTGAATTACTGGGTCGCGCTCGTCGTGGCGCCGCTGGCCATCGGTGCTTTCGGCGTGCTGATCGAGCGCACCTTGCTGAAATGGATCTATCGGCTCGATCATCTCTATGGGCTGCTGCTAACCTTTGGCCTGGCATTGATCATTGAAGGGGTTTTCCGGAATTATTTCGGCTCCTCCGGCCTGCCCTATCGCGTTCCCGAGCTGCTGCAGGGCGGACAAAATCTCGGCTTCATGTTTCTGCCCAACTACCGCGCCTGGGTGGTGGTGTTTTCGCTCGTCGTCTGTCTCACCACCTGGTTCGTGATCGAGCGCACGAAACTGGGCTCCTACCTGCGCGCGGCTACGGAAAACCCTGCCCTGGTGCGCGCCTTCGGCATCAATGTGCCGCGCATGATCACCCTGACCTATGGCTTCGGCGTGGCATTGGCGGCATTGGCCGGTGTGATGGCGGCGCCGATTTATAACGTATCCCCGCAGATGGGCGCTCACCTCATCATTGTGGTGTTCGCCGTGGTGGTGATCGGCGGCATGGGCTCGATCATGGGCGCAATCGTCACCGGCTTCGGCCTCGGGCTGATCGAAGGGCTGACCAAGGTATTCTTCCCGGAAGCCTCCAATACCGTGATCTTCATCATCATGGCTATTGTGCTGCTGATCCGGCCGGCCGGCCTGTTCGGGCGGAGCGCTTAGCATGACGCAGACCGCCAGCCTTACATCTACCCCGGCCGCGCCCGCCGTTTCGCGGAGCGAGACAGTGGCTTTCGTCCTGATGTTGCTGGCGCTCCTGATCGCGCCGTTTTTCATTTACCCGGTATTCCTGATGAAGGCGCTATGCTTCGCGCTCTTCGCCTGCGCCTTTAACCTGCTGATCGGTTATGTCGGGTTGCTGTCCTTCGGCCATGCGCTGTATTTCGGCTGGGCGAGCTACGTCGCCGCGCATCTCGCCAAGGTCGGCACCATCCAGATCCCTTATTGGGCCGGGAAGTGGCTTGTCATTCCGCTCCCGCCGCTCTCGACCGAGCTGGCAATCCTCGGCGGGACGCTCGCTGCAGCGGTGCTCGGGCTGATCGCCGGCTCGCTCGCCATTCGCCGGCAGGGAATCTATTTCGCCATGATCACGCTCGCGCTGGCGCAGATGATGTTCTTCTTTGCCGTCCAGGCCCCGTTCACGCATGGCGAGGACGGCATCCAGGCGGTGCCGCGCGGGCATTTGTTCGGCGTGATCAATCTGGCCGATCAAAGCAACATGTATCTGCTGGTGCTGGCGATCTTTCTTGGCGGGTTTCTGGCGATTTACCGTATCATCCATTCTCCCTTCGGCGAGGTCCTGAAGGGCATAAGGGAAAACGAGGCGCGTGCCATTTCGCTCGGCTACCGGACCGAGCGCTACAAGCTGGTCGCTTTCGTGCTGTCGGCAACCTTTGCCGGCCTCGCCGGCGCCACCAAAGCGATCGTGTTCCAGCTCGCTTCGCTCACCGACGTGGATTGGCCGACCTCCGGCGAGGTCGTGCTGATGACCCTGGTCGGCGGCCTCGGCACCGTATTCGGACCGGTTGCCGGCGCTTTCTTCATAGTCAGCCTTGAAAACCTCCTGACTCAGATCGGCCAGTGGGTATTTGTGGTCCAGGGCAGCATTTTCGTGATCTGCGTGCTGCTGTTCCGCCGCGGGATCGTCGGCGAGCTCGCGCATCTGTTGCGCATCAAGCTCTGAGGACTTTCACGCCTGCACAGCCGGCAACGCTTAACCCGCTTTGGTCCGGCGCTGCTACAAGCTCTTCAGATATTCGACCAGATCCGCCTTCTGTCTGTTACTGAGGCCGAGATCGAGCAATGTATTGTAATGATTGACCACCGCGAGAAGATTTGCGGCGCTGCCATCATGGAAATACGGCGGATGCTGCCAGAGCGCGCGTAACGGTGTGGTCCGGTACATCTTCGTGGCGCTACGCGATGCATATGCCGGGTCCTGCCCCACCTCGGACGGAGCATGCAGCTTTGGCTTGTTTGGATCGGGCCCATTATTCACGTCGGTGAGCAAAGGCTGCGTGTGGCACGTTGCGCAACGCGCGGCACCGTTGAACAACTCCTGACCGCGTCGCGCCGCGGCCTGATTGAAACTTCCTGCCGGAGGCGGGGGCGTCTGCAGACTGAGCTGATATTGCAGCAAGGCGGGAAGCTTCGGCGTAACGAGGTCGGGGGTCTGCGTGATGTTGATCCCGATCCGCGGATCGCTGAAGCTGCCATGTCCACCCATCTGCGTAACGGCAACATAGTTGTTCCAGTAGGAAATTGGCCCATCGCCGGTGAACGTCTCGAAGTTGACCCCTTGCAGGCCGAAGGCCGGCGGAATCACAGTGGGAAGCGTGGTGCTGTTCAGTGAAACAATGTTCGTGCCATTGAAGGCGCGGAAGCGCGCGTCATATTTTCCGGGACCCCAGCTTTCGTATGGTGATTTGTCGCCGATCGCAGGTGACAGCGCGATGATTGCGCCCACATTCAGCGTGCGATTGGGCCAGCCGTCCAGACGCTTGCCGATTCCCGGTGCGACCGAGTTATCGACGGTCGAATGACATAGCGCACAAGTGATGCCGACGGTCGCTAGGTTGTCGTTTGCGCCGGTGACTTTTCCGATCACGCCGATAACGGCGTTGAGTTTCAGCAATTGGACAGTGACTTTAGGGTCGTCAAGATTCACCTGCCCGGCCTTGATGGCGTTGATCAACGACGGCGGAAGCGCATCCGAGTTGACTTTCAGGCCGACCGACAAAGCGGCTCTCGGACTGAGATCCCGGACGACGCGCTGCATCCGCAGCACATCGGTCCAAAACTGTTCGTTGCCGAACGTATCGAATCGAAAAATGGATTGTCCGTCGCCGCCATTTTGGGATTGTCCGGGGGTAATGGCGTAAATCAGAACCGCAGCGGACAGGACCGCCGTCGACAGGAAGAATCGGCGCATGGGCTACTCCTTGCGTTACCTCCGACCGCATTTGCGTGCTGCCCGATTACGGTCGCCGGCGACGAGCTAACCCATAAAAAATCCTTCCAGTTCCGAATCTTCACCTAGGTTAGGATTTGTGTTCTCTGCCCGACACTGAAGAATGCCGCGCCCATATCAGCTGCGAATTGCCTAGACCAAAATCAGATGATCAGCCGCGCTTAGCGCCGCTGGAGCCGGCGGTGACTTCGTCTTTGTGGGCGGCGAAGGCTGCCAAAACTTCGTCCTTCTCGCGCTTCGGGACCTTTGCAAAGTCCAGGCTCCGTCCGAGTTCCGCTGCGACCTCGTCAAATTCGGCGGGAGAGATTTTGAGATCGCGGTGGGCCTCCTCGAGGCCGAGCGGCGTCTTGCCCGGCTTGGTAGCCTTGAACTGGTAGGGCCCGCCCGAAGCTTGGGCGACCCACAGCGTACGCATGAACTTGAGGCCGGGGAGCCTATTCAGGTTCTTGGTGTGCCATTCCCGCAGCTGCGGGTTCTTGGATTCCTGCCCGACAATTGGATTCTTCACGACGGCGTCGCTGAAGTGATCCACAACGGCGGCGATGGCGAAGATACCGCCCAGCCTGTCGTAGAGACTTTTGTCGCTTTTTTCAGCGGTGGGTTGCTGCGCCTGAGCGGAGGCTTTGTTCTTCCCTGCCAAAGTCACCGGGGCTGCGGTCAGGGCCAGCCCTGCGACCATGCTTCGTCTTGTCATGGAACTCGTTACAGCTTTTGCCATTGGTCAGATCCTTGGATAGTGAGGAATGGGGCTAGCCCCGTTTAGAGCGTCCCGAATCTTCAAAATTGATCACCTAGCACCGGCGCGCCGCTTGGGGCTTACTGTTGTACAAACTGCACCAACTATAGGTGCAAGACGCTTCGGCGGAGGGGACTAAAGAGGATAAACAATAAGCCGTGATCGTCCTGCGAAAGCTGCTCAGTTGACCGCGAGACGGCCAGAGGCAACTAAGGCACCAGGTGATAGCGGTTCAACCTAGGCTGCAAAGCCGAGCTGCCCCAGTAGCCTTTGCCGAGCGCATCACAGCGCGGCTTCTCGAACGGAAACACGTCCTTCAGCGCCAATGCAAGCTGCTCGCCAAGGCTCTCGCGCATGCGCCGGGCACGATGCAATCTCGTCTTAACGGCTCCTCACGTATTCTGCATGCGCTACTTGCTTCGGACGACGTCCTCGTAGGCCGGCGCCTCCTTCAGAAAGCCGCGATCCAACATCCAATCGACCTTCTCCTGGAATTCCGCCGGCTGGTAGCTTTGCACGCCGACCAGTTCAGGCAAAAGGCCATTGGCGCGCAACTCCGGTTTCAGATCGCGCAACAGCTCCTGGCGCGAGCGCTCGTCGCTTTCGCTCAGCCACTTGACCGCGCGATTCAACGCCCGGCGCAATTTCGCGGCGGTCTCTTCGTCCACGTCCCCGCCGGCAACGATGCCCCCGCGCCAGCGCAGATCGGCAATCTTGCGGGCGCCGGCTTCAGCTGCGCGGCTGACAAGCGGCTCCATCAAAGCAGCGGCTTCGGTCTGCCCACTCAGGAGCGCGTCAAGACGGTCATTGGCGTGCACCAGTTTGATCTCTTCAAACGGCACGCCAGCAGCCTCGAGCACTTCGATCGCGGCATAGAAAGTGCCGGCATGCCAGGTCACCGCAATCGGGACGTTGCGCAGTTCCGCTACCCCTTGAATCTTGGAATCCGCGCGCACCATAATCGCGCCGGTGCGGATTGTGGTATCGAGCCCAATGATCTTTCCCTTGCCCAGGGCCTGCACGCGTTCGATCGCGCCCCATTCGCATACCGGGTAAACTTCCAAGGCGCCCTGCTGCAGCTGGGATTCCTTCCATCGCTGTGAAAAGTCCTCGACCCGTCCGGCTATGCCTTTCGGATTATCTTCCTGATACTCGACCGTCAGCCCCTCGTCCGCAAAGAAGCCCTGCTCGACGGCCACCATCCAGGGCCGGTCATGCGCATTGCTGTCACCTTGAAGACGAATTTTCTGCGCCATGCTGATCCTCCGCTTCATTAGCTGCTAAAACGTCGCAGCAAGCATCTGCAAAAATGCCAAAACAAAAGGGGGCCTATTTGTTAGATACTGTAACGAGCAGCAAAGTGCTTGTCACCTTGGCAAAGGCGCCGCGAATAATCCAATTTGTGTGGCTCGTATGATGGAGAAGGGCATGCTTAGGGGAAAACGTCTGCTCGTCACTCTGGCTGTTGTCGCCGGTCTTGCCGGTGGTACCACCGCAGCGGCCCAAAACTCCTCGGAGTTTTACAAGAACAAGGAAATCCGAATGCTTATCAGCCACCCAGCCGGGGGTGGCTACGATCTTTATGCACGCTTTTTCGCGCGCCATCTTTCACGTTTCCTGCCTGGCAATCCGACCGTCATTCCGCAGAACATGCCCGGCGGCGCGGGCGTGGTGATGGCGAGTTATATCTATTCCAGCGCGCCACAGGACGGGACGGTGATCGGCCTCGGGCCGGGTTCGACCGGTACGGCAGCGCTGTTCGGCTCACCCGGCGCACGCTATGACGCCCGCAATTTCTCCTGGATCGGAAGCATGACCGCCGACGTCGCGGTATCGATCGCCTGGCATACGGCTGACGTGAAGACGGCGAAGGATCTGTTCACCACCGAGCTCGTCACCGGCGGCGCGGGAGTTACCGACCAAAGCGTCATGTATCCCGTCGCACTGAGCCGCATCCTGGGCGTGAAGTTCAAGGTCGTAACCGGTTACGGAGGTACCGCCGATACTACCCTCGCGATGGAGCGCGGTGAGACTTTCGGCATCGGCGCGATGAACTTCACCTCCATCCAGGCGAACAAACCCGACTGGTTGCGGGACAAGAAGATCAATGTGCTCGCGCAGTTTTCACCGGAGCGGCATCCGAGCCTGCCCGACGTGCCGACGGTTATCGAACTATCGCGCACCGATGACGAACGCGAGGTTCTCCGACTCATCATCGCGCAGTCGACCATGGCTCGCGCCATCTATGGTCCGCCCAATATTCCGGCCGACCGGCTGCAACTGCTGCGCGCGGCCTTTGATGCCATGATGAAGGACCGCGACTTCCTGGCGGAGGCAGAGAAATTGAACATAGAGCTCAACCAGCCCATGTCGGGACAGAAAATGAGCGAATTTGTGAATTGGCTCTATGCTGCAAAGCCGGAACTTGTCGCCAAGGCGCGCGAGGCGATCGGCGCCAAGTGAGCACGCGCGCCGATCGGTGCCACGCCGCTATCTGACCGAGCCGCGGAGGCACCCCGGTATGCGAATGAAGTTACGGCAGACGGTAATGTTGCTGTGCACGGTTGACATCGTCCTGCATCTTGGAAACCCTACGCCCTCGCGGCGGCGTAACAGATGGGAGGTAAAGCCATGGTATCGTCTTATTCAGCAGTTTCGCGGGCGCCGTTATTGGCCGCACGCTGGTTTTAGCCACCTCGGTCTGCCTTGGCACCATGTCAGCTCTCGCCGACTATATACCACCAAAGCTCGTGCCCTATGAGGAACTCGTGGCCGCGACCAAAGAGGTCATGGGCCGGCCCAGCATTCCGACAAAGGGCTCCGACGGGTGGGTTGAAGACCTCTTCCGCATCAACGCCGCCGGCATGGAATGGGATATCGG
This sequence comes from uncultured Alphaproteobacteria bacterium, assembly GCA_963802475.1. Lineage (GTDB taxonomy): Bacteria > Pseudomonadota > Alphaproteobacteria > Rhizobiales > Xanthobacteraceae > CANKHA01. The sequence continues at coordinate 72,867 of CAWDIZ010000011.1, forward strand.
CACGGGCGTTTACAGCCCCTCCGATCCCAGCAAGATCGCTGTCGGCGCGGACGGAAAGAAGATCGGCATTTTCCTGCTGCATGGTGGATCGGGCGACTTCAAGTCGATGCACCTGCAAGCCGCCGCGCTCTCGCAGAAATTCGGATACAAGGTCGTCACCATGAGCTTCCCCGGCAGGCATTACCTGCAGGAGGACAGCCGCGATTGGCCGGGACAGACGGTCGAGAAAGACGGCTCGGTGCGCACGCCGATCTGGGTCAAGGACGAGCTGATCACGCGCGATCAATACGAGGTGGTGGAGGACCGGGCGAAACGGCCGCGCTACGGCGTCCGCCGCCTCGCCAAAGCCAAGCCGGGAACGCTGTTCTACTACCGCATGGCGGCTTGGCCGCTGGCCTTCGAGGAAGGCGGCAAGCAGGCGATGCTGCGCCACTTCCCGGAGGGCGAATACTCAATCTACGTGCATGGGCATTCCACCGGCGGGCCCTTCGTCAACATGCTGTCGCAGCGCGTGCCGAACGTGGCCGGCGTGCTTGCCATCGAGAATTCGCCGTTCGGCTATATCAACCGGGCGAAGCATGCCTGGAGCGGCGAGATGGGCAAGATCAAAGGATATGAGCTGGTCGAAACCGCCAAGCAGCTCCCCTCGCGCAAGGATCCTTTCGAAGAACTCTATATCCGCAGCTGGCGCGATCTGGCCCGTTACGTCGGACCCGAAGTGCTGGGCAAGGAAGGCCCGCAGGCCCTGATGCGCCTGCCCATGATCATGGAAGACGTCCTCGACAGCTGGGACAAGTCGCAGAAGCGCGCGCAGTTCAAGGCCGAATACGTCGTCACGCACGCCATCGACGGCTCACTGGAAAAGGCCGCCCGCGTCACCGCCGAGCGCATGAAGCTGAACGAGGCCGACACCAAGGCGCTGGTCGCGCGCTACATCGGATTCACGCGCGAGCTGGAAGGCCCGAACGTCAAGCCGGTGCCGCCCAATCTGTTCATGATCTCGGCCCATAGCCGCGATCACAGCAAGGAAGTCTATGAGCAGGTGATCATCCCGCTTTACAAGAAGATGAACCCCTCGCCGAAGACCGCTCTCATCCAGTTTGATGCCGGCAAGCACGGCTATATGTCGGGCGACGACGACGAGGGTCTCGATCTCGGCATCGGTCCGGCGGTGTTCAAGGTTTGGGACGACGCCATCAGGGGCGGCTGGTTCGTCACCGAGGGCAAGCAGGCCAAGGGTGGCACCTAGGTATTTGCTGCGCCGTCGCGACGGCAATGGGCTGGCGCCTCATTAGAATTAAAACGGCGGGGCCGTTCGGACGAACGGTCCCGCCGCGTCGTTCTAGCTGCGCTAGCGAATAGTATACGGCAGCTTATCCGCGGTTACCGTTAAAATCGGGGTACCGGTGCAGTTGCTGCCGCTCTCATACAATGCCGCCTTGAACACGAAGTCGCCCGGTGCCGGTGTAGCCGGCGGGTTTGTCCAAACCGGGTCGGTCAAGATATTCAAGCCTCGCTTGATTTGCATATGGACGCGGGCCAGCAATGAGGTCCCGGGCTCAAGCGAGATATCCGGAATGCACAGTTTTTGCTGTGATGGGATTCCGACCGAATTGACGACGAATATTTCGGACGAAAGATCGATTGGACTGTCCGAAAAATAGATGAAGGTTGCATTCCCGGGGTTGTTGTTCGGGTTGGTTTCGTAACGCGGATCCAACTCGATCTTCAGATCGAAAGCTTTTCGCCTCGGGGCAAAGCTCATTATTGACGACCGCCACGTCTTGCGAGTGCTGACCATATGGCGTCGTTGCCCGCACGGTATTGGCGTTCTTGCCGTTTGCAATCACGACCAGTTCCGTCGTGTCCAGTCTCTGCGTCCAGCCCTGGTCCGTGACAATATTGGCCATCGCCAGGCATTGTTCCGCCACTCCCTTCTTTTTTTCCCCCCCTGCTTCACCGCATCGAGGACGAGTTGCAATATCAATTGCCACTCACGATCTTGATGGAAGCACCGACCGTGAGGCAGCTCGAATCTCGCATCCTGCACAGCCGGAAGACGCAATCAAGCTTGGGCGCGACTACCAACGTCATCCGCATTAACACCGCGGGCCAGCAGCGGCCGCTATTCTCGTTGTGTGGGCGCTATGGCCACGCGGTGCGGCTGCTACCGGTTTTGCATTCGCTTGGGCCCGACCAGCCGTGCTACGCGCTGCAGCCCCCGGCAATGGACTGGACCAGCGTCGGATGCACCACCCTTCAGCAAATCGCTGCCCATTACATTGGGGAGATGAAGGCATTGCAACCGTGCGGGCCCTATCGCCTGCTAGGGACGAGTTTTGGCGGCTTGGTAACGTTCGAGATGGCACTTCAGCTGCAACGGAGCGGGGAGCAGGTTGAGTTTCTTGGAATGGTGGATACCAATCCCCCGACTTGTGTATTCGAGGACGCAATAGACGTCGGGAATTCGCGCCGGTTGAAAGTTAGTTCGCCCCCCGCTCGGCCGAACTCAATTGAGGCCCGCAACCAGCGTGTTGCCGAGTCGCACCTCCGGGCTCGTCGCAAATACGTGTTGGACGGTCGTTCGAACCAGAGCCTTTTCGGCGGCGAACTCACGTACTTTTACTGCACGGGAAACCCGGTCATCGCAGGGAACGACCGCAGGCGATTGTGGGAGCGTTTCGCTCGCGGTTTTTTGCTCGTGCCGGTGCCCGGCCTGCACGGGGCGTTCAATAGAGAGCCGCAGAGCACAGCTCTGCAAAACCTGCTGCGTGAACGCCTCAACGGGCACGCGAGGATTAGCAGCGATCCCACAGCGGTTTTCGGTCGGGAGTACCGACTTGAGAATGGGGCGCAACAGGAGACCATCGTAAGTTCGACTGGCAAGTCGTACCAGATCGAAAATAGCTGCAGGCAAGGCAATGTGGAAACGGCAAGGATTGGGGCCAAAAAGATCACCATAGCAGGTTGGGCGGTGGAGCACTGCCTGAAGCAGCCGGCGCAAAACATCGTCGTTTTTTGCGGAGACAAGCTCCTTGGATATGGCGCGAGCGGCATACAGAGACCAGAGGTGGCAGAACGCCTCGGGGCAACCTCGGCAGAGCACGCTGGATTCTTTTTCCGCTTCGAGCGACATCTGATGGAGGCTGAATGCGGCCAGCTTCGTGTATTCGTGCTATCAAGCGATGGTCACGCTACCGAACTTGGTCTCATGGCGACAGCAAGCTTGAGGGCGAAGGCAAAGCGGACCAAGCGGCAGGCAAGGTGCGAAACACCATCGGCGGAATAAAGGACACGCTGAAAGGCAAAGTGACCGAACGAGTTCGGCCGAAATTGTGTTAGAACAGAGCCTCCCGTGCAGATCGAACTCACGAGAATGTCGCGTCGTCAGAACCCGGCGTCGCAGCGTCTCCGTCACATCATCCATGACCTTCTCCTCCTCGACCCGGCGCGCGAACCTCGCAACCATCGTAGTTGTTGATCACGCGGCGCCGACGTGGGTATTGTGGACGGTCGGCGCCTGATCGGCGCCGTTGACTGTAAGGCGGCTGGGTGCTGTAAAGGGCAGGGAGTCTATCGTGCTGGCAAAACAAATCATGAGTGCGTTCGAAGAACTGAGCCAGGATTGTCGGTGGTTTAACCGGCGCTACGCAGGACGAACCATCTTCATCATCGGAGCGGGGCCGCAGCTCAGCAGCATTTCACCCACCACATTTCGGCGTCTCGAAGCAGAGGTGACCATCGGCGTGAACTGGACGACCTACAAGCTTTCTCCCACCTTTTTCCTGTCGGCCTATATCCACCATGTGATGATTGCACAGCTGACCGCGCCGGAAAGCATCCTCTTGCACATGCGACCTGCCTATAAACCGCCGCTGATCCCTGGAATAATACCGCTCAAGCGCAAGCGTTTCGAACCCGGATTGGACACGCTGGCTCAAGAGTTCGTTCCGCCCGAGCCCACATTGTCGACGCGCAACAATGTCGCGCTCGGCGCGACGCACTTCGCCCATATCCTTGGGGCAGGATGCATCATTTATGTCGGGGTCGAGCAGCGGAACAAAGTGCATTTTTTTCACTCCGAGCCGGACACCACTAACCGCATTCGCGCAGACATCAACAGGGTTTACAGTACGCCGATGACCGACCCAGAGCATCCTTACGCAACCCACAGCAAGCTCGGAGACTGCTCGGGACTTCAGCGAACGAACTGGAACCGCAGCCGTTTTACAAACAGGATCATGTAGGCACCTTTAAGGCGTATTTCGACATTCTCCGAGCGCGCGGCTGCCGAATTATCAGCACAGTGGAATTGAGTGTCACGGTCGACGCTGGAGCCGAGTACCAGCCGCTTGAGGCTGTTCTCGATCAGAGCGCTTGTCGCGACGGCCAACCAGAATTTGAGGCCTACAGGGCCGAAGCGCGAAAACGCGAGGAAGCCCTTGAGGCTTACCGAACAGCTGCGCGGGAACGCGATGAAGCCCTTGCCGTGGCGGCTGAAAATCTAGAGGCTTATAGAATTGCCGCGCAAGAGCGCGACCAGGAATCCGCCGTGGCACGAGCCAACCTCAAGGCGTATCAGACAATTGACCGGCAGTATCATCAGCTTACTCGCCGGCTTCGTTGGTTCCCACTATCGCTTCTGATCCCGAGGGCCTAGGAAGAAGGTGCGGCGGAGCATGACCCTCAGCAGAACAATAAGCGGGCCACACCGGTTTGCGATTGTTAGCGGATCGAGACCACCCACTGGCGCGACTCTCGCAGCCAGCCCGGCAGCTCTCTTGCGCCGCCCTGGCCTCTGCGGTGTATCTGCCGTACAAGTTGACGCGTCGATTGCAAGTTACCGCCGAGCGCAACGTCAGGCCGCCCTTCAGTAGCCTTGAAATGCCTTGGACTGAGCCGGATGGTTACTTCTTCGCCGCCATAACGGTTTCGGCCGCCTGCATCAGGGTCTGGTTGAAGTTCGTTCTGCAGTGCTCGGTTATGTCCCGGACGGCTGCTTCGAGCTTCGGCGTATCGATAACAGTGTTCCCGGTCTTGCCGTTATAAAATCCGCTCAGCCATATCGCGACCTTCTCGGGATTCCCTATCTTGCGAAACCAAAATTGCTCGCAGGTTATTTTGGAAATGTCGACGGTAACCTGAGCGCAAACGGGCGTTCCTGCTAGCAACAAGGCGCCAATGCCTAAACAGATGGTGTGTGACTTTTTCATAATCGAAGTCCGCATTATCATGGAGCGATCGGTCAGGGTTCCTGCGTGTCCACAACCTTTCGCCAGGTGTGATCCGGATTGAAAGCACTCATCCGCCAGACGGCGCGACCGGTCGCACTTCCCAAGTCTTTCTCGAACACGTCTCCGTCTTTGTTGACCAGAAAAGTCATCACGCCGGAATTGCCGTATTCCGCCGGATAGGCAACCATTGCGAAGCCGCCGATCATCTTGCCGCGCACGACATACTTGCGCTCTCCGCCCGGTGCTGCAGGGCCCTGGCTCGTGAGGATCCGGTAATAATACCCGTGGAATGGCGCGTCGCCGCCCACCGGTCCCCGCTGGCTGGCCGCCGCGACGAACTCGCCAAGAGGACTTTCCGGTTCGCCTTGTGCGGCAGGCCAGTAGAGACCATCTTTCTTTCCAAGGGTGCTGGCTATCTTCTGGGCATAGACACCCATTCCGCCACCTGCCGCGTCCATTTCAGCATATTCGTTCTGTGCATCGACGTAGGCCAGAAGCGCCATCTTCGCGGCCAGTTCATTGCGGCCGATGCGGCGAGCCAGAAGCTCACCGCGTCCGGCTGCGGTGTTGAAGCGCCACACGTCGCGGTCTTGCGCGAGTGGAATCGGGAAGGGCCATTCATTTTTCCCGATGAGCAGCGTGGCTGATGTGCCTTCGATTTTGATACGATGCCCGGCGTCATAAGCCGCGACAAAGTTGCGGCGCATTTCATCATCCGCTGCCCGATCGCCAGAGGCGATGATTTCCAGCGATCCTCGACCAAATACGAGGGCCAAGGCCCGACGATCTCCGGCTCGCGCCGCCGCCGCCAGCGTATCCGCGGCTTCTTCGGGAGTCTTGAAGCGCTGCTGCGCGGTGGCAGGGCAGGTCATGGCAAAGAGGACCGCAGCGCCGATCGAAAGTATCAGACTTTTCATCCTGTGCATGACTGCCTCCCTTGCTCAGCGCCGCCGACCGCCGCCGCCGCCGCGTCCAAACCCACCGCCGCCGCGGCCGCCGCCGCCGCCGAAGCTCTGGCGATCGCCGCCACCGCCGCCGGCGAAACTGTGACGAGCGCCGCCACCGCCTTGGAAATTTTGGCCGCCGCCGCGCTGGGCCGCCGCCATGCTGGCGTGTCCGCGGTTAGCGTGAGCGAGGGCCCCGCCGCCATGATGGATGTTGCCGAAAGCATTGTCGGGTCGCCGTGATCCACCGCCGGATGCCTGCCGGCCCACGTTGCCCTTCGCAGCAGCGCGATTTTGACCCGATCCGCCGCCTGCATCGCGCTTCTGACCCGAACCGCCTTTGGCAGCGTCGCGTTTTTGACCCGCGTTGCCGCCGGCGTCGCGCTTCTGACCCGAGCCGCCTTGTTTGGCGCCCGCCTTGGAGCGATCGCCGCCGCCGGCATCTTGGCGCTTGGTGTTGCCAGCCCCGTCGCGGTCGGCGCGTGCGCCGTCTCGGCCAGCCTGGCCCTGGTCACCTTTGTGGCCGCGGAAATCCTTGCGCTGATCCGCCGTGGCGCGCCGGTCGCCGGCCTTGTCGAATTTTCTGGCGACGTCGGGATTGTTGTAGCGAACGCCCTTTCGATGATCGGCATTGTGTTTCCAGGTATTCCTGTCTCTGTCGATATTCCTGTCGATGTTGACGTTGCGATCGATGTTGATGTCGTTGTTCCACCAATTGAACCCTCCGCCCCAGGCGGCGCCGACGGCCCAGCCTACGCCAAACGACAGCGCCGCAGCACCGACTGCATAGCCGTAGCCGTAAGGAGCGTCCCAATAATAGGGGGGATAGTCTGGATAAGGCCAATCGCCATAGACAGCGGCCGGCTCGTAATAGGGAACGTATATCTGGTCCGGCTGCGCCGGTTCGATGGCGATGACCTGCCTGTTCTGCTCGGTCCTCACCGAAACCTTCTGCTCCTTGGTGCTGGACAGTTTATTCTGACTTTGCGCCCGGGCGCGCAGGCTTTGCACGGCATCCATGACGTCCGCTTGCTGGGCCAATACCGCGTCGCCAAGTTTTTTGGTCCATTCAAGTTTGCTGCTCATCATGTCGAGCACCGATGGAGTCACCGCGAGCGACTTGATGCTGTCGTCCCAGCCCTGCTTGCTCACCGCCGCCTTCAACTGTTCGCCCTTCAACGATTTGTTCGCCTTCACCCAGCGCTCGGCCTCCACCACCTCCAGCGGATAGGTCGATGCCATCAGCACCTCGGCCAGCAATGTGTCCGGATAGAGCGCGATCGGCGCGACCAGCTGCTGGAGCTGTTCGGACTTGAGCAGCTGCGCGGCAGGCGCTGTCGTTTCGGCAGGCCGGCTCTGCTCGACGGGAGCAGCCGCTTGCACCGGCTGGTCCTGTGCCCTCGCCGGCATCGAGCACGCGACAGCCAAAGTGAGTGTCAGCGTGGTGAGTTGGGTTTTCATGGCCGCTTCCTTTCGTTGCAGGAAGTCTCGTGTGTCAAACCGCTGCCTTATAAAGGACAACGGGCGTATGACGTCTCGAAGGATTCCATTCCCGGGAATTGCCTGACGATCGTATTGTCATCGACAACTTTGAAGCTGATCTGTATTTGGTCGATCATGATGTCCGATGCGCAGCTCGCCATCAGCGTCGTTTCCTGCCCGTTTTCCTTCTTCGATTTGATAGTGCATTTGGTCCTCGGCCCGCGGATTACGTTGCCTGCGACGATGAACCCGCTGCCGTACTGATCGCTGTCTGGCCTGAAGGAAATGGCTTTGGCTGTTTTCGTAAACAGTTTTTGACAAACGCTTGTGTCGACGGTCCACGCTCCTACGAGATCGAACGCGTGAGAGGGCAGGCTTGATCCGGCCTGCGCGATCGTCTGCAAGCAAACACCAAGCAACACACTCGCGGTTTTCATGATCGGCATCCGTCCTTAACCGACGCTCGATGGCTGCGCTGATCGCGCAATCAATTCCGTCGTTGCTGTTATAAGAGCGACGGCGTTGGCACGCCTATTGACCTGAGGGACAATAGAATAAGCGTGGCAAGTGTTTATGGTTTCTTCAGATTAATTCGCACTGGAGAAATCAAATGCGAAATCTGGCCTCGGCAATGTTCGGCGTTATTGCGCTTACACTCAGCGCGCCAAGCACGGCAGTCGCCGTGCCGATCGCATCAGGCATGGGTGCCGGTGCGGCTGCTGCCGCGAATGATGAGCTGGCCACGCCAGTCTATTACCGGCGGGGCGGCGGATATCGGGTCGCCCGCGCCGGCGTTTATCGCGGCGCCTATCGCGGGTACGGCGGTTACGGTTACGCTTATTCCATATCCGTACTATTCCAGTGGCTATTCCTATCCGTACTACTCGTCCAGTTACATCTACCCCTATGCCACCTCTTATCCCTATGCGAGTTACGGCTACAGCTATCCCTACGGTGCCTATGCATATCGGGGCATCCGCAGGGGTTATTATCGCTGATGATCGCCCGGCGCCTCCAAGCGTCGCACGAACCCAGGCGCGGCGACACCATAATGTCGCCGCGTGATTCTTTCAGCGCTCGAATGAAACCGGGTCACGACATATAAGCAGTGCGGATCTTACTGCAGCTGAAGTGCCGAAACCCCGAAGGCGAGGTCTTCATCTCCTTCGCTTGCGCTCGTCACAGGGCGCAGACATACCGAGTGCTCCGGCTTGTTGCAGAGCGCATTGCCGCCGTCATTTCCATTTAGGCTAATTTCCTCGGTCGTGCCGACATAGCGGCCGACAAGGCCATTTGCAGTCAAGCTCTGGGGTTCCGCCATAACCATCCAAGAAAACTTTCCGCCCGGAATAATTCCCAGGTCCGCTCCTTCCAGATCTATCCTGCCGGTATAGAATTCCCGCGCGTTTGTTGCGGCGGGCCTAAAAACACATCGCGCTTTCTGCAGCGAGCCCATGACCAGCCCGATGCTCGGTCCCATCGTGCAATTCAACGCGCCGACTTGAGACCATTTCTTTGGTTCGGACATGGCCGGCGTGACCATAAGACTCAACGTTGCCGTTAAGAGCACCGGTAAACGACCGCCCATGATGCCTCCATTTCAGACACGTAGCGATTCTCTGCGCGGGATTTCATGCCGCCGCTCTCTGCCGGTCCCGCATTGCCAATTCCTTTGTCTTTTCAGCTCGCGACCAAAGAAACGATGACCGCGCCGAACAGCGTGAGCAAAATGTTGGAGGTGGCATACGGGACCGTGTAGCCGAGGATGGCCACCCTGCTTTCCGACTTCTCCTGAACCGCAGCCATGCCGCCCGTATAGGTTTGCGCACCCGATATCGCGCCCAACAGGATGACCGGATGCATCTTCAGGAACGCGCGGCCGAAAAACAGGCCGACAAAAAGCGGGACCAACGTCACGGCGATACCGGAAAGCAGCAGCGGCACACCGAGCGTTTTTACCGCATCGATGAAGTGCGGGCCGGCCTGCATGCCGGTGCAGGCCACGAATACCGCCAGGCCCAGGTTGATCATGAGCTGAACCGCAGCATCCGGCACGCTCGGCAGAACCGGTCGTTTGGTGCGCAGCCAGCCGGCGAAAAGCCCCGCCAGCAGCACTCCGACGCTGACGGTCAGCGTGATCTTGACCCCGCCCAGCATCAGATATGGCAGGCCGATCAGGCCGCCGGCGAAAATGCCGAAACCGACGATCGAAAGCGGCGTCGCCGAGCTCGGTCGCAGCGCATATCCCATGATCTTGATCGCGCGCTCCACCGCATCCTGCGGGCCGACAAGCTCGACAACGTCGCCCGCTTGCAGACGGGTTGAAGTGCCGGCGAGGATCTCTTCGCCGCCGCGGGTGATCGATCGGGCTGTCACGCAGCGCAGTTCGGCAAGAGCGCGTATCTCGACAAGATCAAGCGTGGTCAGCCACTGATTGGTGATGATGACCTTCACCACCGCCATCGGGAAGTCCAGGACGTCAACCTCGACGACTTCGGGTCCGATGTCTTCGCCGAAATCCACGATGTTCTTGGTATGACCATAGAGCACCAGCACGTCGCCGGCGGCAATCGTGGTCTCCGACGTCGGCTGAATCACGGTGCGCTTGCGCAGGATCCGGTAAATAAAAACGGTCGCGCCCGGCTTGCGTGCTTCGATTTCCCACACTCCTTCTCCGACGATTTTGCTTTTCGGCGCGACACGATAAGCGCGCGCGGAGAACATCTGCCTGGCTGAATAGACTCCGGCGGTTTCATACTTGATGCCGAGGCTGGCTTCGAGCGCCTTGGATGCCGCCTTGAGATCGATCCCGAGCAGCCAGGGTGCGATATTGCCGCAGAACCAGATCACGCCCACCGCTCCGAACACGTAACAAAGCGCGTCCGCGACGGCGACGTGGCTGATGAAGAGTTTCTTGTCTGCCTCCGACAGCGGAAGCCCCATGATCGCGTCGGCGGCAGTCCCCATCGCGGCCGATTGCGTGGTGCCGCCGCTGAAGAGGCCGGCCGCCATGCCGGGATCGAGCTGAAGCAAAAGCGCCAGCAGAAAAGCCGTAAGCAATCCGGTGCAGCACATGACGAGGGAGAGCAGCATCGGTTTGACGCCATCGCTCTTTAAAGCCTGAAAGAATTGCGGACCGACGGAGTAGCCGTTGGCAAAAAGGAACAGCATGAAAAATCCCCAGCGGAAATCGCGGCTGGGCTCAAAGTGCAGATTGCCGATCAACAGGCCGGCCATCAGCGCAGCGGTAATCGTGCCGAGGCTGAAATTGCCGAACTTGTAATTGCCGATCCAATAGCCGACTCCCACCGCGAGAAACACCACGATCTCGGGATAGGACCGCAATGAGGTGAGGATCCAGTTCATCTGCAATGATTTCTTTTAATCGTCCAAATCGTGGACACGTGGCTTTGGAACGAGGTGAGCCGCGGCGCCTTCGAGGGGTTCGACGCCGCGGCTCTAGATCCGGGCGCTATTGCGCCAGGACCATTGCGATGTAACCGAAGATCGTAAGCAGCACTCCCGACACCGCATAAGCGACCGGGAAGCCGATCCACGGCACCGTGCTCTGGATCTCCACCGCCGCCTCGCGGCACGGGCCGGAGTGCGAACGCGCACCCGCCACGCCGCCCATCAGCACAGCTGGATTGATCTTGAACCAGTGATAGCCGATGGCCCAGACGATGAAGGGTGGGATCGAGCAGGCAATGAAGCCCACGATGAAGATCTTCAGCGCAATCGCACCGGTCAATTGCGTGAGCAGGCTGTTTCCGGCGTTGATGCCCACGATGGCGACGAATACGACCAGACCAAGATCCTCAAGGATATTTCGGGCCGCGTTCGGCGTATTGCCGAAGAAACGCAACCTCGAAACGACCGACGAGACCAGCACGCCTGACAGCAGGAGCCCGCCGGCGTTGCCCAGGCCGACCTTCGCGCCGAAGGCCGGGAACTGGATAAGGCCGATCAGGAAGCCAAGGATCATGCCGGCAGACAGCGTCAGCAGATCCGTTGCCGTGCTTGGGCGCGCAACGCGACCCATCAGTTCGGCAACTTCTTGCACTGCACCCTTCAAGCCGACGACCGTCAGGATATCCATCCGTTGAAGTTTCGTTCTCAGTCCAACGGGGAACGGCAGACCGCTGCGCTCGAACTTGACGAGTTGCACCTGGCCGGCGAATGGCGAGTCGCGGAACGACACGAGCTCGCGGCCCACCGCCGTCTTGTTGGTAACGAGAACTTCGGCCTCATCGAGCGGGATGTTCAAGGCCTTCGGATCCGCCACTTCCGGACCGAGAAGGCCCATCTTGTCGGTCAGCGACTCGATCCTTCCGCCCAGGGCGACAATGTCGCCCTGCTTGAGCACGAGTGAAGGATCGGCGCCCAGCACCTCGTTGTTTCGCACGACATTGATGACCCGATACTCGGGGTGGCTGCGGCGGAAGGCCTCGATCGACTGGCCCGCCGTTGAAGCATTGTCGAGCCGATAGGCGCGAAGACCGAACGGACGGAAGCCGCTGAGTCCTGCGCCCTCGACGTTGTTCACGCCGAACTCTTCCTCATACTTCTTGGCGGCTGCCTTGGCATCGATGCCCCACCAGCGCGGCAGATATTTGCAGATCAGGATGATGCCGACGGTTCCCCAGATATAGGTGATGCCGTAGGACAAGGCGATCATCGCCGAGACGGCTTCAGGGGTGGTCCCTGGGGGCAATGCGATCTCCGGTATCGCCTGCTCGGCAGAGCCGATGGCAGCCGACATGGTTTGCGATCCCGCGAGCAATCCCGCCGGCTGCGCCCGGCGGCAGGTCGAAGAATTTCGCGCCGCCCACGACGAGTAACAGGCCGATCACGCACGATACGACCGCAAGCATGGTGAACTTGAGGCCATCGCCTCCCAGGCTGTTGATGAAGGAAGGCCCGACGCGCAATCCGACACCGTACATGAAGAGATAATAGAACATGCTCTTGGTGAAGTTGTTCAGCTCGAGCTTGGTGCCGTAAGCGGAAGCCCAGACCGAAAGGCCGCAGCCGACGATGATGGCCGCGGCCACCATGCCGAGGCCATAGCCCTTGAAGCTGAAGCGGCCCACCCACACGGCAAGCCCGACTGCCAGGAAAAGCAGCAAATACGGATTGGCGGCTAAGAATTTGAAAAATGCTTCCACGACGCGCTCTCCCTATCGCTCTGGGTTGACCTTGCTGCCGGCGAGGGCATCCGGCTTGAGCAGTTTCAAGCCGCGCGCCGCCTGGTAGCCGTGAATTTCCTTCACATCGAGCTTGCGCATGAATGTGATGGTGTCGCTCTTGATCACCTGGCCGGGCACCATGATCGGGAAGCCGGGCGGGTATGGGATGACGAAGTTCGCCGAAACCAGCGGCGGACCGTTCTTCAAACGGTCGTCGATTTCCTTGTCTGCCAGCTTAACGTATTCGCAGATGGAATCGTCGTAGGCTTTAAAGAAGGCGGCGCGCATATGACCTTCGCTGGTCTTGCTCTTCCCGTTGTCACGGAAGGCGCCGTGGAACTCGCTGAAGTTCGGAAGATCCGGAACCTCCACGGTCAGGTTGCGAACGCGAGCGTCGAAGGCCTCCTTGCCCGCTTTGCCTTCCCGATTGAGTCGTTCATCGATCTCGCGGGACAGGCTGATCAACGCCTTGATCAAATGCCCCGCGTCGGCTCTGGTATTGTTGATGTTGATCTGCACCAGAATGCTGTTGCGCGACGTTTTGTTGATCTGGATGTCAAAGCGTTCGGCGAGCATTCCCTTGAATTGGGTCCCGTCGAATCCTGCCTCTCCGCACAGCAGGGTGAGCCGCGTCGGATCGAGAGCGAATTCGTCCTCGTCCCATGCTTTCACCACGTCACGCCACGTCGAATTGGGCGGACCGTAATCCTTGATCCCGGACTTCCGGAATTCCTGCGGAATCATTTCTTCAGGCGAGGCCACCCGGAAATATTTGGAAATCAACGGGTGTTTGTTGATGCGTTCACGAAGATCGATCGCGATACCGGTCATCCGCATCGTCAGTTCATAGCCCTCCAGCTCCATCTGGCGGCGCGCAACATCAAGTGACGCAATCAGTTGGAGATTTGGCGACGTCGAAGTGTGCGCGAGGAACGCTTCCTGGAAGGTGCCTTCCACCTGATGGAAGTCGTCGTCCCAGATCAGCATCATCGATCCCTGCCGGAATGCCGACATCGACTTGTGGGTGGAATTGGTCTGATAAACCCGGATCCGGACCTTGTCGGGATCTGGCAGCAGGTGCATGTCGAGCAGCTTTGGATCCTTTGGATCAAGCTTGCCGACTTCGGCTTTGTGGGCTTCGTAATCCTTGCGATAGGACGGATCGCGGTACTTGGCGGCCAGCACGCTGGCGGCTCCCATGCCGGTGCGGCGGCGATGCAAAGGAGAGAACCGCGCGAATGCGAACCATGCTTCGTCCCAGATGAAGGCCAGGTTCGGCTTGATCGCCAGGCATTCCTCCATCACCCGTTGCGGGTTGTACATGTGACCGTCGAAGGTGCAGTTGGTCAGGTCCACAAGCTTGACCCGGTCGAGCTTTCCCTCGGCGCGGAGATCGAGCAGCACCTTCTTGATCGTGCGCAGCGGCACGGCGCCATACATCGAATATTTGGTCAGCGGAAATGCTTCGACATAAAGCGGCTGCGCGCCCGACAGCACGAAGCCGTAGTGATGTGATTTATGACAGTTGCGGTCGACGATCACGATGTCGCCGGGCGCGCAAAGCCCCTGTACCACAATCTTGTTTGAGGTCGAGGTGCCGTTGGTGGCGAAGTAACAGCGTTTTGCACCAAAGGCGCGCGCCGTCATCTCCTGCGCTACCTTGATGTTGTTGGTCGGCTCAAGCAGGCTGTCGAGGCCACCACTTGTTGCCGACGATTCTGCCAGGAAGATATTAGTGCCGTAGAACTGACCCATGTCCCGGATCCAGTTGGAGCGGAACACCGACTTGCCGCGTGCTATCGGTAAAGCGTGGAAGGTGCCGATCGGACGCGCGGCGTACTGCTTCAGGTTGGAAAAATATGGCGTGAGGTACCGGTCATTCACGCCGTCCATGATGCTGAGATGGATCTCAAGCGCTTCCTCCACGTCGTAGAACATCCGCCTCACGGAAGCCGCCTCGGGGCTTCCCGCCAAGTCTTCCACCGAACGGTCAGTAAGAAGATAGATGTCGAGTTCCGGCCGGTAGTTCTTGATCACATTCGCCAAATCGAGACCGAGCCCCTTTCCCTCCGCCGCAAATCCGGCAGGATCGATCTGGGCAAAACGTGCCATCTGTTCGTGCAACAGCGGCACACTATGGCGCGAGGTGAAGGCAAACCCGTCATAGATCACCACCGCCTGCAGATTCGTATTTAGAACCGCCGCGAGAGCGGCGTCCTCAAAGCTGCCGACCTGCACTATCTGATAGACGAAGGGATCGTCCGGACGGCGCAGCTGGAGCATCTGTTTGCGCCCTCTCTCCCATTGCGATGGATCGTTCGGCGTGACAATCAGGACTTCAAAATACGGCTTGTGTGCCGGCTCACCCTGAATATCCGGCGGGAGAGCGAGCCCGGTCCCGCTGTCCTGTTCTGCCAGCGGATCCCAAGTCGTCGCCTCGTTTCGATAGGAGCCCGATAGCAACGCGCGGCCTATCTTGCGCGTCAGATGGGCGACCACATTGGGATCCTGGGCGTCGAGCGCTTCCTTCAGCGACCGCATCAGCGTGGGGCCGGGAAATGCCCAATAATCCTCGATCGGCGCGAGCTCATTAAAGAGCGCAAGCACGCGCTTTTGCGCGTTCGATTTGCCGGCCCCGTCGGTGGCCCACTCATGCGCGGCAACGTTAAGCGCGCGCCAGCGGTCGTTGCGCGCGTCGCTCGCTGAAAAGAAATCCTCAAGAGGCTGAAGCCGTTCCGGCTCGGCGGTGCGATTCAGGTCTTGCGCGGTCATAACGTTGCTCTCCTGTGCGTTGATGAGCGGATTTCTTGAGCTGGTCTGCCCATCGTGCTGCTGGCTGCCAAACGAGAGGTGTCGACGCTGCATACAGTCGTTGACGCCGTGCAAAAGGGCTATTGCCTGTGGGGACATTGTTCCGGAGGACAATAGGCCAAGAGCCTCGAAAATCATGATTGGAGCAGTAATGGTCCTGGCTTTGCCGAGAGCAGGCAGGTGGCTTAACGCTTGGTCAACTTTCGCCGGGAGCAGGCGCGAAATGAAAAGGGAGGTCACTGATGCGACTGTGGAAGTCAGCAGACGACCATCCGAAACATTCCACCGCAGCTTCGCCCGTCACGACCGACAACGATCGGGCCGATCGTCACTGGCTTCGCGTAACCGCCGGCGAAATCGGAAACGCAAAAGCGACGCGCTATCTGTTCTTTTTTGCCCTGGAAGTGGCCGGCATGGGGCTCATTCTTTGGGCAGGCTTGCCGATTTATCGTCGTCTATTCGATCTCGAACGGATCGCGACAGCCGAGGACCAGGGCATTATGTTGATCGCCGTCCTTGCCATCCAGGTCAGCTACTGGCACACGCTGCGTCACGCCCCACCCTTCGAATTCTCACGTCGGCCGTTTGTTGCGCATGTCCTTTTGTTTTTAAGCCGGCTCAGTTTCGTCTTCGCCAGTTCGCTCTTCGCTTTGGTCGCCTATCGATATTCGGGAATGCTTTCGATAAATCCTTTGAAATTTCTTCTCTTCATCGCAATCCTGTTCTCCGTTTTCTGCTTCTCCCGGCACCTTGAGGCGATCGGAAACCTCTTGCTGAAGGGCCCTACTAAGAACTGACGGTGCTTTTTTTCCGCGCGATCAGCTTTTTACGAAAATCAGCGCCAACGCCAGCGACGAGCCGCGGTATTGGACTAGGGTCCAATCGATTTCGGCGCCGGACTGGCCGAACATTGAGGTTCACTGGTCCACAAAGGCGTGGGTTCGATGATTGGAATCCTTGTCATTGCGAGGCTACATGCCGGGGGCTTTTGCGAGTATCCGGCGTTTCCAACTTCGCCGGAGGCAGCGTTGCGGCTTGACGCTTGAAGTATAAATGCGCGTGCTTGGGGCTAGCGTCGTTTGTCTTGCTGCGCTTTTGGCAGCTGCCCGTCCTTCTTTTGCTGAACCGCCGCCGCGCTCAATCCTCGTTTTCGTCCAATCCGACCCGCGCGGCCCCTTCCATGCGGGCCTGTTCGGCGCGCTGCGCTCCGTGATCGACGAAGAGTCACGCGAACCTGTCTCCATCTATCTGGAATATCTTGACCGCAGCCGTTTCACGGCGCCGGCTTACCAGGAAGAACAGCGCCGCTATCTGGAAGCGAAATACCGCGACAGGCCGATCAGCGTCATTGTCGGCTTCGGCGGTGGCACGCTGACATTTGTTTTGCCGCTCCGGGCCAGCGCATTTCCCGACGTTCCCTTCGTTTTTGGCCAGGTCGACGAAACGACGTATCGTGACTTGCCCCCTCAGCGGAACATGACCGGTCATCTGGTCCGCCTCGAGCTTTCCGATATGGTGGCGATCGCCCGCGCCACCGTCCCGGGCTTGAAGAACATCGCCCTCGTCGGCGACGCGCTGGAGGGCCAGCCAGTTTTCCGTCATTTCCGGGAACACATCCCGCAGGTCGCAAAGGAATTCAAATTTATCGATCTCACCGGCATGCCGATGTCGGAGCTGCAAGAGCGTGTAGCCACGTTGCCTGATGCAACCGCCATCCTTTACACCGCGGTCTATTCCGATGGCCGCGGGACATATTATCCCCCGGTCAACGCGCTGAAGATTTTTGCCGAAAAGGCCAACCGTCCCATCGTGGTCGCCGTCGAAACCAACCTCGGACATGGCGCGATCGGTGGATACGTTATGGCGGCGCAGCCAATCGGCGAGGCCGCCGCGCGGCTAGCGCTGCGCATCATGGACGGCGAAGACCCCAACACGATCCCGGTGACGACGCTCGACGCAGTAAAGCCGGCCTTCGACTGGCGCCAGCTGCAACGCTGGAACGTCAACCTATCGGCGCTGCCCCCGAACAGCGACATCCGCTTTCGCCCAGATGGGAAGCATGATCAGAAGTACATGCAGATAGCTGCCGCTTCGGTTGCATTTATTGTGCTGATCGGTCTTACCGCATTTGCATTCAACGAGCACACCAAGCGTCGGCACGCGGAAACCGTAACGCGCCAACGCATATCAGAACTTGCCTTTGTGAGCCGGCAAGCCACCGCCGGCGAAATGTCGGCGGCGATTGCCCATGAGCTGAACCAGCCGCTGGGCAGCATCCTCAACGACACCGAAACTGCGGAACTTATCCTCAATTCCAACGCCCCGAACACCATACAGTTGAGAGAACTTCTGCACGATATTCGCCATAGCGACCAGCGCGCGACCGAAATCATTCGCCGGCTGCGTGCGCTCATGTCGAAGCAGACGAGTAACCTTATTCGGGTGGATCTCAATGAAATCGCCCAAGAGGCGCTGGATATCGCTCGGATCCAGGCAAAGGCTAAGGGCGCGACGCTTCATGCCGCGCTCGCGCCGGAAAAGATTGAAGTCGTCGGCGATACGATTCAGCTGCAGCAAGTATTTATCAACCTCATATTCAACGGCATCGATGCCGTTAATGCACGCAAGGACGGGCTTCGCGACATCGTAATTTCCACCTCGCTTGCATCGAATCGGTTCGCAGAAGTGTCTGTTTCCGATTGCGGACCAGGTATCTCGAAGGAGAACTTGGAGCGCATCTTCAATCCCTTCTTCACAACAAAAGATAATGGAATGGGGGTCGGGCTATCGCTGTGCCGAACGATCATTGAGGCACATAACGGTTCTATTTGGGGCGGGAATGGACTGGCTGGCGGGGCGGTCTTTCGCTTCTGCCTGCCTCTGGCAAATAAAGGAAAATCAACATGACAAATCGCCCTACAGTCATTGTCGTCGACGACGACGCGGATTTTCGGAAGTCCGTTGTCCGGCTATTGCAGATGTCGGGTTACGAAATTGCGCACTATGAAAGTGCCGATCAACTGTTGCTGCATCTGCCGGCCAGCGGTCCATGCTGCATTCTGCTCGACCTGAATATGCCCAGGCTGAGCGGCCTGCAGCTACAGACGCGGCTAGCCGAAATGGACGCCCGTTTGCCGATCATTTTTCTGACCGGGCGTGGCGATATTCCGAGCAGTGTGACTGCGCTTAAAGCCGGCGCAGAAGATTTTTTGTGCAAGCCCGCATGCAAGCGGGACCTTCTTGACGCCATCGAGCGAGCCATTAGCCGGGATCAAAAGACACGTGAGGGTCAAGCCGAACTTGGCAGTCTGCGCGCCCGTTTTGACAGGCTGACACCTCGAGAAAAGCAGGTCTATTCGCTGGTCTTGGTCGGAAAACTCAATAAGCAAATTGCGTATGAGTTGACCACGACCGAGCGCACGATCAAGGCGCATCGTCAGAACATGATGCACAAACTTCAGACCCGCTCTGTGGTCGAGCTGTTGTCGTTTGCTGAGCGGATGAACGCACTTGCCGGCGCGCATAAAGGCCCGGCGCCGTTTAACGTGGAGCCCCCGCCCTATGGGACCAAAGGCTACTGTACGCACGTACAGTAGCTCGCGCTCGTCCTATCCGCGACAGTGGCTTCGGTACTGAGAGTAAATCTGCATTCTCCCCCGCGAGCGTACACCGTCCCCCCGGCCACCTACGCTCGCTCTTGGGCCCCCGATCAAAAATGATCGGGGGCCTTTGTTTCCCACGCACGCCGCAACAACATTGGCCGCGCGGACAATTGCCGCGTCCCTTCGACTCCGCGACCTTAATACAAAACCCGCAGCCGAGAGATTTTGAGTAAAGTCTGTGACGATTCTTGATCGAGAAATTCAGCGTCGCGACCGGCTCACGGAAACCTATGCCGAATTGGCGATTCGGTTGGGGCTGCTCGGCATTTTTCTTTACTGGTCGCTCACTCTCGTCCGCCCGTTCATTAGCATCATCATCTGGAGCGCGGTGCTAGGCGTCGCGCTCTATCCAGTTTTTGAATGGATCGCTGCAAGACTGGGCGGACGGCGGCGCCTTGCGGCGTTCGTGACCACGGCGCTCAGCTTGTTCGTCGTGATTGGCCCGGCAACCTGGCTCGTTCTCGGTGTCATCGAAAGTGTCCAGTTGGTCGTAGGACGACCGGATATATTGCTATTGCCGCATCCTTCCGATGCCGTGAAGAGCTGGCCGGTTTTTGGCGAACAGATATTCCAATTTTGGGATCTCGCGGCAACGAACATGAAGCTTGCGCTGGCGAAAATCGCACCGCAACTGCGGCCCTTGGCAAATTTCCTGCTGAACCTGGCGGCCGATGCCGGCTTGGGTACGTTGAAATTCCTCGTCTCCGTGGTCATCGCGGGTCTGCTTTTTGTCCCCGGCCCCGCGCTTGTCTCAATGGTGAAAGCGTTCGGGCAACGGGTATCTTCCGCGCGTGGCGAGCAGTTCGTAGACCTGGCGGGCGCTTCGATCCGCACGGTCGCGCAAGGCGTGCTGGGAATTTCCGCTTTGCAGGCTTTGCTGGCAGGGATTGGGCTGACCATCGCCGAAATTCCGGCGACAAGTCTGATTACCACCGCCGTCCTGATACTCGGCATCATTCAAATTGGTCCGAGCATTATCCTTATTCCCGTCGTGATCTGGAGCTGGTGGGCGATGGAAACGCCGGCAGCCTTCGCCTTCACCGCATACATGATGTTCGTCAGCGTGCTGGACAATATCCTCAAGCCTATCGTCATGAAGCGGGGACTGAACACTCCCGTGCCGATCATCTTCATCGGTCTGGTCGGCGGCACCTGGTCTTATGGAATTACCGGGCTGTTCCTCGGGCCGATTGTGCTCGCGGTGATGTGGGAGCTTGCTGCCGAATGGATCTACGCACGCAAAGAAGTGTCGTCTGAGAAGTGAGTTTTACGACATGAGAAAGTGATGAGAGTGATTTTAGCCGTTGCCATGACCGTAGCGATCGCCACACCGGCCGCCGCCCAATATAGTTCTTGGTACGGGGGCACATACGTGCCACGCGATTACTCCAACGCTCAGGAATACGAAAATACCGCGGGTCGCCAAACTACGCTCGGGGATACCGCGGGTACGCTCGGGCATACCGCGGATCGTCATCCTACGCTCAGGAATACAGCGGGTCGCCATACTTCCGCGGGTCGCCCCACTCGACGAATCCGGAGTACGATGTGTATGTCAATGGCGAATATGTCGGCTCGGACCCGGACCCCCGTATCCGGGCGAGCTTGGCGCAAGAGTGGCGTAGTCAATCGGGCAACCGTTAGCAGCCCTCCTTGACGTGCCGAACCGCCTTGCGCGATTTGGCGCTCGTCAATTCGGTCCGCACACCGCCAATTGATGCCCGGCGGTAGAATGCGAAGAAAAAAGACGGCGGCGGACACAAGTTTGCCACCGTGGCTGGTCTCAGTTCGCATGATGGACAGCCGTCCTGTCTGGTTGCGAAGGAGAGACCGCCATGTGTGACTACAGTATCCGCCACGTCGCCGCTCGGCCGGCAAAGGTCGGGGACAAACTTGTTACGACAAGCTTCGACAAATCCGAAAATCGTGGCTTCGCTGCCGTGGGAGAGCCGGACGTTGCCGTGTGCCTGCTTCCGGGAACCGAGCTGGCGCTCGAAAGAGTCGTGGAATATGACCAGGTCTTTGGCCGACTCTTTCCAAATCTGCGGTCCAGGAAAACCGGGGGTCACAAGGTAGCGCGATTCCGCCAGGTCAACATGAACGCTGTCGGCGTGCATCATGACGCCTTGGAGTTCCCGAACGGAAAGACGGTGCTGGTGGCGCGCCTGTTACCGGGTCAGCACGCGACCGTGCTTCAGTTGCCCGCAATGCCGCAACCCACAGGCGAAGTGGAAAGGCCGGAAGCGGAAAGTCCTCAAGAGCGCAACCCCGTAACGGCGTAACCGGGCTATCGCAAGGTATCATCCTACTGTCCCGATCGGTCACCTGCTGACGGCGCCTGTCATCGTTTTGACGTCAAAGACGTCGATGCGAACCGCTCCAGTTCGCTGCGCCAAGCCTCCGGTTGCCGGTCTCGACGGCCTCGCGAACGACGCCGCGCCGGATGTCGGCCGGTCAGCACCGCGGCCCAACAGCGATAGCGCGGCAGGATCAGTGGCATAGGTGCGAATGTCACGATCCTCTCGTGGCCTGCATTGCGCGATACGGTTTTCGAAATTTAGAGCATTGGCAGCCGGCTCATTGGCATGAAGACCAATAGGCGCGCCGGACTTGGTTCATCTGTATTGGTACAAATTGTCCACGTTCTCATACCAAAGGCAGTGGCAGCAAAACGTGCTTTACAACGGGGGAGAGTGGGTAAAAGATTACTTTTGAACGGGGAGAGTGGGTACGGGGAGAGTGGGTACGGGGAGAGTGGGTTAAGGATTACTTTTTGTACGGCTGGAAACATACGTCGCGTATGGCGCGTATCATGAGTAAGAGTACCAGCGTCCTGGTTGACGTTTCACCCGGTTCAGAAGCCGCGATAGCCCCTTATTGTATCTTCCAGCTGAAGTTCGCCCTTCGCAAACGCATGGACGGGCGATCATGAGCACGGCGCTCGTTCATTCCACAATTGACGATCACGCCCGCGCCCTGTCATGGGGGCCTCAGCTCGCGGGTCCCATCTTTGTCGCAGCGGCTTATTTGCTCGGGGCCGAGGCAGCATTTCTGATCGGCACACTGTCGGACCGGATCTTCGCGCCCTTCTGGCCACCAAACGTCGTGCTGTTCGTCGCCTTGCTGATGGTGCCGACCCGGTCGTGGTGGCTCTATTTGCTCATGGTTGTTCCCGCTCATGTCATCGCCGAGTTGACCGTAGGGATGCCTACGTCGCAGATGCTCGTCGCCTTCGTGACCAACTGTGCCATTGCGATCCTTAGCGCAGGCGCCGCGCGTTATCTGCTGGGTCCCCTTCCCTGGTTCGACAGCCTCAGCAAAACCTGCATCTACATCGCCATTACCGCTCTTGCGAGTCCCGCGCTGGTCGCTCTCGGCGGCGCCTTTGTACCGATCCTCGGGGGCGGGGACATCCGGCATTACTGGGTCTTCTGGGCGCAGTGGTACATGGCGAATGCAGTATCAAGCCTGACCCTCGGAGCGGTCGTCTTGGCATGGCTGAGCGAGCGGGAAGACGCATCCACCCCGTTGCTGTCCAAGGCTTCGCTTGAAGGCTCGCTGCTGGCCGCCGTGCTCTTGGTCGTTTGCGCGGTGGCCTTCGAAAGCAGCAAAGCCACCGTCGCGAACGGGTTGTTGCCCGCGCTTCTCTATCTGCCGCTGCCGTTTATCTTATGGTCGGCCATCCGTTTCGGCGCCAAGGGCGCTAGCGGCGCTATCCTCGTTGTCGCGATCGCCTTGCTGTGGCGGGCGCTCAACGGACCCAATCATTTCACCGGCGATACGCCGGAAGCCAGCGTGTTCGCTATCCAGGCATTCCTCATCGGCCTGGCAATCCCCACGCTGCTGCTGGGGGCGGCAATCGAACAAGCGCGACGCGCTGAAAAGACGGTCCGCACCAGCGAAGAGCGAATGGCCTTCGCCGCCACCGCGGTGGACGTGTGCCTCTGGCAATTCAATTACCGGTCCGAGCAATTTTGGATCACAGATCACGGCCGCAAGATGTTCGATTTCGCCGAGGGTGAACCCATCACCCGGCGGTCGCTAATCGAGGTGATCCATCGCGACGACCGCCAGTCGGTGCGCGCGGCGATCCGCGCCGCCGCCTTTTTCGAACGCGTCATCGACATGGAATTCCGCATTGTCTGGCGCAACGGCGAGGTGCGTTGGGTCCGCGCCCGCGCGCGCTCCGACCACAACGAACGCGGCCAAAATGCCAAGATCAGCGGCACGTTCTCCGACATCACGACCCAGAAAACAGCGGAGAGTCAGCTCGCACAGCAGCGGCAGGATCTCGCCCACCTCATGCGCGTCTCCATGCTGGGCGATCTCTCCGGCGGCATCGCGCATGAGCTGACGCAGCCGCTGACTGCGATCCTCGCAAACGCCCAGGCCGCTCGGCTTCTCATAACCGAGGACAATCCCAATTTTTACGAAGTCGCCGCGGCGCTCGATGAGATCATCTCGGAGGATAACCGCGCCGGCGCGGTCATCCAAAACATGCGCGGGCTGTTGAAGAAAGGGGAAACAAAATTCGAGCCTGTCGACCTAAACGACCTCGTGGTTTCCACGCTGCGTCTGCTGAATAGCGAAATGGTTTCTCGCCACGTCATATATGATTGCACGCTATCGAAAACTTTGCCGAAAACATCGGGTGACCCGGTGCAATTGCAGCAAGTTTTGCTTAATCTGATGATGAATGCGATCGAGGCGATGAACGAAGCGTCACCTTCCCGTCGTATCATGGCGATACAAACAGAGGCACTGGCGGGGGGAAAAATATGCGTATGCATCTCCGACCGGGGAACCGGCCTTGCACCGGCGCACGAGCAACAAATCTTTCAGCCCTTCTTCACCACAAAGGAGAGCGGGCTGGGATTGGGACTGACCATCTGTTCGTCGATCGTTAAACTGCATGGGGGAACGCTGGAACTGGGGAACAATCCGAAAGAGGGCGCGACGGCCACCCTCATTATCCCGGTAGAACAAAGCCGTCTGGTATCGTAGCATGAGGAGAGGAGGTGTGTCATGGATTTTGTGACATTTCTTGTCGATGACGACAGCGGTGTGCTGAAGGCCTTGGCGAGACTCCTGCGAGCGGCGGGATACGAAACGCGGGCTTACGCTTCACCGCAGGATTTTCTCGCGGCATATGACCCTGCGATTCCGGGGTGCATTATTCTCGACCTGACCATGCCAGGTTTTGACGGATTGTCGCTGCAGCAGGAGCTGGCCAGGCGGCACCCCGCACTGCCGATTGTTTTCCTCACCGGCACCGGCGACATTGCCCGCGGTGTCCAAGCGATGAAAGCCGGCGCCGTCGATTTTCTGACCAAACCGGTCGACAGCGCGGCGCTGCTGGAGGCGGTAGTGCGCGCGCGGGCGAAAGACGAGAAGGCCCGCGGCGAGCAAACTGATAAGGAGGTATTCGACCGCTTGATCGCCCGGTTAACTCCCCGCGAGCGTCAGGTCCTTGACTATGTTGTGCTCGGCCGCCTCAACAAACAGATCGCAGCGACCCTCGGCACCGTCGAGAAGACGATCAAGGTCCATCGCGGCCGTGTAATGGCCAAAATGGAGGTGCGGAGCGTCGCCGAGCTTGTGCGCCTTACCGAGCGTGCCGGAGTCGGGCCCGCAGAATGAGAACCGGCGCCCGGAGTTGGTCTTCGGGACAACTCGACGCTGATCGTTGGAAGCGGCATACTATGCGGCATGGCGCAAGCCCCTCCCCGCGTAGCAGTAGTCGACGACGACGCCTCGGTTCGCAAGGCGCTGGGCCGATTGCTTTCAGCCTCGTCGTTTGAGATCACGACATTCGGTTCCGCAGTTGAATTCCTGAAATCGCTGGAAGAACAATCACCGCATTGCCTGGTGGTTGATATTCATATGCCAGATATTACGGGACTCGATCTTCAGCGTCACATGGCGCACGCGGGAATCAGCATCCCGACAATCGTCATTACCGCACATAACGAGCCGGGTCTGCGAGAACGCTGTCAGTCGGCCGGCGCCGCCGCATTCCTGGTAAAGCCGTTCGACGGAAGAGCACTGATCGGGGAAATCAATTCGGCGATCCAACACGGATAGGCAAGCTGATCCCCTACCAACGTGACCAATCTTCGAATTCAATCGTAGCTTATCGTCGCAACTTCTCGTGCTTGCCTGCGCGCAAGACAAAGGCCCGGCTGCCCCGGGCGTTTGCCTCGCATGTCATTTTTAGCTGCAAATTCTAACCCTGCGCCAACCCACGGACGTTCTTTCCCGCACAATTTGGCAGCGGGCCGCAATACGCGGCTGAACATAAACCGACCCCTCCGGGGCATAATGATAGGCACGAGCGTTGGCGACGCTTGCGGCCAAAACAACTCCGCCGACGATTGCGACCGGAATCACCCACGCCGGGTTGGCTTCGACTCTGGTAGGAACGGCGGCAGCTGCGAGCGCGGTGAACCCTACCATCGTCAATGCAGTAATCGTTCTCAACATTGTCAGCTCCTCAGTTGGATTGGTTCTGCCAAAAGGCTCAATGTGACGCAGCCGTTGTCGCTTTTTGCGCAAGCCAATTAGGCAATGCGTCAGGCGTCTCGACAAAACCGCGACACGCTTCGTTTAGACCAAATAGGAGACACCCATCATCGCCGGGCGGCTATTGCCCCAAGGGGCAATGTAGTGATCCTTTGGATCGTGGTAACACGCTAGGCGGGGTTGTTGCTCTCAATCCCAAGAGAGTGTCGATCCGCGCGGCCGGGAAAATGATAGGAGCAGTCATGCGCAAACTCACATTGTCCTTAGTTTTCGTGGCAACGATCGCACCGGCTTTGAGTTACGCACAGGCGGTCGACATGAGCCGGGTAACATGCGCGGATTATTTGGCCATGGGGCCCGACCAGTCTCGCGTGTTCGCTGGCTGGATGAGCGGCTGGGCCAATCAGAAGCAGGGATACGTCTGGGTCAATCCCGCTGCCTTCGCCGAGAACGCGGCGATCGTCCAGCAGTGGTGCACCACCTACCCGAGCGAAACCGTCATGAGCGGTCTGGAACGCACAGCACCGCAACCAGGGCCGATGACTGGTCAGCAGCGCCTCGACCTGACGCGGCTTACCTGCAAGCAATTTCTCGGCTCAAAAGCCGACCGACGGGAGATGATTGCGTCCTGGATGAGCGGCTATGCCCGCGCGGCGGTGGGCGAGCCCGTTTTTGATTACCGGCGATTGGCCAACAGCCGCGAGGTCGTCAGCAGTTACTGCAAGACGCGCGGCGGCGAGACGGCGATGAGCGCGATCCAAAGAAATACACAGTAGGTCATTCCGGCAATTGTTGGTACAGCGAGTCTAGTCAGACATGAAGATCGAACTCATCATGCCACGCCCACAGACTAATTCTTTGGTTACGGACCACGGTTACAAGACCTTTGTTCTGCGGGCACAGCACTGCCGTGAAGAGGCAGAGACTGCGAACAGTCCCGTTGAGAAGGAAACGTGGTTGGCGGTTGCTGAAGAATACCTGCACCTCGCGCAAGCCGTCGGAAAGCAGAATGAAGATGGCTAAGGCTACCCTAAGGACGCCGTGAATTGCGCTCCGCTTCCCAGCGATGGCGAAAACGCAAAGAGCCGCCCCTCCCAAGGGCGGCTCTTCGCAACGTTGAGGCAAGGTGGGGCCGGGCGTGGAGACGCCGCTGGCTCAGTGTCCGCTGAATACAAGGATCTTGAAGGGCAGCACCAGCGCCTGGAGCCGCAGAATCAGGGCGTGTACAAGCCCGAGCGCATCCACAGCGTGAAGAACCACCCCCCGCACGGCGCCGGTGTCTTTGGAGGCAATCAGGTCGTGGTTGTTGGAATAAGCATTGGCAATACAGCTGCTGCCGGGCGTCACGCCGTCAAGCCCGCCTTGGTAGAGTGGCTCAAGATGCACCAGAAGCGTGCCCGGCTTCGACACCTGCTGTGCATCGACCAATTGCTCGCCGCCGCGAAACTGGCCGGCGGCAATAAAATCCTGAATATCCGTGACCACCATTGGGATGACTTTGAAGGGTTTGGACACGCAGGTGACCTCGGCCGTCATGCCGACCTTCATGATCTGCGCTTCGATCTGCGAAAAGCCGGCTTGCAGCCGTCCTCGACCCGCGCCTTCGGGGATCAGGATCCCGGCGGGGCGCATGAACGGGTTGACGATATCGCCGACGCGCAGCGTGAACTGTTCCAAAGTTCCATTCACACCGGCGCGGATAACCATCTTACTCAGGTCCACATTGGCCTGGGCGAGCGCGGCTTCGGCACTGGCTTTCTGTGCGGGGAGCACTGACGAGACTCGTTCCGTAGCGGATTGCTTTGCGGCCGTGGCGGAACTGATCGTACCTAGACGGCCCTGTACAAGAAGCTCAAGTTTCTCGATTTCGCGGGCCGCCACGTTACCGGGATTTCGCCTTTGCAACTCTTTCTTGGTCTCGAGTTCATCCACGGCCTGCTGGTAAGAACTCCTGGCCTCCTGAATCTGCCCGTCAGCCTTCACAATATCGATCTTGGCCAACTCAATCTCTGCCTCGACCTCAGCAATCTTGCGACGCGCGGTCTCGGCAGCCGCCTCCTGTTGCGAGCTGTCCAGCTTGAAGATCGGCTCTCCCTTGGCAATTGGACCGCTGAAGGGGGCGTTCACCTCGGCGACACGCCCATTTGTCTCCGAGACGATTGGGATCGTTCGGAAGAACAAGGTGACGTTGGTCGTTGAAGGGTGATTATAGAAGATTACCGTGATCAGGCTCACGGTAAGAATCAGGCAGGCGGTGATCCCCCACCTCAGCTCAAACCAAACGGAGTACAAGGTTATTTCTTTGCCGATCCGCTTGTTCTGTACATAGCGGCGGAACAGATAGTCCGGGACAATTGTCACCAGGGAACACAGAATAATTTCAAGCATGGGCCAAACTCTTACGGGCCGGAACGGCTTGGGGGGCCGACGGCGCTTCTTCGGGCTCGATATGTGCAAGATTATCGCTAGGCAATTCTACAGCACCTTCACCCGGCCCAAGCCCGGCGAGTTTCTCGGTCGAGCCCGCGATCCTGTTCAAGTGCCCGCCAAAATCAGGGATGTCGATCATTGCGAGCAGGAGGCCAGCAACCCAAAAAAGATGGATGTGGGTGAGGAGTGCAAGAAGCCCGAGGACCGCGACAATCTCAAACTGCAATTTGTGCGACCTGTGCGCCATGCGCTCGGGCAAAGTGTGCAACCGAAAGAACACAATACCGAATCCCAAGACGGAAAGCCCCAGGATCACGGCCATCGCGATCATCAGGTAGTCTGTCTCACCAGGGGCAGTGATGAAAGCCGGCAAATGGTGAGAGGCCGCCGGGTGAAGCGCGTCAGCAGTCATACTTCCCTCCTAAGCGGATTTTGATTTCTCGTGCTCCGTAGCAGGAGTTCACCGCTCATTCCGCCGAGCAGCCGCGCAATCGTAGTTTTAGATTACAGCGACCAATGGCCCAACGGGCATTGTCCCTGGGTACAGGGCCGCGCAGCCGCAAAATGTGCAAGGGTGCGTACCTTACCGGAACAGGTGTTACGGGTTTGCAGACGATGACAGATCTGCAGCTGCAGAATGGAGATACGAGACATGCCCAAATATCCGATGATACAGAGACCTCTTGCGATGATCGCGCAAGTGACCCTTGCGACAGCGGTATGCGTCGGCGCGACAGCCGTTGCACGCGCCGATGAAGCTAACGCGAAGAAGCTGTTGAAAGGAATGTCGGACTACATGGCGGCGCAGAAGTCTATCTCGTTCGATTTTGACGCTGGCCTCGAAGTGATGACAAAGGACGATCAAAAGCTCTCGTTACTCAGCTCAGGGAGCGTCGTTCTCAATAGGCCCGACAAAATCCGCTTCACGCGCTCCGGCGGATTCGCCGACATTGAACTGTCGTTCGACGGAAAAACGGTCACTCTGCTTGGCAAGAATGCAAACATTTATGCCCAGGCAGATTCTCCGGGTACCGTTGATCAGCTCATTAACGACCTGCAGGAAAAGTTCCAGCGGCCGATGCCTGCCGCGGACCTGCTGCTTTCCAATGCCTATGACGAACTGGCGAGCGACGTGACTGACGTCAAGGATCTCGGGAGTGGCGTCGTCGGCGGTGTCGAGTGCGACTATCTGGCCTTCCGCAAGCAGGAAGTGGATTTCCAGATATGGATCGCGCAGGGCGATAAGCCCTATCCCTGCCGCTTCAGCATCACCTCGCGGACAGTTCCCGGAAGTCCGCAATACAGTATCCAAATTCGTGACTGGAACACGGGCAGCGCTGTCGCCGCGACGGACTTCACCTTCCAGAATGCGAGCAAGGCAAACAAACTCGACGTTAAGGAAATCCGCGAAAGGTTCAGCGATCTGCCAGAAAACTTCACAATCGTTGCTGTAACAACAGGGAGCGGAAAATGAGCACCGCAAAGCATCTCGGATTCTCCATTCTCATCGCGCTTATTGCGCTGTGCGCGGTGGCCATCGGCGGAAAGCTGCTGCTACCCGGCGCAACCGGTATTACCTCGCCAGCTGATGCCAGGGTCGGACGGCCATTGACTCCCGTCAGCGTTGCCGGCGTGGCCCGTCGGACGACGCGGCGGTGCGCCGCCGGCGTCTATTACTGCTGACACTCCCACCTCAAAGATCCGGAGCGACCGCTAAAATCGCTCCGGAACACCGGATGTCGTATTTAATTCGCCGCAAGCGTTCAACGCGCTTCCAGTAGGCGCTTTTTTCCTGGCGAATTATCCGCAGTGTTGCGCCATAGGCCTTCAATTCATTTCAACTTGGCGCAGCTTAGCCGCTGCCGGCGATCTCATGCATTGTCGCAATGACACCTCGCCGTGCGGTTTCTTTAAAAGCAGACGCCAGGCTTCGCCGTGAACACCGCTTCGTCTGATGGGTGACATTGTAGTTCCATCAGATAGGCCCATAGGCCAACTCGACGCGGCCCCCCGGCATGGTCGAGACTGTGTTTATGGGGAAAGCCTTAACACGGGTCGCACTGGTGGACGACGACGCCTCGTTCCGCAAGGCGCTGGGCCGACTGCTTGCAGCCTCATCTTTTGAGATCACAACATTCGTTTCAGCGACTGAGTTCTTGAAGTCCCTCGAGGAGGAACAATCGCCGCAATGCCTCGTGGTGGATTTCCATATGCCTGAACTTACGGGACTCGATCTGCACCGCCGTCTGGCAGAAGTCGGAATTAACATCCCGACAATCGTCATTACCGCCCATAGCACGCCCGGTCTGCGCGAACGCTGCGAGGGAGCCGGCGCCGCCGCGTTCCTGGAAAAGCCGTTTGATGGCAGCGCCCTTATCGGGAAAATCAATTCGGCGATCCACTACGGTTAGGCAAACCGTCATCTTTGCCAACCGAAACGCAACCCGTCTTCGAAATCACGCGCAACTCCCGCCTTTTTGGGCTGTTCCAATCCGCGGTATTAGTCGCGTTCAGGGATCGGAGCCGGGCAAGCCTCAGCAAATGATCTATCGCCAACCGGCCAATATGGCACCCGCCACCGCATGCCCGAGCAGCTGGTTGGCGCTGTCGACCGCGAAGATCCAAATCGGCGCAGTGCCGTAGAACCAGTTATACCAAAGAGCCGGAAGCGCCGACGCCAGTAACATTGGCCCAGCTAAACAGCACCGCGAGCCCGATTGCGGTGGCGAGCGGCAGAACCGGGCCAAAGGGCATCCGCGACAGTTCCGCCTCGTTAATGTGCTTCGCCGCGTTCCATGCCTTCTGGTCGATCAGCAGCCAATAGATGACAAACCCGATGCCATAAAAGGCCCCTGCTGCGGCCAGCACGGCTACCCAATTGATACCGGCGATATGCATGGGTCATCTCCACGCTGATTGAGCACTACTCGGAGGCCGTCTTACGGCGTCATCGGTTGCATCGCCTTTTCCTTGATGATCGGCAAAGATTTTGCGCTCTTCAGATAGGCGACAAATTCTTGTGCTGCCTTCGGTTCCGCCGAGGCGGTGGAGTAGCCCGCACTGAATACCGACCAATTCTGCAAATCATCCGGGATGAGGGCGACAAAATCGATGCCCGGCTCCATGATCGCCGATGCAGTGCCGACCACGACTTCCGCTTCGCCTTTCAACACAGGCGATACCAACCCACCCGCGCCCGCGGGTGCACCAACGAGCTTCGGCTGCACTGCGCTCGTGAGCTGAAGACGGTCGAGCAACTTCATGAAATAGGCGCCGCTGGCACCTTCTTTGGAGTGCGCGATGCTTTTCACGCTTACCAGCGTCTTCTTGAATGCATCGACTGAGCTAATATCTGGCTTCGGCGCGCCCGCCTTCACTGAAAGCCCGATGCCGGTGCGTGCGATATCAGTGCGTGAGCCAGCGACAATCTTGCCCCCCGCGATTAACTCGTCGATGATCTCAGGTTGGGAAATCGCAATATCAAACGACCGCCCGCCTTCGACCTCGCGTTTGACGACCGGTCCCGACACGAATGTGATGTCGAGTTTATGTCCACTCTCTTTCTCGAAAGCCGGTTTCACTGCTGTCACGACCGGCCCCAGCCCGCCGGCAAGAATGATCTTGATGTCAGCGCTCTGCGCAGCCGTTTGTAGAAGTGTAAGCGAACAGACTGCGACGGCAGTCGTCCAGGCCATTACCCTCATGGCGTTTCTCCCTATCTCTTGTTTGCTTATTGATAGCACCAGCAGTGGTATGTTGGCAGCGGGGAAATCGTTGGCCGATTCCACCAAAGTCTTTTGTCATTTTGGAAGAAGACCCGCTTTTCCCAATTTAAGCAACCGCCCCTGCTAAGCCGCGGCAACCAGGATCAACGACCTTCTCCGGCCTAGAGCCTTGCCCGTGCGTCGCGCAGGGCAAGGCGTGCCAATAAATAGTCAACTTCGGCTCGGGCCGCGGCCGAAAGGGCAGCGGCGGGCTCGCGTTGGGTGTCGGACGCGATGAAACCACGTCGCATCAGCACATATTTCCGAACGGCGAGCCCCACACCCTGCTGTTGCTCGTACCGGAGCAGGGGCAGATGGGCGTCAAACAGATTGTGCGCCTCGTCCCTCTTTCCAGCTTTCTGAAGCCTGACCACGTCACCCAGCATTTCCGGGAAAGCGTAGCCCGTCATCGCGCCGTCAACGCCGCGCTCCATTTCGAAATCCAGGAATAAGCCGCCGTTGCCGGTAAGGATGGAGATCGGCCGCAGCGAACCGTCTTTCTGGAAGCCCCGCAACGCCGATATCTTCTCAAGTCCTGGCCAATCTTCGTGCTTCAACATAACGCAGGACGGATTTTCTTGAATGATCTGCCGGATCACTTTCGGCGTCATCTGGACCGTCAGCGTCAGCGGATAATCCTGGATGACAAAGGGAATATCCGTCCCGATGGCCTCGACGGCCTGGCGGTAATAGCCCGTGATCTGATCGTCGGTCCGAAGAGAAGGCAGCGGCGCGATCATCACGCCCGCCGCGCCCTGGTCCATCACCGACCGCGCCAGCGAACGCATGGCGGCGAAGCCGGGAGCTGACACGCCAATGATCACCGGGAGCCTGCCCATTCTGTCGATGAAGCGCGCAGCAATTTGCAGCGATTCATCCGGCTCGAGCTTGGGGGCTTCGCCCATGATCCCGAGGACGGTGACGCCGTTCGCGCCGGCCGCAAGGTAACGTTCGACCAATATATCGATTGAGCCTTCATCCAGGCGCCCATCGGGATGAAACGGCGTTGGTGCGATCGGAAAAAGACCGGAGGTGTTTGCGTCGAGAGACATTGGCTTGAATTCCGTTCAGATGCTGGCGGTCGCGCCGCCGTCCATCGACAGGCGCTCACTTTCGGAAAAACCATACAGTTCGGCGGGGTTATTGACCAAAACCCGTTGTCGAAGGCGCGCATCCGGCAACCAGTCGGCAATGAGGTCGCTCAGGTCACCGTCATTTGGCATCGGCTTCTTCATCATAACGTGTGGCCAGTCGGTCCCCCAGAGCAGCCGATCTGGATTGACGTCCGCGAGACGCCGCGCCAGCGGCGCAACATCGGAATACGGTATGTCCGGCGCGGAAGAGATGCGGTAGGGCCCCGTTAGCTTCACCCAGCACCGGCCGCGTTCGAACAGTCTCAGAAAATTTTCCAGCGTCGGCGACTGCATCCATTGAGCCGCACCGCTCTTCGGAAACCCAAGATGTCCAACCACCACATCGACCGCAAGACCGTCGATCGCCGCAGCGAATCCCGGCGCGTCATCGATGTTGATTAGGAACTCGATGTGCCACCCGAACGGAGCAATGGTGTTTGCCAGCTTCCGGACTCGTTCTTCCGGAATGACGTTCCGGGGCCCGTGGTGGTCGACCACGTTGAGGCGGACGCCGCGGACGCCCGCATCGTCCAAAGCCTTTACCGTAGCGGTGTCGATATCGGCGTCCACCACCACAATGCCGCGCAGCCCGCCCGTCACTCGCGACAGTGCATCCAGCAGCGCGCGATTGTCAGTGCCGTAGACGCTTGGTTGTATAAGTACCGCACGTTCGACCTCCAGCACTTTCAGCAGAGCGAGATAATCGCCAAAGGTCGCGTCGGGCGGCGTGTATATGCGTTCTTCCGCATACGGGAAGGTGACCTCTGGCCCGCAGATATGTGCGTGGCTATCGCAAGCCCCGCCTGGGAAAACCGTGCGGGGCTTACGAGGGGTTTTGTCGGAAGCGGGACACGGAAGATCATTAGGGCGCATCCCCATTCACTCGAGCTTCGCACCTGAAGCTTTGACGATGGCTTCCCACTTCGGCGTCTCCGACCTGATATAGGCCGCAAACTCCAGCGGATTGCTTCCCACAATCTCCACACCGAGATCGACCAACTGCTTCCGGGTAGCCGGGTCGTTCATCGCCTCGATCGCTGTCTTGTGCAGTTTGTCGATGATAGCTTTGTCGGTTCCGGCTGGCGCGACGAGACCATGCCATGTCGTCGCGTCGAAGCCCTTGAGACCAAGTTCGTCGACGGTTGCCAGTTCCGGGAAGACGTCAATGCGCTTGGGCGTTGTCACTGCCAATGGCCGCACTGTCTTGGCTTTGATATGGCCAGCCACCGATGCGGACGTAGCGAACATGATCTCGACTTCGCCCGCTATTACATCCTGCAGCGCCGGCGCAGCGCCCTTGTACGGGATATGATCAATATCAACCTTGGCTTCGGTCTTGAACAATTCGCCAGCAAGGTGAGCGGCCGCGCCGTAGCCGGATGAGGCATAGCGAAGTTTGCCCGGCTTCGACTTGGCGAGCGCGATCAGCTCCGCCATCGAGTTGACGGGAACCTTGGGGTTAACGACAAGAATGTTCGCCTGCGAGCCGACTAGGCTGATCGGCGCGAAATCCTTCACGGCGTCGAACTTGATGTTGGCGTAGAGTG
Source organism: uncultured Alphaproteobacteria bacterium (assembly GCA_963802475.1). GTDB lineage: Bacteria > Pseudomonadota > Alphaproteobacteria > Rhizobiales > Xanthobacteraceae > CANKHA01. The sequence goes on from CAWDIZ010000011.1 coordinate 107,585, forward strand.
CGGCGTTGGTCGACAGGATGCTATTGTTTCCCATCAGCAGCGTGTAGCCGTCCGGCGCCGATTTCGCGACGAACTCCGCGGCAACGTTACCGCCGGCACCCGGACGGTTCTCGATGATGAAGCTTTGCCCGAGGATCTCCGACATCTTCTTTCCGAGAATTCGCGACAACACATCGCTGGGGCCACCCGGTGTGAAGGCCACCACAAGGGTGACGGGTTTGGTCGGATAGGACTGGGCGTTTGCCGAGGAAATCGCCGTGGTGGCAGCAACTATTGCACCCGCCAACGCGGAGAATGTCTTTCGCATGTTTACCTCCCGCCCCGGGTCTAGAGGCCGCCCGAGCGACCGTGATTATAGGTCTGTCGATGCGGAACCATATGGAAAAATAGTCCGATCTTTTTCTTTTTTGGCAACGGTCGTTTGGCTTCAGTCTTCCTGAAACGCGACCTCGCGGGTCCGGCGCACCGCCGGCAAGAGGACGGATGCCAGCATAGCGAGCGAGAGCACGAGGATCGAGGCGCTGATCGGCCGCTGAAAGAATACAAACGCATCGCCGCCGGATATCTGCATTGCGCGGCGTAGATTTTCCTCCATCAAGGGCCCAAGAATAAAGCCCAGCAGCAACGGTGCGGGCTCGCATCCGAGCTTGAGAAACACGTAACCAAGCGCACCGAACAAGGCCATCGTATAGACATCGAATTGCGCATTTGACAGCGTAAACACGCCGATGCTGCAAAATACAAGGATAGCCGGGAAGAGGTACGCATACGGGACCTTGAGAAAATAGATCCAGATTCCGATCAGCGGCAGATTGAGGATGATCAGGAAGACATTGCCAACCCACATCGACGCTATCAGGCCCCAGAACAACGCCGGCTGCTCCGTCATCACTGCAGGCCCAGGCTGAATGCCCTGGATTATCATGGCGCCGATCATCAACCCCATAATCGGGTTTGACGGAATGCCAAGTGTCAACATTGGAATAAAGGAGGTCTGGGCCCCCGCGTTGTTGGCACTCTCAGGCCCCGCGACGCCTTCGATCGCGCCGTGGCCGAATTCTCCTGGCCGGCGCGAGACCTTCTTTTCGATCGCATAGGAGGCAAAGGCAGCAAGCAGCGCTCCTCCACCCGGCAGCAGACCCAGGAACGAGCCGAGCGCAGTACCGCGAAGGATCGGCATGCTCGACCTGCGCAATTCTTCCGGCGTGGGCCAAAGGCTGCCCACTTTCGCAATTTTGACGGTGCCGCTCTGCGTCTGCTCCAGGTTACGGATTACCTCGCCGAGACCAAAGATCCCCATGGCAACAACGACGAAATTGATGCCGTCGGACATCTCGGGGATTCCCATCGTAAACCGCGAAGAACCGGACATGACGTCGGTGCCGGCAAGCCCGAGCAGCAGGCCAAGTACGACCATCCCGAGTGCCTTGAGAGGCGAACCTACGGCCAAAACAACTGACGCAATCAGGCCCAGCACCATCAACGAAAAATTTTCCGGTGAGGCAAATTTGAGAGCAACGCGCGCAAGTAGCGGCGCCGACATCGCGATCACGAGCGTCGCGACCGTGCCGGCGAAAAATGAGCCAATCGCCGCGATCGCAAGCGCGGAGCCCGCGCGGCCCTTTTTGGCCATCTGATAGCCTTCGACAGCCGTCATCACCGAGGATGACTCGCCGGGAAGATTAACCAGGATTGCTGTCGTAGAACCGCCGTACTGAGCTCCGTAATAAATTCCCGCAAGCATGATAAACGATTCCACCGGGGGCAACGCGAATGTCACCGGCAGCAACATCGCGATCGCAGCGAGGGGCCCAAGACCCGGCAGGACGCCGATCAGCGTTCCCAGCAGCACCCCCATGAAGCAGTGCAGTAGACTCGACAAGGAAAGCGCCGTTGAAAAACCCAAGGACAGATTTGCAAACAGGTCCATGAATGGGCCCTAGTGCCAAAACCAAGAGCCGAGCGCCGGGATCGGCATCCCCAACGCCTTGACGAAAATGCCGTAGCACAGGACCGCCATGCCGGCGGCCAGTCCACCCGTAGGAAGCCACTTGGATTTCCGGTTTCCCGCCGCGGAAACCAGCACCAGAACGGCAATGGCAACGAGGATCCCGGCATCGCGGATCAGCATCCCGAAGAGAACCGTGCCTATGATCACCGAGGCAAAACCGCGCCAGGCAAAACCGCCGACCTGCTCGCTGGAGCGCAGCGATGACAGCAGCACCGCTGCCCCAATGAGCACGAGGAGTGCCGACAACACCGTAGGGAAATAGCCGGGGCCCATGCGGCGGCCGGTGCCCATGCCGTAGTCGCGGCTGACCCAAAAGAAAACGGAGCCGGCCAAAATGAAAAGTGAGCCCGCGAGAAAATCCCTGTTTCTGAGCAATCTCACCAACTACGCCCCCACGAAGCCCCAGACAGCGGCCAAAGAAGCGAACCAGGCGTTTCGATAAGAGACACCCGGTTCATTTCTTGCAATGAACGTCTATTCAATGCCAGCGGTTAGCAGCGCTTTCCGGGCCTCTGGAGTGGCGAGAAGCTCCAGGAATTTCGTGCTGTCAGCAGAGTGATTGGGGCCCGTCATGGGAGCCGCCACGTAGGTAGTGTAATTTTGCACGTCTGCGGGAAGCGGGGCTACGAAACGAAGACCCTTGCTGGTGTTTAGATTGATCTCCGTGATCGCTCCGAGACCGATTTCATTACCAGTGCCCTTGATGATGTGCTCCATGACACCATCGCCGTCGGGATAACGCTTGGTCTTCGGCGCGAGCTGCTCGGCGATGCCGAGCTTGACGAAAAGTTCATGCAGGTAATTGCCGGTTGATGCCTGATTATAGACAACGGTTTGCGCCCCCAGGAGCGCAGCTTTCATTTTGTCGACGCTGGATACATCGGGAACCGGAGCGTCCTGGCGCACGGCGATGCCGACGCCGACTTTCCCAACAGTAACTTGAACCTTTCCGTCGGCTTTCCCGGCTTCGCTCACTTCCTTAATGACGGCGGGAGGAGCGATCACGATATTGGCACCGCCATTTTCCGAAATGATCTTGCGGATCGCCGGCGCGGTCGCATAGCGCACCGTTACCGTGTTGCCCTTCGCCTTGAACAATTCGATCACCGCGTGGACGCCTGGCTCGGGCGCCCCTGCACTTAGGATGCTAAGCTCGGCGGCCTCAACAGACGTCCCACCAAGCACCATCGCAATTAAGGCTGTGGCTCTGACAATCATTGAGCGCTCTCCCATGAATTTTAGTTTCTGTATTGTAAACAATCGCCCATCAACTGGCGACAATCAAACCGAAGCCCTCGACAGCGAAGGCGGCGGCTGACGCCCCACCTATCTGATGGACTGGAGGGAATAATTGGCCACTGGCCCACATGCGACTCCAGTCGCCAGGCTCTAGGGAAATACCCGCAGCATATGGGCCTAAAGCACATGCGCTCATTGTCCAGAGCGATGTTTGCTGCAGGCATTGGCGGAGGGAGAGGAACCGGGATCCAACATTCTCCGCGCAGGCCACCGTATTCCAGCGTGCTCTGGCGTATTCATCAGTTGGGTAACATCGCCTTATGGATAGCGGGAGAACACGAGAGCGCCATTGGCCGGGATGCGGATGCGCGCGGTGTAAGGGTATGCGCGACCCGATGGGCCATCGGCCGAGATGCCACCAGCGTTGCCGGCCACCCACGGATTGGGAAAATGGTCATAGGCGTCGCTATTGAACACCTCGTGCCAATAGCCTGCATGCGGCATCTCGACGGAATACCCGTCGAGCGTGGTCTCGTTGAGGCTGGCAACCACGACCACATCGCGACCGGCCCCCTCGACCCAGCGGTGCATCACGATCACACGGTCGCCCTCATGTACCTGCGGAATGCGCACTCCTTCGGCGGACAGTGCCGGGTGGCGCCGGCGCAATCGGATCAGGTCTTTCACGAAGCGTAGGAAATCCCGCATCGCGGGGTCGCTCGACAGGCCATCCCACCAAATCAGAAATTGCGACCAGAACCGGATATCGTCATGCCACGGCTTGTCCTCCAGGATCTCCTGACCCATGAACAGCATGGGAATGCCCGGGGCGGTCAGCAAAAGGCTTGTGGCGACGCGGCTGCGGCTGCGAGCGTACCACGAACGCGGGTTGGACGGGTCTGCCAGCGCCGGTACGCGCGGGGCGCGGGCCCGGCGCTCGTCATAGTCCCAGCGGACCACGTCATGGTTCTCCAGGCACTGAACGGCCGTCCAGGCCGCCGGGAAGCCCGGCGGCGGATGGATGGCGTCGCGCACCCGATCCAGGTGAACTGAGGCGTTCGCGCCTTGCGAGGCCTCGGCCAACACGCCGCGCAGTGCGTCGCGCAGCCGGTCGCCGAGTGCCGCATCAAAGCCGAGACCTCCGGGCGCACGAGTCACCGCGAAAGCTCTGTCCCAATCCCAATACTCGGCAATCTGGATCGCCTGGGGCTTGGCATAGCGAAGCGTGCTCGTGAGGTCGCGGCAGAAACGGTCACCGCCATGATGGTGCATCACGGTAACTTCGTCATAGCGGATGCCGTCGACACGATACTCATTGAGCCAGAACAGAGCATTGTCGATCAGGTACTGGCGCACAGCGTCCTGCCAGTAGGCAAAGACCTTGCCACCAGCCCAGCCAGCATCCGTGAAATAGAGGCTCCGATTGTCGTCGCCCCATGGCTGTCGGTCGAAGAACCACAAGCTTCGCTCATCAAACCCGCCGCCGGCGTGGTTGCACACGAGATCGAAAATCACCGCGAGGCCGTTGAGGTGACACAGGTCAATCAAGCACTTGAGTTGGTTCGGCCCCGCCACCAATTCAGTCGTGGTCAGCGGCAGCTGTCCGCGCTCCGCCAGAAGGGCGTTCACTGTCTCCAGATAAAATGAGAGCTCGGTTTGGTCCTCGACCTGGTAGGCCATTTCCGGCGAGAAGTAGTCGAGGCCGGCATAGCCGAGCCCGAACGCCCCGTCGTATTCCTGGATGGGCAGCAACTGGATGGCGTTCACCCCCAGCTCGCGCAGGTATGGAATGCGCGCGATCACGTCCAGGAATTTGCCGTAGTGGGGCGCCTGCAGGTTGGCACCCCAGAACACGCCCACGTGCAGCTGGTAGATGATCAACTCGTGGAATGGAGGCGGATGCCAACCGGCATCGTGCCACGGATACGCATGCGCCTCTCGCAGCAGACATGGGCAATTGGGAAATGGTGGCTGGGTGCCCAACTCACGGGCATAAGGGTCCCGTTTGACGCCTTCGGTACCCATTTCCGGCCCGCGGACCCAGAACAGATACGGATCGCCGTCGACGAGCCAAGGCATAAAGCCTGCCCATGTTCCGTCTCCCAAGGGAAACAGGCGATGTGCCGGATCGGGCATCCATCCGGTCCCATGGCCGCTCGCGTGGGCATCGGTCACCACATAGACGTCGCGTGCAGCCGGTGCCCACGTGCGGAAGGCCGCTCCTCCTCGCGGCAAGAGCGTGGCCCCCATCGGGGTGTCCGGTCCAACTTTCTGAAGCATCCGAGTCCCGCTCTCGCCGCGACGCCGCGGGCCGGTAGTCTATCATTTCTCCGCGTAGACCAACAGATCAGTTCCGGATCTGACGTTCGTGGCCACGAAGATGGCCGATCAACTCGACCTGCAGGCGCTGCATCGCGTGCGTGAGCGGCTGGTCAGCCAACGTACCGGGATCATCAATCAAATTCGAGCCTTCCTGCTCGAGCGTGGCATCGCGGTGCGACAGGGACACCTGTGCTTGTCGCAAATCAGATTCGCGCATATTGGTGGTGCAGGCCACCGACCATCTTCAGCCGCTTGGCGGCGATCTGCTCCGGGCTATTCACATTTGTTGCTGCGCCTCCTTTAACCATTGGGGCAGATCGGGAACATCGCACCCTGACACAAACAAATGAGACGCAACCGATCCAAGTAAGGGCGGCAATGTTCCGTTCGTCGGCACAGGTCATTTAAATTAACCAATGCAATCTGCGCTAGCCGATTGAGATCGTCGGTTGTGATCGGCTCGTAAGAGCGATGCAGTGAATTACTCATGTTGGTCTGTTCCGCGTTCCGTCAGCACTGAGCGCACTTCGGGATCGATCTCGGGCACGTCATTCTCTTTGTTATCCAAAGAATAACTTTTGTAGTGCAATTTTAAGGGGAGAGGTAGCAGGGCCCCCAGTGGTGATTGAGCTGGCCATGGCCAGAGTACCCTATTTTACCTGCGGCCAGCATAATGATGGCCGCGAGGGTCAACACCGTTCGGCGTCTTTTCGATCCAGGAGCACCATTCGGGCATACATTCAAGGGCGGTGAACCATGGACTTTATTCTCCGGATGTTCCTATTTTCTGCCCTGTCTATGAAGTTCCTGAAGATGCTGAGGATGTCTTCCAGCCGCGAAAATCGCGCAAAGCAAATCCGGCGGTAGGCAAGACGGAGCCGAGGCAGAGCACCGTAGATGGTGCTCGGCCTCGTTTGGATTGGCAGCTTCGGTTTCCGAATGTAAAACAAAATGGATTAGGGTAGTGCCTCCCAATCAAAATGCAGCCGCGCCTGAAATATCGGTTTGGCTCCGTCCTTAGCCATAACGCGAAGCTCACGGGAGGGATTTGCCTGCATGAGCTCTTCTTTTGCCAGCTGCCCTAATGTCTCTCGCACCTCATCCTTCGCTGCATTTGGACCGGGCATGTCAGTACCCTCATGGTCTTGGATAAGTTCGTTGCCCCTCCACAAGTCAAAGTAATACCGCGGCATAGCCTCTAAGGCCCATGATTTCTCGAGTTTGAACGATCCTTTCAACGAAAAGTTAATAGATTCTTTCGCGCCCTGATTAATAGCGCGGCCGTTAGATAGCCGTGGCGATTCACCCGTCGTGATTTGTTCGATGTGTCCCGGCCAGCATTCAGATGCGGCACGCTTCTCAGGCCCCGTACTCTTCGAAGTTATAACGCTAGCGCTAACGCCGCTCACATGATTAGGGAGTGTCCTATCCTTGTCGCGCAATGCCAATCGCGATTGCCGTAGCTGCGGTGCAGTGGTGAACGCACCACGATCCATTCTTGCCTCAGGGCCGCTCTTTCCGCGCAAGCGCTACGCTACATTCAACTCCACGGTCTCCAGGATTGAAGGCTCATCGTTCTCCGGCTTGTTGACCCGCCGCTTAGGGCGCACCGAGTCCCGCGCAGGGGAGTCATTTTGCGCGCGGAAGGGGTGTCTATTTGAGGAACCGCCAATAAAAAGGGCCCGGCTATAGCCAAGCCCTGAAGTAACCAAAGTACGACAACGGGTCGTCTCTCTCTCCTTCGGAGGGGCTTGGGGGGTGACACCGAAGCTGAAGACTACACCGCAGGGATTGTATGTCGCCGCTTGAAATGGCCCGGAGTTGGCAGATTTGACGACGATATCATGTTCGACGCGAATGATAACGGGAGCTTCCGGAGATGCCGTTTCGGTTTTTCCCCTAGCACCGGACGGGCTGGCTTGGCTGGCGTTTGACGCAGAGATTGCCGAATTGGAGTTGATCATGTCGCCCGCCAATCAAAGTGATCGGCAGAACCGCGTCTGACGCGTTGGCGCGAATGCGACGCTGGCGCGACTGTCCTCACTTGCCCAGCAGATAGGAGTTTTCTGACGTGTTGGAACCACAGATAGTTGCTATCATTATTTTTGGCTTCCGAGGATAAAACCGAAAACCGTTCGAGATTTTATTACGAACGGTAGAGGAATAAGGGCCGGAATTGGGGCAAGGTGCCAAATGTGGGACAATCGAGCATTGGTTATATGCCTCACGGTGATCTCTGGTAGCGCGTCAGCTCAAGACTGCGGTCCCTTTTTCTGGGTATGTCAACGACCGGCTGAACCGCATGTACAACCGACACTGCCAGGCACGCCAGTCGAGCCACGAATAAACGCTCCCAGCTTCGATACAAATTTTGAGCAGCAATATTTTGCGATCTACGGTCGTGTCGGCGGAGAGCCCTTTCCCGTTCCCGCCATACGTTTTACTGACATTGATCCTCGCTATTTGCGCAAGGCCGTATCATACCCGTCCAATGAAACGCCTGGCACGATCGTAATCGACCCGCAAAATCGATTCCTTTATTTTGTGCAAGGAAGCGGACGGGCGCTTCGCTATGGTGTCGGCGTAGGACAGCAAGGCTTCAGCTGGTCCGGCAACGCAACAATCCACGATAAGCAAGAATGGCCGGATTGGTATCCCCCCAAGGAAATGATTCAGCGTAAGCCCGAGCTCATGAAACAGGTGAGTGTACTGCAGAGCGGACTTGGTGTGCCCGGCGGTCCCAGCAACCCGCTGGGTGCCCGTGCTCTATATCTTTGGCAGGGTAACAAAGACACGCTTTACCGGATTCACGGTACTAACGAGCCCTGGACCATCGGCCAGAGCGTTTCTTCCGGATGCATTCGTATGCTCAACCAGGATGTCATTGATCTCTACCAACGCACACCCCTCGGAGCCAAAGTTGTTGTCCTTCACTCGTCTGGTCGGCCGGTGAGTTCAGCTAAACCACCGGCGTCCAGATCCGCTCCACCGGTAGGTACCCGATCAACGCCCGTCCGGCCGGTGGTCACAGCTCCACCTGCACAGCCGCCAATAGCACGATAAGCTGTCTCAAGAGGGCCCGGGCGGGGATTCGACGATGATTTTACGAACACCAAGCGTAATTTAGCCAGCCCACGACCGGGACTGCGTGTACTTGAGCCCAAATTTCCAGATCGCTCTCTTCGAATGATCCAGTGCCGATCGTCCTCGTCGAGATCTTCTTCGGGCCGAGCACGGCTTTCATCCGGTCGTGGCCCAGCCACGACTTCTTCGCCACTTTCGCTTTCGGTTTGGTTGTCGTCATTGCTTTCTGCTGGCACGCAAGTTGAATGCGGGCATTTTCGGCAGGTCCGAAAGGAGTGTCTGGCGCAACCGACCAGAATTGCTGCTCAGGCGGACCCGCTCTAAAGGAGGGCGCAAATCGCTAGCCCTATAGATCGGCTGCAGATGGGTTCTGTGGTTTTTGGCGACCTAGGGTAGTTCCCTCTACAGCCCAAGCCCTGCATCGCGCTGGAGGGCGGGCTGGGCCGGGGGTTAAACGAACTTCAAGGCCATAACTACTATATCAATGATTTATGGCGGAGGGGAGAGCGCACTGGGATCCAACGGTCTTTGAATTTGTAGGTCGCCAATCGCCTCAGCGAGAGGAACTGGGAACCGAACTCGCTGCCCTAAGGGGCAATTCAGAAACAATGTGGACCGATGGCCGATAAGGCCACGCTCGCTGTGCCCTGGCGCGCCGCATCCGGCTAAAGCGGAGTCTTGGCCAGAGGTTTCACAGTGTGCGGACCGCTTTGAATTATTGAGTTCGAGGTCTGGACTTGAACCGACCCGGCCAAGCCAGTTTCGCCTCAAGGTCGGGACCGTGGAAAGCTGCAACACATTTGGCGCGGCGCAGCTTTGAGAGAGATGTTGCGCGTTGGATCTATCGTTTTCTTTGTAACATCGGCCCACAGAGGAGAGAACAATGAGCATTTTTGGCAGTTTCGTTTCCACCATCTTCGGCACGATCCGCATATACATGCCGAATACCCCTGACACTTGGACCTACAGAATCAGCGAGTTGATTTTGGCGCGCCAATTGTTTTAATTTTGTTGCGTGGCTGGGGCATTCAAAAACGTTGCGATCGTCGGAGGAGGCCCTGGCGGTCTTGTCGTCGCAAAGCTTTTGGATGATTTTCCCGCAACGTTTGTTCGCACGACGATTTTCGAAGCGTCGCCGCGTCTTGGTGGAAAGGTGCTGACGAGAACGTTCGGGAAGGCTGCTGCCCTTTTCGAAGCCGGGGTTGCCGAACTCTACGATTATTCTCATCTGGGGCAGGATCCGCTTAAGAAGCTTGTTGCCGAACTTGATCTGGAAACCATTCCGATGACCGGAGGCCCGGTCATTCTGCACGAAAAGATCATTTCCGATTCTGCCTCTTTCCAACGGCATTTCGGAAAACGGACGGCGGCGGAGGCTTCCAAATTCTATCGGTGCTGCGCCCGGCTTTACTCGCCCCACGAGTATTATTTGGAGGACTGGCAGGGCGACAGCAAGCATCCGTGGTTCGATCGTTCATTTTCCGAGGTGCTCGATGAGATCAAGGACCCGACCGCGCGAAAATATATTGCGGTCTCGTCCCGTAGCGACATCGCAACAGAACCGTATCTGACGTCAGCCCTGAACGGTCTTAAGAACGTGCTGATGAACGACGCGCGTTACATACGCCTGTATTCCATAAAGGGAGGGATCGAGCGGCTGATCGATCGCCTCGTGTCTGAAGTCTCAGCGGAGGTCAGGCTCAATTCGGCGGTCGTTCGCATAGGCCGCACCCCTCACGGAACCTATCGCATTACGTCCCGGTGTGAGGATCGGCTTGTCAGCGATGAGTTTGACGTCGTGATGCTTGCGTTGCCCAACTATTGGCTGGGCCAAATCGAGTGGGACGATGCTGTTTTGGCTAAGCGCCTGCAGGAGCATGTCGCGAACTACGATTGTCCTGCTCACTACCTTCGCATCAGTTGCCTGTTTGAGAAACCGTTCTGGCGTGACCAGCTGACGGGGTCATATTTCATGCTCGATGCGTTTGGAGGATGCTGTGTGTATGACGAGAGCTCTCGATACCCGCATGGTTCCTATGGAGTTCTGGGTTGGCTGCTGGCTGGGAATGACGCACTCGCGCTGTCTAATTTCGACGATCAACGGCTGATCGCGATGGCATTGGCTTCCCTGCCGGGATCCATGACGGGGCACCGGCACCTCTTTATCGAAGGCGAGGTGCATCGCTGGGTGGGAGCTGTCAACGCGCGTCCCGGTGGCAAGCGGATGCTCGATATGCGGCACCGCCATTGTCCTGACGCTGCCGGAAATCCCTACCTGCTCCTGATCGGGGACTACCTGCTGGATTCGACAATCAACGCCGTTGTCGATTCAGCCGAGTACGCCGCGGGTGCGCTGTTGTCCAGAATTTACCGGGAAAAGCACCACGCGGCCACGGCGGCTGCAACGGCTGTCACAACCAGGAAACAAGGAAATGGATTCGACAAGTACTTCGACGAATATGCCGGGGGCCAGGAATACAGCCGGTCTTTCAAGGATTATTTTTGCGAAGAGTGGACTTGTGACTTGATCGAAGCCGTGTGGGGCCGGCGTCCGCCCTACAAGCTGCTCGATTGCGGCAGCGCGAACGGCCTGACGTTGGCGGCATTTGCCAAGGTCGACGTCGATGCCTGGGGCGTCGAAAACAATGAATACATTCATTCGCAGACATCGAAGAAATGGCGTTCGCGAAACCTGCTGGGCGACGTTCGTAGACTGCAGTTCCCGGACGGGTCATTCGATTTCGTCTATGAGACCTGTCTTTGTTATCTCCCCGAGGAATTCGATCGACGATGCCATTCGCGAGCTGTTTCGAATTTGCCGCATCGGCGTGATCTGTGGAAGCATCGCAACCGACATGACCCGTGAGATCATCGAGTCGGAGGACTTGTTCTATGGCCTCCAGACCTTTGCTTCGATGCCGGAATGGGGCGAGTACTACACCAGAAATGGATTTCGACTGGCGATTCAGGACCCGAGCGTACTGAGGCGGGTGTGGAGGATTGAGCAGCAGGCGAACGAAGGCATGACGCCCTGGTATCCGGACGCCGAAACGATGCGCTACTGCTTTTTCTCCAAGCCAAGTGTTCAGGCGCGCTGAATGCGCGGGGCGGCCCTTGGTGACGATGGACCTTGCAGCACCTGCACGAAGCCGTCCCGCGTCATGCCTGCCCTTGATCTGACGGACTTCTGCGCCTGCACCATGTCGGCGGCTTCGGTGTAGAACAACGGCTTACCTCGGTCCACGATTTCGCCGGGCCGGGCCATCAGCCGCGTCACCCGCCCGAGTACGGCGGATAGATCGGCGTCGTGCCGAGCCAACAGCAGTCCAAGACGGCGATAGCCGACCCCTTTCAAACCACTGCGATCATGTAATTTGTAAACAGCTGCCCTCGATGCGGGAGGTGCCGAACTCTTTGGCAGCGTCAGTTCCATCGGTAGGTGAAACCTCGCTAATCGACTTGTTTTCCCGATCTCACATCCTACTTTTTGTTTATTTCTCGGGTTCGCGGGGTACCGACCCAACCTTTTCACTTTCCGTCTGACGGCTGTATCGCGCACGATGCGTCGCACAGTGGCCGATATTCGAGATGCTGGCTTAGAAGAAACCGATGGAGAGGTAATTGTCGAAGTTGATCTGGCTATAAGAGCAATCAATCGATACCGGCAGACTAAGAACCCATCAGCCCCCCGCTCATGCCAGTAGCTCTCAATCCGATAGAGTCCTTCATATCGATAGCCCTGATCCGGCGAATAAGCCGAGTCATTATGCGAGCTCTAACAACCCGCACCGGGAGTCCTTGCAAACAAGAAGTTACTAAGGCTTGGTTTTGGCCCCCGAACGCCTGGTCAGCAATTTGCCGTCGGGATTGCGGATCGCGACCACCGCGGCCAGTGTAAATAATTTCATCACCTAGATCCTGGTCGTCGACGTAGCCGCCGGAGAGGACGATGGATTCGGCCCCATTCGAGGCAGAACCCACAATGCCCGTCTGCAAAGCACGATGAACGCCAGCATCATAAAGTTCGCGACGCGATGCAAAAGATGCACCAAGCTGTACTCCAGGAATTTCGCCAATTGACATAAAGGCCCCCTTTGCCGCGATCGATCCGTTTTATTACTTGGGATCGTTTAATTCAGAAAAGCGCGCCACTTTGAGTCGAGACAGAGAGATATTACTGATGGCGTGCTGCCGCGTACGACGGCCTCGCCGTTTGTCGTCATGAAGACGCGCAGTCGTCAGTTTGCTTGCGTTTCGCCGAGCATCGAGTGCAACGAGAGCTGCCCCGCAAATTGCAGAGGGTCAATTTGTGGGTTGGCGAAAGTGCAAGCTTAACTTAATTAGGTAATTCAATCACATATCGCAAATAATGGCGGAGGGAGAGGAACCGGGATCCAACATTCTCCGGCTTGGAACAGCCACTACAACGTGACGAGAAGATTGGTAACCGGTGAGCGCGCGCGATCGTTTCGAGGGTGCCGGCACCAGTGCAGCGGCATCGATTCAAGCGGTAGTGGTCGTGCGCCGCACCACGTCGAGCCAGCCAGCGTATTTGCGTTCGCGCACGTCAGGCGCCATCTCGGGCACGAACCGGCGATCCAGCCGCCACGTGCGGCCGAAGGTTTCGAAATCCGGGCAGATGCCGGCCTGGAAGCCCGCGAGATAGGCGGCGCCGAGCGCCGTGGTCTCTATGACGGTGGGGCGGTCGACTGGCGCACCGGTGATGTCGGCGAGAAACTGCAGGGTCGCGGGGCTCGCGGTCATCCCGCCGTCAACGCGCAGCACTGTCGCGCCGCTCGCCGCGGACGGCCAATCAGCCTGCATGGCGACCAGGAGATCGCGCGTCTGATAGCCGACCGCCTCCACCACCGCGCGCGCGAGCTCCGCCGCGCCCGACTTGCGGGTGAGCCCGTAGATCGCGGCGCGCGCGTTCGCGTCCCACCACGGCGCCCCGAGCCCGACGAAGGCCGGGACGAGGTAGACCTGCTCAGCCGCGTCGGCGCGGGCCGCAAGACCATCCAGCTCGTCGGAAGCGCGGATCAGGCCGAGGCTGTCGCGCAGCCATTGCACCGCCGCGCCGGCCACGAAAATCGCGCCTTCGAGCGCGTAGGTACGTTTGCCCCCGATCTGATAGGCAATGGTGGTGAGCAGCCGATTGTGCGAGGCGACGGGCTCCGCGCCGGTATGTAGGAGCGCGAAGCAGCCGGTGCCGTAGGTGGCTTTCATCATGCCCGGCGACAGGCAGCCCTGCCCAATCGTCGCCGCCTGCTGGTCGCCGGCGATGCCGGCAACGCGGATCGCGCCGCCGAACAGCCTCGGGTCGGTGTGCCCGAAATCGGCGGCGCAGTCGCGCACCACCGGCAGCATCGGCATCGGCACCCGGAACAGGTCGGTGAGCGCCTCGTCCCAGCATCCGTTGTGGATATTAAACAGAAGCGTGCGCGCGGCGTTGGTCGCGTCGGTCACATGTACGCGGCCACCGGTCAGCCGCCACATCAGAAACGAATCCACCGTGCCGAAGGCGAGGCGCCCTTCCTCGCCGAGACGGCGTGCGCCCTCGACGCGATCGAGCAGCCATCCGATCTTGGTCGCTGAGAAATAGGGATCGAGCAGGAGCCCGGTCTTCCGCTGGATGGCGGTCTCATGCGACGCCGCACGCAGGCTTGCGCACAGATCGTCGGTGCGGCGGTCCTGCCACACAATGGCGTTGTGGATCGGCTTGCCGCTCTCGCGGTCCCAGACAATGGCGGTCTCGCGCTGGTTGGTGATGCCGATGGCGGCGACGTCGCGCGCTGAGGCATCGGCGCGCAGCATGGCCGCGCGGACGGTCGCAACGGTGGCAGCCCAGATTTCCTCCGGGTCGTGCTCCACCCAGCCGGGCGCCGGATAGAGCTGCCGCAACTCCTCCTGCGCGCTGGCCACGGCGCGGAGCGCAGCGTCGAAGACTATGGCGCGGGTCGAGGTGGTCCCCTGGTCAATGGCAACGAGAAACATCACTGGCGGCCCGCGTTTCGATAGCGAAAGAGTATGGCTTATCGCGTTTCTGCCGCAATGGAGCGGGCCGCATCCCTCGTTGCCGCCCCGCATTCGCTTGGCTAAGATGGCCAGCCTTCACGAGGAGATCGAGATGTCGGCTCGCCACGCACTCCTGGCCACGGCTGCCCTGGCAGCCTGGATTTCGATGCCTCCGAGCGATGCGCAGGCGCAGCAGCGCGACTGCCAGAATCGCGGCCAGCTCGATGAGCTCTACTGCGATGACAATAACGATCTGGTCGCCGACGCGCCGCGCGATCCGAAGCGGTGGCGCGATCCGTCGACGCTGGTGTTCGCCTACAGTCCGGTAGAAGACCCGGCCGTGTACCAAAACATCTTCAAGCCGTTCACCGACCACCTGAGCCAGTGCACGGGCAAGCGCGTGGTGTACTACGCGGTGCAGTCGAACTCGGCCGAGATCGAGGCGATGCGCTCGGGCCGGCTGCACGTCGCCGGCTTCTCCACCGGTCCGACCGGTTTTGCCGTCAACCTGGCCGGCGCGGTCCCGTTCGCGGCCAAGGGCACGGAGGCCGGGCCGCACGGCTACCACCTGATCTCGCTGGTCAGGAAGGACAGCCCATACCAGAAGCTCGCCGATTTGAAGGGCAAGCGCGTCGCGCATACGGCGCCTTCCTCCAACTCGGGGCATCTGGCGCCCCTCGTCCTCTATCCGCCCGAAGGCCTGAAACCGAACGAGGACTACAAGCCGCTGATGTCCGGTGGTCACGACAAGTCGGCGCTCGGCGTCGTCTCCGGCGACTACGACATGGGGGGCGTCGCGTCGGACGTGTTCGAGCGCATGGTGACCCGCGGCACCGTCAAGGCCGAGGATTTGCGGATCATCTACAAGAGCCCGCTCTTCCCGACCTCCTCATTCGCGCACGCGCATGATCTCGCGCCCGAACTCGCCAAGAAGCTGACCGGATGCTTCTTCGAATTCCGCTTCCCGCCCGCGATGCAGAAGGAGTTCAACGGCGACGACCGCTTCGCGCCGATCACCTACAAGGAAACCTGGAAGGTCGTGCGCGAGATCGCCGAGGGCTCCGGCACGCCCTACAACAAGGCGGCCTACGACGCCGAAGCGAAGCGTGAGGCCGAGGCGCTGGCGAAGAAACAGCAGCAGCAGCAGGCCCCACCCAAGCAATAGGCCCGCCGCCTCCCATGTCAGGCATTCCCACGGGCCCGGACGGCGGCGCCGACGCGCGCCCACTCGTCATCCGCAACCTGCGGAAGGAGTATCGGGCCGGCGCACCCGTCCTGAGCGACATCTCGCTCACGATCGCAAGCAAGGGCATCACCGCCATCGTCGGCCCGTCCGGCACCGGGAAGTCGACGCTGATCCGCTGCATAAACCGCTTGGTCGACCCGACCGCCGGGGAAATCTTGTTCGACGGCCAGGACCTCGCACGGCTGCGTGGGCGGGAGCTGCGCGCGGCGCGACGGCACATCGGCATGGTGTTCCAGGAGTACAACTTGGTCGAGCGGCTGTCGGTGATCGAGAACGTGTTGTGCGGCCGGCTCGGATACCTGCCGACCTGGCGCGCGTGGCTGCGCCGCTTTCCGGCCACTGAGATCGAGCGCGCCTTCCAGTTGCTGGATCGTGTCGGGCTCAACGGCTTCGCCACCGAGCGCGCCGACCGGCTGTCGGGCGGCCAGCGCCAGCGCGTCGGCGTCGCTCGCGCGCTGATGCAGGAGCCGCGGCTCATCCTGGCCGACGAGCCCACTTCCTCGCTCGATCCTAAGACCTCGGTCGAGATCATGGAGCTGATCGCGGTCGAAGCCGGCGCGCGCAACATACCGGTCATCGTCAACATCCATAATGTAAACCTGGCGCGCCGGTTTGCCGACCGCATCGTCGGGATGCGGAACGGCCGGATCGTGTTCGACGGCCCTCCGGAGCGCCTCGCCGAGTCGCATCTCCTCGAGATCTACGGAGGCGAGGGATGGCTGGAGTAGCCGTCCCGGCACCCCCGCCGTACCCTTCCCCACGGGAGGGAGAAGGAGGACGCCGCCGCGCCTTCCCGCCGAACTGGCGCGCCCGCCTAGCCTTTGCCGCGCTCGCGCTCTATGCGCTCTACGCCGCGCAATCGCTCGACTTCACCTGGAGCCGGTTTGTCCAGGGGTTTGACCAGGGCGGCCGCTTCCTCGCGCGGATGTTTCCGCCCAACACGGCGCCCGACAAGCTGCATCTGCTTGTCGACGGCATGATGGAGAGCCTGCAGATCGCGGTGCTCGCGACCGCGGTCGGGATCGCGCTATCGCTGCCGCTCGGCGTGGCGGCCGCGCGCAACCTTGCGCCCGCGCCGCTCGCCTGGAGCGCGCGTGCGCTAATCGTGCTGTTTCGCTCCTTTCATCCCGTGATCGTCGCGATCCTGTTCGTCAAGGCTGTGGGCTTCGGCGCGCTTGCCGGCGTGCTGGCGCTGATCGTGGCGAGCCTGGGCTTCCTGTCGAAGCTGCTCTCGGAAGCGCTCGAGGAAATCTCGATGCGGCAGCTGGAGGCGGTGCGCGCGACCGGGGCGCCGTTCCTCTCCGTGCTCGTGTTTGGCGTGCTGCCACAGGTGCTGCCACGCCATATCGGCTTTTGCGCCTACCAGCTCGATTCCAATCTGCGCAACTCGGCACTGGTTGGCCTGGTCGGCGGCGGCGGCATCGGCGCCACCCTATTCACCGCGTTCCAGCGCTTCGATTACGACTTCGTCCTCACCATCGTGCTCGCCATCATCGCCGTGGTGATGCTCGGCGAGATGCTGTCGGTGTGTACACGGCGGCTGTTCCAATGAGCGCGCAACCGTCCCCCGACGCCGGATCGCGCGGTCGGAAGTGGCAGCGCTTCACGCCGCGCGAGCGCATCCTGCGGTCCGCGTTCTATCTCGTGGTGGTGATCGCGCTGGTGTGGTCGTTGCGCACGATCGAGGTGATCCCCGAATTCCTCTACGACGCGCCGGCGCAGACCGTCGACCTTTTCGCGCGGATGTGGCCGATCGACTGGTCTTGGTACCCGAAGGTCGTGCATGGCGCCTTGATCGAGACGCTGCACATCGCGACGCTCGGGACAATGCTTGCAGTGGCGATGGCGAGCGTGGTGGCGCTGCTGGTGGCGCGCAACATCACGCGCTCCGTGCTGCTCAACAATATCGGGCGCTTCATCCTGGTCGCCACGCGCTCCATCCACACCATGGTCTGGGCGCTGTTCTTCGTCGCGGTGTTCGGCCCGGGCGCGCTCGCCGGCACGCTCGCCATCGCCATGCATTCAATCGGCTTTACCGGGAAGTTCCTCTCGGAAGCGATCGAGGAGGCGCAGAGCGGGCCGATCGAGGCGCTGACCGCAGCCGGCGCCTCGCGCACCGCCGTCCTGCTGAAGGGCTTCTGGCCGCAGGTGAAGCCCGCGTTTCTCAGCATCGCCGTGTTTCGCTGGGATATCAACGTGCGCGAGTCCGCCGTGCTCGGCCTGGTCGGCGCCGGCGGAATCGGCATGGCGCTCGATACCGCGCTGTCCAACTTGTACTGGGACCAGGCCGGGCTCGTCCTGCTCGTGATCTTCGGCGTCGTGATCGCGGCCGAGATCGTCACCTCGTGGCTGCGAGCGCGGATGATTTGAGTTCGACGCGCGTCTCCCATTTCGAGGGCGGCGGCCGTCGGCACCGACTGTCTAAGATCTCGCCTTCCATAAAGAAAATTCTGGCATTGCCATGGTTAACGGTTACGTAGCGCACCTGGCCGGAATTGATCTAAGGGCGGCCCATCGGCCGACTGTCGCTGCGTGACACCTTCCTTGCTGCCACGATAGGCTAGCGGGCCTTTTCGGGAGCGGTCCGATGCAGTGTCCCAAACCGCATGAGGGCTCCGCGCTGCAGCAGAACTGCGCGCAACACGAGCCCTCATCAGAGGCTGGCTCGCCATCATGGATGCCGGTTCCATCTCCGATCAGGTTCCCACGCGCGATCTGCGGTGATCTCGGCCAAGCGGAGCGGCGCGAATGGTGGATCGCAAACGGACTCGGCGGATATGCGGGCGGGACTGTCGCTGGCAGCCTAACGCGGCGCTATCATGGACTGCTGATTGCTCCCATTGGATCGCCGCTGGGACGCCGGTTGATACTCGCCAAGGCCGATGCCACCCTCATCGCGGGCGCCCAGTCTTGGCCTCTGTTCACGAACCGCTGGAAGGGCGGCGTCATCTCTCCGGCGGGCCATGTCCGAATCGGGAGCTTTCACCTCGACTATTCCGTCCCGGTGTGGGCTTACGAGATTGGCGAGCATCAAATCGAGGCCCGCATCTGGATGGAGCCTAGCGCCCACACCACCTACGCCGCCTGGCGCCTGCAACCGGGGGCCGATGCGCCGGAGGACGGGCTGTCCTTGCGGGTGACCCTGCTGGCCAACGATCGCGACCACCACGGCACAACCTCCGTCGGCGCCTTTGCACCCGAGATTCGGGTCGACGGCGAGCAAATCCTGCTCGCGAATGCGGGACTCTTTTCGCTGACCATTCGGGCGCCAGGTGGCAAGATCGTTGCCAAACGCGATTGGTATCGGGATTTCGATCTCCCGATCGAGGCCGAGCGCGGCCTGGAGTCGACGGACAATCATCTATGCGTGGGCGAGGTGACGATCCCGCTCATTCCCGGACAATGGTGCGGGATCGTCGCGAGCCTCGAGCCCGAACCGTCGTCTGACATCGCGGCCGCGCTGCACCGCCGGCTCGATCATGACCGCGTAGCAGTGTCGACCGCGACAGCGGGAGGCTCGGCAATGCGGCAGGCGCCCGCCTGGATCGCCCGGCTTAGGCTCGCAGCCGACGCCTTTATCTTTGCTCGGCCGCTTCCGAGCGTCCCTGACGGCCAGTCGGTTATCGCGGGTTATCCGTGGTTCGGCGAGTGGGGACGTGACACGATGATAAGCGTCCCGGGCTTGGCTCTGGCGACTGGACGGCGAGAGACCGCGCGTCGCATCCTCAAGACATTCGCGAGTTTCGTCAGCGAGGGAATGCTCCCCAACGTCGTTCCCGAAGCCGGCGATCATCCCGAATATAATACCGCCGATGCTTCGCTATGGTTTTTTGAAGCTTGGCGCGCCTACATCGATGCGACTGGAGATATTGCCGCCTTGCGCGAGGTTTTCCCGGTCTTGTCGGACATGATCGCATGGCATCAGAAGGGAACTCGCTACGGCATTGGGGTGGATTCGACCGACGGTTTGCTCAAGGCGGGCACAGCGGGCGTGCAACTCACCTGGATGGATGCAAAGATCGGCGATTGGGTGGTCACGCCGCGCATCGGCAAGCCGGTCGAAATCAATGCGCTCTGGTATAACGCTTTGCGCATCATGAGCGCTTTCGCCGGGCAACTGGCAAGGCCGGACAGCTTTAGTGCCGCGGCGGAAGCCGCAAAGCGCGGTTTTGCGCGATTCCTGCGCGCAGACGGCGAAGGTCTATACGACGTCATTGATGGTCCGGATGGCGATGACGCCCGCATCAGGCCGAACCAGATCTTTGCCGTCAGCCTGCCGCACAGTCCGCTCTGTCCGGACGATCAGGCGAGGGTCGTGCGGGTCTGCCGGCGGCATCTGCTCACCGCGTTCGGGTTGCGCACGCTGGCGCCGGGCAGCCCCGGATATCATCCCGGCTATGGCGGCGGCATGTTGGAGCGCGACGGCGGTTATCACCAGGGGCCCGTCTGGGGCTGGCTACTTGGACCTTTCTGCCTCGCTGCGTATCGCGTCAGTGGCGACCGCGCCGCGGCGCAGGCCCTGCTGGAGCGGATCGAGCGATGCGCTGGAGGATCAGGGATTGGGCACCATCGGCGAGATTTTCGAGGGAGATCCGCCGCACAATCCGTGCGGCGCCCCCGCCCAAGCCTGGTCTGTCGCCTGTACGCTGGACGCGTGGCGTCTGCTCAGTCAGGCGCAGCAGACGAAGCAGAACCTGGATCGGCGAGATGGATAGCCGCCGGAGGGGAGCCGGTCACCAATGCCGCAAGTGCTTGACGCTGAAAAGCGACGCATCGAGGAAAGCCGCAGAGGGGCCAAGGATTGGCGTCGCTGGGGCCCCTATCTCAGCGAGCGGCAATGGGGCACAGTCCGCGAGGACTACAGCCCCTTTGGCACGGCGTGGGATTATCTCACCCACGATCAGGCGCGCAGCCACGCCTATCGCTGGGGCGAGGACGGCATCGCCGGCTTTTCCGACGACCGGCAGCTCCTGTGCCTATCGCTCGTCCTGTGGAATGGGCGCGATCCCATCCTCAAGGAGCGGCTGTTCGGCCTGACGAACGAACAGGGCAATCACGGTGAGGACGTCAAAGAGCTGTACTACTATCTCGATGCTGTCCCCAGTTACGCTTATGCGCGCATGCTCTACAAGCTGCCGCAGGCCGCCTATCCCTACGAATGGTTGATCGAGGAAAACGCCCGTCGTCGCGGTTCGGCGGCGAATGAATTCGAGCTGATCGACACCGGCATTTTCAACGACGATCGCTACTTCGATGTCGAGGTCGAATATGCCAAAGCGGATGTGGACGACGTGCTCATGCGAGCGACGATCCATAACCGCGGTCCCGAAAAGGCTTCCATCCACGTCCTGCCGCAAATCTGGTTCCGGAACGTCTGGAGCTGGTCAGCCGGCACGAAGAAACCTTCATTGAAGGATCAGGGCGAGGGCCTGGCGCTCGCGCAGCATGACGAACTCGGTGTGTATTCCGTTCAGTTCGAGTCGCCGGACCGCCTCCTGTTCTGCGAGAACGAAACCAACTTCGCTCGACTGTTCGGCTTCGGCGCTGCACAAGGCCCCTTCAAGGATGCCTTTCACGATTATCTCGTGCATGGCCGCACCGAAGCTGTAAGCGCGTCTGGCGAGGGTACCAAGGCAGCCGGACTCTATCTTCGCGTGGTCCCTCCCCGCGGCAGTATCACCATTCGACTGCGGCTGCGCGGCGCCTCTCAGCGCACGGACGCCTTCATCGGTTTCGACGAGATCTTCGCCCAGCGCATCGCCGAGGCGGACACGTTCTACGCCGCTCTGCAGAAAGACATCGCCGACGAGGACATGCGGCGGATTCAACGCCAGGCCTTTGCGGGCATGCTGTGGAACAAGCAGCTCTACTATTTCGATGTGCCGGAATGGCTGGATGGCGATCCGCTTCAACCGCCGCCGCCCGAGAGTCGCAAGCACGGTCGCAACAGCGGCTGGCGCCATTTTCTGGCTTCCGACATCATGTCGGTGCCGGACAAATGGGAATATCCCTGGTTTGCCGCCTGGGACCTCGCCTTCCATTGCGTCACGCTTTCGTTGATCGATCCGGATTTCGCGAAAGAGCAGCTTGTGCTGCTCTGTGATGTCCGCTTGATGCATCCGAATGGTGAGCTACCTGCCTATGAATGGGCGTTCGGCGACGTCAACCCGCCGGTGCACGCCTGGGCGGCAATGCGCGTGTTCGAGAACGACCGTCATCAAAGCGGCGGCGTTGGCGATTTGGACTTCCTGGAACGAGTCTTCCACAAGCTATTGCTGAACTTCACTTGGTGGGTGAACCGGAAAGATCCAGAAGGCTTGAACATTTTCGAGGGCGGCTTCCTTGGCCTCGACAATATCGGGGTGTTCGACCGCTCGCGGCCATTGCCGACCGGCGGCCACATCGAGCAATCCGATGGCACGGCCTGGATGGCGATGTTTTGTCTCAACATGCTGCGGATGTCGGTCGAACTCAATCGGCGCGATCCCGTGTACGAAGACATGGCCATCAAGTTCCTGGACCATTTTCTTCAGATCGCCCGCGCGATGACGGACATAGGGAAAAAGGGGATCGGGCTTTGGGACGATGAAGACAATTTCTTCTACGACGTGCTTTCGATGCCATGCGGCAGCAAAATCCCGCTGCGCCTGCGCTCGATGGTCGGACTGATTCCGCTGTTCGCGGTCGGCGTTTTCGAGAAGGATGTGATCGAGAAGATGCCCGAGTTCTGGCGCAGGTGCGAAAGCTACCGGACGCGGTGGCCCGATTTGGTGAAGCTCGTCTCGCGCTGGTATGAGCAAGGCGTAGACGGACGTCGCCTGTTTGCCCTGGTGCGCGTCTTCCGGATGACGAAGATCTTGCGGCGCATGCTCGACGAAACTGAATTTCTATCTCCATACGGTGCGAGAGCGCTCTCCCGCGCCTACCTCGATCATCCGTACGATTTCGAATACAACGGCGTGCATTATTGCGTGAAGTACGAGCCGGCAGAGTCCGACGGCACATTATTCGGCGGCAACTCGAACTGGCGCGGACCCATCTGGATGCCGGTCAACTATTTGCTGATCGAGAACCTGCGCCGCTTCCACCAGTTCTATGGGGATAGCCTGAAGATCGAGTGCCCGACCGGATCAGGGGTCATGCTGACGCTTGACGAAATCGCCGACGAATTGTGTCGCCGCCTGATCAAGCTTTTCTTGCGCGGTGCCGACGGCAGACGCCCGTTATTCGGCCACTATGAGAAGTTTCAAACCGATCCCCATTTCAAGGACTACATCCTGTTCCACGAATATTTCGACGGCGACAATGGCCGTGGCTGTGGCGCCTCGCATCAGACGGGCTGGACTGGACTCGTCGCGAACCTCATCGGCCAGCTTGCGCAGCGGACGACCGCTCCGGAAAATTCTAGACGGTCTCAATGAGCTCGATCGGGATCTCGTGATCCGGCGAAGGCCCTTTGCCCCGGCTTGATCGCCGCAAAAAGAAAGACCGTGCGCCAGTCACAAGACCCCTTTGTAAATCGGCTCTAACTTCGACCAAAGCGACGCCAAGACTACGTATCGGAGGTTGCGTATCGAACGTGTCATGTGCGTTAATATCGCACCGCCGACCAAAGACATTGTTGCGGAGATCATGCGAAAACTTCGCGAGCCTGCGGCCAGCGATCCCGCAGAACGTCACACGGATGTGAAACAGATGCGCGCTGCCACCAGTCCGGAACTGGTAATGCGACAATGACAGGGACGAGAGCAGACGGTCCGCTTGCTATTGAAGATTATGCGCTGATTGGTGATTGCAGGACCGCTGCCCTTGTCGGCCGCAACGGGTCCATCGACTGGCTATGCTGGCCGCGTTTCGACAGCGCCGCCTGCTTCGCCGCCCTGCTTGGCACGTCCGAGCACGGGCGCTGGCAGATCTGTCCCGCGGACCCTGCGCCACGGGTCACACGCAGCTACCGCGACAGCACCATGGTGCTGGAGACCGTTTTCGAAACCAAAGATGGCTGCGTCGCGCTGATCGACTTCATGCCCATAGGACAGACCAGTTCATCGGTGATCCGCATCGTCGAAGGACGATCCGGCAAGATTGCGATGCAATTGGAGATGATGCTGCGGTTCGACTATGGCAGATCGGTGCCATGGGTCACAAGGCTTGAGGACAACTGTGGCCTCAGCGCCGTTGCCGGGCCGAACAAGGTGGCACTGCGCACACCGATCGATCTGCGGGGCGAAGATTTGGCGACCAAAGCTGAATTCAGTGTGTCTGCCGGACAGTCTGTGGCTTTCGTGATGACTTACGGCCCCTCGCATCAGCCTGCGCCGGCGGCCCTCGAGTGGCGGTCAATGCTCGCGACGACCGAAAGCTTCTGGCGCAGTTGGTCTGCAAAAAGCAATTACAGCGGCCCATGGAAAGTCCCTGTGCAACGGTCGCTGCTGACATTGAAAGCCCTGACCTACGCAGAAACCGGTGGCTTCGTCGCTGCCCCGACCACATCGCTGCCCGAGCAGCTGGGCGGACCGCGCAACTGGGACTATCGCTATTGCTGGTTGAGAGACGCCACCATGACGTTGATGGCGATGATGTCCGCGGGGTATTTCGAGGAGGCACGCGCTTGGCGCGACTGGCTGTTGCGAAGTGCGGCCGGCAGCCCCGATCAAACTCAGATCATGTATGGACTTGCAGGCGAGCGCCAGCTTGCCGAATGGGAGGTGTCTTGGTTGCCCGGTTATGAAGGTTCATCTCCAGTGCGTGTCGGCAATGCGGCGTCCGATCAGCTTCAGCTTGATATTTTTGGCGAGCTTGTCGATGCCCTTTTCCAGGCCCGCAAACATGGGCTCGCGCCCGCACCCTCCGGCTGGGCCTTGCAGCAAGCGCTGATCGAGCATCTGGAGAAAATCTGGGTTCAGCCCGATGATGGCATGTGGGAAGTCCGAGGTGGACGGCAGCATTTTACATTTTCCAAAGTGATGGCATGGGTCGCGCTCGATCGTACGTTGCGTGACGCGGAGCGGTTTAAGTTGGATGGGCCGCTCGACCGCTGGCGGCAAGTTCGAGACGAGATGCATGCCAGAATTTGCACGCAGGGGTTCGATTCAGGCCGCAACACCTTTACACAAAGCTTCGGCAGCAGCGAGGTCGATGCAAATCTGCTGCTGATCCCCGTCATGGGCTTCCTGCCAGCAAACGATCCGCGCGTGCGCGGCACAGTCGAGGCTATTGAGCACGAATTGCTCGTTGATGGTCTTGTTCTGCGCTATCGGACAAGAACTGATCTGGATGGACTTCCGCCGGGTGAAGGGGCTTTTCTGCCGTGCAGTTTCTGGCTCGCCGACATCTATGCGCTGCAGAAACGGGACGCCGAAGCACGCGCTTTGTTTGAACGCCTGCTATCGCTGAGCAACGACGTCGGGCTACTCGCGGAAGAATATGATCCTCAGGCGAAGCGGCTAGTCGGCAATTTTCCGCAGGCGTTCTCGCATCTCGCCCTCATCGGTACTGCTTTGAACCTGCACGATGTCGGCCCCGCGCAGCAGCGTGCGCAAGGAGTGCTACCCGTCGCGTGAAGCGACGGCATTTCAACCCGATTGTCGAGGAAAGATCATGGCGTTGAAGGACAAGGTGGCGATCATTACTGGCGGCAATAGCGGCATTGGTGAGGCGATCGTTCTCGAGCTGGCTCGGCAAGGCGCCAAAATCGTCATCGACTATCTTTTCAATCCGGCGATGACCGAGACGCTCAAGCAGCAGATCGCCAAGCTCGGCGGTCAATCCACCAGCGTCGAGGCCGATGTGAGCAAGCTTGCCGACCTGCAGAAGCTCGTGGACGCGGCGGTTAGCACGTTCGGCAGCGTGGACATCATGGTGAACAATGCTGGCATCGAAACGCGCACCTCGGTCCTCGACACGACCGAGGCTCAGTACGACAAGGTAATGGACGTTAATCTCAAGAGTGCTTTCTTCGGCACGCAAATCGCAGCCAGGCAGATGATCAAGCAAGGTGCTGGCGGCCGCATCATCAACATCACGTCGGTGCACGAGGACTGGCCAATGCCAGGCAATACCCCCTATTGCCTCGCCAAAGGCGGCATGCGCATGCTCACGCGCACTGCCGGTCTCGAGCTCGCCCGCCACAATATCCTGGTGGTTGGAGTCGGTCCGGGCGCGGTCGCGACGCCGATCAACCTCAGCACGATGACCGATCCAGCCAAGCTCGCGCAATTGGACGCCGCCATCCCGCTGGGGCGCATGGCGCGTCCCGAGGAGATCGCCGGTGTGGTCGGGTTCCTCGCCGGGGACGGCGCGAGTTATCTCACTGCGACCACCATTTTCGCGGATGGCGGCATCATGCACAGCAGCCTCGGTCTTTAGCGGAGCGGGCATGGACAAGCGTTTCGACGTCATCATCATCGGCAGCGGCGCAGGCGGCGGCACTCTCGCGGGGCACCTCGCGCCCTCGGGGAAGAGCATCCTGATTCTCGAGCGCGGCGACTGGCTCAAGCGCGAGGCGGAAAACTGGGATGCGGCAGCGGTCTTCGTGCAGAACCGCTATGTGTCGCCGGAGACGTGGTACGATCGCGCCGGCCGGCCGTTTCAGCCGCAGGTGCATTATTTTGTCGGCGGAGCGACCAAGATGTTCGGTGCCGCGCTGTATCGCCTCCGGCAGCAGGACTTCGGCCAGTTGCGGCATCACGACGGGATTTCTCCCGCTTGGCCGATAGCCTACGACGAGCTGGAACCGTACTACACAAAGGCCGAGCAGATGTACCACGTCCATGGGCTAAGGGGCCGGGACCCGACCGAGCCTCCCGCCAGCGGCCCCTATCCGTGCGCGCCGGTCTCCAACGAACCGCGCATGCAGCAGCTCTTCGATGACCTGACCGCGGCCGGCTACCATCCATTCCCCGCTCCCTGTGCGGTGATGATGGCTGAGCGGGACATGGCATATAGCACCTGTATCCGCTGCCAGACCTGCGACGGCTTTCCGTGCTTGGTGCACGCCAAATCCGACGCAGAAATTGTCGCCGTGCGTCCCGCCCTTGAGTTTCCCAATGTGACGCTGCTTCGCAATGCAACCGCGCTGAAATTGGAAACGAATGCCAACGGCACAGCGGTCACCGATGTCGTCGCCGACGTTCAGGGCAAGAAAGAGAGCTTCCGCGGAGACATCGTCGTCGTATCGTGCGGCGCGGCGAACTCCGCCAAGTTGTTGCTGATGTCGGCCAACGACAAGCACCCTAACGGGCTTGCCAATGGCTCGGATCAGGTGGGACGCAACTACGTGTTCCACAACAGCCAGGCCGTGCTCGCGATCTCACGCGAACCCAACCCGACCATGTTCCAGAAGACGATCGCGCTGAACGATTTCTATTTTGGGATGGATGGGTTCGAATACCCGATGGGTAACATCCAGATGACCGGCAAGTCTCTCGGCCCGATGTACCGGGGCGAAAAGCCGATCGAAACCGCGCTGGTCCCGGCGGGCCTGCTCGACAACCTCGCGTATCACGCGGTGGATTTTTGGCTCACGACGGAAGACCTGCCCGATCCACAAAATCGGGTCACGGTGGACAGGTCCGGCCGTCTGACGCTGAGCTACACGCCTAATAATAAGGTGCCAAGACAACAGCTATACGACAAGCTCAAATCGATGCTGAGCCATCTGGGCATGCATCCGGATCATCTCATCCCTCGAAGCATCTATATGAAGACAGACATTCCGATCGCCGGCTGTGCCCACCAGGCCGGGACGTGCCGGTTCGGAACCGATCCGAAGACCTCGGTATTGGATGTCAACTGCAAGGCTCATGAGCTCGACAATCTGTATGTCGTGGACACGAGCTTCTTCGTCAGCATCGGAGCTGTGAACCCGTCCCTCACCGCGATCGCCAATGCGATCCGTGTGGCCGATCACCTGTTGCAGCGGCTGGCGTGAGCAGGCGGCGGCGATGCGAGGCATGCGGCAAATTCGAGATCGATTGCGCGAGAACGCGTTGAGAGAGTCTCCACCGTGAGCGCTTCGCCAGCCGCCAGCCTAGGCGACCTCAATTCAATCGATGCCGAAGCGGTATTCCGTCCTGCTCGCAAAGCGCTCGCCTGGACGCAAGACCGTGCATGGAAAGGCCGGTTGGTTCGGCGAATCGGGAAAGCGTTGCGTTTCAAGGCAAAAACCCGTGTGGCGGCCATAGACCTCACCGCTCGGCCCGCGCAACGTTCCATCAAGATGGTTGCCGCTGTAAAATTGAAGTCCTGGCTCGGTGGTGTGCACTTCGAGAACACGTCCGCTGCGCGGATCGCGCGCGCGGGCGGCGAGCCGGAATTCGCCCCTCGGGGACGGGCGGAGAACGAAATTGTGATCGTACCCAAGGGCGGCCTCGAGCTGCTCATCCTGCTGGCCGATGCGGCCACCGATCGGGTGCGGCTTCCGGAAATCGAACGGCGTGTCTGCGACGTCTCGGGTCCGTCCGGTTGGGATGAGCTGGTTGTCGATCGGCGTGAACCGGTCAGCGACGATCATCAATTCGTGCTCGAGTATGTCGGCACTCGTTGGAGTGCCTAAGTTGAAATACGCGTGGTTGGTGAAATTGATGACGGTCGAGCGGTCAGTTTCGGCCCGATAATCGATCCGCAATGTATTGCCGCCGGACACTACATAGGTCACCTCAAGAACGACCGCGCCTGGGAAACCTTGGTCTCCGTCTGGACTGGAGTGGCGAAGGGTGAGGCGCGGTTCTGGATCATCCGCCCGATCAACGACGCGCCAGATCGCCTTGTTGAACCCTATTCGTCCACCATGGAGGCAGTTATGACCGTCGTTCTTGGACAAGTGATACTCGTTTCCGTCAAGGACGAACGACGCGCCGCCAATCCGATTGGCGAACCGGCCGATCAGCGCGCCCAAGTAGCTGTCTTGCGCAAGGTATTCAGCGAGCGACGGGAGGGCGAGCACGACGTTATCGCGAACATCCTTGCGATCCGGTATTTCGATCCCGACGATTGTCCCACCGTAGGTCATGACCTGCGCTCGCAGTCCGGTTTCCTTCCCTAAAGTGTAGAGATCGACCGCCGCGCCCATTCGGCATCACTCCGTACGATCGCGTGGCATCAGTTTTCGGTTGCACCCCATGTTCAGCCTTCCCCATCCTTTATTTTCGGGATGTGCGCGCGCCGGCCACCTGAAGCCTGGCCTGCCAAATCTGCGTGTCGCCGAGAATGAACAGCACGTCGTTGTTCGGCCCGCCGAAGGTGAAATTGGCCACACCTGGGGCCATGATCTCACCAAGCAGGTCGGCCTCCGGCGTGAACACCTGCACACCGGTTGCAGACGACGTGTAGACGCGGCCTCGCACGTCGACCTCGATGCCATCGGGGACGCCAGGGCTGACTACGGCGAACAGGCGTTCGTTGCGCAAATGGCGGCCGTCATGCACGTCGAAGGCACGGATATGATGCGGCAGGCCGACAAATGGTGCCCGGAGCCTGATTGGCGCCGGTGTCAGTGACATATAGGACGGATTCGTCCGGCGAGAACGCAAGCCGTTCGGCTTGTTAAAGCTATCCGCGACGACCGCAGGGGCACCGTGGCGCGGTCATGGCGATAGACGTAGGTGCCGACCTCCGCCGCCCTTGAAGCCTTGGACCTCGCCATAGTTCGGATCGGTAAACCAAACGGTGTGATCGCTCCTCACGACCACGTCATTCGGCGAGTTGAAGTGAATTCCCCGCCATTGATCGACTACCGTCTCGAT
>CAWDIZ010000012.1:0-104456 GCA_963802475.1 uncultured Alphaproteobacteria bacterium
GTCGAGGTTGGTCCTGATATAGTGCGGCTCGATCAAGACCACGCGGATGCCGAACGCGCGCACTTCGTGATCGAGTGATTCCGACAGCCCTTCGATGGCGTGCTTGCTGCTCGCATAAACGCCCATGAACGGTGCCGGGATGATGCCCAGGATCGAGCTGATATTGATGATCTGGCCGGCGCCCTGACGCCGCATGTCTGGGAGCACGGCGTGGATCATGCGCAGAACCCCAATGACGTTGGTGTCGAAGAGCGCCTGTGCCTGGCCGATGCTCGTTTCCTCGACGGCACCGACCAAATTGACACCGGCATTGTTGATCAGTGCGTCGATGCGGCCAGCGCGGCTGCGCACCTCTTCAACGCAGGCCTTGACCGACACCGCATCGCGGACATCGAGTGGCACGAACGAGACGCCCGCGAGCGGAGGTGTCGTTGCGGGTGCGCGGACGCCGCCGAAGACATGGTGGCCTCGGCCGGCTAGCAGCTGGGCGGTTGCCCGGCCGATGCCCGACGATGCGCCCGTGATCAGGACCACCCGGCTCGGTCTATTCCTCATGTGGAACTCCTGGCCGCGCCGGCGGCCGGACGACGAAGGTTGGCAGCCTCTCTCAAAGTCGACCGGAAAAAGATGTTCAAGATCATCTTTTGGAGTATTGTCATCACGTCTCGGTGGTTTGTACGAGGTGCTGATCCGCAAGACGCTGCGCGAGCGCATCGAGCTTCGGCTTAGTGCGTGCGGCGAGAACGAGGTTCGTGCCACGCTGCGCGAGCGCGGACGCAAAGGCTCCGCTCATATCGGACGATGCGCCGGTGCCAGCCTATTTTGCGATCCGCTCAACTGCATCTCGCGCGCTAGGTTGCAGCGCCTGGCGGCTCCAGCCGCCGATGCGCAACGCCTGCCGATGCGCGGCACGGCGCAAATCGTCGGCCAGGTCCGGATCGTCTACGCATTTGGCGCCACGACGCCGCCGACACATAGAGCCGCAAGCGCAAGTGCACGCTCGCGCTGTTGCGGCGCGTCCAAATCGTGCATGAACACGTCAATGAGCTTTTCCAGTACCTCGCGGTATGCTCCTTTCACTGCATCGCTGCCGCGCATGACATCTGATGGCAGAGCGATCAAGGGACAACACGTCTCGCGGTCGTCGAAGTGGTCTCTGGAGAAACAGGCGTCAACGACGCGCTGGCCCCGTGGCTTGCTTGCCATCCGTGGAGAGGACGACTTGGGTTGCCAGGGCTTGGGCGCCTCGGTGCAAAGGAACCGGCGGACAGCATCGGCATAGAGCTCGTCCTTGTCCTTGAAATGGCGATAGAACCCTCCTCGCGTGAGACCGGCGTTCTCCATGACTTCTCGATCGAGACCTCAATCCCTTTTTGTTGAACAGCCGCCTCGCGCTTTCGAGGATTTTCTCGCGGGATTTGCGCTTGTGCTTCGGCGAATAGGGCATGGCGTTTTCCTCGGTGAGGTAGCGATGGTACCGCCAAAAGATGATCTTGAACATCTTTTGTAGATCGGCTTGAGAGAGGCTGAACTTCATCATCCGGCCGACGGTGCGGCCAATCGCGCATTCGGATTTGCGGGGTGAGGAATATGCTCCTCGATTTCATCGGCTTGATCATTACGACGGCCTTGATGGTACTGGTCGTCAATACCCTGACGATCTTCATTGATTTATCGCGTGCAGCCAAGGTTACACTGGCCGCCGTCATTGGCGTTTGGATCGGCCTTGCCGCAGCGGCGGCGGAGGCCGGGTGGCTCCCTATCTCGCGGCCAATCCCGGTGGTCGGACTCTTCGTCGCCGTGCCTCTTGTCGCGGCGGCGCTGCGCGACATGGTCCGCGGCGCGACACGCGATGCTGAGTATACCGATGTCAGTGATGGTCGCACTTAATGTCGTGCGCGTGTTCGCCGTACTTTTTCTACTGCTGGCAGCCGAGGGGCGCCTCACCGGGCCGTTCCCGCACAGCGCCGCCTGGGGCGATATTATTACTGGCGTCCTCGCGTGCCGGTGCTCTGGTTGATAAGGGACGGTATTACGCGCCACATTACGGCGGTCGCGGCCTGGAATCTGTTGGGCGCCGCTGATCTCGTCCTGGCGATTGCGTTCGGCATTACTTCGGCTGAGGGCTCGCCTTGCAGATCTTCACTGCGCCGGGCTCGCAAGCGATGCAATACGCGCCCTGGTCGTTCGTCCCGACGGTACTGGTCCCAATTTGGATGATCCTGCACGCGATCATCGCCGTGCAGCTTCGCCGTGCCAAACTGGGCCACCCCGCCATCGCGCTCGCCTGACCAGAGGAGAGACTTTTTTGGTTCGCGAATTGCATGTCGGCTCTGGTGCGGGCTGCAACCGAGCCGCATGAAGGCCTGCGGATGACGTAAGCAGTCTGCCAGTGGTTCACCTTGCCATGGATCGCAAACCTTAGAGACGAAAATGGCCACGCAGATTTTCGTAAACCTGCCCGTCAAGGACCTCGATCGATCCAAAGCGTTTGTCCCAAGCTTGGCGATTCGTTTAATCCGAAGTTCACCGACGCAACGGCGGCCTCTATGGTCATCTCCGACGACATTTATGCGATGCTCCTGACGGAACCAAAATTCAAAGAGTTCACCAGCAAGCCGATCGCGAATGCGAAAGAGACGACGGAGGTGCTCGTCAGCCTCTCCCAAGGGAGCAGGGCCAAGGTCAATGAGATTGTTGACGCCGCTGTGCGCGCGGGCGCGGTCGAAGCCCGGCCGGCCATGGATCACGGGTTCATGTTTGGAAGGAGCTTTCACGATCTTGACGGCCATATCTGGGAGATCATCTGGATGGATCCTAACGCTCGGGACAGCTCGGGAGACGGTCAATGAATTCTCGTGCTGCCTTTGGACTTAGCATTCTTATGAGCCTGCTGAGCTCCATCGTTCTCGCTGTGCTGTTTGCAAGACCGTGGCTCCGAAACATCAACACGGAACAAGCTTTGATTTGGTTGGTCGCGCCGCATATGTTGCGCTTTATCGGACTAAGTTTCGTGGTGCCTGGGGTTGTTTCCGGATCGCTGCCAAAAGCGTGGGCAATGCCGGCGGCCTATAGTGACTTTATTGCTGGAGCTCTTGCGATCATTGCTACGGCAGCACTTGCGCGCAGTACCAATTGGGCAATTGCGATGGTTTGGGCCTTCAATGTTTGGGGTTCGGCCGATCTATTGTTCGCATTTTATAAAGGTGCACGCGTCAATTTGGAGCCTGGCGCTCTGGCGCTGGGTTCTACATCGTGACAGCAGTCGTACCGGCCCTATTGGTGTCACATGCTCTCATATTCGAGCTGCTAGTGAAGTAGCTCTTTGCATTTCTAATAGAACGGTCCTCCCGTTTTCGCGAGATTCCGCATGAGCACCGACATCGACTGCCAACATCGCAGCAGCAGTTCGCCGGACCGCCCCGTCATCGTGTGTTGTCATATACGATTTACCAAACGAACGAGATCAGGCGATATCTTACTTTCCGTTGATATTCCGCATAGCCCGCAATTCCGGCAAACGAGCGGTATGCGACATAGCCTTGGGGAAGATGAGCTTCATCCTCAGAAAACCTCGCAGGCCCTCATCTTCTCCAAGATGGGGGCCTTTTTATTTTGGTTTTCGAACCAATAAAAAAAGCCCCGAAAAGATGGAAATTAAAAGAAGCGGCTCACAGCCGTCGGGCAAAGGGCCGCCGGATTACTTCACAGGCGCCGTGCGTGTCGAACCCCAGTTCCCGGCCCGGGATCCGGCGCGCGTCAACTCCGGCAGCGTGACATTCGAGCCGGGCGCCCGCTCTGCCTGGCATACGCGGCGGCGGCAAGGCCGATCCAGATACCGATCACGGCCGCCAGTGTAATCTTGGGAAGCGAGACGTTCATGTACGTGGTCAGAGCGTTGACGATCAGCACCATCAAGGCCGCCGCGATGATCATGCCGATGAAATCGAGCACGTTGCTTGTCCCTCAAGGTTGAGTGCGCGGTTGCGCGGCGGCGCCTTTGCTCGATGGGTCAAGCGCGAATGCCTTGCGCAGGCTAGGCTCAAACAACTTGGCCGGCAGCAGCCTACGCAGCCAACTCAGAAGAACTGCCCGGCCGAACTGCCGTCGCATGCGGTAGGGCCCTTCGATCGATCGCAACACTTCCTCGGCGACGAGCTTCGGCTCCGGCGCCGTGTTAGTGTCTTGGGTGATCGCTGCCGCCGCGCAAATCTGATCGGCCGGCGCTGCCGACCAAACAAATACTTTTATTGTCCTTGGGGCCAATGGCCACCAAGCGCGCCCCCATTACCATTATCGCGATGTCCATTTCGTTATGAGTTCTGGGAGATCGCCATGCCCAATTACGAGTTCAACGACGCCCATTTTCATTTGACCAATTACATTCAGGAAGGGCCATCACTCTCGATTTTCTCGACATGATGGGGAAAAGGGTTGGCCGGGCGACCATCTTCGGTTTGCCGGTGCAGCAACAGTGGTCCTACCGCATCGATGGCAACCGCGCGCCGACCTACTACCTCAACACCGACGCGCCCCTTTATTACTACTCCTTCACCGATGCCCACATGGCGATGGAGTACCGGTCGCTCCCAAGCACAAGCAACAGCGCATCGACCCCTGATCTCCGGTTTCAATCCTTGCGACATGTATGCCGTCGATCACATCCGCAGCGTCCTTCGCACGTTCCCCGGCGTATTTTCCGGCATCGGCGAATTTTCGATTCACAAGGAGTTCGTGGCTGCCAAGATTGCGGGCGGCGTGGCGAGCCTTCAAGACCCTGCGGTAGACCGCATCTTCGACTTCGCCGCCGAGGTCGGCATGCTGGTGTTGATCCACAGCGACATCGACGTTCCCTTCGCCAAGGAAGGATCGGAGCCGGCCTATCTCGAACGCACCAAGGCGTTGTTCAGGAAACATCCCAGGACGACCATCATTTGGGCGCACGCGGGCGTTGGCAGAATTGTCCGTCCGATCAAGAACCACACAGCCAACATGGCTGAGATCTTGTCGGAACCGGGGTTGAGCCATGTCTATATGGACATTTCCTGGGACGCTAACGGCCAAATACGTCGTCTAAGCGCCAGAGGTACTGCAGAATACTGTCAATCTTCTGGAACAGTTTCCGGAAGCCCGCTCTCCTGTTCGGCACCGATGCGGTGGCCACTCCGGACCAAGCGAACTATCGGAAGTGCTTCACGGATTACCAGCCGCTTTGGGATGCGCTCACGCCGGAAACGAGCCGCAAGCTCCGGCTGACGAACTATGAAGCGCGTCTTCGATGCTTCGCGCCGCAACCTTGAGGGCGTGGGAAAAAAGATAACTTACTGGGGGATAAGTTAAGCCGGCGGCCTAGCGCAACGCATGGGTGCGGCTGACGTCGCAGCCGTAAATCGGAAAACGAAATCGTCCTTGCGGTTGCTGAGACCGGTTCGGCGGAGGGTGTATCGAATCGTGTTTTGCCTGCTCACAGTCTCCAGAGTTGCCCCCAAGTCCTGACATCCCGCGGCTGCCGGCTCGCGAAATAGTCGGGCCGAGAAAGGAGATTGGCTGAAGCACGAGGTAGGCCATGATGATTTTTCTCGATACGCAAGGAAGGTATGTCGTTCTCTGCCTTCTCAGTCTCGCCTTCGTGGCTTGGGTACTTATACCGGCCTAGGCCGCCCAGCCCTCCGCGTCCAGAGCGCGCTGAAGCTGCCCGGTCGCGTCCCGGCTGCCGATGAGCCTCCCGATCCTGCTGCCGTCCTTGGAGTGGACTTAGGAGAATGCCTCTAGAGCCTGGGCTTCATGTCGATGATACGCGCGGCAAGCCTCTCGATCTCCGCGTCGGATGCTCCACCTATACTACGAGCCCGGTGCACTTTTAGTGTGTTGCCCATTGCGCGAAGCGCCTGCGCAAGATGATGAAATTCCTGCTTTAGGAGGGGATCGACAGCGGTGGTGCCGGAGGACTTCTAACCTCGTCCGCGCGCTTAAAGTAATATTCCGTCGTTTCCGGCATGGCGCAGCCCCCTCACAGGCCATCCACATGACAGTTCGTAACAAGCTCAACAAATCTTGCCGTGGTTGCAAATTGTCCTTTGGGGCAACGCGCGCAGCCCGACGCTGCCCAGCCTTCGGCGTCTAAGGCGCGGCGGAAGAGGTCCGGTCGCGTGTTGCAGATCCTCGGGGTTGCCGCTGGCGTTCGCCTCCACCGCCGCACCCACTAAATAGGAGTGCCCCCAGCAAGGCCGGGGGCACACGCGTCGGTGGAAGGTCGCCACACACGGAAGCGACCTCACCTCCGCCATTCAACACGGGCACAAAAGTCGCCAAATTCCTATTGTTCCGAGGGGCACATTCTTGCGCAGCCCCCCGACTGCTTTAGAGGAAATAGATCATCACGAAACCGAAGGCGAAAGCCTTGATGGCAAAGCGACGGCGCGGCTTTTGCCACCGGGATTGCCACCGGACCAGACGAAACAGGCCGGAACTGGCGGGGATGAGGGCGGCGCTTAGGGGCGTGAAAAACCCGATAAAACGGGCTTCAACGGTACAGATCGTAACCTGAGGGGACGGGGCTTCGCGGTTTAGCAAACCGCCGCCTTCAGCCACTCGGCCACGTCTCCGTCACGGTCGGATATGCCCGAGCGACAGGGGCTTGGCAAGCAATCCGGGAAGACCCGTTCGCTAGGCGGCAACCGCCAGCGATGCGGCTTTGACGCAAGCTTTGACCTGCGGTTCCGGATGCAGCTTCAGCCATTCGCGCGCAGCAAGCTGGGCCTTGCCGATCTCGGCATCGGTCATCTCAGCCGCAATTTCGCGCCGCAGTTGCACGGCGTCGGCAAAGCCCCTCATCGCCGCCAGATTGAACCACATATGCGCAGACACGAGATCCACCGGCACAGAATTGCCTGACGAGTACATCATGCCGAGGGCGAAGAGCGCCTCACCGCTCGTTGGCGCAGCCCCCGCGAGCGCCGTCTCGTTCTCTGGAAGTTCGTAGCGTCCCATCTCTCGCTTCCCTTTCGGCGCGTGCCGCTGGCTTTGCGGACTTCACCATTGACGCGACGGGTTCGCCGCCGCACCGGGGAATATTCAAGCGAAAATTTGAACGGCT
This sequence comes from uncultured Alphaproteobacteria bacterium, assembly GCA_963802475.1. Taxonomy (GTDB): domain Bacteria; phylum Pseudomonadota; class Alphaproteobacteria; order Rhizobiales; family Xanthobacteraceae; genus CANKHA01. The sequence continues at coordinate 7,097 of CAWDIZ010000012.1, forward strand.
GTTTAATTATCGCGATGAATCGAATGGTAACGATCAAAAGCCTCGGATCGCGGCAAGGCTCAATTCATCCGCTAAAGCTCCGATAGAAGTGGGTTTTTTTTCATTTGCGCTTATTTTTCGTTATTTGGCGAGTAATTGCTAACCGTGCCGGTTGGCGCCTTGCTAACTACTTTGGAAGCTCGTTCAGCGTGCGCGCTGATTGAACAAAATGTTTTGGACCTGCGGGTCCTTCATATCCACCTTAGCGGCCTCTTCCGCTTTCAAATGGATTCCGCGGTCGACTGCCGGACGCGCCAGCATGGTTTCAAGCCAGCGCTTCACATGGGGGAATTGCTCGATGTCCTGGCCGTGCCGCGCCCACCGGGTTACCCAGCCGACGCAGGCGATGTCGGCGATGGAATATTTGCCGGCAAGAAACTCCCGGTCGGCAAGGCGTGTGTTCATCGCTCCGTAAAGGCGGTTGCATTCGTTGGTATAGCGATCGATCGCGTAAGGCAGTTTTTCGGGTGCATAGAGGCGAAAGTGATGCGCCTGACCCGCCATGGGGCCGAGCCCGCCCACCTGCCAGAACAGCCACTGTTCCACCTCGACCCGCGCGCGCTCGGAGGCGGGATAGAATTTTCCGGTCTTGCGCCCGAGGTATTGCAGGATCGCGCCCGATTCGAAGATCGAAATCGGCTTGCTGCCCGGCCCCTGAGGGTCGACGATTGCAGGTATCCGGTTATTGGGAGAGATCGCCAGAAATTCCGGGTTGAACTGATCGCCCTTGGAGATGTTGATCGGGATCACCCGGTAAGGAAGCCGGCATTCCTCCAGCATGATGGAAATCTTAAAGCCGTTTGGCGTCGACCAGTAGTACAGATCGATTGGCTTTTGCGCTGCGCGTTCGGGTCGCGCGGTTGCGGACTTGCGTGTGATTTTCGATTTGCTGGCGCGCGCCATGATGAAAGCCGGCTCCTGTTGCAGGGCGTCCGCCCAGAGCTAGGCTGCGGGCCGGCAAACCGCAAACGGAGTTTTCCGGCCGGGCCAGGCGTCATTATCAAAGCTTTGGGAAACCTGAAGAACCGTGCCGGATGGACGATTTCGCCCCGCAAATACATTGAGGGCGTCGGCGAGATCGCGGGACAAGCTGCCCCGGCTCTCGCCGGGTGGAGCGCGGATTTCTCCACCCTCCTTTTCTCAGACAATAATGCCTGGGAAGCTTGAACCCTGTCTCGCCGACGCCCTCTTGTCGACTAGAGCCGGCGTCGCTTCGGGGGGTGGCGTCACCGCCTCCTGCCCTCTGGCATCGCCGGCTCGTGTGACACAGTCTGTCGACTGTCTCGAAGCCGATCGATCGAGCGGCCTTACTTCTTCTTCTTAGCGGATTTGCGCTTCGTCTTCTTGGCTGTCTTCTTCGCCGCTGACTTGGTCTTCGATTTGGCTCTCTTAGCCATGCTGCCCTCCTAGCCACGATTAAATGGCGCTGTAGTAACAGTGCAGTCGCGAATCGACGTGCACTGCACTTTGATTACTACAGCACAATGCAAAAAACAGCGACTCCGCTTAACGAACTGTGTATGCCGCGGTGGAACGCTGTCGCGGGGCCGCACGCGAGGGGTACGGCATCATGCGAAGCGCGCATGATTGTCTCGTCAACAAAAACTTTTTCCGCGCATTTGCCCGCGACGCAATAAAGCCCGATGAAATAAGGATTTCTCGTGCGCGCAAAATTTTCCTTGGAAAACGCTCTGCACCCAACAAATCGTGACAGTCGACAGAAACGCGCCCAAAAATCGACCCGCCAGCGGCCATTTACCCTCCCAAAATTTTTTTCACAGGGTGGCGTCGCCCAGCGCTTTAAAGCGCCAAACCGCTCTCACTCGCTCGAATCGGCCTTCTGGTGATTCGCCTGCGAGGGGTCGCGCATACCTGGCGGACGGCGTTCACGCCCGGATCTTCGCTGGCGAAAACCGGGCGCGTTGCGCCTCGGCGCGCAAGACCGCCTTCGCATCGCGGCAAAGAATAAAGGAGCGTTACGGTGTCGCTTAGTCAGCGATCGGACATGGATTACAGTCCGAGTTTGCGCTTGAGCAGTTCGTTGACCACTTGCGGGCTAGCTTTTCCGCCCGAAGATTTCATCACCTGACCCACAAACCAGCCAATAACGGCGGGCTTTTCCTTCGCCTGCGCCGCTTTGTCGGAATTGCCGGCGATGAGATCGTCCACCATCCGCTCGATGGCGCCTAGATCGGTCACCTGCTTAAGCCCGCGCGCTTCGACCAGTGCGCGCGGATCGCCGCCTTCGGTCCAGACGATTTCGAACAGGTCCTTCGCAATCTTGCCCGAGATGGTCCCCTCCGCCACCAGGTCCAGGATCGCGCCGAGTTGTTCCGCCGATACCGGCGAGGCCGTGACGTCCTTGCCTTCCTTGTTCAGCCGGCCGGCCAGCTCGTTGATCACCCAGTTGGCTGCCGCCTTGGAATCGCGTCCCTTCGCCGCAGCCTCGAAGAATTCGGCGGTCGCGCGTTCGGCCACCAGTACGCCGGCGTCATAGCCGGATAGAGCGAAGTCGCGCATGAAGCGTGCCTTCTTCGCGTCCGGCAGCTCCGGCAGGTGCGCCTTCAGTTCGTCCACGTAAGACTGATCGAATTCCAGCGGCAGCAGGTCGGGGTCGGGGAAATAGCGATAATCATGCGCCTCTTCCTTGCTCCGCATGGAGCGGGTGATCCCCCGGCCGGGATCGAACAGCCGCGTTTCCTGATCGATGCGGCCGCCTTCCTCCAGGATCTCGATCTGGCGCCGCGCCTCATGCTCGATGGCCTGACCAATATAGCGGATGGAATTGACGTTCTTGATCTCGCAGCGGGTCCCGAGCGGCTCGCCCGGCCGGCGTACCGAGACGTTCACATCCGCACGCAGCGATCCTTTTTCCATGTCGCCGTCGCAGGTGCCGAGATAGCGCAGGATACTGCGCAGCTTGGCCACGAAGGTCATGGCATCCTTGGACGATCGGATGTCCGGTTTGGAAACGATCTCCATCAGCCCGACACCGGACCGGTTGAGGTCGACATAGGAAAAGGTGGGATGCTGATCGTGCAGCGACTTGCCGGCGTCCTGCTCGAGATGCAGGCGCTCGATGCCGACGGTGATCGTGTCCGCATCCGGCACGTCAACGGTCACCTCGCCCTCTCCGACGATTGGCGATTTGTATTGGCTGATCTGGTAGCCCTGCGGCAGGTCTGGGTAGAAATAATTCTTCCGGTCGAATACTGACCTGAGATTGATCTGAGCCTTGAGCCCAAGGCCGGTGCGGACCGCCTGTTTGACGCATTCCTCATTGATCACCGGCAGCATGCCCGGCATTGCCGCGTCGACCAGCGAGACATGCGCGTTCGGCGCGCCGCCGAATTCCGTCGACGCGCCCGAAAACAACTTGGCGTTGGATGTTACCTGAGCATGCACTTCCATGCCGACGACGACTTCCCAGTCGCCGGTAGCGCCTTTGATCAACTTGGTCTTGGTCGTAGCATCCATGACGGTACCCCTTGTGCCCTTCGATAGAGGGTCCGGCCGCGTCCTTCAAGGCTGGCTTGGGCTACCATGTCGCGGCGGCAATTGGTCACTATCACCGGTCACGACTTTGCCAATAGTATTCGATGTTATTCGGGCAAACAGGGGCCCACGATGGCCGAAACCGGCGGCAAAAAAACATTTCTCGCCATCGTGCTGGGCGGCATCGCGCTGCTGGCGTTGCTCGTGGGTTTCGTGGTCTACGGCGTGCCGGCCGGCGGCAACACCGAAAACCTGACGGTAGGAATGCCGAAACCGACGGTGCCGAAAAAGCACTGACGTGAGGCCCCACGCGGGATGGGAATCAACTGGCTCTTTGCAGCGTGGGCCGGGAGACGAACTCGATCGTGATCCGCGCGCCCTTACCGGGCTCCGATATCAGTTGAAAGTTCAATTGTCGGGTATTCTCCCGCAGCGTTTGCAGGATCAGCGCGCCGAGCTTACCGGGTGTCGGCCAGGTCGTCCCGCGAGTGAAGCCCAGCCCATCATCGGCGAAAATGATGCGATAGCGATCCTCGTCCTCGCGCGCGCATTCGAGGGTGATGGTGCCCGTCTCGCGCCCCTCGAAGGCATGTTTGAAAGTGTTTGCCAGCAGTTCGTTGATTAACAGCCCGGCCGGCATCGCGACGTCGATCGAAACCGGGCAATAGCTCATCTTCAGATCCAGGGTGATACCGCTGGTCGCATGGGCGCGCACCGAGGCCGAAGCGATATCGCTGAGATAGGGCGCAAGATCCACCGTCGGGCCCCAATGGTCGGTCGACAGCGCCTGATACAGCAGTGACAGCGTATCGATACGGCCGGCGAGGCGATCGAGATCGACCTTGTCGCCGCGTTGCGCGGCGCGCGCCTCGAGCCGGATCAACGCTGTAATGAGTTGCAGGTTGTTTTTGACACGGTGCTGCAACTCCTTGAGCAGCATATCTTTATCGCGGATCTCTTTTTCGAACTCCTCGCGCTGCGAGCGCTCGCGATTGGTGACGTCGACGAGGGCCGCAATGCGGTAGCTCTCGCCGCCGTTTTCGCTCTCAATTACGCTGGCATAGGCCTGCGCGAGGACCTGCTTTCCCTCTGCGGTGTTGGACCGGAATGTGCCGAGAAAATCCTCGCCGGCCGCGACCGCTTTGCCGAGGCTGAGGGAGGCGTCATCCTCATGGGTAAAACGATCCAGGATTGATAACGATTCTCCCTCGATCTCCGCAACAGGTTGGCCGGTCAGGGCTTCAAAAGCGAGGTTGGCATAGACAATGCGCGGCTGATCCTCCACGCCCCAGGAAATTACAATCGCGATCGGCACGTGGTCGAGAAAGCGTTTGAATTCGTCGCTCTCCACTGCCTTCGCCATTTCCGGCGAGGTCAGAAGCTCTCCAACCTGTTCCGGCGTCGGTGGCGGCGAAGATTCGGCGGGCGGCTTTGGAGGCTCACTTGGTATCATGATGAATCACTTTGGTATTTATCTGCAATCGGCGATAAAAAAGCGGGCAATATCCGACGAGACGCGGATTAACGCGCTGCACAGGTATCCAGTTCCCTATTGAAATTTTTTCTAGTAGGCGCCTACCACCAGGTTTTGGGGGCGAAAATACCTGCCGCTTTTTCGATCACATGACCGAGCGCAAACAAGCTTTCCTCCTTAAAGGGGCGCCCGATAAGCTGTAACCCGAGCGGGAGCCCCTGTGCGTCAAGGCCGGCAGGCACGGAAATGCCGGGCAGGCCCGCCATGTTCACGGTCACGGTGAAGACGTCGTTCAGGTACATTTCGACTGGGTCGGTTTTGCCCTTCTCGCCGATGCCGAAAGCAGCCGAGGGCGTGGCCGGCGTCAAGATAGCGTGAACCCCAGCGCTGAAGCAGTTTTCGAAATCCTGCTTGATCAGCGTCCGCACCTTTTGCGCGCGCAGGTAATAGGCGTCGTAATAGCCAGCCGAAAGTACGTAAGTGCCGATCATGATGCGCCGGCGCACCTCTGAGCCGAAGCCTTCGGCGCGGGTTTTCTCATACATGCCGGTCACGTCGCTGCCGGGCACGCGCAACCCGTAGCGCACGCCATCGTAGCGGGCGAGATTGGAGGAAGCTTCCGCGGGAGCGACAATGTAATAGGCCGGCAGAGCGTATTTGGTGTGCGGCAGCGAGACTTCCACAAGCTCGGCGCCCGCCGCCTTCAACCACTCGGCACCCCGCTGCCACAGCTTCTCGATCTCCGCCGGCATGCCATCGATGCGATATTCCTTCGGAATGCCAATTCGCCTGCCCTTGATCGACTTGCCTATGGCGGCCTCATAGTCGGGCACCGGTAAATCGACCGAAGTCGCATCTTTTGGATCGTGTCCCGCCATGGAGCGGAGCAGGATCGCGCTGTCGCGCACTGTCCGCGCAAAGGGACCGGCCTGGTCGAGCGAGGAGGCGAAAGCGACAATCCCCCAGCGTGAGCAGCGGCCATATGTCGGCTTCATCCCGACAATGCCGGTAAAGGAAGCAGGCTGCCGGATCGAACCTCCGGTATCGGTGCCGGTCGCGCCGAGCGCGAGATGCGCGGCCACCGCCGCGGCCGATCCGCCGGAGGAACCGCCGGGCACGAGCGGCGTATTAGCGCCCTTCCGCCGCCAGGGTGAGACCACCGGGCCGAAGGCCGAGGTCTCGTTCGACGAGCCCATGGCGAATTCGTCGCAGTTCGTCTTTCCGAGCAGCACCGCGCCATCGCGCCACAAATTCTCGGTCACGCTCGAACTCGTAAGCCGGTGAGAAGTCTTTGAGGATGCGGCTGCATGCGGTGGTCCGCACGTTCTCAGTGGCAAAAAGGTCCTTCACCGCCAAGGGAATGCCTTCGAGCGGTCCGGCTGCACCTTTGGCAATCCGCGCGTCTGCTGCTCTGGCCATGGCGCTGGCGCGCTCCGGCGTCTCCAGAACATAGGCGTTGAGCGCGCGGGCGCGCTCCATGGCAGCCAGATGCGCGTCAGCCAGTTCGGCAGCGGTGAAATCCTTTTCCGCCAATCCGCTGCGCGCTTCGGTGATGGTCAGGGAGGTAAGCTCGTCCGCCATGCTGTTAGCTCGTCATGGCCGGGCATGGCCCGTCGAAGGCGGGCGTAAACGCCCTGATGTCCCCGCCATCCGGTCTGCTGCAGGAAATTCTCGGCCCTCGCTTCGCTCGCCCGAGGATGGTGGAGTGCCATGTACGCATGTCACTCCACCACTTTGGGGACGGCGAAGAAATTCCCTTCCCGCGCAGGCGCATTTCGCAACACGGCATCCGGATCGCCGCCGGCCGTCACCAGATCGGACCGCCGCTTCATCTGCATGGGGGTCACCGAGGTCATCGGCTCGACCTCGGCCACATCAACCTCGGCAAGCTGCTCGACGAAGGCGAGAATGGCGTTGATCTCACCGCCCAGGTGTTCGACCTCTTGCTCGGCAACGGCAATACGCGCCAGATGCGCGATGCGCCGGACGGTAGCGGCATCCACGGACATGGGTGATCCTCGTTCAGGAAACGCCGCCATATAGCAGGGTGGCATTTCTCGGGGCAACCTCGGCACTTAAAATCCTCTACCCAAGCCGCCCGTGGCCCGGTTAGATTGGTCGACCCCGCCAATTATGACAGGAAGGCCGCCTCATGCGCCGACTTATGCAAATCCTGACGGTTATCGCCGCGCTGGCGGCACCTTACGGCATGGCCGAGGCGCAGACGCTGGATGCTGCCAAAATCGCGAATATCAACAAGGCGGCCGATTCCTTTCTCGCTCTGGCGAAGGATTCCCACGCCACGGGCCAGCCTCCTCGTTATTCCGATCCGGCCGTCAAGCCACTGCTCGACACCGTGTTTGATACCAAGCAGATCGAGGGACAAAAGCCGCTGCCGTGGACGGAAGTGCAAAAACTCAACGACTGGAGCAAGGCGGCGACAAGGGTTGGGCTGGTCTATTATCTGGCGGGCACCGGCACCAAGGAAGTAAATGTGGTCGCCAAAGACCCGAAATTGACAGTGAGAGCCAACCAGAACACCGTGACCTTCGCGCCGGAATTCGGCCGCTACTACGACGCCCAGATCAACCTTCAGGCCGCGATGATCAATACGGCGTCAGCGCAGGTTCTCGCGTCCACACCGGAACAGCGCAAGGACCCCGAATTCAGAAAAACGCTGAACAACATCAGCGATAACGCCGCGAAGTCCATAATCGGACTGCTTCATACCTTGGCGCTCGAAGGCCTGCCGGATGACTGGCAACTCCTGCGCGTCGCTCTTTTGCTGAAAATGACGCCGCAGGCTGCAAAATTCTTGGCTCCGGACGATCGCCAGCTGCTGCGGAACGCAGCTACCGAGGCTGCCGATCAAGTGAAAAATCCCGACGTGAAAAGCGGCGTCAACGCGATCGCCCGAGCGTTTGCGACCTTCTAGTCGGAACCGCTGTCAGCCCGCGAGATTTCGCAGCCGCTCCAGCGCTTCGGCGGCAAGCTTGCGCGTCAGCTCGCCGGCGGCGAAAGCTCGGCCGAGCGCGGCAGCCTGTCCGGACCACATCGGCGAGAAATCTCCCGAACCCTGCGCTTCCGTCTTTACGCGCAGCGGCTGCAACGCGCCGGCGGCGAGTGGAAATTCCGGGACATCCGAGATCGGGCCCTGCTCGCGGATGACGCGGTTGACGAAGCCGCGGGCGGGACGGCCAGTCATCACATTGGTGACAACAGTGCCGTCGTCGCGCGCCGACCGTATCGCGGCGCGGTGCGGCGTCGAAATCTTTGCCTCCGGCGTATGCAGATAGGCGCTGCCGATCTGTGCCCCATCGGCGCCGAGCGCAAAGGCCGCAGCTATTCCGCGCGCATCGGCGATGCCTCCGGCCGCAATGACCGGCACGGATACAGCGTCCCTCACCTGCGGCACCAGCGCCAGCGTGCCAACTTGCGAGGCCACATTCTCGGTCAGAAACATGCCGCGATGGCCGCCGGCCTCGAAGCCCTGCGCGATAATCGCATCGACCCCGCGCTCGGACAGCCAGCGCGCCTCCGCCACCGTCGTAGCCGAGCTGATGACCAGAAAACCTTCGCGCTTGAGTTTCTCGTAGAGCGGGGCCGCGGGCAGCCCGAAATGAAAAGTCACCGCTTCCGGCCTGGTTTCCAACACCGTCGCCAGCAGGGTCTCGTCAAAGGGCGCGCGATTGGAAAACGGCACCGGTGCCGCCGGATCGATACCAAGCTCCCGGTAATACGGAGTCAGCCGCTCCCGCCAGTCCGCCTCGCGTGCATTGTTGGGCACGGGAGCAGTGTGACAGAAAAAATTTAGTCCGATCGGTTTTGTCGTGCGCGCACGGATTTTTCCGACTTCCTCACGCAGCTTTTCGGCATTCAACATGGCGCAGGGCAGACATCCGAGCCCGCCTGCCTCGGACACAGCTGCGACGAGATCGCCATCCATGGCGCCTGCCATTGGGGCCTGGATGATCGGATGCTCAATGCGGAGGAGGTCGAGCAGACGGCGGCTTGGCCACATGGGAGCCTCGCGGGTGTATTCCAACGGCATCGCATCGCAAGGTGTGCGCGTCAAATTGCAACGCGCAGCGCGTGGTGGCCTCTACTACGTCAGCCGGGAACCCACAAATTGCATGCGCAGATGATTGTGTTCTCGTGTCAGGATAAGTGCCAGCCGCGCCGCTCGGGACCGTCAACCGTTGGGCGCGAAAGGACTGGATTGGGCGGGCGTCAGGCGGCGTCCGGAACCACGCGATTGCGGCCGTCGCGCTTGGCGCGGTAGAGCGCGGCATCCGCCCGTTTGAGAATATTCGCCGCGGTTTCGTCCTTGCCGAGCGCCGATATCCCGATGGAGATAGTAACCTCGGTCGAGCGCGCGCCGTCCTGGATCGGGAAAGGCTCGGTTGCGATGCGCCGGCGCAACCGCTCTGCCACCATGGTCGCCACCGTCAAATCGGTTTCCGGCATGACCACCACGAATTCCTCGCCGCCGTAGCGGCAAGCCAAATCGATGCCACGGATCGACTTTTTGATGCGGAAAGAGAATTCACGCAGCACCTCGTCGCCGGCGTCATGGCCGTGGGTGTCGTTGATCGCCTTGAAATAATCGATGTCGAGCACAAGCACCGTGAGCGGCTTTTTGCGCGAGACCGCTTGTTCCAGCAGCGAGCTGAGATGGCTCTCCATGTAACGGCGGTTATACAGCCCGGTCAGCGAATCGGTGATCGCCATTTCGATCGACATCTGCACATTGTAGCGCAGGCGTTCGGTATAGCGCTTCTTGCGTATCAGGGTGCGCACGCGTGCAAGCAGCTCGTTTTTGTCGATCGGACGCATGAGATAGTCGTTGATGCCGATTTCCAGGCCACGCACCAGACGCGCATTGCTGTCGCCCTCGGAAATCGCCAGGACGGGTACATTGCGCGTGCGGTCAAGCGAGCGCAGCTGGCTGCACAACCTCAATCCATCGAAATTCTGTAGGGCAAGCGAGACGATGACGAGATCGAAGCCACCCTCTGCGGCGCGAAACATTGCGTTGTTTGGATCGCTTTCAATCTCGACCGCATGCTCTTCATTGAGCATTGCCGCGATGCGCTCGTGCGACGCCGGACGGTTGTCGATCAGCAGAACACGGCCATGCCGACCGGGGTCCGATACCGCCTCGCGCTCCGGATTCTGAATGCCGATCTCTTTCGACGTGACAGCACGCATGCGCAGCTCGTCAGTCATCATTTTCAGGCGCGCCAGCGAGCGCACGCGCGCGACCAGCGCCACGTCAGATACCGGTTTGGTCAGAAAGTCGTTGGCGCCGGCATCGAGCCCGCGCACGCGATCCGACGCCTGATCGAGCTCCGTCACCATCACCACCGGGATATGGTGGGTGGCGGGGTTGCTCTTGAGCTGGCGGCAGACCTCAAAGCCGTCCAGCCCCGGCATCATGACGTCGAGCAGCACCACCTCGCACTCCGCGCGCTCACAGATCGTCAGCGCATCGCGGCCGTTCATGGCGGTGAGAACGTCGAAATATTCCGCCGAAAGCCGGGCCTCGAGCAGCTTGACGTTGGCAGCGATGTCGTCGACGACAAGGATGCGTGCGGTCATTGGCGGCCTCCTTCCACGGTGCCGAGGAAATGGCGGATGGTTTCGATGAACTTGCCGACCGAAATTGGCTTCGACAAATAGGCCTCGCAACCTCCCTCACGGATACGTTCCTCGTCGCCCTTCATGGCGAAGGCAGTGACCGCCACTACCGGTATACTCTTGAGCTCGGCGTCATCCTTCAGCCATTTGGTCACCTCCAGCCCGGAGACCTCCGGCAGCTGGATGTCCATCAGGATAAGGTCCGGACGATGCTTGCGCGCAAGATCGAGCGCCTCGCTTCCGTTGCGTGTGCCTACGGTTTGGTAACCATGGGCTTCCAACAGGTCGTGAAAGAGCTTCATATTGAGCTCGTTGTCTTCCACGATCATGACAGTTTTGGGCATTCCCCCCGCCTTGCCGGTTCTCGCCGCGCCCCAATTCATGATCGGCGAAATCCCCGTGGCTCGCCGAAAAAGTCCTGCGCCTAACCCCGAAATGACGCGCGAAATGACGCAAAACCGCTATTCATTTTGCTGATCGCGCGCTACGCAACAAGTGCATGGCCAACGGGCGCACCGCCAGCCCTGGTCGTCACAAGTTAGTTGGGATTTGTTACGGAAACGCAAACAGATGTCCCATTCCCGGCGAGGAGTGCTGGCCGCCGAAGTGGCGGAAGTCTTGGCCATGCAGGCCCTGGCCTTCATTGCCCAGGATGGGGAGCGCCTAGGCCGTTTCCTGGCCCTGACCGGCATGGGGCCGGGCGAGATTCGGGCGGCCGCCCGCGAGCGCCATTTCCTTGTCGGCGTCCTGGATTATGTGAGCGGCGATGAGGATCTCCTGGTGGCATTCGTCGGCCATGCCCGCATCGACCCCGGAGCCCTTGAGGTGGCGCGGCAGGCGCTGGCGGAGGCAGGCGGCGAAGCCTGAGCATGGCTCAGCGGCAGGGCTTGCTATCCTTGATCTCAAGCACGCTCATGTCGCCGCGGAGGACGAAGTCGTTGTAGTCGAGCGTGAGCGCGCGCGAGATGCCGTTGTCATATAGTTCGAAAGCGATGGAATAGAGCGGCGTCTGCTCGCCGCCCTTTGTATCCCTCTCGAAATAGCTGATGGTCACCGGCCAACGTTTCATGCCGTCGAGGACCGGCTGCCCCGCCGCTGCGTCCGTCGGTATGCGCTGATCCGGCGGGATCGGTGCGCCGATGATCGTGAGCGTGTTGAAGATCTTTTCGCCATTTTCCGAGCCGTCATAGACCGGCAGGTCCAAAATCGTTTTGCCGGCGCGCGCCGCCAAGATGATGCGGCGCATGTGCTCGGTCGGAAATACCACCCCCGCGTCAGTGTCGAACTTCTTACGGCCCGGCTTGGTTAGATTTACCGCGACACCCCCGGCGCGGCGCTCTGCTTGTCCGTCCACCGTTTCGACCTGATTCTGGTCGATCAGGTTCTCCGACTGGAATCGATAATTCGTTGCCGTGCCGTCTTCCCAGGTGACGGTACGCAAATCGCTTACCGCAGACTTTCCCTCACCAGTGTTCAGCTCGGATACTTGGCGGAACTGCAAGTCGTAACCATCGCAGGAGTTGCCGGAGAAATCGTAGAGGATGCGCCCCGTGACCCCTTCGGCCGAACGGCTGTTGCGGGACTGGGCAAGGCGTAAGTCGTAGACCGCCCGGTGCGGCGCGAGTTCGACCCTCGCCACGTCGAGATCGGGATTGCCCGCCGGCGCGGCGCAGGCCACGCCTGCGGCTGCCACTGCCCCGAAAAACAGCGAGCAAATTCTGGCGGCAAAGATCATGAGAATCCTTCTCCTTCCATCAAGAAAACATAGAGTCATAGTCGTTGCGCCGCAAGCGACGCCGCGCCAGAGCTTGCCAGCGACCGCCTGATCGGCGAAGACAATGGGATTAAGGTTATCGCGCGGCGGCCGACCAAATTGTAACGGAGGATTGAATGCCCGGAACGGTGGAAAAGAAGCTTGCGGAACTCGGGATCGTGCTGCATACGCCCGCCTCACCCGCCGCCAATTACGTCGGCTTCGTGCGTACCGGGAATTTTCTCGTCGTATCCGGCCAGCTCTGTCTGGACGCCGAAGGCAAACTCCTAGCCAAGGGCAAGCTCGGTGGCGACGTTTCGATCGAGGACGGGCAGAAGGCATCACGCGCCTGCGCGGTCAATCTCCTCGTGCAGCTGAAGGCAGCGCTCGGAGACCTCGATAAAGTCGTGCGCGTTGTACGCCTCGGCGGCTTCATCAACTGCATGCCGGATTTCATCGATGGCCCAAAAGTGATGAACGGCGCCTCCGATCTCATGGTGACGGCATTCGCCGAAAAGGGCCGGCATGCGCGCACCACGATCGGCGTGGCGGCCCTGCCGCTGGACGCCGCGGTCGAGGTCGAGGGTGCCTTCGAAGTCTCCTGAGGCGTGGCCATGAGCAGCGGGCCCGACTGGCTGACGGCCCGTCCCGTGGCGCACCGCGGATTGCATGACGCCGCACGCGGCATCATCGAAAATACCCCCTCTTCCATCGCCGCGGCTGTCGCCGCGAACTATGCCATTGAAGTTGACCTGCAGGTCACCGCTGATGGCGAGGCGATGGTCTACCACGACGACGCATTGGGACGTCTGACCGACGCCGATGGAGCCCTGAAGGCGATTGATGCGGCGGCGCTGCGGCGCGTTGCCTTCAAGGCGACCAGCGACCACATGATCAGCCTGGGCGAATTGTGCGAGCTTGTCGCCGGGAGGGTCACGCTGCTGCTGGAGCTGAAGAGCCATTTCGATGGCGACCGGCGGCTGCCGATGCGCGTTGCAGAACTGTTGCGCGGCTATAGCGGTCCGGTCGCAGTCATGTCGTTCGATCCCGGCCAGACCGCGGCGATTCGGCATGCGGCTGCGGGATTGCGGCGCGGCCTGGTGGCCGAGCGCCATTACCGAGCGGATCACAAGGACAGAAGCTGGCTCCGGAGCGGCACGGACTATGGCGGCGCCCTTTGGGAAGCCCGCCCGCAATTCCTCGCCTATTCGGTGCGCGATTTGCCCTCGCCGGTACCGCTGATCAGCCGTTATCTTTTGCGGCTGCCGCTACTGACATGGACGGTTCGCAGCGCGGACGACCGCGTCCGCGCCGCGCGCTGGGCGGATCAGATGATTTTCGAGGGATTTCGGCCATAAAGCGCAAGCAAGAACTGGCGTTCCGCATGAGCGATAGCCTCCGCCTCCGTACGGTTTCGTCTCTCGGCGATATCCTTGCCGATGGATGGAATGCCTGCGCCTTGGACATGGCGGTTAAACCGGAATCTGAGCCGGCCTCTAAGATCCTCGATCCCAGGCGAGGATATTGCTTCAATCCATTCGTAACTCACGAATTTCTGCATTCCCTGGAATTGTCGAAATCGGTCGGCCGCCGCACCGGCTGGGACCCGCAACATTTGGTGGCGGAAAACGCGCAGGGCGAAATTGTCGGCGCTGCGCCCTGCTATCTGAAGTCGCATTCGCGCGGCGAGTATGTTTTCGACCGCGGCTGGGCGGAGGCCTATGAGCGCGCCGGCGGCAGCTATTATCCCAAGTTGCAAGTCTCCGTGCCTTTCACGCCCGCCACCGGACCGCGACTGCTTACCCGTCCCGGCCGGCGGCCTGAGCAGGTGCGGGCGGCGCTCGCCGCTGGACTGGTCACGCTGTGCGAAGAACTTGGGACGTCATCGGTCCACCTCACCTTCTTGCCGGAGACGGAAGCACGTTTCCTTGCGGCGCGAGGATTTCTTCTGCGCACCGACCAGCAATTCCATTGGAGCAATGCCGGCTATGGCTCGTTCGAGGATTTCCTCGCTGTGTTGTCCTCGCGCAAGCGCAAAACCATTCGGCGTGAGCGCGCCGAGGCCCTCGCGAACGGTATTACGGTACACTGGCTGAGCGGAAAGGACCTTACTGAAGGCATTTGGGATGCCTTCTTCGCTTTCTATATGGAAACGGGGTCGCGCAAATGGGGTCGGCCCTACCTGACCCGCGAATTCTTTTCACTTGTCGGCGAGTGCATGGCCGACCGCATCCTCCTGGTGATGGCCAAGCGCGCCGGCCGCTGGATCGCGGGCGCCATCAATTTCATCGGCTCCGACGCCCTCTATGGCCGCCATTGGGGGGCGGTCGAGCATCACCCGATGCTGCATTTCGAAGTCTGCTATTACCAGGCCATCGACTATGCCATCGCCCATGGCCTCGCCCGCGTCGAGGCGGGCGCCCAAGGCGAGCACAAGCTTGCCCGCGGCTACCTGCCCATCACCACCTATTCCGCGCATTTCATCGCCGATCCCGCACTGCGCCGCGCCGTCGCCGACTTTTTGGCCCGCGAGCGTGCTTATGTGGCGACGGAGGGGGCCGAACTCGCCACGCTCGCCCCGTTCCGTAAGGACCTCGCCGCCGGACGGCCATGATAAGATTGGGACGGAATCTCAAGATGGTCCGGGACAGGGAACGCCATGCCGGCTTATGATCCGAACAATATATTTGCGAAAATCCTACGCGCCGAACTGCCGGCCTACAAAGTTTATGAGGACGGCAAGGCGGTCGTTTTTCTCGACATCATGCCGCGGGCGCCTGGCCATGCGCTGGTGCTGCCGAAGACGGCGGCGCGCAACATCCTCGACGTGAATCCCGATGATTTCGCCCATGTGATGAAAGTCGCACAGAAGGTGGCGCAAGCCTCGATTCAGGCCTTCGGCGCCCACGGCGTTACCATCCAGCAGTTCAGCGAGGGCGCCGGCGGCCAGGTCGTGTTCCATCTGCACGTGCACGTGATTCCGCGCCACGACGGCGTGCCGATGAAGCCGCCCGCCACGCACAAGGAACGGCCGGAAGTGCTGGCTGAGCATGCCGGCAAGCTTGCCGCCGCCCTCAAGGGCTGAGCAACAGCGCACCGCCGATCAGCGCCGCTTCACCCGCCACCACACCGGCGAAAACCGAGCGGCGGATTAGCACGAAGGCGAGAAGGCCAACCAAGGTCGCGCCAATCCGCACCGACAACGGCACGGTCGCTAGCGCGCCGGGCGCAAAGAAGATCAACTTGCCGACCACGCCCGCCAGAATCGCGGTGGCGACGGCCCTCACCCAGGTCAGAACTTCCGCACCTTCGTGCAGACGCCGCGCCAGCACGAGGCCCAGCAGCCGCCAGATCTCATTGGGCAGGAAGCCCACGAAAATGAGCACCAGGTAGGGCCAAAACTCCGCCAGGACTGGATTCATCGTGCGGCCCTTCGCGAGCGGTAGAGTACATAGCCGAGCGTGCCGCCGACGGCGCCGGACCAAAGAAGATCGAGATCGATATTCAAGGTTGCGAGAACAGGCGCGAGCACCAGGCCGAAGGCAAATGCCAGCCGGTCCACCAACAGATGGCTGTTGCGCACCACTGAGACGGTGAAGGACAGCGGCGTGAGGAACAATAAGGCGGCTGCATAAACCCGCGGCAGGCTGCCGGCGAGATAAAAGCCTACCGCGGTCGCGAGCATCGCCGACAGTAGCAGCCCGCAGCTCAGCCCGTTGCTGAAAGCAATGCGCTGATCGCGCGGCACCGATGGCAGGAGCCGCAGATTTTCCACCCACATGCTGACGGCGGTGAAATGCGCCGGCAGCAAAAGATCGCGCGTGCGGGTTGTTTCCGTGCGCAGCATGGGCACAAGCGCAATCACCATCGGCAGCAGGCGCACGCCGCTCAGGGTCACCGCGATCGCCGCTTCGATGGCGCTGGCCCCGGTGCCGAGCGCGGAGACCAGGATAACCTGGGCCGGCCCCGCCCAGATCAAGCCAGTCGACAGCACCATCCAAAGCAGTGAAAAGCCAAAATCATGCCCCAGAGCGCCAATGCCGACGAAAGTGCCGAACAGCACATAGGCAAAGATGGAACGCCAGGCGACCGCAAATCCGCGCAGGAAGGCCGACGGCGCGGATCGGGAAGCCGGATCGGGAATCATGGCTGTAGCCTCATGCGCGGCAAGAAAGCCGGCCAAATCGGCTTTAGCCTTAGGGGCGCAAAAAAAGCGAGCCCGCGTCAAGGCAGGCTCGCCTTGTTTTGATGGTGCCAGCTAGACCTTTACCAGCGGCACTTTCGGCACGGAGCCGCGAGGGGGCCCGTCGTCGCCACCACCTCGCGGCGGCTTGCGTTTCGGCGCCGCCCGCTTTTTCGGTTTCACGGGCGCCGGGATTTTTTCCGGCTTCGGCGTGACAGGTCCATCGAGATATTCAAAATCGAGCTTGTCGGCGCCGTGCTCGTCCTTGACCAGAATGACGCGCACATGTCCGCCGGCCTTCAGCTTGCCGAACAGAACCTCATCGGCCAGCGGCTTCTTGATGTGCTCCTGGATGATACGGGCCATCGGCCGCGCACCCATCTGCTCGTCATAGCCGTGCTCGATCAGCCACTTCGAAGCATCGTCCGACAGCTCGATGGTGACATCGCGGTCGGCGAGCTGTGCCTCGAGTTGCAGCACGAACTTTTCCACCACCTTGGCGATGATCTCCGGCGAGAGATGCGCGAAGGTGATGACCGAGTCGAGCCGGTTGCGGAATTCCGGCGCGAACATCCGGTTGATCGCCTCGAGATCGTCGCCTTCCCGCTTGCTGCGGGTGAAGCCATAGGCGGCTTTCGCCAAGTCCTGCGCGCCCGCGTTAGTGGTCATGATCAGGATCACGTTGCGGAAATCGACCTGCTTGCCATTGTGATCGGTCAGCTTGCCGTGATCCATGATCTGCAGCAGCACATTGAACAGGTCCGGATGAGCCTTCTCGATCTCGTCCAGCAGCAGCACGCTGTGCGGATGCTGGTCGATGCCATCGGTGAGCAGGCCGCCCTGGTCGAAGCCGACATAACCCGGAGGCGCGCCGATCAGGCGAGAGACTGTGTGCCGCTCCATATATTCCGACATGTCGAAGCGGATTATCTCCACCCCAAGCGTCGCCGCGAGCTGCTTGGCCACCTCAGTCTTGCCCACGCCCGTCGGGCCTGAGAACAAGTAGCAGCCGATCGGCTTTTCCGGCTCGCGCAAGCCGGCGCGGGCAAGCTTGATCGAAGATGCCAAGGCGTCGATCGCCTTGTCTTGGCCGTAAACCACCTGCTTCAGCGTCGTCTCCAGGTGACGCAGGACTTCGGCGTCATTCTTGGACACCGCCTTTGGCGGAATCCGAGCCATGGTGGCGATGGTGGTTTCGATCTCCTTCAGGCCGATGGTCTTCTTGCGCCGGCTTTCAGGCAGCAGCATTTGAGCCGCGCCCGACTCGTCGATCACGTCGATCGCCTTGTCCGGCAGCTTGCGGTCGTGGATGTATTTCGCGCTCAGCTCCACCGCGGCCTTGATCGCCTCATTGGTGTATTTCAGCTTGTGATAGTCCTCGAAATACGGCTTCAGGCCCTTGAGGATGCCGATAGCATCGGGAACCGTCGGCTCGTTGACGTCGATCTTCTGGAAGCGGCGAACGAGCGCGCGGTCTTTCTCGAAATACTGCCGGTATTCCTTGTAGGTAGTGGAGCCGATGCAGCGCACCGTGCCCGCCGCCAGCGCCGGCTTGAGCAGGTTCGATGCGTCCATGGCTCCGCCCGAGGTCGCACCGGCGCCAATCACCGTATGGATCTCGTCGATGAACATGATGGCGCCGGGATAAGCCTCGAGCTCCTTGATGACCTGCTTCAGCCGTTCCTCGAAGTCGCCGCGATAACGCGTGCCCGCGAGCAGCGTGCCCATGTCGAGGGCAAAGACCGTGGCCTTCTTCAGGACATCCGGCACTTCACCATGCACGATGCGGCGTGCCAGGCCTTCCGCGATCGCGGTTTTGCCGACGCCGGCATCGCCGACGAAGAGAGGATTGTTCTTCTGCCGACGGCACAGCACCTGGATGCAGCGGCTGATTTCGATGTCGCGCCCGATCAGGGGATCGATCTTGCCGTCCTTGGCCTTCTTGTTGAGGTTGACGCAATAAGCCTCAAGCGCATCGCCCTTTTTCTTCGGCTCATCGCCGGTCTTGGTTTCGGTTTCTTCCTCCACGCCGCGAACTGGCCGGGACTCGGAAAGACCCGGACGCTTGGCGATCCCGTGGCTGATGTAATTCACCGCGTCATAGCGGGTCATGTCCTGCTCTTGCAGGAAATAGGCCGCATGGCTCTCGCGTTCGGCGAAGATCGCGACCAGCACATTGGCGCCGGTCACCTCCTCGCGGCCGGAGGACTGCACATGGATCACCGCGCGCTGGATCACGCGCTGAAATCCCGCGGTGGGCTTGGAATCCTCTGCTCCGTCCGCGACCAAATTCTCCAATTCGGATTCAAGATAAGCGATCAGGCTGCGGCGCAGCTTTTCGAGATCGACGTTGCAGGCGCGCATAACCGCGGCGGCGTCGTGATCATCGATCAGCGCCAGCAGCAGATGTTCCAGCGTCGCGTACTCGTGATGGCGCTCGTTGGCGAGCGCCAAGGCGCGATGCAGAGACTGTTCGAGGCTGCGGGAAAAACTTGGCATTAACGTCCCTTCACTTTCCTTGCCCCTGGTCTTTTAGAACACATTAACTCCGTCACTTCTTTTCCATCACGCATTGCAGAGGATGCTGATGTTTGCGCGAGAAGTCCATCACCTGCGTAACCTTTGTCTCAGCCACCTCATAAGTATAGACCCCACATTCGCCTACGCCATGGTTATGCACATGCATCATAATGCGGTGCGCCGATTCACTATCCTTATTGAAAAACCGCTCCAGCACGTGAACGACGAACTCCATCGGCGTGTAGTCGTCGTTGAGGATGAGCACCCGATACATGCTCGGACGCTTGGTCTGCGGCTTTGTCTTGGTGATGATCGCCGTGCCGGGACCCCCGTCTCCGCGGCGCTTGCGCTCGTCCCCTGCCATGCGCGTCCGCCCAAGCGGGTCACTTCCAGGACCGAAGGTCTTTTTGTTCGTGGTTACCATGGACGTGGGCGGCGAATACGCTTCCTTGACTTAACGGCAGAGAGCCTGGCCAAGAATCCGGCCTTAGAGATCATAAGGTTGCGGCTGGCGGGGTTCCAGTTCCTTTCCGGGCGGCGCGACGATCGCCCTTTTTCGGCCTCACCCTCCCGATGTGGGCATTAGCCGAGTGAACTCAAGCCAATTAGCGACATTTAAAGGCAAATTTGGCGCAAATTTTTGCTGGAATCTCACAATTTTTCAAAACGGTATCTCCATGCCGGGCCAAAGGCTGGAACAAGGGGTTCCGCTGGGGGTCCACTATGTTGTTGGCTCGTTTTGTCCATGACCGGAGCGGCAGCATTGCGCCGCTGCTTGCGCTTACGATCGTGCCGATTATCGGCATCGTCGGAGCCGGCATGGATTATTCACGCGCGAGCGCTGCCCGCGTTGGGCTCCAGGCCGCCCTGGGTTCCGCGCTGCTCTATGCCGCCAAAGAAGACAGCTCGACTTGGCAGGCGATGGCGACAAACGCCTCCAAAGCCGTCGTGGCAGTGAAACACGAAGGAACGGTCGCAACGCCGGTATTTCACTGGACGCGAATGGAAATTACACCGGCACGGTGTCGGCGGACGTCCCTGCGAGGATCTCAGGCATTATGGGTACGTCATCCATAAGGGTCAGCGCGAAATCTGCCGTTAAGCCGGGCGGCGACGCCGATAATTTCCTGCATCCTGACCTTGGACAAGGGTGCACCGCTTTCGCACGTTGGAATGCTGTTCGGCGGTGCCCCGAATATCAAGCTTAGTGGATGCTCTACCCGCTCGAATACCAGCCTGAATTGCAATGGGCATGGCAGCGGTGCCGCCTATTCGATCGCTGCCGGCCAGGCAAACAACTGCAGCAATACCAAGTCCGATGCCCGCGTCTTGCCTGACATCTACGAGCGCCTTGCGACCGAGATCGCGCACAGTGCGGATCGTCCACCCCGGGCGCGAGCTGGACGGCGACGGCGTCGGGCAGCAGCAGCGGGCCCTCAGGTGTGCAAACCGTGGTCAAGAGTTTCCATACCGAATTACACGTCTGTGGAAATCTGACGGTTTCCGGAACAGGCTTTCTGACGCCGAAAAATCCGAGTACCGACTATCTGATCATCATCGAAAACGGCAGCCTCACGCTTTCTTCCACTGCCGACATCAGCGTAGTTCGGACGGCCATTATCTTTACAGGCAACAACACCAAGGCCAGCGCGATAAACTTCCCGAATGGCACCGGCCACACCGCGACGCTGGCGATTTCTCCGCCCACAAACGCGGACAATCCCTGGAAGGGAATTGCGATCTATCAGAATCCTGCGTTGACCTACAAAGTCGCGAATGATTGGGGCCCTGGCGCCACCTTAAGCGTGGATGGAGTGATTTATCTGCCCAACTCGGACGTCGAGCTGCAGGGCAATGCTAGCAGCAACGCCAACCAATGCACCAAGCTCGTCACCAAGACTTTCACCACCAAGGGCTCGGTCAGTATGGATTTCTCTCAGGTCACGGCCGATTGCAGGATCATTGGCATGC
Organism: uncultured Alphaproteobacteria bacterium; assembly: GCA_963802475.1. Taxonomy (GTDB): domain Bacteria; phylum Pseudomonadota; class Alphaproteobacteria; order Rhizobiales; family Xanthobacteraceae; genus CANKHA01. The sequence goes on from CAWDIZ010000012.1 coordinate 28,172, forward strand.
AGCAATGGTCCGACACTCCAATTCACCTGGTGAATTGATCGTAGTCTCCAACACGACCTCGCAAGTCGCCTGTCTCACGCCTCGCAATATCACGCAGCCCGCTTTCGCGGGCTGCGGCCATGAACTCAACTGATCAGCAGTTGCCCAGTCCGGATTTCTTTTTCTGTCCGGGAGGGCAAGAGTCTGGCTTGTTGGCGCCGCGGGTGCGCACAACGTTGCGGTTTTGCTTGTCGGCCCGCGCCAAGCTCGTTGCGCCGTCGTCGACAATCATCAGGGAATCCGGTTGCGCGTATGCGGAGCCTGAAAGATGCATGCCGCCGCCGCCGCTTCGAGCCAAAGTGGCGGTTGAACCCAAGATGGTCGCCAACGCGAAGATTCCACCGAGCACAAAAGCGTTTTTCATTTTCGTCTCCGTAATGACCTGCGATCGATCCATGTCGCGGGAATGGAACACCCGCACGCACAGTTCGCTCCAAGCCTGGAGACAAATAAAGCGCTTCCCTTCAAATGCCGCCGCAGAAGACCAATTCTGCGTTTAACTGCCAGCGAAAATTCGACGAACTAAAATTGAACTGTTGAACAACAATCGATGACAATTCGATCGACGTCTTTATTCCGACGAGCGACGGCTTGAACGTCAATCGCTATTGGCTGGCGGAGCGCCAATCGATGCGCGGCAACAAATTGCTTTGCAACAACGTGGCCGGCCGGAAAATCTCCATCACGCAAACACTGACGCACCACGGCTCGCAAAGCGCCCTTCTGGCGGCAAAGGTGCCCGGCGGCGGCGCGACGCAGGCGCAAATAACCTATCCTGGTACCGTCGGTCTCGACAAAGGGCCCAAAACCAGTAACCCTGTGCCTATAATCGGCCGGATTCGGGGTTGCAGGTGGGGGTCTGCTCATTTAACGCTTTGGCAAGGGCATCTGCCTAGGCTGATCGACTGTGCCGCCGGGACGGGCGGCCGATCCGGACGTGAGGGGTTAAAGCCGTTTTGAGTGTCGAGATCGGCGTTCTCGCCTGTATGGCGCGCCTATCTAGGCATTTCGACCGAGCTTCCCTCCTCCCGGATCAGCACAAGACAGGGACTTGGCGTCTTAATCGGCGCCAGCGGAGCTGGGGGACGGGGGAAGATGCAAAAAAAGGTTGGCAAAGCCTATCACGGGCTGCGTTGGAGCATTTTCACTCTCATTACAGCTATCGCCGTCGTTTCGGCTACCGCCGATCCCGCGGATGCGCGCGCAAAACGTAAGCGCGGCGGAGAAGTCCGGAACCGGCCTCTCTTATTCGCCGCCTTATTCGGACATCGTAGTCGACGGCAATACGGGCGCCATCCTGCATTCCAGCAATCCGGACGCTTTACGTCACCCTGCCTCGCTCACCAAGATCATGACGCTCTATATGCTGTTTGAGCGGCTGGAAGCGGGCAAGATCACTCTTAAAACCGAATTGCCGGTGTCGGCTCATGCCGCCGCCCAGGCCCCCTCGAAGCTGGGGCTGAAGCCCGGCCAGACCATCACCGTCGAAGAGGCGATAAAGGCCACCGTCACAAAATCGGCCAACGACGTTGCGGCGGTGATCGCCGAAGCGCTGGGCGGCGACGAAGATACCTTCAGCAAGCTGATGACGGCCAAGGCGCGCGGCCTCGGCATGCGGAACACCGTTTATAAGAATGCCTCGGGCCTGCCCGACGACGCGCAAATCACCACGGCGCGGGATCAGGCCCTGCTCGGACGCGCGATCCAGGACCAGTTCCCGCAGTACTACCGTTACTTCGCCACCACCCGCTTCTCGTTCCGCGGCAAGAGCATTTCCGGTCACAACCGTTTGGTGGGCAAAGTCGAGGGCGTCGACGGCATCAAGACCGGCTATACCAATGCCTCCGGCTTCAATCTCGTGACGTCGATGAAACGCTCCGGCCGCCATGTTGTCGCCGTCGTTCTCGGCGGACGCAGCGCCAGTTCGCGCGACGCAAAAATGCGCGAGTTGATTACGGATTATGTCCGCGTCGCCTCAGCCCAACGCACCGCTCCGGTAATCGCGGAAGCAGCGCCGGCAGAGCCGAAGCGCAACATTGTGCAGCGCTTTGCCGCCGCCGTAATGAAGCCGGCCCGCGCCGAAACTGCGCATGAGGCCGCCGTCCCGCTGCCCCGCGCTGCCCCGGCTGCCGCCGCGCCAATTCAGGTTGCATCCGCCTCGGTCGACACCATGCCGGCGGCCAGTTCCCCGGCTGCCGCCGTGCCCGGCTCGAGCCAGCCTCTTGCCCCGATTGCCGTGAAAACCTTGTCGGTCAAGCCCGGTGTGCAAGTCCCGCTCGCGGCTCCGGCGGCAATGGCCAGCATTGCCCCCACCACGGTGAAGGGACCAGAGCTTGGATTCGCCGACCCCGGCCAGGATCGTCAACCGGGTTTGCTTGGCACCATCACGACGAAAACCGCATCCGCGATGCCCGTCCCACTGCCGCGAGAGGAGAGCACCGCAAAGCTGCTGCGGCCCGCCCCTCGTTCCGGTTGGGTGATCCAGGTCGGAGCCTTCGACAAGGAAGAAGAAGCCAGACTGCGCCTGGACACGGCTCAAGCGCGCGCAAAGTCCCTGCTCGGCGAGGCAGATGGCTTCACCGAGCCCGTTGTGAAAGGCGGTAAGACACTCTACCGCGCCCGCTTTGCCGGGTTCGACAAGGAGCGGGCCGAGGCCGCCTGCCAGTATCTGAAGAAAAACGAACTAGCCTGCATGGCCGTGAAAAACTGAGGCACGCATGATTGCGGTGAAGTGCCAACCGCTCCGCCGTAAAGATCATGCGCCTACAATAAAAATTCTGAAGTCAAACAACAGGAGCCGCTCGCTGTGATGTTGCTTACGGAGTTCAGCGATGGCGGCGAAGAAGAATGTCCTTGGCCTCGTTCACGCGCGCGGCGAGGTACGTCGACCCCCCTTGGTCGGGATGCAGTTTCTTCATGAGCGTGCGATGGGCGCGGCCGATTTCGGCGGCGCTCGCCCCCGGCTCCACGCCAAGGATCTGATAAGCCTCCTCCTGCGTCATTTTCCCCGAGCGAGACGGCGCGCCCTGCCCCGCTGTCGCATCGCCATCCGCGTTCTCACGCCAGCGGGGTTCCCGGCGGTCAAGATAAGCAGCCAATAGCGCGCGGCTTTCCTCGTCGATACCGGCAAGCAGGCCGACCAGCGTCGCGATGTCCAGCGCCTCCAGCGGCACGCCCTCATGCGCGCCGGCAAGAATACGTCCGCGCATCGCGCCGGTGTCGTGGTCGAGCTCCATTTCCAGGAAAGCCGAACGCACGCGCGAAACCTGCCGCGGTGTCCTGCTGGTCCGCTGGCCGAAACCGGCGGGGCCGAACGGCAGCCAGCCAAGCAGGCTGAGGCCGGCAAAGCCCAAGGGCACGGCGACCACAAACTCGCCGCGCACACCGAGGAAGACAGCCAGGGCCAGCGCGCCGATGCCGCCGGCCGGCCGCATGACCCGCACCAGCTTGCTGGTGTCGGCCTTGGCAAAAACATTCGCCGCCCACAGCAGCAGGATCAACACGACCACGCCGAAAATGAGGGTCGGCATGACTTATCTCAATTGCTGAAGCAACTTTTGGGTAGCGCCGGAACGGCGCGAGGCGTCGGACAGCGCCTTCAGGCCGCCGGCCGCATAGGCCGCGACCGCCCGCAACAGCTCGGCCAATTCCTGCGCCGCGCCGGGCGCGAAGCGGCAATAGGCGCCGCGCGTGAGCCGCGCGATCTCGCGGAAAGCTGGCGTGGCGATCGGGTCGTCGCCCTCCTGAAACATGAACACCGGCACACCAAGCAGCGCGAGCTCGCCTGCGGCCTTGCACAGGTCGTCGACCGCCTCCTCCATGGCATCGCCGACAAAGACCAGCGCCTGTACTTTCGTCGCTTGGGTTTCGCGGCGCGCATGGCCGAGGATTTTTTCGATTTGCGTGTGGCCACCCAGGCAGTTGATGCGTTCCATCAAGCCGGCCAGTTTTTCCGGCTGAGAAACCCATCCGGAGGCGCGGCATTCGCCAAAGCCGCGATAATAGGCAAGCTGGATGTCGAGGCCGCCGATGCCGGCGGCTTCGCGGAACATTTCGCCTTGCAGGCGGCGTGCGGTATTCCAGGTTGGCTGCCGGCTCATGGTAGCGTCAAGTGCAAAAATCAGACGGCCCCGCTGGCCGGACGCGCTACGCGGGCCCAGCGTCTTCACCTGCGCAAGAAACGATTCGATTTCGCTGCGCGGAGACACAGTCGCCGGATCGCGACGAGTTTCGCTGTCGGTGGGCGAGAGCGGACGGTCTTTGTTCTTCATTCCGAGGCCCTGGGGAGAGATCTCCCACGCCCCTTAACTTGGCGAGCGAACGGGGCGGAAGCAATGGTCCAGAAGCTTTTAGACGGGTCAGAAGCGTGGCCGGTTCAGCCCAACAGGTCGTGAACCTCAAGTGGCTGGGCGGCAACCGAGCGCCATTCCGCGCGGGCGGCAGCGCGTTTTTGCCCGCGTTCATCCAGCGGCAGCTTCAGCTGGTCGAGCAGCTGCATGACTTCTTCACGCGCGGTGACATGCGACATATTGGGCCGGGTGCCGAGCGTGTTTTCGTCAAGATCGTCCAGCGCAGTAAGCCCGCGCGGAAAGAATTCGCGGTAGATAACGCGTTCGGCAAAACCGTCGGTGAACCGGAAACCCAGTTGCAGCGCCAGTTCGCTCAAGCCTTCGCCGACAAGACGGCGGTTGCGTGAGCCCAGCGTGGAGAGACGGTTGCGCACGACGATCCAGTCCGGCAGCGAACCGTCTATCAGACGGCGATGGCGGCGGGTCTCCGAGACCATCTCAGCATACTGGCTCTGGCCGGTGACCGTGAAAGTGGTGGGATCGATCGTACCGAGCACATCGAAATCGAGGAAACTATCGTTGAGCGGCGTGACCAGCGTATCGGCCATCGAGTGCGCGAGCCGCATCAGATAACTGTCGGTGCCCGGTGTATCCACCACGATGAAGTCGTGCGACTTCTCCACCGTGGTTACCGCTTCGGCAAACCCGGCGAATTCGATCGCCTCGTTCTCGTCCAGCCTGATGCTGGTGCCGCGTGCGATGCAGTAATGCGTCGGCACTTCGAGTTGGACGTTGGCGCGCTTCGCCCAATCGCGGCGATTTTCGATGTAATGCGTGAAGCTCTTTTGCCGGGCGTCGAGATCGATGGTTGCGACCCGCTGACCGCTTTTCATCAGCGCAACGGCAATATGCAGGGCAGTCGTCGATTTCCCCGACCCGCCCTTTTCATTACCGAGAACGATGACATGAGCGGACTTCGCCCGCCCAATACCTTCGATGCCCATTGCGCTCCCCCGAGAAATTGATTGTCGATCCGCGTCAGGGGTTTAGTCAAGGTTTGTTTCAAAGCGTGGCGGTTCATAATAAATCGATCGGTGGCTGCTTGCGTCCAATTTTGCTAGCCTTTCGGGCGGTCTAAATATTTTCGCCAAGGTTCTTTTCATGCCCGCCACAATTCCCGTCGCGCGGACCATTCCGGCCCTGCGCCGGGCGATCGCCGGCTTCCGCTCGGCCGGAGAAACGGTGGCGCTGGTTCCCACAATGGGCGCCTTGCACGCGGGACATCTGGCGCTGGTGCGTCGCGCCGAGCGCGAGGCCGACCGGGTCGTGGTTTCGATCTTCGTAAACCCGGCACAATTCGCGCCGCAGGAAGACCTGGCGAGCTATCCCCGGCGATTCCGGCGGGATATCGCGGTTTTAGCCCCCCACCGGGTCGACCTGGTCTGGGCGCCGCCGGTAACCGCCATGTATCCCGAAGGCTTCGCGACCCGAATCATGCCGCAGGGAGCAGCCAGCGTTGGGCTGGAGGATGCCTTCCGGCCGCATTTCTTTTCCGGCGTCGCCACCGTGGTGACCAAGCTCCTCCTCCAATGCATGCCGGACGCGGCGGTCTTTGGGGAAAAAGACTACCAACAGCTCAAGGTCGTCACGCAGATCTCCCGCGATCTCGATTTCCCGGTAAAGATCATCGGCGCGCCCATCGTCCGGGAGAAGGACGGTCTCGCCATGTCCTCGCGCAACGCTTACTTGTCCCCCAAGGAACGGGCGATCGCACCCATGCTGCAACGGGTGCTGAAAGGTTGCGCCGGAAAAATCCGTGAGGGGCGCCGGGTGCAAGATGTGCTGGCCCAGGGACGCGATGTTCTTGAGCGCGCCGGCTTCGCGGTCGACTACTTCGAGGCCCGGAATGCGGAAACCCTGCAGCCGGTGGCTTCGCGGCGGAAGGGCCCGTTGCGCCTGTTGGCGGCAGCGAAAATCGGCCGGACCCGGCTGATCGACAACGTGGCGGTCTAGCTAGCGCATGATCCCGAAAAGTGGGAACCGGTTTTCGGGTCAGATCATGCGCCACTTTTTAGAGTTAGCGCGCGAGCCGCAGATAAGGATCCGCAATCCGCGCAAGCTTGATTGCTTTCCGCAAAACCGGTACGCACTTTGCTGATCGCGCGCTAAAGCAGTCCCAGTTCGCGCAATTCCCGTCGCAGCTGTTCCGGCATGGCGGCAGCGCCCGGCGCGGCGCGGTCGAGATCGCGCGGCGCGCTCTTGTCCTCGAGATAGCGCCAGCCCTGAAAGGCACGAAACGGCCGGGGTTCCACCAGCATCACTTTGGGCTCAAGCGCCAGCCGGCAGCGGCCGACGCCTTCCTTGTCGACAAAAGGACGCACGGCAATCAGGCGCTGACGGCACATGATCTGGCCGCGGATCACCCAGAAGAGCGAGCCGCCGTCCAAAAGCTCGTCCGCGCGTTTCGGTGTCATCCGCGTGGTGTGGATATGCTCGCGAGCGCGCCCGCTCTTTTTCGCGCGCTTGAGTTTCTCGCGGATCCAATCTTCGAGATCCTTGACGGAATCGCAGCCGACGCAAAGCTTGATGAGATGCAGCGCCATTTTCGTCCTATTGCGGACGCGCGGTGGCGGACGCCGGTGCTGGCTGGCGGCGCGCCGGCGCGGCGTCCGCCGACCCCGAAGCGGCAGCAGCCGGCGGTTCGGTCATAATGCTGACCGGCGGAATCGAGGCGGCGGTGGGAAAGTCGATCGGCTTGGTCATCACCGGCCCCGACATGATGGCCGCGATCGGCGGCTGCTCGAGCGGCGACGCCACTGCGGCCGGTGAAGATCTGTGCTTGGGCCAGGTGTCGGCATAGCGCGCTACGTTATCCTCGAGCGTTCGCTCATTCATATTGGCCTTCACCCGGCCGGTATCGTGCAACAGCCCGCCGAAGATGAAGCAAGAATCCACGGTGCATCCGTTACGTTTCATCAACACATGCGCGACGAAACCATAGCGGTCGGCCTCCATGCTGCTCCGCAACTCATCAAGCGCGCTGTAATAAAGGTTGTCGAACCGATGCGCATACTGGAAACCATCCGCCAGGAGGCGCAGCCTCGCCTCCACATAGGCGGTGGCCGCTGCGATGGTCTCCGGCGACCGGAAGATGGCGGGCTCACAAGAATCGGTCACCGCTTCGCCGGCGAAACCATCGAGGCAGGCGAGCGGCGATCCCGGCGCCATGGCGGCGGTCGTGAGCTGAAGCGCGCGCGCATCCAACGCTTCGCGCGCTGCCGCCCGTTGCCGCAGAATGGAATGCTCGGCGAAGTTCCAGGCCGAAAAGGCAATCACCACCAACGCCGCGACGCCGAACAGCACGCCGACGGAGCCGAAGGAGCCGGAGCGGCGCACGGCCACAATCGAGACAACCAGCAACAGGACCAGGAGGGCTGCTGCCGTCCATAGGGGCAGCGGCTCAATCGCGGTCAAGGTCAAATCCGGCATCCAGTCGTCATCCCATTCCGCAGCAGAAGTTTCTGGCGTTCATTCTAGCTTGGCGCCGGATACTTTGACCACCTGCGCCCATTTTTCGATGTCGGCGCGGATATATTTGTCGAATTCGGCCGGACTCATGGACATCGGCACTGCGCCCTGCTTGGCCCAGGCTTCCTTCACGTCCGACCGGTTCATGATCTTTACAATCTCGGCGTTGAGCTTGTCGATGACGGGTTTCGGGGTCTTCGCCGGGGCGAGAACGCCGAGCCAAATCGGAGCCTCGTAGCCGGGCACGCCGGCTTCCGCCACCGTGGGAACGTCAGGCATGACCGATGAGCGCTGCTGGCCCGTCGTGCCGAGAGCAATCAGCTGGCCCGACTGCACGCCCTGCGCCATCACCGTTATGGCGTCGAACATCATCTGCACGTGACCGCCGATAACGCTGCTGCGCATGTCTCCGGAGCTCTTATGCGGGACGTGAACGATATTGGTTCCGCTCATCGCTTTGAAAAGTTCGCCCGCCATATGATACGGCGTCCCGGGCCCCGATGAGGCGTAATTGAGCTTGCCAGGATCCTTTTTCGCCAGCGCGATGAATTCCTGCAGATTCTTAACCCCCGTCGATGGATGCGCAACCATCAGCAGATCGGAATAATTGATCGGCGATACCGGCGCGAAATCTCGCATCAGCTCATAGGGCCTGTTCGGAATCAGCGATTCATTCGTCGTATGCGTGTTCGACATCAAGAGCAGCGTGTAGCCGTCAGGCTCCGCTTTCGCCACCGCAGTCGTGCCGATGATCGCGCCCGCGCCCGGGCGGTTCTCCACGACGAAGGACTGCTTGAATGAATCGCCCAGATGCTGGGCCAAAACACGTGCATAGACGTCGGCCGGCCCGCCCGCGCCGAACGGAACGATGATCCGCACGGGCTTGTTCGGGTAATCCTGCGCCGCGGCGCTGGATCCGGGCATCACGCCTGAAATGCAAATAACCGCAAGTGTGGCAACACGCAGCAAAACGAGCATTGACCCCTCCCGCGAACGGATAATGCAGGTGCCCGCCTCTCCACGAATGGCTTTGCCTGCAAGCCGCATTGAATACGCGGGTGATATTGGGCCGCAAGCCCTGCCAATGGCTAAGAAAAAAGCGCACACCGACCAGGCGAGGCCACCGGCCGACCGAAAATCCGCCCGGAGGTTCTCCGGCCAGGCGCGTTCGATCGGCCGCCGGGACTGTTTCACGGCGCATTACCGCGGATAAGCTTAAGCAAATCTGGTCGAACTGAATTTCCGCAAGCCTGGGGCCTGCCCGCGCACGCTGCGCGCGGGTCGCGCCATTAGCGGTCGCGGTCGAGCTGGCTTTCTTTGGCCACGCGCTCAAAGGCCTCGCCGGGACTCTTGATCCGGTATTGATGTTCGTCGCCCTCGGACGGCAGCAGCTTCACGATCTTGTAGCTACCGCTGGCGCCTGGGCGGCCCATCGTGCCGGCGGTGAAATAAACCGCCTGTCCAACATGGAATTTGTGCGCCCTCGGTCCCGTTTCACGTACGGGAGCGGGCGCGGCGACGCTTTCCCGAATGGCTTTCTTGGCTGAATTTTTCATAGTGGTGGAACTATAGCAGCTAATTCTGCGTCCGGGGCCCGAAAAGTGACCATGGAGCCGCCGGTTAAGGCCCGCCGCGCTAGACCGGAATCTTATTATAAATCATACGCTTGTTCGCAGCTTTTACTTTAAACCTGGAATTACTGTTCTGCCCTGACGCATTCGCATAGCGCGGGGAATGAGGACCTGTCCCGGCCGGCGAAAGTCGCCGTTATTCCGCCCTCACCAAGCCAAATGATGCCGTCAGCCTGCAAACGTGCGAACCAATGTTGTTCGCCCGCATTGAGTAAGAGACGGAAGCCGCCTCCAATACGGAGACACGCCATGGAACGCCTGGTCTTCACGTGCCCGCGCACGGGTCAAAACGTCGACGTCGGCATTCAGGGCGAACTGCAGACCTTTCTGCGCATCCGCGCCGATAAGGTGGTGGTAGCGCGATGCCCATCTTGCGGTCAGCGCCATGAGTGGCTGGTGCGCGATGCCCAACTGGCCAAGGCGGCATAAGCACAGCGTCGGGAACCCCCTCGCCTTCTCCGCGTTTCCTTGGGTCTGACGACTCCGATTGAACACACGCTAACCAGGGGATTTGGGCCATGCGTTTTTTGCTGGGAGTTATTGTTGGTATCGGCCTGACCGTTGGCGGGGCCTACTTGTACGACAGCAGCCGGCCGACGACCGAGGGATCCACCGCAACTGCGGCACGGCCCATGGTCAACTGGGATGTTGTGGACAAGAATTGGGAACGCGCCAGCACGCGCGTACGCCGTGAATGGGACAGGCTTGCTGCCAAATAAGCACCGGTTATCCAGACCGGCAAATGCCAGAGCCCCGGGTTTTACGCCGGGGCTCTTCCTTTTGCCGAAAGCCCGTCCGGATCATCCGGACGGGCTTTCGCATCACGATGTACATTTACTCGATGATCTGAATTACCTTGCGGGTCCTAGGCTCGACAATCACGCGCCTGTCGTTGACCACTGCAAAGCTGTAGTCAGTATGGTTGGGAACCGGCCGCAAGACTACGGTGGCGGGGAGCGGCTCGCCGACCACAACCTTTTCCGTTACGCGCACGGACGGTACCTGCTCACGTGTGACGTAGGTACGGACCTCAGCCGGCGGCTCACCCGCCGCACCAACCGCCGCACCGACCGTGCCACCGACAACGGCGCCGACCGGGCCACCAACAACCGCGCCAGCCGCCGCGCCACCCACCGCACCGGTGGCAGTGGACGCTTGGGCCCAGGCGAGAGTCGGCGCCATGACGGCAATAGCTACTGCTGAAGCGAGCATATGATTGCGCATTAGAAATTCTCCTCTGTGGCACTCGTCAAATAAACGCTGACGCTAGGGAAATAGTTCCTGCAATTTCCGCGTTTGCACGACCGTCCGCGCGCTGAAAACTTAATAATTTCCAGAGTGAACAGCCGTTAATCGGATCAACTTTTCGCCAGCCTCCTCAGCAGCAGGAACGGGCGCCCTCGACATCGCGTTAAACCTTGCCGACGGGAAACGGCATTTCATTTTCCAGCATGCAGACTAGGGAGAGCACGATGAGACGGACATTCATGATCGGAGTTGCCGCCGGCGCACTTTTGGCCGGCGTCAATATCGCGGCGTCGCAAAGTACGATGGGTCAGCAGCCTGGCGCTTCGGGCAGCAGCGGCGGCGCTGGCATGGAACAGAAGAGTGGCGGCGGCGCGGAACAACGCCCCGCGCAGCAACAGCAGAAGGGCAGTGGCGGTGCCCAGATGAAGTCTGATCAGCCGGCCACCTCGGGACAAGCCCCGCAGGGTCAGCGGGCGCAGGACACCCAGAAGCAGGGTGACCAGCAGAAGTCCCAGGGCGCCCAGAAGCAGGATACCAAACAGGACGCCCAGAAGCAGGACACCAAACAGGACGCCCAGAAGCAGGACACCAAACAGGACGCCCAGAAGCAGGACACCAAACAGGACGCCCAGAAGCAGGACACCAAGCAAGACGCCCAGAAGAAGGACGCCCAATCAAAGGACGCCCAGAAGAGCGGAAGCGGGCAGTCTGCCGGCTCGGATAAGGCTGGCGGCGGTGGCAAGACGCTTTCGGCAGAGCAGAAGACCAAAATCCGCACGACGGTCATCAGCTCGGGACCGAAAGCGACGAACGTGAACTTCTCCGTGTCGGTTGGAACCGTTATTCCGCGCACGGTGACGCTTGCTCCGTTGCATCCCGTCCTCGTGGAAATCTATCCCGAATGGCGCAGCTATCGATTTGTCATCGTCGAGGAACGGATCATTATCGTCGACCCCGACACGCTCAGGATCGTCGCGGTGGTTGTGGTGTAAAACGGTAAACACCTGCGACGGAAAAGGGCGGCCTCGCGCCGCCCTTTTTCATTTCGGCGGAAAGGTTACATTGGCTGACTTTATCTCCCGAACAGCCAGGAGCCTGACATGATCGTCCGCCTTCCGGGTAAGCGGCCCACCCGCTGCCGCGCCGTCATCCATGACGGGCTCGTCTTCGCTGTCGCGGTTGCGCGCGACAAGATCGGATCGATGTATGAGCAGACAAGGATGGCGCTCGCGGATGCGGACGCTACGCTTGCCGAAGCGGGAACCAACAAATCGCGCATCCTTTCCGCCATGGTCTATGTTGCGGACATGAAGCAAAAGCCGGAGATGAACCGGGCCTGGGACGAATGGGCGGACGTGGAAAATCCTCCCATGCGTGCCTGCGTCGGTGCGGCGCTGGAAGGCGCAAGCTTGGTGGAAATCGTCCTTACCGCAGCAAAGTGATCGCCTGCATGGAGAAGATTGTGCGAGAATAATGCTCCCTCTGATCATTGGCTATTCGATTCATGTCGCGTAGATCCCAGATCAGCGCAGGATTGCTGGCATTCCGTCGAAATGACGGGCTCGAAGTCCTGCTCGCCCATCCAGGCGGACCGTTCTGGACAAAGAGAGACGACGGCGCCTGGACGATCCCGAAAGGCGTCGCGGATGCGGACGCCGACGCGCTCTCCGCCGCGCGGCGGGAATTCACCGAGGAAACCGGGTTCACTGCGGCCGGCAAGATGCTGCCGCTGGAGGCGGTGCGGCAGCGAAGCGGCAAGACCGTAATCGCCTGGGCCTTCGAAGCCGATTTCGACCTCGCCAAATTCAGCAGCAACGAATTCGAGATGGAATGGCCGCCGCGCTCGGGCCGGCGCAAGAGCTTTCCGGAAATCGACCGGCTTGGCTGGTTCGATTACGATACCGCCCTGAAAAAGATCATCGCCTACCAGAGACCGTTCCTGGTGGAGCTGCGCTCAATCATCGAGAAGGATGGCTTACACGGCAAATAAGATTGCCGCCCAAGAAACGCAGCGCATTATTTTTTCGGCAGGTCCAGCCGGATATGCAGTTCCTTGAGCTGCTTGAGCGTGACCTCCGAGGGAGCGCCCATCAGCAAATCCTCCGCGCGCTGGTTCATCGGGAACAGCACCACTTCGCGCAGGTTCTCCTCCCCGCAGAGAAGCATGACGATGCGGTCGACGCCGGGCGCAATGCCGCCATGCGGCGGGGCGCCGTATTGCAGCGCGCGCAGCATGCCGCCGAATTTCGTCTCCAGCACGTCCTCGCCGTAACCGGCGATCGCGAATGCCTTCTTCATCACGTCGGGGCGGTGATTGCGGATCGCGCCCGACGACAGCTCCACGCCGTTGCAGACGATGTCATACTGGATCGCCTTCATGCCGAGGATCTTGTCCTGATCCTTGACGTCCAGTGCCAGGAACTCCTCAGCCGGCATGTTCGGCATGGAAAACGGATTGTGCGAGAAGTCGATCCGCTTCTCCTCTTCGTTCCATTCGTACATCGGGAAATCGACGATCCAGCACATGGCGAACTGGTTCTTGTCGATGAGGCCGAGTTCCTCGCCGATTTTCGTGCGCGCCGGACCCGCGAATTTGACGAAAAGCTTTCGGGTTGCCGGCGACGAAGAACACGGCATCGCCCACGCCGAGACCGAGCTGCCCGGCGATCTGCTTGGTGCGCTCGGGTCCGATATTTTTAGCCAGCGGGCCGGCGCCGCTTTCCTCGCCTTCGCGCCAGAAAATATAGCCGAGCCCGGGTTGGCCCTCGCCTTGCGCCCAGGAATTCATCCGGTCGCAGAAAGCGCGGTTGCCGCCTTTCGGCGCCGGAATCGCCCAGACCTCCACCGCCGGATCGTTGGCGAGCATATTGGCGAAGATCTTGAAGCCCGAGCCGCGGAAGGCTTCGCTGACATTCTGCATCTTGATCGCGTTGCGCAGATCCGGCTTGTCGCTGCCATACATGCGCAGGGAATCGGCATAGGGAATCAGCGGAAACTTCTGCGTCACCGGCTTGCCGCCGGAAAACTCCTCGAACACGCCGCGCAAGACCGGCTCCACCGCGGCGAAGACGTCTTCCTGGGTGACGAAGCTCATCTCGATATCAAGCTGATAGAATTCGCCCGGCGAGCGGTCGGCGCGCGCATCCTCGTCGCGAAAACAGGGCGCGATCTGGAAATAGCGGTCGAAGCCCGCGATCATGATGAGCTGCTTGAACTGCTGCGGCGCCTGCGGCAGTGCGTAGAATTTTCCCGGATGCAGGCGCGAGGGCACGAGATAGTCGCGTGCGCCTTCCGGCGACGAAGCGGTCAGAATCGGCGTCTGGAATTCGAAGAAGTCCTGCTCCTTCATCCGCCGCCGCAGCGAATCGATGATTTGCCCGCGCTTCATGACATTGGCGTGCAGCCGCTCGCGCCGCAGGTCGAGGAAGCGGTATTTCAGCCGCAGCTCTTCGGGATATTCCTGCTCGCCAAAAACCGGCACCGGCAGTTCCGCCGCCGCGCCGAGCACCTCGATTTCCTTGATGAAGACCTCGACCATGCCGGTCGGCAGGTCGGGATTTTCCGTGCCGGCGGGACGATTGCGAACGAGGCCGTCGATCCGCACCACCCACTCGGCCCGCAGCTTTTCGGCATCCTTGAAGGCAGGGCTATCCGGGTCGGCCACTACCTGCGCCACCCCGTAATGGTCGCGCAGGTCGATGAACAGCAGCCCGCCGTGGTCGCGAATGCGGTGGCACCAGCCGGCCAAGCGCACATTCTTGCCCACATCGCTTTCGCGAAGCGCGCCGCAATTATGAGTGCGGTAGCGATGCATGGACGGTCCTGGAAAGGTGGGTTGCTCTGGGTTTGAAAAGTGGCGGGAGAAGCACATGCACGGCCTTGTTTGTCAAGGCAAAGTCGGCTTTGCCCGGGCCGAAAAGCTGGGTTATCTAGGCGTCATGCAGCCGATCACGACAACCGAAGAACTGGCGGCCGCCTGCGCCCGCCTCGCCCGTTACCCCTTCATTACCGTCGATACCGAATTCCTGCGCGAGACGACCTATTACCCCATCCTCTGCGTCATCCAGATCGCCGGCGCGGATGAAGCAGTGGTGATCGACGCCATCGCCCCCGGCATCGATCTCGCTCCCTTCTTCGATCTGATGAATGATGAGAAAGTGCTGAAGGTTTTCCACGCAGCGCGCCAGGATATCGAAATCTGCTGGCACCGCGCTGGAAAGCTGCCGCATCCGATCTTCGATACCCAGGTCGCCGCCATGGTGCTCGGCTACGGCGACTCGATCTCCTATGACCAGCTCGTGCAGCGGATCACCGGGGACGTACTCGACAAGTCGAGCCGCTTCACCGACTGGACGCGCCGGCCTTTGACCGAGGCCCAGCTGAATTACGCCGTGTCCGACGTCACGCATCTGCGCGACGTCTTTCGCGCGCTCTCGGCCGACCTGGACAAGCGCGGGCGCGCGGAATGGGTCAGCGCCGAGATGGAAGTGCTGACCTCGCCCGAGACTTACCGCACGGATCCGGAACATGCGTGGCGAAGGCTGAAAAGCCGGGTGCGCAAACCGAAAGAGCTTGCGGTGCTGATGGAAATCGCCGCCTGGCGCGAGCGCGAGGCACAAAGCCGCGATATCCCGCGCGGCCGCGTGCTGAAGGACGATGTGCTGGGAGACATCGCCGTGCAGGCGCCGACCACAATGGAACGGCTCGGGCATCTGCGCTCGCTGCCGAAAGGTTTCGAACGCTCGAAATGGGGAGACGCCATCGTCGAGGCGGTCCATCGCGGCATCGCGCGCGATCCGAAAACCCTGCCGCGGCTGGAGCGTTCGCGCGGCGGCGCCAATGGCGGCGCCACCGTCGAACTGCTGAAGGTGCTGCTGCGCATGACCTCCGAACGCCACGCCGTTGCCGCCAAGGTGATCGCGACGGTGGATGACCTGGAAAATATCGCGGCCGACGACAATGCGGACGTGCCGGCGCTCAAGGGCTGGCGGCGCGAATTATTCGGCAACAACGCGCTCGCGCTGAAGCGGGGCGAATTGGCGCTGGCGGTAGAGAAAGGCCGCGTGGTGCCGGTAGAACGCGGTTAGCCCGTCCGTTCAGGATTCAATTTTCAAACAGCCAAGCCCTCTCTCCTCGTGGTGAGGAGCGGCGCACGTTAGTGCGACGCGTCTCGAACCATGTAGGATGAGGCGGAGTTTGTTGCGCGCTTACGATGTCAAACAGCCACTCACCTTCCTCCTCATGGTGAGGAGCGTTGCGAAGCAACGCGTCTCGAACATCGCAAGTCGGCTCTAGCCGACTTGCGCACTCATAGTGCCGATCTCCGGGTAAACCCGGGATCGGTAGGCCCGGAGTTCTTCGCCATCCTTCGAGACGCGGCTTCGCCGCTCCTCAGGATGAGGTTTGAATTTGTTGCGCGCTCACGATGTCAAACAGCCAAGCGCAAGCGGCCCGTGTTTAGCGACGCGTGCGCGTCGTCATTGCTCTTCCTTCCCCAGGCGGCCCCGGGGGAGTCGTCCCCCGAAAAATACCGAGGGAGCGGAGCGTCGTCAGACGCACCGTCAAAAGTATCCGCACCGTAGCCGAAAGGCGTGCGAAGCCTCTCGGCGCGGGCGGCGTGCTGGCGATGAAGAAATACGGCCTGGTGCTGGCCGACAACGGTTCGGCCTGGTACTTCCAGGGGACAGCCGATACCCGCTGGCCGAACGCGCTGCTTGATCAGCTCAAGCGGGTGCCGGCCTCGGCCTTCGAGGCGGTCGATACTTTCCTCGCTGGTGATCTCACCCAACAGCATGCAGGTGGACGCGCCGCCATAAGGCACGCTTGCCTTAGTCGGTGACGAGCACCGGCTCGCGCCCGATCAGCCGCGCAAGCTGCTTCAGCCGTCCGTAAACGCGATCCCCCGCCAGCATGCGGTATTTGCCCGTCAGCTTCAGCGTCAGCTTGCGCCGCCGCACCTGCAGCGGGGTGTTCGGCAATACACCCGGCATCGAGGCGGAAACCAGATAGGCCACACGCATGGCGAGGCCGAGAATGCGGGCGTGATCGAGCATGCGGCTGGAAGCGAGCTCGCGCAGGCGGGGCGACAAGTCCTCCTCGATCAGCCCCATGTGCCGGAAATAGACCGTGAGCGCGAGAAACGCCCGCCCGGGATGGTCGGTGGCGAAGAATCCGTTGTTCGCAATGACATTGAGCGCTTGTACGCCGCGATAATCCGGATGCGTGCGCCAGCCGATATCCGCCAAAAGACAGGCCGCATGCCGCAACCGCCGTTCTTCAGCGTCCTCCTCCACCCCGGTGGACGCCATGAACCGGTCTGTCCAGCCAACCAACTCCTGGCCATGCTTCGGTGAGCGCGAGCGCAAGATGTTGAGATCGGAAGCCGCGGCAATGAGCGCATCCCGTTTGCGCTGCCTGGCATTCAATTGCGAGAAAAGCAGGCCCTCGCGCACGCCGAGCACGGATATCACGATGTCCTGCGGCTTTCCGATGCGGATCAGATGCTCCAGCACCAATGCTGCGTAGGGCAACAGCGGCCGGCGCGCCTTGGCTATAACCTCAATGCGCGACAGTGATTCAGGATCAACGCGGTGCACGAGCCGGGCGAATTCCAGCGCTTCTTTCGCCGGCAGGACATAGTTGTGCATCACATGCAGCGGATAGCCGGTCTGGAACATGTGAAGCCGCGCCAGCGCGCGCCACGTCCCCCCCACGGCGTAAAACGAGCGGCCCCGCATCGATTTCAGATGGGGTACCCGCCTCAAGGCTTTGATGACGATCTTTTCCGCTTTCTTGATGGACTTCGACGCGGCGTCCTGCAGCGCCAGCCCGCCAAGCGGCAGGGTGACGCGGGCGCCGATATGCGAGCCGCGGACAGAAGTGCATTCGAGCGAGCCGCCGCCCAAATCGCCGACAATGCCGTCGGGATGATGGATGCCGGATACCACGCCCAAAGCGGATAATTGCGCTTCGCGCGAACCGGACAGCACGTCGATCTTGACCCGGCAGATGCGCTCCGCCGCCGCGATAAATGCTCGTCCGTTTCTGGCGTCGCGAGAGGCTGCGGTGGCGATCACCCAAAGCCGCTTCACCTGCAAGGTGTCACAGAGCGCACGGAATCGCCTTAACGCCCTCAACGCTTCTTCGGCCGCGTCCCTGGGCAGCAAGCCGGTGGACTGCACCTCACGCCCGAGGCCGCACAGCTCCTTCTCATTGAAGATCGGCGTCGGCGCGCGCGTCATCCCCTCATAGACCACGAGGCGGACCGAATTGGAGCCGATGTCGATGACTGCAACGGGCGGACCGGCATCCAGCCGGCCCTGGGCGCCTTCGTTGGCAGCCCGCGACCGGCTACGCCCGGTCGAGGCGGCGCGAGAGGCGGGGCGACGATTCCTTGAGCGATTTGCCACGGCCGGAGAGACTCGGATTGGTCATGAAATATTTTTGCGCATTGAAGGGCTCTTCGCCCGCCGCGGCCTTTATGCGCGTAGAACTTCCGTCGGGCAAGAGCTTCCAGCTCTGCTCATTGTCCTTGAAATTTGCGATCATGATCTGATCGAGAAGCTGCTCATGCACGGTTGGATTCAGAATCGGACATAAGACTTCGACGCGCCGGTCTAGGTTGCGCGGCATCATGTCGGCGGAGGAAATATATATCGCCGCCTTCGGATGCGGCAGTCCAACGCCGGCGCCGAAGCAGTAGATGCGGCCGTGTTCGAGGAACCGGCCGACGATCGATTTCACCCGGATATTGTCGGAAAGCCCGGGGACCTGCGGGCGCAGGCAGCAAATGCCGCGCACGACGAGATCGATCTGCACGCCCGCTTGCGAGGCCTGATAGAGCGCATCGATAATATCGGGATCGACCAGCGCATTCATCTTCATCCAGATCGCGCCGCGCCGGCCGGCTTTGGTATGTGCGATTTCCTCGGCAATGCGATTCTGGATGCGCTTGCGCAGGGTGAGCGGCGACACCGCCATTTTTTCCAATTCGGCCGGCTCCGCGTAGCCCGTGATGAAGTTGAACACGCGCGCGACGTCGCGGGCGATCACGGGATCGGCGCTGAAGAAGGAAAGATCGGTGTAAATACGGGCGGTTACCGGATGGTAATTCCCCGTTCCCACATGGACATAGGTGGCAAGCGCCGGACCTTCACGCCGAACCACCAGCGACAGCTTGCTGTGGGTCTTCAATTCGATGAAACCGAACACCACCTGTACGCCCGCGCGTTCCAGATCGCGGGACCAGCGGATGTTGGCCTCCTCGTCGAAGCGCGCCTTCAATTCCACCAGCGCGGTTACGGATTTTCCCGCTTCAGCGGCTTCCGCCAGCGCCCTGATGATAGGGGAATCGGCCGAGGTGCGGTAGAGAGTCTGCTTGATCGCAACGACATTCGGGTCGCGCGCGGCCTGCTGCAGGAACTGCACCACCACGTCGAACGACTCGTATGGATGGTGAACGATAAGGTCCTTCTGCCGGATGGCGGCGAAGCAATCGCCGCCCTGCTCCCGGATACGCTCCGGATAGCGTGGATTGTAAGGCACGAAATGCAAGTCGGGACGGTCCACATTCGTGAGCTGGGCCAGCTCGTTCAGCGCCAGCACGCCGTCAATGCGCACCAGTTCGTCGTCGGATACCGCAAGCGCGCGCTGCACGAAGCCCCGCAGCTCCTCCGGCATCGCCGCTTCCACCTCCAGCCGGATCACCGACCCGCGGCGGCGGCGCTTGAGCACGGTTTCGAACAGCCGCACCAGATCCTCGGCTTCTTCTTCGACTTCAAGCTCGGAATCGCGGATCACGCGGAAGGCGCCCTGCCCCTTCACGGTGTAGCCGGGAAAAAGCCGGCCAATGAACAGGCTGGTGGCCTGCTCGATCGTCACCATGCGAACGGAATCGCCCTCGCTTCCCGTCAACCGGATGAAACGGTCGATCTTGTTCGGCATGCGAATGAGCGCGTTCATCCCTTTGCCGTCTTTGGCGCGGGCAAGCTGCAGCGCGATGGAAAAATTGAGATTGGAGATGAAGGGGAACGGATGCGCGGGATCGACCGCGAGCGGCGTCAGCAATGGAAAGACGTTCAGCAGAAAATACGCTTCGAGCGCGGCACGCTCCTGTTTGGTGATATCCGCGCTTTCAACCAGGACGATCCGTTCCTGGGCAAGTTCCTTGCGCAACGCCTTCCAGCGTTCCTGCTGATCGAACGCAAGGCTCGAGGCCATCTCGTTGATGCGCACCAGTTGGTCGCCCGGCGTCAAGCCCTCCGGGCTTTTGGTGGTGATGCCCGCGCGCACATGGCCTTTGAGACCGGCGACGCGGACCATGAAGAACTCGTCCAGATTGTTGGCCGAGATCGAAAGAAAGCGGACCCGCTCCAGCAGGGGATGGCTTTCGTTCTCCGCCTCTTCCAGGACCCGGCGATTAAAATGCAGCCAGGACAATTCCCGATTGATAAACCGGTCCGGACTCGCGGGATCGAAAAGCGGCAGGGGAGCCGCCGGCGCCGGCTCCGAAGCCGGCATCGACGCCGGGGTCCTGGATTTTTTCTCTGCTAAAACAGTAGCTTGCGTGCTGTCGGTCATAGCCTGAAGGATAGCATGAAAAGGTTACTTAGCGGCGCATCGTGTCGGATCGGTGACATGATCGCGCTTGCGGGGTGCGGTGCGTCAAGCGCCGGCGTCCCGGAAGAGGTCCGCTGCGAGCGAACGGTTGACGGCCCTTTTCTGCCGCAAGGCCTCCCGGTCGAGCCGCGCCACCGCGGAGCGGGCGGCAGCGAACGACCGCTCGATGCGGCTGGCCAGGTAGCCCACCACGGCCTCATCCACGGTGAGCTGGCGGTCAGCGCAGAGCTTGACAATGACCGAGCGCAGCAGGGCGTCGTCCGGGGCCGCAAGCTCAACGACCGGCACGGCCCGCAGCCGTGACGCCAGGTCGCGCAATCCGACATTCCAGCCGGCCGGCGGCATCCGCGCCGTGAGCAGGATAAAGGCCCCCTCCTCGCGCGCGAGATTCAACAAATGGAAAAGCGAGGCCTCGTCGAAATCCCCGGCTTCGAGATCTTCGATCACCAGCGCACCGGTCGCGAGCGCGATCGGCGGCGAAGTCTCCATCAGCGCGCGGCCCGCGATGACGCGCGCGCCGGAAATCGTCGCCCAGATCGCGGCGAGATGACTCTTTCCGCTACCTTCCGTCCCCGTCAGCATGACCACCGGCGCAGGCCAATCCGGCCAGGCCTCCAGAAGCTTCAATGCCGTCGCATTGGAAGGGCCTTCCAGGAAGTCTTCGCGCGCCAGGCTCTCTTCATGTCCGAGCGCCAGCGCGAGCTGGCGCGGCCGCGCATTCCGGCTGGCTGCCGGGCCGGGCATCAGCGCGCTCCACTCTTGTAAAGCGGGCTGTCCAGATAACGCTCGACGCCGAAACGCGTCACCACACCGACCGCCGCCGCCAACGGAACCGCGAGCAGCAGGCCGAGGAAGCCGAAGAGATAGCCGAAGGCAAAGAGCGCGAACATCAGCCAGAGCGGATGCAAGCCGACGCTGTCGCCAACCAGTTTCGGCACGAGAATATTACCTTCGATGAACTGCCCGAACAGGAATATGCCCATCACGACGACGATCCAGATCCATTCCGGCCAGAATTGCGCCAGCGCGATGCCCGTCGCCAGGACGAAGCCGGTGACGGAGCCGACATAGGGAATGAAACTGATCAGGCCGGACAGCAGCCCAATCAGCAGGCCGAAATTCAGCCCGACCGCGGACAGCGCGACGGCGTAGAAAATACCGAGAAGAACGCAAACCACCGTCTGGCCGCGCACAAATCCGGCAATCGCCGCGTCGGTCTGCCGCGCGAGCCTCACCACCGTGTCGTGCTGCGCGCGCGGTACCAGCCGCTCCACACCGGCGATGATGCGCTCCCAATCGACAATGAAATAGAAGGCGACGACCGGGGTTAAAACAAGGAGCGAGAAGAGCGAGACGACCGCGGCGCCGCCCGACCAGATCTTGCCGAGAAAAGCCGTTCCCAGCGCGGCAGCCTGGGTCATCAGCTCACCGGTTGATTTGTCCGCGCCGGCAAAGCGCTCGCCGACAAAGCGGCTCAGCCAGGGGCGGCTCGGATCGCTGATCAGCGCCTGCAGCTTGCCCACATAACCCGGCAGGTCCTCGATGAAGGCCGCAAGCTGCGCGCCGATCACCGGCACGATCAGCAGGATCAGCAGCACGCAGAACAGGACACCCAGCGTGATGACAATCAGCGCAGCGATCCAGCGCGGGAGCACGCTTTCCAGCCGGTTGGTCAACGGATTGCACAGATAGGCAATCGCGGCGCCCCCCACGAAAGGCAATAGCACGTCACCCAACAGCCAGATCACGACGAAGGTGAGGGCAAAGATCGATGCCCAGAACACGATCTGCCGCCGGAAATTTATCGTCCTTACGTCTGCGCTCATGCCGCCTTGCCTTCGTTCAATTTCAGGCTTCCGCCGAATTCATGTGACGGACCCATTCGCGCAGATAGAAGCCGATGGAAAGCAGGGTCAAGACAACGACCACCCCCATCATCAGGGTGAGCAACGGCTCAAAGCTGAAGTCCAGCGCCAGCGAGGCAAGCTTGAGCGTCGCGAAAACGATCTGCGCCGCCGTATTCAATTTGGAGACGAGCAGCGGCCTGATCGCCACCGGCTTGTCGACGAGCCATGACAACAGCACGGCGCCGACGATCATGATGTCGCGCGAGACCACGAGGATCACCAGCCAGGGCGGCAGCGCGCCGGTGATGCCGAGCGCGACATAGATCGAGACGATGAGCACCTTGTCGGCCAGGGGATCGAGATAGGCGCCGAGTTCGGTCGCCATTCCGAACCGCTTGGCCAAAAAGCCGTCGACCGCGTCGCTGATGCCGGCGGCAAGAAAAAGCAGGAACGCCAGCTGCATCTCGCCGGAGATGATGGCCCAGACCAAAACGGGAACCAGCAGGATGCGGGCAAGGGTAATGAGGTTTGGGATACTCATGGAGGTCTGGAGTCTTGCGGGTCCCGGTACAACAGTCGCCCTGCCCTTTACGCCGGGAAGCGCGCCGCACAGGCTTTCAGTATAGCCACGATCCTGCCATTGCACAGCGTATGATTCCCAAGTACCGAATTCGTTGGTTAGTGTCCCGAATCCGAAGTTCGCACAAACCGTGCTGCAAATCCCTTTGCGAACTTCGGATTTATAGGGGACCTAAAAATCATAGAATTTGCTAGTGTGGCTTTGGGTCAGAAGTTCCCTCCCGAACCAGCCGCAAGGAATGAGGGAACTTCTGAACCGCCACACTAGCCACCCAAAGCCAAGGACATGCCATGACCGACAAGGGGTCCGGCCTCACTTATGCCGAGGCCGGCGTCGATATCGATGCCGGCAATCGCATGGTGGAGCTGATCAAGCCGCTTGTGCGTGCCACCGCGCGGCGCGGCGCGGAAGGCGAAATCGGCGGCTTCGGCGGCATTTTCGATCTGAAAAGCGCCGGCTTCCGCGACCCGGTGCTGGTGGCTTCCACCGACGGCGTGGGCACCAAGGTCAAAATTGCCTGCGAAACCGGACGACACGCCACGATCGGCATCGACCTTGTCGCCATGTCGGTCAATGACCTGGTCGTGCAGGGCGCCGAGCCGCTGTTTTTCCTGGACTATTTTGCCTGCAGCAAGCTGGACCCGGAAACCGGCGCGGCGGTCGTCGCCGGCATCGCCGAGGGCTGCCGCCAGGCCGGCTGCGCATTGATCGGCGGCGAGACCGCGGAAATGCCCGGGATTTATCAGCCGGGCGATTATGATCTCGCCGGCTTCGCGGTCGGCGCGGCCGAGCGCGGCAGCTTGCTGCCGCGCAGCGACGTCGCGGCCGGGGACATCGTCCTTGGGCTGAAATCGTCCGGCGTACATTCCAACGGCTTTTCGCTCGTGCGCAAGGTCGCGCGCCATGCCGGGCTGGAATGGACCGCGCCGGCGCCGTTCGAGCCCGCGAGGACCCTGGGCGAGGCCGTGCTCACGCCGACGCGGATCTATGTGAAATCCTGCCTCGCAGCGATCCGTGAAAGCAAAGCCGTGAAGGCACTGGCGCATATCACCGGCGGCGGATTTCCCGACAATATCCCGCGCGTGCTGCCGAAAGGTCTCGGTGTGACGGTAGACCTCACTCGCGTGCCGGTACTGCCGGTGTTCCAGTGGCTCGCGCGCGCCGGCAATGTCGCACAGGAAGAAATGCTGCGTACCTTCAACTGCGGCGTCGGCATGGTGCTGGTAGCCGCACCGAAAGACGCCGGGGCGATTACTGCAATTCTCCAGCGCGAGGGTGAAAGCGTGGTCGAGCTTGGAGAGGTCATTCCCGCCGCGGGCGGCCCGCAAGTCCGTTATACTGGCAGCCTCGACCTCGCACGGTGACGCAAATGAAGCGCAAGCGCGTGGCGGTGCTGATTTCCGGCCGCGGCAGCAACATGGCGGCGCTGATCGAGGCCGCCAAGGACAAGAATTATCCCGCCGAAATCGTGCTGGTGATTTCCAACCGGCCCAAGGCGGAAGGCGTCGCCCTGGCGCGCAAGGCCGGCGTCGCGACCACCATCATCGACCACACCGACTATGGAAAGGATCGCGCGGCCTTCGAGCGCGCGTTGCAAGCCGTGCTCGAGGGCAGCGGTGTCGAGATCGTCTGTCTCGGCGGCTTCATGCGGCTGTTCACGCCCGGGTTTATCGCGCGCTGGGAAGGCCGCATGCTCAATATCCACCCTGCCCTGCTTCCCGCCTTCCCGGGAATGCATCCGCACGAGCAGGCGCTCGCCGCCGGCGCGAAGACGCATGGCGCAACGGTGCATTTCGTCACCGCCGACATGGATGCCGGGCCGATCGTATGCCAGGCCTCAGTGCCGGTGCTTTACGGCGACACGGCCGAAACGCTCGCCGCGCGCGTGCTGGCGGTCGAACACAAGATCTATCCGCTGGCGCTGAAGTGGCTGGCGGAAGGAAGTTTGCGGATAGACAAAGGGACATGCCGCCTGGAAGGCGTGCATGTCCCCGATGGCGTCACAACGCCGACGCGCGCCTAGTGTCCCTGCGCCTCATCGGCCGCGGCCTGCTTCTGCGCGGTCGTGCGATGCGGGAATTCCTCCGGTCCCGGCGGATCGACGACGAGCGGCTGCTCCGTCAGCGTCTTGTGCCTGGCGCGGCGAAGGAGCCAGCCGAACCCGAGCACGGAGAACACGCCGGCGGCCGCCGACCAGTATTCCCAACGATGCACCAATTGCTCGCCAAGATAGCCCGCGACCGCGGCATCCTTGATGATGATCTCGCCCGCAACCCAGCCGAGCAGACCGGCGCCGGCCCAGACCAGGATCGGGAAACGATCAAGCATCGCCATCAGCAGCGCGCTGCCGGCGATGATCAGCGGCACGCTGGTGGCAAGACCGAAGGTGATCAGCGTGAACTTGACGTAAGCCGCCAGATCAAACGCCTGTTGCCCCGTATAGGCTGCGGCGATCTTGACGGCGGCGGAGTTGGCCGCGCCGGCGATGGCAATGACGTTGTCGAGGCTCATGACGATATCGGCGATGGCGATGATGCGCACCGCTGGCCACAGGCTGTTGGCGGCCTTGACCTTGCCTTCGCCGTGATCCTCTTCCGGCACCAGCAGCTTGATCGCGATCCACAGAAGCAGCAGGCCGCCGACCAGCTTGAGGAAAGGAAAGGCCATGATGCTCGCGACGACGGCGGTGAAGATAATGCGCAGCAGCACCGCGACGCCCGCGCCGAGGATCATTCCCCAGAACCGCTGACGTGGCTCCAGCATGCGGCAGGCCAGCGCGATCACCACGGCGTTGTCGCCGGAAAGCAGTACGTTGATCCAGATGATCTGCAGCGCCGCGAGCCAATAAGCCGGATGCGTGATTTCTTCGAACAGCAGTTCCACCCTAATCCCCTTGTCGTTGATTTTTGGACGGGGAAACCCGTCCGCCTCGGATGCCCATGATCGGCAGCGGTAATCTAGCGGGGTGTTCCCCGCCGTTGCCACCGAAACCGGACAAGCCTCACACGCGGCTGTCTGTCGCATCGGCCGGTCAGCCGACGATCTCCTCCTTGGAGAAGAATTGGGCGATTTCCTGCGCCGCCGTTTCCGGCGCGTCGGAACCGTGCACCGAATTTTCCCCGACCGAACGCGCATGCACTTTGCGGATCGTGGCTGGAGCCGCTTTCGCGGGGTCGGTCGCGCCCATCACTTCGCGATACTTCGCGACCGCGTTCTCGCCCTCAAGCACCTGCACGACCACCGGGCCCGAAGTCATGAAATCCACCAGCTCGCCGTAAAACGGGCGCTCCTTGTGCACCTCGTAGAATTTTTCGGCCTGCTGGCGGCTCATGCGCAGGCGCCGCTGCGCGACGATGCGCAGGCCCGCCTCCTCGATCATGGCATTGATCGCACCGGTGAGATTTCGCGCGGTGGCGTCAGGCTTGATAATGGAAAAAGTGCGTTCGACCGCCATCACGTCATCCTTCAAAAAAAATCCCCGGTGCACGCGCGCGATCGGCAAAAGCGGGAACCGGTTTGCGCCGCATTCAAGCTTGCGCAAATTGCGCATATGTAATCTGCGTCGCGCGCCAACTTTCATTTGGCGCATGAGCTTGTCAGCAAACCGGTTCCCACTTCGCCGGATCATGCGCCGGCGCGGGCCGCGGCGCTTATAACCGCCGGTCTCCCGCACGGCAAGGCAAACCGGCAGGGGCTGTCGGACTGAACTGAACCGCCGCTGAATGGTCGCCGGTACCGCGGTTCATCTCGTTAAATTGCAAGTGAATTCGCCGCTCAGAGCGCATTCAGCGGCGTTGCCGCAAGCTCGCGGGCATAAGGACGTCCGACCGCTCCGCGGCGGCGTCCGCAACCAGGGAGAACTTCCATGTTCCGCAAGCTCACTCTCGCATTCGCTGCGGCCGCCACCCTCGCGGCAACTGCGGCGATCCCGACCGCGGCGTCGGCCTCGCATTGGCGCGACGGCTGGCGTCATCACCACCGCCCCCACTATGGCGTCACCGTGCGCTACGCCGCGCCCGCTTACGCCTATGCCCATCGCTGCTACATCAAGAAGCGCTATGTGCATACCCGCTGGGGCTTTAAGGTGATACGCGTCCGCACCTGCCGCTGATCCGGACCGCACGGGTGATGAGTACGGCCCCGGCCTCGCGCGAGGCCGGGGCTGTTTGTTGCGCTTTGCTAGTTCGCCGCCCGCGAGGGCTTCCCGCCGGCGCCATGTTGGTCGAAGCGGTCGAGGTTCATCACCTTGGTCCAGGCGGCGACGAAGTCCTTCACGAACTTCTCCTTCGAGTCCGAGCAGCGCATAGACTTCCGCAAACGCGCGGAGCTGCGAGTGCGAACCGAAGATCAGGTCGACGCTCGTGGCGGTCCACTTGGCCGCGTTCGTCTTGCGGTCGCGGCCTTCGTACACATTGTCGCCGGCCTCTTCCCATTGCGTGCTCATATCGAGCAGGTTGACGAAGAAGTCGTTCGTCAGCTTCCCAAGCTGCTTGGTGAGGACGCCGTGCTTGGAGCCGCCGGCGTTGGCGCCGAGCACCCGCAGGCCACCGATCAGCACCGTCATTTCGGGCGCCGTCAGCCGCATCAACGCTGCCCGATCCACCAGCGCCTCCGTGGGCGCCATGAACTGGAGTTTCTTGCTGTTGATGTAGTTGCGGAAGCCGTCGGCGCGCGGTTCGAGCGGCGCGAAGGAATCGACGTCGGTCTGCTCCTGCGACGCGTCCATGCGTCCCGGTGTGAAGGGGACCTTCACGTCGACGCCGGCAGTCTTTCGCGGCCTTCTCGACCGCCGCGCGCCGCCGAGAACGATCAGGTCGGCAAGCGAAACCTTCCTGCCGCCCTTGCCCGCGTTGAACGCCTTCTGGATCGCCTCGAGCTTCTTGAGGACCTTCGCCAGCTCGGCCGGTTCATTCACGTCCCAATCCTTCTGCGGGCTCAGGCGAATGCGCGCGCCGTTCGCACCGCCGCGCTTGTCGGAGCCGCGGAACGTCGAAGCCGACGCCCAGGCGGTCGAGACGAGCTGCGACACCGACAAGCCGCTCGCGAGGATTTTCTGCTTAAGAGCCGCAACGTCCTTGTCGTTGATCAGCTGCTTGCGGTCGGTGGCCGGGATCGGGTCTTGCCAGATCAGCGTTTCTTTCGGCACGAGCGGGCCGAGGTAGCGCGCACGAGGACCCATGTCGCGATGCGTGAGCTTGAACCAGGCGCGGGCAAATGCATCCGCGAACTGCTCCGGATGCTCATGGAAGCGCCGCGAGATCTTCTCGTAAGCCGGATCCATCCGCAACGACAGGTCGGTGGTCAGCATGGTCGGCACATGCTTCTTCGACTTGTCAAAGGCATCGGGAATCGTGGCAGCGCCGCCCTTGGCTTTCCACTGCGGCACACCGGCCGGGCTCTTCGTCGGCTCCCATTCGTTCTCGAACAGGTTCTTGAAGAAGTTGTTGCTCCACTGTGTCGGCGTCTGCGACCAGGTGACTTCCGGGCCGCCCGTGATCGCGTCGGCACTATGGCCGCAGCCGTGCTTGCTCTTCCAGCCGAGGCCCTGATCCTCAAGCGCGCCGGCTTCCGGCTCCGGGCCGACCAGCGACGGATCGCCCGCGCCGTGGGCCTTGCCGAAGGTGTGGCCGCCGGCAATCAGCGCGACGGTCTCCTCGTCGTTCATTGCCATGCGGAAGAAGGTTTCGCGGATGTCCTTGGCCGCCGCGACGGGATCGGGATTGCCGTTCGGCCCCGCCGGATTGACGTAGATCAGGCCCATCTGCACGGCGCCAAGCGGTTCCGAAAGCTGGCGTTCGCCGCTGTAGCGTTCGTCGCCGAGCCACGATCCCTCTGGACCCCAGAACAGCTCTTCTGGCTCCCAGACGTCGGCGCGCCCGCCGGCGAAACCGAAGGTCTTGAATTTCATCGACTCGAGCGCAACGTTGCCGACGAGAACCATCAGGTCGGCCCAAGAGATTTTCTTGCCGTATTTCTGCTTGATCGGCCACAAGAGCCGGCGCGCCTTGTCGAGGTTCGCGTTATCCGGCCAAGAGTTGAGTGGCGCGAAGCGTTGCTGGCCGGTGCCGGCGCCGCCGCGGCCGTCGGTGATGCGATAGGTGCCTGCAGCGTGCCATGCCAAGCGGATGAACAATCCACCATAGTGGCCGAAGTCGGCGGGCCACCACTCCTGCGAATCCGTCATCAAGGCACGCAGGTCCTTGATCACGGCATTGAGGTCGAGCGTCTTGAACTCCTTGGCGTAGTCGAAGTCCTTGCCCATCGGATCGGACAGCGAGGAGTTGCGATGGAGCATCTCGATGTCCAGCGCATCCGGCCACCAGTCACGGTTGCGGTGTCCGCCTGTGAACGGGCATTTGCCCGCGCCTTTATCGTCGGTTTTTGCGTCCATCTTGTTCCTCCATTTTTTTGGAAACGTGAAGCGGGAGCCTAATAAGCTTCCCGCGCTCCTTAGATAAGGTCTAATCGGATTGTCTAGGGGCAGCGATAAGGCTAGCTTATCGCATGATCACTTTGAGACAGTTGCGCTATTTCGAGGCCTTGGCCCGCCACAAGCATTTCGGACGCGCCGCCGAAGACTGCGCCATCAGCCAGCCCGCGCTTTCCATGCAGATCCGCGAATTGGAGCAGTCGCTCGGCGCTGCGCTGGTGGAGCGCCGGCCGAATGAGGTGGTGCTGACTGAGCTGGGCGCCGAGGTGGCCCGCCGCGCGGACCGGCTGCTCACCAGCGCAAGCGATCTCGTGGACTTCGCGCGCCACCGCCACAAAATCCTGTCCGGCGCTCTCCGCCTCGGCGTGATACCCACTATCGCGCCTTACGTGCTGCCGCGTGTCCTGCCCGCATTGCAGGCGCAGTGTCCCGAGCTGAAGCTCGAGTTGCGCGAGACCCAGACCGACGTGCTCCTGGATGAACTCTCGCGTGGCAGCCTCGACGTGCTGTTGCTGGCGCTGCCGGCTGGAGACGGCGAGCTCGAAACCCTGTGGCTGTTCGACGATCCGTTCCTGCTCGCGGTTCCTGCCGGCGATCCGTTGCCGGCGCGCACGCGCGTGAACGCACGTGTCGTCAGCCAGCGCCAGCTAATCCTGCTGGAAGAAGGACATTGCCTGCGCGACCAAGCGCTTGCCTTTTGCTCGACGCAAAGCGGCGACTCGCCCGCGGGCCTGGGCGCGACCAGCCTCACCACCGTGATGCAAATGGTCGCCAACGGGTACGGCGCGACCTTGGTGCCGAAGATCGCCGCGGATGCCGAACTGGCCGACAAGCGTGTCAAGCTTCTGCGTTTCGCCGAGCCTGAGCCGCGGCGCGCGATCGGGCTTGCCTGGAGGCGCACCTCGCCGCGCAAGGCGGATTTCCTCGCACTCGGGCAGACTATCACGCAAACGCTTGGCTTCGGGCCGACGAATGCGCGCAAGCAAAAAGAAGCCGGCCCACAGGCCGCCCGTTGATTTGGCCTGACGGAGAATCGGAACCGGCGGCTCGGCGCTAAACAAACGCTTGCATCACGCAGGCGCGATAGTCACAAAGCGCCCATGCTCCTCATCCGAGATCTTTCCATCCGCGTTGCCGGACGCCTGCTGATTGACCGTGCCTCGGTCCAGCTTCCCGCAAATTCCCGCGTCGGTTTCGTCGGGCGCAACGGCACGGGCAAAACCACACTGTTCCGCGCCATCGCGGGAGAACAGTCGCCGGAAACCGGCAGCATCATCCTACCCTCGCGGGCCCGTATCGGTCGGCTGGCGCAGGAAGCCCCCGATGGGCCGCAGAGCCTGCTGGAAGTGGTGCTTTCGGCAGATGCCGAGCGCGCGCAACTGCTGGCCGAGACCGATACCGCCCATGATCCGCACCGGATCGCAGAAATCCACACGCGACTTGTGGATATCGATGCCCATTCCGCGCCGGCGCGGGCGGCTTCGATCCTTGCCGGGCTTGGGTTCTCCACCGAGGCGCTGCAGCGCCCGGTCGGCGAATTTTCCGGCGGCTGGCGCATGCGCGTCGCGCTCGCCGCCGCGCTATTCGCCAAGCCCGACCTACTGCTGCTTGACGAGCCGACCAACTATCTCGACCTCGAAGGCACGCTCTGGCTGGAGGACCACCTCGCCAGCTATCCTAAAAGCCTGATCGTCATCAGCCACGACCGCGACCTGCTCGACAATTCAGTCGACCACATCCTGCACCTCGGCAATGAAAAGCTGACGCTTTACCGCGGCGGCTATTCGTCCTTTGCGCGCCAGCGTGCCGAGCGTCAGCAGCTCGACGCCAAGGCGGCAAAAAAGCAGGAGGCCCAGCGAAAACATTTGCAGGCCTTCGTCGACCGCTTCAAGGCCAAGGCCAGCAAGGCGAAACAGGCGCAGTCACGCGTCAAGCTGCTCGCCAAGCTGGTGCCGATCGAGGCCATGATCGATCGCGACGTCCATCCGATCTCGTTTCCCGCGCCGGAAAAACTGTTGTCGCCGCCGATCATCGCGATGGAGAATGTTGCGGCCGGTTATGAGCCGGGCCGTCTGGTACTGCGCGATCTCAATCTGCGCATCGACAACGACGACCGCATCGCCCTATTGGGATCAAACGGCAACGGGAAATCGACCTTGTCCAAGATCCTTGCCGAGCGGCTTGCGCCGCAGGATGGGCAGATCACCCGTGCGACCAAGCTCAAGACCGGTTATTTCGCGCAGCACCAGCTCGACGAATTGCATCTCAATGAAAGCGCCTACGATCATGTGCGCGCCCTGATGCCGAAGGCGAGCGAGGCGCAGGTGCGCGCGCGTGCCGGCGCTATCGGCTTTTCCGCCGACAAAACCGACACGCCGGTCTCCAGTCTTTCCGGCGGCGAGAAAGCGCGGCTGTTGCTAGGGCTCGCAACCTTCGATCATCCGCATCTCATCATTCTGGACGAGCCGACCAATCATCTCGATATCGACAGCCGCGCCGCGCTGGTGGATGCAATCAACGACTATCCGGGCGCGGTGATCCTGGTGTCGCACGACCGTTACCTGCTCGAAGCCTGCGTCGACCGGCTTTGGCTGGTGGAAAACGGCTCGGTCGCGGCATTTGACGGCGATCTCGAGCAATACCGGCGGATGGTGCTGCGCGGCGACCGCGCCCGCTCCGGCAATGGCGCGGCCAAGGCACCACCGCAACTGTCAAAGGTTGAGGCGCGCCGGGCCGCCGCCGATCGGCGGGCCGAACTGGCACCGCTTCGCCATAAGATCACCACGGCGGAAAAAGCCATCAGCAAACACAAGAGCGAGATCGAACGGCTGGAAGCCGCGCTCGCCGGCGGGCTGTTCGTGAAGGACCCGCAGAAAGCCGCAGCCGTCGCCAAGGCGCGCGCAGAAGCGGCCACAGCGCTGGCGCGCGCCGAAGAGGAATGGCTGGAGGCGAGCGCCGCCTTCGAGGCGATTACTGTGTGAGTTCAGGTGGCTGCGCGGCGCGGTTTCGCCGCCGGCTTTTGCGGCTTCGGCGGCGGCGGTTCAGCCACGCGTTCGACCTCGGTCAATTGCCCGGCGGTGAAGGAATACAGGCCCGGACGCGTGCCGCGGCTATATAGCAGCTTGGTGAAGCGCTCGCCGCGTGCATTGGCGCCGATATCAACCTTCTCCGGCGCGCCAAGCACCCGCACAACCGCGCATTCGCTCATTTGCAATGCAACCGCGCCCGCAACCCTTGGCTCGGAGTTGCCTTCGGCGGCCGCCGCCTGGGCGCAGCTGCCGTCGGCATTGACGTAATCCGCCGCCGTAATGGGAGGGCGCTGAAATGTCGATGGGACCGACATCGATGCCTTGGAATACGGATTAAATTCGAAGCCGGTGACGCTGAAATCTGAGGCCTTCGGCAGCAATTCGGGAACGCGGTCCATCGAGCCGCAGGCGCCAAGCGTAAGCGCCAGCATCGCGACCGGCAGGGCCAAGCCCCGCATCCCATTCCGACCGAGATAGCGCATCTGTTGGAAATTCCCCTCCGCCCACACCGGGTGCGACCAAGCCTAATTTTGCGACACGATCATGGCGGCTTCAATGCCGTAATGGAACCAAAAGGACCCCTACTCGGGTGCCGGCCCGTGCGGTCAGGCCTTTTTGACCCAGCGGCCCTGTTCATCCGGCTGCCAATAGGTGGCACCGAAGCCCTGCGCCTTGGCCTCGCTCCAGCGCTCATGCGCAGCCGAAACCGCATCCGGATCATCTCCGTCGAACAGGAAGACCACGCGCTCGTAAGCCGCCAGATCGACGGGGAACGGCGCCCCATCGATCAGAAAACGAACCTGGGCGCCGTTGGTATTATCGTCGCCGCTGGTGATCAGGATGGGTTGCTCCGCAGCCTCGGCCTCCCTGGGCGTGCCGTGCGGCAGGAAGCCGTCATCCCTGTAGGTCCACAGATGCGCGTCCAGCGCTTCGACGCGCTCGTCCGAGGATGCCTGCACCACGACCCGCCAGCCGCGCTCCAATGATTTTTCCAACAGCGTCGGGAGCACCCGTTCCAGCGTCTGGCGTTGCAAATGGTAAAAAAGGATCTCGGTCATCGCGCAGCTGCGCCGCTATTTCTCGTAATAATCCGATACCAGCCGGTCGAGCAGCCGCACGCCGAAGCCAGATCCCCAGCTCTTGTTGATGTCGGTCTGCGGCGATCCCATCCCGGTGCCGGCGATGTCGAGATGCGCCCACGGCGTTTTGTCGACGAAGCGCTGCAGGAATTGCGCCGCGGTAATCGAGCCCGCGTTGCGCCCGCCGGTATTCTTCACGTCGGCGAATTTCGAATCGATCAGCTTGTCGTATTCGGGCCCGAGCGGCAGCCGCCACACCCGTTCTCCCGTTTCCTCACCGGCCTTGGTCAGGCGCTCGGACAATTTGTCGTCGTTCGAGAACAGTCCGGCATATTCGCTTCCCAGCGCGACGATGATGGCGCCGGTCAGCGTCGCCAGATTGACCATGAATTTCGGCTTGAAGCGCTTGTTGACGTAGTGCAGCACGTCCGCCAGCACGAGCCGGCCTTCAGCATCGGTGTTGATGATCTCGATGGTCTGGCCGGACATCGAGGTCACGATGTCGCCCGGGCGCTGCGCCTTGCCGTCCGGCATATTCTCCACGAGCCCGATCGCGCCGACCACATTGACCTTGGCTTTGCGCGCGGCCAGCGCATGCATCAGGCCGACCACGCAGGCGGCGCCCGCCATGTCGCCCTTCATGTCCTCCATGCTGCCTGACGGTTTGATCGAGATGCCGCCGGTATCGAAGCATACGCCCTTGCCGATGAAGGCGACCGGCGGCGTGCCGGCCTTGCCGCCATTCCAGCGCATGACCACCATCCGGCTCTCGCGCTCCGAGCCCTGCCCCACGCCGAGCAAGGCATTCATGCCGAGCTTCTGCATCGTCTTGACGTCGAGTACCTCCACCGCGACGCCCTGCTTCTTGAGCGCGGAAGCACGCCGGGCGAATTCTTCCGGGTAAAGGATGTTGGGCGGCTCGTTGACCAGGTCGCGCGCGATGATGGTGCCTTCGTTTACCGCCGCGCGGGTACCCCAGGCCTTGCGCACCGCGGCCGCGTCCTTGACGGCCACCACCACATTCTTAAGTTCCGGCTTCTCCTCCTCGGCCTTTCGCTTGGTCTTGTAACGATCAAAGCTATAGGTGCGCAGTTGTGCGCCGAGCGCGAGATCGGCGGCCTGTTCCGGTTTCATCGGTCCCGTCGGCAAATCGGCAACGATCGTTACGACGGTCACCGATTGCGGGAGCTTGCCTACTGCCTTGCCGCCCAGCTTGATGGCGTCGAGCGGCTTAAAAGCTTTGACCTTGCCGACACCCATCACCACCAGCCGGGAAACCCGAAGGCCGGGCGGCGCGACGATGTCTAGCGTCCCGCCGGCTTTGCCGGTGAAGTTGTCCGTGCTCGCTGCGCGTTTGACGAACTCGCCCGCTTGCCCGAGCAATTTCTTCGTGGCCGCGCCGAAAGCGAGCTTGTCGCCGCAGA
The DNA here is from genome assembly GCA_963802475.1 of uncultured Alphaproteobacteria bacterium. Classification (GTDB taxonomy): domain Bacteria; phylum Pseudomonadota; class Alphaproteobacteria; order Rhizobiales; family Xanthobacteraceae; genus CANKHA01. The sequence goes on from CAWDIZ010000012.1 coordinate 62,914, forward strand.
AAACCACCAATGCGCCCTTGGCGGGCGCGGCAAAACCGGAAAATCCCAGCTTGCTGGCTTCGGACATGTTCGGAAAACCTCTTGGCTGCGCTTGGAAAGCGGGGATGTTGCGCGAAAGCTCTGTGGACTCATATGAACCGGCTGGGCTGTGTCTGCAAAGTGCTAAAAACCTGGGTGCCAGGCAGGTCGTGAGAGGCAGGGTTAACCCGCGTTCCCGCCTGACGCCCGAAATCGGCCTTGGCGAAGCCATTTTGTGGAGAAATCAACAGAATCCTGCAAGAGTAACAGCGTCCGGGGGTCCGGCCGCAGGGAGCGTCAGGCGAAATGGGGTCAATCGGGCGCTATATTTTTCGCACCACCCTGGGTGCCTTCGTCGCCGTCATGGTCAGCCTCACCGCCCTGATCTGGGTGACCCAGGCGCTCCGTGAAATTGAGCTGATGACCAACCAGGGTCAGACCGCCCTCGTCTTCTTGCAGATTACGGCTCTCATTGTTCCGAATCTGGTGGTGCTGCTTGCCCCGGTCGGCTTGCTGATAGCGGTCGCCTATGTGCTCAACAAGCTCGGCACGGACTCAGAGATCATCGTGATGAACGCCTCGGGCATGTCGCCCTGGCGATTGTTCCAACCTTTTCTCGCCGTCGCCGCGGTCGTCTCCGTGCTGGTGGCGATTCTCAGTTTCTATATTGCGCCCCAAAGCCTGCACGCCTTCCGCAGCTGGTTCATGGAAGTACGAACCGATCTTGTGACCTATGTCGTCCGTCCTGGCCGTTTCATAAACGTGCAGAAAGGCGTCACCTTCCACATCCGCGAACGGCAGAACAATGGCCAGCTGCTCGGCGTGCTGATCGACGACAAACGCAATCCCAAGGAACACGTTTCCATCCTGGCCGAACGGGGCGAGATCCTGAAAAACGAGCACGGCACTTTCCTTGTCCTGGAGAGAGGCACGGTGCAACGGCACCAGAGCAACGAGACGGAACCGAACATCGTCGAATTCGACCGCTACGCCTTCGATCTGTCGCAGTTCGCTTCGTCGGCGCCGGTTAATCAGTCGGCGCGCGAACGTTTTCTGTGGCAGCTGCTATGGCCGGATCCGAAGGACCCGCTGCTGAAATCGCAACCCGGGCAGTTTCGCGCGGAACTGCATGATCGGTTGTCCGCGCCGCTTTATCCGCTGATCTTCGTGCTTGTTGCCTACGCCTATCTTGGAGCCCCGCGAACAACGCGGCAAAGCCGCAACCTGTCGCTGCTGGGCACCATCGGCGTGGTAGCGCTGCTGCGGTTTTCCGGCTTCGCGACCACGGTGATCTCGGTCAATGCGCCATTCATCATCGTATTTCACTATTTCCTTTTGGCGGCGGCGACGGCGCTGAGCATCTGGGCGATCGGCCGCGGCATCATCATCGAGCCGCCCACTTTCATCACCAACGCCGTGAGCGCGCTGCAAGAACGTTTTGCGCCGCGCCCGGCGACGGCCTGATTCATGCGCGTGGTCACCACCTTGCATTGGTACTTCGGCGCGCGTTTTGTCAACGCGGCGCTTGCGATTTTTATCGGGGTCTTCGCGCTGGTGGCGATGGTGGACTATGTCGAGCTTGTGCGCCGCACCGCCAGTGTGCCGAATATCTCCGGCTGGACGGTAGCCAAAGCCTCGCTCTATCGCGTGCCGCAGATCACCGAGCGCCTTCTGCCCTTCTGCATATTGCTGGCCGGCATGATCTCTTTCCTCAATCTCTCGCGCCGGCTGGAACTGGTGATCGCCCGGGCAGCAGGCATGTCGGCGTGGCAATTCATCAGTCCGGCGCTCGTCTGTGCGCTGTTGATCGGTATCGCCGCAACCACGGTGTATAATCCTGTTTCGGCTTTCCTGCAGGAACAATCGACGCGGCTGCAGGCGGACCTGCTCGGCGAAGACATCGGCGGCTTGCGTTCCAGTTCCGGCGGCGGTTATTGGGTGCGCCAGCGCAGCGTCGACGGACAGTCGATCGTCAATGCGCAGACCAGCCGCGAACAAGGCATCCGGCTCGGCGGCATCACCGCCTTCACCTTCGACGCCAGCGGAAAATTCAGGGAGCGCATCGAGGCGAAGATCGCCGTGCTGGAGCGCGGCAACTGGCGGCTGGAGGACGCGCGTGTCTATGTCACGGGCATTCCGGCTGTCCCCGTGCGGACCTATCTGCTCAGCACCAATCTGACGCCCGAGCAGGTGCGCGAAAGCTTCGCTACTCCGGAAACCGTGCCCTTCTGGAGCCTTCCGCTCTATATCGAGCTGGCCGACAGCGCCGGACTGGGCGCGGCTGGCTATCGCGTGCAGTATCAAAAGCTGCTGGCGCTGCCATTCCTCTTCGTTTCAATGGTGCTTCTGGCGGGAGGCGTATCCTTGCGTTTTTTCCGTTTCGGCGGCGTCCAGAGGATGGTTTTAGCTGGCGTGGCGGCGGGGTTTTTGTTGTATGTTCTGTCGAAATTCTTCGAAGATTTCAGCAAGGCCGGGTTGCTCAATCCGATAGCGGCAGCCTGGCTTCCAGTGCTGTTCGGGGGCCTGATCGGCGTCCTCGCCTTGCTTCACCAGGAAGACGGCTGAGCTCAGTATGATATCGCGGCGAAACAACGGATTTTGGATGATGCGTGATCGGATCGGCGGGCGCCTTTGCCTCGCTGCAATGATGGCCGTAACCATCGCGGCGGCCTCCCCGGCCGCGGCCCAGCAGGTGGCTGCAATGGTGAACGGCACTCCGATCACGGCCTATGACATCGAGCAGCGCTCGAAGTTTATCCAGCTCTCCACGCAGAAGACGTTGGGTCGACAGGAAGTGCTGCAGATCTTGATCGATGAAAGGATCAAGGTGCAGGAAGCCGGCCGCTATAGCCTGGATGCGCCAAAAGCCGACGTGGATCGGGCCATCGGCAGTATGGCAAGCCGCGCCGGGTTGAGCGTCGAGCAGTTCACGCAGGCGCTGGCCGGGCGCGGCGTCAACATCGACACGATCAGATCGCGCTTGCGCTCGGATATTGCCTGGAACCAACTGGTGCGCGCCCGCTTTCCCGCAACGCTTGCGATCGAGGAAAAAGAAGTCAGGGACGCCGTAGAGAACAAGGGCGGAGAAGGCGAGGCAGTGGCTTATGATTACCGGCTGCGCCAGATCCTTTTCATCGTCCCGAAAGGCTCGCCGCAATCGGTGATCGATGGCCGGATGCGCGAAGCGGAAGCGCTTCGCGGCCGGTTCGATAACTGCGAGGATGGCGTGACTTTCGCACGCTCGCTGCGCGACGTGGCGGTGCGAGATCCGGTCCGGCGCAGCTCCGCCGACCTGCCGGATAATCTGCGCGAGGTCCTCAACAGCACGCCGGTCGGCAAGCTCACCAAGCCGGAGGTCAGTTCCCAGGGCGTGGCGGTCTTCGCTTTGTGCGAGAAGCGCGAGAACAAGACCGACACGCCGCAGAAGCGCAACGCCAGGAACGCGCTCTTCAACTCGCGCTTCGAGGCGCAGTCCAAGCGTTACCTGGCCGAGCTGCGGCGCCAGGCCATGATCGAAATGAAATAGCCGACGATGTCCAAAACGCTGGCGCTGACCATAGGCGAGCCGGCGGGCATCGGGCCGGATCTGACGCTCGCGATCTGGCGCCAGCGCTCGCAGCTTTCGCTTCCGCCCTTCTATGTGCTCGGCGATCCGCAATTCCTGGCGAGACGCGCGCGCCTGCTCGGGCTCGACGTGCCGGTAGCGACGGTCGATGCGCCAAAGGCCGCCGAAACGTTCCGGACCGCGCTGCCTGTCGTTTCGATCGATCGATCGATTACGGCACAGCCGGGCCGCCCCGACGCGTCCAGCGCGCCGGCCGCAATCGAGGCCATCCGCCGCGGAGTCGCGGACGTCCTGCGCGGCGCCGCGACAGCGGTCGTCACCAATCCGATCGCCAAGAACGTGCTCTACCAATCGGGATTCCAGGAGCCGGGACATACCGAATACCTGGCAACGCTGGTCGCAGAAATGAACGGGCTGACGGTCCAGCCGGTGATGCTGTTGTGGTGTCCGGAACTTGCGGTGGTTCCCGTCACCATCCACCTGCCGCTGAAGGAAGTCCCCGCCGCGCTGACAACCGACCTGCTGGTCCGCACCGGACGCATCGTGGCCCGCGATTTCAAAATCCGCTTCGGCATTGCGCGCCCGCGCATCGCCGTGGCCGGACTTAATCCCCATGCGGGCGAGGAAGGTACGATGGGCAGTGAGGATGCCGCGGTGGTGCGGCCTGCGGTCAAGCAGTTGCAGGCGGAAGGCATCGACGCGCGGGGCCCGCTGCCTGCCGACACCATGTTCCACCCGGCCGCCCGCGCGCAATACGACGTTGCCCTGTGCAGCTATCACGATCAGGCCTTGATCCCGATCAAGACGCTGGCATTCGACAATGCCGTGAACGTCACGCTTGGCCTGCCTTTTGTGCGCACGTCGCCCGATCACGGCACCGCCTTCGATATCGCCGGAAGCGGCCGCGCCGATCCGTCCAGCCTGATCGCCGCTCTCCGGCTCGCAGCACGGCTTTCGGAACCGGCGGCTGTCCCTGCGGCCGCGGGCGCATGAGCGCGCAGGATACGCTGCCGCCGCTGCGCGACATCATCCGCCGTCACGGGCTCGCCGCGAAAAAATCGCTCGGCCAGAATTTCCTGCTCGATCTCAATCTCACCGCACGGATCGCGCGCGCCGCGGGACCGTTGGAAAATGTCACCGTCGTCGAAGTCGGCCCGGGCCCCGGGGGACTGACGCGGGCGCTGCTGGCGCAGGGTGCGCGCCGCGTCATTGCCGTCGAGCGCGACGATCGCGCGGCGGCCGCGCTTGCGGAAGTCGCCGCGCATTATCCAGGGCGCCTAGAGGTGATCGCGGGCGACGCGCTGGAATTCGATCCGGCGCGGCAGCTGAACGGCGAGCCGGCGCGGGTCGTCGCCAACCTTCCCTACAATATCGCAACGCCGCTTCTCATCCGCTGGCTCACCGCCGAACCCTGGCCGCCCTGGTATGACTCGCTGGTGCTGATGTTCCAGCGCGAAGTGGCCGAACGCATCGTCGCGCCGCCGGGATCCAAGACCTACGGCCGGCTGTCCGTGCTGACCGCATGGCGCGCAGAGAGCCGCATCCTGTTCGACATCGCGCCTTCGGCCTTCGTGCCGCCGCCGAAAGTAACGTCTTCGCTGGTACAGCTCCTGCCCCGGCGCGCGCCGCTTCCTTGCGACCGCCGGCTGCTGGAGAACGTCACCGAAGCGGCCTTCGGCCAGCGCCGCAAGATGCTGCGGCAAAGCCTTAAATCCCTCGGCGCCGATCCCGCTGCATTGCTTGCGGAAGCCGGCATCGAGGCGACCGAGCGCGCGGAGCAGATTCCCGTGGAAGGCTTCGTCGCGCTGGCGCGCGCCCTGCAGCGGGCCCGCGCTAGAGCTTAGCCTGCAGTCTGCGCACGAAGTCCACCAGACCCGGCTGGCGCTCGCGCTTGAGCCGTTCGGCCAACAGGATCGCCTTCACCTGAGCGAAGGTCTCGTCGATATTGCGATTGACCAGGACATAATCGTATTCCGCCCAGTGACTCATCTCGTCTGATGCCTTGGCCATGCGGCCACGGATCACGTCGTCGGAGTCCTGTGCGCGGGTCGTCAGCCGCCGCTCCAGCTCGGGAATGGATGGCGGCAGCAGGAAGACACTGACGAAATCCTTTGCCACCTTGTCGCGCAGCTGTTGCGTGCCCTGCCAGTCGATATCGAACAGGACATCATTTCCGCGCTCCAGCGCCGCCTCCACCGGAGCCCGCGGCGTACCGTAGCGATTGCCGAAAACTTCCGCCCATTCGAGCAACTCGTCGTTGCGCACCATCTCATCGAAGCGCGCGCGCGTGACAAAATGATAGTCCCGGCCATCCACTTCGGCCGGCCGCTGCGGCCGTGTGGTCGCGGAGATCGACAGTTCCACCGACGGGTCCGCCTCCAGCAGCATGCGCGAGAGCGTGCTTTTGCCCGCGCCCGAAGGGGACGACAGCACCAGCATCAAGCCGCGGCGCGCGACTGGCTCCCCTTCGCCCCCGCTCATCCCCTACTCCAAATTCTGCACCTGTTCGCGGAACTGCTCGACCACGCCTTTGAGCCCGAGCCCGATATTGGTCAGCTCAAGATCGTTGGCCTTGGCGCAGAGCGTATTCGATTCGCGATGTAGTTCCTGAGCAAGAAAGTCCAGCCGGCGCCCCACCGCGCCGCCCTGCTTGAGCAGGTCACGCGCCTGCGCCACATGCGCCACCAGCCGATCCAGCTCTTCGCGGATATCGGCCTTGCTGGCCATCAGCAGCGCCTCCTGGTGCAGGCGGTCGGTATCGAAGCGGTCGGAACTGCCGAGGATGGTAACGATCTGCTCGGCGAGCCGTGCCTTGATCGCCTCCGGACGGCGGCCAGGCGCCGCTTCAGCGCGCGCGGTGAGCGTCGCGATTTCGTCCAGGCGGGCGTTCAGCAAGGCCCCGAGCGCGACGCCCTCGTGCCGGCGCATCGCCGCGAGCGCCTCGAGCGCGCTGGCGCAGCCCACGACCACCGCGGCTTCGGCGGCCAGACGGTCCTCCTCGCGCTCGTCCTGATCGGTGACCTCGACCACGCCTTTCATGCCAAGAATGCCGTCCAGCGTGGGGGGCGAGGCCTCGATGCGCTCGGCCAGATCGCGCATGGTTTCGATCACCGCCGACAGCACCGCTTCGTTCACCCTGACAACCGGGACGATACCTTCGCGGGTGATTGTCAGCGTTCCCTGCACCGTTCCGCGCGACAGCAGCTCTGCCGCCTTGGCGCGTACAGGCGTTTCCACGGCGTCCCAGCCGGGTGGAAGCCGCAGCCGGAGTTCAAGACCCTTGGCGTTGACGGATTTCAGCTCCCAGGCCCAGGCAAAAGGGCCACTGACGCCGTGGCTTCGGGCGAAGCCGGTCATGCTCGAAAGCGCCATCGATTAGGCTCCGCCTTTTCGGCCGTTAGTGTCGTGGTTCAGAAATTCGCTTCATTCCCGCTGCGAGTCAGTCAAGCGAATTTCTGGACCAAACGACACTGAAACTCTTAAGTTTGCTAGTGTCCTTCGAATCCGAAGTTCGCTCCGGACCTTGCCGCAAGATAAGCGAACTTCGGATTCGGGACACTAGCGGCCGCGCGACCCGTTCAGGGCAGGCTTCGGCAATGTGCGGTCGGCTTCCGGTACCGCGCCCGTTTCGGAGGCGGGCACCGCATCGACCGGCGCCGCCTTTTGCTGTTCTAGAGCGCGCCGGCGCGCGACATACTTCTGATGCTGCTCGTAATTTTCAGAAAACACATGTCCGCCGTTCCCGTCGGCGACGAAATAGAGTTCCTTGGTGCGCGCCGGCTTGGCGGCAGCCTCAAGCGAGGCGCGGCCCGGATTGGCAATTGGCGCCGGCGGCAAGCCATCGATCACATAGGTATTGTACGGCGTCGGTTGCTCGATTTCGCTGCGCATGATCGGCCGTCCCAACGTCCCTTTGCCGCCGACGAGGCCATAGATGATGGTCGGGTCGGATTGCAGCTTCATCTTCTGTTTCAGGCGATTGGTGAAAACAGAAGCGACGCGCGTGCGCTCGTCCGGCCGGCCGGTTTCCTTCTCAACGATGGAAGCAAGAATAACGAGCTGCTCAGGCGATCGCAGCGGCAAGTCGGGATGGCGATACTCCCATGCGTCCTTCAACACGCGCTGTTGCGCCTGCTGCATCAGCGCAATCACGCGCTCGCGAGCAAACCCGCGCGGAAAATAATAGGTGTCGGGCAAGAGCGTGCCCTCGCGCGGGATTTCCTTGATGTTGCCGGTCAGCACCGAGTTTTCCAGCAATCGCTGGACGATCTGCTCGGATGTGAGGCCTTCCGGAATTGTGACGGGATGCTGAACAACCCGGTTCTCGATCAATGTTTTGACGACCTGGTGGAGGCTGGCCTGTTTGGGAAATTGATATTCGCCGTATTTGAGTTCATCGCGCGCTTTCAGCGCCACCACGCCCGCCATGAACAAATAGGGCTGATTAATTACGCCTTCCCGCTCAAGCTGTTCCGCGATATCGCGGATGCCGCTCTTTGGAAGAATGTTGACGATCTTTTCGCTGGCAAGCGGACCCGGAGCGTTGAAGCGCTGCTTGCCGATAAGCAGAGCACCCCCTGTCCCAATGGCGAGGAGGATGATGCCGGTGATAATAGCGTTGCCGGCGACGACAAGCGGATGGCGCGCCCGCTTGGAGCGGCGCACGGGCATCGGTACATGTTCCGGCTCGAGGGCGGCGCGTGGACTCCGGGGGTTGATTCTTTTCTGCTCCATCAGCGATGCGCCAATTCCATTTCGTTGCCGCCCTGACACGGGCGGATAAGCTTCGCCGGCACCGGGCGGAACACGCGGCTGCCCCTCCGGTCGCGGGAAGCGGCATGCCTGCCCATTCGGGGCGGTACCAGGGACATATATAGCCCGATAGAGCCGCCCGACTGCAATGGCTGGAAATTCATGTCTGAGTTTGCAGCGGTTCGCGCAGCTAATTTACGAACTCGCCGGAACACCAGGGATGCATTGGTGCCGCCGAATCCGAAAGAATTGGACAGGACCACGTCGATATCGCGCTCCCGCGGTTTATTGGGCACGAGATCGATCGGCGTCTCGACCGACGGATGCTCGAGATTGATGGTAGGCGGCGCCACTTTGTCGCGGATGGCCAGCACCGAGAAGATCGCCTCCACCGCCCCGGCCGCGCCAAGAAGATGGCCGATGCTGGATTTGGTTGACGACATGGAGATCTGGCTGGCGGCATTGCCGACGAGCCGCTGCACCGCGCCAAGTTCGATCTCGTCGCCGAGCGGCGTCGAGGTGCCATGCGCATTGATGTAGTCGATGTCGCTGGGCGTGATTTTCGCGCTGCGCAGCGCCGCCTGCATGCTGCGGAATGCGCCGTTGCCGTCCGGTGTCGGGGCGGTAATGTGATACGCGTCGCCCGACATGCCGTAGCCGATCAATTCCGCATAGATCTTGGCGCCACGCTTTTTCGCATGCTCGAATTCTTCGAGCATGACCAAGCCAGCGCCCTCACCCATAACGAAGCCGTCGCGATCCTTGTCGTAAGGCCGCGATGCCTTTTCAGGCGTATCGTTGAAATGGGTCGACAATGCGCGTGCCGCGGAAAATCCGGCGAGCGAGATGCGATTGACCGGCGACTCCGTGCCGCCCGCCAGCATCACATCGGCATCGCCCAAGGCGATCAGGCGGCCGGCATCGCCGATCGCATGCGAACCGGTGGAGCAGGCCGTCACCACCGAATGGTTGGGACCCTTGAAGCCATATTCGATGGAGACGTAGCCGGAAGCCAGATTGATCAGGCGGCCGGGAATGAAGAAAGGCGAGACCCGGCGCGGTCCCTTTTCCTTCAGCACCAGCGACGTCTCGGCTATGCCCTCAACGCCACCGATGCCGGAGCCGATCATCACTCCGGTAGCCCACTGATCTTCGTCCTTGGTAGGGCGCCAGCCGGAATCTTCTACCGCCTGCTTTGCGGCGGCCATCGCATAGACGATGAAGTCATCGACCTTGCGCTGTTCCTTCGGCTCCATCCATTGGTCGGGATCATAGGTGCCGTCGGCGCCGTCGCCGCGCGGGATGATGCCGGCGATCTTGCATGGGATGTCCGATACCTCGAACGCCTCGACGCGCTTGATTCCGCTCTTGCCTGCGACGATGCGCTTCCACGTGGATTTTACGCCGCATGCCAACGGCGTAACCATGCCCAGCCCGGTAATAACGACGCGTCTCATAGTCTAGATCTCTGGCCCAGCACCGAGCCGAGCCTTCCGGATGCACAAGCACCGGAAGCCATGCTTGTCCACGCCGTTCTTAAAATGGTGTTGTTAGCTTTTGGCGTTCTTTTCAAGGAATTTTACGGCGTCGCCCACCGTAAGAATAGTCTCGGCGGCGTCATCGGGAATCTCGCAGCCGAATTCCTCTTCGAAGGCCATGACCAGTTCGACCGTGTCGAGGCTGTCGGCGCCAAGATCATCGATAAAGCTCGCGCCTTCGGTCACCTTTTCAGGCTCAACGCCCAGGTGTTCCACGACGATTTTCTTAACCCGCTCGCCAATGTCACTCATCGTCAAACCTCATGCCTTTCGGATGGGGCTCTATCGGCAAAGCGATACGAGCCGTGCGTGGCCTCGTCGTGGTGACGTAGGCGGATAACCGGCGCCGTGCGGAATGCGCGAGGCCAAGTCCCGCCCTTCCGGGCGCCCCCGGCCGAGCCAGTGGTGTCGGTTACCATACTTCATTTGGCTTGGCCAGCGTGGTTGTCCAGTCATATCATGGCCATCCCGCCGTTCACATGCAGGGTTTGACCGGTCATATAATTGGCCTCGTTAGAGGCCAGATAGACAACCGCGGCGGCAACGTCTTCCGAGCTGCCGAGCCTGCCGGCCGGCACGCGGCCGAGAATCGCCTCGCGCTGTTTCTCATTCAGCTTGTCGGTCATCGGAGTCGAAATAAAGCCGGGCGCAATGCAGTTTGCCGTGACGCCGCGGCGGGCATATTCCGCCGCCACCGATTTTATCATGCCGATCATCCCGGCCTTGCTGGCGGCATAATTTCCCTGCCCCGGATTGCCGGTCACGCCGACAACCGAAGTAATCCCGATCACGCGGCCGAAGCGCCGGCGCATCATTCCCCGCACCGCGGCGCGCGTGAGCCGGAAGGTGGCGGTCAAATTCACGTCAATGACCTGATCCCACTCTTCGTCTTTCAATTGGACGAAAAGATTGTCGCGGGTGATGCCGGCATTGGCCACCAGAATATCGAGCTGCCCCATCGCCGCTTCGGCCTTTGGCACCAGGGCTTCCACCTCGTTCTTGTCGGCCAGATTGCACGGCAGGACATGGGTGCCCGCGCCGATTTCGGCAGCGAGCGCGTCCAAAACGTCGCGTCGGGTACCGGACAGCGCCACGGTGGCGCCCTGCATCCGCAGCGCCTTGGCGATGGCGCCGCCGAGCCCGCCGGTCGCGCCGGTCACGAGCGCGGTCTTCCCCGTGAGATCAAACATGCTGGATCCTTCGCGCGCTGATGAATGCGTCTACGTCAACCGGAGCACCAACCGCAATGCCATTGGCGCCCGCGGCAATACGCTTGACCAGGCCGCTGAGCACCTTGCCCGCGCCCAACTCGTAGAAAGTCGTAACCCCCTCGCCACCCATGAAGGACACGCATTCGCGCCAACGTACGGTACCGGTGACCTGTTCGACCAGCCGGCGCGCGATTTCAGCGGGATCGCTGATCGGCCGTGCCAGAACATTGGCTACCAGCGGGGCTGCCGGTACCTTCACGCTCACCGCCGCGAGAGCCTGCGCCATCACGTCGGCGGCCGGCTGCATCAGCGCACAATGGAAAGGCGCGGAGACCGGGAGCATGATCGCGCGCTTGGCGCCCTTGGCCTTGGCGATTTCGGTCGCGCGCTGCACCGCGGCCTTATCGCCTGATACGACTATCTGGCCACCGCCGTTATCATTTGCCGCCTGACAAACGTAACCTTGTGCCGCCTCCGCCGCCACGGCCGCGACCTGCTCCAGTTCCAGCCCGATCAGTGCCGCCATCGCGCCGGTGCCAACCGGAACGGCCTTTTGCATCGCCTGCCCGCGCGTGCGCAAAAGCCGCGCGGTATCGGCAAGCGAAAAAGCGCCGGCGGCCGCGAGCGCGGAATATTCACCAAGCGAATGGCCCGCGACGAATTTGGCGTCCCGTTGCAGATCAAGCCCGGCTTCCGCCTGCAGCACGCGCACGACGGCGAGTGACACCGCCATCAACGCCGGCTGAGCGTTTTCCGTCAGCATCAGCGTGTCGGCCGGTCCCTCCCAGATCGTGGTGCTGAGTCGTTCGCCCAGCGCATCGTCGATTTCGTCGAACACTTCTCGCGCGGGCGCGAAAGCATAGGCGAGCGCTTTGCCCATGCCGACCGTCTGGCTGCCTTGACCGGGAAAAACAAATGCAATTGACATCGTCGTACCTTGACAAAACGCGCCGTAAGACACCGCGTTCCGCGCGATGTCAAGCCAGCGGCATCCCCTTCAGGAATGCGCGTTTGGGTTTTCGCGCGTACGCGGATTGCCGATACCGAGCGGATTGGCGTCGATCAGCACGAAAGCGATGCGCGCCGGCTGCGTGCCTCGATTGACCCAGGAATGGTTGGTGCCGCGTTGAATCACCACGTCGCCGGTCCGCAATGTCACGCTCGAATCATCCATCACCATGTCGATCTCGCCGGCCAATACAATCGCATAGTCAAGCGTCTCGGTGCGATGCATGAGGCCGGGCCGCCCGGCAGGAATATCGTTGATCGTAAAGCGCGTACCGTTGGCAGGCGGCGCCGTGCCCAGCGTCCGCGCCCCGAGATCTTCGATGTTCTCGCCGATCGAGATATCGGCTGGCGTCTGGTCGGTCGACCACATCAGCGTCGATGCCGAGCCGGGGCGCGAAGACCGTACATTCGTACCAAGCGCGTCGATCAACACCTTCGCGACGCCGTTGGCGTCATGGCCGGTGACAACGCGGCGGATGGGCGGCAATCCTGCTGACATAACTTCACTCCCGGGGTTATGCTCGCATCGCGCCAAAGCGGAACCGATGGCGCATCGCGCAGACAACCGTTGACTTAGTTCAACTACATTGTTCGTGATGTCGGATAATAATATGATTATCCTATAAAATTCTAGTTTTTAGACTTTGATGGCATGGCGTAACGAAGCGACAAGGTTCGAAGGCCTAGCATCCGGCCCAACCCAGGGTGTTGCATGGTCGAATTTACTGCGGTCACCGAGGAAGATTTGGAGCGAGCCCGGCAGGATCCCGCCTTCCGCCAGAGGATGCTCTCCGACAATCTTGAAGTCCTGCTATCGACCCTCAACAAGATGCGCGCCTCCAGCGATACCCTGGATACCGCCGCGGCCCGCGAGGTCCGGGACGGGGTTGATCTGGCAGTGAAACTCGCCGATCTGTTGGAGACGGCAAAGCACGAAAACGAGCCTCCAAGAGCCGCCTGAGGCCCGCCTAACGCCTTGCCTTTTGGGGGCAATCGCGTATAAGCCCGCACTTCGCACGATCCCGGTTGGGAACCGAACGGACGGCCGCTTTGCGGCAGGGCCACTGGCCCGGCGTCCAGGAGTTTCCGCCTTCTGAGCATCGAGCCTTTCCGAAGGCTCGAAGGGCTAGGCGCCGGGGCGTTGGATTGAAACAGGAAAGGCACTGCATGCCGCTTTACGAGCACGTATTCCTTGCGCGCCAGGACCTTGGGCCGCAACAGGTGGAGGAATTCACCAACCAGTACAAAGCCGTCATCGAAGGGATGGGCGGCAAGGTCGCCAAGGCCGAATACTGGGGCGTGAAGTCGCTTTCCTATCGCATCCGCAAGAATCGCAAGGCCCATATGACCTTGCTCAATATCGAGGCTCCGGCTCCGGCGCTTGCCGAAATGGAGCGGCAGATGCGCCTGAGCGAAGACATCATCCGCTATCTCACCATTCGCGTCGATGAGCTGGAAGAAGGCCCATCCGCGATGATGCGCAAAGTAGACCGCGACCGCGAACGTGACGACGGCCGTCCAGGCGGCGGTGGCCCGCGCGGCGATCGCGGGGGCTTCCGTGACCGCGAACGTCGCCCGCGCGATGGCGACGACACCCCGGCAGGAGAGGAGTAATAACCATGGCATTCTCTCCCCAAGGTGGCGGCTGGTGGCGGCGGCGGTGGTGCGCGTCGGCCGTTCTTTCGGCGGCGCAAGACCTGCCCCTTCTCAGGCGAAGGCGCACCGAAGATCGATTACAAGGATGCGCGCCTGCTGCAGCGCTATGTATCCGAGCGCGGCAAGATCGTGCCGAGCCGCATCACTGCGGTCTCTGCCAAGAAGCAGCGCGAACTGGCAAAGGCGATCAAGCGCGCCCGATTCCTGGGCCTCTTGCCCTACGTGATCCGCTGACTATTGGTCCGGCGTCGGCCGGACGCGGCGATATCTAAGTCCGGCGCAAGCCGGAGCAAAAAATCCAGGCCGGCGGAATGGTCCGGCGGCCGATGGTTGGGGCGGACATCGATCCGCCTCTAACCGCCCCTTGCCGGAGCGGGACAGCTGGAATGACGCAGATTTTTCTCATCGGTATTGGCGCGGGTGCCGCGGCAGCTTTGCTATTCGCATCGCTGGCGTCCGGCTCGCTGCTGGCACTCGTGCTGTTCTATCTGTCGCCCTTGCCGATTCTGATCGCGGGCATCGGATGGAATTACCTGGCGGGGCTGGTCGCCGCCCTGTTCGCCGCGGCCTGCCTCGCCGTCGTGCTCGACAGCCATTTCGCCCTCGCCTTCATCGTCGGCGTCGGCCTGCCCGCCTGGTGGCTCGGCTATCTCGCGCTGCTTGCGCGGCCCGACGGTACCGGGACGCTGGAATGGTATCCGCCCGGGCGGATCGTGCTGTGGACCGCGCTCGCCGGAGCCGCAGCCATCGTGATCGCGATTCCTTTTTTCGGCACCGACGCGCAAAGTTTCCATACCAATCTGCAATCCGCCATCGAAGCTGCGCTCGGGCTGCGTAGCCGTGCGGGCGGCGAAATCAGTCCCGACAAGCTCATCAATACCGACGTGCTGACGAAACTGGCGCCGCCAATGGTGGCATCGCTGACCACCGTCGTATTGCTGATCAATACCTGGCTTGCGGCACGCATCGTAAAGCTGTCCGGCCAACTGCGCCGGCCCTGGCCGGAATTGCCGGCGATCGGCTTTCCCCGGTTCGCCCCGCTCCTGCTAGCGATGGCACTGGCCGGCGTCTTTTTGCCGGGCCTGCTCGGCATCGTTTCGGACGTTTTCGCCGCCGCGTTGATCATGGCTTTCGCCGTTCTCGGCTTCGCCGTGCTGCATGTGGTCACGCGCAGCACCGGTGGCCGGCCGCTCGTTCTGGCCGGCGTCTATACCGCGGTCATCGTCTTCGGATGGCCGGCGATCATTCTCGCGCTGCTCGGTCTCGCCGACACGGCGCTCGACCTGCGCGGCCGGTCAGCCCGCACCCGCGGCCCGCCCACATTGCAATAACAAACTATACACATCGAAGAAGACGGAGAAAAACCATGGAAGTAATTCTGCTCGAACGCGTCGCCAAGCTCGGCCAAATGGGAGAGGTCGTGCGCGTGAAGAACGGCTTCGCGCGCAACTACCTGCTGCCAAACGGCAAGGCGCTGCGCGCCACCAAGGAAAATCGTGACCGTTTCGAAGGCATGAAGGTCGAACTCGAGGCCCGCAACAGCGAGCTTCGCGGCCAGGCAGAGACTGCCTCGAAAAAGGTCGCCGGCAAGAGCGTCGTCGTGCTGCGCCAGGCCGGTGAAGCCGGCCACCTCTACGGCTCGGTTTCCGCCCGCGACATCGCCACCCTGCTGAGCGACGATGCCATTACGGTCAATCGCTCGCAGATCGTGCTCAACGCACCGATCAAAACGATCGGCATGTACAAGGTCCCGATCGCGCTGCATCCGGACGTCGAGGTCACCGTCACCGTGGCCGTGGCACGCAGCCAGGACGAAGCCGAGCGATTGCAGCGCGGCGAAGATGTGACGCGCCGCACCGAAGAGACCGAGCAGGAAGCAGCGCCCGCAGTCGCGGAAGAGGCCTTCTTTGAGCCCGAAGTGGTCGAAGCCCGTCACGCCCGCGAGACGACGGAAGCGGAAGCCCCGGAGAAAGAGGAAAAGAAATAGGCCGGCTGACTTCCGGACCCGCAGCTATTGCGGATCCGCGGGCGGCGGTGCCGCAGGAACCGGCTCGCGGGCAGGCTCCTTGGCCGCGGCAGGCGCTTGCGGCACGGGCTCGGGCGGCACCGGCGGTGCGGCCTCGGCGGGCTTCGCCGCCGGTTGAGACTGCTGGGACTTGCTCTGCTCCGGAGAGGCCGCGGGTCTGGCGCGCTGCGGTGCCGGCCGCGTCGATCCGGCGCGCGGATCGGGACCGAGCGATGCCAGATAGGCGGCGATGGCGGTGGCGCTTTCCCGGCTCGCGGTGTAGTGCACGCGCAAAAAGCTAGCCAGCGCTCCGGCATTCTCGCGCTTGCTCAGGGCACGGGGATTGCGGTGACAGTCGTCGCAGTCCGAGGCAAAAAGCTGCGCCGGTGTCTTGCCGCGATTGAGGTCCTCTTGAGCTAGCGCGGTTCCGGTGCTTAGGCCTGCACCCACCACGATCGAAACCGCCATAAGTCTTCTTCCGAACAAATCCGCCTCCTTCGAACTCCGGCACGCGCTGAGTCGCTTATCACACCAATCAGCAATCAAAATCTCGTTTTTTGACGCATGCCCCGTTTTTTCCCAAGCCGCAATTGACTATTTTCCGCGGTCTATTGTTGCTCAACGATGACGTCATTACTGGTGCTTCGCTCCGTGGGGCGTGATGGGAGTGTAGGCGGCCAATGTATTGGTTGCTTCAAGCTTTTGCGGGACGCTTTATTCGCCGCGGCAATCTCCGGATAACGACTCCGGATGGCCGGTGTTTCACCTTTGGCGACGGCACCGGCAAGCCGGTCGCCTTGCGTTTCACCACCCGCGCTGCACTGCGTGAAGTGCTGCTCGATCCCGAACTGAAATTCGGCGAAGCCTATATGGACGGCACGCTGGTGGTCGACGAAGGCAGCATCGCCGAGGTGCTGCATGTCGTCTGCCAGAACGACGCCGAGGCGAAACGCTGGGGCCGTCCTCTCTATCTGTTGCGCTACCTCAAGCGGCGTTGGCAACAGCGCAATCCCAAGCCGAGGGCGCAGCGCAACGTCGCGCATCACTACGACCTGGACGAGCGTCTCTATTCGCTCTTCCTCGACGCCGATCGGCAATATAGCTGCGGCTATTTCGAAGCGCCGGGCCAGTCGCTCGACGATGCCCAGCTGGCGAAGAAGCGCCATCTCGCCGCCAAGCTGTTGATGCAACGCGGCGAGCGCGTCCTCGACATCGGCTGCGGGTGGG
Source organism: uncultured Alphaproteobacteria bacterium (assembly GCA_963802475.1). Classification (GTDB taxonomy): domain Bacteria; phylum Pseudomonadota; class Alphaproteobacteria; order Rhizobiales; family Xanthobacteraceae; genus CANKHA01. Next base: position 79,894 of record CAWDIZ010000012.1, read on the forward strand.
GCGGGCTCACGCTCTATCTGGCGGAATTCTGCGGGGCGCGGGTAAAGGGCATCACACTTTCAAAAGAGCAGCATGCGCTCGCCCAGCAGCGCGCGGCCGAGAAACAGCTCTCCAGCCAGGTCGATTTCCAGCTAAAAGACTACCGCGACGTAAGCGGTCCGTTCGACCGCATCGTCTCGGTCGGCATGTTCGAGCATGTCGGCCTGAACTTCTACGACACCTTCTTCCACAAATGCGCGGATCTGCTGAGCGACGATGGCGTTTTCCTGCTGCATTCCATCGGGCGTTCGGAAGGTCCCGGCATCACCAATCCCTGGGTGGCGAAATATATCTTCCCGGGCGGATATATCCCTGCCCTCTCCGAGGTGCTGCCCTATATCGAGCGCGCCGGACTGCTGGTGACCGATATTGAAATCCTCCGCCTGCATTACGCCGAAACACTGAAGGCCTGGCGGGAGCGCTTTCTCGCTCACCAGCACGAAGTCGAACGGATTTACGACCCGCGTTTCGTGCGCATGTGGGAATTTTACCTCGCCTGCGCGGAGGTAAATTTCCGCGACCACGCCGCCATGGTGTTTCAGATCCAGCTCACCAAGCGGCAGGGGGTCGTGCCGATGACGCGCGACTACATCATGCACGAAGAGCGGCGGCTGCGTGCCGCCGAGCGCGTGCAGCGCACGCCGCTGCGGCTGGCCGGCGAGTAGTCAAGCACAAACGCGGCCCAAGGCCGTCATCTCTTAACACTGTGAATTGCGGGACAAGTGCAAACTAACCACGCCTGCGCGCCACGCGCCATGCTACGTCCACATTCCGGGAGCGCGTTCAGCAAAAGTGGGTACCGGTTTTGCGTCCGAACGCGCTCTAACCCTTAAAGTGACGCGTTTTCTTCACGCGAACCGGTTTCCACTTCGCTCGAAAACGCTATGAGCTAGCATTGGTCCTATGGCACAGGCTGATTCGACCGTCCGGAAGCTCCCGGAGCCAAGCGCTCCGGTTTATCGGGCCGCGCCGCATAATATCGAAGCGGAGCAGGCACTGCTGGGCGCCATCCTCGTCAACAACGAAGCGCTTTACCGCGTCGGTGACTTTCTCGAGCCGCAGCATTTCTTCGAGCCGATCCATCAGAAGATTTTCGAGCTCGCGCGCAGCCTGATCCGCGCCAACAAGCTCGCCACCCCCGTCACGCTGAAGACCTTCCTGCCCGGCGATATCGATATCGCCGGCATGAATGTCAGCCAGTATCTCGCCCGGCTCGCCGCCGAGGCCACCACCGTCATCAATGCCGAAGACTACGGCCGTACCATCTACGACCTGTCGATCCGCCGCCTGCTGATTCTGATCGGCGAGGACATGGTCAATGTCGCCTTCGACGCGCCGGTGGATTTCGCCCCGCGCAGCCAGATCGAGGATGCCGAGCGCCGGCTGTTCGAGCTGGCGGAAACCGGGCGCTACGACGGCGGCTTCCAGCGCTTCGCCCAGGCGCTGACCACCGCCGTGGACATGGCGGCCCATGCCTTCCAGCGCGACGGCAAGTTGTCAGGACTGGCGACGGGCCTGGAGGATTTCGACCGCATGATGGGCGGGCTGCAGCAGTCGGACCTCATCATCCTTGCCGGCCGCCCGGGCATGGGCAAAACCGCGCTCGCCACCAACATCGCCTACAACGTGGCCAAGGCCTGGCAGGGCGAGGTGAAGCCCGACGGCCATATGATCAGCGTCAACGGCGGCATCGTCGGCTTCTTCTCGCTGGAAATGTCCGCCGAGCAGCTCGCCACCCGTATCATCGCCGAACAGACGGGAATCCCTTCCAACAAGATCCGCCGCGGCGGCATCACCGAGGCCGATTTCGAGAAGATCAAGGATGTCTCGATCGAATTGCAGAACCTGCCCTTCTATGTGGACGAGACCGGCGGCCTCTCGATCGCGCAACTGGCGGCCCGCGCGCGGCGGCTGAAGCGCCAGCGCGGACTCGACCTCCTCGTCATCGACTATATTCAGCTTCTGCAAGGCTCGACGCGGCGCTCTTCCGAAAACCGGGTGCAGGAAGTCACCGAAATCACGACCAAGCTGAAGGCGTTGGCCAAGGAGCTGAATGTGCCCGTGCTGGCGCTGTCGCAGCTCTCGCGTCAGGTCGAAAGCCGCGACGACAAACGGCCGCAGCTCTCGGACCTGCGTGAATCCGGTTCAATCGAGCAGGACGCCGACGTGGTGGTTTTCGTGTTCCGCGAAGAATATTACCACCAGATGCGCAAGCCCTCGGAATCCCAAGCCGACAAATTCGCGGAATGGCTGGCGGAAGGCGAAAACGTGCACGGCAAAGCCGAAGCCATCATTGGCAAACAGCGCCACGGCCCGACCGGCACGGTGGAACTGCAATTCGATGCGGAAGTCACCCGCTTCTCAAATCTCGTCAAAACCGAACGGCTGCCGGACCGTTTCTGAACGCATCCGGCGGACGACTTGTGGCACGGGGGCATCGCGACCATGATGCGCCACCCCTCGCAACCGTGAAACCCATGAACCTGCCGGACGACCCTCGCCTTTCCAATGCACCGATCGCCGCAGGCCCGTCCGAGGCAGAGGCCGGCGGCGTGCTGACCATCGATCTTTCGGCGCTGCAGGAGAACTGGCGGCGGCTCGGGCAACAGGCGCTGCCGGTGGAATGCGCCGCGGTGGTGAAGGCGGACGGTTACGGCTGCGGCATCGAACAGGTTGGCGCCGCGCTCCTTAAGGCCGGTTGCAAGACATTTTTCGTCGCCGATCTGAGCGAGGCGCGCCGGCTGCGCGCGACAGTGCGGGACGCCGCGATCTATGTGCTCGATGGCGTGCTGCCCGGGAGCGGCCCGGCCTTCGCGGAGGTCGCCGCGCGGCCGGTGATCGGAAGCCTGGTGGAACTGGCCGAATGGAACCGTTTCACCGCCGGATCGAATTGGCAGGGCAACGCCGCACTTCATGTCGATACCGGCATGAACCGCCTCGGCATGCGAGTCGATGAGGCGATGGCGCTCGCACCGCGGCTGCAAAGGGAAAATCACGGATTCACGCTGCTGATGAGTCATCTCGCCTGTGCGGATACGCCCCGACATCCGCTCAACGAAAAACAGATCAGGCTGTTCCGCGAAATCCGCGTGCAATTCCGCGGCCTGTCCGCTTCGCTTGCCAATTCTTCCGGCATCTTTCTGGGCGACGGCGCCCTTTGCGACATGGTGCGGCCGGGCGTCGCGCTCTATGGCGTCAATCCGACACCCGGCAAGCCCAACCCGATGCTTCCGGTCGTCGGATTGCAGGCGCGCATCGTCCAGGTGCGGCCGGTTGCCAAGGGTGAAACCGTCGGCTATGGCGGCGCCTGGACCGCCAAACGCGCCGCGCGCATCGCCATCCTCGCCACCGGCTATGCCGACGGATATCCACGTGCAGCGAGCCCCGACGATGCGTCAGGTGGTGAAGCGATCGTCGCTGGAAAGCGCTGCCCAATCGCCGGGCGTATCTCAATGGATCTGATGGCGATCGACGTGACCAAGGTGGCGGAAGGCGACGCGCGGCGCGGTGACTATGCCACCCTGATCGGCGGCGAGATCAGCGTCGACGACGTGGCGCGTGTGAGCGGAACCATCGGCTATGAAGTGCTCACGCGGCTCGGCCGCCGCTATCACCGGGTCTACCGCGGCACCTGATGCACGCGGCGAGCGGGACGGCGGCGAAAAAGAACAGCGTTGACTTCTGACGCCCACTGGCCTCGATTTCATTCATGGCCCGGCGCACTCCCACCTTTGTCTGCCAGAATTGCGGCGCGACTTCTTCGCGCTGGCAAGGCAAATGCGACGCTTGCGGCGAGTGGAACACGCTGGTGGAGGAAGGCGCCGCGGCAGCGGGGCCGATGCCCGGCCGCGCCCCGCGTAAGGGCCGGCTATTCGCGCTCGAGCCGCTCGCCGGCGAAGCCCATGACGCACCGCGGCTTGCTTCCGGCATCGCTGAATTCGACCGGGTCACCGGCGGCGGCTTTGTGCGCGGTTCGGTGCTGCTGATGGCCGGCGATCCCGGCATCGGCAAATCAACACTGCTGATCCAGGTTGCCGCCGCGCTGGCGCGCGCCGGCCAGCGCGCGGTTTACATCTCGGGCGAGGAAGCGGTGGCGCAGGTGCGGCTGCGGGCCGAGAGGCTGGGACTCAGCGATGCCGAAGTGGAGCTCGCGGCTGAGACGTCGGTCGAGGACATCATCGCAACCCTCTCCGAGGGCAAGACTCCCCGCCTCGTCGTGGTGGATTCGATTCAGACGATGTGGACCGACGTGGTCGATTCCGCCCCGGGCACCGTCACCCAGGTGCGCGGCGCTGCCCAGTTACTGATCCGTTTCGCCAAGCGCTCCGGCGCCGCGGTGATTTTGGTCGGCCACGTCACCAAGGAAGGCACGATCGCAGGCCCGCGCGTGGTCGAGCATATGGTAGACGCGGTGCTTTCTTTCGAGGGCGAAGGTTCGCACCAGTTTCGAATTCTGCGGGCGGCGAAAAATCGCTTCGGGCCGACCGACGAGATCGGTGTCTTCGAGATGACCGGCGGCGGATTGCGTGAAGTCGCCAACCCCTCCGAGCTGTTCCTGTCGGAGCGCGATCTCGGCAGCCCGGGCACCGCGGTTTTCGCCGGTATCGAGGGCACGCGGCCTTTGCTGGTCGAAATCCAGGCACTGGTGGCTCCCACGACCCTGGGAACGCCGCGCCGGGCGGTGGTTGGCTGGGATCAGAGCCGGCTCTCCATGGTGCTGGCGGTGCTGGAGGCGCATTGCGGGGTGCGGCTGTCGGGACATGATGTCTATCTCAATGTCGCGGGCGGGCTGCGGATCAATGAACCGGCGGCCGACATGGCTGCCGCCGCGGCGCTGGTCTCTTCGCTGGTCAATGCACCCTTGCCGGCAGACGCCGTTTATTTCGGCGAAGTGTCCCTGTCCGGCGCGATTCGGCCCGTCGCCCAGACCCCGGCCCGGCTGAAGGAAGCGGTCAAGCTCGGTTTCAAGCGGGCCGTGATCCCGGAAGCCGCCCGGGCGGAAGCCTCCGCCGACGGAAGCCTGCAAACGACTACGGTTGCAGCCCTTGCCGGCCTTGTCGCCGATATTGCCTCCGAAGGCGCTACAGGGCGCAAAACCGGTGTGGCGGTTCAGAAGTCCGCATAATCCGACGGGCGAGTCCGACATGCGGACTTCTGAACCAAAGCCACACCGGGTTCAAAGAGTTGCTAGTGTCCTGATTCCGAAATTTGTGTCAGAGGCCGTCGCGAGAGGAGACGAACTTCGGAATCGGGACACTAGCCCGGAAAATTGGCTGAAAAACGGGTGACGGCGGCGCCGTAGGCGGCTATACAGCGCGGGCGAAATTTCCGGCTATCCCGGGCACGAAAACGGCTGGAAAAGGTCACAAAATTAATCTGTTGGCTCGATGCTGGGCGGGCCTTGCCGACCGCCCTTTGCGCACGTCAGGTAATGGTTCCGCCTGCGGCGCGATTTGAAGCCACCCGCGGACGCCGCGGAAACGATGAGCAGTGAATGCCGATTACGTTTCTCGATCTCATCCTGCTCGTTGTGATGCTGGTTTCGGCAATGCTTGCCATGATCCGTGGCTTTATGCGGGAGATCCTGTCGATCGCCGCCTGGGTGATTGCCGCTATCGCCACCGTCTATTCCTATGCCCGCCTGCTCCCGCTGGCGAAGCAGTATTTCAACAACGACATCGTGGCCGCGGCCACCGTGATCGGCGGCGTTTTCCTCGGCACTTTGCTGATTGTTTCGGTGCTGACGGTCCGGATCTCGGACATGATCCTGGACAGCCGCGTGGGCGCGCTCGACCGCACCCTCGGTTTCCTGTTCGGCTTGGCGCGCGGCCTGATTATCGTGGTGGTCGCCTTCCTGTTCTTCGACTGGCTGGTGCCGGCGAAATCGCAGCCGACCTGGGTGCAAACCGCCAAATCCAAGGTGGTGCTGCAAAGCACGGGGAATTGGCTGAAAGGCATGTTGCCGGATGACCCGGAAAGCACCATCTTAAAGAGGCTGAAAAGGCCGCGGGGCGATGAAACCGATGCCCCCGACGGTCCGCCGGAAACGCGCTCCGACCTGGGCGGCATAACCGGCAGCGTCACGCGCGGCGGCGATCAGAACGGTTACGGACGAAACGACCGCGACGGGATGCGGCAGTTGATCGAAAACAAGGCGGCAACCGCGCGATAGCGCTCAGAGGGCCTATGAGCCAGTCGATGGACGTTTCCTGCAATCTCCTCGATCTCGAGGAAGACCGGCTGCGGGAAGAATGCGGCGTCTTCGGCATCTATAACCATCCCGATGCCGCGGCAATCACGGCGCTCGGGCTGCACGCACTTCAACATCGCGGCCAGGAAGCCGCCGGCATCGTGACCTTCGACGGCAAGCGCTTCCATTCCGAGCGCCGCATGGGTCTGGTCGGCGACACCTTCTCCCGGCGCGAAGTGATCGATCGCCTGCCCGGCCAGGTCGCGGTCGGCCATGTGCGCTATTCCACCACCGGCGAGACCATCATCCGCAACGTGCAGCCGCTTTTCGCGGAGCTGAACGCCGGCGGCTTCGCCATCGGCCACAACGGCAATCTGACCAATGGCCTGACGCTGCGCCGCCAACTGGTGCGCGAAGGCGCGATGATGCAGTCCACCACCGACACCGAAGTGATCCTGCATCTTGTCGCCCGCTCGCATAAAACGCGTTTCGTCGACCGCTTCGTCGACGCCCTGCGGGATATCGAAGGCGCCTTTTCGCTCGTTGGCATGACGAACAAGAAACTCGTCGGCGCGCGCGATGCGCTCGGCATCCGCCCGCTGGTGCTCGGCCGGCTCGACGGCTGCCCGATCCTCGCCTCGGAAACCTGCGCGCTCGACATCATCGGCGCGCAATATGTGCGCGACATCGAGAACGGCGAAGTCGTGGTGTTCGACGAAGAAGGCATGCATTCCTACAAGCCTTTCCCGCCGATGGCGCCGCGGCCCTGCATCTTCGAATACATCTATTTCTCCCGGCCCGACTCCATCGTCGGCGGACGCTCGGTTTATGACGTGCGCAAAACCATGGGCGCCGAGCTGGCGCGCGAAGCGCCCGCCGCCGCCGATGTCATCATTCCGGTTCCCGACTCCGGCGTGCCTGCCGCAATCGGTTATTCCCAGGCTTCCGGCATTCCTTTCGAGATGGGCATCATCCGCAACCATTATGTCGGCCGCACATTCATTCAGCCGACGCAGTCGATCCGCGAACTGGGCGTGCGCCTGAAGCACGCACCCAATCGCGCCGTGGTGAGCGGCAAGCGCATCGTGCTGATCGACGAATTCACTGGTGCGCGGCACAACGTCGAAGAAGATCGTGCAGATGATGCGCGACGCCGGCGCCAAGGAGGTGCATTTCCGCATCTCCTCCCCGCCGATCACCCACCCGGATTATTACGGCATCGACACGCCGGAGAAGGAAAAGCTGCTCGCCGCCAATCATGACATCGAAGGAATCCGCGGCATCATCGGAGCCGATTCACTTGCTTTCCTGTCGGTTGAAGGCATCTACCGCGCGATGGGCGAGGAGAAGCGCGATCCGCTCAAGCCGCAGTTCACCGACCATTGCTTCACCGGCGAATATCCGACCCCGCTCACCGACCGCGCCGCGCAGGAAAGCCCTCCGCGCCAGCTCTCGCTGCTGGCGGAAGCGAGCTAAGGCGCTCGGTGTCATCCCGGAAGCGCGAAGCGCTATCCGGGACCCAGCCCGGAGTTTTATCTTCGCGAGGCCGGTGGGTATGGGTTCCGGCTCTTCGCTTCGCTCAGGCCGGAATGACAAATGGACAAACCCCTCGCCAACCGAATCGCACTCGTCACCGGCGCCTCGCGCGGCATCGGGGCTGCGACCGCGCTCGCGCTCGCAAAAGCGGGCGCGCATGTGGTGGCGGTTGCGCGCACCACCGGCGCGCTCGAGGAACTCGACGACCAGATCCGCGCCGCGGGCGGCAGCGCCACGCTGGTGCCACTCGACGTCACCGATACCGCCGGCATCGCCCGCCTCGCGGCGGCGCTGGACCAGCGCTATGGCCGGCTTGATGTGCTTATCGGCAACGCCGCCATCATCGGCGATACGTCGCCGCTCGGCCATGTGGAACCGAAGGTCTGGGATCAGGTGATGGCGATCAACGTCAGCGCCAACTGGCACTTCATCCGCTTTCTCGATCCGCTGCTGCAGAAATCCGATGCAGGACGTGCGGTGTTCATTACCTCCGGCGCAGCCAGCAATGCGCGCGCCTATCGCGGGACTTACTCGGTTTCGAAGGCGGCGCTCGACGTGCTGGCGCGGACCTATGCCGCTGAAACCGCCGCCACCAAGGTGCGGGTGAACCTGTTCAATCCCGGTCCTACGCGCACCCGCATGCGCGCCGCCGTGATGCCGGGCGAGGATCCTGCCACCTTGCCCAAGCCCGCGCAGGTGGCCGAAAACATCGTGCCGCTTTGCTTTCCCGACTTCACCGAGACCGGCAAGCTCTACGATTTCCCGACGAAGTCCCTGAAGTCTTTTCGCGAACCGGCGTGAACCGAAGGCCGCGGCGGGTGTTAACTCGCCGTGCCCTGTGACACGGCTGGAGCGATGGAAATTTCCGATATTGATTGTCTGATCATTGGCGGCGGCCCCGCGGGCCTTACCGCAGCGACCTATCTCGCCCGCTTCCGCCGGAACGCGCTTCTGGTCGATGGTGGACAGAGCCGCGCGCGGCTCATTCCGGAGACGCACAACTATCCCGGCTTCCTCGGCATATCGGGCCTGGACCTGTTGGCGAGCCTGCGGGATCAGGCGGAAGAAAACGGCGCGCGCCTTAAGGAAGGCCATGTCGAGGAGTTGCGGAAGGCCGATGGCGTCTTCATCGCCCGCGTTGGAAACGGCGAAATCCGCGCCAAGCGTCTATTGCTCGCGACCGGCATCGTCGATGAGAGCCCCGATCTGCCCGGGCTGAAGGATGCGATTTATCGCGGCGCGTTGCGCTTCTGCCCGATCTGCGACGCCTTTGAAGCGGCCGACAAGCGCATCGGGGTGCTGGGGCCGCTGCGCATCGCCGCAGGCAAGGCGCGTTTTCTGCGCACCTATAGCCGCGACGTAGTGCTGCTGCCGATCGACGATCCGGCAAAAAGCGGCGACGAAACCCAGGCATTGCAGAACGATGGCATTGTCGTCGAAGAGCGCGTCACCGATGTCGATCGCAGCGGCGACAAGGCGGCAGCGGTGTTCGGCAATGGACGCCGCTTGCCGGTGGACGTGCTCTATCCGGCCTTAGGCTGCGAGGTGCGATCGCAGCTCGCGCTCACGCTTGGCGCCCGCAGCAACGATATCGGCAACCTGCATGTGGACGACCGGCAGCGCACCTCGGTGGAAGGCCTCTATGCGGCGGGCGACGTCGTCACCGACCTGCACCAGATCAGCGTCGCCACCGGCCATGCCGCAGTGGCCGCGACCGCTATCCATAATTCGCTCCAGAGGAATTATCGGTAGATCACCCTCGCCGCGAAACTCTTCTGCATCCTCCCTCTTATTTTTTTGATTAAATCTATCGGCTCCCGCTCTCCTTCGCGGTAACATGAGAGCGCTACGCAGACAGACGCCAAAGCCCATGGAGAAAACACCGTCACACAGGGAGAGCACACATGTCGGCAATATCTGATTTTGGCAACGCAATGAGCATGCGCCGCCGGGCGCTTGCATACTGGTGCTGTTGGCCGGGGTAACCGGAGCCCAATGCGGCCATCCTTTCAATCCCGCTGTCGGTTTCACCCAGCTGTGCGACCCATCATGCAGCACCGACCCGCCTATCCTCGATCGGGGCGTCCTGAAGCCGACGGCGTTTACGAGGCTTTACGCCGCGGTCGATTTTCCGACCAACGACCAGAGGTTTTGCGCTTTGTCGATTATCTACCAGGACATCAATAATAATGATTCCATAAAGGCGGAGCTTTTCCGGAAAGCCGCTAAAGTAGGCGGCAATACATTCAAAGACCCGGTCCTCATCGGCGTGGTGGAAAGCGACGCAGGAGTAGTCAATACCGTGCGCAAGTCCACGGACGCACTTCGGTTTGACGATCGACGAGCAAGACGGGTTTTACTTTGTTATGGTCACATTGGGGACCGTCAACCTGAATTTCATAGGTGTGCAGATCGACTATCGGTCGTCCTGCCCGCCGTTGTAGCTCACTTCGCCTGCTCGTTCTTCACGTCCTTGATGTCGGTGAAGGCGATGCCGGGCGCGCGCTCGCGCGTATAGTCGAGATAGAACTGGTTCTTGGCGAGATAGACCACGTCGCCGTCGAGGTCCTCGGCGATGCTGGAGCCGTTGGCGGCAACAAAATCGTCGAGCTTCTTGCGCTCATCGGCGGCGATCCAGCGCGCCATCTGGAATTCCGCCGGCTCGAAATCCACCGGCAGGCCGTATTCGTCCTTCAGCCGCACCTTCAGCACGTCGAGCTGCAGCGGTCCCACCACGCCGACCAAAGCCGGCGAGCCGTCGAGCGGGCGAAATACCTGCACCACGCCCTCCTCCGCCATTTCCTGCAGCGCCTGTTTCAGCTTCTTCGCCTTCATCGCATCCATCAGCCGCACGCGGCGTAGGATTTCCGGCGCAAAGCTCGGCACGCCGATGAAAGTCATCTCCTCGCCTTCGGTCAGCGTGTCGCCGATGCGCAGCGTGCCGTGATTGGGAATGCCGACCACGTCGCCGGCAAAGGCCTCGTCGGCGATGGCGCGATCCTGGGCGAAAAAGAACACCGGGGAACTGAGCGTCATCGGCTTGCCGGTGCGCACCTGCTTCACCTTCATGCCGCGCGACAGCTTGCCGGAACAAAGGCGCGCGAAGGCGATGCGGTCGCGGTGGTTGGGATCCATATTGGCCTGGATCTTGAAGACGAAGGCGCTCATGCGCGGCTCCTCGGCCTCCACGCGGCGGTTGCCGGCGGCCTGCGAGCGCGGCGGCGGCGCATAAGCGGCAATCGCGTCGAGCAGGTCCTTCACGCCGAAATTCTTCAGCGCCGAGCCGAAGAACACCGGCGTCAGGTGCCCTTCCCGAAAGGAAGCCAGGTCGAATTCGCCGCAAGCGTCCTGCGCCAGCGCCAGTTCTTCGGCCAGCACGGGCGGATCGAAAGTCGGATTGAGCGCAGCGATTTCCGCCAGCGTCATGTCGCGCAAGTCGCCGGTCTGGCCGTCGGCATCGAGCAGCCGCACTTTGCCGGAAGCAATATCGAAAGTGCCGACGAAGTCGCGCCCCTGCCCGATCGGCCAGGTGATTGGCGCGGTATCGAGCGCCAGCGTCTTCTCGATCTCGTCCAGCAGATGGAAGGGATCGCGGCTTTCACGGTCCATCTTGTTGATGAAAGTGATGATCGGGATATCGCGCAGCCGGCAGACCTCGAACAGCTTGCGCGTGCGCGCCTCGATGCCCTTGGCGGCGTCGATCACCATCACGGCGGAATCGACGGCGGTAAGCGTGCGATAGGTATCCTCGGAAAAGTCCTCGTGGCCCGGCGTGTCCAGAAGATTGAACACCCGCCCGTCATATTCGAAGGTCATCACCGAGGTGGCGACGGAAATGCCGCGCTCGCGCTCGATCGCCATCCAGTCGGACCGCGTGGAGCGGCGGTCACGCTTGGCCTTCACCTGCCCGGCAAGTTGGATGGCGCCGCCGAACAGCAGCAGCTTTTCGGTCAACGTGGTCTTGCCGGCGTCCGGATGCGAGATGATGGCGAAGGTGCGCCGGCGGTGCACTTCGGCCGCCAGCGGCGAGTTATTGGCGCTGATTTCGGCGGCGCTGACGGGCTGATTCATGGGCTGGATGTGGCAAAGAAAGCGAGCCGGATCAAGGGCTTGCGTAAAGCCGCCGGTGGCATTCGCCTCACAGCCGTTGGAAAGACTTAGGTATTGCCCTTAGTATTGTTTCGTCTTAGCTTGCCGGCAGCCACCAGGAACGATCGCCATGCCGGCACACGCCGCACGAAATCAGAGCGGAGCGTCAACGACATTTTCCGCGCCTTGTCGGATCCGACCCGCCGGCAGGTGCTGGAGCGGTTGAGCCGAAGGCCGGGCTCGGTCAGCGAGCTCGCCAAGCCGTTCAAAATGGCCCTGCCCTCCTTTGTGGAACATCTGCGGGTTCTGGAGAGCTCCGGCTTGGTGAGGTCCGCCAAGGTCGGCCGCGTCCGCACCTATCAGCTGGTCCCCAAGCGCTTGCAACTCGCGGAAGGCTGGCTGGCACGCCAGCGCACTCTGTGGGAGCGGCGCCTCGATCAACTCGACACCTATCTCTTGGAGCTCAAGGAGAAATGCCCATGATACCGTTCGAAACCCGACCCCAAGCTCGACCTCGTTCTGGAACGCGTCATCAACGTGCCGCCGGAGCTTGTCTGGATAGCCTGGACCAAGCCCGAGCACGTGAAGAAATGGCTCACGCCCGCGCCATGGACCACCACCGATTGCGAAATCGACCTGCGCCCCGGCGGCATGTTCAGGTTCGTTATGCGTTCGCCGGAAGGCAACGACTTTCCGAATATCGGCTGCTATCCTGGAAGTGGTGCCGAACAAGCGCTTGGTCTGGACCGATGCGCTGCTTCCCGGTTATCGCCCCTCCGAAAAGCCCTTTATGACGGCGGTGATCGACATCGCCCCGGAAGGCAGCGGCACGCGTTACACAGCGACCGCCATCCACCGCGACGAAGCACAGGCAAGGAGCACGAAGACATGGGCTTCCATACCGGCTGGGCCACGTCGCTCGACCAGATCGTCGCTCACATCAAGACAAAATGTAAGTGCCGGTATCGGCCGCTAGGACGTCAGCGGCCGATTCAGTTCCGTGCGCCACTGCGCGGAATTGGGCGTCGACTGCGGACCGACCGAATAAAACTTCCCACAGGTCTTCCGCTTGCTCGTGGCCATTCGCCGTCATCCACGTGGTGAATTCGCCCGAGGCCGAAGGCAACCCCTACATAGGGCCCGCTGTAAACCGTCCGCGCCACCTTTCTGGCGGCATGCCCGGTTTCACGCGCCCCTGGCCTTCGCCGGCGACAAAACCTTCACACCCAATTCGAAATCGAAGGTGTTCCAGTGATTTTAAGGTGATGCGCAAAGACCGCCCCTACGGGCTCCACCCCTTGTGCGCCCAGCGTCGTCATCAGCTCGCCGACGGCGGGGCCGAAGGCCTTCATCATCTCGCTGCGTGGAATAGTGAGATGGATGACGGCAGCCTCCTGGGCGCTCGTTTGAATAATCTCTGGCGTGGCAATCATGGTTGAATTCCAAATTCCGGTGAAGTTTGTTTGACGGTTTAGATCATGCCCTCAAGCCGCGCGTAGCTCGCTTCCATGCCGTGCTCCATGTCTGACGCAAGCATTGCCGCGCGAACATTGGCGTCTGGCAAGGTCATCCGCATGGTCAGCAACGTCCCCGTCCCATCCGGCTCGAAGGTGGTTTCCACATGATTGTCCGGCGTCGCGTCAGGCATATGCATGCGCTCGACATGGACTAGCCGGCTGAAGGGCACCAATTCGATAAATTCGCCGGTCAGGTAGAAGCCGCCGCCCTTCCCGTTCGACCATTCGTAGCGGATCTTCCCACCCGGTCTTGCCTCGTTGATGCAAACCGGCATCGTCCAGCCATCGGGACCGATCATCCACTTCTGGATCAGCTTCGGTTCGATATGGGCGCGGTAGACGGCCTCGGGCGCCGCCGCGAAATGCCGCGTGGCAATGACGTGCTTGTCACCTTCGGTCTTGAGCACCAGCTTGGTCATGGTTTCTCCTGTCGTCGTTTGGATTTATTGCGGCCAGCACCGCATCAAGCCTGTTGTAGTTTGCAGTCAGCGCCTCCCGCAGCATCGCTAGCCATTGGTCGATCTCGGCAATAGCCGCCGGCGCCAAGCGGCACGGACGTTTGGTGCCTTCGACGCGCCTGACGATCAGGCCTGCGCCCTCAAGGACTTTCAGGTGGCGAGAGATGGCGGGCTGGGTCATCTCGAACGGTCGGGCGAGCTCCATCACCGTCGCCTCGCCCAGCGCGAGCCGGGCCAGGATCGCACGGCGGGTCGGATCGGCAAGCGCGGAAAAGGTAGCGTCGAGAGCCATTTGGCCAATTCCTAGTATATAATTATACGTTATATAACAGTATTATTATTGTCAAGCGTTCAGACGAGCGGTTCGCTTGACAAATGCGTAAGTGATGACTTACCGTAAGTTATGACTTACAACAATGTCCTGGCAGCTCTTGCCGATCCGAGCCGCAGGCAGATTTTCGAGCGCCTAAAGGATGGATCCCAATCCGTTGGCGTGATCGCGGCGGCTCTCCCGATTAGCCGGCCGGCGGTGTCGCAGCACTTGAAGGTTCTACGCGAGGCCGGGCTGGTGGCCGATCGCGCTGAAGGCACACGGCGTGTCTACTACATCGACCCCAAGGGCCTTGGTGCGCTCAGGGCCTGGCTCGATCAGTTCTGGGATCAGGCACTCGCCGCGTTCACTACCGAAGTCGAAAATCAGGTCACTCAGCGCAAGGAAGAGCACACATGACCGCAACCATCGCCATCGCCCCGGTTCGCAAACGTATACGGGTCAATGCCGACCCAAGCCCGCGCGTTCGATGTCTTCACCAGCGGCATAAGCCGTTGGCTGGCCGCGCGAGCACAGTCTGAACAAGTCATCTATCCAGGCCATCGTCATGGAGCCGCGGATCGGGGGCGTCTGGAAGGAGCGCGGGAGGACGGCAGCGAATGCCAGTGGGGCAAGGTGCTGGCGTGGGATCCGCCGGCGCGGCTCGTACTCGCCTGGCAGATCAATGCGCAGTGGAGAGTACTTAATCAAAAGCTCGTAACTGAAGTCGAGGGCGGTTCTCGCCCGACGGCTACGGAACCGTGGTCGAGCTGGAGCATCGCCTGCAGAGGTTACGGCCAGGCCGCCAGCAGATGCGACAGATCTTCGACGGACCGACGGCCTCGGAGCACACCTTCAGCGCTTCGCGTGGAATCGGTCGAGCACCCACCGAACGGCGGAGAGGTCGGGACAAGGCGCTCGATCGGTCGCTGGCGCTCGCGAAGACGCCTTGAGCCTTCGATCACTTCAGCCGGCATAGCCATTCGGCTTGAAGCCGACCACGATCTTGCCGCCGCCAAGCTCGAGCACCGGACGCTTGATCATCGAGGGCTGCGCCAGCATCAACGCGATCGCCTTCCTGTCGGTGGGTGCGTCCTTGTCCTTATCGGGGGATTTCCTGAATGTCGTGCCGGCGCGGTTGAGCAAAGTCTCCCAGCCCGCCTTCTGCGCCCAGCCTTCCAGCTTGGTGCGCTCAATGCCCTGCGTCTTGTAGTCGTGGAACTCGTAGGCGATGCCGCGCTTGTCGAGAAACGCGCGCGCCTTCTTCATGGTGTCGCTAGTTCTTGATGCCGTAGATGGTAATAGGCATTCCTGTTCCCCTCTTCTCCTCAAAATCAGCTCTCTCATAATCGGTAGCACATGGACCTGACCGAGCGGCACGATCTCAGGAGCGGCGCTGCACCATGGGACGACGGCGTTCCCGACATTCCGCCGAGCGACAACTACCTGACCGGACGGTTAACGTCGCGGTCTGCGGCGCCGGCATCATGGGCGCGATGCTGGCCGAGCGCCTGTCTGCCGCCGGCCTTGTGGTCGCGCTGCTGGACCGGCGTCGGCCCGGACAGGGCAGCACGTCGGCCTCGACGGCTCTCGTCCTCTGGGAAGCCGACGTCCCGTCTGACGCATCTCGCCCGCAATCTCGGAGAACGTGAAGCGCGCGGCGATGGCGGCGGGTGCATCGGCGGCGACCGGCCTGTGGAAAAAGTTCGAGCGGGATAACATAGCGTCAGATCGGAAGGCGCGGCCCAGTCTTTATCTTGAAGGGGACGTGCTCGATGCCGCCGGACTCCGCCGAAGCAGAGCTGCGCACCCGGCATGGCTTGCCTTCCGTTTTCCTCAACGCGCAAGCCACCGCCGAGCGATTTTCCATCGCGCCGCGGGCGGCGCTCGTGTCGACCGATAGCTTCGAAGCCAATTCGCTGGAGCTGACGCTGGCGCTGCTCGCCATCGTGGTCAACGCGGCGCAACGGTGAGTTATCCCGCCGACGTCGTCCGGCTCACCCAGGATGCTGAGGCCGTCGCGCTGGTAAGCGATCAGGGCGAAGTGCGGGCGCGTCAGGCTATTATCGCTACCGGCTACGAACGACCGCGCCGTTACATGCCATCCGCCTTCTCGTTGACCTCGACTTACGCCATCGCGACCGCGCCGGGCACCGCGCCGCTCTGGCGCGAGAATGCGATGATCTGAAAGCCGCCCACTCATATCTTTATGCCCGCGTGGACCCCGAAGGCCGCATCATCGCTGGCGGTGGCGACGAGCCATTTATCGACGCACGGCAGCGCGACGCGCTGATCCCACAGAAAGCCCGGTCGACTGCAGAAAATCTCGCGAAGCTCGTCGGCGCGACGATCGAGCCGCGCGAGCCCTGGGCGGCGGTGTTCGGCCGGTCGCCGGACGGGCTGCCGGCAATCGGCCGCGTTGCCGACAACGACCGGCTCTGGCTTGCCGGCGGTTTTGGCGGGAACGGCATCACCTTTGCGGCGCTCGCAGCCGAGTTGCTCACCGCCGAGTTGACCGGAGCGCCCGACCCCGACTTGGCGTGCTTTGATCCCTACCGTTTCGGCGCAGCAGCAAGCTGATGCCTTGATGCCCGGTCGTTAGCCCTTGGCCTGTCGTGCGTGTACGACCGCCGCATCGCTGACCGCCATAGTCCGGGCGACACTCGCCGCGTCGGCTGCCTCCGCGACCACCACCTGGTTGCGGCCCGTGCGCGCTTGGCGGCATGACCGCCGTATCGGCGCGGCGCATCAGCGTGTCGAGGTCGTAGCCGAACGTCTCGGTGGAAGCGATGCCGAGGCTCACGGTTGTTTTCACTACCGCGCCGGCAACACTTGCTGTCGCTCTCGACTGCTGCCGAATCCGCTCCGCGACCGTCCGCGCCTGAGCGGTGTCGGTATGCGGCAGCAGGCAGCGAACTCTTCGCCGCCAAGGCGGATAGGAATCGCTGGGCCGGATACTGTCATGCACGACCGCTACGAATTTGGTCAGCATATCGTCGCCGCCGGAATGTCCGAAGCGGTCGTTCAGCGCCTTGAAGTGATCGAGATCGAGAAACAACAGACACAGCGGAGCATTCTCGAATTGATGGCGCGTCAGCATCCTGGCGCCGCGGTACATCAGCGCGCGCCGGTTCAGCGCGCCGGTTAACGGATCGGTTTGCGCGTGGTTGCGCTGCTCGCGCTCGAGCCGCTCCTTGCTTAGCGCCACGAACAGCACGGTCAGCACCAGCGCGTGAAAGAACACCACCATATTGAATACCGCCACCGCCTCGGATTGGAGCGGCCGCGCGCCGAGCGGGAACGGCAGAATATGGATGAACAGGATGCGGCTGACGAAAAACAGCGACAGCGTGCCAAACAACACGATCACCGGCCAACGCGACAGCAGCCGCTCGTCCCGGCCCCGCCAGAACTCGAAACCCGACAACACGGCCATGACGGAAAGCAGGACCACCAGGCGACGACGCGGTAATAAAGATTGTCGAGAAAGCCCGGGGTCAGGCAGAGCGCACTCCAAAGTGCCAAAGCCGCGAAGACCGGAAGCCATGACGGGCGGAGTCGGTGAAACGACCGCGCGCCCTGCCAGCACAAGCCGAACGTCATGATCAATGCGGCGACGCCGGCGCCGACGCCGAAAAGACTGCCGCCAAAGCCGCGCTGCACAGTATGCTTGCCGCCAATGCGGCGAAGAAATAGGTGCCGCTCCACCAGCCGAACCAGGGCGACCGCCGGTCGGAGAGCCAGAAGACCAGAAACAGTGTGCCGAGCAGCAGCTTGACGAAAATCCCGGACAATAAAACGGTGGAAGCATCGATCTGCATGAAGTCGGTCCAATTAACAAATAATTCCGAACCGCCTGGGCGTTTCGAAATGGCTATCCCGGCAGGAACAACGCAAATGGCTCGTCGATAACGCGCTTTAAGTGTTCCCGATACGCGCCGTAATGTGCGTCGGTCGACGGATGCGGCCGAGGACCGCGTTGGGAGCCCTTGGCCGGCAGACGCAATGGGCGCCGCGATCGGCGTCAGCAGCGAGCCGCGGCCGGCAAGCAAGGTGGTGAGGATCCCGTACATCTCGCCGGTGATCGTCGGGCGGGAGACCGTTATCAGCCGATGCTGACCCGCGCGGTTGGTCACGAGGTAGATGTGACCGGACTGATGCGGCACCGCCACCTCGCCGAACTGGGTGAACGCGACATCCATTCGCTCGCCTTCGCGGAAAATCAGGCAGGACGCCGCGTCGTCCCAGACAATGTCCGTGCGATAGGCATAAATCGCACTCTTGTCGCCGAACAACGGTTAAACGGTGACATACGAGCCCTCGATCCAGGCCACGGCGCGATGCGAATAAGCGCCGAGACCATCCGGCGCCACCCCGTTCTTCCGGTCGATAGCCTCTTCCGGCACGCTGATGTGTTTGCGCAGCGAAACCCCGAGCGCTTCTTCACCGAACGGTGGTTGCAAGCGTGAAAGGACGGCTCCCGCCGAGCACCTTTTCCAGGGTCGAGATGCTCAGCTTCGCCTTCTCGGCAATCTGCTGCCTGGATATCCGGCGGCGCGCAAGTTCTTCACGAATAGTCGCGGCGATCTTGCGACTTTGCCCCTCCGAAAGCTCCTTGTCTGAACCCAATGCGATCTCCCCCAAATCCCGGCCGAGGATATCAGACACACAAACCATCACAAACCCGCACAAATCCCTGGCGCCGCACAGCCCGAAGCGCTGGACGGCCAAACAAGGCCTGATCATCACGGTCGCAAAAGGCATGAGTTGGACCACAGTTTGCAAGCGCATTCGATTGCGCTTTCAGGAGCGACGCACATGGCGACGTGGGACGTTATTCAAATTTACGGCGGCTCAACCCCGCACATTTTGGCGAAGCCTCCCCTGCTTCCGTATCATTCGCAGCTTGTTGGCAATTCTCATTGGCATCGCAACCTGCGTTTTGCACTTTCAACCGGCGTGGTCCCAGACATCTCCGGCGGCGATGGCTCGCCCCGGCGACCCCGTTCTGGCTCGCTGCTCCTGAAAGCGGAGGGCGAAGGCTATGTCGACGCGAGGCGGCTGGGCATCGACGTCGATATCACCGTGTCCGGACCGACCATCCGCACGCGCGTACCCAGATTTTCCAGAATCCGACCCGAAGACTGGGTCGAGGCGGTCTACGTCTATCCCCTGCCCGGTAGGCGGCGCCGTGGACACGCTCCGAATGGTGATCGGCGAGCGCGTCGTCATCGGTGAAATCAAGGAACGGCAGGAAGCCCGCGTTATCTACGAGCGGGCAAAGCGAGAACGGCCAAAAGGCGGCCCTGACCGAACAGCAGCGGCCAAACATCTTCACCAATTCGGTCGCCAATATCGGTCCCGGTGAAATCGGTGCTGGTGCAGATCGAATACCAGGAGCCGGTGCATCAATCCGGTGACGTATTCTCCCTGCGCGTGCCGATGGTCGTCGGTCCCCGCTACAATCCCGCGCCTGTCGTGCAGACCGTCGACTTCCGTGAAAATGGCGGCGGCTGGGGGAGTGGCGACGAACGACCCGGTCCGATCGCGACCGCATTTCGCCGCCGCTGCTCGATCCGGCGGAAAATCCTCCGGTCAATCCGACCGCCATCACCGTCCGTCTGCAGGCGGGATTTCCGCTCGGCGAAGTGAAAAGCCACTTCCATACCGTGAAGATCGACACGCCCGACAACTCCACCCGGGTAATCAAGCTCGAGGAAGGTCCGGTTCCCGCGGACCGTGATTTCGAGCTGACCTGGAAACCCGCCGGAGAAAAGATCCCGTCGGTCGGCCTCTTCCGCGAACATGTCGGCAACGCCGACTATCTGCTGGCTTACGTCACGCCTCCAACCATCGAGGATGCGGAACAGAAGCCGCTGCCGCGCGAAGCCATCTTCGTGATCGACAATTCGGGATCGATGGGCGGCACGTCGATCGTCCAGGCCAAAGCCAGCCTGCTATACGCGCTTTCCCGAGCCCGAAGCCGAACGACCGCTTCAACGTCATCCGCTTCGACGACACCATGACGGTGCTCTTTTCCGGATTCCGTACCAGCCGATAACGAGCATATCGCACACGCGAAAGCTTTCGTCGGCGCGCTCGCAGCCACCGGCGGCACCGAGATGGTGCCGGCGATGCGGGCCGCCCTCACCGACCGTGGCGCGAACGACGGAAATTACATCCGCCAGGTCGTGTTCCTGACCGACGGCGCCATCGGCAACGAACAGCAACTGTTCGACACCATCACGGCCATGCGCGGGCGCTCGCGCGTGTTCATGGTTGGCATCGGCTCAGCCCCCAATACCTTCCTGATGACACGGGCGTCCGAGCTCGGCCGCGGCACTTTCACCCATATCGGCTCGGTGGAGCAGGTCGAGGAAGGATGCGCGATCTCTTCGGCAAGCTCGAAAGCCCCGCCATCACCAACCTCTCGGTCACCTTCTCCGATGCGAAGGCCGACATCACGCCGGCCACCATCCCGGATATCTATCGCGGAGAGCCGCTCCTGCTTGCGGCGCGTCTCGACAGGCTGCAAGGGAGCGTTGAGATCAAGGGCAAAGTCGGTGACCGGCTCTGGACCGTGAAAATTCCGCTTGCGAAGGCCGCGGAAGGCAAAGGCGTTCGAAACTATGGGCACGGCGCAAGATCAACGGACGCCGAAGTGGCCCTCACGATGCGGAATCTCCAGCCTGACACGGCCAACAAAACCATCCTCGCGCTGGCGCTGGAGCATCAGCTGGTGACGCGCCTGACCAGCCTGGTTGCGGTCGACAAGACACCGACCCGTCCCGATGGCGAGCCGCTCAAGCTCAGCCAGTTGCCGATCAATCTGCCTGCCGGCTGGGACTTCCAGAAACTGTTCGGCGACCGAGGCAGGGCCTTGCCGCCCTCCCCACCGTCGAACGAACGCCGGGCGGACGCCCAGCCGGTGCAACTCGCCATGGCGAAGCGCGCTGCAGGGCCTTCGTCCGGCGCAATCGCGGTTACCCAGCCCGTCACCACCGTCGCGCTGCCGACGACCGCGACCGATGCGGAGCTGAAGATGATGCTGGGCGCTTTCCTTCTCGCCCTGAGCTTCCTCTTGCTTGTGTTCAACCGCCGCCGGCCTCGCACGCTGACGGCCTGTTGAAGGTGGAGATGCCCAACTTCACCTGAAAGAGCGCGCGGCCTTCGCCCCAAAGGCCGCGCGCATCCTCCCCGGAAAGAACATGAAGCGCCTCCTCCTTCCTCTCTGCCTCGCCGCCGCAGGTCTCCTGCTGTTCGCACAGGGCGTCTATATCCACGCGAAAGCAATTGTCGCGCAGGTCCTGTGCAACGCGCCTTCGCTCAGACCGTCGCGACCGGCGCTATCGTCAAGCGCGGTCCTGGGCCGATACATGGCCGGTCGCCCGCATTGCCGTGAAACGCATCAACGCCGACGCGATCGTGCTCGCAGGCAGCAGCGGTCAGGCTCTCGCTTTCGGTCCCGGCCATGTCGAGCGCACACCGGACGCCGGCGAACCGGGCGTGGCCATCTATTCGGCCCACCGCGACACGCATTTTCGTTTTTTGAAAGACGTCGCCATCGGCGACGAGATCGAGATCACGCGGCGTGACGGCAAGACCTTCCGCTATCGCGCGGACGGCTCGTCCGTGGTGCGCTTCGACGCGCTGGAGATTGACGCGGCAACAAGCCGGCGTGAGCTGATCCTGTCGACCTGCTGGCCGTTCGATGCCGTCACGTCAGGGCCGCTGCGCTACGTGCTGCATGCGACGGCGGTTGAGACGGCAGACGACGCCACCCGGCTTGCTTGCACCGTCTACTCTTCTCCAATATCGGGTATCGTCGCCTTGAGGAGCAAAAAGAAATGCAAGACAACGAAACCATCGGCCTGGCAAACCGCGACGCCATGAACTCGGAGACATCGAGATCACGATTTTCCCGGACGGCCATCGCACCTTTCCTTTGCCCGATGATTTTGTGGTCAATGCGACGCGAGGAGATCAACGCAGCTCTTGTGGCCGCTTCCATGCCGCGCGACATGATGACGATCGTCTTCAATCCGGTCGTCATTCGCTCCGCCCGCCAGACCGTTCTGTTCGACACCGGCAACGGCCCGCAACTGGCAAAGGCTACGCTTGGCCGTATGCCGGAGAGCATGGCCGCGGCGGAATTGATCCGGCGTCAATCGATCGCGTGGTGATCTCGCATTTTCACAGCGACCACGTGAATGGCTTGAAAACAGCCGAAGGCGCGCCCGCCTTCGCCAATGCCGACATCTTCGTGCCGGCGACCGAGTGGAATTTCTGGATGAGCGACGAGGAGATGGGCAAAGCCGAGACACCCCGGATGCAGGAGCTGTTTCGCAACAATAGGCGGGTTTTCAGCGACCTCATCGAGCGCGTGGCAACCTACGCCGATGACGCAGAGGTTGCGCCCGGTGTGTGCTCCGTCGCCACGCCCGGGCATTCTATCGGTCACATGTCATTCATGCTGTCGTCGGGCGGTCGAAGTTTGTTTCTGCAATCGGATGTCACCAATCATCCCGCGCTCTTCGTCGCCCATCCTGGTTGGCATGCAATGTTCGACCAGATTCCGATCTCGCCGAGAAGACCCGGCGCCGGGTCTATGACATGCTTCTCACCGACCGCATTCCCGTCCTTGGCTTTCACCACCCGGCGCCATCCGTCTCCTCCGTCAAGAAAACTGCAACCGGTACCGGCTGATCCCCGTCGACCAGGTCTGACTGATTGGTGCTGCCTAGGTCTATGTTGACGGGTGGTATACCATCGGAATAACGTTGGGCTATGAGCACCGAACTCCTGCAGAAATCGACCCCTGCCGCGAACACCTATCAACGGCTTAAGTCGATGATCCTGGATGGGAAAATCGGCATGGGAGAGCCGCTTTTCGAGCGTCCTTTGCGGCTCAGCTCGGGGTCAGCCGCACGCCCATTCGCGAGACGATCTTCATGCTCGAACGTGAAGGCCTCGTTCGCGTGATCGAGGGAAAAGGCGCCTTTGTCGCCAGCTGTCGGTCGAAGACATCATCGAGATCTACAACGTCCGCGAAGGTCTGGAGCCGGTCGCGGCACGCCTCGGCTGCCCGAATATCCCCGTTCACGAGCTCGACCACTTCGAGAAGGAGCTGAACCGCTTGAACGCGCGGCCGCAGCTCCGTTTTGAGGAGCCCCAAGAATGGATGCACATTGGCTGCGATTTCCACATGATGTTCGTCCGGCGTCGCACAACAAGCGGCTGATCCAGACCATCGCCGAATTCCAGGACCAGGTTGACCTCGCGCGTGGCCTGGCCCGGCTCGTCGCGCTGACCGGCAACGACACCGCAATCGTCGAGCATCTCGAAATCTGCGCGCCTTGCAGGCGCGGGATCCCGCAGGGGCGGGAAGCGGCCGTAACAAGCATCTGCGCAACGGACTGCAGCACCGTCTCGTACGCTTGCCCGGGGCCGCGGCCCCGCCGACAACCCGGCGCCCGCATAACGCGAGCAAAACTGCCAGCCATGGGTCAAAAAAAACTGGGAGGAAGTTCCATGGAAGCCGAAGCAGAAGATCGATCGAAAAGCGCGAAGTCTGGGGTCGATCCCGGTCGGCGACGCCCTCGGCACCATGGACTACGTCATGACCGAGCAGATGATCGCCGATTACCGGCGCGTCGTCGGCAACCCGCATGCGGCCTACCGAGGTGGGCGCGCCATCCCGCCAATCTGTTCTATCGCAAATACGCGAAGATCATGCGGGTGCCGAACGCCGAAGACGACTCGAGTCCTCAACCCGCCGATTGTCGGAAAACGGATTTTCGTCTCCGCTAGCGTGGTCGACAAATACATACGTCGGGGTCGGCCTTATCTCGTCGTGGAAGCGACCGCGAGGACGAAGATGGCCGGCTCATCGAGATCAGCCGCCTCATCGGCATGGCGCGCCCGGTCGGACCGGCGCATGCCGATTTCGCGCGCAAATGGGGGAAGTGAGCATGCGTCCGCTTCAGGTCGGAGACCGCTGAAGAGTTTCCAGCACAAGATCACGCGGGATCAGATGATCGAGTTCAATACGTGGTCAATTGCGGCAAGACTGGACGGCAGTTGGCGATCCGGACGCCGCCAAGGCCGACGGACTCTCGCGCACGATCGGATCGGCCAGAACCAGATGGCGGTCGTGCATCAGATGCTCGAGCAGAACTTCGGCGACGCCTGGGTCTATGGCGGCAAGATATCGATCCGCTAGATCGTCCCGTCCATGAAGACGACTGCTGACGCCAAACGGCCTCGTTACAGAGATAACCGAGTCGATGGAAAACCTCTCGTCGTGTCGAAGTTTGGTCGAGAATCAGAAGTTGCGATAAAACTTCGGTCGGAACCGCATCGCCGGACAACCTGTCGCGACAAAGAGTTGGATCAGCAGAAAGCGAGACCGGTTGGATGACAAA
>CAWDIZ010000013.1:0-75508 GCA_963802475.1 uncultured Alphaproteobacteria bacterium
GAGGAGGCGGTCGACCGCCGGGCTATGCGCTTTTTGGGCGACGGCGCCGCCTGGAACCATGTCGCCATGGAACAGGCGATCCGCGACGCCGGGCTGGAGGCAACCAACGTCTCGCACGAGCGCACCGGCATCATCATGGGCTCCGGCGGGCCTTCGACCCGCGCCATCGTGGAAGCCGCCGATATCACGCGCAGCAAGGGCCCCAAGCGCGTCGGTCCCTTCGCCGTGCCGAAGGCGATGTCATCCACCGCCTCCGCCACGCTCGCAACCTGGTTCAAGATCAAGGGCGTCAACTATTCGATCTCATCGGCCTGCGCGACGTCGAACCACTGCATCGGCAACGCCGCCGAGATCATCTCCTATGGCAAGCAGGACATGATCTTCGCCGGCGGTTGCGAAGAGTTGGACTGGACGCTTTCGGTGCTGTTCGATGCCATGGGGGCGATGTCCTCGAAATTCAACCAGACGCCGGAGAAGGCATCACGCGCCTATGACGTAGACCGCGACGGCTTTGTCATTGCCGGCGGCGCCGGCGTGTTGGTGCTGGAAGAGCTGGAACATGCGAAGGCGCGCGGGGCGAAAATCTATGCCGAAGTGGCCGGCTATGGCGCCACCTCGGACGGTCACGACATGGTGGCTCCTTCCGGCGAAGGCGCCGTGCGCTGCATGAAGATGGCGCTGGAAAGCGTGAATATCCCCGTCGATTACATCAACCCGCATGCGACCGCGACGCCGGTCGGCGATCTCAAGGAGATCGAGGCGATCCGCGAGGTGTTCGGCGACAAATGCCCGCCGATCTCCGCGACCAAGTCCTTGACGGGACATTCGCTCGGCGCGGCTGGCGCGCAGGAAGCGATCTATTCGCTGTTGATGATGCAGAATGGCTTCATCTGCGAGAGCGCCAATATCGAGAATATCGATCCTGCCATGGCCGACATGCCGATTGTGCGCGAGCGGCAAGACAACGTGAAGCTCGATTGCGTGCTCTCCAATTCCTTCGGCTTCGGAGGCACCAACGCGTCAATCGTGTTCAAGCGGTTGGACGCGTGATGGGCAATACACCGGCTACAGCATTGATGCAGGGCAAGCGCGGCCTGGTGATGGGGGTGGCGAATGACCATTCCATCGCCTGGGGCATCGCAAAAACCTTGGCCGCCCATGGCGCGGAGCTCGCCTTCACCTATCAGGGCGAGGCACTCGGCAAGCGGGTGAAGCCGCTGGCGCAATCCATCGGCTCCTCGCTCGTAGTGCCCTGCGATGTCGAAAGCCTGGAATCGGTGGACAGCGTGTTCACGGCGATCGGCGAGAAATGGGGCGCACTGGATTTCCTCGTCCATGCCATCGCCTTCTCCGACAAGAACGAGCTCAAGGGCCACTATGCCGACACCACGCGGGAGAATTTCGCCCGCACCATGCTGATCTCCTGCTTTTCCTTCACCGAGATCGCCAAACGCGCGGGGGCATTGATGCCGGCGGCGGCGCCATGCTGACGCTCACCTTCGGCGGCTCGACGCGGGTGATGCCGAACTACAATGTGATGGGAGTGGCGAAGGCGGCGCTGGAGGCTTCGGTGCGCTATCTGGCGTCCGATTTCGGGCAAGCCGGCATTCGCGTCAATGCCATCTCCGCCGGGCCGGTACGCACGCTGGCGGGCGCCGGCATTGCCGATGCGCGGCTGATGTTCAATTTCCAGCAGCGGCACGCGCCGCTGCGGCGTACGGTGACGATCGACGAGATCGGCGGCGCGGCGCTCTACCTGCTCTCCGACCTGTCGACCGGGGTAACCGGCGACATCCATTTCGTCGATTCCGGGTACAACATCGTCTCCATGCCGCAGCCGGAGGCGCTGAAGACGGTGGACGACGCGGAGACCGCGGCGGAGGTGCAGGCGACGAAAGACGCGGCGCAGTAGACGCGCAATTCCAAATAAACTTTGACTGACACGCACCGACGCACAGGCAATAAAAAGGGCGGCCCGCGGGCCGCCCTTTGATTTCTCGACTGACGAGACGCTTACTCTCCGCCCGCGGCCTCGCGCGGCTCGGCGCCTTCGGCTTTCTGCTTGGCTTCGAGGTCCTCGCCGGTGGCCTGGTCGACGACCTTCATCGACAGCCGCACCTTACCGCGGTCGTCGAAGCCGAGCAGCTTCACCTTCACCTTGTCGCCTTCCTTGACCACGTCGGTGGTCTTGTTGACGCGGTGCGGTGCAAGCTGGCTGATATGCACCAGGCCGTCCTTGGAGCCGAAGAAGTTCACGAAAGCGCCGAAATCCATCGTCTTGACGACGGTGCCTTCGTAGATGTGGCCGACTTCCGGATCCGAGGCGATCGACTTGATCCAGTTGATCGCCGCCTTGATCGAATCGTGATTGGCGGAAGCAACCTTCACCGAGCCGTCGTCCTCGATATTGATCTTGGCGCCGGTCTTTTCCACGATCTCGCGGATCACCTTGCCGCCGGTGCCGATCACTTCGCGAATCTTGTCGACCGGGATGTTGAACATCTCGATGCGCGGAGCATGCTCGCCAAGCTCGGCGCGGGCCGAGGTCAGCGCCTTGGCCATTTCGCCGAGAATGTGCATGCGGCCGTCCTTGGCCTGGCCCAGCGCGGTCTGCATGATCTGTTCGGTGATGCCGGCGATCTTGATGTCCATCTGCAGCGAGGTAACGCCGCGTTCGGTGCCGGCCACCTTGAAGTCCATGTCGCCGAGGTGATCCTCGTCGCCGAGGATGTCGGACAGCACCGCATGGCGTTTGTCTTCCAGGATGAGGCCCATGGCGATGCCCGCCGTCGGCCGCTTCAGCGGCACGCCGGCGTCCATCAACGCGAGCGAGGTGCCGCAGACCGTGGCCATCGAGGACGATCCGTTCAACTCGGTGATCTCGGAGACGATGCGGAGCGTATAGGGGAACTCGTGGTGCGCCGGCAGGATCGGATGGATCGCGCGCCAGGCGAGCTTGCCGTGGCCGATCTCACGCCGTCCCGGCCCGCCCATGCGGCCGGTCTCACCCACCGAGAAGGGCGGGAAGTTGTAGTGCAGCAGGAAGGTTTCCTTGTAGGTCCCCTGCAGAGCGTCGACGAACTGCTCGTCCTCGCCGGTACCCAACGTGGCAATCACCAGCGCCTGGGTTTCGCCGCGGGTGAACAGCGCGGAGCCGTGGGCGCGCGGCAGCACGCCGACTTCGGCCACGATCGGACGCACGGTCTTGAGATCGCGTCCGTCGATGCGTTTGCCGGTGTCGAGGATGTTCCAGCGCACGATCTTGGCTTCGAGCGACTTGAACACGCCGCCGATCTGCTGCTTGTCGAAGCGCGGATTCTGCGCCTTCCGGGAAGAAATGCGCCATGACTTTCTGCTTGGCGGCTTCCACCGCTTCCTGGCGCGCGGATTTCTTCGGGATCGCGTAAGCAGCCCGCAGATCCTTCTCGACGATGCCGAGCATTTCCTTTTCCAGCGCGTCGGTGTCGGGCAGCTGGAAGTCGCGCGGTTCCTTCGCCGCCTTTTCCGCAAGCTGGATGATGGCGTCGATCACCGGCTGGAAATGCCGATGTCCGAACATCACCGCGCCCAGCATGATTTCTTCGCTCAGCTCCTTGGCTTCCGATTCCACCATGAGCACGGCGTCGGCGGTGCCGGCGACGACGAGATCGAGCTGGCTCTCCACCATCTCGTCGAGTTGCGGATTGAGCACGTATTCATTGTTGACGAAGCCGACGCGGGCGGCGCCGATCGGCCCCATGAAGGGCGCGCCCGACAGCGTGAGCGCGGCCGATGCCGCCACCATGGCGACGACATCGGGATCGTTCTCAAGATCGTGCGACAGCGTGGTGACGATCACCTGCGTATCGCAGCGATAGCCCTTGGCGAACAGCGGACGGATCGGGCGGTCGATCAGACGGGAAACCAGGGTTTCCTTTTCGGTCGGCCGGCCTTCGCGCTTGAAATAGCCGCCGGGAATACGGCCGGCGGCGTAGAATTTTTCCTGGTAATTGACGGTGAGCGGAAGGAAATCGATGCCTTCCTTGGGCTGCTTCGCCGAAACGACGGTGGCGAGCACTTTGGTCTCGCCGTAAGTGGCGAGCACGGCGCCGTCAGCAAGGCGGGCGATCTTTCCGGTCTCGAGGGTTAGGGTGCGTCCACCCCAATCGAGTTCAACACGATGGATATCGAACATTGCGGTCGTCTTTCATGGTTTTCGCGGAAGGGCGAAAGCCATGAGCAAGACGGCGAGAAGCTGCGCGCGCGCGTGAAGCGAGCGGCAACAGCGTCCGGCGATCCTGCCATGGCTTTCATGTCTTCCTCGGTTTTCGCGCGGGCGTTTCAACGTCCGGCGTCTCGGAGGACGGCCTTATTGCCGTCCGGCCTATTGGCGGGCGAATGCGCCCGCTCACAAATCGCGCGGACATTCCACGCGGAATTTGGCTCAGCGGCGAATGCCGAGCTTTTCAATGATGGTCTTGTAGCGCGCCTCGTCGGTGCGCCGCAGGTAATCGAGCAATTGGCGGCGCGTGGAAACGAGCTTCAACAGCCCGCGCCGCGAGTGGTTGTCTTTCACGTGGGTCTTGAAGTGTTCGGTGAGGTTGTTGATCCGTTCGGAGAGGATCGCCACCTGCACTTCGGGCGAACCCGTGTCGCCCTTCTTGGTCGCATAGGTCTGGATTACTTCGGCCTTGCGGCCGGCAGGAATCGACATCGTCAAACACCTTTCTAGCGGCCGGCGCTACCCAGAATGCCGGCTAGGTTGAACACGCGCTTGGGGACGATCTCGCCACGGTCAACTTCGGCCAGGGCGATCAGTTGCCCGGATGCCGTGACATGTACCGTGCCGCGGAAGATGGGTGCGTCCCGTCCGCGCAACAATACGGCCTGCCCCCTTTGGAGCCGGGCCGCGTCTGCCTTGCTGACGGCCAGCGCCGGGATGTCGTCCAGCGCGGTCTCAACGGGCAAAAGAGCATCGGCGAGGTTGCCCTCGCCGATGGCGGCTCTATGGCACAAAGCCTCCAGATGTTCCAGTGAAATCATGAGCTTTTCGGCAAAGGGGCCGACCGAAACCCGGC
The DNA here is from genome assembly GCA_963802475.1 of uncultured Alphaproteobacteria bacterium. Lineage (GTDB taxonomy): Bacteria > Pseudomonadota > Alphaproteobacteria > Rhizobiales > Xanthobacteraceae > CANKHA01. Next base: position 5,058 of record CAWDIZ010000013.1, read on the forward strand.
GCAAGGCCGATACATGGCCGCCGCAGCCCAGGATTCGGCCCATATCCCGGGCGAGCGACCGGACATAGGTACCTTTGCCGCATTCGGCCTCGAACAGGGCATGATCCGGGTCGGGGACCGAAACCAGGCTGAGCCGGTGGATCTCGACCGGACGGCTGGCCAATTCCACGGTTTCGCCCGTCCCGAGCCAAGTCATAGGCGCGCTCGCCCTCGACCTTCACCGCCGAATAGCGCGGCGGCACCTGCTCGATGGTGCCGGTGAAACGCGGCAGCAGAGCGCGAATGGCATCTTCGGAAGGGCCGGTCCGCGGAACTTTTCACCACGCGCCCTTCGGCGTCGTCGGTGTCGCGCTCCTCACCCCAGCGCACGGTGAAGAGATAAACCTTGCGGCTGTCCATGACGAAAGGAACGGTCTTGGTCGCCTCTCCGAGCGCAATCGGCAGGCAGCCGGAGGCGAGCGGGTCGAGCGTGCCGGCATGGCCGGCGCGCTTGGCTGCGAACAGCCGCTTCACCACCGCCACCGCATGGGTCGAGGTCATGCCGACCGGCTTGTCGAGCACCGCCCAACCATGCACGTCGCGCTTCTTCTGCTTGGGCTGACTTTGATCTTTGCTTCGCCCTCGCCATCGCGCCGGCGTGCGACCTCCCGCGCAAGGGGAGAGTGCAGGAGTATGTGGCGCGTTCCCGATCGCTCACTTGTCGTCGTCCTCATCCAGGTCGCGCCGCACCGCCGGCGTGCGCAGCAGCTTGTCGATGCGCTCGGCCTCGTCGAAGCGCTCGTCCAGCATGAAGCGGATATCGGGCGCGAATTTCAGGTTGACGCGATGGGCGATCTCGCCGCGGAGGAATTTCTTGTTGCGGTCGAGCGCGGCCAGCACGTCCTTGGTGTCCTTTCCGCCGAGCGGCATCACGTAAATGGTGGCCATCCGCAGGTCCGGCGACATGCGCACTTCCGGCACGGTGATCAGATGCCCTTCCAGCACCGGATCATGCACGTCGCCGCGCGCGAAAATTTCCGATACCGCATGGCGCACCAGCTCGCCCGCGCGCAGCGCGCGTTGCGTCGGCAGGTTGCCGGTCTCCGGCCTGGTTTGCTGCGTCGTGCCATATTCGTCATGCCCGGGCCTGACCCGGGCATTCACCTTTCTGCTTTCGTAAGACCCGCTTTTTACGGATGGATTGCCGGGTCAAGCCCGGCAATGACGAGACGACCACATCGCGCGTCTGAGATTTGGACTCAGAGCGAGCGTTGAATCGTCTCCACCCGGTAGCATTCGATCACGTCGCCTTGCCGCATGTCCTGGTAATTCTCAAAGGCCATGCCGCATTCCTGTCCGGCGGTGACTTCCTTCACGTCGTCCTTGAAGCGCTTGAGCTGCGACAGCTTGCCCTCATGCACCACGACGTTGTCGCGTATCAGGCGGACATTGGCGCCGCGCTCCACGGTCCCGTCGGTGACACGGCAGCCAGCGATCTTGCCGACCTTCGAGACGTTGAAGATCTCAAGGATCGTGGCGTTGCCGAGCATGGTTTCGCGCAAGGTCGGCGCGAGCAGGCCCGACATCGCTTTTTTCACGTCGTCGACCAGATCGTAGATGATGTTGTAGTAGCGGATCTCGATGCCGGCGCGTTCCGCCGCCTCGCGCGCCTCCTTATGCGCGCGCACATTGAAGCCGATGATCGGAACGCCGGAAGCTTCCGCCAAAGTAACGTCGGATTCGGTAATTCCGCCGGCGCCGGCATGCAGCACGCGCGCGGCAACTTCCTCGGTCCCGAGCTTATCGAGCGCCTGAATAATGGCTTCGACCGAGCCCTGCACGTCCCCCTTCACGATCAGCGGGAATTCCTTGCGGCCGCTGGTCTTGAGTTGGCTCATCATCTGCTCGAGCGAGCCGCGCATGCCGGTGGCGCGCGCGGAAACCTTTTCCCGCTTCTGCCGGGCGCGGTAAGCCGTGACTTCACGGGCACGTGCCTCGTTTTCGACCACCGCGAGGCGGTCTCCGGCATCAGGCGTGCCGCTGAAGCCGAGCACCTCGACCGGCGTGGACGGACCGGCGCTGTCGACCTGCCGGCCGATATCGGAAAGCAGTGCACGCACCCTGCCCCACTCCGCGCCGGCGACGATCAGATCGCCGACCTTGAGCGTGCCGCGCTGAATAAGAACAGTGGCAACCGGGCCGCGCCCGCGATCCAGCTTGGCTTCGATCACGGTGCCTTCGGCTGGACGCTGCGGATTGGCCTTCAACTCGAGGATTTCCGCCTGCAATCCGACGACCTCAAGCAAGCGGTCGAGATTGAGCTTCTTAGTGGCGGAGACTTCCACGTCAAGCACGTCGCCGCCGAGCGATTCCACCTGCACCTCATGCTGCAGTAATTCCGTGCGCACGCGCTCCGGCTTGGCGTCAGGCTTGTCGATCTTGTTGATGGCGACGATCAGCGGCACCTTCGCCGCCTTGGCGTGATGAATGGCCTCCACCGTTTGCGGCATGACGCCGTCGTCGGCCGCAACCACCAGAATGACCACGTCGGTCACCTTGGCGCCGCGCGCCCGCATCGCCGTGAAGGCGGCGTGGCCGGGCGTATCGATAAAGGTAATCTTGCTGCCATTGGGCGCGGTCACCTGATAGGCGCCGATGTGCTGGGTGATGCCGCCATGCTCGCCGGCCGCCACTTCGGTTTGGCGGATGGCGTCGAGCAGCGAAGTCTTGCCGTGGTCGACGTGACCCATGACGGTAACCACCGGAGGACGCGGCTGCATCGCTGCCGGTTCGTCGGCGGTGTCGAACAAGCCTTCTTCCACGTCGGATTCCGCGACGCGACGCACGCTGTGGCCCATTTCCTCGGCGACAAGCTGAGCGGTATCGGCGTCGATCACGTCGGTGATCTTGACCATCTGACCCTGCTTCATCAGCAGGCGGATCACATCCACGCCGCGTTCGGCCATGCGGTTGGCGAGTTCCTGGATGGTGATGGCCTCCGGAATAACGACTTCGCGGATCAGCTTTTCTTTCGGCTCGTCGCTCGCATGCGCCTTCAGGCGCTGCGTGCGGCGACGGAATGAGGCGATCGAGCGCTCGCGCACCTCATCGGCGCTGAGCGCGGTGACGAGAGTCAAGCGACCGCGTTGCTTCTGCGGGCCGCGGGGAGCGGGCTTGGGCGCGGCGGCTGGACGCGCAGCCCCACCGGCACCGCGCCGCGCCGTGCGCGGTGCGTCGTCGTCCTCCACCTCCGGAGCCAGTGTGCGCGCATGCGGACGCTTGCCTTCTTCCTCGCCGCCAAGGCGCCTTTTAGCGACCTCGTCGGCCTTGCGCTTGGTCTCTTCGTCGTGGCGCCGCCGCTCGTCCTCATCGCGCTTGCGCGTCTCCGCGGCCTCACGCTCTGAACGGTCGACGACGTCGCGGCTGGCGCGGCGGCGGGCTTCTTCCTCGGCCTGCTTGCGTTCTTCGGCTTCGCGAACGCGGAAATCGGTCAAGGCATTGGCGCGCGCACTGCGTTCCTCTTCGGAAAGCGTGCGCAGCACGACGCCCGAGGGCTTGGTCGAAGGCGCAGGCTGCGCGGCGGCGGCCTTGGCGCTTGAGCGCGGGGCAGATTTCGTTTCCGGTGCGGGCGCAGCCGGCGCCTCCGCCTTCGGCTCCGGGGCCGCCCCGATGACCCGGCGCTTTACCTTTTCAACGACCACCGACTTGGTGCGGCCATGGCTGAAGCTCTGGCGCACGACTCCGGTCTCGGCGCTACGCTTGAGCGTCAAGGTCTTGCTGCTCACGCTGAGCTTTTTCTCGCTAGGGTTGTTGTTCTCAGCCATTCAATCTCTGATCCTTGGACATCCGCTTTCGCGTAATCCGATTAACCCGTTGCTCCGGTTCGCCGGCTCGGAAACGGTCAAGGCGCGCGGAGCGCGCGATAAAAGTCTCGGTTGCAGGCCCTGCGAGCAGGGCTGCATGTATCACATTTGGCCGACCCAATGCCAAATCCAATTGGGCCGAGGTGAATAAGGTTATGACAGCAATCTGCCGCCCCTCGCTTTCCGATTGCTTGCGCAGAGCTTCGACCTTGCGAACGCCGTCCGCCGCGGCATCCGCGGCATGCAGGACGGCTACGACCTGACCCCGCACCAGCGCGGTTTCGACCTTGCTAAAGCCGGTAACCGCCTGCCTGCCCTTGCCGGCGATGGCCAGGGCATCGAGCGCGGAGCGCTCAAGCAGCCGCTCGGTGGCCTCGACGAAACCATCCGGAATTTTGACCGGGCGGCCAAAGCCCCGCGCAAAGGCGCCGCGGCGAACCGCTTCCGCCAAATCGGCACGGGTGGCGGTGACCCAAATGCCGCGGCCCGGCAGTTTGCGCTTGAGATCCGGAACAACCTCGCCCTGCGGGCGCGACGACAAAGCGGATCATCTCGGTCGACCGGCTTCACCTGCCGGCTCACGACGCACAGCCGTTCGCCGCCGGCGCCGAGGCTTCTCGGTCCGGTGTCGAAATCGGTTTGGTGCGCCTGCGCGAGCATTCTCTGTGCTGTCCTAGGTCTGCGGCTCGGTTTCTGCCGTCTCTGCGGAGGCTTCCGCAGGCGGCGGCGCAAGATCGGCTTCGCTGATCCAGCCGGCCTTCACGCGTGCCTGCATGATCAGGCCCTCGGCCTCTTCGCGCGAGATTTCAAGGCCTTCCAGAATCCCGGCATGCTTTGTGGTCTCGCCGTCCTTGCGCTCGGTCCAGCCGGCGAGATCGTCGGTAGCGCAATCCGCGAGATCTTCCACGGTTTTCACGCCGCCCTCTCCCAGCTTGACCAGCATGCGCGCGGTGACGCCGGGGACATCCTTCAGTTCATCTTCCACGCCCAGCTCCTTGCGTTTGGCGTCAAGTTCAAATTCCTGCCGGTCGAGATATTCCTGCGCGCGTTCCTGCAATTCGCGCGCGGTGTCTTCATCGAAGCCCTCGATGCTGGCGATTTCCTTCTGATCGACGAGCGCAAGCTCCTCGACCGAAGTGAAGCCTTCGGATGCCAGCAACTGCCCGACCACTTCATCGACATTCAGCGATTCGATGAAGATGCGCGTGCGGTTCTCGAACTCCGCCTGCCGATGCTCGGACTCTTCCTGCTCGGTCAGGATATCGATGTCCCAGCCGGTGAGCTGAGAGGCGAGCCGCACGTTCTGCCCACGCCGACCGATCGCCAGCGAAAGCTGCGCGTCCGGCACCACTACCTCAATGCGCTCGCGGTCCTCATCGAGCACGACCTTGGCGACTTCGGCCGGGGCCAGCGCATTGACCACGAAGGTGGCGATATCCTGCGACCAGGGAATGATGTCGATCTTCTCGCCCTGCAGTTCGTTCACCACCGCCTGCACGCGCGAGCCGCGCATACCGACGCAGGCGCCGACCGGATCGACCGAAGAGTCGCGGGAAATGACCGCGATCTTGGCGCGCGAACCGGGATCGCGGGCCACCGCCTTGACCTCGACAATGCCATCGTAAATCTCCGGCACTTCCTGGGCGAACAGCTTCGCCATGAATTGCGGATGCGTGCGGGAGAGGAAGATCTGCGGCCCGCGCGGTTCGCGGCGAACATCGTAGATATAGGCGCGGATGCGGTCGCCGTTGCGGAAAACCTCGCGCGGCAGCATCTCGTCGCGGCGCACGATGGCTTCGCCGCGGCCGAGATCGACCACCACGTTGCCGTATTCCACGCGCTTGACGATGCCGTTGACCACGTCGCCGATGCGATCCTTGTATTCCTGATACTGGCGGTCGCGCTCGGCCTCGCGCACTTTCTGCACGATCACCTGCTTGGCCGATTGCGCGGCGATGCGGCCGTATTCCAGCGGCGGCAGCGGGTCGGCGATAGTGTCGCCGACCTGCGCGGCCGGGTTGTGCCGGCGCGCATCCTCCAGCCCGATCTGGGTGGACGAATTTTCGATCGTGTCCACAACAAGCATGTGACGGAACAGTCGCAGTTCGCCGTTCTTCGGATTGATCTCGGCATGCACCTCGGTTTCCGCGCCATAGCGCGACCGCGCCGCTTTCGCGATCGCGTCCTCCATGGCTCCGATGACGATGCCGCGGTCGATCGCCTTTTCACGGGCTACCGCATCGGCGATCTGCAAAAGCTCGAGCTTGTTGGCGCTGACGGCCATTGCTCAGTCTCCCTCGTGCTGACGCGGACCGCCAAGTCTTCTCGCGCGTCCGCATGAATTTCTTGGAACGGTTGGCTTGATTGTCCTCTACGCTTCATCTGAAACTGCTTCATCTGAAGCTTCTTGCGGTTCCCGCTCGGCGGCTTTGCCGCGCTTGAGCGCCTCGGCGATCAAGGCATCGGTGAGCACCAGCTTGGCCTCCGCCATGTCCTCGATCGGAAGCAGGAATTCCTGCTGCTCGCCCGCGGGCGCATCTCGCGCCGCAGCCGCACGGCATCGCCTTCGGTGCCGAGCAGCGTGCCGCGAAAGCGTTTACGTCCGTCCATGCCGCGCGCCAACTCGACTTTGGCGACATGGCCGGCATGGCGGTCGAAATCCGAGCGCCGCACCAGAGGGCGATCGAGGCCAGGTGAAGAAATCTCCAGCCGGTGCGGCTGATCGATCGGATCCCTGGCATCGAATACCGGCGAGAGCGCGCGCGAGATCGTTTCGCAGTCTCCGACGGTCATGCTGCCGTCCGGACGCTCGGCCATGATCTGCACGGTCAGGCCGGATTGCGGGAAAACCTGCACCCGCACCAGCCGATAACCGAGGCTCTCGACTACCGGCTCGGCGATGGCGGCGACGCGCGCGGCCAGCCCCGGCTCCAGCAGGAGCCGCGGTTCACGCGCGAAAGCGGTTTTCAAAGTTTCGCCCATCAAGCCTATTTTCGGTAACAAAAAAGAGCGGGTCCCCGGGGGCCCCACTCTCACAAAACCCGATCGGATATCCGACCGTTATGAGGTGTCTATAACAGACAGCGAGGAATATAGCGATTTTCGGGATTTAAGCAAGATATTCCGCCTCCGGGACGGCAGTTCCAAAGCTCTTTTTCGGGAAATGAGTGTTCATCGCGCCCCGTGGCGCGTTTCTGGCAAGTAGTCCTGCCAGGAGGTTAACGCCGCTTTTCTATCGTTTCCGGAAAACGAAATAGGCGGGCACGCGGCCCTCGCGCCTGGCTTTTGCCTCGTAACGCGTGCCGCCGAAGCCGGGCCAAGGCTTGCGCCAGTCATCGGCCTTCTCCGCCGTCCAGATGAAATCCGGCGAGCGCAACACGCGCGTCAAGCGTCCAGGCCGCATAGTCGGGAATATCGGTGGCGAAGCGGAATTCGCCGTCCGGCCGCAGCACGCGAGCGATCTGTCCGAGGCTTGCGTCCTGGACGAAGCGCCGCTTCCAATGCCGCTTCTTCGGCCAGGGATCGGGATAAAGCAGATCCACGCGCGACAAGCGCTGAGGGCGGCAGCCAGTCGATCAGATGCGCGGCGTCACCGAAATGCAAGCGCACATTGGCAAGCTTGTGCTCCTCGATACCCGCCAGCACCTTGGCCATGGCATTGACGAAAGCGTCGCTGCCGATGAAGCCGGCGCGCGGATGTTCCGCCGCCTGCGCAAGCAGATGCTCGCCGCCGCCAAAGCCGATTTCCAGGCGGACCTCCTCGACCTCGTCGGGAAACAGCGTCCGCAGGTCGGTCGGCGCGGCAGTATCGGTATCGATCGCAACCCGCGGCAGCAGCGTTTCAAATAACGCCGCCTGGCGCGGCCGCAAAGCATGGCCCTTTGCGCCGGCCGAAGAAGGCGCGCTTGGGATCGATGGTGTCCGGCTTTGCCATGATGAAAAAGAAATGCCCCGCTTTCGCGGGGCATGACAACTTGAATTATCGGCTCGCGCCAGCAGGCGCTATACCGAGCCGCGCAGTTCCTTCACCAGGTCGGTCTTCTCCCAGGAGAAGCCGCCGTCCTTTTCCGGCGCGCGGCCGAAATGGCCGTAGGCGGCGGTGCGGCGATAGATCGGCCGGTTAAGCTTGAGCGTGCGGCGGATATTGGTCGGCGTCAGCCGGAACATCTGCGGCAGAATCTTCTCCAGCTTGCGCTCGTCCACCTTGCCGGTGCCATGGGTATCGACAAGAAGCGACATCGGATCGGCGACACCGATGGCATAGGCAATCTGGATGGTGCAGCGTTCCGCTAGCCCCGCCGCCACGACGTTCTTGGCGAGATAGCGCGCCGCATAAGCCGCGGAACGGTCCACCTTGGTCGGGTCTTTGCCGGAGAAGGCACCGCCGCCATGCGGGGCATAACCGCCGTAGGTATCGACGATGATCTTGCGGCCGGTCAGGCCGCAGTCGCCGTCGGGGCCGCCGACCACGAAATTGCCGGTCGGGTTGACCAGGAAGTCGGAGGGCTTCTTCGGCATCCACCCCTCCGGCAGCGCGGAAGTGACCGTATCGGCGATCAGCTCCTTCACCATGCCGGGGGTGTATTTCTTGCCGTTGCGGCTGGCCGCATTGTGCTGGGTGGAAACCACCACCTTGGTGCAGCCGACCGCCTTGCCGTCTATATATTGCACCGTCACCTGGCTCTTGGAATCGGGTTGAATGTCGAACAGCTGCTTGGAGCGGCGCTTCTCAGCCAGCACCTTCAGGATCCTGTGAGCAAAGAAAATCGGGGCCGGCATGAACGAGCCCTTCTCGTAGACCTCGCTCTCGGTGCAGGCGAAGCCGAACATCATGCCCTGATCGCCCGCGCCTTCTTCTTCGCCGCTACTTCTTTTTCTTGGCATCGACGCCCATGGCAATGTCGGGCGACTGACCATGCAGCAGCACTTCCACGTCGGCGCCGTGATAGGAGAAGCCTTCCTGGTCGTAGCCGATCTCGCGCACCACATCGCGCGCGATCTGCGAGATCATCTCACGATTGATCACCGCCTGCTGGCCATATTTGTGGAACAGCGGCGCCTGTCCGCGGCCTTCGCCGGCGATCACGATCTTGTTCGTGGTTGCGAGGGTTTCACAGCCGAGCCGGGTATTGGCTTTGCTGTCGTCGGCGATGCCGAGCTTGATATCGTTTTCCAGAAACGCGTCGAGGACCGCGTCCGAAATCTGGTCGCAGACCTTGTCCGGATGCCCCTCGGAGACGGACTCGCTGGTGAACAGGTAGCTTTTACGTAACACTGAAGACCCCCCAAAACGCCGCGGCGCGGCCCTGGCTTATCGATCGGAGGGCTTTGTTACAGTGTCTTCGAAGAGGGTCAAGATGGCCGTCCCGCTTCCCGGGGGCGGCATCGAGAGCGTTATTCCTCGCCCGCGATCTGCAAGACCAGATCGACGATCCGCCGCCGCAGCTTGGGGTCCTTGATTCGCATGAATGCTTTGGTCAGGGCCAGGCCGTCCGAGGTCGCGAGGAAATCAGAAACATAGGATGGCGAAGGGGCTTCCATCGTGCCGGCCGGGCCGGCGGGAAGATCAGGCGCCCCCTCAAAAAAGAAGGAGACGGGAACCTGGAGAAAATGCGCGATCTGCTGCAGCCGGCTCGCGCCGATGCGATTCGTGCCCTTTTCGTATTTCTGCACCTGCTGAAAAGTCAGACCAAGCGCGTCGCCAAGCTTTTCCTGGCTCATGCCCAGCATCATCCGGCGCATGCGCACGCGACTGCCGACATGTTTGTCCGTTGGGTTCGGCATCTTCTTGGTCATCGCAGTTTTCTTTCACCCAGTCTCGTATCACAGGCAAGAGCAAATGCAGCAACGCGGGCAGCCGCAATTGCTCAGCACCGTCAAGGAATGATGAAAACGGTGGCTGAAGGGAGAAGATATATAGATGATCCGAAGATTTTTATCACTTTGCGCGATGCGACAAATTAAACCGCAACGGTAAAATCGGAGACGCGCAGCTATTTTATGACCTGGTCTGATTTCTCGGACTTTCTCCTGAAAATTGTCAGTTCCGCCTCCGGCGGACGGATGACGAGGAGGAATGCGGCCGCGACGACGAGCCCCACCGGACTATCCCCGGCGCGCACATACAGCGTCGGCTCGATCGGCTGCGGCAAAGCCGAATCCAGCACTCCCTCCGCACCGAGCGGCAGCGAACGAATGACGCGGCCGAGCGGATCCACCACCGCCGAGATGCCGGTATTGGCGACGCGCACAAGCGGCAGCCCTTCCTCGATCATGCGCACGCGCGCCTGGCGAAAATGCTGGTAAGGACCCGAGCTAATGCCGAACCAGCCATCGTTGGTGAGATTGAGCACCCAGCCCGGCCGGTCGTCGCGCGGCACCGCCTGCCCCGGGAAAATCACTTCGTAGCAAACGAGCGGCAGCATGCGCGGCGCGCGCGGCACCTCGTAGCTGCGGCGGCGATCGCCCGGCAAATATCCGCCCGCCACCTTGGTCAGCTGCTGCAGGCCGATCTGCTCGAGCAGAGTTTGCAGCGGCAAGTATTCGCCGAAGGGCACGAGATGCACCTTGTCGTGTACGGCGAGGATCGAGCCGTCGTGATCGATGACATAGACCGAGTTATAGGCTTGCTCCGTTGGGGGCTTGTCGTCCGCAGGCCGCACCGCGCCGGTGATCAACACCGCGCCTTCGGGAAGCAAATCCGCGATCTGCGCCATCGCGTCGGCTTCATGCGTCAGGAAAAAAGGGAAGGCCGCCTCCGGCCAGATCAGATGCGTCACGTCGCTCATGCCGGTCGATTGCGGCCCGGTCGATCGATCCGACAGCTTGACGTAATGGTCCATCACCTTCTGCTTCGCGGAATAGTTGAACTTGTCGTCCTGCGGGGTGTTCGGCTGCATCAGGCGTAGATGCACGCCGCTGACGAAGCTGGTTGGAGTTTCCGCCAGCCGGACTGCGCCGAAAATTCCCAGCACAACGAGGACAACGAAACTCGCCGCAAGCGGCAGCCACCGCCGCCGCGTATCCATCGGATCATCGGTGAGTGTCGCCGGACTGGCGAAAATGCCGACGGCCAAAAAAGTGAGTCCCCAGATCCCGAACAGAGAAGCGGCCTGCGCCAGCGCCAGTGGTCCGGTGAGCGCATAACCGTAGGTGTTCCAGGGAAAGCCCGTAAGAATATGGCCGCGCAGCCATTCGACCAGGGTGAGGGCGACCGCGAGTGCCAGAATGCGCGCCGGCCCCCGCGTCCACATCGCACGCGCCAGCGCGCAGCCCAGCGCGGTGAAAATCGCAAGCCCGGCGGGGAGCCCCGCCACGGCAACGGGCAGCAGCCAGCCGAAGGTTTCCGCGTCAACCAGGAAGGCGTAGCCCACCCAGTAAAGCCCGGCGAGGAAATAGCCGAAGCCGAACCACCAGCCGGTTGCTGCGGCGGTGAGGATTTCGCCCCTGCGGCCGGAGCTGGCGCCATCAATCAGCCAGACCAGAGCAGGAAAAGTGACGAACATCACCGGCCAGAGATCGATCGGCGGCAAGGCCAGCACCGATAATGCGCCCACGACAAAGGCAATCGCCGCGCGCCGCCAGCCCCAAGCGAGGACAATGGAATGGGCCAGACGAGTGAAGCTCACGACCCGTGGGCGCCTTTTTTCGCTGGTGTGCCATCCCCGGCAGCGTCGGAATGGTCGACTGGGGTCGCCGGCGCATTCGCCACGCTGGTCGCGGCTTCGCGCCGCTTGCTCTCGCGACGGCTGCGCTCCAGTCGCCGCGCATTGACGTTGTAGATTCTCACGCGCTTGACGCGGCGCGGATCGGCATCGAGCACCTCTATCTCAAACGGGCCCGGGCCGGGCACAACTTCTCCCCGCGACGGCACGCGTCCGGCCAGGGTTACGACGTAGCCGCTGAGCGTATCCACGTCGTCGGCTGCGTCGCCGACACCGAATTCCGTGCCTATCGCGGCGACGGCATCGTCGAGGCTGGCGCGTGCATCGGCGATGAAAGAACCGTCCGCCTGACGTTTTACCGAGGGCGCCTCGTCCTCATCGTGTTCGTCGGCGATGTCGCCTACGATCAGCTCGACGATGTCCTCCATCGAAACCAGGCCGTCGGTGCCCCCATATTCGTCGATCACCAAGGCGAGATGGATCCGCGTCAATTGCATCTTGGCCAACAAATCGATCGCAAGCATCGAGGGCGGCACGAATAATAGGGTGCGCACGATATTGGTGGCGGAAAGCGGCAGCGACAGATCGACCTTTTTCAGATCGAGGCCTGCCGGCAGCGGCTTCTTGCGCATCGCATTGGCTTCCGGCTTCACGGCGGCACGCGCGGTCATGAAGGCGATGAGATCGCGGATGTGAACCATGCCGGCGGGATCGTCGAGCGTTTCGTTATAAACCACGAGGCGCGAGTGACCGGCGTTTTCGAACACCTTCACCAGGTCGCCGAGCGAGATATCCTGCTGCACGGCGATGATGTCGGCGCGCGGCAGCATGACATCCTCGATACGGCGCTCGCGCAGCCCGAGGATGTTTTTGAGCAGCGCCTGCTCCTCCGGCGAGAAACCGGTTTCGTCGCCGGCGCCCTCCTCCAACACCTCTTCGAGTTCATCGCGGGTGGTGCCGGACTTCAGACCGAGCGCGCGCAGCAAACGATTGAGCAAGCTTTCGCCGTTCTCCGCCGTGTGCGCCGGCGCAGCCGGCGCATCGGTATTGCGCCGGCTGGACAATTCGCTGCGATCTGATGGATCGTTGTCGGACATAATTTCAGCCGGCGTCACGCGCCGCATAGGGATCCGCAATATTCATCCGTGCGAGGATCTGGCGTTCCAGCCGTTCCATTGCCTCGGCTTCGTCCTCCGCTTCGTGGTCGTAGCCGCGCAGATGCAGGAAGCCGTGCACGGTAAGATGCGCGAGATAATGCAGAAACGGCGTGTCCTGCGCGAGCGCTTCGCGTTTGGCGGTTTCATAGGCGATCACGATGTCGCCGAGCAACGCGGGCGCGCCTTCGCCGCCAGCGCGATCCTTGGCGGGAAAAGAGAGCACATTGGTGGGCTTGTCGAGGCCGCGCCAGATCCGGTTGAGCGCATGAATTCGCGCATCATCGGTCAGGACGATAGCGAGTTCGGCATCCTTTGTTGACATGTCGATGGAGGCTTCCGCGACCGTCGCGCTGGAGCGTACTATCCACGTCCGGCTGCTCGTCCCACAGCGGCAACTCGCGCACGATGTCGATGGAAGGCATGCGGGTGACCCGCTTGCGCGGCGCTGCGGCTGTCATTCTCTGGCCTCGCGCCTGCGCGCCACCGCAGCACTTGCCTTGTCATAGGCATCGACAATGCGCGCCACCAATTCGTGGCGGACAACGTCCTCGGCGGTAAAGGTGGCGTGGCCGATGCCTTCGACGTCTTTGAGCAGCGCGACCGCCTCTGCGAGACCGGAGGTTTGTCCCGGCGGCAGATCGACCTGGCTCGGATCGCCGGTGACTACCATCCGGCTATTCTCGCCCAGCCGGGTCAAGAACATCTTCATTTGCATCGAAGTGGTGTTCTGCGCTTCGTCGAGAATGACCATGGCATTGGTCAGCGTGCGCCCGCGCATGAAGGCGAGCGGCGCGATCTCGATCTCGCCCGATTGCAGCGCGCGCTCGACGATGCGCTGATCCATCAGGTCGTACAGCGCGTCATAGATCGGGCGCAGATAGGGATCGACCTTTTCGCGCATATCGCCGGGCAGGAAGCCGAGCCGCTCGCCCGCTTCCACCGCCGGCCGCGACAGGATGATGCGGTCGACTTCCTTGCGCTCGAACAATTGCACAGCCTGCGCCACCGCCAGCCAGGTCTTGCCAGTGCCGGCGGGACCGGTGCCGAAGACCAGCGCATGGCGCCGCAATGCGCGGATATAGGCGTCCTGTGCCGCGGTGCGCGCGCGTACCGGGCGCTTGCGCAAATTCAGTTCCTCGAAATTCGGCCGCGCCGCGGAGGCGTCGAAATCAAATAACGAGCCTTGCGCGATGGCGAGGCGGATCGCGCCCTCGACATCACCGGCGGCGAGATCGTGCCCGCGCTTGAGGTTTTCATAAAGGCCTTCCAGCACGCGCCGCGCCTGCTCGCAGGCTTCTCGCGTACCTTCGATCGTGACGTGATTGCCACGTGAATCGGCGACGACGCCGAGCCGTCGCTCAATCAGCGCGAGGTTCTGCCCATATTGGCCGAACAGTGCCGAGGCGAGCCGGTTGTCTTCAAAGGCCAGCACGATCTGCGTCGGCGCGCTGCCCTCGGTCTCGGGCAGGATCGATCCGTTGGTGGGCTCGAAGCTGCGCATCAAACTTCCGCGTTTACCAACGCCGCCCGCGGATCCGCCGGCGCGTTTTCCACCAGCTCTCCGAAGAGGCTGTAGCGGTCGATATCATGGATGTTCACGCGGCGAATTTCTCCAATCAGCGCCATCGATGCTGCAACATGCACAGGCTGTAAATATGGGGATCGGCCGACCAGCTGGCCAGGATATTTGCCAGCCTTTTCAAATAATACGTCGAAGCTTGCACCGACCGCGCGCCGGTTGAAGGCGTCCTGCTGGGCGTCGATCGCGGCCTGCAGCCACGCGAGCCGCTCGATCTGCACCGCCTCCGGCACGGTATCGGCCATTTCCGCGGCCGGCGTTCCCGGCCGCGCCGAATATCTGAAGGAATAGGCCGCGGCGAAGCCGACCTCGTCCACCAGCGCAAGCGTGGCGGCGAAATCTTCATCGCTTTCTCTCGGAAAGCCGACGATGAAGTCGGAAGAAAAAGCGATCTCCGGCTGCGCGGCGCGCAGGCGGTCCAGCGCGCGCAGATAATCAGCGCGTGTGTGGCGGCGATTCATCGCGGCGAGAATGCGGTCGGATCCGGATTGCACCGGCAGATGCAGGAAAGGCATCAGCGCCGGCAGATCGCGATGCGCCGCGATCAAACTGTCGTCGACATCGCAAGGATGACTCGTGGTGTAGCGCAGGCGCGCAATGCCGGGCACTTCCGCGAGCCGCTGCAACAGGCGCCCGAGCGTGAAAGCGCCGCCGCCGGGACCTTCGCCATGATAGGCGTTCACGTTCTGCCCGAGCAGCGTGATCTCACGCACGCCGGCATCGGCCAGCCGCTCGACTTCGGCCAGGATCTTGCTGACCGGCCGCGAAATCTCCGCGCCGCGGGTGTAAGGCACCACGCAGAAGGTGCAGAATTTGTCGCAACCTTCCTGCACGGTGACGAAGGCAGAAACGCCGCGCGCAAGCATGGCGGCGCGGCTTGCCGGCGCGACGAAATCGAATTTGTCTTCAGCCGGAAATTCGGTATCGACGACCTTTTCGCCCGCTTCCGCGCGCGCCAGAAAATCCGGCAGGCGATGATAATTCTGCGAGCCGACGACGAGATCGACCACGGGCGCGCGCCGCATGATCTCCTGGCCTTCCGCCTGCGCGACACAGCCTGCCACCGCGATCCGCATCTGCCGGCCGTCGGCGGCGGCTGCTTCCTTCATTTTGCGGATGCGGCCGAGCTCGGAATAGACCTTCTCAGCGGCCTTTTCGCGGATGTGACAGGTATTCAGGACGACGAGATCAGCTTCTTCGGGTCGCGCACACTCGACAAAGCCCTGCGGCGCCAGCGTGTCCGCCATACGATGCGAATCGTAGACGTTCATCTGGCAACCATAGGACTTGATATAGAGCTTGCGAGGTCCGCTCATGCCGGTCGTTATGTCGATCCGCGGGCCCTCGGGCCGATCCTTAAGCTGTTACGATAACTGGTGAATCCCGAGCCGTCCGCACCCGGGCGTCCGGATTCCCTTCTTTTAGCGGTTTTTCCGGCAAAAAGGAATGCCGCTGCCGCAAGGCCGCCGTGCAGGCCCGGACCGGCACATTTGGCGTCAGCGCCGGCTTTTTTCGTCGCCGAGCGGCATGGCATAAAGCTCAAGGCGATGATCGACCAGGCGATAGCCAAGCTTGCGCGCGATCTCCGCCTGCAACCGCTCGATTTCCTCCGACTGGAATTCGATCACTTCGCCGTTGCGCAGGTTGATCAGATGATCGTGATGCGACTCCGGCATCTGCTCATAGCGCGAGCGGCCGTCGCGGAAGTCATGCCGCTCGATGATGCCGGCGTCTTCGAACAGCTTGACCGTGCGATAGACCGTCGAGATCGAAATGCGGTCGTCGATCTTCACGCTTCGCCGATACAATTCCTCGACGTCCGGATGATCCTCGGAGGCGCCCAAGACGCGCGCAATGACGCGTCGCTGTTCGGTCATCCGCATGCCTTTGGCGGCGCACTGGGCTTCAATATCGGTTTGTTTGGGCACGTTCGGAAGCCTCTTGGTCACCCCCGGGGCATAGCATAGGATTCACCGCCGGAAAGCGTCCATTCCCCTCTTCACTCAAAGTCGCGACGCAGCACCAGCGCGGCGGTTTGTCGCCCGGCGTCGTCCTGATAATAGGCCTGCCGCCGCGATACCTCTTCGAAGCCGGCGCGGGTATAGAGCCGGATGGCGGGCACGTTGTCCTCGCCGACTTCCAGGAACACCGTGCGCATGCCGAGACCCGCCAGGCGGCGCAGATGCAGATGCAGCAGCCGGCCGGCCAGACCGCGGCCCTGCGCAGAAGCAGCGACAGCCACCGACAGGATTTCGGATTCATCCGCCGCCATGCGGCTGATGATGAAGCCGGCCAGTCTGCTACCCTGCATGGCGCGATGCGCGAGCACCGCTTGGTCGCCGAGCATGGAGCGGAATTCGTCTTCGCTCCAGCCGCGCCGGAAGGATGCTGCATGCAACGCGGCCATGGCTGGCGGCATCTCGTGGCCGCGCCTCCGACAGGACCGGCTCGGGGCGGAAGAAAAATCGCCAAATGAATCCCATCAGCGGCGCGCCAATCGCGAAGCATCCTGCGGCTGCGCGTCCGGTGCCCGCAGATAGAGCGGCTTCGGCGGCGCAGTGGCCGACGGCGGCCGCGCCAAGCCGCGCCACCCAGTCGATGTCCGCGGCAGGATGCGTCTCCACCAGCGCCGGAGCCGGAACATCCGCCGGCCAGGCCGCGGCAACAGCATCGGCGGCCGAGCCGACGATGCGCACGGGCCGCGCTGACGCGAGCTCGCACTGCCTCGTGGATTGGAGCAATGCGCGGCGTCATCAGCGTGCGCCCGCCGACGCCGAAAACTTGCAGATAGACCTGATCGTGGCGTGCATCGATCACGACCACCACCGGAACGCTGTCGTCTTTCGCGATCAGCGGCGCGGCGTAAGCGGCCAGCGTGGAAAGTCCGACCGACGGCTTGTCAGCGGCGAGCGCAATGCCGCGCGCCGCGGCGATGCCCACCCGCAGGCCGGTGAAGCTGCCGGGCCCGATGGTGACGGCGATACGGTCGAGTTCGGAAAACTCCAGCGCGGCGGCGTCCATCACCCGCGCGATCAGCGGCATCAGCGCTTCGGCATGGCCGCGGATCATCGGCACGGATTCGCGCGCGCGCAGGTCGGGCCGCTCGGTGTCGAGAACCGCGGTGGCGCAGACAGCTAAGGCGGTGTCGATGGCAAGGACGCGCATGCGGCAGCCATCATGCGCGAAAGCGCACGAGCCAGTAAACATGCTCGCACGCAATTACCTCGGGAAGCTGAATAGCCGAAGGTATTAGGTCGGCCGGACCTCGACCACCGTTGGGACGAAATGTTTCAGCAGGTTCTGGATGCCGTGCTTGAGCGTGGCGGTGGAGGACGGGCAACCCGAGCAGGAGCCCTTCATGTCGAGATAGACAATGCCGTCCTTGAAGCCGCGGAACGTGATGTCGCCGCCATCATTGGCCACCGCCGGACGCACCCGGGTCTCGATCAATTCCTTGATGGTCGCCACGGTATCGGCATCGGCCGCATCGAAGAATTCATCCTTGCCTTCCGGAGCATTCGCCGCTTCCGCTTCCTTGAGGAGCGGCGTGCCGGACATGAAATGCTCCATGATCGCGCCCAGGATGGCGGGCTTGAGCTGCTGCCACTCGCCCGCGTTCTTGCTGACGGTGATGAAGTCCGAGCCGAAGAACACGCCGGTCACGCCGGGAATATCGAACAGCCGCTCCGCCAGCGCCGATTTCGCAGCGCTCGCCCGATCGGGCATGTCGAGGGTGCCGGAGGCAAGCACGCTGCGCCCCGGAAGGAATTTCAACGTCGCCGGATTGGGCGTCGTCTCGGTCTGGATGAACATGGCCGGCTCCTGGCTCGCGCGGGCTCAAAGCCCGCTGGCTCACTCCTATGGCAATTAAATGGGCCGTTTGCGGGGCAGCATTCAAGCGCCTTTGCCGCGCACTAGGACATCGCGTCCAATTCTTCGTCGGCGAGGTGGCCGGGCACGACCGCGATCGGGATCGGGAATGTGCCCGCTATCTTGCCCAGGCTCGCAACCAGGGGGCCGGGGCCCTCCTTGCCGGTGCCGGCGGCGAGCACCAGGATCGCGATATCCTCGTCCTCATCGATCAGCTTCAGGATCTGCTCGGAGCGGTCGCCTTCGCGAATCACGCGCTCGGGCGTGATGCCGGCGGCGCCATTGGCGCGCGCAGCGGCACGATCCAGCGCCGCATTCGCCTCCTCCAGCGCCTCGGCCTTCATGATGTCGGCGACGCCGAGCCACTGCTGGTTGCGGTCTGCGGTCTCGATCACCCGCAACAGCACCACTGCGCCGCCGATGCGCGCCGCGCGCCGGCTGGCGAAATAAATAGCGCGGTCGCATTCCTCGGTGTCGTCCACCACGACCAGCCATTTCGGCTTGTGGCCTGCCTCATAGCTGCGGCGCTTTCGGCTCATCTTGTCATCCTCGACGGGCAAAGACCGTCAATGTTCAACCATGATTGAAAGGTCGGGGCCGCCGAAGAGATAAGATTCCCTGTGCGCTGACAATGGTGGCACGGCGACCCGCTCGGCCACAAGCTGGTGATGTAAGAACTTCCAACCGGCGGCACCAGCCGCAGCTCAGCGCCGCACAAAGCCAACGATGTCTTTGACCGATTTCATGGTTTCGGCCGCGAGCGCCTGCGCGCGCGCCGAGCCGTCGGCCAGCACCGAATCGATATAGCCGGGGTCCTGCACCAACCTTTTCATCTCGCTCCCGATCGGTCCCAGCTTGCTAACCGCAAGGTCAACCAAAGCTGTCTTAAATGTAGAAAATTGTCCGCCGCCGAATTGCTGCAGCACCGCGGCTTTGGTCGAGCCGTCGAGCGCGGCATAAATGCCCACTAGATTGTCGGCTTCCGGCCGCGGCTCGAGACCCTTTTCCTCGCTCGGCAGGGCTTCCGGGTCGGTCTTGGCCTTGCGGATCTTCTGCGCGACCGCGTCAGCGTCGTCGGTGAGATTGATGCGGGAATAGTCGGAAGCGTCAGATTTCGACATTTTCTTCGTGCCGTCGCGCAGCGACATCACGCGCGTGGCCGGGCCCTGGATCAACGGCTCCGGCTGCGGAAAAAATCCGCCGCTGAAGCCGTGCGTGCTGATCGAACCGGCAAAGTCGTTGTTGAATTTCTGCGCGATGTCACGCGCCAGTTCCAGATGCTGTTTCTGATCCTCGCCCACCGGAACATGGGTCGCCCGGTATACCAGGATGTCGGCAGCCATCAGCGTCGGATACGAATACAGACCGATAGAGGCGTTCTCGCGGTCCTTGCCGGCTTTCTCCTTGAACTGGGTCATGCGGTTGAGCCAGCCGAGGCGGGCCACGCAGTTGAACACCCAGGCAAGTTCCGCATGCTCGGCGACCTGGCTCTGATTGAAGACGATGTTTTTTTTCGGGTCGATGCCGCAGGCGATGAAGGCCGCGGTGACCTCACGCGTATTGCGCGGCAGTTCGGCGGGATCCTGCCATACCGTGATGGCATGGAGATCGACCACGCAATAGATGCAATCGTGGCGCTTTTGCAGATCGACAAATTTGACGATCGCGCCGAGGTAATTGCCGAGATGCAGATTCCCGGTCGGCTGCACGCCGGAAAAAACCAGTTCCTTGAACGCCATCGCGGCAGCCCTCTTGCTCGTTGCCTGCGTGATGCCACGGTGGCGGCGGCCGGCGCAAGGGGCGTATCGGCTGCATGGGAAGCCTAAGCGACGCGGCGCGTTGCCCTCAACAGGTCGTGCAGCCGCGCGACGCCCAAGCGGTGCAGCAATGCGGTATAGACCCCGAGCCCGGTGCAGATCAGCGCGCCCAGAGCAATCAGACGCGCCAGATTGGACGAGCCATCGAGCCACGGCGCCAATGCCATCTGCAAAGCCGCGATCGCGATCCCCATGACGCCGGTCGCAATGACAATCCGCGGCAACCGGTAGCGGGCATCGTCATCAAGCGAAAATCCGATCCGCCGCGCGATGATGATGCCAAGCACCCCGGCTGCAACCCAGCCCGAAAACCCTGTCGCAATCGCCACGCCGAGATGCCCCAGGCCCGGCAGCAACAACACGCTACCGAACAGCGCCACCGCAAAGCCGACGAGCGCGGCATACATCGGCGTCGCGGTGTCTTCGCGGGCGAAGAAAATCGGCGAAAAAGCCTTGACCAGCACATGGCCTGGTAGGCCGAGCGCCAGCGCACTCAGCGCCACCGCGGTCGCCTCGGTATCAAGGGCGGTGAAAGCGCCGCGCTCGAACAGGACCGCAACAATGGGCTTGGCCAGCACCGCCAGCGCAACCGCAGCCGGCAATGCCAGGAACAGCGCAATCTCGAGCCCGCGGGATTCCGCCGCCGCCAGCTCGTTGCGGTCGCCGCTGCGCAAAGCATGGGCGAAGGCCGGCACCAGCACCGTGCCGATCGCCATGCCGACAATGCCAAGCGGCAACTCGACCAGGCGATTGGCGTAATAGAGCCAGGAGACCGCACTGGGCGAGGCAGATGCCACCATGACTGCTGCGATAATGGTGATCTGCGGAATCCCGCTGGCTACCAGGCCCGGAATGGCCAATGCCATAAAGCGCCGCATCGGAGCGCCAAATGACACGCCAAGCGGCGTCACTCGCTCCCGCCCGATCCAGACAGCAATGCCGACGAGCACAAGCTGGGCGAACCCGGCGATGGCGACGCTGAAGGCGACGATACGGCCGGACAGCGTGCTGTCGCCGGACTGCAGCAGGAAGATCACGCCCAGAGCCGCGAGCATGGTGGCGTTGAAGGCTGCGGTAGCCAATGCCGCGAATGCAAAACGATGATTGGCGTTCAACACGCCCATGAGCACGGCCAACGGACCCGCCAGCGCCAGATAAGGCAGCATCAGGCGTGCCAACTCCACGGCGATGGTCATACGCGGGCCGCCGAAACCGAAACCCGGTGCGAAGATGGTCACGAGGACGGGCATGGCGAGCGCAAGCAGGAGCGCCAGTCCGGTCAGCGCGAGGGCGAGCGTGCCGATGAGCTGCCCGGCATAAGCGCCGGCGGCGGTCTCACCGCCCTGATCACGCGCACGCAGATAGAGCGGCACGACCGCGGCATTCATCGCGCCTTCTGCGAGCAAGCGGCGGACGAGATTTGCGAACTGAAAGGCAACGAAGAACGCATCCGCCCGCACGCCCGCTCCGAACACGGCGGCAATCATCATGTCGCGGCCAAAGCCGAGAATGCGGGACAAGAAGGTTATACCGCCTACCGTCGCAACGTTGCGAGCAAGTGACATGCTGCTTCCCCCGCGCGCGATCAGCAAAAAGTGGGTACCGGTTTTGCGCGGGATCGCGCGCAACTTATAACATGGCGCATGGTCTTATCGGCGAACCGGTTTCCACTTCGCCGGATCATGCGCGCGGGGTTTTAAGCACGCCGACGCACACACGTCACGCCTCCGAATTGTCGCGCTTGCCGGAGAACGCTCGCCCGCTATAGTGCGGATTCCTCACGTGAGCTTCGCATGGCCAATCCGCATATCGATGTTCTGGGAATCGGCAACGCCATCGTCGATGTCATCGCGCGCGCCGACGACGATTTCCTTGTCCAGCACCAGATGACGAAAGGCGCGATGACGCTGATCGATGAGGCGCGCGCCGAAGCGGTTTATGACGCGATGGGACCGGCGGTGGAAATTTCCGGGGGCTCGGCGGCGAATACCACGGTTGGCCTGGCGAGCTTCGGCGGACGCGCCGCTTTTGTCGGCAAGGTCAAGAATGACACGCTCGGCCACACTTTCATTCACGACATCCGTGCGGCCGGCGTCGCCTTCGATACCGCCCCGGCATCCGACGGGCCTTCGACCGCGCGCTGCTATATCCTGGTGACGCCGGACGGCCAGCGCACGATGAACACCTATCTCGGCGCGGCGCAGGACCTGCACCCGAACGATATCGATACCAACAAGGTGGCTTCCGCCGCGGTGACCTATCTGGAAGGCTATCTGTGGGACCCGAAGAACGCCAAGAAGGCATTCCTGAAAGCGGCGGCCGCTGCGCATGATGCCAAGCGTCTGGTCGCGCTCACGCTGTCGGATGCTTTTTGCGTGGACCGCTGGCGCGAAGAATTCCTCGGCCTGATCCGCGACGGCACGGTGGATCTGATCTTCGCCAACGAAGCCGAGCTGAAGTCGCTGTATCAGACGGCCGATTTTGGCGCCGCCGTAACAGCCCTGAAGCAGGATGCCAGGCTTGCAGTGGTGACACGCAGCGAAAAAGGCTGCGTGATCGTCAACCGTAAAGGCAGCGAAGTCGTGCGTGCCTTCCCGGTCGAGCGCCTGGTGGATACAACCGGCGCCGGCGATTTATTCGCCTCGGGTTTCCTGTTCGGCCTGGCGCGCGGGAAGGATCCGGTAAGCGCTGCGCGGCTCGGGGCCTTGGCGGCGGCGGAAGTGATCCAGCATATCGGCGCCCGCCCGCAAACCCCGCTTAAAGACGCTCGCCGCCGAGAACGGTCTCGCGCTCTAGGTTCACGATTTTCGGAAGCGGGGCGCCGGGACGGTAACCAATTGGTAACCGGCCATGGTTACCAATTGGTGAACCACCTAACCCGGGGATTCTCTCATGAGCGACCAGACGGCAGCCGAATCCGCTGCAGCAAGCGCGGAAGCCAAGGCGGAACCCGCGGCAGCAGCCCAAGACCATCGATGCGAAAGCCATGCCGCAGGATCGTTCCAGCAAGGACGATAGCATCCGCAGCTTTCCTGCCCGCGATCTACAAGCCGATCGGCTGCAATACCGTTTCACCCTGCTCGCCGCCTCGGTCGCCTTCGCCGCAGCCTTCGGCGGACTGATCGGCTCGGTCAGCACTTATAGCCTGGCCGGCGGCGCGAAGAGCCGATCCGGCGGAGTCCGACCGCCAAATTGCAAGCCGCGCTCACGCAGGTGACCAAGGACGTCGCCGCGCTGAAAACCAGCGTTGACGCTTCCAGCCGCGCCGCCGCAACGCAAATGTCGAAAATCAACGAGCGCTTCGACCGCGCCGAGCGCGCCCAGGCGGAGCCAGCGGCGAAGATCGCCGCTCTGACGGAAACCGTCACCCGGCTTGAAAAGCGCATCACGGCTAACGCCGAGGCTGCTGCGCGTGACATCACCGGCTCGGTACCTGACCGCACGGCGAACAACGGCGGCGGTGAAGGATCAATCGAAGCCGGTCATCGTCGAGGGCTGGGTCTTGCGCGATATCTATCGCGGGCGCGCGCTGGTGGAAAACCACAACGGCCTCTACGAGGTGGGGCCCGGCGGCAATCTGCCCGGCATCGGCAAGGTGGAAACCATCACGCAGCAAAACGGCCGCTGGGTGGTGGTCACGCCTAAAGGTTTGATCGTCTCGATGCGTTGACCCACAGCATCGAGCTCGATCAATAAAACGGCGCCCTCGGGCGCCGTTCTTTTTGGATCATGCCCAACCTTGGCCCGGCCCGCGATTTCATGGCAGCATCGCCGCGAAACCGGCACGCGGACCATGCTCTTTCGTCGTCACAGCCCTTTGCTTGCAGCGGTATTTGCAGCCGCGCTCGTTTCTTCCGTTAGCGGGCCAGGCGCAAACAGCCAAGCCGGAAATGCGCGAAAGCTGTCCGGGCCTGGTGGCTTCGCATGCGCCGCGCGCCACCCCTGCCTCGCTCCGGCTGGCGGCGCTTGCCGCCGACCAGGTGCGCATCAGCTATGCCGGTCATTCCACTTTCCTGATCGAGAGCCCGCAGTCGGTGCGCATCGCCACCGATTACAACGACTATGTGCGGGTGCCGCTGTTGCCCACCATCGCGACGATGAACCGCGCGCATGACACGCATTTCAGCGAATATCCGAACCCCGCGATCCCGCATGTGCTGCGCGGCTGGGCGCCGGCCGGCACGCCTGCGCGCCACGACCTGCAGGTGCAGGACGTGCGCGTGCGAAATGTGCCGACCAATATCCGCGATTACTCCGGCGGCACTGAACGGCACGGCAATTCGATTTTTATCTTCGAGGTGGGCAGCCTCTGCGTCGCCCATCTCGGCCATCTGCATCACACCCTGAACCAGCAGCAGCTCGACGAAATGGGCCGGATCGATGTTGTGCTGGTGCCGGTGGACGGGAGCTTCACACTCGACCTAGAGGGCATGATGGAGGTGCTGCAGGCGCTGAAGGCGCCGCTGATGATCCCGATGCACTATTTCAGCCTCTATACTCTGCAGCGCTTCATCGAGCGGGCGCGCGGCCAGTCCTGGGAGGTCGAATGGGCCGCCGAGCCTTCCGTCATCGTGTCGCGCGCGACGCTTGCCTTCCACGCCGAAAATCCTGGTGCTGCCCGGCCGGTAGACGGAATTCGGCAGCGGAACGGGCCTCGCGGGCATGTTCACATCCGCGTGATTGCCGTGCTGGAACGAAAACGAGCTGCACGGCATTGTGGCTTACCGTTAGACGGTGCGAGCGGGGCAGGTATCCCAAATTCCTATAGGTAAGTTTTTGCCGCCGGGACAGTGGTGCGCGCCCGAAAAATCAGTGTCGAGGAAAAGATGATTGGTAATTGGTCAAATTGGAAGAAATTTCCGAACGCGGAGCGCGGCGAGCATGTCGAAGCGCCAATCGGGCCTGGAATTTACGAAGTCCGCAACATGTCGACCGGCGATCTGGCCGCCTTCGATGCCTCCGGCAATGTCGCGAACGCGCTGTCGGCGCTGCTGCGCAAGCCGTCGTCCCGCCCCTGGGCCAAGCTGTTCGGCGGCGACCGCGCTGCCTGGCGGGGCCACATCTGGAATATCGCACCTGTCCGGCTTCCTCGATGAGCGAGGCCAAGATGATGGTGCAGGCACTGCTCGGCCGCCGGCAGGTCTATTGGCGCCGCAACGCGCCGGGCAGGCCCGCCCGAACTTGGCGGGGTCGATCTGAGTTGAGGTCAGGAGGGTGGCCGCCGAAGGAGCGAAGTCGCCATGCTGAAATGGGCCGCCATCTTCCTGATCATCGCGCTTGTTGCCGCGCTGTTCGGCTTCACTGACATCGCCAGCGCCTCGGCGGGCATAGCCAAGATCCTGTTCGCGATCTTCCTGGTGCTGTTCCTGGGCGCCGTTTGTGCATCGGCCTGGTGGTTGGAAAACGCCTGACCGCGCTGACGCGGAGTTCGAGTTACACGTCCACGCTGGCGGTGAGCGCATTGTCCTGGATGAAGGCCTTACGGTCGTCGACCGTCTCGCCCATCAAGGTGGTAAAGAGATTATCGGCTTCGTCGATTTCCTTGACCGTCACCTGCAACAGCGAACGGGCGTTGGCGTCGAGCGTCGTTTCCCACAATTGATCGGGATTCATCTCGCCCAATCCCTTGTAGCGCTGCAGGGTGACGCCCTTGCGGCCCGCCGCCATCACCGCCTCGATCAGGCCGACCGGCCCATGGATGGCGATCTCATCGTCCTTGCGGCGCAGGGCGGCCGGGCGCTGATAGATCTCCTGCAAGGCTGCCGCATATTCGTCGAGCTTGCGCGCTTCCGCCGACGACAGCAGCGCCTGATCGATGACGGCGACTTCTTTGACGCCGCGAAGCGTGCGCGTGAAGGTGAAGCCGGCACCTTCGACATAGGCGCCCTGCCAACCGCGCTCGGTTTCATCCGCCAATACGTCGAGCCGGCGGGCGATATAGGGCGCAGCGGCGGCGGCTTTTTCCGGATCGCCGAAGATGTCCACGTTCAGCACCCCGAGGATGGCGGCCTGCTCCACCACATAAGCGGCGGTAGCGGCTGTGCAATCCGCGCAGCACATTGCGGATGTAGCGCGCGTCATCCACCAGGCGTGCGCAGGTCTGAACCGGCACGCGTCTCTCCGGTGTGAAGCTTCAGAACCGTGTCTTCCAGCCCGGTGTCGATCAGATAGTCTTCCAGCGCGCGCTCATCTTTCAGATATTGCTCGGACCTGCCGCGGGCGATCTTGTAGAGCGGCGGCTGCGCAATGAAGAGATGGCCCCGGTCGATGATCTCGCGCATCTGCCGATAGAAGAAGGTCAACAGCAGCGTGCGGATATGCGCGCCGTCGACGTCGGCGTCCGTCATGATGATGATCTTGTGGTAGCGCAGCTTGTCGGCGTTGAACTCGTCATGGCCGATGCCGGTGCCGAGCGCGGTGATCAGCGTGCCGATCTGCTCCGAGCCCAGCATCTTGTCGAAGCGCACGCGTTCGACATTGAGGATTTTCCCGCGCAGCGGCAGGACGGCCTGGAATTCCCGATTGCGGCCCTGCTTGGCGGAACCGCCGGCGCTGTCGCCCTCGACGATGAACAGCTCCGACTTCGACGGGTCCTTTTCCTGGCAGTCGGCGAGCTTGCCAGGCAGCGAGGAAACGCCGAGCGCATTCTTGCGCGTCATCTCGCGCGCCTTGCGCGCAGCTTCGCGCGCGGCGGCGGCCTGCACCACCTTGCCGACGATGATCTTGGCTTCCACCGGCCGCTCCTCCAGCCAGCCCTTCAGCGCGTCATTGACGACGCTTTCGACCACCGGACGCACCTCGGAGGAGACGAGCTTGTCCTTGGTCTGGGAGGAGAATTTCGGATCTGGCACTTTAACCGAGAGCACCGCGGTAAGCCCTTCGCGGCAGTCGTCGCCGGTCAGCGCCACCTTCTCTTTCCTGGATATGCCGGCGGATTCGGCATAGCCGGTGATCTGGCGCGTCAGCGCGCCGCGGAAGCCGGCGAGATGGGTACCGCCGTCGCGCTGCGGAATGTTGTTGGTGAAGCAAAGCACGTTCTCGTGATAGCCGTCGTTCCACCACAGCGCGGCTTCGACCACGATGCCGTCGCGCTCGGCCCTGACCATGATCGGCGCGGGAATGAGACCGCTCTTGTTGCGGTCGAGATATTTCACGAAGGCTTCGATGCCGCCCTCGTAACGCAGCTCCTCGCGCTTCTCGACCGCGTGCCGCATGTCGGACAGTACGATGGTGACGCCGGAGTTCAGGAAAGCCAGTTCGCGCAGCCGGTGTTCGAGCGTTGCGAAATCGAACTCCACCATGGTGAAGGTTTTCGGCGACGGCAGGAAGGTAACCTCGGTGCCGCGCTTGTCGCGGGCATCGCCCGTGACTTTCAGCGGGGCCACGGCCTCGCCGTCGCGAAATTCCATGGAATGCTGCTTGCCGTCGCGCCAGATGGTCAGCTTCAGCCAGCTCGAAAGCGCGTTGACCACGGAGACGCCGACGCCGTGCAAGCCGCCCGACACCTTGTAGGAATTCTGGTCGAATTTTCCGCCCGCATGCAGCTGGGTCATGATGACCTCGGCCGCCGAGACGCCCTCGCCCTTGTGGATGTCGGTTGGAATGCCGCGGCCGTCGTCGCGCACCGTGCAGGAGCCGTCGGGATTGAGCGTGACCGTCACTGCCGTGGCATGGCCGGCGAGCGCTTCATCGATGGCATTGTCGACGACTTCGTAGACCATGTGATGCAGGCCGGAGCCGTCGTCGGTGTCGCCGATATACATGCCGGGGCGCTTGCGCACGGCGTCGAGGCCCTTGAGGACCTTGATCGAACTCGGCACCGTAATCGGAAGCAGCAGGGATCTTTTGGCGGGCTGGCTCAGCCATCAACAATGCTTTCGAATCATTCGCAAAATCGCGCTCGAATCACCGTTTGGTGTGCCACGAAACAGCGACGCCGTACAGGGCAAAGTAGTGCCTATTAAGTGGTTGTTACGGCACGGATTTTTCAAGCCAGAACAGGGCCCGAAATCAGGGGCGAAAAAAACTGATTCGCGCGCGGGATTTTGCTCTTTGCGGAAGCTATTCTCCGAGGCCTCGAACCGCGATTCTAGGTGTGGTTTTTCGTGTCACCGCCGGTCTTGCGCGCCGCTGCTCAGGCGGAGAGGCGATAGCGCCGGCTGGCATCATAGTCGGGGATGGGCCGCGAAAAGCTTTCGAGCGCGCTGGCCCACAGTTCGACTCGGTCGATATCTTCGCGCAAGCGCGCGAGCGACTCTTGCAGACGTTCCGAAATTTTGTACCCCTCCGGCAAAGCCGGTCGCCATGTTCTCATCTCCAATGAACAAGACATACAGGCTGTAAGAGGTGAATGAACAGACATACAGGCTGTAAGACGTAAAGCCCTGCCGGACGCGAATGTTCCCTTTCTGACGGAGATAAAAACACAGCCAGCGCAATGACTTAGGCCGGAACGCCGGCTAATTTGCCCGGATGTGATCTCGAATATCTGCGCGCGCGGCGCGATTTCGGCGAAGGCCACGGGATCCGCTCCGGTCATCCATACTTGCGAGCCGAGACGGGAAAGCGCGTCATAGAGCGCGTTGCGTCGGCTCGGGTCGAGATGCGCGACGACTTCGTCAAGCAGCAATACGGGCGCAAAGCCCGTCATCTCGCCGACCAGCCCCGCATGCGCGAGCACAAGGCCGATCAGCAGCGCCTTCTGCTCACCGGTTGAGGCATCGGCGGCGGGAATATTCTTGCCCGCATAGGAAACCGCGAGATCGGTCAGATGCGGCCCATCAAGGGTGCGGCCAGCCTGCGCGTCGCGCGCGCGGTTTTCTTTCAGCTGCCTGCGATAGCGATCCTCCACCTCTACCGCGGGCTGGTCCACCAATGCCTGCTCCATCCAGCCATGCAACGCGATCTCGGCCGCCGGGAAATCCGTCTGGGAAAGTGCTGCGTTCTGCCAGCGCGCCCTGCAACCGGCGCACCGTTTCTGCGCGCAATGCGGCGACGGCGACGGCAAGCTCGGCGGTCTCATGCTCGACCGCGTCAAGCCAATGCAGATCCGGGCGTGGGTTTTCCAGCAGGCGGTTGCGCGAACGCAGACTGCGCTCCAGCGCCGAGACGCGGCTGGAATGCTGGGCGTCCACTGCCAGCACCAGGCGATCGAGAAAGCGGCGGCGTTCGGAGGCGGGTTCGTTAAATAGCCGATCCATGGCCGGCGTGAGCCAGATGACCCGGATATGGTCGGCGAAGGCCGCCACCGAAGCGACCGGCTCACGGTCGATCCGGCACATGCGCTGCGGCGGGGCATCTTCGACGGCGGGCGCGATGCCGGTGCCAAGCGTGGCAAGGCCGAGCGCGCCTTCGACCTCGGCGGCGACCGCCCAGGAGCCGTCGCCTTCGCTGAAGGCCACCTCTTCCAGCGTGGCGCGCCGCAAACCGCGGCCGGGCGTCAGAAAGGAAATCGCCTCGATCAGATTGGTCTTGCCGGCGCCATTGGCGCCCACCAACACGATCGGCTCCGCGCCGAGTTCGATGGACGCCGCGCGATAACTGCGGAAGTTGGTCAGCGCGAGACGGCGGATGCGGGCGGAATCCATGCCGCAGTGATAAGCGTCACCGTAGCCCACCCTCTCCCCAATGTGGGAGTAAGAGACTACACCCGCATCGGCATCAGCACGTAAAGCGCGCCCGCGGAATCGCGGTCCTGGATCAGCGTGGGCGAGCCGGCGTCGGCGAGCTTGAGCACGGCGACCTCGCCCTCGATCTGCGCCGCGATGTCGAGCAGATAGCGGGAGTTGAATCCGATATCGATCGGATCGGCGCCGTATTCGATCTCGAGTTCTTCGGTGGCGCTGCCGGAATCCGGATTGGTCACCGACAGCAACAGCCGCCCGGAGCTGATGGACAGCTTCACCGCCCGGCCGCGCTCGCTCGAGACGGTGGAGACACGGTCGACCGAGGCCTCGAAATCTTTCTTGTCGACGATCAGCTCCTTGTCGTTGCCGACGGGAATGACGCGCGCATAGTCGGGAAAAGTGCCGTCGATCAGTTTCGAGGTCAGCACCACATCGCCGATGGAGAAGCGGATTTTGCCCTGCGACAGCTCGACGCGCGACTTCGGCTTCGGCATCGTCGATCAGCCGCTGCACCTCACCCACGGTTTTGCGCGGCACGATGATGCCCGGCATGCCGGAAGCGCCGGACGGCAACGGCAGCTCGACCTGCGCGAGCCGATGGCCGTCGGTCGCCACCGCGCGCAGCATCGTCGATTTTCCATTGCCCGCGGTGTGCAGATAGATGCCGTTGAGATAGTAGCGCGTCTCCTCGGTGGAGATCGCGAACTGCGTCTTGTCGATCAGGCGCTTCAGATCGGCCGCCGCAAGCGTGAATTTGTGCGTCATCTCGCCGGCGGCGAGATCCGGGAAGTCGCTTTCCGGCAAAGTCTGCAAGCGTGAAGCGCGAACGCCCGGCGCGGATGGCGAGCATCGCGCGATCGCCGGAGGCTTCCAGCACGATCTGCGATCCCTCCGGCAGCTTGCGCACGATCTCGTAGAACATATGCGCCGGCACCGTCGTGGAGCCAGCCGGCGAAACCTCCGCATCCACGGCGTCGATCACTTCGAGGTCGAGATCGGTGGCTTTCAGGCTGAGCTTGGATTTTTCCGCGCGGATCAGCACATTGGCGAGAATGGGGATGGTATTGCGGCGCTCCACCACGCGGTGAACGCGCCCCAGTGACTTCAACAATGCCGTACGCTCGACGGTAACCTTCATCTCGCAGCCCGCCCGATCAGGATGGAAATCAGCCCTCGAACCGCGAAGACGGCGGACACCGGCGACAGCGGCAGTCCCCGCCTTGCGGGGGAAGCAAAGGTGACGCGCCCCGCCGGAATAGGCAAGGGCGGAGACGCGAGCCTCCGCCCTTTTCCCAGCGATTCAATGCCGTACAGTTCCCTCGCCAAGCCGCGAGGCGCGAGGCTCAGTCTTGCAGCTGCCGCTTCAGGACCTCGATCTCCTCCGCCAGCGTGGTGTCGTTGCCCACGAGGTTCTCGATCTTGCGGACCGCGTGCAGCACGGTCGTATGATCGCGCCCGCCGAAGCGCCGCCCGATCTCCGGCAAGGAGCGCAGCGTCAGCGTCTTGGCGAGGTACATCGCCACTTGGCGCGGGCGCACAACATTGGCCGTGCGGCGGGACGACAACAGATCGGCGCGGCTGACGTTGTACTGACGCGCCACCACGCGCTGGATGTCCTCGATCTTGACCCGCTTCGGCTCCTGCGGGCGGATCAGATCGCGCATCTCCCGCTCGGCGAGTTCGAGCGTAACCGGCTGTCCGGTGAGCTTGCTATGGGCGAGCAGGCGGTTGAGCGCGCCTTCGAGATCGCGGCCGTTATGGGTGATGGTCTTGGCGATATAGGCGAGCACCGGCGGCGGCACGTCGAAACCCGGGATGATGCAGCTTGGCCGCCTCCATGCGGGATTTCAGGATTTCCAGCCGCAGCTCTTCGCCGAGCGAGGACATTTCCACCACCAAGCCGCCGGCCAGCCGCGAGCGCACCCGGTCGTCAAGGCTTTCCAGATCGGACGGCGGGCGGTCGGAGGCGATCACCACCTGGCGGCCGGCATCGATCAGCGCGTTGAGCGTGTGGCAGAATTCGGCCTGGGTGTTCTTGCCTTGCAGGAATTGCAGGTCGTCGATCACCAGCACGTCGATCCCGCGCAGCACTTCCTTGAAGGCGATCGCCGTCTGGCTGCGCAGCGCGGAGACGAAGCCGTACATGAACTTCTCTGCCGTCAGATAGAGCACCTTGTGCTCGCCGGCGGCATTGCCCGCCCAGGTGATGGACTGCAGCAGATGGGTTTTTCCGAGCCCGACACCGGAATGGATGTAGAGCGGGTTGAACATCACCGGATCGCCGCGGCGGGCGCGCGGCCACCTGCTTGGCGGCGGCATGCGCCAGCGCGTTGGAACGGCCGAGCACGAAGGTCTCGAAAGTCAGACGCGGGTCGAGCGGCGAGCCGCCTAATGCTTCATGCGCAGCGGACAAGGGCGAGGAGATCGCGCGCGGCTCGCCGCCGTTAAGGCGCACCGCATGGCCGTTATGGTGCGCACGCGCCGGCTGCACGGGCGCGGGCTTCTGCGCCAGCGATCGCAATACGCCGGAGCGCACGCTCAGCTCGATGCGGCCGACGGTGGCCTGCTCGGCCTGCCAGCAGGCAAGGACGCGCTCGGAGTAATGCGACTGGATCCAGCTCTTGAGGAAGCGCGTCGGGACCGAGAGCCGCACCGTGGATTCGTCGAGGCCCTCAAGGTCCATCCGCGCGAACCAGCTTGAATAGATATCGTCACCGACTTCAGCACGCAGCCTGCCCTTTACGCGCGACCAGCTTTCTTGTTCTGGGGTGATCATATCCATGGTCGATTGTTCCGATCCGAAGGTGATGAGATTCGCAAGTGGCTGGCGCTCGCCGTGCCATTGAACGCACGCAACACTCATTTGAGAGACGATGGCTGGTTGGCTTTGCGGTCAAAGGCCGACAGCCGAACGGAACGGCGATTGAGAAGTTGCGGCTCAGCCGCCGGGCGGGGGCATGGGCCCCTGGGATCCGATCACTTGGGACCGGCACCCGGTCCACGGCGGTTCGCGGCGCGTCGGATCGCGTCCAATCGGTGACGTGGCGCACGGCGAGACCGTTGGATCTGCAAGTGCATTCCTTGTTAGCGGCATAGATTCCCCCTTCCACCGCATAAGCCGCGATGGTCCTGACTTTTTTCAACGTTGCTTTTTTCAAGCCCCCAAAACATTCGCGCCGCCTACGCATTACTCAGTTCGGCGTCACGATCTCAGCCAGGTTTCACTCCCTGCGAGATCCTCGACAATGAATCCACGCTGAAGAAATTCAGACGCAGTTCTGCCGATCTCATTCTCGATGAGCTCGAGTGTGACCCTTTTACTGAGGACTCTCGGAGATCCCGAGAGACAGTTAAAAAATACACACACCGCATGCGGCCTGCAACGAATTTCGCGACGATGCCATCTTGCGCAAGGCGGCGAAGCGGCCCGCATTTGTCTCGCTTGCGTCCCTATGGGCTGGCCGGCAACACGTTGAATCGGCGCGGTGATTCTTTTCGGTCCTGCGATCAGTTGCGCAGCGCGCATTGCGTGTGTCGAATTTTTTTATGCGCGACCCGCGAAAGCCTAGGCTGCGTGGGTTTTTTCAACTCCTCGCTGCCACATTCCTGTTAAGAGCTTGTGAGCGCGGTCATTTTTTTGACCAAAAAATCCAACTAGCCGGCAAGGAGCAAACAGATCGCCGCGCAGGGATCGCTGTTGGCGCGCGGCATATACGATCGCGCTGGACCGCGCGCGACATTCGTGCGCAGATACGCGGAGTTAGCGGGCGCATAAAAAAAATTGGCCCGCGCAAAGGCGGGCCAATCGGAAAGGCAGCCGGGTCAGGAAAAGCTATTTTCGCGAGCTTGGCGATCTGATGCGTGAGGCGCGAAACCTTGCGGCTGGCGGTACTCTTATGCATTACGCCGTTCTGAGCAGCCCGCATCAGCGCGGGCTCGGCCGCCTTCAGCGCCGTTTGCGCCGCCGTAGCATCGCCGGAAGCGATCGCTTCCTCGACATCGCGGACGGCGCTGCGCATGCGCGAGCGACGCGCCTTGTTGATGATGGTCCGCCGCGCAATCTTCCGGGTCGCCTTCTTGGCGGACTTGGTATTAGCCATCGGATCTCTCGTTTGAACACATGGCGGGCCGGAGCATCGCACCGTCGATCCGCTGAAAAGGGAAAGGGCGGCGAAAATCTCGCCGCCACCGGGCCCGCTTATAGTCAGGCCACCCGCGGGCGTCAACGGCTGCGCATCCGGGATCGGCGCCTAGCCGCTGACATTATAGGCTGCCAGCGCCGCCATGTTCACGAGCTGGGTATCCTTCGCTGCCAGCTGCACGATCTGGACCGGGCGGTCCAAGACCGACCAGAAGCGGCCCGATCACGGTGGCGCCTCCCAATTCCTGCACCAGCTTGGTGGAGATGGAAGCGGAATGGAAGGCCGGCATGATCAGCACATTGGCCGGGACCGCTGAGCCGGCAGAACGGATAGGCCGCGGCCAATTCGGGATTTAGCGCGATGTCGGCGGCCATTTCGCCGTCGTATTCGAAATCCACCCGTTTCTGGTCGAGGATGCGGACCGCGCGCTGCACCCGCGCCGAGCGCTCGCCCGGGCGGATGGCCGAAGGTGGAGAAGGCGAGCAGCGCCACGCGCGGCTCATAGCCGAGCCGACGGGCGACACCCGCCGCTTCGATTGCGATCTCCGCCAGTTCCTCCGCTTCCGGCATCTCGGTGACTGCGGTGTCGGCGACGACGACTGTGCGGCCGCGGGCCAGCACGAGCGACACGCCCATCACCCGGTGTCCGGGCTTGGGATCGATGACGCGCCGCACATCCTCCAAGCGCCACGGAAAAATTGCGAGTGACGCCGGTGACCATCGCGTCGGCGTCGCCGAGCGCGACCATGCAAGCGGCGAAATGATTGCGGTCGGTATTCACCAGCCGCTGGCAATCGCGGATCAGATAACCTTTGCGCTGCAGTCTCTCATAAAGATAGGCGGCATAGATCGCGTTGCGCTTGGAGAGCGCGGCATTGAAGATTTCGATGCCGCCGCCGAGCTCGACACCGAGCTCCTCGGCGGTAGCGCGGACGCGATCCTCGCGCCCGACCAGTTGCGCGGTGCCGAGCCCCTGCTGCACGAAACTCGCCGCCGCGCGGATGACCTGCTCCTCTTCGCCTTCGGCGAAAACCACGCGCTTGGGCTGGCGGCGCAGCCGGGAGAAGACCTGCTGCAGCACGCCGGCGACCGGATCGCGCGCGGCTCAACAGCTGCTGGCGATAGGCGCCCATGTCCTCGATCGGCCGCCGGGCCACTCCGGAATCCATCGCCGCTTGCGCAACAGCAGCGGGAATCGGCGGAAATCAGCCGCGGATCGAATGGCACTGGGATGATGTAGTCGGGACCGTATTTCGGACGCACGCCATAGGCGGTGGCGACCTCGTCCGGCACGTCCTCGCGCGCGAGTTCGGCCAGCGCGCGGGCCGCTGCGATCTTCATCTCCATGCTGATCGAGGTCGCGCGCACGTCGAGCGCGCCGCGAAAGATGTAAGGGAAACCGAGCACGTTGTTGATCTGGTTCGGATAGTCCGAGCGCCCGGTGGCCATGATGGCGTCGTCGCGCACCTCCGCCACCTCCTCCGCGGTGATTTCCGGGTCGGGATTGGCCATGGCGAAAATGATCGGCTTTTCGGCCATGGATTTTACCATGGCCTTGGTCACCGCGCCTTTTACCGAGAGCCCGACAAACACATCGGCGCCCTTGATCGCCTGTTCGAGCGTACGCGCGGACGTCTTGGCCGCATGCGCCGACTTCCATTGGTTCATGCCCTCGGTACGGCCCTGATAGATCACGCCCTTGGTGTCGCAGAGGATCAGGTTATCGGGCGGAAAGCCCATGGCCTTGAGCAGGTCGAGGCAGGCAATCGCGGCGGCACCGGCGCCGTTACAGACAAGCTTGGCGTTCTTGATGTCGCGGCCGGTGAGATCGAGCGCATTGATCAACCCGGCCGCGGTGATGATCGCGGTGCCGTGCTGGTCGTCATGGAAGACCGGGATGTCGAGCATCTCGCGCAGCCGCTGCTCGATCACGAAACATTCCGGCGCCTTGATGTCCTCCAGGTTGATGCCGCCCCAGCCTTTGCCGAGGAATTTCACGCAATTGACGAACTCGTCCGGGTCTTCGGTCGAAACTTCAAGGTCGATGGAATCGATGTCGGCGAAGCGCTTGAACAGAACCGCCTTGCCTTCCATCACCGGCTTGGCGGCGAGTGCCCCGAGATTACCGAGGCCGAGGATGGCAGTGCCATTGGTGATGACCGCGACGAAATTTCCCTTGGCGGTGTAGTCGTAGGCGAGGTTGGCGTCTTTTGCGATCGCCAGCACCGGGATGGCCACGCCGGGCGAATAGGCCAGCGACAGATCGCGCTGGGTTGCCATCGGCTTGGTGGCGACGACCTCCAGCTTGCCGGGCTTGCCCCTGGAATGAAAATCCAGCGCTTCCTGGTCGGTGAAGATCGGTCGCGTGCGCGGGGCGGCTTTCTTGGACATTGATACTCCTGACGGTTTCTCTGCCCGACGGACGCCGACTTTATAAAGGAGGCCCCTGCGGCTGCTCAAGGCAAGCGGGACGGATTATCAGTTGAAGAGGCGCCCGGCTGAGAGTAATTCCTGACTGGAAATCCGCCACAAACAGGAAACATCCTCGCGCCATGATCCGCTCTTTATTCCGCTTATTGGGTTTGGTGCTGCTTGCCGCCGGCTTTGTCTTCTTCATCTATGACGGCACCAAGTCGATAGCGGATCAGACCTTCTACATCAGCAAATTCAGCCAAACCTGGGCGGAGGTCCATCAGCAAAGCCTGCAGGCGGTGCAAGGCGCGGTGGAGAAAAAAGCCGTCTGGCTTTGGCCCGTGCTGCAACCGGTTCTCGAACAGCCGACTTGGCTGGTCCTGGGTGCCTTGGGCATGATTCTGATCCTGCTGGGGCGCAGGAAGAAGCCGTTGATCGGATACGCGCGCAATTAAGGGCCGCCTCCTGTAACCTCTGACCGGACGCTGCGAATAACCCGCAGAAGCCTTATATTGACCCGCAGGTGGCGCGATTGTCTTGCACACGCACGAGGAGGACGTCCGATGTTCCTGTTCAAAAAGACCGCCATGCCGGCTGCCGGCGAAGCCTTGCCCGGCCGCTCTACTCCCATCGCCACCGCGAGCCATCATCACGTCAACGGCCGCGCACTGAAAGGCCCTTATCCGGAAGGGCTGGAGACGGCGATCTTCGGGCTGGGATGCTTCTGGGGCGCTGAGCGCAAATTTTGGCAGCTGGGCGATGGTGTCCACGTCACCGCGGTCGGTTACGCCGGCGGCCAGACGCCCAACCCGACGTATGAAGAAGTTTGCAGTGGTCGCACCGGACATAACGAGGTGGTGCTGGTGGTCTATGACCCGAAGAAAATCTCTTACGAGAGACTGCTGAAGACGTTTTGGGAAAGCCACGATCCCACTCAGGGCATGCGGCAGGGCAATGACGTCGGCACGCAATATCGCTCCGGCATCTACACCACGACGCCCGCGCAACGCACCGCTGCCGAGGCGTCGAAGGAGACCTACAATAAGGCGCTACGGACCAAGGGCTATGCCGGCATCACGACCGAGATCGTCGATGCGCTGGAATTCTATTTTGCCGAGGATTACCACCAGCAATATCTCGCCAAAAATCCCGGCGGCTATTGCGGGCTCGGCGGCACCGGCGTCGCTTGCCAGATCGGCACGGGTGTGGCGGCCTGACCTCGCGCATGATCCCGAAAAGTGGGACCGGTTTTCGGATCAGATCATGCGCTGTTTTTACGTAGGCGCGCGGCGCAGATAAGTGTACGCAATCTGCGCAAGCTTGATTGCTTTTCCGCAAAACCGGTATCCACTTTTGCTGATCGCGCGTCCCGGTCAGCATTTGTTAATCATGTAAGGCCTTAATCGGGCTTGATTCTTTGGGTCCCGGGATTCGCCTTTCATGCGGATGCGTCGTCTTTCCGTTCTGCTTGTGGCGCTCCTGGCGCTGGCGCTCGGCGGCTGTTTCCAGCGCGCCCCGCAGGCCGTGTCCTATCAGCAATACCGCCAGGCTCCGGCCGTGCAGGCGACACCGCTCCCCGCCCCCTCGATCGCCGCCGCGCCCGAGCCGGTGGTCTACGCCACGCCGGCCGATCAAGTGGCAGCGTCCCGCGGCCTCCTTGCCAGTGCCTGCAGCGCGCCGGGCTGTGGCGCGGCTTCCTTTGCCGTCTATCCGCGAACCGGCTTCGAGCAGCCTTACCTGCTCGATGCCGGGGATCGCCTGCGCATCACCGTCTTCGGCAGGACGGCCTGACCAATTCCTATTCCGTGGATGCGGCCGGCAATATCACCATGCCGCTCGTGGGCAGCATCCGCGCCCGCGGGCTCACCACCGCGCAGCTCTCGCGCGCGGTCTCCGAGCGGCTGAAACAGGGCTATATCCGCGAGCCCAAGGTGGCGATCGAGGTGGAGGCCTATCGGCCTTTCTTCATCCTTGGCGAGGTCGCCACGCCAGGCCAATATGCCTATGCCAACATGACCGCGGAGACTGCCATCGCGATTGCGGGGGGTTTTGCCCGCGCGCCGATCGCAGCAAGGTGACGGTCTCGCGCACCATCGGCGGGCAGACCATCCGCGCCAATGTGCCGCTCACCTATCCGCTGCGCCCAGGCGATACCCTGCGCGTCGGCGAAAGATGGTTTTGAGGCTTCGATCCTTCCGACGCGGCTCCCCAATAACGCCAGCGCATTGTAGGCTCGGCAGAAGCTGCAGAACCGGGACCGCGATAACCGCGGCCGGTTTCGGAGGGGCCGCAATGGATCTGACTCCCTATCTCACCTGGGATTATGCGATACATTTTTTCCAGTGGGACAACCTTCTCACCTTCGTGACGATCGCAAATTTCCTCGGCCTGATCGGGGGGATCTTTTACGTCGCATCGGTTTCGAT
The DNA here is from genome assembly GCA_963802475.1 of uncultured Alphaproteobacteria bacterium. Lineage (GTDB taxonomy): Bacteria > Pseudomonadota > Alphaproteobacteria > Rhizobiales > Xanthobacteraceae > CANKHA01. The sequence continues at coordinate 43,593 of CAWDIZ010000013.1, forward strand.
GAAGACCATCATCCCGCTGCGCATCGCTGCCATCGCCTCGACGATTTTCTTCCTCGGCTATGGAATTCTTGCACCGGCTGTGCCGACGATCTTCCTCTATGGCATGTTGCTGCCGCTTAATACCTATCGCCTTTATCAGATCCGCGAATTGATCAAGAAGGTGCGCGTGGCGGCCGGTGGCGACCTGTCAATGGATTGGCTCGAGCCCTTCACCAAACGCCGCTCGTTTCGCAAAGGCAAGGTGCTGTTCAACAGGGGCGATCCGGCTGACGAGATGTTCCTGATCGCGAAAGGCAAATACCTGGTGAAGGAACTCGGCATCGAACTGCTGCCGGGGCACATCATCGGCGAGATGGGATTGCTGACCCCTGACAAACGTCGCACCCAATCGGTGATCTGCACCGAGAATGGTCATGTGCTTTCGATCACCTATGACAAGGTGCGGGAACTGTATTTCGAAAATCCGGAATTCGGCTTCCATTTCCTGCAGCTCACCAGTCAGCGGCTGCTGCAGAATGTGGCGCGGCTCGAGGCACAACTGATCGCGCGCCAGAAAGCAGGGGAAACTGTATCGTGAAACGCTGAATTTCAGCGCAGCGGATTTGGCTCGCAATCACGCAGGCAGGAAGAGCCGACCATGACCGGAGAAGGTTTCACCGCAAAGCGCTGCCGCGAAGCCCAGGTCCATTGCGGCGTGTGATCCGGCGCCTGGTAACGCGCGGTGCTGCTCACGGCCGGCGCTTTCGTATCCGCCGCCGATACCTTTACTGTAACGGTCAGATTCGCCGATGAAGGGCCTACCTCCGTTTTCATGCCAAGGGTAGCGGGCAGCTGCTGAGCCGCCGCGACCGCGTCGCTGGACGTTCCGCCGGCGCCTAGCATTTGCACTGCCGCGAGCGCGGCCTCGTCCGCTATCTGCTGCAGCGGAGATTGCGCCTGCGCTTGCCCGCTGAAAAGCAGGACGGCGACAATCCCAAGCCGAAGACCTCGATAGTCAAACTCAAACATCTGCAGCCCTGCGCAAAATCTGCGGCAAGATTAACGACGGCAACTGGGTATCGCGTTAACCCCGGCATGCCTTCCAAACAAAGATTGCATCCGCAGTGAATGAACCTTTGTATCGGCCGGCATCGACCTTCATCTTGCGGCAAGCGGGTGTTAACCAGACGCCTCCCGCCTTCAGATAACGCGCGACGGCGGTAAGGGTTCGGCCGGCAGAATATCGTTGCCCCGACTGAAATCACTTGGTTTTTTAACGTTAACCGTTGCAAAAGGTCTCGCCAGACCACGGCCGTCATGTCAGATAATGGCGGGGTGACGCCCCGAGGGAAGGCTCATTGGGTTGCGTCCGGGACCGGGCGGCATGGCCATTCCGAAACTACTTCAGAGCAAGACGGCGAAGGCGGTGCTGCTGGCAACCGTCGTGCTCTCGGCGGTCACCGCATTGCGGGCTTTCGATCCCGCGCCCGTTGCACATTTGCGCGAGCGCAGCTTCGATATCTATCAACACCTGCAGCCGCGACCTTACGCGGATTTTCCGGTCCGGATCGTCGATATTGACGAGGCCTCGTTGGCGCATTACGGCCAGTGGCCATGGCCGCGCACGCTGACCGCCCAATTCGTTCAGCGCCTGAACGATCTGGGCGCCGCGGTGATCGTGGTCGACATGATCTTTCCCGAGCCCGACCGCACCTCGCCGAACCGTCTCGCCAATGCGCTCGGTATCGCCGATGCGGCGGAAGTGGAGCGAGTTAAGAGCTTCATGGCGCAGTTGCCGGATCACGATCAACTGCTTGCCGAGACCATCAAGCAGGCACCCGTCGTCCTCGGCTTCAGCATCGGCAAGGTTGCAAACAACCATCGCCCGCCGATCAAGACCGGCATCGCGATCGCTGGGGCTAACCCGACGGCGGTCGTTCAGCACTTCAGCGGAACGGTATCGAGCCTGGACATTCTTGATGCCGCCGCGAGCGGAATAGGTTCAATGAATGTCAGCGGGCAAGACAAATCCGGCATCATACGCCGGGTGCCTCTCCTGTTTACTGACGGCAGCAAGGTCTTTCCGAATCTCGGCGTGGAAGCGCTACGGGTCGCTCAACAGCAAAAGAGCATCGTAATGCGGGGCACCCGCGCCAGCGGCGAGATGGACACCGGCTTGTCTGCACTGGTCGACATGCGTATCGGTCAATTCCGCGTCCCGTTAACCGGCACCGGCGAAATGTGGGTCTATTTCGATCATGACCGGCCGGAACGCTACGTTTCGATGAAAGACCTGCTGGATCCCGGCAAGGAAAACCAGATCAAGCCGAAGATCGACGGCCAGATCGTGCTGGTTGGCACTTCGGCGGCCGGCTTGCTCGACATCTGGCCGACGCCGCTGGGAGAACTTGTTCCCGGAACGTCAATACACGCCCAGACCATCGAGCAGATCGTCGGCCAGACCTTCCTGGAGCGCCCTGATTGGAGCACGGGGGTTGAAATCGTCGCCACCGTGGTGCTTGGAGCACTGCTGACCACGCTGTTGCTCGGGCTCGGAGCGCAATACGCGGCGCTGGCGGGCGCACTCATCGTCGCTGTGGGCTTGGCGCTATCGTGGTTCGCCTTCTCGAAAGCCGGCTTCCTGCTCGACCCGGTCTATCCGTCGATCGGCGCCGGCGCCACCTATCTCGCCGTGGTCGGTTTTCTGTACGTTACGACCGACCGCGAGAAGAAATTCGTACAGACGAGCCTTCGGGCAATATCTCGCACCAGCCCTGCTGGCAAAGCTGGAACATGCGCCGTCACTTGATGCGGCTTGGCGGCGAGTCCAAGCCGCTCACGATCCTGTTCATGGACGTGAGGGATTTCACCCCGATCTCGGAGGGACTTACTCCCGTCGAGTTGGTGGAATTTATGAATCATCTGCTTTCGCCGTTGAGCGAGGCCATTCAGTCAGAGATGGGCACGATCGACAAATACATCGGCGATTCCATCATGGCTTTTTGGAATGCGCCGGTTGACATTCCAGACCACCAGGTACGCGCCTGCCGTGCTGTGCTGAAGATGCGCGCCGCTCTGGCCGATCTGAACGCGCGCGATGCGTTTGGCTTCAGCAAGCGAGAGCTCGAGCCGGTGAAGATCGGCATGGGCCTGCATACCGGCGAAGCCTGCGTCGGCAACATGGGATCGGAGCGGCGCTTCAACTACACCGCCATGGGCGACGTGGTGAACACAAGCGCGCGCATCGAGTTCGAGCTGCAAGGAGGCCGGTAGCGACATCGTGGTGTCGGAAGACATCGTGCTCGCCGTGCCCCGCTTCGCCTTCCTCGAGGCCGGGTTCCTGCCGCTGAAGGGCAAGGCGCAAGCCGGTCAAATTGTTCGCCATGGTGGGCGATGAAGCTAAGGCGAACAGCCCCGAATTCATTGAGCTGTCGCGACGCCACGTCGAACTGGTACAGGCGATCGCCGAGCGCAGAGTCGCCGATGCCAACAAGGCGCTGGCGCATTGCCGGGCGCTGGGTGGCGCGACGTTGAGCAATTTCTACAGTCGGTTTGAGGAACAGATCGCGGATCTCTCCCCCGCCGCGCGACTGGCGCAAGTGATTTAGTCGTACACAGCCGCTAAGCCCCCCAATTATTCCCCGGAGATCGCATGTCATCCCAGCAGCTCACGGTACGGTTCTGGGGCGTGCGCGGCACCTTGGCCACCCCAGGCCCAGCCACCATTCGCTACGGCGGCAACACCTCATGCGTGGAGGTGGAATGCGGTCGGCGCAACGTGATCTTCGACGCCGGCACCGGCATCAAGAAGCTCGGCGACCACCTGTCCGCCCGGGGCGGCGCGGTCGACGCCGACATCATGTTCAGCCATGTCCACATGGACCACATCATTGGCATTCCGTTTTTCGCGCCGTTTTACGGCGCGCAACACCGGATCCGGCTATGGGCCGGCAATCTTCTGCCCAAAGGACGGCTGGAGGTGGCGGTCCGCGCCATGATGAGCACACCGCTGTTCCCCATCCAGGTCGACGCCTTCAAGGCGGAGCTTCAATTCCGCGATTTCGCCGCCGGCGACTTACTCGACCTGGGCGATGGCATCAAGGCGCATACCGGCATGTTGAACCATCCCGGCGGCGCGGTGGGTTACCGCCTGGAATGCGCGGGAAGGTCGGTCGCGTATATCACCGATACCGAGCACCGGTCGCATGAGCTCGATCCGACGGTGCTGTCGCTGGTGCGCAACGCAGACCTGATGATCTACGACTGCACCTACACGGACGAGGAATTCCCCGCCTACGTCGGCTGGGGACATTCAACCTGGCAGCAGGCAGTACGGTTGGCCAAGGCGGGCGGCGTCAACAGGCTGGCCATTTTTCATCACGATCCCGACCACGATGACGCTTTCATGCAAAAGGTGGAAGTCGCAGCGTCGAAGGCGTATCCCGGCGCCTTTGTGGCGCGCGAAGGCTTGGTGCTGCAGCTGTAAAAAAGCCCCGGTCCTGGGGACCGGGGCTTGATGAGTGGCTTTGCCGTTAGCGCGCCGGCTTCGCCGGAGTCGAGCCAGTCGTCGCGGGAGCGCTCGGGGCATTGATGGTCACCTTGTCGCCGCCACCGTCCCAATCCCCGGCAAAGAAGAAGATCAGGCCGCCGACCAGCAGCACGCCCAGAATCATACCCAGGATGGCGCCCATGCCGCTGCCGCCACCATCGCTGGTATGGATAATTTCACGATCAGCCATTGTTTCCTCCTTTTGGCCGCTAACTGTCCGGATGTAGAACGGCTTTCTGCCGGGTGCTGTTCCGCGGAAATATCGGCCGCCCGGTGGAACCTTCTGATTGGGCCCGCCCCAGCCTGGCGAGAACTTGCCTTTCGGACCGGTTGAGAAGCCGATTGTTTCGCCGCGCGCCCTGCCACGAAACATTTCGCCGCCGGGACGAAACCCGAATCCCCGCATCACGAAAAATCCTGGAAACCCCAGCAGGACTAATCTTGCCTGCAGAATAAATCCTCTGCGCGCGTAATCAGGGCGGATTGAACATGGCAGACAAGAGAAGCCTCGGACTGTTAGGACTTCTGTTCGGAGGGATCACCTTGGCTGTGAGTCTCACCGCTTTCCTCGTCGTGCGCGCGCATATCGCGGGCCATCTACAGTTCGGCGACGCGAGCCTGGTCACGCAAGTGACCGTCCTGATCGACAAATAACCAATCATCGGGCAAGATGGATCGTCTCGTCCAGCGTGGGAGTACGAACATGTCCGTATCCGAGAGGCACGTGGAGAACGGCGTCAACGTTCAAGCGCTACTCGACGCGCGTAAAGCGCTTTCCGAAGCGCCGGAAGCCGCCAAGTTCACATGGCGCGCATCCTGCAAGTGGATCAACGGCACCCACAGCCATTCGACCATCCGAAACTTCTTTGGGCTTGGGGAGGAGCAAAAGCATCGAACCGAGTTCTCCTTCGATGCCGATCACCCTGAGATCTTTGCTTCCGAAGACAAAGGCCCGACCCCGGTCGAGTACGTCCTCGTCGGGCTGACGAGCTGCCTGACGGCTGGTATCGCGGCTGTCGCACAAAACCGCGGAATCCAATTGCGTTCCGTCACGGCAACGATCGAAGGCTCCATGGACGTGCAAGGTATCCTTGGCATGGACCAGGATGTGCGAAATGGATTCGATGGTATCAAGGTAAAATACCAGATCGATGCCGATGCAACTCCTGCCGAGATCAGGGCTCTGGTTGCTCAATCACAAAAACGCTCGGCTGTATTCGATATCATTACGAACCCGACAGACGTAAGCGTCGAGGTAAACTGACCTCCGCCGCCCAACATTTTGGGGTCAGACCCGTTCGTACCATCGATACTGTCATAGTCGGCGCCGGACATGCCGGCTTGGCGATGAGCTGCTGTCTCAGCGAGCGCTCAATCGCGCACGTCGTTCTCGAACGAGCGGAGGTAGCGAACGCGTGGAAGACGGAGCGTTGGGAGTCGCTTCGCCTGCTCACCCCGAACTGGCAAAGCCGTTTGCCGAACTACCGTTACGAGGGCGATGACCCGGACGGTTACCAAGCGGTGCCGGAACTCATCGAATTCCTCGATCGCTATGCGCGCCTGATCTCGGCGCCGGTCCGAACCCAAACAACCGTTATCGCCCTTTCCCGTGTCGATGACGGCTACCTGTTGAATACCGATCAGGGTGAGTGGCGCTGCCGAACCGTCGTGATCGCGACAGGCGCATGCAATATCGCGGCCGTTCCTTCGTGTGGGAGCGCGGTTCCTTCAACCGTGCGCACCCTTACCCCCATGCGATATCGGAGCCCTCGACAAATCGAGCCCGGAGGCGTGCTGGTGGTGGGAGCGTCTGCCACCGGCATCCAGCTTGCGGACGAGATCCATCGCTCCGGCCATCCGGTGACGCTTTGCGTGGGAGATCACATTCGCGCGCCTCGCCTTTATCGCGGAAAGGACATCCAGTGGTGGATGGACGCTAGCGGCCTCTTCGATCAGCGTTACGATCAAGTCGAGGACCTTATCCGGGCGCGCAGGCTGCCCTCGATGCAGCTCGTCGGCACGCCGGAGCGATTGACGCTGGATTTGAACGCGCTCAGCGGCATCGGAGTAAAGCTCGTTGGACGGCTCGCTGGAATCAGGGACGGCACAGCGCAATTTTCAGGAGCCCTGCGCAACCAGTGTGCGCTTGCCGATCTCAAGATGGGCCGGCTTCTCGACAGCTTCGACTCGTGGGCCCGTGATCACGGCCTGGAAGACCAAATTGAGCCTCCCATCCGGTTGCCGCCGACTGACGTCGAAGAATCGCCGCGGCTTGAGCTGAACCTCGCCAGCGGAGAAATAAAAACGATTGTCTGGGCCAGCGGATACCGCCCCGATTATTCATGGCTTCATGTCCCGGTGCTGGATCGCAAAGGCCAGATCCGTCACGATGGCGGTGTGGCCGAATCGCCCGGCATGTATGTTTTGGGGCTGCAATTTCTCCGACGCCGCAAATCCGCTTTCATCGATGGCGCGGCCGACGATGCCAGCGATCTGAGCGACCATTTGGTCCACTACCTAAAACGCGCTGACCCGCCGCACCGGTTCGCGCCAGTGTGTTAGCTCACATCGTAGCCTGGTCATCAGGCAAATGGCGGCCACGAGGTCAAAACATGCCGGTGATCAAAGCCGGAAAATTCGATCTGGATTATGCGGACACGGGATCCGGCGACGCGGTTGTGATGGTGCATAGTTCCGCGAGCGGCCGTCGCCAATGGCAGCGGCTCATCGAGGACTTGCAAAGCCGCTACCGCGTGATCGCGGTCAACCTGTTCGGTTATGGCAAGACCAGTTCCTGGCCGGGCGAGCGACCCCTTACTGCCGCTGACCAGGCGGAGCTGGTTTTAGCGGCAGCCGAATTGGCGCCGGAACCTGTCATCCTCGTCGGCCACTCGCTCGGCGCTGCGGTCGCCTTGGAAGCCGCGGCGAAGGCCGGCGGTCGCGTCCGGAATCTCTTCGCGTTCGAGCCTATTTTGTTCGGCTATTTGAAATCGCACGGACCCGTAAGTGCCTATGACGAGATCGCGGAGCTGGGCAGTCGCTACAACGACCTGGCGCGAAGGGGGGACTGGAACGCGGCCGGCGAATGGTTCGTCGATTACTGGGCCGGTCCCGGCACTTGGGCGGCCATGCCGAACGAACGCAAGCAGAATATCCTGGCCATGCTGCCGGCGGTTGTAAATGAATGGGATATGGCAACGACAGGTACGCGACCGCTTGAGGGCTGGGATGCGATAACTGCGCCCGTCCATCTGATCGGCGCGGCAGACACGCGCGCGCCGACACGCGAGATTGTGAAGTTGCTTGCGAAGACCTATCCGGCTTGGCACGTACATGAAGTGCCGTCCGGCGGTCACATGGCGCCGCTGGCGCGCCCCGACCTCGTCAATCCGTTGATCGCCGCGGCGCTCGACGGGACGAAACCTTGATCGCGGCGCGATCACGTGACGGCAGATTTGCCGGCCCGGACGCGATCGCCGCAGCATCACCAATTCAAGGTAGCGGCCGTGAGGATCAAATAGCGCACGACCTTGCTGATGGTGACCAGCAACAGGAACATGGGCAAGGGCTCGCGCAGAACGCCGGCGATCACGGTGAGCGGATCGCCCACGATCGGCGCCGCGCTCAACAGGAGCGACCATTTGCCGTAACGCTGATACCAGCGTTGCGCCCGCGCCAGGCTCTCCTGTTTTGCCGGAAACCAGGGCCGGTCGCGGAAGCGCTCGATGCCCCGCCCCAGCAGCCAGCTGATCACCGAACCGAGCACATTGCCGAGACTCGCCACGGTGACGAGCAGCCAGGGCGGCTGGGCGCCGGCCAGCAGCAGCGCCACGAGCGCTGCTTCCGACTGCATCGGCAAAATGGTCGCGGCGCCGAGCGCGGTCAGGAACAAGCCGGCATAGACCGCAAGATCGCTCATGCCCAGCAGCCCATGTAACCACACCCCCGCGCCAGGACAGCCCGACAGGAAAATCAACTTGTAGCCATCGCCTCCGGAGGGCAAGCTAAGCATTCAAGCGGCATAAAACCAAGTTCGCCATCACCGAACGAACGGGAGGAGTGACAATGGGCAGGATGGCGGCCGGTATTGTTGCAGTCATCGCGATGCTCGCAGGCACGGGTCTTGCCGCTGCGCAGCCGGCGGATAAGTTCAAGGGCAAGGTCTTCGAAGTGGTGGTGGGTTACGACACCGGCGGCGGCTACGATATCTACGCCCGCGCCCTGGCGCGCCATATCGGCAAGCATCTGCCCGGCAATCCCACGGTCATCGTCAAGAACATGCCCGGGGCGCAGACCCGCACGGCCGCCAATTACCTTTACAACATCGCGCCGAAGGACGGCACCGTCATCGCCACGATCGCGCGCGGACTGCCCACGGAAGAACTTTTGGGGTCGGGCGGCATCCGTTTCGAAAGCGCCAAGTTCAACTGGATCGGCAGCATGAATAACGAGGTCAGTGTCGGCGTGGCCTGGCACACCTCGCCGGTCAAGACACTTGAAGACACCAAGCAGCGCGAGATGGTCGTCGGCGGTATCGCCGACAGCGTGCTGTTCGCGCAAGTGATGAACGCAATCCTCGGCACCAAGTTCAAGACAATCAGCGGCTACAAGAGCGGCGGTGAAATCGGGCTCGCGATGGAGCGCGGCGAAGTGGAAGGCCGCATGGGCTGGTCGTGGTCGAGCGTGGTCAGCATGAATCCGGAATGGATCCGCGAGGGCAAGATCCGCAATCTGGTGCAGTTCTCCACCTCCAAGCACGCCGATCTGTCCAACGTTCCGCTGGTGACGGAATTGGCGGGTAATGATGCAGACCGCGCCTTGCTGGAGCTGGTATTCTCGCGCCAGGTGATCGGCCGGCCGTTTATCGCGCCGCCGGGATTGGACACCGAAACGGTCCAGGTCCTGCGCAAGGCCTTCGAAGACACGATGCGTGACCCGGCCTTCCTCGCGGAAATGCAGAAGGCCAATCTGGAGGTCAACCCGATTCCGGGCGAAGAGGTGCAGAAGCTGATCGAGCGCCTGTTCAAGACGCCGCCCGCCGTACTGGAGCGTGCGAAGCAGATTATCCCGGTAGAGAAATGACCGACAAACCGGCCAGCTCGTAATAGCGTGACGTTGGCCATGCTCGCCAAGAACAAATCGAGGGAGGGAGTCGATGAAATCCGCTTCTCACGTCCGTGATCGTTGCAGCAGTTGCCGGCATGATCTCCGCTAATTCCGTGCAGGCCGGAGGCCTGATACAGGTCGGAGAGATCGCCATACCGGGCGAGCCGATCACCGACATCGGGATCATGGCGATCGATCCGACGACGGGTCTCGGCTATCTCGCCGACAAGAGCAACAAGTCCGTCGACGTCTTCGACACCAAGACCGGCAAATATGTCTCGCGCATCCCCGGCTTCATGGGACGGACCAAGGATGGCGACGTGGCCGGGCCCAACGGCGTGGTGGTCGTGAAGGGCGAAGTCTGGGCGAGCGACGGTGACAGCACCATCAAGGTAATCGACACCAAAACCGGAGAAGTCACAGCGACCATTTCCACCGGCGGCAAGAAGCGCGGCAACGGAATGGCCTATGCCGAGGATATCGGCGTCGTCATCGTCGCCAATTCAAACGACGACCCGCCCTATATGAGTCTGATCTCGAGCGCGGACCGCAAAATTTTGGCCAAGATTCCGATACCGGAATCGGCCGAGAATCTCGAGCGCTCGGTCTATCACCAGCCAAGCGGCATGTTCTACACCGCCATTCCGGTCTCCAAGGCGGACCCGGCCAAGGGACTGATGGCGCAGATCGATCCCAAGAGCGGCAAGCTGGTGAAGCTGCACGAGCTTTCCTGCCATCCGCACAGCCTTTCGCTGGCCTCGGACTCCACCATCTTTCTCGGTTGCAGCACCGCGCACGGCTCCTCACCCAAGCCGGGCGGCGACATGGCCATCTTCGATATTGCCGCCGGCAAGGTGGAAGCGATTTTGACCGGCTACGGCGGCAATGGCGGCTCCACGGTGAATCCGAAGCTCGGGCAATATTATCACTCGACCTCCGGGGGAATGCTGATGGTGGTCGATACCAAGACCAAAAAGGGCGTGCAGCAGATCCCAACCTCGCGAGGCGCGCGGTCGGTGGCGGTCGGGCCCGACAATCGCGTCTATGTCGCCGTCAACGGGAAGGACCAGCCCTGTCTCGGTTGCATTACGGTCTATGCGCCGGAGTAACGAAATGGCGCGCCCGGCGAATTGTCGCCGCGGCGCGCCCATGATCAGCGCTAACCAAGGTTGTCAGCTAACGATCAGCGCTTGATGATCACGATTTCCAGATACTCGCCCGGAACCACCATGGTGCCGTCCGTCACCCGGTTAAACCGCGCGATGAGCGCCGCAAGATCAGCGAGCAGCAATTCCTGACCCTCCGGCGGCAGCGCCGCCAGCGTCTTCAGCACCGGCCCATAGTAGGTCTTGAACACGTCGATCCAGTGTTGCGCCGAGCGATAACGGAACATGAAATTGCGTGTGGAGACCTCAATCGAAGCAGCCTGTGCTTTGAACATCTCCTCGATCCGCGTGCGCGTGCCCCACAGGGCCGGCGACTTGACGCCGGCCGGCGGCGGCATGTGCTTGCCGATAAACTTGAACACCTGGCCGATGAAACCGTCGGGAGTCCAATTGGCGAGGCCGATCTTGCCGCCGGATTTACAGACGCGCAGGAGCTCGGTTGCCGCCTTGTCCTGGTCGGCAGTGAACATGACACCGAAAGTAGAAACGACCGCGTCAAAGCTGCCCTCCTTGAACGGCAGCGCCTCCGCGTCGGCTTCCTTGAACGCGATCTTCCATCCCTCGGCTTTAGCCCGCACGCTGCCGCGCTGGAGCAGCGCCGGCACATAATCCGTCGAGGTCACGTCGCACCAGCGGCGCGCGGCCGCGAGCGTAACATTGCCGTTGCCCGCGGCGACATCGAGCACCTTCTGGCCGGAGCGAAGATCGAGCGCCTCGCAAAGCGATTCGCCGACAATTTGCAAAGTTGCCCCCACGACGGCGTAGTCCCCGGACGACCATGCAATCCGTTGGCGTCCTTTCATGGCGAGAAGATCCGGAGCAGCGGTCGGGGCGGGATTTACGACAGTGGCAGCCATGTTCATGGAGTTCTCCATTCACGAAGATCAAACTGTGCGGTTGAGCTGAGTGACGCGGGGACTTTCATCCCGCGGCCCTTTCCATTGCCGCAACTTAATCCGGTTGCGTTTCCGGGATGCTTCGCTATTTGGGATTCGGGTTTCGGCGCAGAGCGAAATGTTTCGTGGCAAGGCAGGCGACGAAACAAACGGCTTGCGAACCGCTTTATCGCAGCACTCTATCTGTACTGCCCTTGGCCCCGCCCCTGAGCGTCAGCCTGTTTTCTCCAGCGCCTCGGCCTGATGGCGATACCCCGACATTTCGTAGCCGACGACGGTAACCACCGGCGCGAACATCAGGATCACCAGGCAGACCGCCATGTCGACGCCAGCGAGCGCGGCAATAATGGCGAATGCGACGACAGCCGCGGTTCCGCTCAAGAGCCACACGTGCAGAAAGTCGAAGCGGCGAACAAGATAGTAGTAGAGCGCATAGACCAACCCGAGAAAGACACCGACCGGGATGGCAACGGAGAGCAGGGCCGCCAGCGGACCGATATGCGACTTGTGTCCGATGAAATCGGCACCGACATGCAGCCCGGCGCCGGTTGCGACGATGGCGGTTACGATCACCATCTGGCTGTAACCCCAGACGAAGGACCGCTCCCGATGCGCATGCAGTATCTGCGCGGAAGGCAGCATGTAATAGACCCACCACATCCCGAAAGTGAGTCCCATGCCGGCGATGCAGACCAGCGCCGCATCCATGGTCCAACCCTGCTTCTCCACGACGGCCGACAATGTCGCAACCGTGCCCACGACCCCTTCGCCCAGCGCGATGACGGCGAACAGGCAGTAACGTTCGGCGATGTGATGGGCATGCCACGGCGTGCCGCCATCCTTGCTCTCGGCGATCATGGGCCCTGCCAGCTCGATAAGGATCAGGATGCTGGCAAGGGCGAGGCTCACGCCGATCGAGAAGTCAAAAAATATCTGCACCACCCAGCCGATCTGGGCGACCGAGATCGCGATGGCATAGGTGAAGCAGGCGCGACGCCGGGCCGGGTCCTGCCTCGCGGCGCGCAGCCACTGGAACACCATGGCGACGCGCATGATGACGTAGCCGAGCACCATGATTGAGTTGTCGAGATGCCGGCCCTGTTCGATGGAGGCGAACAGGCGCGGCAAGCCAATCGCCAGCACCAGCACCCCGATCATCTGCACCATCGTAACGACACGGAAAATCCAGTCGTCGGTGTCGTAGGCCGAGGCGAACCATGAGAAATTGATCCAGGCCCAGCAGATGGCGAAGCTCGCGAAGGCGAAACCCAGCAGTGCGGTGTCATAGTGACCTTCGGACAGAGCGTGAGCGAATTGGGAGGCCGCAAGCCCGAAGGCGATCACAAAGGTAAGATCGAATAGAAGTTCAAGCGGCGTCGCAACGCGGTGCGCCTCATGTGGGTCGCGCCCACCCATCCGCCGGACGTGATGGTGCAGGCTTTCGGCGCTGGGTGGCGTGTTGCTCATGTATCGTTTCCCGGTGAAGGCCGGCGTCGGAGGCGCTATAGCCAGCGCCGTACGCGCGAGCGGTAGCCAGCATAGACATCCGGGAACTTGCGCTCGAGATAAGCTTCTTCGCGCGCCACGACGCCATAGCGGATGACGAGCGCGAAGGGCACTAGCGTGACCAGCAACCAGAAAGTGTCGAACGCGATGGCCAAGCCGACCAGGCCCAGGAGCATACCGAGGTAGATGGGATTGCGCGTGAAGCGGTACGGTCCGCTCTCCACGATGGCGGTGGTCGGCTCGTTGGTGGGAACGTTCGAGCCGGCGCTGGTGATGGTAACGATCGCCCATGCAGCCAGCGCCAGCGCAAAGAGAAATACCATTGTGCCGAGCCAGCCGACAGGCAGCCCGGTCGGCATGAATGGCAAAGGCACGAGCCAATCGAGGGCAAGCCCGACGACGATGGCAAGCCCAAAGGCCAGCGGCGGCCGAACAATGACTTGAGCGGTATCTGCCCTGTCATTCATAGCGGGCTGTTATCCCGTTGCCGACGGGCGGCGCTGTCAGCATGTCGGCGCTTCGACCAGGAAAAAATTATAGCGCGAGACAGGCCGTGTCCCTATCGCGTGCCATTTGCACGGTATGCTGGCGCGCCCGACAAGATTCGAACTTGTGACCTTTGCCTTCGGAGGGCAACGCTCTATCCAGCTGAGCTACGGGCGCCTTCGCCTTAGATAGCCGAACGCCCGCCGCAGCGGCAACGGCGCGGCCATCTCGCATCGCCCTGCCGCTATCGCTCGGCCCGCATGGCGCATTATAAAGGCTTAGGGGGAGCCCCTGATGCCAAAGCCCGTTCCAAGCCAGGAAAATACCGCCGGCAGCGAACCGCCTTTCGCCTGGGACGACCCGCTCGACCTGGAAGGCGAGCTTTCGGAAGAAGAACGAAAGGTGCGCGACACCGCGCGCCGCTATGCCAAGGAAAAGCTGTTTCCGCGCGTACTCGCGGCCTATCGCGAGGAGAATTTCGACCGCGCGATCCTTGCCGAGATGGGTGCGCTCGGCCTGCTCGGCGCCACCCTGCCCGAGAGCTATGGCGGCGCGGGGCTCGGTCATGTCGCCTATGGCCTGGTCGCGCGCGAGATCGAGCGGGTGGATTCCGGCTACCGCTCGGCGCTGTCGGTACAGTCCTCGCTGGTGATGCTGCCGATCCACCCATTCGGCAGCGAGGCGCAGCGGCGCAAATATCTGCCCAAGCTCGCTACCGGCGAAATCGTCGGCTGTTTCGGCCTGACCGAGCCCGACCACGGCTCCGATCCCGGCTCGATGACGACACGGGCGAAAAAAGTCGCCAATGGATTTCAACTGAGCGGCGCCAAGACCTGGATCACCAACGCGCCGGTCGCCGACATCGCCATCGTCTGGGCCAAACTCGACGGCGAGATCCGCGGCTTCATCGTCGAGCGCGGCACGAAAGGCTTTGAGACGCCGAAGATCACCGGCAAGCTTTCCATGCGCGCCTCCTCCACCGGCGGGATCACGCTCGACGATGCGGTGGTGCCGGAGGACAATCTGCTGCCCGATGCCAAAGGCCTCGCCGGCCCCTTCGTCTGCCTCAACAGCGCCCGCTTCGGCATCGTCTGGGGCGCCATGGGCGCCGCGGAATTCTGCTGGCATGCCGCGCGGCAATATGCGCTCGACCGCAAGCAGTTCGGCCGCCCGCTCGCCGCCAATCAGCTGGTGCAGAAGAAACTGGCCGATATGCAGACCGAGATCGCGCTCGGCCTGCAGGGCGCGCTGCGGCTGGGCCGGCTGCTGGAAGCCGGCAGGGCCGCGCCGCCGGCGATCTCGCTGCTCAAGCGCAACAATTGCGGCAAGGCGCTCGAGATCGCGCGCGCGGCGCGCGACCTGCATGGCGCCAACGGCATCGCCGACGAATTCCATGTCATGCGGGTGATGAACAATCTCGAAACGGTCAACACCTACGAAGGCACCCACGACATCCACGCACTGGTGCTGGGGCGCGCGATGACCGGCATCCAGGCTTTCTCCTGATGGACATTGCGACATCCCTCATGCTGCTCGCCGCCGGCGTCGCCGGAGGAGCGCTATCGGCACTGGTGGGCGGCGCATCGCTGATACTGTTTCCCGCAATGCTGGCCGCCGGCATTCCGCCCGTCATGGCGGTCGCCTCGCAATACCGCAGCGATCACCCCCGGCAATTTCCTCGCCGCGCTGGCCGACCGCTCGCAGCTGCCGAAATTCGACCGCGGCTTCCTCGTGCTGCTCGCCGTATCCCTGGTTGCCGCCAGCGCCGGCGCCATTCTGTTGATGCTTACGCCGGAACGCATGTTCGAGCTGCTGGTGCCGCTCTTGCTCGGCTTCGGCACGCTGTTGTTTGCTTATGCCAATTCGATCGGCGCCTGGCTCGGCCGGCTTTCCTTCGGCAAGAGCAAGAGCACACTGCATCCCAATGCCGTCGGGATCGGAATGATGGTGCCGGTCTCGATCTACGGTGGCTATTTCGGCGCCGGCGTCGGCGTCCTGCTGATCGCTGCGCTCGTCGGTCGCCAGCGGGGGCGGTTATCGCGCGGCGAATGTGACCAAAAATTTTGTCGGCAGCCTCAACAACGTGGCGGCGGCTCTTATCTTCGCCAGCCAAGGCATGATCGCCTGGATACCGACGCTGCTGGTGGCAGCGGGCGCCATCGGCGGCGGGCTCGCCGGTGCGCATGTGGCGCGCATCCTGCCGTTGGCGGCGGCGCGCGGGCTGGTCATTTGCTTCGGCGCACTGCTGACCGGGATCTATGCCTGGCGCTATTGGATTTAGGCCACGGTTTCGGCAGTTCTTGATTTCTGACGCCCGCATGGCATGGTCGCTTTCATGCAAATGCGAGTCATCCAGCCGCCCATCGACGGCCGGCAATCCGAAACCGCGCTTGCGATCGCGCGCGGCACCGGCCGGCTGCTATTGTCCCTCGGCTTCTGCTGCGTGAGCGAACTGGCGCTGCCGTCGGGCCGCCGCGCCGACATCGTCGGCGGTCGATGACGCGGGCGAAATCTGGATCGTGGAAATCAAATCCTCGGTGGCGGATTTCCGCGCCGACCAGAAATGGATGGACTACCGGCTGCATTGCGACCGGCTGTTTTTCGCCACCACGCTCGAGGTACCGTGCGAGATCTTTCCGCCCGATACCGGGCTGATCGTGGCGGATGCCTTCGGCGCAGAGATGAAATGCGAGGCGCCCGAGCACCGCTTGCCCGCGGCGACGCGCAAGTGCATGCTGCTGCGCTTCGGACAAACCGCCGCGCTGCGGCTGCAGGCGCTGAGCGACCCGACCGGACCGTATGAAGTTGACCGCTGACCGAAAGGCTTCGCAATGAAAACGGATTTGGCCATGCCTGGAATTGCCGTGCGCACCGCCGCTGCTTTTTTCTGTATTGCGATGCTGGCGGGAGCAGCCGCGCATGCGCAGGACTACACCGCCATCGTCGCCTCGCCTGACCGCAGCGACGCCGACCGCAACAACGACAAGAAGCGCAAACCCGAGCAGATGCTGGCCTTCACCGGCGTGAAAACCGGCATGAAGGTGATGGACCTCGTGTCGAGCGCCGGTTACAGCGCCGAGCTTTTGGCGCGCTCGGTCGGACCGAACGGCACTGTCTATGCTGTGAATTCGCAGGAAACGGCGGAGCGGGTGAAGGATCGGTTCGAGCCGCGGATCGGCAAGATGAAAAGTCTCGTTCCTGTCGTGCGCGAATACGCCGATCCGGTGCCGCCGGAAGTGAGCAACCTCGATATCGTGACGATCTATTTTTCCTACCACGACCTCGTCCATATGGGCGTCGACCGCGCCGCGATGAACAAGAAGGTTTTCGCGGCGCTGAAGCCCGGCGGCTTTTTCGTCGTCGCCGATCACTCGGCCAAGGCCGGCGATGGGCTAAACGTGACGAAGACGCTGCACCGCATCGAGGAAAGCGCCTTGCGGCAGGAAGTGGAGGCCGCCGGCTTCAAGCTCGTCGCTGAAGGCGATTTCCTCCGCAACCCGGAAGACAAGCGCGACACCAACGTCAACCAGTCGCAAGTGCCGAACGACGAGTTCGTGCTGAAATTCCAGAAGTGACACGCTGAGCGTGTCATCCCGGGCTTCCGAAGGAAGACCCGGGATCCCGCTCTCTATAAAAAGGCGGGTCCCGGATCGGCTCGCGTGCTCGCCGTCCGGGATGACGGCAGTTACCGCGGTGCGCGCTTGGCCAGAATGCGCTGCAGCGTGCGGCGGTGCATGTTGAGCCGGCGCGCCGTTTCCGAGACATTGCGGCCGCACAGCTCATAGATGCGCTGGATATGCTCCCAGCGCACACGGTCGGCCGACATCGGATTGGACGGCGGCTCGATCTTGCGGTCTTCACGCGACAACAGGGCGCTGACCACGTCGTCGGCATCCACCGGCTTGGCGAGATAGTCCACCGCGCCGAGCTTCACCGCATTCACCGCCGTGGCGATATTGCCGTAGCCGGTGAGGATGATGGCGCGCGCGTCGGGCCGGCTGCGCTTGAGCGCGGAGATCACGTCGAGACCGTTGCCGTCGCCAAGCCGCATGTCCACCACCGCGAAGGCCGGGGCCGCATGCTCGACCTGCTGCAAACCGTCCGCTACGGACTCCGCCGTGGTTACGGCAAAGCCGCGGGCCTGCATCGCACTGGCAAGCCGCTGCAGAAACGGCTTGTCGTCTTCGACGATCAGCAGCGTTTTTTCGGGAGAAGCAGCATTGGCTGGCTGAACACTCATGGCGTATCCGCTTTTGCTTGGGTTTTTGATTCCTCCGGAATTTCCGAAGGCTGCTCTCCCCGATCATACCAAAGAAATGGTTCGGGTCGCTCCAAATCTTGGGCCTGATATTCGAAATCGCTACGCGCCCAGCGCATCCTGACCTCGGCGCCGACGTCTCGGGAGCGATGATTGCTAAAATTTAATGTTGCGCCGGAGCGCTCCAGCAAGGTCTTGGCGATGAAGAAACCGAGGCCGAGGCCGGTTTCCTCGCTGTCTTCCGTAAAGCGGTGGCGGCGGGTGGTGACATAGGGCTCGCCCAGGCGATCCATGACCTCCGGCGCGAATCCCGGGCCGTCGTCCCGGATGGTGATGACGACTTCCTCCTCGTCCCAGCCGGCGGTGACCTTCACGTCTGCTGCGGGCGAAATCGACGGCATTCTCCACCAGATTGCCAAGGCCATAGACGACGGCCGGATTGCGCGTGCCGGTCGGTTCCAGCGCGCGGTCGGACGGCAGCGCGACATTGATGGCGATGCCGAAGTCGCGGTGCGGCGCGACCACTTCTTCGAGCAGGGCCGACAGTTTCATGCCGCCGAAGGGCTCCCCGCTCGCGGGCAGCTCGGTGATTTTCGCCAGAATTTCCCGGCAGCGCTGCGCCTGCTCGCGCAGCAGCCGCACATCGTCGCCGTGGTGCGAATTCTCGGAGATCGACGCTCCAGCTCCTTGGCGATGACGGTGATGGTCGCTAAAGGCGTGCCGAGTTCATGCGCGGCGGCGGCGGCGAGGCCGTCGAGTTGCGACAAATGCTGCTCGCGCGCGAGCACGAGCTCGGTGGCGGCGAGCGCATTGGCGAGAAGCCGCGCCTCCTCGGTGATCTGCCAGGCATAGACGCCGATGAATCCCATCGAGATCAGGATCGAGAGCCACACGCCCAGCATGTAGATCGCCGGCAATTCAAGCGGATCATCCGGGATCCCAAGGCAAGCGGATAATGCACGAAGAAGAGTACGCTGGCGCAAAACACCGCGAAGGTGCCGAGCATCAGCGTCATGCGCGGCGGCAGCGCGGTGGCGGAGATCAGTACCGGGCCAAGAAACAGGAAGGCGAAAGGATTTTGCAGCCCGCCGGTGAGGAACAACAGCACCGCGAGTTGCGCGATATCGAAGGCGAGCAGCCAGGCCGCGCGGTCGGCCTCCAGCCGCTGCGTCAGGCGAAAGCCACGCGCATCGCGAGATTGAGGCAGGCCGACAAGGCGACCACCGCAAGACAGGCATAGACCGGCAGCCGGAAGCCAAGGCCGTAATGCACCACGAGAATGGCGGCGGTCTGGCCGACCACACTCAGCCAGCGCAGACGCATCAGCGTGTCGAGCCGCACGTTGCGATGCAGATGCCGCGGCTGGTCGAGCAGAAGTCCTTCCATGGGCGGTTCCGTTCCTTATGCGTCCCGCAGCGAAAGCCCGGGCTGCTGCGATCTTAGCGCGCGATCAGCAAAAGTGGGTACCGGTTTTGCGTCCGAGCGCGCGCAACTTATTAGATTTCGCGCATGATCTTGTCGGCGAACCGGTTCCCACTTCGCCAGATCATGCGCACAAGAAAGACTTGCGAAAGGCCTGCCGCAACGTCACATCTGCGACATGTCGCCCCGTGCCGCCGTCAGTGCCGACCACCTGGTCAAAGTCTTCAAAGGCACCACCGCCGTGGCGGGCATTTCTTTTCAATTGCCGCCCGGTTCCATCACCGCGCTTCTCGGCGGCAACGGCGCCGGCAAGACCACCACCATCGCCATGATCATGGGGTTGACGGTGCCCACTTCGGGCACCGTTTCCGTCCTGGGCGCGCAGATGCCGCAACAGCGCTATCAGGTGCTGCATCGGATGAATTTTGAGAGCCCCTATGTCGACATGCCGATGCGGCTGACCGTGCGGCAGAATCTGAAGGTGTTTGCCGGACTCTATGGCGTCGAGGACGCGGATGCGCGTATCGCAACGCTGGCGGAGGAATTCGATCTGAAGGACTTCATCGACCGTCCCACGGGCAAATTGTCGTCCGGACAGAAGACGCGCGTGTCGGTCGCCAAATCTTTGCTCAATCGTCCCGAGGTGTTGCTGCTCGACGAGCCGACCGCATCGCTCGATCCGGATACCGCGGATTGGGTGCGCGGGCGGCTTGAACGTTATCGCGCCGAGAGCGGCGCAACCGTTCTGCTTGCCTCCCACAACATGAGCGAGGTCGAGCGGCTGTGTGAGCGCGTCATCATGCTTGAAGCAGCGGCCGGATCGAAGACGACGACTCCCCCGAGCGGCTGCTCGCGCGCTATGGCCGCGATACGCTGGAGGAAGTCTTTCTCGACGTGGCGCGCGGGCGCCGCGAGGCGCGCGAGGCGGCGCAATGAGCGCGCTCACCAACGCAGGTGAGTTTTTCGCCGCACCGGGTCGGCGCCATGGTGCTGCGCTATTGGTATCTCCTGCGCTCCTCCTGGCCGACGGGTGGTCGAGCTGATCTATTGGCCGATGGTGCAGGTGCTGACCTGGGGCCTGATCCAGATTTACGTCGCGCAGCACTCCGGATTTTTCGCGCGCGCCGGCGCCACGCTGATCGGCGCCATGCTGCTGTGGGAGATCCTGTTCCGCGGGCAGCTCGGATTCTCCGTCTCGTTTCTGGAAGAGATGTGGGCGCGCAACCTCGGCAACCTGATGATGAGCCCGCTGCGGCCGGCCGAATTCGTCGCGGCCCTGATGGTGATGAGCCTGCTGCGGCTGGTCATCGGCATGGTGCCGGTCTTCATCGTTGCCTTGGCCTTCTTCGGCTTCAACGTCTACCATCTCGGCTTTGCCTTCGTGTTCTTTTTCGTCAATCTCATCCTGACAAGCTGGTCGATCGGCATTCTGGTTTCCGGGCTGCTGCTGCGGCACGGGCATGGGCGCGGAAAGCCTGGCCTGGACGCTTGCCTTCCTGATCCTGCCGCTCTCCTGCGTCTATTACCCCGTGAGCGTATTGCCCGAATGGCTGCAACCTTTTTCCTGGCTGCTGCCGCCCACTTACGTGTTTGAGGGCCTGCGGGCGCTGGTCATCGACCGCGTCTTCCGGGCGGATCTGATGCTGGGCGCGCTGGCGCTAAATTCTGTGTATTTCGCCGCTGCAGCTTTCGCTTTTCTGCGGCTTTTGGAGAGCGCGCGGCGGCAAGGAACCCTGATGCAGACTGGAGAATAACCGCGTAAATCAACGTCTTTTCGACAAGGTAACGAAGGATGAGGCCGATCTAGGTCATATTGACGCGATGAGCAAAACGCGCCACTCTGCTGCGTCGCAGCAAAACGGGTCTTCTTGCATGCCGATTGGTGAATTCGCCGGCGCCGCAGCGGCTCCGGAAGACGACGGCCTGATGCTCGCCTCGCCGATGTACTGGTTCTATGAAATGAACCACGCGGCCCTCAATCCTGCCCGCGTTTTCGCCGAGACCACCCGGCTTTTTTACAGAAATCCGCTCAACCCGCTGTCCTCCACCGACTTCGGAAAATCCGTCGCCGCCGCCGCCGAAGTATTCGAGCGCGCGACGCGGCGCTACGCCCAGCCGGAATGGGAAATCGACTCCACGCTGGTCGGCGGTGAGCGCGTTCCGGTTGAGATCGAGCCGATCTGGGAAATGCCATTCTGCCGGCTGCTGCATTTCAAGCGCATCTTCGCGCATCCGCTGAAACGCCCGCAGCCGAAACTGCTGATCGTCGCGCCGCTATCCGGCCATTATGCAACCTTGCTGCGCGGCACCGTGGAAGCTTTCCTGCCGCAGCATGACGTCTACATCACCGAATGGGTGAATGCGCGGGAAGTGCCGCTATCGGCCGGCCGGTTCGATCTCGATGATTACATCGATTACGTGGTTGCCATGCTGCGCCGGCTCGGCGGCGATACGCATGTCATCGCCGTCTGCCAGCCATCGGTGCCGGTGCTCGCCGCCGTCGCGCTGATGGAAGCGCAGAATGATCCCGTCGTACCGCGTTCGATGACCCTCATGGGCGGACCGATCGACTCCCGCTCGCAGCCCTACCAAGGTCAACAAACTGGCCGAAGCCCGCGGCGTCGACTGGTTCCGCCACCACGTCATTACCAAGGTGCCTTTTCCCAACCCCGGCGTGATGCGCGACGTCTATCCCGGTTTCCTGCAACTGCACGGCTTCGTCAGCATGAATCTCGGGCGCCACATCGAGGCGCATAAGGATCTGTTCCAGCATCTGGTGGAAGGCGACGGCGATTCCGCGCAGAAGCACCGCGAATTCTACGACGAATATCTCGCGGTGATGGATCTCGCCGCAGAATATTATCTGCAGACCGTCGATACGGTATTTGTGCGTCACGCGCTGCCGAAGGGTGAGATGACGCATCGCGGCCAGCAGGTGGATCCTTCGCGCATCCGCCGCGTCGCGCTGATGACGGTGGAAGGCGAACACGACGACATTTCCGGCCTCGGCCAGACCGAAGCGGCGCATCGGCTGTGCAACAACATCCCGGCCGATCGCAAGACGCATTACCTCGCGCGCGGCGTCGGCCATTACGGCGTGTTCAACGGCTCGCGCTTCCGCGCCGACATCGCGCCGCGGATCGCTGATTTCATCCTGTCGAATAACGGCGCTGCCCGCCGCGCAGGCGGGAGAAAAGCGCTAGCATGGTCCCGGCCGCGTAAATGAGTCTCTTCGACACAAGTCGGCGACGCGCTGATTCGCGGTCGCGGAGGTGTCCGGTTCCGGACCAAGGAGTGAAAAAGACCCGCCAATCGGCCCTTTCTCAGCGATCGCGGCGAGCGAAACGCGCCGCGCGTCTTCTAATCAATTGATTTTACAAGGCTATTTCCCAAGTCTGGCGATCGAAAACCAGACCCGCGCCGCGCAAGCCGGCGGCAGGCAAAAAATGATTCTCGATTCACCGTTCCGGTCTACAATATGTTGCGTCGGTATCGAGCTTTAACGCTGGGTCTTGGGGCCGCATTTTCGTGATCATGGATAGACTGTCGGCGGCTTTGGATATGGCAATATTTCGCCCTGAGCCTTTTTCTCCAGTCAGGCCATTTCCATGCCCCTGCGCGCCCTTCTTTATCGTCGGCCGACCGAACCGCAGGCGATCAGCATCGCTTTCGATCAATCCATCTATCTCGTGCGGTTGCGGCGGCACCGGCAGGCGCGCCGCTATACGCTTCGCATTCAGGCCGCCACGCGCGAAGTGGTCCTGACCATGCCGCCGCGCGGCAGCCTGAAAGAGGCAAAGGAATTTGCGCAGAAGCACGGCGGCTGGATCGCCGCCCGGCTCGGCCGGCTTGCCCGAAGCCACGCCTTTCGCGCATGGCGTTGTCATTCCTCTGCGCGGCACGCCACACCGCATCGTGCACCGGCGTAACACCCGCGGAACGGTTTGGACGGAAACCGACGCGGACGGAGAACAGCTGCTCTGCGTTGCCGGCGACGCGCCGCATATCAATCGCCGGGTGACCAATTTCCTGAAACAGGAAGCGCGCCGCGACCTGAAAGCCGCGAGCCGGCATTACGCGCAACAGATCGGCGTCAGAATCAAGCGCATCACCGTGCGCGATCAATCAAGCCGCTGGGGCTCCTGCTCCACCGGCGGCGCCTTGTCCTATTCCTGGCGGCTGATCTTCGCCCCGCCCTATGTGCTGGACTATCTGGCGGCGCATGAAGTGGCGCATCTGCGCGAGATGAACCACTCAATCCGCTTCTGGCGGCTTCTGGCGCGGCTGTCTCCGGCAATGAAGCGGGCAAAGGTCTGGCTCGACGTGCATGGCACCGATCTGCATCGTTACGGGATGCCGACAAACAGGACCAAGCCGGCCGCGTTTGATTGAAGTCGCAGGCCGTCAGCGCCTGCCGAACAGTTTTTCTAGCAGCCAGTTGTCCATTCCGCCGGCAGCCGAAGCCGGTACCGGCGTCTTTCCGCTCGGCGTCCACGAGCTGCGGGCGGCGCGGGACCTCGCCCGGCGGAAGCGCAACCGCGAGCGGAACACCACCGCTCAGTCCGGGAAGGCCCGCGACCGGCACATTCTGATGTGCGGTCTTCATCACCCGGCTCCAGATTTCCACCGGCAGGCCGCTGCCGCTGGTCTTGTGCGTGGGCGAGCCATCGTCATTGCCAAGCCAGACGCCGGTTACGTATTGCGCGGTGTAGCCGATGAACCAGGCATCGCGGAAATCCTGGCTGGTGCCGGTCTTGCCCGCGGCGGGCCAACCGGGAAGATCGGCCTTGCGCGCGGTGCCGGTGAGCAGCGTCTCCCGCATCATGTGGTTCATCATCGCCACATAGCGACCGTCGATGACGCGGCCGAGATTGTCCGCCGTGCGCCGGTAAAGCACACTTCCGCCCGCCGTGCGCACCCGCTCAACCACGTGCGGCGCCACTGCAAGGCCACCATTGGCGAAGGCGGCATAGGCGCTGACCAGTTCGACCACCGAGACTTCCGAGGTGCCGAGGCCGATCGAGGCATTAGGCTCAAGCTTGGAGGCAATGCCGAGCCGGTGCGCGGTTTTCGCCACCGCGATCGGTCCAAATTCCAATGTCAGCCGCACCGAAACGGTATTGAGCGACGTCGCGAGCGCCTGGCTCAGGCTCACATTGCCGAGATATTCGCGGGTGTAATTCTCCGGCCTCCAGCCTTTCACCGACAGCGGCCGGTCATCGCGCATGGTATCCGGCGTCAGACCGCGTTCGATTGCGGTGAGATAGACGAACGGTTTGAAGGCGGAGCCGGGCTGCCTTTTGGCCGAAACCGCGCGGTTGAACTGACTCTCGCTATAGTCGCGTCCGCCGACCAGACGCGCGCACGGTGCCGTCCGGCGTCATGGTCACCACCGCGCCCTGCGTCACCCCAAACTTGCCGCCCTTCTGCGCGAGCTCCTCGACCAGCGCTTTTTCTGCGATTGCCTGCAAGGCAGGATCGATCGAGGTCTCGATCACGATGTCTTCATCGACACGGCCGACGATGTCGTCGAGCACGTCCATGATCCAGTCAGCGACATAGTTGACCGAACCCGGCACTGGCCTGCGGCACCACGCGCGCTGCGATGCGACATCGCAGCCGTGACCATATTTCGGTGACAGCTTTGCTGTCCGCCATGGCCAGCAGCACGGTCTGCGCGCGGCGTTCGGCGCCATCCGGGTTGCGCGTGGGCGAAAGGCGCGAGGGCGATTTCACCAGACCGGCGAGCATCGCGGCTTCGGACAGCGTGAGCTGGCGGGCGCTCTTGCCGAAATAGCGTTGCGCGGCGGCTTCGACTCCATAGGCGCCGGCGCCGAAATAAACCCGATTGAGATAGAGCTCGAGAATTTCGACTTTGGAGAATTTGCGTTCGAGCCAGAAGGCCAGCACCAGTTCCTGGATCTTGCGCGAGAGCGTGCGTTCCTGCGTCAGGAAGAGGTTTTTCGCGAGTTGCTGCGTGATGGTGGAGCCGCCTTGCGACACGCCTTGACGCAAGACATTGGCCAGCGCGGCGCGGCCGATGCCGAACGGATCCACGCCGCGATGCGAATAGAAACGCCGGTCCTCGATAGCGATGAAAGCTTTCGGCAGATAAGGCGGCAGCACTTTAAGGGATCGCCTCGCCGCCGCCGTCGCCGCGCGTCGTGAGCACACGACCATCGATACCGACGATTTGAATCGACGGCGGGCGCTTGGGAATTTCCAGCGATTGGATCGGCGGCAGGTGGGCGCCAATCCAGGCAATGCCCCCGACGCCGGCGATCGCGGCCCATAGCACGGCACAAGCGACCAATAAATGAAGCGGCCGAGACCGGAGCGCTTGCTTTTGCCGCTGCCTTTGCGCGGGCTGGGTTTCTTCGGGCTGGGCTTCTCGGCGCGCGAGGACGAAGTTTTGGACTCGGCGTCAAATGCCGGCTCGCGCCGCGCGCCGACCTTTCGCCGTCCCCCCGCCATGCCGTGTCCCACGGAATAAGAAAATGCGGCCGCCCCAAAAACAGCCGGGTTCCAGCCTCACGCTAAAGCGGGCGATTTAAGGGGCGGTTAGCATTCGTTTAGGCGCTGTTAAATATCATAAAACTAACGTCACCAATTCCAGTATTGCTTTACGTCCATCGTAAAGCCGCTTAAGAATTTGTTAAGCTTAATAAGGGGGATTTTGTTAGCGGAGCGTTAGTTATGCCAAGGCCTCGCCAAGACGGCACGCCAGCATCAGCACCGTACCGGCACAAGCTCAGCAACATTTTCGTCAATAGCCGGTCCTGGTGTTGGAAGCACCGATCTTGGACCAGAACACGTTCGCATAAAGTGCTACCGGCCCATAGCGCATTTCCTGATAGCTCATCCATGCGTACAGATGATCGGAGTTGTCGAGCAGTTTGAAGAGATTGGTATCGATGGGCGCGCTCCTGTTCCCAAGGCTCAAGGTGCCTTTGTCGATGACAATCCACGCGTAGGGTGTGAACGTGAACTCCCAGGAGCGGGGAACGGGCACCGGTTCGAACGTCGGAGTTTTTGCAGGGATGTCGGCGGCAACGCAGTGCGTGTATGACAGAAATGTGAAAGCCACACTGCCAGCTTGGCGCTTCAATCCCTTCAGCATCGTCCTGCCCCCCAAAGGTGCCGATCTACCACTCAGCTCTTTGGATAGCCCTCTCAATTGCCCGCATCGATTCTCCATCCTGAGCGAATCTGCAATCAAAATTCCCATTCCGCGCCGACACGTTGCTCGCAGGATAATTTATTCAATTGGAGCGGACGGTAGCATTGTCCCCAAGGGCAATTTCCGGAGCGCCCGGCATCAACGACACTATGGAATTACGCAGCACTTCGATTTCTTGGACTCGTGTAAACCGCGACACGCCGCGTGTGCATCATGGTCCAATACGTACTGCGGAGAAACCAAAGGTATCACTCCACAGACTCCAGTTTCAGGAGGATGGAATGGCAATCGCGGTCAGACGACGAAGGCATGTGCACGTTTTGTGTACGTTAATCGGGCTGGCCGTCATAATGGCGGCAACGGACAATCGGGCTATTGCTCAGGGGCAAGACGCCGTGAAAATTCTGAAGGCGATGTCCGATTACGTTTCGAGCCAGAAAGCGCTATCGGTCACGTTCGACTCCGACGTCGAGGTAGTCACGACCACGCTGCAAAAAATCCAGTTCACCAACTCGGGACAGGTGCAGTTGAGCCGTCCGGACAAGCTTCGCGTCACTCGAACGGGCGGCTACACGGACGTCGAGGTGATCTTCGATGGCAAGACGGTCACCATCAACAACAAGGGCGCCAATGCTTTCGCCCAGGCCGAAGCTCCTGGGTCGATCGATCAACTGATCGATCTCCTGCGCGACAAGTATGGAGTCACTGCACCGGGCGCCGATATCATGTTCTCCAACGCCTTCGACGTCATGACGGAGGACGTCATCGAAAGCGCATATATCGGTAGGGGCGTTATCGACGATGTCGAGTGTGAGCACCTGGCATTTCGCAACATAGACACCGATTGGCAAATCTGGATTGAGGTCGGCGCGCACGCGATCCCGCGCAAATATGTGATCACCAGCAAATCCGTGACTGGCGGACCGCAGTACACGCTACGCATCAAGGAGTGGCGGACGGAGGTTTTGCCCGATGCCTTTGCGTTCAAGCCGGCTCAGGGCGCGAAGAAAGTTGCCATGAGCGATCTCACGGACATTGATGAGGTTCCCCAAGGAACGGTAACGACGGGAGGAGCGAAATGACCCGTGCATCTACAGTCCTGATCCGCCTTTCGATTGCCACCGCCCTGGGCGGTACCGCCCTTTTTTGGAGCGGACAACTGCCGCTCAATTCGCAATCGTCATTTGTGTCATCGGCTGAAGCCCGCATCGGCCGCCCGCTGACGCCGTTGAGCTACGCCGGCGTAGCCCGACGCACCACGCGCCGCGCGGTGGCTGCCGGCGCTTACGGTTACGGTTATGGTTACGGGGCGCCCGTAGTGGTCGCGCCTGCGTGTGTACAGAGCGTGGATGTTTATGGACGAATTGTCAGGGTCTGCCGGTAAGAGCGCCCGCTTGGGAGATGATTGATCGACGTTCGAGCGAGGGGGCTCGTCGGAGCCATGAACGCCGGCAGAATGATGAACGCGCTTCGGGAACCTCTGCCGTGCTCAATCACGATCAAAACGAGTCCAAGTCCAGCCAACCCCGCCGGGGTCTCGCCGGGGTCGGCGGATCAGAGCCTGATCTAAGTCACTGAAATTCATGGAGCCGTGGCGGAGAGGGAGCCCGTAAAACTACTATCCATAGTGTCCATGCCGCACGGATGACCGTTGAACTTGGTCCCATGAACGGTGTGGATGCGGGGAACCGCCATGGCGAAAAGCATCGAGCAACTGACAGAAAAGAAATTACGTTCGTTCGCGCTGTAGAGGCCCGGAACCATCGGCCCCCAATTTTTTTGGTTTCCTAAAACAACGTGGAACATGACGCCATGCCCCCGAGAACCGACCCAGAGATAGCAACCTTGCTGACGCAAATAGCAACCGCCCGTGAGGCTCTCCGCCGAATCCGAGATCTCGCCGTTGAGCCCGGTGGAGATGCGATGGCGGTACTGCAGGAAGCTCAGCTAATTGCCGACGAGGCGTTGCGTGAGGCTGGCCTTCGCTCTCAATAGGTGCTGGCTTGACCCGCCACGGCGGACAAAGCCTTGGAAACCATCGGCGTCTCGGAATTTTTTGGTCCTGTCCTAAGTCGATAACCACTGTTCTAAGTTGGCTACCGCACGGTCCTAATTTCAAAACAGGCTTATTGACAACGTGGGCGCATGGTCGCCAGGAGCGACGACACCATGTTTCCTCCAAGCTATTACAGTCAGCGAGCGGCTGAGCTTGAGGCGATGGCGAAGGGGATTACCGATCTCACCACCCGGGAGATGTGCCTTGAACTTGCGCGGCGTTTCCGTGACATCGCCAACGCGAAAAGCGTCACTCAGCAATCTGACATCGAAGTGATGCACTTGGCCGAGCGGATGGTGGGGAAAATTCCAAGGCCGGATAAGCACTAGGAAAACGCCTCGCCGGCCCGTCGATCGGGCGAAGCGGCCCCGATAAGCGAACTCGAACTGCCCAAGCTTTCTGCGGCTGGGGCAGCCATGCGATTGCAATAGGCAAATTTCCCGGTTTATAAGTCCGCGATGTTCGCGTCCCGAGAATTTAGACCTTCAGCCCCTTGGCAGTGCCGTCGCCTATCTGCGTGATGTCGATGCGGATTTCGTCGTCGTCGGCAATCGTTATTGTTGACAACACATTCGATGGCGACGCGCGACTACTTCTCGGTTTTGTCGATCGTGTGGCCGAGGGAAGCGGTCGCAATTAGCAGCGAGTGCAGAAACCCGGCCACCATAATAGCGACTAGGACATAGGCAAACCACGGCAATCCAGGCCAAGCGTAGGAGACGCCCCAGCCGAGCAGGCCACCCACAAAGATCGCGATCAAAGGATATACCTGCGATTCCTTGAGCATCTCGCCTCTGCAAAAAGGAAGGGAGCCCCGGTTCAGCTAAGAACGGGACTCCCCTTAAAATAGGCCCCTCTAACCGGGGTGTCGGGGCAAGGGGGGATAACCCCTTCCGGGAGGGCTCTGGGTAGCTTAACCGCGGACAGAGACTGGAGTTCCCTCGGTGGCCAATGTCGGCTGTGATACCGGGAAGCGGCGCCACTCACCCCCTACCCCGAGGAGGCGCCAAAAAGGGGCCCCAAGTCGGGCCCCTTTTTTCTGGTGCTGTCGCAATTACCCGCTAACCAGGGATGTAGCCGCCCGCCAAACCCCCAGAAACCCTCGGCGGCTGGCTAGGAATAGGAGCCCGTAGAAGCTAACAAGCCCGGGCTCCTTTTTCTTTAGGCGTGAACACCCGCAGAGGGGAGGTGGGGGCTCGCAGCAGGGTCTTATCCTCGACTTAGATTTTTTCCTTTAATTCTACTTCTGCCTGCTCAGCACGGCGCAGGTACTGGTCGGCCGCTTGACGCGCCACTTTTGCATCGGCCGGGCTACTCATAAGCCCAGCGATGGCAAGGCACAGTTCCGCCTGTCGGCGAAGATAAATGGGATCCACCGTTGCCATTTGAGTTGCTGCTGAGAAGCCCAGATGTAGGTCAAACTTTACCCGTCGTGTGCCGTTCCGAGTAAAGCAAGGTTCGCTCGGAATCCGCCTCCACGTTGGGGTGACCTTGCCGCTCGGCAACTCGTTCCGAACCAACTTTGTGGAAAAGTAGCGCAAAGGACGAAGCGACACGCAGAGGCCCGCCGCAGCCGCGGCGGGCTTTCATCGTGCTTGCAAGTGTCGCTATGAGCTAGCTGATCCCGACCTTACGATCGGCGAGGCGAAAAGATTCGTCGTCCGATTGCATTTGCGAAACGGCAACTCGGTTGGCGACGTCGCGAAAACGTTGCGCCAGGTCCAGATACGCTTTGCGCGTTTCAAAATTCAAGGCGTGCGGCGCTAAAGCTTCGAACCCAGCAGCATGCTGAAGGTATTAGTTCGTCGTAAGTGACATAGCATCTCCCACCGATCCGATGCGACAATGCCTCGGGACGGCTCAAGCCCGTGATTGAAAGGATGCAGCTTTTGTATCTGTCGTGGATGGCAAATTTAGGATGGCGCTGAATCCAAAATACGACAGGCGACCTATCCCACCGTTCGGGCATCCCGTGCCAGGCGCTCCCGAAACACCTGGGCCCCGCCGCACCGCGGCGGGCTTTTCCATCATTGCGGATGATGCCTCGCGTGAACATTTAAAAATCGAATATGGGTTTTGTCCCGTGGGTAGACGCTCAACGAAGGCAAAAAAATACGCAAAAACAACTTGACTGGCGGAGGGACGGAACTGGATTCCAACCTTCTCCGGAGGTTTTGGGAACCGCGGTGCCATTCCGGGGCATCGGCGAAGTTAGGCTAGGCGCGGCGGAACACTCCGTATTCTGTTATTTTCCGATTCTCGGTCTAGCGGTTGCCTTCCAAGCCCCAGAAGCGTGCGATTTCGCTTGCCGCACAAACCTTCACATCGACAACAAAGTCGCCCGGCCGTCCGCATGCAGTAGCTCCGCCAATGCGGATGGGAAATGCGTGTCCGAGAGCTTTGACCACAACGTCTCGACCTTTGGCGTCCCGCTCGCATCAGCGTAGATCTCACGTAAGAGCGTCCCATTTGCCGGCAAACTCTGTAACGCAATTCCGGTGAGCCCGTGGGCAGCTGTCCATTGCTCAATGAGCTCAATCCGGTTGCGCGGCACAACACGCTCGTCGGCGTCACCATGCCAGATTGAAACCGGCGGATAGCGCGTCGGGCTCCCCGATGTTCCGGCCAATGCCTGGCGCCACTCCTCCGGCTTCCGATCAACGCCAGGGTTCATGCAGTCGAGAGCACGAATGACTGTATCGGCACACCCGTAAGGCACGCCGGCAACGATTGCTCCGCCAGCAAAGCGCTCTGGATAGGCTGCAAGCATCGCTGCTGTCATGGCGCCACCAGCCGAAAGGCCGGCGATGTAGACGCGCGCGGGGTCTACTGGATATCTCGCGATCATGGCGGCGATCATTTGTGCGATCGAGAGCGCCTCTCCGCGATCGCGAGCAGCGTCGTCAGGCTGGAACCAGTTGAAGCAGGCATTTTGGTTATTCGCACCAAGCAAGCCCACCAACGGTGCCACCCAAGCGACATCGTACCAAAAGGGATTGAGTCCCTTTTGCTCGGGAAGGACCAGTACGGCCTTGGTATTTCAGCAAGATCGAGCCAACCCGCATCGCGCGCAAAGGTCGCTGCCCTTTGCTTGCAGCCATGCAGCACAACGATCAATGGGGCCGGCGTTTTCAAGCCAGCAGGTACGTAACTGAACATGCGCAGGTTGCCAGGGTTTGAGCCAATCCGGTCTCTTCGCGTGGGTCCGCCACCCCCGCGCTCGGCAATGCAAAGATAGAATACGCAAGCGCAGTTGCGAGATACCAGCGGCAGTGCATTGCCCGCCTCCTCTGTCAATGAAAAACTCTTCAG
>CAWDIZ010000014.1:0-519589 GCA_963802475.1 uncultured Alphaproteobacteria bacterium
TGCTCCGGCATGATGTATTCGATCTCAAAGGCGCGATCCCGGCCACCATCGTTCGCCGTCGAGATAGATCAGCACCGCCTCGGCAAACAATTGATCCCGGTCTTCGACCAGGCCTTCGATATCGATGGTGCCGCATTTGACCGGCCAGAAACGCCGGCCTCCGGTCTCGTCGCGCAAATAGCTTCCTTGTTCGTCGTGCCGACAAAGACGCATTGACGCGGCTCGATGACTTCCAGTCGTCCGTAGCTTGGTCGGTATCGCTCTGTTGTTCGTGAGATAAATGCTTTGAATTGCGCCGCCTCGGCGCGGTTCATCGCGTGCATTTCGGAAACTTCGATGAGCCATTTTCCGCGCAGGTGCTGCGACACATCTTTGCCTTGGGTCACCTCTGGCAGATTGTCGAAACCAGGGTCCACCCAAGACCGCGCAGGCGCTCGACTTCAGTACACCCTGCGGACCTTCCAGGACCAGCATATGGTCGGCCTTGCATCCCGGCTCCAAGATGCGCGCCACCATACTGATCAAGAACATGCGGCCGATCGTTTGACTGTACGGCGAGGTTCCGCGCCGAGCCTGATCGTGAGCCATGCGTCCAAGCGCGGCTTCTCATCCCAGACGAGCGACTGCAGATAGTCACGCACCGGATGAAATGAGTGATCGGCGGCGCACAGGTTCGCGGCATCGCGCACTGTTTCTTTCGGCGATCCGCGGCAACCCGATCTCTTGCATCCACTTCTGAAGGCTGAGATGTCGTTATCGGTCAGTGCGCGCGGATCGAACTGTGACGGCACCGCGAAGGGTTGCCGATCTCATGCATAAGCATCGGCACACGCGCCATTTCATCGAAGGCCAATGCGTCTTGCACGGCGGGGTCTCATGCGTAACGCCAGAACCGCATTGAACAACACCGGCAGGGGCTTTCCGGTGTCGCTGAGAAGGCAGTGTTTGAGCCAGTGGCGCTTTGCGGGAACGGTTCAACGGTCATCGGCCTCCCCCTGCATCGTCATAAATGGCCGCAGCCAACTAACTTGTTTTTCGGTCGGCTCCCATTGCTCCATCGCGACGTTGTTGATGAAATCGAATTCGCGCGGCGACAGGCGATGCGCCCGCATTCGGCATGCCCGCGCCATATGTCGCCAATCATCGGGCGGCAAATGTTTCGCATAGGAAACTTTTGGAAAGCTGATGGCATCGGCCAACGCATGCCAATCCGCCCCCGCATCCTGCAAAGTCCGGCCGATCGCGCGGGCCGCACCGATAACCTCGCCGTCATGGTCGCTCGACAGCATCAGGACGAGCTTGCGAAGCCGGCGCGGGTCGTGAGCGCGGTGGTCATTGCTCCAACTCCCAGCAGATCAAGCGCAACGCCAAGCGGCCCAGAGAGGGGCGGCCTAGTAAATCTCGGCACAATGCTTTTCGGATCGTTTCGACGTCGGCGCCGTGCTGAAGCGCAAAGCTCGCTGCAATGGCTGCATCGCGTGCGTTCACGTCGGCGGCGGAGCCGCTTTTGTGATTGCTCAAAAAGATTTCGCCCATTGAGCCGTCTGATCGAATGCTGGCGGTGTAGGACAGGCCCGCGCATTCGAGGCTCAACGTCTCGCAGCCTCGTCGGTTGGGGAGGCGACGGCGGGCGGCAATCATGGCGCGCCTCCATGAATATGCGCCCACTTGGCTAGGAGACCGCGCTCGGATTCCTCCGCCGCACGCAGGATTTTGATCTGCTCCTGATCGACGTGCCGCTCGATGCAGCCCCTAACCAACTCGCGAAGTTTGGCGGCAGGAATTGCATCCAGTTCGACGGAGGTGCCGGCGAACTTCTTTGCCCGCGTGTCCGTCATCTTGGTCGGCCGAGTCGGCAGATCCCCTGCCTCGACTTGCTGTCGTGTTACGGCAGGTCGCTCGAAATGGATCTCGGCGTTCGGTGCGTAGCGGCGCAGTTTCGCCTCGATGTCGCGTGCGGCATCGACGCCGGAAGGATCAAGGTCGCCAAAATGGTAGATGTACGCCGGCTTGCCGCCTGTCTCGATGGCTTTCGCCGCACTGTGGAGAAAACTGATCGAGGCATAGCCACGGGCTACCATAAGCGGAACGTCGTAGGTCTCCGTCTCCTGCATCAACACGCCGGCCAATGCATCTTTTTCGATCCAGCACTCGACGTAGACCGGCATCGCCGCCCACAAGTCGCGGCGGTAGAACTTGGCGGTATTCGCAGCAGGAATCGAGGCCGACAAACGTTGCCGGCTTTCGCATCCAGCGCGTGTTGTCGGCGATCCATCCGAACGGTATGTCTCCGGCCTCGCGCATATCTACGAGGAGGCGGATCACCGTCTGCTGGTATTCGCCTTCGGCTTTCTTAATCACGCCGCGGACGGTCAACGCATAGAACACTTGCCTGACGGTCTGCGGATTGTCCTTCGACAGGATGTCGAAGATCGCTTTCTTGATGGAGCCAATGTCCGCCTTGGTGCGGCGACGTCGTTTTATAGGGCTAGCACTATAAAACTTGTCGCTGCTCAGGACGGGGGCGATATTGGCGGCGGCGGTGGTGGTCATAGGCCGCCCCCGTTCTGACGAATGGGCGGGGCCCAGGAGGGCGTTTTCGACGGCTCCGTTTGCCAACCGAACAGGCGGCGGTTGCGTGCCGGGGGCCCTCGCTCGCAGATCGTCACGGCGGCATCGACCGTGCGGGACAGGTTGGTCATGTCGGAGACGGCACCGCACGGCCATCGCAGCCGGAACATGCCGGGCCAGAAATCGTCGGCTATGACTTCTACCAGCGGCTGGCGTGACCGGCCGTAGTGCAGAACTTGCTTTACGTCGCTTCGGCAATTAGTTTCGGCAGGTTCGTTCCAGATCGCCAATGCCTGCCGGCCGCCGCAGTCGCCAGCTGCGGCGGTCGCGTTTGTGGGGGCCATGCTTCATGCGGCTTTCCCGCCATCGCGGCGCGGCTCGGCACTGGCGTCATGATACTTCCGGCCATTGATGAATTTAGGCGGCGGCAAGATTCCGTCATCGCACCAGCGATCAACCGTTTTTGTTGATACGCCACACTGTTCGGCTTTCTGCCGATGCGGCACGAGTTTGGGGATAAGGAAGATTCAGACATGGTGGCGACTCCAAGCGTGGTGAAAAGTCTCGCCACGTTGGGACAAGCGAACTGTGACTGTCGAAAAGTCTATTTGGCGAATAAGCCCTAACGGGCGCGATGCTGCCAAATCTCCTGAACGGCGCTTTCGGGCATATTCACGCCAATGCGGTCCAGGGCGGTGCTTACGATGCTGCAGCCGGATTCTCGTATTGCATTATCGCGTGTGGCGGGATTGCGCGTAGGCTTGAAACCTCGCTTCACGGCAAATTCGATTGCCGTCACGATGATCCTGTCGCGTATTTTGAAGCCGCCATCAGCATACCGGCCCTTCCGGCGTGGCGGTCGGGACTCGGGTCCTGTGAGACGCCGAAGGATCAGTTCCTCCCCGCCTGGTGGCGGTGCAAATCGAGGAGGCAGCATGGGGATTGCCGCCACTAGCCAGCGGCGCGCCTGGTCGCGCGCTGCCGACTCTTGCGGGTCCTCCCAACAAGGGTTTTCCAGATACCACTTGCGCCCTTCTAACACCCGCACTGCCGCTGCGATGGCTTCCTCTACTCTGGGATTTACGGTGGGGTCACGCACGGCCGCGGCCCTTGCGCAGCGCGACGACATTCTTGCGCGGTCGGTCGCTGACTAGAGCGGTGACGTCGTTGCCCCATGCTTCGAGTGCGCGGCGCTTCTCTCGGCAAATTCGTGTTTTTGATAGACGCCAACGATGCCGCTAAAACTGCTACCGCCGCCGTGGTTCAAGACCTTCTCGATGACCGGCAGATTGATGCCAAGGCGGGCGATGCCGGAGGCGCAGTGCGGCGCAGGTCGTGCAGCCGCCAATTCGGCATTCCGGCAGTCGCATATCGAGCCGGCGCTTGCCTTTGCAATAGCCGTTGGACGGCGCTTCCCGGTGGACGTCATAACGAAGATCACCGATGCGCGGCAAGCCTTCAGCATCGCAATGGCGGAGCCGAGAGCGGGACATCATGCGGCCGGTTGTTTTCATGCGCCCAGGCGGCAGCGTCCATGTGCGGGATTTCAGATCGAGTTCGGACCACCGCATCCCGCGCAATTCATCCCGGCGCTGGCCGGTCAGGGTCAGCAGCTGCACCAGAGTCCCGACGGACAGCCAATGTTGTCGGCGGCCCGCCAAACGTCGCGGACTCCGGGTCGGCCAGCACCCGGTCCCGGCTTCGTTCAGCCGTGGGCGGCTTCACACCAGCACAAGGCGATGCGGCAATGATGTCGCGCGCCAATGCCCAATTGAACAGCTTGCGCACTGCTGAAAATGTCCGGTTGGCGGCAATGGGTTTGCCGCCATCCACCACGCGGTCGAGCAGGTCGAGCACGTCGCGGCGGGTAATTTCGTGGATCAGCCGGCCGCGCCACCGCGGCAGCACATGCAGATCAAGCAGGCGTTTGGTTTCTTCCGCCGTGCGCGGCCGGTTCGCCTTCTTGCAATGCCGCTCGACGAACTGCTCCGCGACGGCCTCGATGCTGTCCGCCTTGGCGGTGCGAGCCTGCGCCTTCTCACTGCTCGGGTCGCGGCCCTCGGCAGCAGCGCGTAACGCCTTCGCTGCGCGCTCCCGTGCGGATTTCAGATTGATCGCTGGAAATGATCCAAGGGTGTGTTTGCGCGGCCGTCCGTGGTGCCGATAACGAACAGCCCAGGATCGCGCGCCGCCCGGCTGCACGACGAGATAGAGGCCCGGCATGTGCGCGTCGGGAATTTCCTTGCGCGTGTCGCTGGTCTTGACGGTTTCGACCAGTCGCGTCGTTAGCCGCGCCATCGGATGCTCCCTGGGGTAACAGCGGGGTAACATCGACAGCATGTCTCAGTGTGTCCTAGTCTGTCTAGGACAAATGCTGGACAAACCCGCATTAATACAGGAAAATCGCGGCTTAGTCGGCGCTCGGCGGGTCGGACTGTCCGGCTCTGTCGTGAACTCTCACCAGACTTCGAATTTGGGGGTTGTGGGTTCGAATCCCTCCGAGACGGCCACCTTTTTAGGAGTTTATCTTCCCAGCTTCTAGCCCTTGGGAAGACTCTGGGAAGATTAGAGCTCCGCGGTGTAGCGAGTTGATAGCCGACGCCAGGCCAACCAAAAGATAAGCCCCGCAAACAGGGCAGACAGGCCCGGAGGCGATAACCTGTAGCCAACCGGTGAGTGCGGGAGTGTTCATGCTCGGACTTTACAACCCCGAATGATTGGAAGCTAAGCCCTGAGATCAGGCTAGAACAGGCCCGCGTAGTTGTCAGCCCCTGCTGCAACGCCTCTCGGCGGTTCCTACGTCCGAAGCGCAGCTTCACTTCAGAAGTGGCGCTTTTTTTATATCCGTGGAGTCTCTATCTCTATTCCCTGCAAATCTTTCGTGACTCGTTTCAGCACCGTCGCCATTATGTCGGCCCGCTGTTGAAATTCGAATGCCTCCCCCGGCGTTAGCCTTGTGCGGGCATGAACCGCCGAATTGCGCGCCTCTCGTAGGCTTTTATAAAGCTCGTATTCGTTTTCGTTTATCTTTTGGAGGTCCAATAGAGTTTGCACAATGCTCAAGCTGGTCGCTCTGACGGGAAGCATCGGCATATGGAGTTTTATCAATTGGATAAGAACCTCGAGATGTCGAAACGCCTCGCTGACTGCAGCCTCCGGAAACTTGTTCGCCAGTTGCGCCTCATCGCTTACGAACGGACTCTCAGTCGCCGCAACCTGAGGAACAATTATCTTTTCGCTCTGGGTTTGGGCGGCATGGAGGTGTCTATCGAAACTCGCCTTCGCTCCTCCGGGTAGCGTCAATTCTTCGAGACGTTCAGCCATGCCGGCCAACTGCCTCCGCAGCAGGATGAGCAAAGAGACCACTACAACCGGCCATGCGAGCGATCCGACCAAGCTGGCGAAGAACTGCTTCCAGTCCATCAAGCCTCTCCGTGCTAGAATTAAAGGAGTATGGAGGCCCGCACATTCCGCGGCAATGGCTGTCGGGAATCGCACAACATGCTGATGCGATGGGCTTCTGTTCAACGTGGGAGTTCTCCATGGCAGCAAAGGCGGTGAGATACATAGACGTAGCGCGTTGCGTCCAACCAAAGCTAAAGGATGGGCCTAGACGGGTGGATGTCTCCCCAAAGCCGTTCAAATTCGCGTTCTGGCCTGACCGGTCCGCACTGGTTCAGATGCTGCCGGAATACCAGCCCTCCCCGACGGAAAATTCAGACCTGAATGATGAGTTCGAGGAAGAGGTGCGCGCGATAGTTGAATGCCTGAATTCCTTGGGGCATGAACCTAGTTTCGCCAAATGGCAGAAAGACAAGACCCTTTATCGGCAAAGCAATCAGCGGGTAGTCGCGCTGGACGTTTGCCCTCATGGCTACGTTCTTTAATGATTATTTCGGCGTGACGGCTGATCAGGTCGACGATCACGGCGCGTTTGACGGAGGGCAATCATGAAAACGCTACGCAGCGGGCATCAAACGTAATCCCGGACAGGGCTTTCTCGCTTGCCGCGTCACGGGGTGTCGCGTAAATTCGTTTCTTGCTGCATCTTGTATAAGGTTGACGGGCGGGGCTTTGGCCGCGCCAACCTCTTGATGCAAGCTAGCGAAAGCCGAGATGCCGATGGCCGACGTTACTATCTGCATTCCCGCGTGGCAGGCGGAGCCGTTCATTGAGCGAACGCTCAATTGCGCTAGAGCCCAGACCCACGACAAGATCCGCATCTTGGTCTCGATCGATCACTCGGTCGACGGCACCGAAGCGATCTGCCGAACTCAAGCGCAGCTGGATCCGCGAATTGATGTCATGGTTCAAAAGGAAAGACTCGGTTGGTCAGAGAATTCGAACTTGCTTCTCGATCAGGTCGATACTGAGTTCTGCTTCCTGTATTTTCACGACGATATTATCGAGCCGACCTATACAGAACGCCTGCGTCAGCAGCTGCTTGATCACCCTGACGCGCAAAGCGCGCATTGCGACATCGAGCGGTTCGGTAACCAGCAAGGCCTCCACCCCGGCGTTGACGTCGAGGGGATAACGATTGAGCGGCTGATCAAATTGCTTGTGGGCCCAGTCGCGGGTGCGCCCCTTCGCAGCTTGTTCCGAAGTGAACTGATCGCCAAAGGTCTGCGATTTCCGCTTATCGGCGGCGATAGTTTCTGGCGCTGTCAACCATTTTTGATGAAGCTCATCGTGGCCGGGCCGACGCGGCGGGTGCCGGAGATTCTCTACCGACGATGGATCAGAGACGGAGGCATAACAAGAACGTGGAATCCAACGGAGCAAGACGCGCTCGCTGAAGGCCAGCACGAGAGTGCCCGCCTTTGTCTCGATCTCATCCGCAGTCTGCACCTGCCTCGAGCGGAGGAAGAAGTCGTCAAATTCTGTCAGTATGTTTCGGTGATGACACAGACGCGCAAAATCGAGATGCGCTTAGAAAGCGATCGGCTTATTGAGCCGGAAGTTATTTGCAAATCCTTCGGGACAGTGCAGCTTCCAAGGAATACTTCCAGCATCGATCCCAAGCTTCTCGATTTGATCCTGCGCGCCTATGGGAAGCTGCTGTTTATAGAAGCCAAACA
The DNA here is from genome assembly GCA_963802475.1 of uncultured Alphaproteobacteria bacterium. Lineage (GTDB taxonomy): Bacteria > Pseudomonadota > Alphaproteobacteria > Rhizobiales > Xanthobacteraceae > CANKHA01. The sequence goes on from CAWDIZ010000014.1 coordinate 7,653, forward strand.
TGCCTGGCAACATGGGAGGCAGCAATCAGCGCTGCTTGGCTTCGCTACAGCTTTTTCGCTGAATCCAAGCTTGCCAGGCGCGCCTGCAACGCTTGTGAGTATTCTCGATGCCGCCGGGCAGACACAAGGCGCGGCAGCGGTGCGCCAGCGCGCGCGCGTGGTGCGCCAGCGCGCGCGTGTCATGAAAGCGTTAAAGGACCGGCCTGCGAATTAAACGCAATGCCAAGGATGTCATCGCGGGCCGCAGACAGTCCGCGAATGCAGAAAATTTCCCGTCATCGCGCGGCAAATCGGGCCCGCCGAGCGCCCCATCCACTGCTCCTGCGGTGCGTCAGGAAAAACGGTTGTTCCCCGGCGGCGGCTACGCCATCGTCCGAGCTGGCAGTGCACCACGGTGGTTCCTGTCGCCTCACTGTGCGCCGGTTGCCGTGGCCGTCGCCTGGGATTTTGTCCAGGTGTGATCCGGATTGAACTCGGTCATGCGCGAGGCGATCCTTTCGGTGCGCGGCCCGAGATCCTTCTCGAAAACCACTCCCTCGTGATTGACCAGGAAGGTCTTCACGCCGGAATTGCCGTATTCCGCCGGCCACGCGACCAGTGCGAAGCCGCCGATCATCTGGCCGCGGACGACGTAATCCACCTCGCCGCCCGGTGCGGTCGGTCCCTGGCGCGTGAGGATCTTGTAGTAATAGCCGTGATACGGCACCTGCCCACGCCCCGCGTGATAGCCCTCGCCGCTGGCCTTGGCGAACAGCGCACCGAGCGGGCTTTGCTCCTCGCCTGCGGCCGCCGGCCAGTACAGACCGTTGCGCTTGCCGGGATCGCTGATGATGCGTTGCGCATAGACGTTGAACTTCCCGCTCTTGTTGTTGTCCGCGAAATCGTTCTGTGCGGCGACATAGGCAAGGACGGTCTGGATAGTGTCGAGCTCGTTGCGGCCGATGCGGCGGAACAGGATCTCCTCCCGCGCCGCGACGGCGTCGAACCGCCAGGAGCCGCCCTTCTGCACCAGCGGTATCGGCAGCGGGAACTTCTCCTCGCCGACAACGAGATAGGCCTTGTCGCCATCCCGGGAGATTTCATGCCGCGCGTCGTAGGCGGACAGGAACTGCTGCCGCTGCGATTTGTCGGCTACGGGATCACCCGAGACAACGAGATCCAGACCGTCGCGCCCCAGGACTTGGATCAGACCCCGGTTGTCGTTGGCATTTATCGTGGCGACGAGCGCCGCGAACGCCTCCTCCGGAGAGTTGAATTTCTGCTGCGCATGCGCCGCCGGCACCGAGGCCAGCGTGCAGGCAACAGCAGCCGCCATCAAAGAGAAAATACGGAACATTTTCGCCCTCCTCGCTAGCGCCGCCGCCCGCCGCCGCCACGGCCGCCGCCGCCACCACGAAAGCCGCCACCGCCACCGCGGAAGCCACCGCCGCCCATGCCGCCGCGGAAGCCGCCACCACCCTGGCCGGCGAAACTTGAGCGGCCCCGGTTGGCAGCCGCGAAAGCCTGGCCGCCGCCGCGGTTCATGCCGCTGAAGGCATCGCCGCGGCCGCCGCTCCGCTGTGCAGCTCGTTGCTGCGTGGCCCTTTGCTGCGCGGCCCGCTGCTGCCCCGACCGGTTTTGCGCGGACTGCCTATTACCGCTGCGGTTCTGGGCAGACTGTTGGCGATTGCGGTCGCGGGTCTGCGCGGACTGCCTGTTGCCGTCACGATCGCCGGCACGGTCGCGGTCGCGGTTGCCCGCGTTCTGCCTATTGTCGCGTCCACGGTCGCCGGCATTGCCGGGCCTGGTGTCACGGTCCGCAACGCGGGCTCCGTCCCGGTTTCCCTCGCGGCCGCGGAAATCGTTGCGGGCGGCGTCGCGGTTGCCGCGATTCCTGTCGAATTTGTTGGCGACGTCCTTGTTGTTGTAACGCACGCCGCCGCGATGATCGACATTATGCGTCCACCGGTTGCGGTCACGATCGATATTGGTGTTACGGCTGATGTTGATATCGCCCCGACCCCAATTGCACCCTCCGCCCCACCAGTTGCCCCAGTTGGCCAGCGCCCAGCCGGACCCGAAAGCGATGCCTGCGGCGAGCACGGCACCGCCGTAATACCCGCCCCAGCCATAGGCCGGTGGCCAGTAATAGGCCGGGTAGTCGGGATAGGGCCAGGCGCCATAGACGACGGCGGGATCGTAATAAGGAACGTAGACCGTTTCCGGCTGCGCGGGCTCGATCACGACATAGTCCCTATTATCGACGCGCTGCGTGGAAACCTTCTGCTCTTTCGTCGTGACAAGCTTGTTCTCCGCCTGCGCCCGCGCACGCAACCGCTGCACCGCATCCATCACGTCGGTCTGCTGCGCCAGCACCGCGTCACCGAGCTTTTGCGTCCAGTCGAGCTGCTCGCTCATCATTCCCAGGACGTTCGGCGTTGCGGTCAGCTCCGCAACACTCTTGTCCCAGTTCTTCTTCTCGACCGCGTTCTTGAGCGCATCGCCTTTCAGCTTCTTGTTGGCCTTCATGAAACGATCGGCGGCGATGACTTCGAGCGGATAGGTCGAGGCCATGAGTACGTTCGACAGAAGCGGATCGGGATAAAGGGCAATCGGCGCGACGAGTTGATCGAGCTCCGGGGTCTTGAGCAATTGCGATGAATCGCCGGATGGCGAGGGCGCCGGCTGCGACGGGCTGGCGGACACTGGGGGCGCCTGCCCGGAATTGCCTGGGGCCGAAGGGGACGTTTGCGTCTGAGCGCTTGCGATAAATGAGAAGCATGACAACGCACACGCGATCACAAGCCGCGGCGACAGGAAGGTCATCGACGCCTCCTTATTTTTTCATTCCACTGCCACTTAGGCTGTGCCCGCGGGGCGGTATATTGTCCCAAGGGGAACCCCGCGCGGGCCCGCGGACTTGAGCTTGCAGGCGACGAGCGGTTGCTGCACTGCGAGAGAAATCGAATAGACCCGGTGGTCAGGTCGATTGCGTGCGGACGCTATTGGACGTCAGTCCAATTTATTCACGTCAGAAATTCGATAATTAGATTTGGCCGGACCAAGCTGACTGGTCGCTTCTCGTCGTTGCGTATCCCTCACGATGCTTCCAACGTCGCGGACACACATCTTTGACGAGATGACGTTCAGCCGATCCCCAGTCAACAACGATATGTGGAGGAGACGCCATGCTGCATGTGACTAGCCCCAACCTCGTCCCGCGTGAATCAATCTCTAAAGAGACGGCGGACGAAGTACGTGTCCGTGAACTCATCAAGCGTCTTCGGAAACTCCGCTGGATTGGAGAAGACGATCTCGCGCGGCAAGTGGCAGGCGAGTTGCACGCGGCCGCGGCCGGCGTTTGCGTGACCGCGACGCCCGAAACCGATTGATTTTTCGGGCATCCGGAGTCACGAAGGCCGAAATCAACGCGCGCCGCGCCACGTTTACTTTGTCTGTGGTTCAAAAACCTGATTACTAAACGGGGACGGCAACGGTGCGCTACTCCGCACGGAGAACCCCGACCAGCGGCCTCATGACAACCGTTGCATTCCGCCGTCATCTCGGCAAACGATTTGCCGAATGTCGCGAAGTCTTTTGTTTTTATACTCCCCATGTTTGGGGCGGACGTGTCGGGGTAGAAACGCGTAACTTCCTTGAGGCCTGCTTTCAGTTGCTCCAGTTCATATTCTGCCAAGGACCAATTTTTGAATTGCGCTGCATACCAGAGCTTGGAGTGCCTCAATTGGATTACGGTCATCATATCGCCAAGCCTAGGCACATAGCTGACGGAAGGCGGCGGAAGCCTGTCCTGCGCTACAACGGAGACGTTTGAAATAGACAGTAGCGCGAGCATGAAACAAGAGAGGAAGGTTGGCGAACGCATAGTTGTGGCCTTCTAAATCCCTTCGGTGAACTCATTTTAGGGTTGCTTCGCTTTTCGCTTGGTCCTGCTCTCCGCTATTTTTATTTCGACGCTCCAAGCTCAGGGTATCGAAGTTGGACTAGTCGCGAAGATCGCGGGACATTCGAATGCGAACGTCACGCTAGGCCACTATACGCAGGCAGTGCGGGGCGCAGATAGCGCAGCAGCTGCCCTAGAGGAAGCATTTCGGACCGACAACCAATTTCTCTGAACGTCTGCCCCGGCTTGCAATCTCTACTATTTTGGTAGAGTATCCGTCAATATGAATCACAATGGCGATGATGACCCAATGGCACCCTCACAGCCCACTCATAATACCGCAAAATTTGACACAACATCACGCGCTTTCCGAAGAGTCATTGTGGTGGGCGGCGGCGCAAGCGGTGTCATCTTTTGCGTGAACTTGGCGAGGGCCGCCCGCGACATCGAAATCATTCTGATCGAAAGGCGGAACGATCTGGGTCGCGGCCTTGCCTATGCAACCAAAGACCCCACTCACTTACTCAACGTTCGGGTTGCGAACATGAGCGCCTTTCCTGACGATCCTGAGCATTTCTTTCGTTGGCTTCAGGATTATGGCCCGGCGCACAAGGTAGGCGCGCCGACGCATTTCTGTTTTGCACCCCGTTCGGTCTATGGCGAGTACCTCGCAAGCCTGCTGGCCGAAGAAACCCCGCAAGGCGTCCGCATCATTCGCGGATCGGTGGCCGACGTCACCGAGCTGCTGGACGGGGTGCGCGTTACGTTGGCGAACGGTTCGATCGTATCCGGCGACGCCCTTGTGGTCGCGACCGGCAACGCTCCTCGCGCTGATTTGCCCAATGCGATGTGGACCAATCCGTGGTCCCCAGGCGCTTTCGATGGGCTCGATCCCGACGCCGGCGTGATGATCGTGGGGACAGGCCTCACCATGGCCGACGTAACCCTGAGCCTTCAACACCGCGGTCATCGCGGACAGATTGTTGCCGTTTCCCGCCGGGGCCTGATCTCCGCCGTGCATGCCGATGTCAAAGCACGGCAGCTTGCGCCTGTGGAGGTCCCTTTCGGTGCGCCGATCAGCAAACTTACCCGCTGGGTGCGGAGATTGGTGCGGCAATGCGACGCCGAAGGCATGGATTGGCGTAGCGCGATCGACGCGTTGCGCCCACACACCCGGCTCCTCTGGCAGTCTATGAATCTGGAACAGCGCCGCCGTTTTCTGCGTCATGCCCGCGCATGGTGGGAGGCGCATCGGCATCGTATGGCACCAGCCGTGGCAGAGATGCTTAAGAACCTGATTGCGGACGGGAAACTCCACATCGTCGCCGCCAGAATCGAAAAATTGGAAAGGGCGGGCCATAACTTCCGTGTCATCTGGCGTCGGCGCGGAACGCAGTCCATCGAGTATTACGAATGCGTGCGCGTTTACAATTGCGCCGGGTTGAACGAAGATTTGCGTCTTTCGCCCAACCCCGTCCTGCAAGCATTGTTTGCCCACGGGCTGGCGCGGCCTGACCCTTTGTCCCTTGGGTTGGACATCAATAATGAGAATGCGTTGATCGACGCATCCGGAAAACCTTCCGAGCGCATTTTTGCGATCGGACCCGTCGCTCGGGGGGCTTTCTGGGAGATCACCGCAGTTCCTGACATTCGCCAGCAGTGTTTCGATCTGGCGACGCACCTCGTCCGCAAGCTCGCACCTGTAACAACTTATGTATGAGGAGCGCCAGCGGAAAAGCCCGCCGCGTGTGCGGCGGGACGCTATCGGCGTTTGGAGAGGATGACGAAATAGGCGAGAATGAGGATCAGGACGATCACGGCGATCAACAGGAAATTGCTAGCCGTATCAGACAAAATGCCCGGGCGAGCCCACGCGAGGCTCGGCAGAGACAACACAAATAGTGCGGCCCAGAGCAGCTGCTTCATGTGGCCCCTGCCATTTCCTTCCAGCGGCCCGGAAAGGCACTTTGCAAGCTTAGCCGAGCTAAAACACAAAAGCCCGCCGCGCGTGCGCCGCTTTCCTCGCGTTACCTGGCGCGCGCTTCGCCTTCTCCTCAGGGACTGTCTACACCCAGGGATGAGACTCGACAGACCGTTAAAGGGCGATAAGCTCGTTGCGAGCAAGGGACGGGAGGGGTTGTAATGGCACCTTTGCTGAAATGCCTACCGCTCACAGCGGTGCTAATGATCTTGGCGATTCCAGCAAACTCAGAGCCTCTGGAATATTTCGGGAAGCCGGTTCGTAACGTTCCAATTTCTGGGGCAGTTAAGGTTGGCAAGCTCGTTTTCGTATCAGGCGCTCCGGCGTTCGGTCCCGGCGGCAAGCTCGCAGTTGGTGATTTCCCCGCGCAAATGACGCAGGTCATGGAGAACTTAACGGCGAATCTCAAAGCCGCGGGTGCTGGCTGGGACCGCGTGGTGAAAACAACTGTTTACATGATGCGCGCCAGCGATTTCCCTGAAATGAACCGCATCTATTCTAGCTATTTTCAGGAGGGAAAATTCCCTGCCCGCACAACTCTGGTCGTCAGTGGCTTGCCACACCCTGACTTCCTCTTAGAGATCGAGTGTGAGGCCGTCTTAGAATAGGGAATTGCCCATGAATCGCACGAACGTGCTGGTCTGCGGTAATGCCCGATAAATACACCCTCCGCCCGACAGATCTCGGCAGTCCGAAAGACGATTTCGAGTTCCGATTTAACGGCTGCGACGTCGGCCGCACCTACGCCAAATCCACGCCGCAAGGCCCGCGATGGCATTGGTCGATCTATGGCCTCAACTTACGCGGCCCATTCCCCCAAGGCGTACAGTTGCAAGGTCTCGCTGATGATCTCGAGGCCGCGAAAGGCGCATTCAAAGCAAATTGGGAGAAGTTGCTAACGGCGGAGGGTGAAGCTTTAAGCGCAATGGCGAAAAAAACAGTCAAGCCCGCCGGCTGGAATCGGCCGCTCGCCTATTCACTGACGCTCCGCGATGGAAGCATCATCGACACAATGGCTCAAGCGGCGCATTTTATGACGCAGCTACCGGAGGCTCGGCAGCAAAAGCCGATCTGGCAGCACGCCGCTGCGCTGCTGATGGAAGCGCACGCCAGCGGCAAGCCAGACGATCTGCAACACGCAACCGGGCAGCTTCACCGGGCATTGCACGCCGAAGGCTGGGCGGCAGAGAGGCGTTAAACCGGGACTCCTATATCTGAATTCTTCCGGGCCGGTCGTAGCCTTTCCTTTTCCGCCACATCCGGCTGCCGCGTGACCAAACGACATCGGGAGTTATCCGCGTCAATTTGGAGTGCGGATGCCCTACAGGAAATACACAAGCACGAAGCCAAACGGCGGATCATCAGGCGCAGCAGCTTCGCTACCGGCTCGGGTATCTCGGACTCGCCGGTTGCATAACGCTGCCCCTGCCGCGGCGAGAGCCCGAGAGCGCCGCCGGCGCCCTCCTGCGAAAGGCCCAGCTGGGCGATAGCGGCGCGGTACTGGTCGGCGGTCACGGGCTGCCTGCATTCCCCCATAGGATACGTCAATATGACGTACTCTAACCGCAGAATGATGAAGAAATCCCTTCGCGGACAGCCGCCGAGCTTTTGGTGCAAGCGCATAAGAGCCGTAAGGCAATAGACATGCGCGCCGCAACCGATCAGCTCTGCCGCGCGCTGCAATATGAAGGCTGGATGTGACCGCGCGCGACATCGGCTGTGGAGTTGAATCTGGGCGGCGGGGCACCTATCTTCAATGCCATGAGCCTACCCGGAACCATCATCATGCGGCCCAGCGAGTTCAGCCAGCAGGGCTACCACTTGATCTACAAAGACCCTGATGGGCGTGAACTAACGGTAGGACACGTATTTCGACTAACTGGCGACGAGCGGCCCTGGTTTTGGGGGGTTACGTTTTTTCAGCGGCAGGGCCGCGCCGAGCCGCACCAAGGGCACGCAGAGACGCTGAACGAAGCCACAGCAGCATGGCGCAAGTGCTGGGATTCGGCAGACGTGCCAATTCATTGGCCGCCGTCGATGCAGAGGACCGCAGCCTCCTAATCGGGATTACCGTCTGCACCAATTTCGTCGCGGCGGGCAGCGCGTCCCGCCGCAAATATACTGCTCGGCTAAGCCTTCAGCGATTAGGATCGGCCCGACGTCCTTCCCGCCAATGGTAAGCACGCCGCATAATCTTCCGTAATTGCAGCGCTCAGTTCCCTCTGTGCCTGGCGCGCATGCGCATGGCACCCTTTGAAGATAGGGCTCACCGCTCGCTAGCAGCTGATGCAAGCGCTGGACTGCCTTGGCTGCCCGTGCTCGCTCGGCAGCGCATTGCGCGTTTGTGCCACTCTCAGGCGTGTTGAACCCAACTAGCCGATAGCGTGTCGACTGAAATTCGACAGTATCGCCGTCGACAACTTCGAACTTCTGCGGGATCTGCGGTTCAAACTTCTGCGGGATCTGCAGCGTGGTCGCTTGCGGCCGCCTAACGGTCGGCAAGGAATCGGGCTGGGGAAGGAACGGCTCGGCCGCCAGGACTAAAGCAATGCCGATCGCGAAAGCGACAGCGATGTCTAGCCAGTAAAGCCGTCCGAACCTTGGACTGACGATTTTGCCCATCGACGATCCCCCGGAGCAGTTTCGCCGATCAGGAAAGCCGATTGCAACAGGAACATAGCAAAGGCCGCCTTGAGCGGCCAACTCGCGCCATCAGCACCCTCGCCCATGATCGGCGAGTGATTAGCCCAAGCCCCGCTTGCAGCGTTCGCCACAGGAAGGCAGTATCAAGGGGGGTAACAATGGCCATTCACGACGATCCAGCTGGGCGTCCACGCGACCCTTCGCCCCGGTCGAATTCGACAGCTCTTCCCATTACCTGGTCCGTGCTCCTGGCGCGGCCGCCGCGCCCCGCGAGCGCGAATGCAGGGACGGCCGTGACGGCAGAGACGCGCCGGCGCCGCGGCCTCGCCTTGGGTGCGCAAGCTGTATGACGGGGCGCAATGGCTCGTCGTCGGGGCCATCGACCAGTCCGGCCATCTCTGGGTGCCGCCCATCGGCGGCGGCACCGTCTCGATTGCGACCGCGGTGCATCGCAGGGCTTACGAAAGAACGCTCGATGCGAAGAACAAGGCCGATGCCGCCTTCAAGGCTGCCTGCAAGCGCGCCAGGGCCGAATTGGGCAACGGCGCAATCGACGACATCAAGGATCTCATCAGGCTGGAAACTCCGGAGGGCGAAGCCGCGTTCAAGGCGCTCGCCCAGCGGATGATCCGCGTGGCGCGCTGGGCGAATATGGATGTCGGCTTTCAAGGCAGCCTGTTCCCGACAGTGGACAGGCGTGATGCCGAGAAAAAAGCCTTCAACGAAGGAAAGAAGGCCGAACTCGAGGGCAAGAGCAAGCAGCCGCCGCATCACACCGGCGTCCCGCAATTCGAAGCCTGGATGCGCGGATGGGAGGCGGGGCAGGAGGTTGTCGGGCAAGGCTTCAAGCCGCTTGCGGCGGATGACGAGAGCAGCCAGCCCGCTCATTAGGGTTGGGCGGGATCGCCGAAGGCGCCTTCGAGGTTGTTCACCCGGTCGTTCAAACGGATAAGTTCTCGCGTCTGCATTGCCATAAAGACGATCATCAGGATGAGCAGCAGGTAAAGCAAAAGCCAATCGGTCTGTTTTGGATTGGAACTGCTCATCCTTGCGGCGTTTCCCAGCCCTTCGGGGGATGCTCGCCAAATCCCTCGCGCACGGATGCGGGCACCAGCTGGCGCACGGTATCGAGCCAAAGAGCAAGCACGGCCTCGCGCACTTCCTGCGGATGCCCGGCGAGCCAGAGCGAGACCAGATCGGCAAGCGCCACGCTCTGAACCTCGGGGCCCTGGCCCTGCAGCAGCGGCTTGATCTGGTTGCTCAGGCTTTGCACGCGCGCGAGGTTGCTGATTTCGTGACCATCAGCGGGATTCTCGCGGTGCTGCATGAAGGCGACGGATGCGCCCATCGAACTGAAATGTCCCGACGAGACCCAGCCGCAGACACATCGGGCCGCGATGCCGTTTTCGTCGCGGATTAGCGTGTCATCTATCAGGCGGTGTTGTGGGTTAGGCAATTTCAGATATTCTCATTTGGTTTCAATGCACGCCGTTAGGCGGGTTAGGCAACCTAACGTAGTGTTTTCATTGGAAAATGCTAGTTCCTCCGAGACGGCCATACTTTCAATTCTAGCGAGAGTTCATTTTTTAGCGTAATGACGTCGCTGTCATCCACAATCTCGAATTCTGGCCGGTGGCTGCGGCGAACGCGGCATAGCGTGACGCATGGCATGGCGTATGCGGCGCTAAGCTTTTACATGAATTCGCCCACGCCGCTCGATCCCAAATTCGCCTGGCGATACTTCACCCGCAAGCAGGCGCCCTTCATTCAGTCACTGATCGATGCTTACCCGTTTGCATTTCAACGCCGCCTGCTGATGTCGCGATGGCTCAATCAGAGCCATGCTCAGGGAATCGAGTATCACTACGACGTCTCAAACGAATTCTACAAATTGTTCCTGGACCGCGATTTCATGTTCTATTCCTGCGCAGATTTTGCGTCGGATCAGGACAGTCTGGAGACTGCGCAGCGGCGCAAGGCCGATCATTTGCTCAGCCTGATCGCGCCGGCCGCCGGCGAGCGCGTTCTGGAACTCGGGTGCGGCTGGGGCTCGATGCTCCGTCATATTCATGAAGCAACAGGTGACAAGGAATCGCTCACGGGGATGACGCTGTCGCAAGAGCAGGCGCGCTATATCCGGGAGAAATTCGGCTTCAATGTCCGGATCGAGGACTTCATCACCACCGACTACGCACCGGCGTCATACGACAAGATCTATTCCATCGGTGCCATGGAGCATGTGCGTCCGGACGAAATCTTGCCGCTGCTGCGCAAGCTGCATGGCGCGCTGAAGCCGAACGGCAGGATGGTGCATCATTTCTTTTCCCTCAATGGCGGATGGAGGCCGACGAGCACGATCGCCGGCCAGCTTATCTTCCCGGGGTCGGAACTGTCGCCGCATAGCCATCATCTCTGGGCTGCGGGCGAGGCCGGGCTCGAGGTGGTGCACGATTCCACCCACGACTACCGTCCGACGCTGAAAGCTTGGTTCAAGCGCCTGGCGAAAAACCGCGACAAGGCATTGGAACTGGTCGGGGTTGAGACCTACAATCGCTACCTGGTTTTCTTCCCCTCCGCCTGGGTGATGTTCGATCGAAAGCAGGTGACCTTGCATCGGCTGGTGATGGTCAAACAGTGAGCCAGATAAAGCAGACCCGTCGTGATTACGTTTAGCCGCCGCAATCTGTTGGCCGGCGCCGCCTGTGCGGCAGGCGCCCTTCCCGTTGCGCGCAGTTTTGCCGCCGCTCCATTTACGGGCGAGCAAGCGCCCACGCTTTATCGCTACAAACTCGGCAGCTACGAACTTACTGCGCTAAGCGATGGGCTATGGGAACGGCCAATCGACGACAAATTCGTGCGCAATGCGGATCCAGCCGATGTGCGCAAGGCGATGACCGATGCCTTTCTTCCGGCGACAGACAAGCTGCCGATCCCTTTCACGGCGCTGCTCGTCAACACGGGCTCGAAACTTGTGCTGATCGATACCGGCTCCGGCGGACAGATCGCGGCCACCGCCGGCACGTTCAATGCCAATCTCGCCGCCGCCGGCGTCACGCCCGCGCAGATCGATATCATCCTGATCTCGCATTTCCATCCCGACCATATCAATGGCATCAAGACCAAGGACGACGAGCGCTATTTCCCGAAAGCTGAGATCAAGGTGCCTCAGGCGGAATGGGATTTCTGGATGGACGAAAGCCTGCCGGGCCGCGCGGCGCCAGAGATCAAGGGCTACGTGCTCAATGCCCGGCGTATCTTCCGCAACATCGCCCAGGATGTGACGCGCTTTTCGCCCGGCGCGGAGCTGGCGCCCGGTATCAGCGCGATCGGCGCAGCGGGACACACGCCGGGGCACACGGCCTTCTCCGTGGCGTCAGGCAGGGACTCGGTTTTGGTGCTGAGCGACACCAGCAATCATCCAAAACTGTTCGTGAGGCATCCGGACTGGCAGCCGGTGTTCGACATGGACGGCGAGGCGGCCGTGGCCACGCGCAAGAAGCTGCTGGATCGCGCGGCCTCCGACCGGATGCTGGTGCAGGGTTATCACTTCCCCTTCCCCGCCTCCGGTCATATCGTCAGGAGCGGCAGCGGCTTCGAGCTCATCCCGGTGGAATGGCGGCCGCTGTGATGCGCTACATCTTCGAAAGCTTGGCGACGTCGACCGCCTGCGCGTAAGCCAGCTTGGCGTCGGCCGGGCCGGACCCCTGCACCACGATCAGGAATTTGTTGTCGACCACCATCTGCACGTCACCATCCTTGGTTACGATGGCGCGCTGATTGCCGATCCGAACAATTTTCCCCATGGCTCCGGCGAATTGCGGATTAGCAAAAACAGCAGCCAGCGGCGCGATCATCGCCGAATCGCCGGTGATCTGGATTTCTATGTCGTCGCCCTTGGCGTTGGTGTAGCGGCCTGTCGCCGTCGACGCGCCAAACATGCTGGTTCCCATCGCGGCGGTGTCGGTCTTTTCCTGCTTCCAGCCCGGCAAAGCCTTCGGCAACAGCGAAGCAAAACCTTCGGCATTCTTCTGGCCGATCAGCTGCGAAGCGAGATCGAGCGATTGCTTTGCCTCCCCGAGATTGCCGGACTGATAGGCCTTGCGCGCCTGATCGATGGCGTCAATCACCTCATCGGCGGCGCCTGCCGGGAAGACGGCAAGAGTCAGCACCGCGGCCGCGGTAAGCATGCGAAGAGCAAACATGAAATCCCCCTGATGAATCAGGCGCAAAGTGTAATCCAAGCCGAGCCACCCCGAAACGTCGGCAATTTTGCCGCAGCCCGACATTTTTTGATCATCGCCGCGCCGTACTGTTGACAAGTTCAGCCTCCCCGGTTTGACTTGCCGCGCTTGTGTAGGTGCGCCGGTTCACGCCGGCCAAAAGGGAATTCGGTGCGGCCTGCTGAATCGCGTAACTAGGGCCTAATCCGAAGCTGCCCCCGCAACTGTCAGCGGCGAGCCCTGTTCCAGATGCCACTGGGTGGAAACCCGGGAAGGCGGAATAAGGGCGGCGACCCGCGAGCCAGGAGACCTGCCTACACAGTCATCCTTCCGACGCGCGGGGCGCGCGTTCGGGGCGGGTCTTTCCGCAGCGATGACGTGTGTAAACCGTCGCGGGGGACCGGCTATGGCCTGTTGTCTCAACCCTTTGTCTTGGAAAGGTGCGTGCCCGATGGCCCGCGCCTCCGCGATCCGTTTCATCCAACGCCGCGGAGGCACGTCATGTCTTTGTTTGTTTCGTCTGTCCGATTGAACCTATATTGCCGGGCGCTCGCGCCGGGCTTGCTTATTGCCGGTCTTACTAGCGCCACGGCGCAGGCCCAGGAGCGGGAAATCCCGCGCATCGTCATCTACGCCAATCAGGCAGCCACCGACGCCTCGAAGGTCGGCTCCGCCGTCACCGTGATGACGGGCGAGGACCTGCGCAACAAAGGCTTCACCACGATCGCCGATGCCTTGCGCACGGTGCCCGGCGTCGCAGTGAACCAGAACGGCGGGCGCGGCACGCTCACCCAGGTGCGTATCCGCGGCGCCGAATCCAACCAGTTGCTGGTATTGATCGACGGCGTGCCGGTGAACTCCATCGATCAGGGCGACTTCAACTTCGCCGATTTCGCCATTGAGGACATCGAGCGGATCGAAGTGATCCGTGGCCCGCAATCGGGCCTCTACGGCGCCAATGCGAATTCCGGCGTGATCTCGATCGTCACCAAGAATGGCCGCGGGCTGAAACCGGAAGCGAACGTCCGTATCGAGGGCGGCTCGATGAACAGCGTCCAGGGCGGCGCGACCGCACGCGGATCGAACGGCATGTTCTATGGCTCGGTCAGCGCCGATTACAACAACACCTCGGGCTACAACCTCTCCCGCTTCGGCAGCGAGCGCGACGGCAGCCACGCCACCACGGTCACGAGCAAGGTCGGTGCCGACCTGTTCCCCGGCTTCAACATTGAAGGCGCCGTGCGTTACACCGAGCGGCACACGCAATTCGATGCCCAGCCTTTCTTCGGCCCGTTCGAAGGCCTCGCCGCGGACAACGAGTTCGACTTCAATCATTTTCGCGGGATCAATGGCCGCGTCGCCGCGACCTGGTCGCTATTCGACGGCGCCTTCGTGCAGCGCCTCGGCGCCAGCCGCTACGATGAGAAGCGCCATGACGACGACGTCGTCTTCGGCTTCTTCAATTCCGAGGGGTATCGCGACAACTTCGATTACAAGGCGACGTTGAAGCAGAACACGCAATTGCTCGGCGGCGAAACGCATACCCTCTCCTTCCTGGCCGATTACCAGAAGGAGTTCCTCACCATGAATTCCGCCTCGCTGTCCGGGCCGTTCGGCGACCCGGCGGCGGCGGCCTTCTGGGCGAAAGGCGCCGAGCGCACGCGCACCGGGCTCGCCGGTGAATACGCGCTCGATCTGCCGTGGAACATGACCCTGACGTCGGCGCTGCGGCACGATGACAACAGCGGCTTTGCCGACATCACCACTTGGCGGGAAACGCTCTCGCAACGCTTTCCGCAGATGGGCACGCGCCTGCATGCCAGCGTCGGCACCGGTGCCACCAATCCGACCTTCACCGAGCAATTTGGCTTCTTCGTCGGCAGCTTCATCGGCAATCCCGACCTGAAGCCGGAGCGTTCGCTCGGCTGGGATGCGGGCGTGGAACAGGCCTTCTTCGACCGGCGGCTTATCGTCGACGCGACCTATTTCGCCTCCGAGTTCAAAGACAAGATCGTGATGGAGCAGGTCGGCGGGACATTTCTCTTCACGGTGGTGAATGCGGAAGGCACCAGCCCGCGCCACGGCGTCGAGATCTCCGTCAAGGCGACGCCCGCCGACTGGCTCTCGCTTTCCGGCACCTATACCTACACCATCGCGAAACTGGCCGACGGGACACCGGAGATCCGCCGGCCCAAGCACGCCGCTTCGGGATCGGCGACGATCAACCTGCCGGACCAGCGTACGCGCATGACCGTCAATGTCGTCTACAACGGCAGCATGCCGGATACCTGGTTCCGTTTCCCACTAACGCCGGTGACGCTCGATGCCTATACGACCGTGGGCGGCATCCTGTCCTACGACCTGACGCCGACGACCACGGCCTACCTGCGCGCCGAGAATATCTTTGATAACCACTATGAGGAGGTGTTTTCCTATCGTGCGCAGGGTTTTGCCGCCTATGCGGGATTGCGCGCGCAATTCAAATAATGCGGAACCGCCCTCTCCCCGCGTCGCGCGGAGAGGGCCAGGGGCGCAACCCCCATTCACATTCCTTTGCGGGCCATGGAATCGCCATGGCCCTGCGGTGTTTTATGGGGCAAGCTGTCACGCATATGTTGGCTGTTTTTCCGTCTGGCACTTTCAAGCGAGGAAACGTCATGACAACCCGCAAGCATAAAATCCTTCTGCTTGGCGCGGCGGCCCTGCTCGGCTTCGCGCTGGCCGCCGGCCCCGCCCTCGCCGATATGAAGGAAAATCCCACGCCGCCTCCCCCTCCTGCGAGCGGTGCGAACAGTAAGAAGAACGTCGACGACAAGAAGAAGACCAATGCGCCCGCGACCGGGCAGCAGAAGAAAGACAAGCAGTCACAGTTCCTCGATGGCTACAAGGTCGCCTATGACCTGATCAAGTCGGAGAAATACGAGGATGGCATCGCGGCGATGTTGGAGCTCGGCCAGGATGATCATCCCGACGTCGCCACCAGTGTCGGTTTCGCCTGGCGCAAACTCGGCGATTATGACAAGGCTAAATCCTGGTATGACCGCGCACTGAAGGCTGATCCGGTGCATGTCGTCACGCTGTCCTATTACGGCATGTGGCATGCCGAGCAAGGCAACGTCCTCAAGGCCGAGGACTTCCTGCAGAAGATCAGCATGATTTGCGGTGGCAACGACTGCGAGCCCTACAGGAATCTCAAGGGCGTGCTCGACGGCAAGTTCACTTACTGATCGGGTTCGAAGATTTTCCAATTCGTCATGCCCGGCCTTGTGCCGGGCATCTCGCTTAGATGGGCACTGCGTCCCTTATCGGGGTAGCCGGGACAAGCCGGGCCATGACGACTGCTACGCTGGGGGCTTCTCCGTCTCCGCCATCACCCAGGCCAGATAAGTCTGGTCCAGGCTTTGGATCGGCAGCACCAGAATGGCCGGCGTGTCGTAGGAATGGCGGGCTTTAACCTGCGCGCGCACCTCCTCTGCCAGCGAGGCGCGGGTCTTGATCAGCATGATCACCTCCTCGGCGCGCTCGATCGTCCCCTGCCAGCGATAATGCGATATCATGCCCGGCAGGATGTTCACGCAGGCCGCCAAATGCTGCTCGACCAGCGCCCGGCCCGCCTCCTCCGCCTCGACAATGGAGGGGTAGGTCGTATAGACGAAAACCGCGCGTTCCATATCGATCATCCTCGAACCGATCTCGGCGTTAACCGATATCGGCAATCTATCGATGTCGGGTCTAGCCGATATCGGGCATTTATTGCGTGGTAACGTATCGCGTTCGCAAGGCTCACCCCATGGCCCGCTCCAATCCCAGCTACGAACGGATCGCGTTTGTAGCCAGTTCCAGCCCGGAAGCCGCCCAGGCGCGCGAGGCACTTGCCCGCCGTTATGGGGATGTCGATCCCCCTTCCGCCGACGTCGTCGTCGCGCTCGGCGGCGACGGCTTGATGCTGCAAACCCTGCATCGCTTCATGCAGTCCGGCAAGCCGATCTACGGCATGCATCGCGGTACCGTCGGATTCCTGATGAATGAATTTGGCGAGGACAAGCTCAAGGAACGGCTCGCCGCGGCAGAAATCGCGGTTATCCATCCGCTGCTGATGAGTGCCCGCGACATGCAGGGAAAGCAGCACGAATCCTATGCCATCAACGAGGTCTCATTGTTCCGTGAGAGCTATCAGGCGGCGCGGCTGCGAATCCTGATCGACGGCAAGGAGCGCCTGCCTGAACTCGTCGCCGACGGCGTGCTGGTGTCCACGCCGGCGGGATCCACCGCCTATAATCTCTCCGCCCAGGGACCGATCATCCCGATCAACGCGTCGCTGCTGGCGCTGACCCCGATCAGTCCCTTTCGTCCCCGGCGGTGGCACGGCGCGCTGTTACCGGATACGGCCGAGGTGACCGTCGAGGTGCTGGAGGCCGACAAGCGCCCTTGCGCGGCGGTCGCCGACCATACCCAGGTGCGGTCGGTGAAATCGGTGGACATCCGAATGGACCACGACATTTCCATGCATATGCTGTTTGACCCCGGCCATAGCCTGGACGAGCGGATCATCCGCGAGCAATTCGGATACTGAGCAACCCATCCCAGGACCGAACAGGGAACCGGCAGTCCCTCACGGGGGAACACACGGCCGCGCGGCGCATTAGCATTGAGTGGGTCGCATGTGTCAGGCGGAACACATCAGGGTAGCCGTGCTCCTCAACAAAGCGGCAGGCAATATTATATGCCGCGACAGCGGGACGCTGGGCGAAACGCTTACCGCCGCTTTCGCGCGGCACGGCATGACGGCTACGCTGTATTTTCTTTCGGCGGCGGAATTGAAGGCTCGTGCCAAGCGTGCGCTGCGAGAGGCCAAGAAAGGCCAGATCGACGCACTGGTAGTTGGGGGCGGCGATGGCAGCATCGCATCAGTCGCAAACGTCCTTGCCGGCAGCGAGGTTCCGATCGGCGTGTTGCCGCTCGGCACCCTTAATCATTTCGCCAAGGATCTCGGCATCCCGCTTGCGCTCGAACAGGCGGTGGCGCTCATTGCCGCCGGCCAGGTGCAATCGGTGGATCTCGGCGAGGTCAATGGCGAGATCTTCGTCAACAACTCCTCCATCGGCATCTATCCTTATCTGGTGCTCGATCGTCGGCGCCTACAGGAACGACGTCGCATGGGCAAATGGACGGCAATGGCTTTCGCGATCTGGCGGACGCTGCTGCACTTTCCGCTGCGGCGGCTTCATATTCGCTCCGGCGGGATGGCGGAGCCTTACCGAAGCCCCTGCCTCTTCGTTGGCAACAACGAATATTGCCTGACCGGCCGGGCCGCCGGGAAACGCGAACGGCTGGATGCCGGCGAATTATGCGTCTATGTCGCCAGACGGCAGAGCCGCCTCGCGCTGTTCTGGCTCGCCTGCCGCTCGCTGATCGGATTCATCGACCGATCGCGCGATCTGCGCGCGATGAACGCGCCCGACGTGGAAGTCAGCTCGCGAACCAGCCGGTTGCTGGTAGCGCTCGACGGCGAAGTGACGATGCTGCGCCCGCCCCTGCGCTACCGGGCAAGGCCGAATGCGTTGCGGGTATTTGCCCCCTAGCAAAACCCGTGAGATTTAGCCAAACCGCCTCTGACAAAGACCGAAACGAGCCATTACATAACATCGTCATCCCAAAAATTTTCAAAGGTTTCTTTTCCATGGCTACGAAGAAAATCAACATGCCGCCCAAGGAAGTCGTTATCGAAGAGGCGCCCGTCCGAAAGGGACAACTACGCCCCACACAGGAGCGTTATTTGCTTCAGGTGGACCGGCAGACCAAAAGGAGCTTCGCCGTCGCTGAGGAAGCGCAAAAGGCGGGCGAGGCGGTCAAAAAAGCCTACCCCATGGTCATGGTAAGCATCTATGACACCGCGGAATCGGTTAGCACGCCGATTACCTGAGCGGCCCTAGGCCGCGACCAGGCGCTCGCCGAGGACGAAATCGTAGTCCGCCGGCGGCTCCGGATCGGGCATCTCGACGAGCTGTCGGCAGAACATCCGGGCTTCGTCGCGCGCCGCTTCCGTCGCAAAGCGGCGCAACAGCGTCATCAGCGGTTCGATGTCGCCGAGCGAACTGGGCTCACAGCGGGTGAGCACCCGCTCGACCATGCGCCGCTTCAGCCGGGATGCATCACCAGTTTCACCCAGCAGCACGTCCTCGCGCATGGCTTCGATCGCCTCGCGGAAGGCCGGATAGTCGAGGCCGGCAGGCCCGCCTTGTCATAGAGAGCGCGGAATCCCGCATTGCCCCTGCCATGCACGAGCCCGTAGACCCGTTCGAGCGAAATCCCGGATAGTCGGCGATTGATTCTTCGAACAAGGCGCAATTGCCGCAAAGCAGCGCCCGCAGCACGAGACCGGCAGTGAGTTGCCCGGTTTCGCGCAGATGACCTACCAATTGCAGCACATCCACGGTATCGGCGGCGATCGTGATGGTCGCCTTTTCGCAGGCCTCGGTGACGACCCGCAGTGCGCGATCCTCGGCAAGCCATTCACGTGCGGTGACGAAATCCGCCAGAGTTTGCGAGAGTTTCGTAACCAGTACCTGCCGCGTGCCGACCGGCAGGTCTTCAATGGCAAGGAGCGATTCACGGATGTCGGCGAGATGACCGTGGCGCTCAGCGATGCGATCGATGGAAAACGGGGCGATGTCGGCATCGGGATTTTCGATCACTTCCAGGCAAGCCTCGGCGGGACCGACTTCCGCGATCTCGCGATGACCGGTAGCGGCCATATCAACGAGATCGGCATCGACGAAGTGCGGCGAACGCTCCAGGACCGGCACCGCGACAAAGGGTTGATCGGCGGCGAGCCCATGCACCACGGCGGGCGGCGCAGCCTCACTGGATGCCAAAGCCTCCGCCAGGGCGCGGCGCACCAGCGGCGAAGGATCGTCGAGCAGCATGAGCATGGAGCCTTCTGCGGCGGCGCGGTCATCCAGCGAAAGCGGAGAGAAAAGGTAGGCCCGCGCCAGTGCGGTGGCGCCATCGGCCCGCTCGCCGGCAGACGATATACGCAGCCATTGCAGGAACTCGCGAACGATCATGAGTTCACTTACACGCCATACGAAACAAGCCCCTCTTCAAGGCGCCGGCGCGACGCACCGGCAAAGCCATCCTAAAAGCGGGGGATCAACAAAAAGTTGAGCATAACTTTTTACGGATATTGCCGAATTGTTAACACCGGACGACCAGCCTCGGTCGCGAGAAGCCCCGGTGATATTCGCGGCCCCCTTAGGGTCCGGCTATGGGTGAAGGGGCGGCGCGGTCTGCACCCGTGCGGGCGGCCGCGTGTGATAATTGATTAATGCGCGGGGCGACCGCCTCTGGCCGCCCCGCCGGTCCTGAACATTCGGCCCGCCCACAGGGCCGGTTATGGTAAACGAGGCGTTAACGCCTGGTTTTTGCGGGCGCCACAATAAGTGGGGAGAGCGAAATGCAGCCGGAAATTGCCCAGCGACACCACCGCGGCGGGCTCTATTTCGAGGATTTCATCGTCGGCAACAAATACGAGCACCGGCTTACCCGCACGGTGACGCAGATGGACAACATGCTTTTCTCCAATATGACGCTAAATCCCCAGCCGCTACATATCGACCGGCATTTCTGCGAGACGGAAACCGAATGGGGCCAGCCGCTGATGAATTCGCTCTTCACACTCGGCCTGATGATCGGAATTTCCGTCAATGACCTCACCGTCGGCACCACCATCGCCAATCTCGGCATGACCGAAGTCAAATTCCCGCATCCGTTGTTCGAGGGCGACACCGTGCATTGTACGACCGAGATTTTAGGCAAGCGGGAATCGAAATCGCATCCTGGCGCCGGCATCGTTGAGCTGCATCACCGCGCCTATAAACAGGATGGAACCATGGTTGCGGAATGCCGCCGTCAGGCCTTCATCCACATGCGTTCGGCAGAAGATTGATGCGCTCTCTTTTGTTCGTTCCGGCCGACAGCCCGCGCAAGCTGGAAAAGTCGCTCACCAGCGGCGCCGATGCCGTTATCGTCGATCTGGAGGACGCTATCGCAGCGGACCAGAAGGAAGCCGCGCGCGCGAACGCGGCAGCCTTCATCAAGGCGCTTCCGCCTTCATCGGGGCGTCCACCGATATTCGTGCGCGTGAACGGCCTTGAAACCGGATTGACCGACGCCGATCTCGATACGGTGCTGGCAGCCAGGCCGCATGCCGTGGTGTTGCCGAAAGGCGAAGGCGGGGCGTCCATCATCCATCTCGATGCCAAGCTCACCGCGCGCGAAGCGATGCATGGCATCGACGAGGGCGCGACAAAGATCTTCGCCTTCGCAATCGAAAGCGCCGCCGCGCTGTTTCTTGCCGGCACCTATGCCGGGGCAAGCTCGCGGCTGATCGGACTGACATGGGGCAGCGAAGACCTGAGCTACGCATTCGGCGGCACCAGCAGCCGTGACACGCAGGGCCGTTTCTTCGAACCCTACCGCCTCGCGCGCACGCTATGTCTCGCCGCTTCCGCAGCGGCACGCGTGCAGGCGATCGACACGGTCTATGCCGACTTCCGCAATAGGGAAGGGCTTCGCCGCGAGGCCGAAGATGCCGCAAACCAGGGCTTTGCCGGCAAGATGGCAATCCATCCCGACCAGATTGCCATCATCAATGAAGTGTTCGCGCCTTCGCCGGAAAAGATCGCCTGGGCGCGCGCGGTCGCCGAAGCCTTTGCCGCGGCGCCGGACAAAGGCGCGGTGGCGGTCAATGGGGTGATGTACGACCGCCCGCATTTGCTGCATGCAGAACAGTTGCTGGCGCAACTCAAATGACGCGGACTATTTCTTGCCGTAGACCTTGTCGGGGTCGAAGGTCCGTTCTTCGTCGCTGAATTCCAGCGTCGCACCAGCCGTGCCGAGCGGCACCGCACGATAGAAACAAGAGCGCCTGCCGGTGTGACAGGCGCCCGGCCCCTGTTGCTTGACCTTAAGCCAGAGCGCGTCCTGGTCGCAGTCCACGCGCAGTTCGATGACGCGCTGGCCATGGCCGGAGCTTTCGCCTTTACGCCACAGCTGCTTGCGCGAGCGGCTGAAATACCAGGCATCGCCGCTTTCGATGGTCCTGCGCAGCGCTTCGGCATTCATATGCGCCACCATCAGCAGCTCGCCGGATCCTGCGTCGGTGACGACGCAAGTAATCAGCCCGTCGGCATCGAACCTGGGCTGCAAAATCAGCCCTTCCTCGATCTCCTTGGCTTGTTCGGACACGCAAAGCTCCCCATCGGTCATGGCCGGACCTAACCCCCGGCAAGCTATCTCTGAATTGATGGACCCGCGGCTCGCCCCTAAGCGCCCATCAATCATCAATCATCGCTCATGCAAATTTGCCCGGATAAGGTTCTTGTCCGGCAGGGGCCGCCTATATAATTGTCTGGGCGGACAAGGTAAATCGCCCTAACGCCCCCGGATAGTGATGCTGAACGACATCTACAACAACCGTATTCTGGAGCTGGCCGGAAATATCCCCCGGATCGGCCGGTTGCCTGCGGCCGACGCCACGGCGACCGCCCATTCCAAGCTGTGCGGCTCGACCGTCACCATCGACCTGAAGATGCAGGACGACACCATCACCGACTTTGCGCATGAGGTGAAGGCCTGCGCGCTGGGACAGGCTTCATCGTCGATCATGGCGCGCAACGTGATCGGCGCCAAAGCCGCCGAACTGCGCGATTTGCGCGAAACAGTCCGCCGCATGTTGAAGGAAAACGGCGCGCCGCCCTCGGGCAAATGGGCGGATATCGCGGTGCTCGAGCCGGTGCGGGACTACAAGGCGCGCCACGCCTCCACCATGCTGACCTTTGACGCAGTGGTTTCGGCGATCGATCAGATCGAAGGCAAGCGCCGCGGCGCCTGACGCTATTTCGGCGCGGCGGCCGTGGCGACTTCCGAAGCCTTGGTCGGAACGAGCTCGGCATGCGTGTCGCCGCGCGCGCCCGGTTGTTCCGCGCAGCTCGCGGCAAACTGCGGCAGATTTTGCGGTACGCCGCTGTTGCCGACCCGGATCGTAGTCGCGACGTTGCCGCCATTGGAGGTCGTCACCATCAGCGAGCGGCTGCCCGAACGCGATAGCATATTCACCACGCTCGCCGGCATCACGCCGCGCGCGAGCGAAGCGAGCTCCGTCTCCTTGATCTCCGAGGTGACGATCTGCAAGGGAACCGAACGCCGCCCGACCGCAATCTCCACCTGCTTCAACGGTTCGGTCGGCCGGCGGCGCTCCACATAGGTCACGTCGTATCCCTCATTGCTGCCGCAGCCGAGAATGATGTCGAAGCTGCCGATCTCGTCGCCTTCCACGGTAAGCGGATGGCGCCGGCGCAACGAAGTCTGACCGGGTTTGCTATTCACCATCCAGCCGCGCTCGCCCGGCGGCACACGCGGCATACGCTCCGCCGACATCGAGACCGAGAGCGGCTCCGAGCCGCTTATCTGCGGACTGGCGGACGTGTCCAGTCCCATACTGCGGATTTCGGACTGCTGCAGGCGCCGCATCGGTTCCCACGGCGGAACCCGCAGCGAGGTTTCAAGCAGATCGATTGAGCCGCCCATTTCGATGGTGTATTGCGCGAGCCGCCCGATGTCGCGCTGAACGATGACAAGATCCTCGGCGCTGTAGCTCGCGGCGGCGGCATCTTCACGCCGGTCGCCGAGCCAGATCTCGTGCACCAGGACCTGCGCTTCCGGCGGCACGGAGCGCTGCTTGCCCGCGAGCAGCAGGTAAGCGCACATCGATTCACAGTCAGCGCGCGGGGAAAGCGTGGCCCGCACGGTCCCGGCGCTGCCCGGGGGAATCTTGGTCAGCTTGCCTACGGTCGTATTGATGCCGAGCCGGCGGACGCTGCGGCCGAGCGCCAAGGTTCCGAGTACGGAACCGCCGCTGGAATCGAGCACCAAAGTGGTGCCCGTAACGTCACGGTTGCGCGCAAAGGCGGCGAAATCGCTTGGGGTATCTTTTGTGATCGCACCGACGGCGGAAATAAAGGTGCGGCATTCGGCGCCGCAAGCGCTGGCAGGCCCCTCCTGCACCAGCTCGAACCGCATCGGTAAAGTCCGGACATCACCAGCGGACGTAGCCGATGTCAGGCCCCCGACAGCCAAGACGGTGAAGACAAACGCCGTTACGCCAGCCTGGCGTGGCAGCATTATATTCCCCCTCGCCGGCTCCCTGCGTGAAGTTCCTTCTCACGTCCCGGAAGACGGCACAGTACACTCAACCCCAATGATTAATTTTTATGGGCGATAGAGATTCGGGTCTACTGCAAAAATGACACAGGCCTCAAGCAGTCGGGATCTGTTGCACAATGAACACAAAAGCAGGGGTGTCGGCGCGTGGCTGGCGCTCTGTTCACATGGCGAAGCCGAATTTCCTCGAAATAAGGCAATGGCCGCGGCGTGCGGCGCGCGCGGCGGTGGTAGCGTACCGTTACCTTTTGTCACCTCTTATCGGGCCGCGTTGCCGGCATCTCCCCGGCTGCTCGGAATATGCCGAGGAGGCTTTTGGCCGGTTTGGCCTGTGGGCCGGCGGCTGGATGACTCTGGCGCGCATACTGCGCTGCCAGCCCTGGGGAACCTCGGGACTGGATTTTGTACCCCGGGAACCCCCCTCCGCTGCGCGGTGGTGGCTGCCCTGGCGCTATGGAACCTGGCGCGGGACCAATGCCGCGCCGCCCGAAGCCGGCGCCCCCTGACTGCAGCGCCGGGTCAGCGACGACAGCGCGGAGGCAAGCCCAATCGTGGAGAGCTTGGTGACGCCCGGCCTGCCCTCGCCCTGGTCGGGCGCAAGCTCCATACCGTCCTGCGCGGCCGCGGTCTCGAAGGCCCGCATCGGCACCGGCGCGCGCCGGATATCATAACGCTTGCTGGCGCTGTTGCTGCTCACGGGCTCTGCCGGCGGCGCCAGCTTGAACTCCTGCTGGGCGGCGACGAACTTCAACGGAACAAACGACTTTTCCTTCGGGCCGACTTCGCGCGCATAGCCCACCATGAGCTGGTCGTTGCCAAGGCAACTCACCCGCAGCATCGTCTTGCGGTATTCCGCTTCGCCTGCCTCGATCGTGTCGATCGATTTGAAGATGATCCCGCTATCGCTGAGGCGCTCATTGTAGATCCAGCCGCTCTCCACCACGCTGCGGGTATCGATATTGAACCGCACCATCTCCTCGCGGCTGAGCGCGCGGATGGATTTGTGCGGGATTTTCTCGGCAGCGTCGAGCAAGGCAGGCTGGATGCCCATGTCGACCAGATAACGCCTGATCGACTGCTGATTTTGCGCCTTGAACCGCGCGCGCAGTTGCGCGGGTATGTGTGCGCCCTGCGGCAGGTAACCTATAACCACCGTCTTGGCCGCGTGGATGCCGAGATGCGCCTCGGGGGCGATCTCGCGCAGGCGCGCGCCGACGATGGCATAAACGCAGGCCGAATTGCATTGCGAGGAGAGACTGGTCAGCCGGGCCGCCAGCGGCCGACCGGAGCGCTTGGCGCTGGCGCACTCCTTGCCTTCGGACTCGCAGACCTGCGGGATGGTGCGGGCCACCCGGCCGGTGATCCCGCGCTCGCGCATCAGCCGGCCCATGGCGAGAGATTCCGTGGTTATCCCGCCGGGCGAATTGAAATAAATCGGGAGCTTGCCGGCTTTGCTGCCCTGGCGCTTGAGGAAGGCGCGCATGCGTTCGGCCGTGCCGTGGGCGATGGCGCCTTCGGCGGCGATCCATTGATCGCAGCCCGGCCCGCAGGAGTTCGGATCGCCCTGGGCGAGGTAGAAGACCATCGGATTTTTGAGGGGGATCGCGGCGGCGCGTTTGCCGGGGGTTTTCGCCTGCGCGGCCGCGGCCGGCAGGCTGACCGCCAGCAACAACACCACCGCGAGAAAACCTTGTCCGGCCGGTTTCATACCCGCCCTCCCAACAGGCAGTCTACGCAGAAAAATATCCCGGAGTCATGTCAGAGAATGGAAAAGCCGCAATGAAATTTTTTTGATTCTACGTCGCGGGCTTGGTTGCCGAGGGGGACGGTGGCGCGCTGCAGCGCCTGCGCAACTCGTCCAAGACCGGCTGTGGAGAGCTTCATTTCGGACGCCAGATCAACTGTTCCCGGCCAAGGGTCCGGAGCCGCGACACTGCGCTTTTCGACCAACGTCATGCCTTTCGCATCCGCCAGTTATGTAAAGCTGCCCTTCCTGTTTGAGACACCCACTTCGACGCCGACATTATTCTGCTGCGATACGAAGGTGCACCCCAACCTTTTTCATGATCCGGCCCGAGTGTAGTGCAAGTTCCCGATAGTATACGAGATAAGGCTCTCCCTTCGGAGCATCGCAGGTAAATTGAAATCGGTAGGTCAAATATTCGGCGGGCTCGGCGGATGATCGTATCGTGACGGATTTCATCACGACAAACTTTCCTCAATGAGATCGGAACTCCGCCAAAACGTTTCGTAGCTATCGTCGCGGGTTTCGAGACCGAAGCGGGCGATCTCGCTTCGGTTCAGAATGTAAATTCTTTCGTGGTGTTTTCGCCTCGATGTCCGCCAGACTCGGATCAACGCCCATATCCAGGAAATAGCGCCGCGATACCCGATGCAGAAGCGCTAGAGTGACCTTGGGGGTTGTCTGCTTTTGCAGCCGCCCGGAATGGACACCAAGCAAGGCGTTGGGGGCCACGAGCCGTGCCGAAGCACCGACAAAGGCGTAGACACAAGCCGAATGGCGCTGCGCATTCTTTGTATTCAGCTTTGCATCGATGGGCCCGCCATCCTTGAAAAGTTTTTGACAGCCGGCCCGCTTGTCGAACACGCGGCACTTGGTGTCTGTACGGCCAATTCCGGCCGACATTCGCCGTTCGCGCAACAGATAGCCTACTTCGATGGCGGTCTTGATCGACACGCCGGGAGAATGAAAGAAGATTGGAAGGTTTCGTCCGTTCAACTTTTCGATGAAATCGCGGAAGCGCTGTGAGGTGCCGGCGTCAAATACCCCAACAGCCGATATCCATTCGTTGCAGCCGTGCCCACAGGAATCGGCGGGGCCCTTCGCGGTGAAAAAAATCATTGAGCTCCGGTCGAACTCCGCGACGAGTCGGTTATGCTCGCGCGGAGGCCGGTCGCCGTGGCTTCGCTCGCAGCCAAGCATGCGGCCACGATCAGCAAACTCTGCAACCGCTTCACGGAGCCGCCCGGGCATTTCTGGCGCAACCTGTCGGCAGTCTCGGTCCACCTCATGGACGAGAGTGTTCTTGCCTGCACTGCTTCGATCACCATTGGCCCAGCTTCCCCGCTCAATCTAGCCAAAAAAGTTTCCAGGATGCAGAAGTCGATCAGAACCCGATGACAACCGGGGATTTTTGTGGTTATTCCGCCGTCTGAATACCGCTTACCCGCCCTCGTTCGTGGGAGTGAGCAGAAAGAGAGAAGATAATGGTCGCCCTGACCTTTCCCGACGGCGCGCGCCGTGAATTTCCCGACAACATCACCGGGCTTGAGATCGCCAAGGGCATTTCCCCGTCGCTGGCCAAGCGCACGGTCGCCATGGCGCTCGACGGCGCTGTCGTCGACCTCAATGACAAGATCGAGCGCGACGCCAAGATCGAATTCCTGACCCGCGACGACCCGCGCAGCCTGGAGCTGATCCGGCACGACGCCGCGCATGTGCTGGCCGAAGCGGTGCAGACCTTATGGCCGGGCACGCAGGTGACCATCGGTCCGGTGATCGACAACGGCTTCTATTACGACTTCTCCCGCAATGAGCCGTTCACGCCGGAGGATTTCCCAGCGATCGAAAAGAAGATGCGCGAGATCATTGCGCGCGACAAACCCTTCAGCAGGGAAGTCTGGTCGCGTGACGAGGCCAAGCGCGTATTCCGCGAGATGGGCGAGAACTTCAAGGTCGAACTGGTCGATGCCATCCCGGAAGATCAGCAGATCAAAATCTACAAGCAGGGCGACTGGTTCGATCTCTGCCGCGGGCCGCACATGACCTCCACCGGCAAGGTCGGCAACGCTTTCAAACTGATGAAGGTGGCGGGCGCCTATTGGCGCGGCGATTCCAATAAGCCGATGCTCACCCGCGTTTACGGGACAGCCTTTGCCAAGCAGGAAGACCTCGACGCGCATCTGACGCAGATCGAGGAAGCCGACAAGCGCGACCATCGCAAGCTGGGCCGCGAGATGGACCTGTTCCATTTCCAGGAGGAAGGCCCTGGCACTGTTTTCTGGCACGCCGCCGGCTGGACCATCTTCCAGGAAATCGTCGCCTATATGCGCCGGCGCCTGCGCGGCGACTATCGCGAGGTCAACGCGCCGCAACTGCTGGACAAATCGCTATGGGAGACGTCCGGCCACTGGGGATGGTTCCGGGAGAATATGTTCAAGGCGCAGTCGGCCGGCGACGAAACCAAGGACGAGCGTGTCTTCGCCATCAAGCCGATGAACTGCCCCGGCCACATCCAGATCTTCAAGCATGGGCTGCGCTCTTATCGCGAACTGCCGCTCCGCATGGCGGAATTCGGCGTGGTGCATCGATACGAGCCTTCCGGCGCCTTGCACGGACTGCTGCGCGTGCGCGCTTTCACGCAGGACGACGCGCATGTGTTCTGCACGCAGGAGCAGATGGCGGAAGAGTGCCTGAAGATCAACGATCTCATCCTGTCCACCTATACCGATTTCGGTTTTGAGGGCGAGCTCACGGTCAAGCTCTCAACCCGGCCCGAGAAGCGTGTCGGGTCGGATGCGGCCTGGGATCATGCCGAAGCCATCATGCATGAGGTTCTCAAGCAGATCGCTGCGCAAGGCAGCAACCGCATCAAGACCGCGATCAATCCGGGCGAAGGCGCCTTCTACGGCCCGAAATTCGAATATGTGCTGCGCGACGCAATCGGCCGTGACTGGCAATGCGGCACCACACAGGTCGATTTCAACCTGCCGGAGCGCTTCCAGGCCTTCTATATCGCCGCGGATGGCTCCAAGCAGACGCCGGTGATGATCCACCGCGCGATCTGCGGATCGATGGAGCGTTTCCTCGGCGTCGTGCTGGAGCACTATGCCGGCCATCTGCCGCTCTGGCTTTCGCCGATGCAGGCGATGGTGACCACGATCACGTCGGACGCCGATGCCTATGCCACCGATGTGCTGGCGGCCGCGCGGCGTGCCGGACTGCGTGCCGACATCGACCTGCGCAATGAGAAGATAAATTACAAAGTGCGCGAGCACTCGCTGGCCAAGGTTCCGGTGATGCTCGTTGTGGGAAAGAAGGAATCGGCGGAGCGCCTGGTGTCGATCCGCCGCTTGGGCAGCGAGGGGCAGAAAGTGATGCCGCTCGATGACGCCCTGAAGATGCTGGTAGACGAGGCCACGCCTCCGGACGTGAAGCGACAACGCTAGCGCGCCATCACCTCGATTTCGCCGTCGACGCCGGTGATGACCTTGAAGCCGCGCTCGTAAACCTTGCCCTCGTTGCGGGCGATGACGCGATAGTCGCCTTCCGCCAGGATGTAGCGCGGGAAAGCGCCGATCGATTCCTTGATCACGTCGCCCGAGGGCGTCATCACCGACCAGGCGGTATTCACCAGTGCCTCTCCGCCCGGCGCGCTGACCAGCTTCAGCGTCACGATCGCTGCGCGGTGGTTCACCGTCACGTCGGTGAGCTTGCCGGGTTGCACGCGGATATCCGAGCGCACGACGGAATTGGCGTCGCCGTAATTGGAGACGATATAGTAAGTGCCCTCCGGCAAGGGCACCACGTCGCCGGTCACCACGTTCTGCGCGATCGGCCGCCGCTCGGTCGGCTCAAACTGACTGCCTTTGTAGATATCGAAGGACACCTGGCTTGGCGGGATGCGCGAGTCCCCTACCCGGCCTTCGACCCGCAATCCGCCCGCCTTGACCTCAAAAATCTCGCGTACGGCTTCGGCGCGCAATTGCACTGGCTTTACCGCGCTCGCGAGCCCGAAGCTGACATGCACGACATAACCACCCGGCGGCAGCAGCAGGGTCGGTGAAGCCGATTTTTCTTCTTTTATAAGCTTGAACACGCCGTTCTGATCCGGCTTGTCGGAATAGACCCGCCAGAGCAGCCCGGCAGTGATGTTGGTCGGTTCCGGCCCGAAGCGTGCGGCCAGCGAAAGCGGTACCTGCCCGGCCGGGATCGCAGACGCGCCCGGCGCATTGCCTGATGGCGCAAGGGCTGGAGCGGACGCAGAAGGCGGAGGACTGACCACACCGCCGCCCGGCGGCGCGAGGCTGATCGCCGGTGGCGGCGGAACGGAAGGGATGGAAGCGGGCGGGACCGGGGGCCCGAAGATGGAATTGCCCCATTGCGCAAAAGCGGATTGCGGCATCCAGAGCGCATAAATGAATATGGCAGCCTGCAAAATCCGGAAACAACCGGTGGAAAGCCCCGAGCTCGTCATGCCCGCCATCTCGACTGCAATCGCGGCTATTTCAAGCCGGTGTCCGGGTTTGTCACCCGACGCGGCCTATGTTACCCGAACACGATTCTAGTGCCGCTTTTCGATTTCAAGTTCCTAGAAGAGCTTGCCACAGGTGGTGTAGGAACTTCAAATCGGCGGGCTAGGAGCCTAAAATGCCGGAAGCCATCGACCTGCTCAAGACCCGCCGTTCGGTGAAGGCGATGGAACTCACCGGACCGGGACCCTCCTCCCCCGAGATCGACACCATAGTAACCATCGCCTCGCGCGTGCCGGATCACGGCAAGCTGACGCCCTGGCGCTTCATCGTGTTCGAAGGCGATGCGCGATTTGCGGCCGGCGAGAAGATCGCAGCGGCCTTTGCCGCGAAATATCCGGATGCCAAGCAGGATCAGGTGGACAAGGAGCGCGAGCGGCTGGCGCGCGCGCCATTGGTCATCGCCGTGGTCAGCCGCGCCGCCGAGCATCAGAAGATTCCGGAATGGGAACAGATTCTTTCTGCCGGCGCCGCCGCGATGAGCCTCGTCTTGGCCGCTCATGCGCTCGGCTATGCCGCCAACTGGATCACCGAATGGTACGCCTACGACCGTCACGTGCTTAAATCACTCGGAGTGGCGCCGCAAGAGCGTCTCGCCGGGTTCATTCATATCGGCCGCTCCAAAGGTCCGGCCGAAGACCGCGACCGGCCCCCGCTGCGTGAGATCGTCACGCGATACGCGGGTTAACCTATCAACTCGAAGAAGCTTCGGATTTTCACCATAGTTGTGTGATCCGCTTGTCTGCTGGCCGGCTAAGTGCCCAAAATCCCGAAGTTCGCCTGAGCTTGCAGCACAGTCGGAAGCGAACTTCGGATTCGAAGGACACTAGCAAACTTGAAGTTCTAGTGTCGTTTGCTTCAGAAATTCGTTTGAATGATTTGCCGCGAGAATGAAGCGAATTTCTGAACCACGACACTAGTGCCGGATCATAGTAGGCGGTGCGGAGGGTCTTTTCCGTGTTTGAGGTTTTCACACGGCGCGCACGGAATGGGGATCAAATGGGCGGGGAGGCCTCGGCGCCCGTAACGCTCAAGCGACCGAGTGTGGCGCTCGCGCTCGGCGGCGGTGCCGCGCGCGGCTTTGCACATATCGGTGTGCTGCGCGCGCTGGTCGCCAAAGGCATCACGCCTGACATCATCGTCGGCACTTCCATCGGCGCTGTCGCGGGCGGTTGTTTCGCCGGCGGCGCGCTGGACACCCTGGAGCAGTGGGCGCGCAGCCTCACCATGCGCGGTGTCCTTGGCTATCTCGATGTCAGCCTCTCCGGCTCTGGCCTGATCGGCGGCAACCGCCTCGCAAGCCATCTGGAAGGCGCGCTCGCCAAGACCATGATCGAAGACCTGCCGATCCGCTTCGCCGCGATCGCCACGGAGGTGCGCACGGGACACGAAATCTGGCTCACGCATGGCCGGTTGGTGGAAGCGCTGCGCGCATCCTATGCGCTGCCCGGGATCTTCCCGCCGGTGCGGATCGGCGGCCGGTGGCTGGTCGATGGCGCACTGGTCAATCCGGTGCCGGTTTCGGCGGCACGCGCGCTCGGCGCCCGTGTCGTTATCGCCGTCAATCTCAACGCCGATCAGTTCGGCCGCGGCATTACCATCGTCAGCCACGGCTCCGATGCCAGTGACGACGAACCAATCGAGCCGCCGAAGCCGCAGAACCGCATCGGCGCCTTCTTCAACGCCGAACGCTTACTCAAGCGCCAGTTCCTCGGAGATGCCGCTCGCCCTGGTCTCTCGACCGTGATGGTGGATGCCTTCAACGTGATGCAGGATCGCATCACGCGCTCGCGGCTGGCCGGCGATCCGCCGGACGTTTCGATCAATCCCCGGCTAGGACCGGTGGGCTGGTTCGACTTCCATCGCGCCGAAGAAGCAATCAAGCTGGGCCAGGAAGCCGCCGAGAAGGCGAGCGAGACGATCAACGAAGCCATCGCCGCGCTGGCCTAGGATTCGCACGCCGATTTTGGTTGCGGGCATGATCTTTATCGGCGACCGGTTCCGGCTCCGCCTGATCATGCTGTCTGAATGTAACTCTTCAACGCGTCGGACTCCTGTTCCATCTCGACGATGCGGTGCTTCACCAGGTCCCCGATGGAGATGATGCCGGCGAGCCGGCCCTGCTCGATCACCGGTACATGGCGGAATTTGCCGGCAGTCATCCGCTCCATGACGGAGCGAATGGTCTCGTCGAGGGCGCAGGTGACCACTTTGCGGGTCATCACCTGCGAGACCGACTCCTGTATCGCGGCCGCGCCGCGCTCGGAGATCGCGCGCACAATATCGCGTTCGGAAAGAATGCCGACGACGCAGTCGTCAGCGCCGAGCACGACCACTGCACCGATGCGGCGTGCCGCCAACAGTTTCGCTGCGGTATCAAGCGATACGCTCGGCTCCAAAGTGACGACATCGCCGCCTTTGGTCTCAATAATCGATTTGACGATCATCGCGGCCTCCTTGCTTCCGGTGCTCGCGCAATGAGATACCCGCAGCGCCATGCCCGCAAGCTTTTCCTCTTACGGTACGTCGCCGCCGCTCCCCTCCAAGCGTATCGCCCGCGGTACCGGGTCAAAAAGCGAGAACAATAACAAGCCGGCGAGGAAGCCCCCGATATGCGCTTCCCACGCCACCGATTGGCCGGCTCCCACAAGCGGCAGTGAGCCGAAGCCAAAGAGCAGGTTGAGGCCAAACCACACGACAAGAAAGATTAAAATGCGGGGATCACGCAAAGCTGAAAGCAGCGGTAGCGCGGGAATGTGATAGGCGCGCTCGTCTTTCTGCTGCCACAGCGCAATCGGACCATGCGGCTGGAAGGCAAACCGAATAGCCGCCGCCATCATGCCCGACACTGCGGCGGAAGCGCCAATCACCGGAGATTCCTCTCCCGCGTGCGTGATCAGATGCGCGCCGGCCCCGGCTGCCGCGGTTGCTGCGAAGAACAGTAGAAACCGCGCCGTACCAAAGCGACGTGCCACGGCGCTGCCAAAGGGAACGAACCAGAGCGAATTGATGGCCAGATGCGGGATATCGGCATGAATCAGCGCATAGCTCACAAAGGTCCAGACCTGCGCTCCAATGCCGCCCGGCAAGGCACCTTCGGGCAGGAGCGCGGTGTCGTAGCGTGCCGGAATGAAGGCAAACAACTTCAGCAGTTCGAGATCCTGCCCGGCATCGAGCACGAGGAATAGAAAGGCATGGATGCCGGCGAAGACCGCAAGCGCGGCGACAACCACCGCCGGAATGTTGAAGATTGGCTCTGAGGATTGATTCACGGCAGCTCCCTGCGTCCGCCGACATAGGCTTCCGTAGCGCCATCGGCAAGCGAGTGGGCGCGCAAAAAAAGGGAGGGCTCTATGCCGCCCTCCCTTTCCGGAGCCCCCGCTAGTGGTCGTGTGTCAGCGCCCACAATTCGCGGCGCCAGTCACGTCTCCATCCCTCCCCAAAACTATTGCGGCAAGCTAGCGGATGCGCATCGCGCGCAAGCGCCAAGCGGAGTTAATGCTAACGCGCAAAGGGGCCGGAAGTTAACGCACGCATCACGGCGGCGGCACGGCCCCTGCTCCTCCAGTCAATGAAAACGCAACTGCGTATCCGAATGTCCCGACAAGGGACAAGCCAAGCCGAGGTATGCGCAAGAATAAAACAGGAGCAGGAAATGAAGCACGCATCAAGCCACGAAGTGTTCGAATACTGGAATGAGGCGCGTGGCCATCGCATCGCTCCCGAGCGCGGAGATATCCAGCCTGGTCCGATTCGGCGCGCGCTCGGCGATACCTTCATCCTCGCCCAGGACGCCAAGGGCACGTATCGATTTCGCTTGGCCGGCACACGCTGTTGCGCGCTGCTTTGCCGGGAGTTGAAGGGCGCTGAGTTCATCGCGTTGTGGGCCGAGCCGGAACGGGCAGACATGCTGGGATTGGTTACGGCAGCCACCGAAGAAACCGCCGGTTTCATCGCCGGGGCGAGCGGCTACAACGCGGACGGCGCTATGGTTGATCTCGAATTGCTGGTGCTGCCGCTTCGACATCGCCATCCTTCTCAAAGGCGGCTGCTCGGCGTGCTTGCACCGTTGGTACCGCCTTATTGGCTGGGAACGACGCCGGCACAGGGCTTGAACTGCGGTACGATCCGCTATTTCGGTCCGGACTCTGAGGATTTCCTGGCGCCGCGTCTCGTTCCCGGCGCGGAAAATGGCCGCCTGCGCCGCTGCCTGACCATCTTTAATGGCGGTCGTACCTGAGGGATGCGGGCAGCTCGATGCCCGGGTAAACGCCGCGTTAAGGATGACTGCCTAATCTGCCTTGTGACGGAAGACGTGGCGGAGGAGGCTCATGTCGATGTTGACGGCGCGCTCACCAGCGAGAGTCCTGCCGCTGCACGAGGAGCGTCGCCGCTATCAGCGGGTCAGGATCGACCTGCTTGGGCGCCTGATGCTGGAAAATCGCCAGGAATACCCCTGCCGGATCATCAATATGTCCCCTGGCGGGGCCGCCGTCATGGCCGATACCCCCGGCCGGGTCGGCGAGCGGGTGATTGCCTATGTTGACCACCTCGGCCGGCTTGAGGGCAAGATTGCCCGCGCATTCGAGGGCGGTTTCGCCATGTCGATCGGCGCCACGCCGCGCAAGCGCGAAAAACTCGCCGCTCAGCTGACCTGGCTTGCCAACCGCGAGATCCTGAACCTGCCGGAAGACCGCCGCCATGGCCGCGTCGTTCCGCGCAACCCGACGGCCCGCCTGATCCTGCCCAGGGGCATCAATATCACCTGCCGCGTCATCGACATTTCGCTGTCCGGCGCCGCGGTCGCGGTACCGCCCGCGCAACTGCCGCCGATCGGATCCGCGATCACCATCGGCAAGACCCCGGGACGCGTCGTTCGCCACATCGACGACGGTTTCGCCATCGAGTTCACTCGTTTGCTGCACCCCGATTTTGTGGAAGAGAGCGTCACCGGCGAGTAAATGCCGGGAGCCGATTACCGGTGCTAAAAGCGCTTTTCCGTGCCAAACTGCACACGATCTTCCAGTCCGACCCCTCCCCACCAAGGTTAAGTCGCGCGCCCCCGCGGCCCGTCCGGGCCCGCCGTTGCTGGTCCCAGCGCGTTAACGTTCAAATTTTATATAAATTAGAATAGATAGAATTTTACGCGTATTTTATTAGAAGAAAGACAGTATTCAAACTGCTCTTTAGTTTTCTTGTCTTCAAAGTTACTTGTCAGATTTAGCCGCGATTCAAAGGGTTTGTGCGAAATGTGGCCCCCTTGAGACGGGAGGGGGCCGCGAATGCGGTGGTTTTCAAAAACAATACTTGCCGCCTGCTATGTACTGGCTGGCACGGCTTTGCTGCCGACGCATGTCGCCATGGGCGCGTCGAAACGGCCGGTTTTTATTTCCGTCGGACCTGAGGCCAGGCCGCCGATCGGCTGGACGCAATTCTGCAACGACAACCCGCGCGATTGCGACGTCCAGGGCGGCGCGCGCGACGTCGTCCTCAACGCCAAGGCCTGGAGCGATCTCGTCCGCATCAATCGCTGGGTCAACGACAACATCACACCGGTGACCGACATGGAGCACTGGGGTGTCGTAGAACGGTGGGACCTCGCCGATGACGGCTATGGCGACTGCGAAGATTACGTACTGCTGAAGCAGAAGATGCTGATAAAGGCCGGATGGCCGCGCAGCGCGCTGCTGGTCACGGTGGTGCGCGAAAAGAAAGGCGACGGCCATGCCGTTCTGACAGTGAAAACCGACAAAGGCGAGTTCATTCTCGACAACCAAACCGAGAGCGTCGTGCTCTGGACGGAGAGCGGCTATCGCTTCGTCAAGCGCCAGTCGCAAGTCAATCCGAATGCCTGGGTGGCGCTGGGCGATCCGCCGGCCAGCACCACGGCCAGCGCGCGCTGATCAAACACAAGGAGATTCGCGGTCCGGTCACGTCCCCACCCCTCCCCGTCCCAGACCGGGTCGCGAGCGGCCGGCCTTCCCCAAAGGCCGGCCGCATTTTTTTAGCGATGCAGGCAATTGGCCGGAGACATCGGGACTCTCCCTCGGCCGTGGGAGAGCAACCTCAATCGATCCGCCTGAGGCCCTTGGCGTAGCGCTTCCAGCGCCGCACATAAATGTCCGCGCCTTCGCGGATCATCTGCATGATCCGGTCGTCAACGCTGCGGATTACGCGCGCGGGCGCGCCGACGATCAGCGAATTGTCAGGAAAGACCTTGCCTTCGGTCACCAGCGCACCGGCGCCGACCAGCGAATTCTTTCCGATCTTCACGCCATTGAGCAGGATCGCGCCCATGCCGATCAGGCTGTTATCGTCCACCGTGCAGCCGTGCATGATGACGTTGTGACCAATCACGCAATTGCTGCCGATCGTCATCGGAAACCCCGGGTCGGTATGCAGCGTCGCGTTGTCCTGGATCTGCGAGCGCTCGCCGAGCTCGATCCATTCATTGTCGCCGCGCACCACGGCTCCGAACCAGACGCTGGCCTCCCGCTTGAGCCGCACCTTGCCGATCAGTACCGCGGTGTCGGCGACCCAGTACGTGCCCGCTTCAGGAAATTCCGGCGCCTGCCCATCGAGCGCGTAGATCGTCATTCGCTGCCTCCGTTTGCGGAAACAACTTGCCATGCTGCCGATGGATTGGCGAGACGGAGGTCAGGCGCCGAGCAATCCGAGCGCGTGCAGGGTCATGATCACCACCGTGCCCGACATCATGCTCCAGAAGCCGGCAAGAATGGTGGCCAACAGGACGAATTCGATGCGGCGGCCAAGCAGGCGGCGGGCGCGCAGCGTGTTGCGCATGATGATGAAGGGCGCTGCAAAAACCAGAAGGGGCAATGCGGCGAAGGAGGATGGAGCCGGCCCCTTCTTCAACAGGCGGAAGCTCGGCGGGCGCGCGGCGAGATATTGGTACCCCGTCGCGATCGCGCCCGCGAAGGCAAACCCCAACGCCAGGGTCAGAAAATACTCGATCTGGTCGGGAAACACGGAACCCTCACGCACCACACGAAATGATGCGGATTTTCGCTGCCTATCTGCCCGGGCGCCACCGTATCGTTAAAAAAGGGTTAACGGGGCATGCCGGGCCGCTCCCCTCCCGACCCCCTGGCGCGGCGGACGCCGTGCCATAATCGCCTTTGATTCGCTTGTTGTTTCCAGACAAAGGACGTCACCATGAGCTACGCGATGGGCGGACGATCCCCGCGTCGCGCCCGTGCACGCAGCTTGCTCATGCTGCCCTTTCTGATTTTCCTCGGCGTCAGTTCGATCGCGGTGGGATACGTGGCCTATGTGTTGTGGCCGCGCTGGCCCGGCCCAGCCGTCGCGCCCAATGCGCCATCGCTGCCGATCATCGTGGGCGGCACGGCCTTTAACGTACCGTCGGCGGCGATCCGCCGTTCGGTCCAGCGCAAGCCCGGCACGCAGGAGCGCATCGATCTTGTCTTCGTGTGGCCCTCACTCGCGCCCCCGGCGAACGCCGCGGAAGCGGGACCGCACGGAGCCTCCGCCAGTGCCGAGGCTGCGCATCCGTTCGAGCGGATTTTCCTCGCCATCGCGGCCAGCGACGGCGGCCCCTCGCCGCTGGAACGCATGCAGACGATCTACCGGCGCTATTTGGCGCCGGAAACGCCGTCAGCGCCGGAAGGGCTGATCATGCTCGCCTTCAGGAAAGACACGCCCTACCAAGGCGAGGACATGCTCTACACGCCGGACATGCCGGAGCGCTTTATTCTGCGCTGTACGCGTGACGGTCTGGGGCCGACGCCCGGCACCTGCCTGCATGAGCGGCGCATCGGCGGCGCCGATATTACCGTGCGTTTTCCGCGCGCATGGCTTGCGGACTGGGCCGGCGTGGCCGACGGGATCGATCGCTTGATTTCCCGGCTGCAGTCACAGGCGCGTTAATTTCGACCGCGTCCGACGTCTAGGCCGCACTGTTGGGCTCGAGATCAATCCCGAGGATAGGCATCTCGAAAATATAAGAGCGCCCGCCTCTTTGATCGTCGAGGAACAAGACGCCGATGAATTCCTCGCCGAGATAGGCTTCGACTAAATCCTGCTTGCGCGGCCGCCCCACCACACGGAGCTTTTCGTTGTCGAACTTACGCTTCAGATAGACGTCCAGACGCTTGGCGTCCTGTGCGCCGCCTTCCAACTCGCCGATCGGAATTTCCATGCGCAAATTGTACGACCGCTCATCGTCATCGTCGTCGGCGGTAAGATCGCCGATCTGATCTTCTCCCAAATAGACGTTAGCGGTATCGCCCTTTTGCGGCGCAATACGGATGCGTACATTGCCGAACAACCGCTTCAGATAAGACTCAACCTTCTGGGTTTCTTTGACGTCCACGCCCGTTACTCCATTCGATTACGCGCTTTGTGCCTTCAATTAAAAGGGCACATGCACCCTCTTGGCGCCAGGGTCAAATCCCCGCGTCGTATAACATCTGGTCCATGAAGCGCGATGGCTCAGCGCAGCCGGCGGTTCCGACCACTTTGGCCGGAACGCCGGCGACGGTGACATTATTCGGTACCGATTTCACCACCACTGAGCCGGCAGCAACGCGGGCGCAATGGCCCACTTCGATATTGCCGAGGATCTTTGCGCCGGCGCCGAGCATCACGCCGCGGCGTATTTTCGGATGGCGATCCTCGTGCTCCTTGCCTGTGCCGCCGAGCGTGACGCCATGAAGCATGGAGACGTCATCCTCGATGACGGCGGTCTCGCCGACAACGACCCCGGTGGCGTGGTCGACGAAAATGCCGCGCCCGATGCGGGCGGCCGGATGAATGTCGACCTGGAACACCGATGACGAACGGCTTTGCAGATAAAGCGCGAAATCCTTGCGGCCTTTGTTCCAAAGCCAATGCGCCAGACGATGCGCCTGAATGGCGTGGAAACCTTTGTAATAGAGCACGGGCTCGAGCGCCCGGTGTGTGGCGGGATCGCGGTCCACTACGGCGGCGATATCGGCGCGGAAGGCATCGCCGATGGTGGGATCTACCTCGATCGCCTGGCTATAGGCCTGGCGGATCACATCGCCCGATACGTCGGCATGCGCCAGCCGCTCCGAGAGGCGGTGCACGATGGCGGCTTCCAACGTGTCATGATGCAATAGGGTCAGATAGATGAAAGTCGCCAGCTCGGGCTCGCGCCGGACGACTTCCTCAGCCTCGCGGCGAACACGCGCCCAGACCGGATCGACGTTCTTGATCACGGTCGGCTTGAGCTGCTGGGCCATTCTTACCTCCACGCCTTAAACTCGGGTCGGGCTCTTAGCACAGATCGGGAGTTGAGCCGACCCCGGCAAGGTCAGGATCAGGGACGCCCGTTAAGAAAGTTGGTCACGGCCGCTTTGAACACCTTATCCCCTACTGCAAGCATGTGATCCCGATTAGGAATTTCCAGCGCCTCGCCTTTGGGCAACAGGCTTGCGAGCGGCCGCGGCGCCCCGGCTATGGTGTCTTTGCCGCCCACCGCGACCAGTGCCGGAACCTGGATCGTGGCCGCCTCCTCCCGGGTCATAACCTGCCGTGAGCCGCGGATGCAGGCGGCCAGCGCCCTGTGGTCCGAGCCGGTCTGGTCCGCAAAGGCGCGGAACATGCGGCCAACCGGATCGCTCACGTCCTCGAGCGAGGGTGCTTCCAGCGCCTCGGCAATGGAGTCCGGCAGGCCCTCACCTTCCACCAACTTGATCCCAAGCCCACCCAGTATCAGCGAGCGCACGCGATCCGGATGCCGCACCGCCAGAAAGGCGCCGATCCGCGCGCCCATGGAATAACCCATCACGTCCGCGCGCTCGATTTTCAGATGATCAAGCAGGGCGCGCACGTCTTCCGCCATCAGGTCGGTGTGATAATCGGCCGGGTCATAAAGCTTGCTGGATTCGCTATGTCCACGATTGTCGAGCGCGATCGCGCGCCGGCCCGCGCCTTCCAGGGTGGCGATCCATCCCGGCCCCACCCAGTTCACCTCCTTGCTGGAGGCAAATCCATGCACCAGCACGACCGGCTCGCCCTCGCCCTCGTCGAGAAAGGCGATCTCGAGCTCACCGTTGCGAAAACTTGGCATGCAGAGGGATCCTTGGAGGGGAAACTGGAAAGCGGCCTCTAGGCTGCAACCACCGGCTCGCTTCGTTGCAGCGCGCGCAACTTGCGTTTTTGCAGATGGCGCCAGG
This sequence comes from uncultured Alphaproteobacteria bacterium, assembly GCA_963802475.1. Classification (GTDB taxonomy): domain Bacteria; phylum Pseudomonadota; class Alphaproteobacteria; order Rhizobiales; family Xanthobacteraceae; genus CANKHA01. The sequence goes on from CAWDIZ010000014.1 coordinate 48,057, forward strand.
TCATCCGTTCGACCGCGCCCTTACAGGACGCGACGAACCCCACCAGAGTGACGATCGCGCCGAGAATCCATAAAGACAAATTGAACGTGGCAAGGCTCAAAGCGATCGCGCCACGGCCCAACAGCTTCAGCGTCGCCCGTGTCTTGCTGCCCTGCTTTTCGGCAAGCTGCGCCACACGCGCCATCTCGCGTGGATTCTCTGCGATCTTTAATCCATCGAGCGCAGCCTGGGTTCCAGCCTGCTCCTGCACGCGACCGACGTTGCGCACGAGTTGCATCAGCCCGCCGGCCTTTTCCACCTTCACCGCTTCGCGCGCTGCGCGCACCGCCAGCGCCGGCTCGGTCAGGCTCACGCCAGCCAGCGCGCGGCTGAGTGTGGGCCAATCGATTATCTCGCGTAGCGATCGCCCGATCCAATCGGCGATGCCCGCGCTCATACGACCAGCTTTGCGGGCGGCTTTCGCCACCGACACGCCGATGCGGGCCGGCGTCGCTGCGCCGAAGCTTGCATAAGTGCCGGCGGTGATGGCCAAACCGATGCAAGCCAAGCCGAGTACCAGCTCATCGGCATTTTGGCCGCTCGCCAATCGTGCGCCTTCGCGCACGGCGTCACGCACATCGCCGAAGACGAAAAAGTCGCCGAGCGCGGTGCCGGCCAATCCCACCACATCATCCGGCTCGCCGGTGACAAAGCCGCGCGCAAAAGTCTCCGCCATATGCGTGGTTGAATTGGCATCCGCAACCGCCGCCGTGACCTTCTCCGCCAGCGGCGGATCCACAACGATGCCGCGGTCCTGCGCGAGATCGACAAAGCTCTTGGCAAGGTCGGCATCGTTGGCCGCGAGCGCGGCCTCGATCTCGCGCCGGATCACATCGGGACTGACGATCCGATCGAGCCCATAGTCGACGATCTTCGCGGGTTCATCTTCGAGCGCGAGGATCAATTCCGCTTCAATACCACGCGGCACAATGACCAGCGCCGCTACAGCGTAGCCGATAGCCGTCAACAGGGTAAGTGCAACCGGCCACCGCCGCGGATGCAGCGTTCCGGCAGGCAGGCCGTGGGCAATGCTATCGTCGGGGCGTATGACCATGAAATGGGCTTTACTGCGGTTTATATATCCAGTCGAAAACGCTCAGGATTCGAAGCAGTTCCGAAAATCGGGTCAACTGCCCTTGAAAGCCTAATACCTCACTAGGAATCGCCCCGCCGGCTCGTTATGGTGCGGCGCAATCGCACAAAGTGCAAACAACAGGCCGTATCATGGCGGAAAAATCGTTCCTCATTTCCATAACCAGCCCGGCGCCGCCGTCGTCGAGATCGGCGCGCGGGAATTCATGTGTATTGGTGCGCTGCCGCCGTTCGACCATCCGCACATCTTCCTCGATCCGGGAGATGAATCCGAAATCGTCTGCTCCTATTGCTCAACGCTTTACCGGTATAATCCCGCGCTCGATCCGCATGCGGCGCGGCCCGAAGAATGCGCCTGGCGCGAGACAACGACGGCTTGATACTCGCCCGCGACGGAGACCCCCCGTGTCGCGCACCATGCTGATTGCCGGCGGCGGTATCGCCGGTTTGACCGCGGCACTGGCGCTCGCCCAGAACGGATTCCGCGCCGTCGTCTTCGAACAATCGCAAAAGCTTGAGCCGACCGGCGCCGGTATCCAGCTTTCGCCCAATGCGATGCATGTGCTGCTGGCGCTAGGCCTCGGCGATGCCCTGCGTCCACATATCGTCTCGCCCGAGGACATCCGCATCCGAAAGGCGAGTACTGGCGGCGATATCGTGCGGATTCCGCTCGGATCTTACGCGCAGGAGCGCTATGGCGCTGACTACTGGATGATCCATCGTGGCGACCTGCAGGCCGTGCTGCTGGATGCCGCCCGCGCCAATCCCGATATCAGGCTGACGCTTGGCGGCAAGGTGCAGGACTATGCGGTGCACGCCAATGGCGTCACCGCCCAGGTGCGCTTCAATGCCACCGCAGAGGAGGAACGCTGTGTCGGACTGATCGGCGCGGACGGGCTGTGGTCCGCCATCCGCGAACGGCTCGGCTATACCGATCCGCCGCATTTCAGAAAACGGACCGCGTGGCGCGCGGTGGTTCCGGCAGAGGCGGTGGACACCGAAGCGCGCGGGACCTCAATCAATCTCTGGCTCGGGCGCCAGGCGCATCTGGTGCATTATCCGATCCGCACGGGTAAGGCGATCAACATCGTGGCCATCCTGCGCGATAACACGCCGAAACCCGGGTGGAACAACGACGGTCCGCGTGACCAAATCCTTGCTACCTTCCGCAACTGGGCGATGCCCGCACGCGATCTCGTCGCAGCCCCGTCAGGCTGGAGAACCTGGACGCTGTATGATCGGCCGCGGCTGCGCCGCTGGGGCGATGGCCCGATCACCATGATCGGTGACGCGGCGCATCCGATGCTGCCGTTCCTCGCACAGGGGGCGGCGATGGCGATCGAGGACGCCGCCGTGCTGGCGGATTGCCTGGGCAAAGCTCCGGATGACATCGCCGGGGCCATGCGGCGTTATGAAGCGCTGCGAAATGACCGCACGACGCGCGCGCAGAAAGCGGCTTCGCGCAATGGCTTGCGCTATCAGGCCTCCGGCGTCGAAGCTGCCGTGCGTAATACCGCGCTGCGCATGATGGGCGGCGCGGGCCTGCTCAAACGCTATGATTGGCTCTATAGCTGGCGAATGAAGCCGCCGGAGTCCAAATAGCAACCCATGGCAGCCCATAATCCAGACGCTCTCGCCAACCACGCCGAGCACCGGCACGGCGATCACGATCATGCCGTTCACGACGAGGCGCCGGCCGGCGTGATCGACCCGGTTTGCGGCATGACGGTCGATCCGCACAAAACTCCGCACCGCGCGGAATATGCCGACCATCTTTATTACTTCTGCGCCGCCGGCTGCCGCACGAAATTCGTGGCCGATCCGGTTCGTTATCTCGGCGGGGTAAAGAATCCAGAGCCGGTGTTGGAAGGCACAATCTTTACCTGCCCGATGCATCCGGAAATCCGCCAGCTTGGCCCGGGCGCTTGCCCGATCTGTGGCATGGCCCTCGAGCCCGAACTCGTCACGGCAGAAACAGGCCCCAATCCGGAACTGGCCGACATGACCGGCCGCTTCTGGATCGGCGCGGCGCTCAGTTTGCCGGTGGTCGCTCTGGAAATGGGCGGTCATCTCGCCATCGCTCACGCCTGGATTCCACCGGCGAAATCGAACTGGATTCAATTCGCGCTGGCGACGCCGGTCGTGCTGTGGTGCGGCTGGCCGTTTTTTGTGCGCGGCTGGCAGTCGCTGCTCACCCGCAATCTCAACATGTTCACGTTGATCGCACTCGGGACGGGCGTGGCCTATCTCTACAGCATCGTCGCGACGCTGGCGCCGCAGCTGTTTCCAGCGGCCTTCCGCGGCCATGGCGGTACGGTTGCGGTTTATTTCGAGGCCGCCGCTGTCATCACGGTGCTGGTGCTGCTCGGCCAGGTGCTGGAATTGCGCGCGCGCGAGCGCACCTCCGGCGCGATTCGCGCCCTGCTCGATCTCGTCCCGAAAACGGCCCGGCGCGTCAAGCACGGAGGCGGGGAGATAGAGATCTCGCTCGACGCCGTCGATGTCGGCGACCACCTGCGCGTGCGCCCGGGCGAAAAAATTCCGGTCGATGGCGAGGTGATAGACGGCTCTTCGTCCATCGACCGGTCGATGGTGACGGGGGAGTCGATGCCGGTGAGCATAACCGCCGGTAAAAAGGTCATCGCGGGCACATTGAACCAGAGCGGCAGCTTTATCATGCGCGCGGAGAAAATCGGCCGCGACACCCTGCTTGCCCGCATCGTGCAGATGGTGGCGCAGGCGCAGCGCAGCCGCGCGCCGATCCAACGGCTGGCGGACCAGGTGGCGGGATGGTTCGTGCCCGTCGTGATCGCCATTGCCATCTCCGCCTTCGTTGCCTGGGCGATGTACGGGCCTGAGCCACGCTTCGCTTTCGGCCTCGTCGCCGCCGTCAGTGTGCTGATCATCGCCTGCCCCTGCGCGCTCGGACTTGCCACGCCGATGTCGATCATGGTTGGCGTCGGGCGTGGCGCAGAGGCCGGCGTTTTGATCAAGAATGCTCAAGCGTTGGAGCGGATGGAGAAAGTCGACACTCTGATTGTCGACAAGACCGGCACGCTGACCGAAGGCAAGCCGAAAGTCACAGGGGTCGTGCCGGCTTTCGGCTTCGACGAAACCGAAGTGCTGCGGATGGCAGCCAGCGTCGAGCGCGCGAGCGAGCATCCGCTCGCGGCGGCGATTGTTCAGGCGGCCGAAGAAAGAAACATTCCGCTTGCACCCGTGCGCGGTTTTGACTCGCCGGTCGGCAAGGGCGTTATCGGCATGGTGGAGGAGCGGCGCGTCGCGCTGGGCAATGCCAAATTCCTGGCCGAGCTTGGCGTCGGCACCGGCGCGCTGGAAGCGGAGGCGGATGATTTGCGCCGCGAAGGCGCCACTGCGATCTTTCTTGTCGTCGACGGCAAGATGGCCGGCGTCATTGCCATCGAAGATCCGGTGAAACGAACGACGCCCGAAGCACTGGCTGCACTCACCGTGCAAGGCGTGCGCGTGATCATGCTGACCGGTGACAATAACACCACCGCGCAGGCGGTGGCGCGCAGGCTCGGTATTGGCGATGTCAGGGCGGAAGTCCTGCCGGGGCAGAAAAGCGCTATGGTTGAAAAGCTGCGCGCGGAAGGGCGCGTCGTCGCCATGGCCGGGGACGGCGTCAATGACGCGCCGGCGCTTGCGGCCGCCGATGTCGGCATCGCCATGGGCAACGGCACCGAGGTGGCGATGGAGAGCGCGGGCGTTACGCTGATCAAAGGCGACCTGATGGGCATCGTGCGCGCGCGGCGGCTATCGCAGGCGACGATGCGCAACATCCGGCAGAATTTATTCTTCGCCTTTGTCTATAACGTTGCCGGCTTACCGGTCGCGGCCGGGGCGCTCTACCCGGTTTTCGGGCTCCTGCTGTCGCCGGTCATCGCCGCGGCCGCCATGGCGCTGTCCTCCGTCAGCGTGGTGGCAAACGCATTGCGGCTGCGCACCGTCAAATTCTGACATTGGCGCGTCAAGCGGATCATCGGCCGGGCGCTGCTGCGGGTTGCGCGGCGGCTCCGATCAGATCCAGACGCCGAGAAGACGCAGCAGCGATAATACGCCGATCACGATAACGACGATTTGCAGGATGCGCTTAATACGCCCTTCGACCGGCAGCATGTTGATGAGATAGAGGATAAGGATGACGACAAGGAACGTGACGAGAGCGCTGATGAGCATACGAAAAATCCTTTCCCTGCAATAAAGCTCCTACGCGTAAAAAACACGCGCGCCCGAACCAACGGCGGGCCGAGGCTAAAGTTCCTTCCAACAAATCACGGAAAGCCGGCGCGGTGAGGCGACCGTTATTGCGTCTATTAGGCCGCGATAGGCCGGTGTGCGACGGGAGCCGGCGCGGCCAAGGCCTCGCATTCCCTCGCAAAGCCCTCCAGGATCGCCGCATCGCCCGGTGCCAGCATCAACGCGATTCGCCTTGCCTTATCCGCGCGCGCAAACCACGCAAGCGGACTATCAGGCTGCTTGGCGAGAGGGGGAAGAGAATCGGTATCTGTGCCATGCCCCGAGGCTGCGGGGCATCGGGGCCGAATACAATTCTTGTTTTTATTTCGATTCCGAGTCCGTGTGCAGTGATTCCCAACTCACTCCGGCTTGAAATCGAGCGCCACGCCGTTGATGCAATATCGTTGATGCGTGGGCGGCGGCCCGTCGGGAAACACATGCCCGAGATGGCTGCCGCAGCGGCTGCAATGCACCTCGGTGCGCGTCATGCCGAAGGTTCGGTCCTCGGTCGTCTCCACCGAGCCCGGCTCCGGATCGTTGAAACTCGGCCAGCCGGTGCCGCTCTCGAATTTCTTTTTCGATGCGAACAACGGCTGTCCGCAACCCGCGCAGTAAAACGTGCCGGCGCGCTTCTCGTAATTCAGCGCGCAGCTTCCCGGCCGCTCGGTGCCGTGCCCGCGCATGACTTGGTACTGCTCCGGGGTGAGCAGGCGGCGCCATTCTTCGTCGGTGTGGGTGACCGGATAGTGCTTTTGGTCCATTGGTGTTTCCTCGTGTCGACCTTTCCAGCTGCGACATCATATCGGAGCGTGGGAGATAATTCGCCAGGGGTGTCGCCGCGGTTACATCTACTTCTGTTTGTCGATAAAGCCGCCGGGCTTCGCGTCGTGCGGGACGTTCCAAGCCGAAATACACCTCAACGTCCGTCAGCTTTCCGTCGCGTGTGACAATGAACTCGGTATTACGAATACGACGTCCGTTCTTCATCTGCAGTTCGTAGGTGACGAAGGCGCGGTTGTCGTCTTGCGGCACCAGGCGCTGAACTTCGATCGACGCGATTGCATCGCCGCCCGGCCAGCAACGCGTGAAGAAAGTTGGCCGGTCAAGCCGATTATCGAGCGGGCTGGTGAAGTGGAAGTCGTCAGCGACGGCCCGCTCCATCGCAGCCCGGGCACGCGCAATCCAGATTTTGAAATAACCGCGGATGAGGTCTTCGATATCGCTTTGAGCGGCCATACTAGTGCCTCCATCTCTCAACGCTACTTGGCGTCCACTTCCTTGACCTGCCATCAGATCTTCAGGTCACCGAACGCTAGCCTCGCGGAAAGATTGGCCCTCACCTCTTGGAAGTCTTGACCGTCGAGAACGGTCGGAGCGCCAACATCGCGGGCAAACGCCGCGTGCAACAAGACCCGTGAGCGGATCGTCGGTCTTAGATGAGCGAAGGCAATCTTGTCGGGATGATCTAGCCCGCGACGGATTGCGTAGGCGAGCGTTTCAAGAATTGCTGGTTGTCGACCCGGGCGGCCGTGCCGCGCAAGTATCACGCCAACCGCCTCCGCCACCGACGAGATGACAAGGTAGAGGCTTCTGCTAGGAAACGTTACGAACCGGCTTCCCGAAATATTCCAGAGGCTCTGAGTTTGCTGGAATCGCCAAGATCATTAGCACCGCTGTGAGCGGTAGGCATTTCAGCAAAGGTGCCATTACAACCCCTCCCGTCCCTTGCTCGCAACGAGCTTATCGCCCTTTAACGGTCTGTCGAGTCTCATCCCTGGGTGTAGACAGTCCCTGAGGAGAAGGCGAAGCGCGCGCCAGGTAACGCGAGGAAAGCGGCTACGCGCGGCGGGCTTTTGTGGTTTAGCTCGGCTAAGCTTGCAAAGGGCCTTTCCGGGCCGCTGGAAGAAATGGCAGGGGCACATGAAGCAGCTGCTCTGGGCCGCACTGTTTGTGTTGTCTCTGCCGAGCCTCGCGTGGGCTCGCCGGATGCCGGGCATTTTGTCTGATACGACTATCAATTTCCTGTTGATCGCCGGACTGATCGTCCTGATCCTCGTTCTCGGCTATTTCGTCATCCTCTCCAAACGCCAATAGCGGCCCGCCGCACCCCGGCGGGCTTTTTTTTGCGAGTTTACGGACACAGAGCGGACACGCGAAATTGTTGAAGCGGCTATCTCCGGCGATTTCGACCTAACCTGTTGATTTTTTTGGTGCGGGCGGCCGGAGTTGAACCGGCACGGGGTTTCCCCCAAGGGATTTTAAGTCCCTTGCGTCTACCAATTCCGCCACGTCCGCATCATGGGGTTCTCTAGCACCGCGCCGGCGACAACGGGAAGCGCTCCGTCACGCCCCGCCCTCGCGGATCGGCGGCAGGAAGGCGAGCCCGGTGTCCCAGGGAAAATGGATCCAGGTGTCCTGCGACACCTCGGTGATGAAGGTATCGACCATCGGCCGGCCCATGGGCTTGGCGTAGACGGCGGCGAAATGCGCCTTCGGCAGGGCCTCGCGCACGATCTTGGCGGTCTGCCCGGTATCCACCAAGTCGTCGATGATAAGGATGCCTGCGCCCCCCGGACCGGCGAGCTTGCGGACCGCCTCCCCCACGCCCTTGAGCACCTTGAGTTCGGCGGGAGCGCCGGGACCGGAATAGCTCGACACGCAGAAGCTTTCGATCACCCGGATGTTCAGCTCGCGCGCCACGATCGCCGCCGGCACCAGCCCGCCGCGGGTGATGCAGACGATGGCGGCGAAAGGTCCGGCCTCGGCCAGCCGCCAGGCGAGCGCGCGCGCATCGCGGTGGAATTGATCCCAGGAAACCGGAAACGGTCTTTGCGACGGCTGCGCCATACCCTTCTTACGTCATATCGAGCACGAAGGAGAACTGCGCCGCCAATCCCTCGCCGCTTTGACCAACGCGCATCAGGAGCGCGCGCTGGAACAATCCGTCGCGCACATTGGCCGGCTCGTCCGGGAAATAGAGCTGCGTCGTCAGCAGCGGACGGCCTGCGGACGCCACCTTGACGTGATAGTGGCGCGTGCGGCCGGAATAGAGCGCGGGCATGATGGTGCGGAACTGATAGCGCCCGGCTTCGTCGGTCAGCACATGTCCACGGCAGCGGAAACCGCGATTGTCGTAATCGCCTTTGTCGTCGGCATGCCACAGATCGACCAGCGCGCGCGCTACCGGCCTGCAGTGGCGCGTCAATACCAGCCCCGTCAGGACGACGGGGCGGCCCCCGAGGCCGGGCTCGCGCAGGTCGGCGCGCTCTGGCGAGCTCGGCTTGTAGAAAGGTCCTTCGGTCTGCGCCGCGGTCGGCTCGTCGCCATCCTTGCACTCCGGTGTCGGCGGCAGTCCTTGCTGCGCCAGTGCGGTCTCGGCGACGCCAAGCCCGCCGGCGGCGAGTGCCGCGGCCAGAAGCAGATCGCGCCGGCTGGGATCCTCCGTCATTGGCGTATTCCTTTCGCTTTCACCGTTACCAGCATGGCTTCGACCGAGGCTTTCGCCTCAGCCAGCCGCGCCGGGTCACGCGAGCGGATCACGACATTGGTATTCGGCCCGAATTTTTCGTCGAAATAAGGGTAGCTGCCGATGGTCACCTCGGGGTTGGCTTCGGCAATCTCGCCAAGCTCGGTGCCGATATCGCCTTCGCGCGCATAGGCGCATATGGTTTCCGACAACATTTTCACGCCGGTCTTCAGCTTCGGCGCAACTTCGTCCAGCATGGCCTGCATGATGGCCGGGACCCCGGCCATGACGATCACATTGTCTAACCAGAAGCCCGGTGCGGCGGAGATTTTATTTTTCACCAGCGCCGCGCCCTTGGGAATGCGCGCCATGCGCATGCGGGCTTCGTTCATGTCGGTGCCGCGCTCGGCAAAGCGAACGCGCAGCAATTCCACCACCTCCGGGTCGTAGTCGATCGATGCGCCGAAGGCCTTGGCGACGCTTTCGGCGGTGATGTCGTCATGGGTCGGGCCGATGCCGCCGGTGGAAAAGACGTAATCGAAGCGGGCACGCAGCGCGTTCAGCGCCTCGACAATGGCCGCCTCGTCGTCGGACACCACCCTCACTTCCTTCAGATCGATGCCAAGGGCGGTCAGATATTCGGCGATATAGCCAATATTCTTGTCCTTGGTCCGGCCCGAGAGGATCTCATCGCCAATCACGAGCAGCGCCGCGGTAACGATGCCCTGTCCGGCTTGGGCGTTCACGTCGGTCATATCCTGGCTCGGCGGGATGGCAAGGGATGGGGTGCGTTCCGCAGGGTGCACCGGATGACAGGCCGCATCAAGCTGCCGCACCAGGGCAAAAACGGATGTAAAATGGGCCCTTCCTGACCTGCTTCGTTAACTGCAAGTTAACGGCCTCACGACAAAGAGCCTAAACTCGAACTTTCTGCGAGTTGCGCAAGTCATTTGCAACTTTTTCCCACTACGCTTTCCGGTGGTCCACGTGGCCAGAAACCTGGGGAGCATTGCGTTTGCCGGCCGTGGGTCAACTCAACATCGGGAGCCTGGCCAAGCCTGGAAGCTGGGAACGAACTCACCTCAACGTGGTGACGCGCGTCGGCGTTATCGTCGCCGTGGCGATCGCCTGCGTCATCGTAGCGGTGCTGACTTCAGCCTATCGCGCCGATGAGGTCGCCCTCGAGCAGGAACGCCAGCTGTTCAGCCGCGCCATCGCCGACCACGGCGGGCGCGTGTTGCGCGAAGTTGAAAGCGTCACCGCCACCGACCGCGCCGTCCATAATATCCGCATCGAGCGGAACTCGTCCTGGATCCAGCAGCGCCTCGGCCAGTGGTTGGAAACCAATTTCGACCGCGAATTCGTCTTTGTCGTCGATGAGGAGGACCGCTTCCTCAACTCACTCTCCAATCTCAATCGCGATCTGACGAGCCGGGAGCAAATGGACGCCGTCCCGGACGAATTAAGGCCCCTCGCCACTTATATGCGCGGACACACGGCGGAAATTCCGCACGGCACGATGACCATCCTGCGGACGGATCGCATCGCCGGTGACGGCAAGCGCATGGCGATGCTGCAGAGAGTTGCGGGCAAGCCGGCTTTCGTCGCCGTTACCGAAATCAGGGTGCCCGGGCAGGATCCCGCCACGCTCGCGCCTTTCGTCATGGCGGTGAAATTTCTTAACGCCGACGTATTGTGGGAGATTTCCGGCCAGCTCCAGCTGCCCGACCTGCGTGCAGTTGGCAGTGAGGCCGTAGAGTTGCCCGGACGGCCATTCGCACTGCGGGACGACTACGGCCAGACACTCGCCCGTTTTGCCTGGACGCCGAAACAGCCGGGCTCGCGCATCATGCGCAGCGTGATCCCCTTCGTGACAGTGGCGGTCGCCGGCTTCGCGGTGCTGGCCTTGTTCGTGCTGCGCTATATGCGCCGCACCGCTGCGGCCATCGCCGCCGGCGAGGATCAGTTGCGTCATCTCGCCATGCATGATCCGCTCAGCGGGCTGCCAAATCGGACCTTTTTCGGCGAACGGCTGGAAGCCGTCATCGGCGAAATGCAGTCCGGTGGACCGCACGCCGCGGTCTTCTACATCGACCTCGACCATTTCAAGGATGTCAACGATACGCTCGGCCACCCAGTCGGCGATGAACTGATCCGCAATGTCACACTACGGCTCAACCGCATTCTGCGCGGCAAGGACATGGTCGCGCGGCTTGGCGGCGATGAATTCGCGGTCATCACCTCATCGGCGCCGGACGCCCACATGCTGCAGGCTATCGCTGCACGCATCATCGCCAGCATCTCCGCGCCCTATTCCATCAACGGTCAGAATATCGTAATCGGCGCCAGCATCGGCATCGCGGTCATCGATCAGCGGACGAAAGCCGCGACCGATATCATGCGCTACGCCGACATTGCGCTCTACCGGGCGAAAAACGAGGGCCGCCAGCGCGCGTGTATTTATGACGCGGCGATGGACGAAGACCTGTCGAGCCGGAAGCTGCTGGAAGCCGATCTGCGCGACGCCATCGAGAACGGCGTCGGGCTTTATCTTGCCTACCAGCCGATCGTCAACACCAGCGGCGAGAAGATCGTCGGGGTGGAGGCGCTTGCGCGCTGGAAACACCCCGAGCGCGGCGAAATTCGGCCCGTCGAATTCATTCCCGTTGCGGAAGATTCCGGCCTTATCACCGCCCTGGGCGAATGGGTGCTGCGCCGCGCCTGCCTGGACGGAAAATCCTGGCCGGGCACCACGGTGGCAGTCAACGTTTCGCCGCTGCAGTTCCGCCGCACCGATTTCGTCGATACGGTCAAACGCATTTTGGCCGAGACGAAGTTCGATGCCGCACGGCTCGAACTCGAAGTCACTGAGAGCACCTTCCTCGGCAACGTGGCCACGGCCGAGGCCGCCATGGGGCAGTTGAAGAATATCGGCGTGCAGCTCGCGCTCGACGATTTCGGCACCGGCTATTCTTCCTTGCTTTATTTGCGCCGCTTTCCCTTCGACAAGCTCAAGATCGACCAGAGCTTCACCGCTAGCATCGAAACGGCGGCGGACGCCGCCGCGATCGTGCATGCCATTGTCAGCCTCGGACGCGGTCTCGGGATGAAGGTCACCGCGGAAGGTGTGGAAACCGCCGAGCAGGCGCTGTTCCTGCGCGCCGCTGGCGTTCATACCATGCAGGGTTATCGTTACGGCAAACCGATGCCGAACACAGCCATCAGCGAGCAGCTGGTAACTGCCGGGCGCAGCCGCGCCCTAAGCGACATCGCCATCGCGGGCTGATAGTCTTCCCTTCTTTCCACCGTCCGTCGGCCGCTCTCGCGGCCGATATCCTATGCATGGAAGCCAGGCGTGGCGTCGCCGATGAAAACATTCGATCTCGCGATTGTCGGCGCCGGGATTGTCGGTCTCGCCCATGCCCTGGCAGCAAGCCGGCTGGGCCTGAGCGCCGTCGTCGTCGATCGGGAAACGCAGTCCAACGGCGCATCCGTGAGGAATTTCGGCTTTGTCACCGTCAGCGGGCAGGATCCTGGGGCGATGTGGCAACGCGCAATGCGTTCGCGGGATGTATGGCTGGAAGTGGCCAAAGCCGCCGACATCGAGCTGCTCCACCGCGGCGTGATGGTTGTCGCGCGCAGGCCGGAAGCTCTTTCTGTCCTCGAGGCTTTTGTACAAACGGAGATGGGTGGAGGCTGCGAACTGCTGTCGCCTGCGGCGCTGGCCAAGCGTCAGCCCGCCCTTCACCCGCGGCATTTCGAAGGGGCGCTGTGGAGCCCGCATGAGATCCGTGTGGAGTTGAGAGACGCTATCCCGCACCTTGCCGCGTGGCTGGCGAAAGGTCGGGACGTGGAATTCCGCCGCGGGACGGTTGCGCGCGGCATCCAGCCGCCGCTGATCGAAACCAGCCGCGGTCCGATAAAGGCCGACAAGTTTGTTGTCTGTCCTGGCGACGACCTCGTCTCGCTTTTTCCGGAACGCATCGCCTCGTTTAATGTCACGCGCTGCAAGCTGCATATGATGCGGCTGGCCGACCCCGGGTTCCGTCTCGGCACCACCGTAATGTCCGACCTCAGCCTCGCCCGTTATCCGGGATTTGCGGCCCTGCCGCAGGCAGCCGCGCTGCGCCGGCGCCTCGAAACGGAGGAGAAGCGCGCGCTCGACAACGGCGTGCATCTCATCGCCGTGCAGAGTGCCGACGGCTCGCTCGTCGTCGGCGATTCCCATCACTATGCCCCGACGCCGGATCCATTCAACGACGACGCCGTCGACGACATCATCCTGGAGGCCTACCGCCAAGTGTTTGTCGGCGCGCAGCCGAAAGTCACGGCGCGCTGGACCGGCACCTATGCCACGGCGGACAGGCCGTTCCTTATCGACACGCCCGGCCCGGATATCCGGCTGGTGATCAATACCGGCGGCAACGGCGCCAGCACCTCCTTTGCTGTCGCCGAGGAAATCATTGCCGACCTGTTCGGCGCAAAGATCGACGACATCAGGAGATCCGCATGACCACGGCTTCGAAGATCGCCCTCGTCACGGGTGCAGGCACCGGCATCGGAAAGGCGGTGTCGCTCGCCTTGCTCAATGCGGGCTACGCGGTGGTGCTGACGGGACGCCGCAAGGAAATGCTTGACGGCACCGCCGCCGAATCGCCGGATGGCGCGAAGATCCTGGTATTTCCGGCCGACGTCAGCGATCCCGCGCAGGTGAAGGCGCTGTTCGCCAAGACCAAGGAAGTTTTTGGGCGTCTCGACGTGCTGTTCAACAATGCCGGCATCGGCGCGCCGCCCTCGACGCCCGACGAATTGCCCTATGAGAAATGGAAGGCGGCGGTCGATATCAACCTGAACGGCGCCTTTCTTTGCCTGCAGGAAGCTTTCCGCATGATGCGCCATCAGAACCCGCAAGGCGGACGCATCATCAACAACGGTTCGCTGGCGGCGCATGCGCCGCGGCCGCTGTCAATCGCCTATACCGCCACCAAGCACGCGATCACCGGCCTTACGCGTCAGGTCGCGCTCGACGGCCGGCCGTTCGACATCGCCTGCGGGCAGATCGATATCGGCAATGCTGCGACACAGATGACTGCGCATACGCCGACCGGCGCGCTGCAGGCCAGCGGCACGATGATGCCGGAGAAGCAGATGGACACCGCGCATGTCGGCCAGGCCGTGGTCTATATGGCCGGGCTGCCGCTCGACACCAATGTGCTGTTCATGACCGTGATGGCGACCAAGATGCCGTTCGTCGGACGCGGCTAAAAGATGGCGACGTTGCAATCCGCCTTCGGCCTCTTCGCTCTGCTCGCGATCTGTTGGCTCATCAGCGAGAACCGCCGGGCAGTCTCCTGGCGGCGCATAGGCGCGAGCCTTATGCTCACGCTCGTGCTTGCGGTGATGCTGGTCAAAATTCCGGCGCTCAACCAGGTCTTCGCTGCCGTGAGCGATGCCGTAAATGCGATTGCCGCAGCAACGCGCGCGGGAACGTCCTTCGTTTTCGGCTATCTCGGCGGAGCGCCTTTGCCGTTCGAGCCGAGATTTCCGGGAAGCGAGTTCATCCTCGCCTTTCAGGCGCTGCCGGTGGTGCTAGTTGTCAGCGTGCTCACCACGCTGCTGTTTTATTGGGGCATCCTGCAGCCGATTGTCCGTGGCTTTTCCTGGGTGTTGGAGCGCACGCTTGGCGTTGGCGGAGCGGTCGGACTCTCGACCGCCGCTAATATCTTCCTCGGCATGGTGGAGGCGCCGCTGTTCATCCGGCCTTATCTGGCGCAGCTTTCGCGCGCCGAGCTGTTTATCGTGATGACCGGCGGCATGGCGGGCATCGCCGGCACGGTCTTTGTCGTTTACGCAACGCTGCTCGCGCCTGTTATTCCCGATATTGCAGGCCATCTGCTGACCGCTTCGGTGCTGGGCGCACCGGCCGCGATCCTGATCAGCGAATTGATGGTGCCAGAGGTCGGCAAGCGGGCCACCCAAGCTCCGGACGCCAATCCCGACCCGCTCGCGGCGAGCACCATGGACGCAATCGTGAAAGGCGCCGCGGTCGGCCTCGAATTGCTGCTCAACATCTGCGCCATGCTGATCGTGCTGATCGCGCTGGTTCATCTCGTCAATGCGATGTTAGGGCTCCTGCCGGACCTTGCCGCCGCACCGGTCACGCTTGAGCGGTTGCTCGGCTATGCCATGGCTCCGATCTGCTGGCTGATGGGCATCCCCTGGGCGCAGGCAATGGAGGCCGGTGCGCTGATGGGAATCAAGACCGTGCTCAATGAATTTGTCGCTTATTTCCGGCTGGCCGCGCTTCCAGCTGACGCTCTCGATCCCCGCTCGCGCTTGATCATGATTTACGCGCTTTGCGGCTTCGCCAATTTCGGCAGCCTCGGCATCATGATCGCGGGATTGACGGTGATGGCGCCAGGCCGGCGCGACGAGATCCTTTCGCTCGGCTGGAAATCGATCGTCTCCGGCACGTTCTCGACCTGCCTGCTGGGCGCAGTCATTGGAATTCTGAGCTAGGTTGCGCCGACGGGGCGGCAAGGCCTCAATGCAAGCGGAAGACGCCGTCGACCGGGCGAATTTCCGTCGGACGGATCAGGCGCGAATGCGCCACCGTCACCGAATGGAGAGGTCCTTCCAGTTGTTTTTGCCAGAAATCCAGGAAGCGCTGCAGCTCCGGAAACTCGGGGAACAGGTCGTAGGCCTGCCAGACATAGGTCTGCAGCAGCCATCGATGATCCGGACGCCGGTATAGAATTTGCGCCGTGGTCAGGCCGTAGCCTTTGACCTGCTTTCGAAAATCCTCCGAAACCATCGTTCGTCCTCCGGCCAAATCAGCCACGAGTTTCCGGTTCCCGACCCGGCTATTGCAAGCCGAAACAGTGAGTAACCGTTGAAAATAAAAGCATTAGCAGCAGCCCAAGGGGGCTGCTACCAACCCCGCAGCAGCTATTCCGAGGTCGGCAAATAAAAACGGAGCCCACCGAATTCGGTTCCGCGCGAGAGGTAATTACCCCTATTTCAAAAGGGCTTGGCACTCGCCCCATTTGAGTGCTAAATAATTCCCGGCCCACCCCTTGCAGCTGTTGCAGTGCGTCCTATGTCGCACTTGACGATCGCAGCGGGGGTTTCCGGCCTGATCGTCACGCAAAAACTCTAAATCTTTCCAGTTACTTAGGAGGACCGCATGAAATTTCGTCCGCTTCACGATCGCGTTGTCGTCGAGCGCGTCTCCGCCGAGGAAAAGACCGCCGGCGGAATCATCATCCCTGACACCGTCCAGGAGAAGCCGCAGCAGGGCAAGATCATTGCCGTCGGCCCGGGCGGACGCGACGAGAACGGCAAGCTCATTCCCATCGATGTGAAGGTTGGAGAGCGCGTGCTGTTCGGCAAGTGGTCGGGCACCGAGGTCAAGATCGATGGCCACGACTACCTGATCATGAAAGAGAGCGACATCATGGGCGTCCTCACCGACGTCGAAACGTCGCGCAAGAAAGCCGCTTAACGGCGCTCCCCCAGGAAATTGAATCGGAGAAATAACAATGGCTGCCAAGGAAGTCAGATTTTCCGTTGACGCGCGCGACAAGATGCTGCGAGGCGTCGACATCCTCGCCAATGCGGTGAGGGTCACCCTCGGCCCGAAGGGCCGCAACGTGGTGCTCGACAAGTCGTTCGGCGCTCCCCGCATCACCAAGGACGGCGTCACCGTCGCCAAGGAGATCGAGCTCGAGGACAAGTTCGAGAATATGGGCGCCCAGATGGTACGCGAAGTCGCCTCGAAGTCGTCCGACTTCGCCGGCGACGGAACCACCACCGCCACCGTACTTGCCCAGGCGATCGTGAAGGAAGGCTCCAAGTCGGTCGCCGCCGGCATGAACCCGATGGATCTCAAGCGCGGCATCGACCTCGCTGTTGACGCCATCGTCGAGCACCTGAAGGCTAACTCCAAGAAGGTCACCTCGAACGAAGAGATCGCCCAGGTCGGCACCATTTCGGCCAACGGCGACACCGAGATCGGCAAGTTCCTCGCCGACGCCATGAAGAAGGTCGGCAACGAGGGCGTCATTACGGTCGAGGAAGCCAAGTCGCTGGAGACCGAGCTGGAAGTGGTCGAAGGCATGCAGTTCGACCGCGGCTATATCTCTCCCTATTTCGTCACCAATGCCGAGAAGATGCGCGTAGAGATGGAAGATCCCTATGTCCTGATCTACGAAAAGAAGCTCTCCGGCCTGCAGGAGCTGCTTCCGCTGCTGGAAGCCGTCGTGCAGACCGGCAAGCCGCTGGTCATCATCGCGGAAGACGTCGAGGGCGAAGCGCTTGCCACGCTCGTGGTGAACAAGCTGCGCGGCGGCCTGAAGGTCGCGGCGGTGAAGGCTCCCGGCTTCGGCGATCGCCGCAAGGCCATGCTGCAGGACATCGCGATCCTGACCGGCGGCCAGGCGATTTCGGAAGACCTTGGCATCAAGCTTGAGAACGTCACGCTGCAGATGCTTGGCCGCGCCAAGAAGGTGATGATCGAGAAGGAGAACACCACCATCGTCAACGGCGCCGGCAAGAAAGCCGACATCGAAGCGCGCATTACGCAGATCAAGGCGCAGATCGAGGAGACCACCTCGGACTACGACAAGGAGAAGCTGCAGGAGCGTCTCGCCAAGCTGGCGGGCGGCGTCGCGGTGATCCGCGTCGGCGGCGCGACCGAGGTCGAGGTGAAGGAGCGCAAGGATCGCGTGGACGATGCGATGCATGCCACCCGCGCCGCGGTCGAAGAAGGCATTCTGCCGGGCGGCGGCGTCGCGCTGCTGCGCGCCAGCGAAGCCCTCAAGAAAGTGCGTACGCAGAATGACGACCAGAAGACCGGCGTCGAGATCGTGCGCAAGGCGCTCACCTGGCCGGCCCGCCAGATCGCCATGAATGCAGGTGCCGACGGCTCGGTGGTCATCGGCAAGATCCTGGAAAAGGATCAATACGCCTTCGGCTACGACGCGCAGAACGACGAATACGGCAACCTGGTCAGCAAGGGCATCATCGACCCGACCAAGGTCGTGCGTGCCGCGCTGCAGAACGCCGCTTCCATCGCCGGCCTCCTGATCACCACCGAGGCCATGGTCGCGGAAGTGCCGAAGAAGAAAGACGCAGCCCCCGCGATGCCGGGCGGCGGCATGGGCGGAATGGACTTCTAAGCTTGTCCCCGGGCTTGACCCGGGATCCAACTGCCCAAAAGAACAAGAGGCCCGGGAGAAATCCCGGGCCCTTTTTCAATTCAGCACGGCCGGCCGCTGTCGACTTTGCCTTTGATGAGATCGATGGAGAAATCGCAGGTGGCATTTCGGCCGTCGCGGCTCACGCTGCACGTCAGCGCACCTGCCCGCTTCATGCGCTTGCCTTCCTCGCAGAGATTGGCCTCTTCCTTGGCCTTCATCGCGCGGTACATGCGCAATGCGGCCGCCCCGGACACCGTCATATAGGCGTGGCTGTTCTTGGGCTCATCGGGCGGCGGATCGACCGACGTCTTGCCGGCAACGAAGACCTCGCCGCGAAGCTGTGAAACCTCCTGAGCAAGGCAAGCCGGACCCGTGGCCAGGAGAAAGACCAAACTCGCAGTCAAACCACGCCAACACATCATCGCCGCGCCCTCCGTATGCGGGGCGACCGGTAACATCAGCGGACGGCAGAAAGAGCCCTTAAAATGCTAACGACCACGAATGGAGTGGGTGCGCGTACGTCCGGCGTCACCCGCTGCATCGTGGCCGTCACGCGACGGAGCCTCGCGGCTCCACGTCGCTTCCGGATGATATAGGAAGCCGGTTAAGGTTCCGCTAGAGGTCGGGCATGGCCAAGCCGGGAAACATTTACGTCGGTATCGGCGGGTGGAATTTCGCGCCCTGGCGCGGGGTGTTCTATCCGAAGGGGCTGGCGCAGGCGAAAGAGCTGCATTACGCCGGCCAGCACCTCAGCTCGATCGAGATCAACGCGACCTATTACGGCTCGCAGAAGCCGGAGAGCTTCCGCAAATGGGCCGGCGAAGTGCCCGACGGCTTTATCTTCTCGGTGAAGGGGTCGCGCTTCACCACCAACCGGCGCGTGCTGGCCGAGGCCGGTAACTCGGTCAAACGCTTCTTTGATTCCGGCGTGCTGGAACTGGGCGACCGGCTCGGCCCTCTGTTCTGGCAATTCGCGCCGTTCAAGAAATTCGACGAGGCCGACTTTGGCGCCTTCCTCGAACTGCTGCCGCAGAAGATCGACGGCAGACCGTTGCGGCATGTGGTCGAAGTACGCCACGACAGTTTCAATACACCCGCTTTCCCCGCGCTGCTGCGCCAGTTCGGCGTCGCCGTGGTCTACGCCGACCATAACAAATATCCGGGCATCGCCGATGTCACGGCTGATTTCGTCTATGCCCGGCTGCAAAAGGGCGAAGATGACGTCCCAACCGCCTATCCGCCGAAGGCGCTCGATGGCTGGATCAAGCGGCTGAAGCTGTGGGCGGAAGGCAAGCAACCGGACGACCTGCCGCTGCTCGACGAAAAGCATAAACCCAAGGCACAGCCGCGCGACGTCTTCGCCTATATCATCCATGAAGGCAAAATCCGCGCGCCCGCCGGCGCCATGGCGCTGATCGAGCGGCTGGAGAAATGATGGCAAGGAAACCGAAACCGGCGCTTTTCACCATCGGCTATGAACAGGCCAGGGCCGGCGCGGTGCTCGGCGAGCTGAGGGCGGCCAAGGTGGAACTGCTGGTGGACGTGCGCGCGGTCGCCGCCTCGCGGCGTCCGGGCTTTTCCAAGCGCCAGCTCGCCGCCGGCCTGGACGAACACGAGATCGGCTACCTGCACCTGCGTGGCCTCGGCACGCCGAAGGAAGGGCGCCTCGCCGCGCGCAGTGGTGACCTCAAGGCGCTCTGGCGAATTTTCGAGAAACATCTGAAGACGCCGCAGGCGAAGGAAGCGCTGGACGAACTCGTGTCGCTTGTCAGATCCGGCCGCCGCGTCTGCCTGCTCTGCTACGAGCGCGACGTGAATCATTGCCATCGTCGCCGCGTCGGGGAAGTTGTTGGCGAGCGGACAGGCGTCAAAGTGGAAAACCTGGTGGCGCCGCTGTTCTGAAGCGCTTATTCCGCCGGTTGCGGGGATATCTTGCCGCGACTTGGCGCCAGCGATGCGATCGCCGCCACGCCGATCGCCGCCGCCAGGAACAGCGCCGTCACCGCGGCCGTGACCGTCAGCACCAGCTGGAACCCGCCTTGCTGGTGGAAGCTCGCGATCATCGCCACGGCCGCGCCGGCGCTGAGAAACAGCAGGAAGTAACGCACGGCATAGACGCGGCCGCGCCAGGCATCGGCGGTATAGCGCGCGATCACCATGTCGTTGACGGTGACCTGGCCGTAGATCGAGACCATCACCAGCGCGAGGGCGACCATCAGCACGGGCCCGCTTGCCATCGCCGCCCAGACCGTGCCGAGGAGCCCGATGGCTGCGATGACGGTCAGCAACAGGTGCGGCGCGATCTTCTCGACCAGCCGCCCGACGGCTACCTGCGCCAGCGCACCGCACATGAAGACCGCGGTTGCCAATCCGCCGATCGCGACCAGCGGCACGTCCTGCCCCAGCCTTTCTTCAACGATCTTCGGCAGCGCGACGGTGATGGCATTGAAGATCAGCCCGGCCGTGAGCGCGATCAGGATGAAGAGACCGAACATGGTGGCGGCGAGCGCGGGCGTGAGCCGCACGCCGGGCCTCGAATCGCGTTTTGCCGCGTGATGGCGGTCGTCCGGTACGGCGAGGTAGAACAGCGGCGCGGTCGCAAGGCACAGCGCCGCGGGTACCAGGAATGCCGCGCGCCAGCCGACCCAATAGGCAAGGACGGCCGTGATGCCGGCGGCAAGCGCGGCGCCGAGATTGCCGCAGACGCCGTTGAAAGCCAGCGTGCGCCCACGCGCCTGCGAGGCCTCGATCAGCATGGCCATGCCGACAGGATGATAGATCGCCGCGAAGACCCCGAGCAGGAACAGCGCCACCGCCAGCATGATCGGACTGGGCGCGAAGGCCGCCGCGATCAGCGACAACCCGCAGCCGGCATAGAACACCACCATCATGTTGCGCCGGCTCCAGCGGTCGGCGAGCCAGCCGGCCGGAAGCGAGAACACGCCAAAGGCGACGAAACAGGGCATGCCGAGCGCAATCAGTTCGGCATAGGGCCGGCCATAAAAGGCTTCAAGGCTGAGCACCACGGTAGGAAAAATCAGCAATACATAATGATCGATGGCATGCGCCCAGTTGAGAAACCCTATGGCGCGCCGCGTTGCTGCTGTTTCGGACAGAATTCATGCCGGCTTCTTATGCCCTTCTCTTGCGAGAGTCACGGGGGTGCGTATTAACTTGGCGCATGATCTTGGCGAACCGGTTTCCATTTCGCCGGATCATGCGCTAATCCAGCGTGCGGCGGAACCGGGTCACCGCGATGACCATCGCTAACAATGTCAGCCCCACTAATGCCGCCGCCTCGATCTGCAGATCGGCCAGCGTCGAGCCCTTCAGCATGATGGCGCGCACGATGCGCACATAGTGCGTGAGCGGCATGAACTCGCCGATCCATTGCGCCCAGACCGGCATGCCGGCAAATGGAAACAGGAAACCCGACATCAGCATGTTCGGCAGGAAGAACATCATAGACATCTGCACGGCCTGCAGCTGGTTCTGCGCCAGCGTCGAGAAGGTATAGCCGATGGATAAATTGGCCGCGATAAAGAGCGTCGTGAGCGCCGCGAGCAGCGTGACGTCGCCGGCGACCGGAACGTCGAACAACACGACACCGGCCACGATGATGAGGGTAGCCTGGAAGAAACCGATCAGCACATAAGGCGCGATCTTGCCGAGCATGATCTCGAGCGGCGTGATCGGCATGGCCAGCAGGCTCTCCATGGTGCCGCGCTCGGTTTCGCGGGTGACCGAGAGCGAGGTGAAAATCAGCATGGTGAGGGTAAGGATAGTGCCGAGCAGCCCCGGAACGATGTTGAGCTGGGTCGAGCCCGCCGGATTGTAGCGGGCATGCGAGCGGATCTCGAACGGCGCCGTGCCGGTTTCCGGAATGAGCCGGTCGTGGCGCAGCGCTGTCTGCACCAGCTGACTGAGGGTAGCGAGCGCCCCGCTCGCCGCTACGGGGTCGGTAGCGTCCGCCGCCACCAGCAGCGCCGGCCTGTCGCCGCGCCGTACCGCGCGCTCGAAACCGGCCGGCACTTCGATGCCGAACAGCACGCGCCCGCTCGCCAGCAGATGATCGAACTCGGCCTCATCACGCGCGATATCGGTGATCTTGAAATATTTCGTATTCTGCAGGCCCGCCAAAATCGACCGGGAGACGTCGCTCTGCTCCTGCATCAGCACGGCCGCCGGCAGGTCGCGCGGCGAGGTGTTGATGGCATAGCCGAACAGCACGAGCTGCATCAGCGGTACCGTCACCATCGTGGCCAGCGTGATCCGGTCGCGGCGCAGCTGCAGGAATTCCTTGACGATCATCGCGCGGACGCGGCGCCAGAAGTCGCGCCAGCTGTCGCCGAGCAAGGTCATTGGAAATTATCCCTGGCATCCGTCATCAGGTCGATAAAGACGTCCTCCAGCGACGGGCTCGACGCCTCCCATTCCAGCTCCGGATCTTGCCGATAGGGCGCGATAGCCGCCGCCAGCGCGGCTTCGTCGCGGGCCGACACGTGCAGCTTCGCGCCGAAGGGCGTGACCATCACGCCCGGCTTGTCGGACAGTTCCGCCGAAAGCCGCGGCACGCCCGGCCCGCTTACGGTGTAGGTCGTAAGGCCGGAGTGAGCGATCACTTCGCCGACCGTGCCGTGCGCCAGGAGCCGGCCATAGGCGATATAAGCGATCTCGTGGCAGCGCTCGGCTTCGTCCATGTAATGGGTGGAGACCAGCACCGTCAGGCCGCCTTCGGCGAGCGCATGGATCTCATTCCAGAATTCGCGCCGCGCTTTGGGATCAACGCCTGCCGTCGGCTCATCGAGCAGCAGTAATTCCGGATCGGGCAGAGTGCAGGCTCCCAACGCCAGCCGCTGTTTCCAGCCGCCGGACAAGGTGCCCGCGATCTGCTCCTGACGTTGCGTCAGGCCGAGATGCTCAATGGCTGCACCCGCGGCGGCGGCGGGGTCCTTGATGCCGTAGATGCGGGCGACAAATTCCAGATTCTCCCGCACCGAAAGGTCTTGGTAGAGGCTGAAGCGCTGGGTCATGTAACCGACGTGGTTCTTGATCTTGTCGGCCTCGGTACGGATGTCGTAACCGAGACAGGTGCCGCGGCCGGCATCGGGCGTGAGCAATCCACACAGCATGCGGATGGTCGTGGTCTTGCCCGAGCCGTTGGGGCCGAGAAAGCCGTAGATCGTTCCGCGCTTCACCTGCATCGAGAGATCGTGCACGACCTCGCGGCCGTCGAAGGATTTGCTCAGGCCTTCGACATCGATCACGATATCGGAGGACGATGTCATCGCTTCTCCGCCAGCAGACTGATGGTCACCGGCTGACCGACGCGCAGCATTGCGGGTTTTTCCGGCCGCGCCTCGACCAGGAATACAAGCTTCGCGCGTTCCTCGAGACTGTAGATGACCGGCGGAGTGAATTCGGCGGTCTGCGCCATGAAACTCACCCGTGCGGTAAGGTCCGTCGGGCAGCCGTCGCAGCCGACAGTGACCGTGTCGCCAAGCGCGATCTTCGGTACCATGGTTTCCGGCACGAAGAAGCGCAGCTTCACATTTTCCGGCGGCAGCAGCGCAAGCACAGGCCGGCCGACCGGCACGATCTCGCCCTGACGGAAGTAGATCTGCTGCACGATACCGGACGCCGGGCTCACGACTTTGCGCCGCGCCAGCCGGGTTTGCGAGGAATTCAGCCTCGCCTCGGCCGTGCGTAACACCGACTCGGCATCTTCAAAGGTTTTTTGCGTGCCGGACGCCGTCTTGAGCAAGAGCTGAGCACGCTCGAAGGCCTGGCGCGCGTTGGTCAGCGTTGCCTGGTTTTGGTTGAGATCGGCCTGCTGCAGTTCGTCGTCGAGCGTGAATAAAGGTGCGCCGACCGTGACTGCGTCGCCCTCGCGGACCGATAGCGTTTCGATCCGTCCGGATTCGTGCGGGCTGACAAAAACCTGTTCGGCCTCGACCCACCCTTGATAACCGTTGTCGCCCGAGGGGGCGCAGGCTGAGAGCAGGATGGCGGCAAGCCATGCGCAGCGATGCATCTTCATGCCGCCCTCCTGCCGAAGACGAGATCGAGATGGGCGCGCATGAGGGCCTCGATGTCGATCTTGGCCCAGCGGTCGAATAACCCGCTCCAGATGATGGCAACAATGCCTGGCGCGGCCAGGAGCTGCGGGAAGCGCACCAGCGCGTCGTTCGGCAATTCCCCGCGTTCCACGGCGCGTTGCGCCATGCCGCGGATGACAGCCATCACCCGTTCGACCACTTCGCGATAATAGAATTCGCCGATGACGGGAAAGCGCGGCCCTTCCGTGAGCACCAGCCGGATCACGTCCTTGCGGTGGGTGCCGATAATCTCTCGCGCGAAGATCGTCACCAGCCGCTCGGCGACAACGCGCATCGGCAGGTCGCCGATCGGCGCCGCCTCCAGCGCCGCGACGACCGGGCTCAACTCCGCCCGCACCAGTTCCTGGAACAGGGTCTCCTTGTCGCGGAAGTACAGATAGATGGTGCCCTTGGCGACGCCGGCCCGGCGCGCAACATCGTCCAGCCTGCCGGCGGCAAAGCCGCGGGTCGAAAATTCCTCCAGCGCCGCGGAGAGGATCGCCTCTCGCTTGCCGGCTTGCGCCGCGGCCGGCTCCACGCGAGGCTCGGGCGCAGCGGCAATGCCACCCTTGGTGCGCCCCGTCGCTGATTTCTTCCTGGCTGTTTTCATGGGTCCGCCGCAATATGACTGACCGGTCAGTCATAAATAGCCGATTTCAGGGCTCCCCGCAAGGGGCCCATAAAAGCTCAGTGAAAACGGGGAAAACGAAAGGTTTGGCTATTTCGCCGGCGCGGTTTGCAGCGTCTGCAGCGACTTCGGCGTGTCCACATCGACAAAAGCCGCTTGGCCATCCACCGGCACCTCGGTCACAGCCTCCGCATAACGCGCGATCAGATGGCGGGCGCCGACGTCACCCTCGACGGCCATCAGATCCGGAAAGAAGCGCCGCGACCAAAGCACCGGATTGCCGCGCTGGCCGTCGCGCGTCGGCAATACCACCAGCGCGCCCTTCTCCGGATCGAAAGCAACGATCAGCTTGTCAATCAGTGCGGCATTCACCTGCGGCATGTCGGCGAGACAGATGAGCGCGGCGTCATTCTCGGCCGGCACGGCTGCCACCCCCGCCTGCAATGAGGTGCCCAGCCCCTGCGCGAAATCCGGATTGTGCACCGTCTTTACGTCAAGTCCGGCAATCGCGGCTTCGACCTCCTTGCGCTGATGTCCGGTCACCACGATGACCGGGCTGGCGCGCGAGGCCAGCGCCTGTTCGACTGCGATGCGCACGAGCGGCTTGCCATTGATCTCGGCCAACAGCTTGTTGGGCCCGCCCATGCGCGTGGAGCGTCCCGCGGCGAGAACGACCGCGGCGACGCGCCCTGCCCCGACGGCCGGCTCCTCGCGCGGCTGGGGCCGGGTGACGATTTCCATCAATAGCCCGCCGACGCCCATCCCGGTGATGTCATCCCGGGTGACCGGAATGCCGGCCAGCATGCGCATCAACACCCAGTCGAACCCATTGTCCTTCGGGCTGCGCGCGCAGCCGGGCGCGCCCAGCACTAAACGATCCTGCGCGCGGCCCACCAGCATCAGGTTGCCCGGATCGACCGGCATGCCGAAATGCTCGATAGCGCCCCCGACTTTCTCGATCGCGCTCGGGATCAGGTCACGTCGGTCGGCGATGGCGGACGCGCCGAAGACGACAACAAGCTCTGCGCCCTCCTGCAGCACGGCCTCGATCGCCTGCGCCAGCGCCGCTTCGTCATGCGGCACGCGGCGCTCGCCGATGATTTCCGCACCGGCCGGCGCCAAACGTTCGCGCGTCACCTTGATCGTCTTGTCGATGATCTTTTCCGCCAGGCCCGGCAGCTTGGTCGAGATCACGCCGATCTTGCGCAGCTTGTAGGGTGCGATCCGGATCAGCGGCTTGCCTTGTGCGACAGCCAGCGCCGCGTCGCGATGCGCAGCGGCGACCGCGAAGGGAATGATCTTCACCGTGGCGATCATCTCACCCGCCACCACCGGTTTATGCGCCGGCAAAGTGGCGAGCGTGATCGCCTCGTCGATACGATTGATGCGGTCGATGCTTGCTTTATCGACCACCAGCACGCCGGCCTGTTCGGCGAACAGATTGCAGCGGCCGGTGAAAGCGCGGTCGGTGCGCGTGCCCTCACCGGCGACCGCGCGCGCGATTTCAGCGGCGGCGGCGTCTTCCGATATGTCGCCGGGTTCCAGCCGCACGACCACGATTTCACCGACGCCGGCGGTTTCCAGCGCCGCCACTTCCGCCTTACCAATCACGGTGCCTTTCTTCAGCACCAGCGAACCCTGACGCAGGGTGTGAACGGCGGTAGCGCCGAGCGCGTCTTTCGGTGCGACGGGACCGAATTTCACTTCGCCGCCTCGGCCGGCTGGCGCAGCCGCGCGGTAATCTGCGCCATGACGGCGAGCGCGATTTCCGCAGGCGACACGGCACCGATGGAAAGGCCGATAGGCGCGTGGATGCGGGCGATGTTCGCCTCGCTCACGCCTTGCTCCACCAGCCGCGCGACACGCCGCGCATGTGTCTTTTTCGACCCGAGCGCGCCGATATAGAAGCAATCGCGCGCGAGCGCATGCAGCAGCGCGGGATCATCGATCTTCGGATCATGGGTGAGAGCGACAAAGGCTGTGTAATGGTCGATGCCAAGCGGCGGCAGTGCCACATCCGGCCAGTCCGGGATCACTTTGACCTCGGGGAAGCGATCGACGGTGGCAAAGGCGGTACGCGGATCGACGATGGTGACGTCGTAGCCGAGCATGCGCGCCATCGGCGCCAGTATTTGGCTGATATGGACGGCGCCGGTGATGACGAGACGGGGCGGCGGCACATGCACGGTGACGAAAACCCGATCGCCGGCCGCTTCCTCCATGCCGCTCTTGCCGCTGTGCAGGTGCTTTTCCAGCACGTCGCGCAGGGGATCGGCAGAAATTTCTTCGGCTGTCACCAGCCGCTGCGCGCCGCTCGCGATATCGGTGACGACGGCGACCGCACGGCGGGCCGCGCGTTCAGCGTTGAGTTTGGAAAGGATGTCGAGTTGCAAGAAGCGTTACTCCACCTTCTCCACGAAGACCCGGATCGTGCCGCCGCAGGAAAGGCCGACCTTCCAGGCGGTCTCGTCGGCAACACCAAATTCCAGCACCCGCGGCTTGCCGCTATCGATCACTTCCATCGCCTCGGTCACCACCGCGCCTTCGACACAACCGCCTGAAACCGAGCCCAGGAAATTGCCCTCTTCATCAATCACCAGATTGGAGCCGACCGGGCGCGGGGCCGAGCCCCAGGTCTCGACGACGGTGGCAAGCGCCACGCCGCGGCCGGCCTTACGCCAGTCTTCGGCATCTTTGAGGATGTCTTCGTCGCGCGCCAGCATCTGCGCCTCCTGTTGCCCATTATAACGGGCTTCCTACATGTAAGGTGAAGCATCCTCAGACGAAAGCCCGATCCATGACCGACAGCAAAACGATCGATCCCGGCGTGCAAATTGGTCACGTCCATCTCAAGGTCGCGGACCTCGACCGCGCTTTGGCCTTCTATGTCGGCGTGCTCGGCTTCACGGTGACCCAGCGCTGGCCGGGCGCAGCCTTCATGGCAGCCGGCGACTATCACCATCACATCGCCGTCAACACCTGGGAAAGCGCGGGCGCTGCGCCGCCGCCTCCCGGCGCCACCGGACTTTTTCATCTGGCAATTCTCTATCCGACGCGCGAGAAGCTGGCGGATGCGTTGCGGCGGGTCATCAAAGCCGGCATCCCGCTCGACGGCTCCGCCGATCACGGCGTCAGCGAGGCGCTCTACCTGCGCGATCCGGACAACAACGGCGTGGAGCTCTACTGGGACAAGCCGAAAGAGCAGTGGCCCCATACGGCGGACGGCCAGCTTGCAATGGTGAACGCGCGGCTCGACCTGAAGGATCTGCTGGGCGAGTTGGAGAAACAGCCGGCGTGATTACGCCGTCGCCTTGGCGACCGCGCGCCTGGCTATCACGCCGACCAGGTGCGCGCGATACTCCGCGCTGCCGTGGATGTCGCCATTGAGTCCGTCCGGGGACACCGTCAGCCCTTCCAGCGACTTCGGCGAGAAGCGCTTCTTCAACGCCTCTTCGAACTGCGGCACCCGAAACACGCCGTTGCCGCCCGCGCCGGTAACGGCAACGCGGATTTCCGACGAGCGTTTGGAGACGAAGACGCCGACCAGCGCATAGCGCGAAGCCTGGTTGCGGAATTTTTCGTAAGCCGCCTTCTGCACCACGGGAAAGCTGATCCGCACGATGATCTCGTCGGGTTCAAGCGCGGTTTCGAACATGCCCTTGAAGAATTCATCCGCACGGATGCGCCGCTTGGAGGTGATAATGGTCGCGCCGAGCCCCAGACAGCCGGCAGGATAATCGGCGGTGGGATCGTTGTTGGCCACCGAACCGCCGATGGTGCCTCGATGGCGCACGGCGGGATCGCCGATCACACCGGCAAGGTAGGCCAGCGCCGGCAGGTTTTCCTTCACGACCGGGGAATTCGGCTACTTCGGAATGACGCGTCATCGCACCGATGATGATGGTGCGTCCTTTCAGCTCGATGCCCGAAAGGCCGTCAATCTGCGACAGGTCGACGAGCTGCGATGGCGACGCCAGCCGCAACTTCATCGTCGGGATCAGCGTGTGACCGCCGGCCAGAAGCTTGGCGTCCTCATGCTTGGCCAGGAGATTGGCCGCCTGCCGTACCGTGGTCGGGCGATGATAGGTGAAAGCGTACATCGAAATTTTCCCTGGAAGTCGCCTGCTGCCTTTGCCCTTACGCTGCGGCTTTCTTGCCGCCCATGGCCGCGGCGCCGGATGCGATCGCCTTCACGATATTGTGGTAGCCGGTGCAGCGGCAGATATTGCCTTCGAGCTCTTCGCGGATGACGTGGTCTTCCAGCGCAAAACCCTTGCGGTTCACGATATCGATTGCCGACATGATCATGCCCGGGGTGCAGTAGCCGCACTGCAATCCGTGGTGCTCGCGGAAGGCTTCCTGCATCGGATGCAGCGGCTCGTCGGGCGCGGCCAGGCCTTCGATCGTGGTGACGCTCGCACCCTCGACCTGCCACGCAAAGGTGGTGCAGGCTTTCAGGGCCTTGCCGTTCACATGCACGACGCAGGCGCCGCATTGCGAGGTGTCGCACCCGACATGGGTGCCGGTCAGGCGCAGATGCTCGCGCAGGAATTCGACCAGGAGCGTGCGCGGATCCACATCGGCGGTGACGGCTTTGCCGTTCACCGTCATCGCGACGGCGGGCATTCAGTTTTCTCCCCGGATTTGGTCCGATAAGCCTGAAAAGGCGGTTTCGGGCGGGACTTTAGCGGCACGCGGGGCGCGGTCAAGGTGGCAAGCCGGGGTGGTCAGGTGGCGGACACCGCAGCGGCGGCGGCGAATTTCTCGAAAAACTCGTCCGCGAGTTTCTTCGCGGCGCCGTTGACCAGGCGCTGGCCGATCTGCGCCAGTTTGCCGCCGATCTGCGCTTCCACATTATAGGTGAGCAAGGTGCCGCCATCCTTGGGGATGAGCGCGACCACCGCCCCGCCCTTGGCGAAACCGGCGATGCCGCCGTCCCCCGTGCCGGAAATCTTGTAGCCGTTGGGCGGATCGAGGTCGCTGAGATTGACCTTGCCTTTGAACTTGGCCTTCACCGGGCCGATCTTGGTCACGGCCACGGCCTGGAATTCGGTATCGGAAAGCTTGTCCAGGCTCTCGCAGCCCGGGATGCAGGCTTTCAGCACTTCCGGGTCGTTGAGCTTGTCCCAGACCACCTCGCGCGGGGCTGCAATCTGGTATTCGCCGCTCATCGTCATCGCCATGAGATTTCCCCGCGCCTTTGCCGAACCGCTGGCGGGAGATAGTCCGAATATCCCGTGAGCGTCAAACAACGTCTGGATCAGACGCGCCATGTCTGAATATAGTCCCAAATGCGGAAAGCCCGCCCACTCGCGCCGTTCCGGCAAATCGGGCTAACTGCGCGCCCGCGAGTGTGAATCATGGCGCTACTGTCATCCTCCTCCCTGCTCGGACCACTCTTCTCCAGCGCGGCCATGCGCGCCGTGGTGGATGACAAGGCGCGCATACAGCGGATGCTGGATTTCGAGGCCGCGCTGGCCAAGGCGGAAGCCGATGCGGGGATCATTCCCTCAAGCTCCGTCGCTCCGATCCGCCAAGCCTGCCGCGCCGAGTTGTTCGACATCCGCAAGATCGCCGAAGACGCGGTTGCCGGCGGGAACATCGCCATCCCCCTGGTCAAGGCGCTGACCGCGGAGGTCGCCAAAACCGACAAGGAAGCCGCAGGCTTCGTGCATTGGGGCGCCACCAGCCAGGATCTGATTGACACCGCGCTGGTGCTGGAACTGCGCGACGCCATCGATGCGCTCGCGGCCGATCTCGACCGCGCCGTGGCCGCTTTCAGTGCGCAGGCTCGAAAGCACAAGGCGACGCCGGCAGCAGCGCGCACCTGGATGCAGCAGGCGCTGCCGATGCCCTTCGGGCTCAAGCTCGCGGGCTATGCCGCCGCACTGGGGCGCGCGAAGGACCGGCTGCTGCGGCTGCGCCAAAGCGCCTTGGTGCTGCAATTCGGCGGGGCGGCCGGCACGCTGGCTGCGCTCGGCACGCGCGGGCTCGATGTGACCGAACGCCTTGCCAGGGAGTTCAAGCTTCCGGCGCCTGAAGCGCCCTGGCACAGCCATCGCGACCGACTGGCTGAGGTCGCGGGCGCCTTCGCGATCCTCGCCGGCACCTGCGGCAAGATCGCACGCGATATCTCGCTTCTGATGCAGACGGAAGTCGGCGAGGCCTTTGAGCCGGCGGAAGCCGGGCGCGGCGGCTCGTCATCGATGCCGCATAAGCGCAACCCGATAGCCGCGGCGGCTGCGCTCGCGGCGGCCGCCATCGCGCCGCAGCTGGCAGCCACCATCTTCGCCGCGCAAGTGCAGGAGCATGAGCGCGCGCTTGGCGGATGGCAGGCGGAATGGCCGACTTTCCCGGCGCTCGCCTTGGTGACCTCGGGCGCGCTGCGCGCCGTTGTCGATATCGCCGAAGGCATCGAGATCGATGCGCAGAAGATGCGCGCCAATCTCGACATCACGGGCGGGCTGATCATGGCCGAAGCGGTATCGCTCGCGCTCGCCGGCAAGATCGGCAAGCAGGAGGCGCACAAGCTGGTGGAGGAAGCCTCGAGAAAAGCGGGCAAGGACAAGCGTCACCTGCGCGACGTGCTGAGCGAGGACAAGCGCGTGACCGCGCAGCTTCGCGCGGACGAAATCGCCAAACTGTTCGCGCCCGAGGCTTATACCGGCGTGGCGGCGGAATTCATCGACAGCCTGCTGGATTCGATCAAACGGGGAGGCGGCAGATGACGGGGCGCGTGGTCGATGTCGAGGGCTGCCCGCTCTACGTGCGCCAGGATGGCCGCGAGTTCGGCCCCTGCCCTCATCCTTTCCAATTCGCTCGGCACCGACCTGCATCTGTGGGACACGCAGGCGGCCGAATGGGCGCGCAGCTTTCACGTGGTGCGCTACGACCAGCGCGGGCATGGCCGATCCGGCCTCGGCCATCCGCCGCACAGCCTGGAACGCTACGGGCGCGACGCGCTGACCATCATCGATGCACTGGGGCTCGACAAGGTGCGTTGGTGCGGGCTCTCCATGGGCGGCATGGTCGGCCAATGGTTGGCTGCCAACGCGCCGGACCGGATCGACAAGCTGATCCTGTCCAATACCTCGGCCTATTTCGCCGACAAGACGCGCTGGAACGACCGCATCAAAATTGTTCGCGAGAAAGGTATCGGCGCTGTCGCCGATACGGTGATTAAGCTCTGGTTCACCGCCGGCTTCCGCGCGCGCGAGCCGGAAACTATTGCGCGCATGACGCAGATGCTTTCGGCCACGCCGGTGCCAGGCTACATCGCCGCCTGCGAGGCGCTCCGCGACATGGATCAGCGCGAATTGTTGCAGCGGATCGCCGCCCCGACCCTGATCATCGCCGGAAAACACGACCAATCGACGCCGCTCGATGGCGCCGAATTCATGCATGCGCGGATTTCGGGTTCTGCGCTCACGGTGCTCGACACCGCGCATATCGCCAATGTCGAGCAGCCCGCGATCTATACCGACACGGTATCGAAATTTCTGGCTCAGCCGGCGCGTTAGGAGGCATCAATGGACGACCGCGAACGCTTCGACAAGGGCATGGCGCGCCGGCGCGAGGTCCTGGGCGATGCCTGGGTGGACCGCGCCGAGGCCAACAAGACACCCTTCAACCAAGACTTCCAGGAATTCATCACGCGCTACGCCTGGGGCGAGATCTGGGCGCGCCCGCATTTCGACGAGCGCACGCGGCGCGTGCTCGTTATCGGAACGATGATCGCGCTCGGACAATGGGATGAATTCCGCATGCATATGCGCGCGGCGATGACCGAGGGCGGCTTTTCCGCCGACGACATCAAGGAAATCATTTTGCAGCAGGCGATCTATTGCGGCCTGCCCGCCGCCAACCATGCGTTCAAGGAGGCTGCCGCGGTGATGAAGGAAATCGGCAAGGGTTAGCCGAGCGGCGGAGATTTTTACCCGCTCCTGCCCGCGCGAAATTCCTGCGGCGTCGTTCCGGTCTGCCCGCGGAAGAAGCGCGCGAAATGCGAGGGATCGGAAAAGGACAGATCGTAGGAGATTTCCTGGATCGCCTGATTGGTGAAGACGAGTTGCCGCTTGGCTTCGGTGAGAACGCGCTGGCGGATGAGATGGCCCGCGGTGACGCCGGTGGCGCGCTTGACGTGATCGTTGAGGCGGTCCGGCGTCATCGCCAGCTTCTCGGCGTAGAAGGATAAGCGCCGCTCGTGGCGGAAATTCTCCTCGATCAGGTCGCGCAAGGCGCCGACCATCGGGTCAGCGGGCGCGAGCGTCACTGCGCCCGAGCGTGCGCGGCTGGCGGCAAGCCGCACCACTTCCACCGCGATCAGGGCCAAAAGGCCGCGCATGGCGACGCGAAAACCTTCCCGTGCCAAAAATCGCTCCCGATGCAGATCGGCGCAAAGCTCCGCGACGCGCTTTCCCTCCTCCGGCGTTGCCAGCGGCACCACCGGATCGGCGGCGAGCGCCCGCAGCCGCGACCAGGCGGCGTCGGAGTGATTTCCCAAGGCGGAGGCCACGTCGTCGGTGAAGCTCACCACCCAGCCGTCGGTCACCTCCGGCTCGAAGCGAAAGCCATGGGCAATGGTCGAGGGCACCAGGATGGCGGCCGGCGCGGTGAAGAGAAGCGTCGCAGCTTCGAAGGTCATCTCGCCGCCGCCATGGGCCACGAATAAAATCTGCGACAGATTGCCGTGCCGATGCGCGCGGATCACCCAATCATGGATCGAGGCGCGGGAGGCGATCGTTTCGATGTGTATAAAGTCGAACGCCTGATTATCCGGTGAATCGCCGTATAAATGAAACAGCGGCAGCGCGGGCTCGGCCATGCTCCAGCATAGCGCAGCGCGCCGAGCGCAAACAGACGGCTTGCCGCGCCTGTGTGCAACATTGCCGCGCTGTGCGGCGACTGCTAAGAAATACGGACAAGTCGGCGCCAAAAAGGGGGCGGCAGCCACGCGGAAGCATGGAAGTCTTCGTCCAACAGCTCATCAACGGCGTGACCCTCGGCTCGATCTATGGCCTGATCGCCATCGGCTATACGATGGTCTACGGCATCCTCAACATGGTGAACTTCGCCCATAGCGGCGTGTTCATGGTCTCCTCCTTCATCGCCCTGACCGCGCTCCTAATCCTCACCGAATGGCTCGGCGTCTCCTCCATGGTGCTGGCGCTGATCATCATCATGATCGTGTCCATGGTGCTGACCTCGGTGCTCAACTGGGCCATCGAGCGCGTTGCCTACCGGCCGCTGCGGCAGTCCTTTCGCCTCGCGCCGCTGATCTCGTCGATCGGCATGTCGATCTTCCTGACCAATTTCGTGCAGGTATCGCAGGGTCAGCGCAACAAATCGATCCCACCGATGTTCAACCAGACGATCACGCTGATAGAGGGCCGCGGCTATGACGTGGCGGTGTCCTATGAGCAGATCGCCATCTGGGCGGTGACTGCGCTGCTCCTGGTCGCCTTCTGGTATCTGGTGAGCAAGACCTCGCTTGGCCGCGCGCAGCGCGCCTGCGAGCAGGATCAGAAAATGGCCGCGCTGGTCGGCGTCGATGTCGACCGCACCGTCGCAATCACCTTCGTGATTGCTGCATCGCTCGCCGCCGTCGCCGGCTCAATGTATCTGATGTACTATGGCGTGGTGAATTTCGCCGACGGCTTTGTGCCCGGCATCAAGGCCTTCACGGCAGCCGTGCTGGGCGGCATCGGCTCGCTGCCCGGCGCGGTGATCGGCGGTCTCCTGATCGGAATTATCGAGACAATGTGGTCGGCGTATTTTTCCATCGACTACAAGGATGTCGCGGTTTTTTCTCTGCTTGCCATTACGTTGATTTTCCTGCCGCAGGGCCTGCTCGGCAAGCCGGACGTCGAGAAGGTGTGAGATGCCGGCCGAGGCGCCCACCCGGGCCCCCCAACCTCTTGTGTTTCGCGCACTGAAAGAGGCGGCGGTAACCGGCCTGCTCGGCGTCGCCTTGTTCCTGCCGCTGGTGGCCTTCACCACCGTGCAGAGCATGCGCAACGAGCTGGTGCTCGAGACGCGATGGGGGCTGTTCTTCGCTTTCGTTGCCGTCGTTGCGGTCCTGCGCTTCCTGCACATCCTTATCGTCGTCCCCTGGCTGGAGCGGCGCCCGCCCAAGGCGACTGCCACCAGCGCCCCGGCGCCGCGCTGGCGCAAGGCGCTGAGCAAATGGTTCGCGCCCTTCGCAATCGGATTTGTCACGGTCTATCCGCCGATCGTGCTGGCGCTCACCGGCTGGAGCGGCGCGCTCAAATGGATCGACAATTTCGGCATCCAGATCCTGATCTACGTGATGCTGGGCTGGGGCCTGAACATCGTGGTCGGGCTCGCCGGTCTGCTCGATCTCGGTTATGTCGCCTTTTACGCGGTGGGCGCTTATTCCTACGCGCTGCTGTCAAAGAGCTTGGGCTTCTCTTTCTGGATGCTGCTGCCGCTGGCCGGAATCCTCGCGGCGTTCTGGGGAATCCTGCTCGGCTTTCCGGTGCTGCGCCTGCGCGGCGACTACCTCGCCCTCGTCACGCTGGCCTTTGGGGAAATCATCCGGCTGGTGCTGATCAACTGGGTCGACGTGACCGGCGGCTATGCCGGCATCAGTGGCATCCCACGCCCGACTTTCTTCGGCATACCGTTCAACGCCAATGAGGACGGCTTCGCCGCGGTGTTCGGGTTGGAATTCACGCCGCTCTACCGCACGATATTTCTCTATTACGTCATACTCGGCCTGGCGCTGCTCACCGCTTTCATCACCGTGCGGCTGCGCCGGTTGCCGGTCGGGCGCGCCTGGGAGGCGTTGCGCGAGGACGAAATCGCCTGTCGCTCGCTTGGCATCAACACCACCAACACCAAGCTCACCGCCTTCGCCATGGGCGCGATGCTGGCCGGCTTTGCCGGCGCGTTTTTTGCCGCCCGGCAGGGCTTCATTTCGCCGGAATCCTTCACCTTCATCGAATCCGCCACCATCCTGTCGATCGTCGTGCTTGGCGGCATGGGCAGCCAGATCGGCGTCGCCATCGCCGCCATTCTGCTGGTGGGCGGCACCGAAATCATGCGCGAGCTCGATTTCCTCAAGCAGATTTTCGGCAATGACTTCGAACCGATCCGCTACCGCATGCTGCTGTTCGGCTTGGCAATGGTTCTCATCATGATCTGGAAGCCGCGCGGGCTGATCTCCACCCGCGAGCCGACCATTTTCCTGGAGGAGCGCAAGGCGATCCCCGCCGACCTGTTGAAAGAGAGCCGCGGATGACCCCTGCGCCGCGCGACATCCTGCTGCGCGTCGAGCATCTGACCATGCGCTTCGGCGGCTTGATCGCCGTGCAAGACCTTTCCTTCGAGGCCGCGCGCGGCGCCATCACCGCCCTGATCGGGCCGAACGGTGCCGGCAAGACCACGGTGTTCAACTGTATCACCGGTTTCTACAAGCCGAGCGAGGGCCGCATCGCACTTCAGCACGGCGACCCGAAACTGTGGGAGGATCTCGACAAGCTCACCGCGCGCGGGTCGCGCAGCCTGCGCCGCCCGGAGGGCGCGTTGTTTCTGCTCGAGCGCATGCCGGATTATCTGGTAACGCAAAAGGCGCGCGTGACCCGCACCTTCCAGAATATCCGACTGTTCCAAGGCATGAGCGTGCTGGAAAACCTCCTGGTGGCGCAGCACAACCCGCTCATGATGGCCTCCGGCTTCACCGTGCTCGGCATCTTCGGCTCGCGCGGCTATACGCGCGCCCAGCGCGACGCCATCGAGTACGCCGTTCACTGGCTGGAAAAAATCAACCTGCTCGATCGCGCCGACGACGCCGCCGGCGAATTGCCCTATGGCGCGCAGCGCCGCCTGGAAGTGGCGCGCGCCATGTGCACCGAACCGGTGCTGCTCTGCCTCGACGAGCCGGCGGCAGGGCTCAATGCGCGGGAAAGCGCCGATCTTAACGACCTGCTGCTCTCGATCCGCAAGGAAAGCGCAACCTCGATACTGCTGATCGAGCACGACATGTCGGTGGTCATGCAGATTTCCGACCACATCGTGGTGCTGGACCACGGCGTCAAGATCGCCGACGGCACGCCGGAGTCCGTGCGCAACGATCCCAATGTCATCGCAGCCTATCTCGGTGTCGAGGATCACGAGGTCGAGGATGCGACGGCGGAGGCCGGGCTATGATCGCGCCGAACCCGGGCACAGCAACCCCCTTGCTCGCGGTGCGCGGGGTGGAGACCTATTACGGCCGCATCCTGGCGCTCAAGGGTGTCGATGTTGAAGTCCGCGAGGGCGAGATCGTGGCCCTGATCGGCGCCAACGGCGCCGGCAAGTCGACCCTGATGATGACGATCTGCGGCGATCCGCGCGCGCGCGAAGGCCGGATCGAATTCGAAGGCCGCGATATCACCGAGCTTCCCACCCATGAAATCGCCGAACTGAAGATCGCGCAGTCGCCGGAAGGCCGCCGCATCTTCGCCCGCATGACGGTGTTGGAAAATCTGCAGATGGGCGCCATCGTCGCCCCGTCGCAGCATTTTGCCGCCGATCTGGAGCGCGTGCTCTCGCTGTTCCCGCGGCTGCGCGAGCGCCTTGACCAGCGCGGCGGCACGCTATCGGGCGGCGAACAGCAGATGCTCTCCATCGCGCGCGCGCTGATGAGCCGCCCGCGCCTGCTGCTGCTCGACGAGCCCTCCCTCGGCCTCGCGCCGCTGGTGGCGAAACAGATTTTCGATGCCATCCGCGAGCTTAACCAGCGCGAGGGTCTCACCGTATTCCTGGTGGAACAGAATGCCTTTCATGCCCTCAAGCTGGCTCACCGCGGCTATGTGATGGTCAATGGGCGCATTACGCTCTCGGGCACCGGATCGGAGCTGCTCGCACGGCCGGAGGTGAAAGCCGCCTATCTGGAA
Organism: uncultured Alphaproteobacteria bacterium; assembly: GCA_963802475.1. Taxonomy (GTDB): domain Bacteria; phylum Pseudomonadota; class Alphaproteobacteria; order Rhizobiales; family Xanthobacteraceae; genus CANKHA01. The sequence continues at coordinate 85,739 of CAWDIZ010000014.1, forward strand.
GGCGGGCGGCAGCAGACGAGGCAATGATGCAGGGCTATTTCTACGAGGAAGATTCGCTCGGCGTGTTCTTGCTGGTCACGCTCTTTCTGGGCGGCGGTACGTCCTGGTTGACCGGCCGGGCGATCGCGATCACCTGGCGGCCCTGGTGGCAGCTTGTCGGATACACGATGATCCTCGGCATGACCGTGCGCTTCCTGCATTTTTCCTTGTTCGGCGGCACGCTACTCTCGCCTTATTATTATGCGATCGATACCCTGCTCTGCTTCATCATCAGCCTGCTCGGCTACGGCGTGACGCGGTCCAACCAGATGGTCACGCAGTATCACTGGGTGACCAAACGCAGCGGGCTGCTGTCGTGGCGTCACCGCTAGCGTGCAGGATCGAGCGCTAGCCGATCCTCCCCAGCGCCGGGAAAGTCTCCAGCAGCCAGTAGCTGGCGTCGGCGATGAACCCAGTCAAAAAGGCGATGCCGGTGAGCACCAAAAGCGCGCCCATCAGCTTCTCGACCTTGTCGAGGTGCGCGCGGAAGCGGGCAAGGAAAGCGGCGAAGGGTTCGACCGCAAAGGCAGCCAGCAGAAACGGAATGCCGAGCCCGAGCGAATAGACCGCCAGCAGCCCGGCGCCTCTGGCCACCGTGGTTTCGGAGGCCGCCACCGCCAGGATCGCGGCCAGGATCGGTCCAATGCAAGGCGTCCAGCCGAAGGCGAAGGCCAGCCCCATGACATAGGCACCCCACAGACCGACCGGCTTCGCCGCCTGGACGCGCTTTTCACGCTGCAGGAAACCGAGGCGGAAGACGCCGAGGAAATGCAGACCCATGATGATGATGGCAACGCCGGCGGCTTTCGCGAAAACATCCGAATAGACGCGGATCAGGCCGCCGATCGCACTGGCGCTGGCGCCAAGCGCGACAAAGATTGTGGTGAAGCCGAGCACGAACAAGGCCGCGCCGATCACCGTCTCCCGCCGCACCGCCGGTTCCGGCTCCGCATCGCCCAAGCGCTCCAGCGACAGGCCGGAGAGATAGACCAGATAAGGCGGCACCAGCGGCAGCACGCAGGGCGAGAGGAAACTGATAAGCCCTGCGAGCATCGCGGCGGGAATGGAAACATCGGCCATTCCCTTTAGATGCGCCAAAGGTCCCACGCCCGCAAGCGATTGCCGATGCTATGGTTGGTCGCAGGAGAGCCCATGCGCAATCTGATCACCGATGTCGCCGGCGTGCGCGTCGGCCATGCCGGCGACCCCCGGCTCGGCTCGGGCGTCACCGTCGTCATGTTCGACGAGCCGGCGACCGCCAGCATCGACGTGCGCGGCGGCGGCCCGGGCACCAGGGAGACCGCCCTGCTCGATCCGGCGCAGACCGTCAGCGGCATCGACGCCATCGCGCTGTCGGGCGGCTCGGCCTTCGGGCTCGATGCGGCTTCCGGTGTGCAGGCCTATCTGCGTGAGCAGGGCCGCGGTTTCGCCGTGCGCAGCGCGCGGGTGCCGATCGTGCCCGCCGCCATCCTGTTCGATCTCTTGAGCGGCGGCGACAAGAACTGGGGCCGCTATCCGCCCTACCGCGAACTCGGCTACGCGGCGGCGGAGATCGCGGGCGTGGATTGCGCGCTCGGCAGCGTCGGCGCCGGGCTCGGGGCCCACACCGTCAATCTGCAGGGCGGCATCGGATCGGCGTCTACACGCGTGGATGGTTTCACCGTCGGTGCGCTCGCGGCGGTGAACGCCGCCGGCAGCGTCACCGTCGGCGACAGCCGGCACTTCTGGGCGGCGCCATTCGAGCAGGACAAGGAATTCGGCGGCGCCGGGCTGCCCGCGTCAATTTCGGGGGAAGCATTGGAGCCGCGCATCAAGGGCCGCGCGGGGGCCAATACCACGCTGGTCGTCGTGGCAACCGATGCGGCGCTGAGCAAGGCCGAGGCCAAACGCATCGCCGTCATGGCGCAGACCGGCCTCGCGCGCGCGATCTATCCGGTGCATACGCCGCTCGACGGTGACGTGCTCTTCGCCGCCGCTACCGGGAGGAAAGCGCTCACCGAGCCCTTGCATGCGATAGCCCGGCTTGGCGCGGTCGCGGCCAATGTCACGGCGCGGGCGATTGCCCGCGCGGTCTATGAGGCTTCCGCCCAGCCCTTTACCGACGCCTTGCCGAGCTGGAAAGACAAATTCGGCGGCTGAACCGGAGCGCTGATTCGCGCGTTGATACGCATGCCTTCGATGGTGATCCGCGACTTTTCCTACAATGTTGCCAGCCGGCAGCTGGTGGTGACCTTCGTCACCGGCCGGGTCTACGCCTATGCCGACGTGCCGCCGGATGTGCACAGCGCCTTCCGGGCGTCGGGCTCGAAAGGACGCTTCTTCAATCAGGAAATCCGCGACAACTACGCCTGCCGCGAGATCGCATCATCCGACATCAAAGGAAACGCTCAGCCGCGTACGGAGCGGGATCGCAGAACGGTGTTGCGCCGGTAACCAGATCGGCGACCAGCCGGCCCGTCGTCGGTCCCAGCGTCAGCCCCCAATGCGCATGGCCGTAAGCCAGCCACAGCCCGGCCTGCTTCGGCGCCGGTCCGATCACCGGGCGGGAATCCGGAAAGCATGGCCGCTTGCCGAGCCAGGTCTGCTCCTTCACCTGCTCGCCGAGCGGATAGACCTCACGCGCTTTCGGCATCAAGCGATCGAACTGCACCGGCGTCGGCCCGGCGTCACGGTCGGCGAATTCAGCACCGGTGGTAAGGCGGATTCCCTGCTGCATCGGCGTGACGCAATAGCCGTTATCGATATCAACCACAGGGCGAGTCATCGGCACGCTGCCTGCCAGCTGGAAATGGCGGTGATAGCCCCGCTTGATGCCGAGCGGCAGATGGATGCCGATCGGCTCCAGTACGTCGGGCGCCCAGGGCCCGAGCGAAATGATCGCTTGTCCGGCGTCGAGCGGCCCTTCGGCGGTGTCGACGCGCCAGCTCGAGCCGTTGCGGTGCAAGGTGCGCGCATCGCCGACCAGCATGACGCCGCCGAGCGCCTCGAAGCGCGCGGCATAGGCTTTCGTCACCGCCAGGGGATTGCTCAGGCTGGCAGGGCCCGACCAGTAGATCGCCCGCTCGAAATGCGGCTTCAGCGCTGGCTCGAGCTCGAGCATCGCGCGGGTGTCCATGGCGCGGTAGGCAATGCCGAGTTCGTCGGCCAAATTAAGCTCCGGCGCCATCTCGGCGAAGGTCTTCTCGCTGCGGTAGATCTTGGCCCATCCGGTCTTGCGCAGATAATCCAGCGCGCCGGATTCCGTCATCAGCGCCTCGTGCTCCGCCACCGCGCGGGAAAACATCGGCCGCATGGCAAAGGCGAATTCCAGCAGCTTTTTCGGGCGCGACGCGAGCCAGAAGGAGAACAGCCATGGCGCCACCCGCGGCAGAAAGGCCAAATGATAGTTGGCTTCCGGCGAACGCTTCAGCCCCACGCGCAACAACGACCAGAGTCTGGGTGGAAAGGCCGGCGGGAAGATCGTCTCGCCTTCGAGCACGCCCGCATTGCCGTAGGAAGTTTCTTCGCCCGGCCCGCCACGGTCGACGAGCGCGACCGAAAGCCCTCGCTTGGCGAGATGCAGGGCGATGGAGGTACCGACGATGCCGGCGCCCAAAACGACGGCGTCCGTTCGAGCCATGGAGTGATTCCGTTGGTTCCGGTTACGTCCTGCCACGCAAGACACGACAGTAATATAGGCAACGCTTAGCGCGCATATAGGCAGCGCTAACGCTGTGCGAAACTCCCGTTCGGGCAGCGTTGCCCGGGCTTCTGTGGCATGTTACCCGAATATTCCTGAGGGGAATCCTGCATGCGCCGCCCGCTCCTTGTCGCGCCATCCATTCTGGCCTCGGATTTCGCCAAACTGGGCGAGGAAATCCGTGCCGTCGAAGCCGCCGGCGCCGACTGGATCCATGTGGATGTGATGGACGGACATTTCGTGCCCAATATCACCATCGGCCCCGACGTGGTGAAGGCGCTCCGCCCAATAAGCAGCAAGATCTTTGACGTGCATCTGATGATCGCGCCGTGCGATCCCTTTTTGGAAGCCTTCGCCAAGGCCGGCTCCGACATCATTACCGTGCATGTGGAGGCGGGACCACATCTGCACCGTTCGCTGCAGGCCATCCGTGCGCTCGGCAAGAAGGCTGGCGTCTCGATCAATCCGGGCACGCCGGAATCGACCATCGAATATGTACTCGACATGGTCGATCTGATCCTGGTGATGTCGGTAAATCCCGGCTTCGGCGGCCAGGCCTTCGTCCAATCGGCGGTGGAAAAGATCGCCCGCATCCAGGCCATGGTGGCAGGACGGCCGATCGACATCGAGGTGGACGGCGGGATCACGCCGGAGACCGCGCCGCTGGTCAGTGCCGCAGGGGCCAATGTGCTGGTGGCAGGCTCGGCCGTGTTCAAGGGTGGCGCCGCCGCCTATCGCAACAACATTTCAGCAATCCGCCACGTCGGCGCGCTGGCGCGCGGAGAAGCGGCGTGATCATGAAACGAGTTGGCGTGGTCGTCCTGCTGGTGCTGGCCTTCGCCACGCAGGCGGCTATGGCCCGCGATCCCGCCGAACTGAAGGTGCTCGGCTTTTCTCCAGACGGCCGCTATTTCGCCTACCAGCTGCATGGCGCGGACAAAAGCACGACCTATTCCGTCACGACGGTCCTCGACGTCGAGACCGGCCGGCCAATAAAGGGAAGCCGCACCACCTTTAGTGACGAGGAACGCAAAGAGCTTGCGAAACACGCAAAGGCGACCGCGCGGCAGATCAAGCGCCTGAAGATTTCGCAAAAGGGTGTGATGACCGTCTCGGTCCGCGGCTTTGACGCCGAGCCGTTCGAGGAGGCTTCGGTTAAATCGTTCGCGCTGCCCTCCAAATGGTTCGGCCCGGAAAGCTGGCTGAAGCTGCGCCAGTTCAAGATGGTAACGCGCTGCCAAAACAAAGCTGCAAGCCCGGTCGGCTTCGGGCTGGCGCTTGAGCGCAAGGGCGCCGATGCGATCCGGCTCAGCCAGGACGTGTCCATTCCCACGGCGCGCGGCTGTCCGACGCGATATCGCATCGCCGATATGCATGCGCGCCAGGCGCCGAACGGAGCGACAGCACTCGTGGTGATCGTGCAGGATTCCACCCCGGGCGTAGACGCCCGGAACCTTTTCATCCCGGTGACCGCCCGCATCCCGCCGGTGAATACCGCGAGGGCGCAATGATTCCCCGTTACTCCCGGCCGGAAATGGCGGCGATCTGGTCGCCCGAGACGCGCTTTCGCATCTGGTTCGAGATCGAGGCGCATGCCGCCGACGCCATGGCCGAGCTCGGCATCATTCCGAAGGAAGCCGCCAAGAAGGTCTGGGAGAAAGGCAAGAGCGCCAAGTTCGACGTGGCGCGGATCGACGCCATCGAGGCGGAGGTCAAGCACGACGTCATTGCTTTCCTGACGCATCTTTCCGAGATCGTGGGGCCGGAGGCGCGCTTCGTGCATTCCGGCATGACTTCCTCCGACGTGCTCGACACCTGCCTGAATGTTCAGCTGGTGCGCGCGGTACAATTACTAATCGCCGATGTCGACCAGCTCCTCGCCGCGCTCAAGCGCCGGGCCTTCGAACACAAGCTCACACCCACCATCGGCCGCTCGCATGGCGTGCATGCCGAACCGACCACCTTCGGCCTGAAGCTCGCTTATGCCTATGCCGAATTCATCCGCGCCAAGGAGCGGCTGATCTGTGCGCGCACGGAAGTCGCCACCTGCGCGATTTCCGGCGCGGTCGGCACGTTCGCGCAAGTGGACCCGCGGGTGGAGCAGCATGTCGCCAAGGCGATGGGGCTAGGCGTCGAGCCGGTGTCGACGCAGGTGATCCCGCGCGACCGTCATGCCATGTATTTCGCAACGCTCGGCGTCGTCGCCTCCTCGGTCGAGCGCCTCGCCACCGAGATCCGCCATCTGCAGCGCACCGAAGTGCTGGAGGCCGAGGAATTCTTCTCCGCCGGGCAGAAAGGCTCCTCGGCGATGCCGCACAAGCGCAACCCGGTGCTGAGCGAGAACCTCACCGGCCTCGCCCGCATGGTGCGCGCCTATGCCCTGCCCGCGATGGAGAATGTCGCGCTCTGGCACGAACGCGACATCTCGCATTCTTCCGTCGAGCGCATGATCGGGCCGGACGCCACGGTGACGCTCGATTTCGCGCTCAACCGGCTCACGGGCGTGATCGACAAGCTCGTGGTCTACCCTGAGAACATGCTGAAGAATCTCGACCGGCTCGGCGGGCTGGTGCATTCGCAGCGCGTTCTGATCGCGCTCACGCAAAAAGGCGTTGCGCGCGAGGACGCCTATCGCCTCGTGCAGCGCAATGCCATGAAGGTGTGGAATGGCGAAGGCGATTTCCTCACCTTGCTGAAAGCCGACCCCGACGTGCGCGCCAAACTCAGCGATCAGGAAATCGAGACCAATTTCGATCTCGGCTACCACTTCAAGCACGTCGACACGATCTTCAAGCGCGTGTTCGAGGACTAGGATGTTTCGAACCGATTGCCGTTCACGCTGAGCGGCAAAGGACCGGGGGGTCTGCCATGCGGCATCGCTTTGGAGCTGCTCTGCTCGTGTTTGTGTCGTTCGGCCTCGCCGCTCCGGCCGATGCGGGAAAGCTCGGCCAGGAGTTTCGGGTCAACACCGAGAAGGGCGGCGATCAGGAAGCGCCGGCGGTGGCCGGCCTGTCCAACGGCGATTTCGTCATCGTTTGGAAGAATTTCGGGCAAAGCGGCAATTTGGGCGGGATGTACTTCCAGCGCTACAGCGCCGGAGGAACCAAGCTGGGTGGAGAAACCCGAGTCAATTCCAACGGTACGACGGTTCAGTTTGCTCCCTCGGTGGCGGCGCTCGAAAACGGACGCTTCGTCGTCGTGTGGACATCGCCCGACGACGGCTCCGGCAGCGGCGTTTACATGCAGCGCTACGATGCAGATGGATTGCCTCTCGGTAAAGCCAAGCGATGCAACACCTTTACCAGCGGCAACAAGGCGATGCCGTCGGTCAGCGCGCTGAGCAATGGCGGCTATATCGTCGCGTGGCGCTCAAGCGGGCAGGACGGCTCGGGGACCGGAATCTACGGGCAACGCTTTCGATTCCTTTGGGACCAAGGTGGGAGAGGGATTCCGCCTGAATACCAATACCTTCCTGGACCAAACCCATCCACGGGTCGCCGGTCTCGACAACGGCGGTTTCGTCGGCGCCTGGAATTCCGACAACCAGGATGGCGACGGCTACGGCATCTACGCTCAGCGCTATCTCTCCAACGGAGCCAAAACCGGACTTGAGTTCCGCGCCAACTCTGAAACCAGCAGCATGCAATTCGGCGCAGCCATCGCCGCCTTGACCAATTCCCGATCCGTCATCGTCTGGTATTCCTTCGGCCAGGACGGCAGCGGCTTTGGCGTTTATGCCCAGCGCTATGCCAAGACCGGCGCAGAGAACGGCGGCGAGTTCCGGGCGACTGTGTCGACCGCAGGCGATCAATTGAATCCCGCGGTCGCGGGATTGACGAACGGCGGCTTGTCGTCGTCTGGGAAGCCGCCAACAAGGACGGTGACGAAAAGGCGGTCGTTGCGCGCCAATACAAGTCCGACGGAACGCCCGATGGCGGCGAATTCAGGGTCAACACCTTCACCACCAATGATCAGATCACGCCGGCCGTCGCCTCGCTCGGGAACGGCCGCTTCGTGGTGGTCTGGGTTTCGGTCAACCAGGACGGCTCCGGCTATGGGGTCTATGCCCAGCGCTTTGGCCCGTAACGGTAGACCTCCCGCTCCTGCCAGAAAAATAACCCGTTGCTGCGGCGTTGAGCCCGGCGACGGAACGTTTCAATTCGGCAGGCCGTTACCCCACATCACAACATGTGGGAGCCTCGCATGAAAGCCATCAGAACCCTGCCCCTCGCCGCAGCTTTCCTGCTCAGCCTGTCCGGCCCTGCCCTGACGCAAACGAGCGGCGGCACGGGCGGCAGCTCAGGCGGAGCGTCAAGTACCGGCGCCGGTATCGGCGCTTCCGGTCTCACCGGCAGCAATGCGGGCGTGGTGGCTTCGCCAACGACCGGCACAGGGACAACGGATACCGGTACGGGAAGGACCGGCGCCTCGGCTACCGGAACCACCAATCCAGGCACGTCGGGCACCGGCACCACTGTTCAAGGCACGGGGACCACCGGCCCGGCTGCGGCCGGAAGCGCAGGCGGCAGCGCCGGAGCGGCGTTACCCTGCCCTCCGGGCACAATCGCCGAAGGCGTCGGCGAGGCGCGCCGCTGCCGTCCGCAACAGGGGACGACAGGGACCAGTTCCAGCGGGATCTTTGCGCCACCGTCCATCATGGCGCCCCCGAGCACTTCGGGCGCGCGCTAGCGCCTGGGTAGGGAATCGGCCGACTGGCTACTGCGGCCAATGCGAGCATGCAGTAAGCTCACCTCCTCACGCGCTCGGCCAATTCGTGTCACCCTCACCCACCATCCTCATCTTCAATTCCGGCCTGGGGGGCCTCACCGTGCACCGCGAAGTCGCGGCGGCGCGGCCCGACGCGCGTCTCGTCTACGCCGCCGATGACGCGGCCTTCCCTTACGGCCCGATGAAAGAAAGCAAGCTGGTCGCGCGCGTGACCGCCGTGATCGGCGCGCTGATCGGGCAATATCAGCCCGACCTGGCAGTCATCGCCTGCAACACCGCGTCCACCATCGTGCTGCCGGAACTGCGCGCGCGCTTCGCGCTGCCATTTGTCGGCACCGTGCCTGCAATCAAACCGGCCTGCGCCGCCTCAACCAGCAAGCGGGTCTCGGTGCTGGGCACCGAGGCAACCGTCAAGCGCGAATATACCCGCGCCCTGATCCGGCAATTCGCCAATGACGTCGATGTGACACTCATCGGCTCTGCACGGCTCGCACGTTACGCCGAAGCCGAACTGCGCGGCCATGCGGTAGAGGACAGTGCCATCGCGGAGGAGATCGCCGGCTGCTTCATCGACAGCGGCGGCAGGCGTACGGATACGGTCGTGCTGGCCTGCACGCATTATCCGTTGCTGGGACATCGCTTCCGGCAAACCCAGCCCTGGCCGGTGACCTATCTGGATCCGGCGCCGGCGATTGCGCGCCGCGTCGGTCAATTGCTGGGACCGCCAAAGTCGACGCAAACCGCCGCTTCCGCCCACATGGTCACGACGCTGGGGCAGAAGCCGCTGCCGGAGCTGGAAAAGGCCCTGTTTTCGTTCGGAATCAAGGAGTTTGGCCGGATTCCGGTTTGACTTCAGAGCCTTTTGCTCCTAAAAAACCCGCGCTGGCTGGGCCTTTAGGCCCAGTCGGCGTTTCTGCGACCCGCGGTTTTGACGCCGACGCTTCGGCTCAAGCCTGTCGGTTCCGGGACAGTCCCGGGACAGTAGGAGGGCGCGGTTCCTCACAATGCGACATCGACAACCAAGAGGACGCGATGACAAAGCGTAGCGAAGCTAAATACAAACTCGACCGCCGCATGGGCGAAAATATCTGGGGCCGCCCGAAGAGCCCCGTGAACCGCCGCGAATATGGCCCCGGCCAGCACGGTCAGCGCCGCAAAGGCAAGCTCTCCGATTACGGCGTGCAGCTGCGCGCCAAGCAGAAGCTGCGCGGCTATTACGGCAATATTTCCGAGAAACAGTTCCGCGGTATCTACGATGAAGCCATCCGCATGCGCGGCAACTCCGGCGCCAACATGATCGGTCTGTTGGAGCGCCGGCTCGACGCGGTGATCTTCCGCGCGAAATTCGTGCCGACCGTCTTCGCCGCACGCCAGTTCATCAATCACGGCCACATCAAGGTGAACGGCCGCCGCGTCAACATCCCGAGCTATCGGGTGAAGGTCGGCGATACGATCGAGGTGAAGGAAGCTTCCAAACAGCTCGCCATCGTTTTGGAAGCTGCGCAGCTGGCCGAGCGTGACGTGCCGGATTACATCGAGGCCGACCACGGCAAATTGAGCGCGAAGCTCGCGCGCATTCCGTTGATCAGCGATGTACCTTATGCGGTGATGATGGAGCCGCATCTGGTGGTGGAATATTACTCGCGCTGATCCGTTTTCGAATCACTGCTGATTCGTTTTTTACGAAAAGCCCCGACTGCAATGCCGGGGGCTTTTTGTTTGTGCGCTGCAGCGAAGCCAAACATAACGGGGGAAAGTCGCAGTCCGCCCGCGCTTTTATTGTTCGACTTGCCTATGTTTGATACGTTTCCGGCTGACGCATGACCCTGGCGAAGTGGAAACCGGTTCGCCGATTTGATCATGCGCCAATATTGTTGAGCGTGCGTTCCGCAGACGTTTACGCAAGCCTGGTTGCATTCACAGAACCGGTGTCCACTTTTGCCGAATGCGCCTTATGCCGCGCGTAAAGATCCAAGGGGACTTACACCCAGGGGAGAAACGCACATGCAATTTCTACAAACAGCAAAAACGTGGGTCGGCGGCCTGACAGAGGTCGTGCTGATGCTGCTGGCCCTCGGCATCGCAATGGCACTTTTGGCCGGCCCAAGTGTGCCGTTCCTCGGCAACGTGGTCGGCAATATCGTCGCAATGGTCAATGAACTCGGCAAGAATGGAATTGTCGGCCTGATCGCCCTCGGCATCATTTTGTGGCTGTTTTCAAATCGCAGCGTTTCGTAACGCAGTGACGCGCCAGCCTAGCTGAGGGCCGGCTAATTTCCGGTTGCAACCAATGGATGGGGTGCCCCTTCCCCATCCATCTTTCCTCGCACAGCTTCGAGTATGGTCATGATTGAACGCATCGAAACCGTGAAGCGCTATCTGTGGGCTTTCGTCGAGCTCGGCTTCGTGACGCTGCTGGCCATCCTTTTGATCTACATGTTGCTGGGCCAGGGCTCGGGCGAATACGTGACCTCCGTTGCCGACAATGTTTCAAAATTCGCCAACGAGGCGAGCACAAGCCTGATCGGGATCGGAATCATCCTGGCGATCGTCTACCTGATCAGCCAGCGCCTGCGCTAACGCGCTTTAACGACGCATCGGCGGGCCGACGGAGCGCGCGGCTTACGCCGAAACAGGCTTGCCGGCGACGTTCTTCAGCACTTCCTGCAATTCGCCGGCCTGGAACATCTCGCGCACGATGTCGCAGCCGCCAACGAACTCGCCCTTCACATAGAGCTGGGGAATGGTCGGCCATTGCGCATAGGCCTTGATGCCTTCGCGCAGATCGTCCGACTCCAGCACGTTGATGCCTTTATAGCTCACGCCGAGGTGGTCGAGGATCTGCACGATCTGTCCGGAGAAGCCGCATTGCGGAAATTGAGGGGTGCCTTTCATGAAGAGCACGACCTCGTTGCTCTTCACTTCGTTGTCGATGAACTGCTGGATGCTCATTTTCTCTCCTGCTGCATAATCTTATCCGAAAACAGGTTCCCACTTTTCGGGATTATGCTCGTTGCTCCTTGGCAGGCGCCGTCGCGCCTAGTTGTTCGGTATTCCGGTTTGCAGGGCCAGCGCGTGCAGTGCGCCGCCCATCTGTCCTTTCAAAGCCTCGTAGACCAACTGGTGCTGCTGCACGCGCGATTTGCCGCGAAACGACTCGGCAATCACGGTGGCGGCATAGTGGTCGCCGTCACCGGCGAGATCGCGGATGGTGACGTCGGCGTCGGGAATGCGGCTTTTGATCAGCCGTTCGATTTCGCTGGCGTCCATCGGCATTTTTGTCCGTCAGGCTGCGCTTCCCGCCATATAGGCCGGCAGCCATCCCTCAAAGCGGTTCACAAGCGTCGCTATAAGAATGGGGCGCTCGGCCGGTAAAATCAATGCGTTGCCCGCAGTCCTGCCAAGCCTTTGCGCCGGAATTGCGCCCTTGGCCGCCTTTTCCAGCACGGCCCCGGCATCCGCGGCTTTGACCGTCATCAGATAACGGCCCTGGTCCTCGCCGAACCAGAAAGCATGCGGGAACTGCCCCGAGGCCGCCTCCAGCTCGGCGCCGATGCCGGAGGCCATGGCCATTTCCGCGAGCGCCACCAGCAGGCCGCCGTCGGACAGATCATGCACCGCCGTCGCCTGGCCTGCCGCGATCAAGCCGCGCACAAAATCGCCGTGGCGGCGCTCGGCCGCGAGATCGACCGGCGGCGGCGCGCCCAGCTCCCGCCCGCAGACCTCGCGCAGATAGAGCGACTGGCCGAGCCAGCCGGGGGCGCCGCCTATCAGAAGGATCGTCTCGCCTTCCGCCTTGAACGCCAAGCTCACGGATTTGGAAAAGTCCTCGAGCAGCCCGACGCCACCGATGGTGGGAGTGGGCAGGATCGCGCGGCCCTGCGTCTCGTTGTAAAGCGACACATTGCCTGAGACCACCGGGAAATCCAGCGCCTCGCAGGCTTCCGCGATTCCGCGCACACAGCCGACGAACTGGCCCATGATCTCCGGCTTTTCCGGATTGCCGAAATTGAGATTGTCCGTGAGCGCGAGCGGCTTTGCTCCCACGGCGGTGAGATTGCGCCAGGCTTCCGACACCGCCTGCTTGCCGCCCTCGAACGGGTCTGCCTCGCAATAGCGCGGCGTCACGTCGGTGGTGAGCGCCAACCCCTTCGGCCCGTCCAGCACGCGCAGTACCGCGGCGTCGCCGCCCGGGCGCTGGAACGTGTTGCCCCCGATGATGTGGTCGTACTGCTCCCAGACCCAGCGCTTGGACGAAAGATCAGGTGTCGCGATCAGATGTTCGAGCGCATCGGCAAGGCTCCCCGGCGGCTTCACCGATGCCGCGTCGAGAACGGCCTGCTTCGGGGTTTCGGTGAAGGGCCGATGATAAACCGGCGCTTCGCTGCCGAGCTCCTTGATCGGCAGATTGGCGACCTCTTTCTTCTCGCCGTTCTCGGTATGGCGCACGATGAAGCGCTTGGTCGGAGTGGTTTCGCCGACCACCGCAAAATCTAAACCCCATTTTCGGAAGATCGCCTCCGCCTCGGCTTCTTTCTCGGGCTTGAGCACCATGAGCATGCGCTCCTGGCTCTCCGACAGCATCATTTCATAGGCCGTCATCCCGGTTTCGCGCGTCGGCACTTTGTCGAGATCGAGCGTGACGCCGAGATCGCCCTTCGCGCCCATTTCGGTGGCGGATGACGTCAAGCCCGCCGCGCCCATGTCCTGGATGGCGATGACGCAGCCCCTCGCCATGATCTCGAGGCAGGCTTCCAGCAACAGCTTTTCGGAAAACGGATCGCCCACTTGCACCGTCGGGCGTTTCTCTTCCGAATCCGCGTCAAATTCCGCAGACGCCATGCTGGCGCCATGGATGCCGTCGCGCCCGGTCTTCGACCCGAGATAGACGATGGGCATGCCGACGCCGGAGGCTGCCGCGTAGAAAATCTTGTCGGTTCGCGCGAGACCGACCGCCATGGCGTTGACGAGATTGTTGCCGTCGTAGCGGGTGTGGAAGCGCACCGAGCCGCCGACCGTCGGCACGCCGAAGGAATTCCCGTAACCGCCGATGCCTGCGACCACGCCGGAAACCAGATGCCGCGTTTTTGGGTGTTTCGGATCGCCGAAGGAGAGCGAATTCAGGCACGCGATCGGCCGCGCGCCCATGGTGAAGACGTCGCGCAAAATACCGCCGACGCCGGTCGCGGCGCCCTGGTACGGCTCGATATAGCTCGGATGGTTATGGCTCTCCATCTTGAAGACCACCGCCAACCCGTCGCCGATGTCGATCACGCCGGCATTTTCGCCCGGTCCCTGGATCACCCAGGGCGCCTTGGTCGGCAGCCCGCGCAGATGCACCTTCGACGACTTGTAGGAGCAGTGCTCGTTCCACATGGCCGAGAAGATGCCGAGCTCGGTCAGCGTCGGCTCGCGCCCGATGAGGTCGAGGATGCGCTGGTACTCATCAGGCTTGAGCCCGTGTTCGGCGACCAGCTCGGGGGTGATGGAGGGTTCGTTCGGGATCACGAAGCTAGGCCACCTTCGCCAGGTGCTCCACCAGTCCAGCAAAGAGCCCGCGCCCTTGCGTGCAGCCAATTGAGTCTTCCACGTGGTTTTCCGGATGCGGCATCATGCCGAGCACATTGCCGCGCCCGTTGAGGATGCCGGCAATGCCGTTGAGCGCGCCGTTATGGTTCCAGTTCGGGTCGATCAGCCCGTCGGGCGAGGAATAGCGGAACAGCACGCGTCCCTCGCCTTCCAGTTTGGCGATGGTTTCGCTGTCGGCGATGTAATTGCCTTCGCCATGCGCCACCGGCACGCGGACCACCTGCCCGGCATTGTAGCCGCGGGTGAAGGGCGTGTCGGAGCGCTCCACCCGCAGATAGACGTCGTGGCAGATGAAGCGCAGGTTCTGGTTGCGCATCAGCACGCCCGGCAGCAGCGCCGCCTCGCACAGGATCTGGAAGCCGTTGCAGACACCGAGGACGAGGCCGCCCTTGGCGGCGAATTCCTTCACCGCCGCCATGATCGGCGAACGCGCCGCGATGGCCCCGCAGCGCAGATAATCGCCGTAGCTAAAGCCGCCGGGAATGACGACGAGATCGGTGCCGCCCGGCAGCGCGGTGTCGCCATGCCAGAGCATCGCGGGCTCCTGGCCCGAGATGAGGCGAAGCGTGCGGGCCATGTCGCGCTCGCGATTGATGCCGGGGAAGACGATGACGGCGGATTTCATGGCAGTGATATGGAACGAGCGGCCGAAACGGGCAAGCTCATCCCACGACCTCGACCTTGTAATTCTCGATCACGGTATTGGCCAAGAGCTTGTCGGCCGCTTCCTTCAAGGCCGTTTCCGCCCGCGCCTTGTCGCCGCCTTCGATTTCGATGTCGAAGACCTTGCCCTGGCGGACGCTGGTGACGCCGTTCACGCCGAGCGAGCGCAGCGCGCCCTCGATCGCCTTGCCTTGCGGATCGAGGACGCCAGCTTTCAGGGTGACGGTGACACGCGCCTTCAACGTCTAACCCTTCACAAGCACCGGACCGGTACCCTGCGGGCGCTCGCCTTCGCTCATGATACCGAGACGCTTGGCGACCTCGGTATAGGCCTCGATCAGGCCGCCCATGTCGCGGCGGAAACGGTCCTTGTCCATCTTGTCGTTCGACTTGATGTCCCACAACCGGCAGGAGTTCGGGCGAAATTTCGTCGGCGACGACGATCCGCATCATCTCGTTTTCCCACAGGCGGCCGCACTCCATCTTGAAGTCGACGAGACGGATGCCGACGCCGAGGAAGAGCCCGGAAAGGAAGTCGTTGACCCGGATGGCGAGCGCCATGATGTCGTCGATCTCCTGCGGCGTGGCCCAGCCGAAGGCGGTGATGTGCTCTTCGGACACCATCGGGTCGTTGAGCGCATCATTCTTGTAATAGAATTCGATGATCGAGCGCGGCAGCTGCGTGCCTTCCTCGATCCCGAGCTTCTGAGACAGGGAGCCGGCGGCGACATTGCGCACGACGACCTCGAGCGGAACAATCTCGACCTCACGGATCAACTGCTCGCGCATGTTGAGCCGGCGGATGAAATGGGTCGGCACCCCAATATCGTTGAGATGCTGGAATATGTACTCCGAGATACGATTATTGAGGACCCCCTTGCCCTCGATAATCTCGTGCTTTTTCGCATTGAAGGCGGTCGCGTCGTCCTTGAAATGCTGGATCAGCGTTCCGGCCTCGGGTCCTTCGTAAAGGATCTTGGCCTTGCCTTCGTAAATGCGACGGCGGCGGCTCATCGGAGTGTACCGTGGTTTGTGAAAGTCCATGTGCCGTGGGCTCCATTTCAGTTCGAGTGGTCCGCGGCGGCGGAACCGGATGGCACGACTCGCTTAAGTGAATAGCCTATCCGGCCACAGCGCAACCTAGCCGATGGCAATCCGCAGCACAATCGACAGGTCTGTGGAAGGCTCACAAGCGGTGCGCGAATTGAACGGTTGCCTTGACGCTATCGGGCCGATATGCAAGGCACCCGGAACTTCATAACGCAAAGCAGCGTTCCATCGGCCGAGGAAAAAACATGACGACGTTCGACGAGCGTGAGGAAGGTTTCGAAAAGCAGTTCGCGCATGACGAGGACTTGCGATTCAAGGCCATCGCTCGCCGCAATAAGTTGCTGGGCAAATGGGCCGCGGAAAAGCAGGGCCTCAGCGGAACGGAAGTCGATGCCTATGCCAAGGAAGTGGTCATAGCCGATTTCGAGGAAGCCGGTGAGGACGACGTTTTTCGCAAAATCCGCGCGGATTTCGACGCCAAGGGTATCAAGCTGTCCGATGAGGACATCCGCCGCCAGATGCATGACCTGCTGGCGCAGGCGGTTAGCGAAGTCAGAGCCTCGGGCTGATCACGCGTTTGTGCCCATATGCCGCATGGGCGCCCGGCGCGGGGGGAATATCTCCCAGCGCAAAAGGTTTATCCTCCTAGCGGGGACGACCGCCTTAAAATGCCGTCTGGCCGGAGGAAAGCCATGGCCCGAATCGTACGCCTATCCCTGATCGCGTCGGCCGCGCTGCTGGCGCTGGGCGCCAGCCTCTCCGCACAGCAAAACGCGATGACGTTTTTCGTCACCAGCGTCGGTATCGGCAAGGGCGCCGATCTCGGCGGATTGCAAGGCGCGGACCGGCATTGCCAATCGCTCGCCCAGGCTGCGGGAGCCGGAGGAAAAACCTGGCGCGCTTATCTGAGCACGCAGGGCACCGGGGCGGTGAATGCGCGCGACCGCATCGGCAAAGGGCCCTGGCAGAACGTCAAGGGCGTCGTCATCGCCAAGGATGTGAACGAACTGCATGGCGAAAACAATCTCACCAAGGAGACCGCCCTCACCGAGAAGGGCGATATGGTACCCAGCCCGCCCGAGGACACGACCAATCAACATGACATCCTCACCGGGTCGCAGCCCGACGGCACCGCCCTTTCCGGCGATAAGGACATGACCTGCGGAAACTGGACCAAGAGCGGCGAAGGCGCGGCCATGGTGGGCCATGTCAACCGCCGCGGCCTCGACGATTCGCCCGCGGCAAAATCGTGGAATTCGTCGCACACCTCGCGCGGACCGAGCGGCGGATGTAGCCAGATGGATCTCAATAGCACCGGCGGCGCCGGCTTTTTGTACTGCTTTGCAACGAACTGAATGCGAACC
Organism: uncultured Alphaproteobacteria bacterium; assembly: GCA_963802475.1. Taxonomy (GTDB): domain Bacteria; phylum Pseudomonadota; class Alphaproteobacteria; order Rhizobiales; family Xanthobacteraceae; genus CANKHA01. The sequence continues at coordinate 102,851 of CAWDIZ010000014.1, forward strand.
CGGCTCCTCAAAGCCAGGAATTGAAACGGTTTTCAGGGACTAGGAACGACAGCCCGCCCAAGGCGTTGATTGGGTACCATGCGTAGCTTGGCTAACCCAGTCGTCGGCTATGTCGGCGCCGTTCTCGGGGTTATCGCGATCGCCTCCATCGCGGTCTTTAACCTGCATGGAATGGCGGCAAAGGCCCATCGCCATTGGGACGCTGACATCGACCGCATTATTGCCCAGCAGCAGGCGAAGAAGCTGGACACGGTTGCTCAAGCCGAAATCCCGAACGTCAGCGATGCCGGTCCGCGGGTCACCGCTCTTACGCGTGATGCGATTGAGGACGACGAAGACGACTTGGCCTCTTCCAATGAGGAAGGGGTCAAATCGAAGAAGGTCCAGAACCCCGGCAGCAAGAAAAACAGCCGGCGCGCCGAGCGCCAGCGTGAGCATTATGTTCCGGCCGCCTTTCTCACTCTGCCGAAATTCGTCGCGAGTGCCGCAGCCACCACGACCACCACGCTGCTGAAGCCACGCTAATCTCCTTCGACCAGAATTTGACCGCGCTTTTCGGCGGACCCGCTACGACATCGGTTCCGGCTCGGGCTGACGCTTCGGCTCCGGCAACGGGATGAAGTCGTTATCGTCATGCGCGGGCAGCTTGAAACGGCCGGCCTGCCAATCCGCTTTTGCCTGCTCGATGCGTTCCTTGCGCGAGGAGACGAAATTCCACCAGATGTGACGCAGGCCAAGCGGCTCGCCGCCGAGCAGCATCACCGTTGCCGGCTCGCGTGCGACGATTGCTGCGTCGCCTACGCTGAACACAAGAAGCGTACCGGCCTGATAGCCGCGTCCGTCATGCTCGACGCTGCCACGCACGATATAGGCCGCCCGCTCGGCATGCTCGCCGGGCAGTTCCAGTTCGGCTTCCGGCTGCATCTCCGTATGCAGATAAAACAGCGGCGAATGCGTTTTCACGCGGCTGTTCAAACCATAGGCCGAACCGGCGATCAGCCGCGCTTCGACACCGGGTTGATTGAAAGTGAGCAATTCGGTTTCCGCGTGATGGGCGAAATCCGGCGCGGATTCCTCGTCGCGCTCAGGCATCGCGACCCAGGCCTGCAAGCCATGCAGCGGCCCACCGTGCTGGCGCAGTCCGTCGAAACGCTCCGAATGGCTGATGCCTTGGCCCGCCGTCATCCAGTTGACGGCGCCGGGGCGGATCACCTGCTCGATGCTAAGGCTGTCGCGATGGGTGATCTCGCCTTCGAACAGATAGGTGATGGTGGAGAGCCCGATATGCGGATGCGGGCGCACGTCGGTTTCGCGCGGCAGGTCGGGCGGAAGCGCGAGCGGGCCCATGTGATCGAGGAAGATGAAAGGTCCCACCATCCGCCGCTGCGCAAACGGCAGGATGCGCCCTACGTCCAAGAGGCCGATATTACGCCGGCGGGCGGGAATGACGAGAGAGAGCATAACTGCCTAGATAGGGCCGATGGCCGGCTGTACAAGCCGCCTGAGCTCTCCACCTGATGAATGGTTTTGTTGGCCCGGCGCAGGCGCATGCTCAATTCACGTCCAAGCCCGGCGAGGAGCTTGATCGCGACAGCGGGCGCGGCGTCCGACAAAGCGGCGAAATCGCGCGCGCTCAAAACATGACAGACGACGTCTTCGTCGGCGACGACGGTCGCCGAGCGCGGGCCGGCATCGAGGATCGCCAATTCACCGAAAATTGTGCCCGGTGCGAATGTCGCCAGCCGGATGGCGCCGTCCGGCTGCTGCAGGTAGACGCTCGCCCTGCCCTGCACCAGGACAAAGAGCTCCTTGCCGGGATCACCCTCGCGGAAAATCTCGGTGCCCCGCGAAAAGCTGACACGCCGGGTATGCGCGGCCAAGATCTCGGCTTCTTGAAACGACAGATCGCGCAACACCGCCGCCCCGGCGAGCGGAATTTCGGCAGGCGCTGCGCCGCTTGTCTCGTGCAGCAGGCCGTCCTCCGCCCATTCGATCGCGCGGTCGACGTCGCCAAAGACGCGGCCCTCAAGCGCATCAAGCACGCCGGCCTCGTCCAAACGCGCGGCAACCTCGCTGTTGCGGATTATCGCAACCCCGAGCTGCCGTTCGTTGCGCGCCTGCGCGGCTGCGATCTCGGACAAAATCTGAGCGCCGGTCGCGTCGATCTCGGTCACCCGGCGCAAGTCGAGGATCACCGCCCGGGTGCCACCCGCCGCTTTATCGATCTCGTCGCTGAGCGTCTCCGCGCTGCCGAAAAACAGCGCGGCGTGCAGTTCCAGCACCAGAATGCAGCTGCCGTCGCGCTCCAGCGCCGCCACCTGCGCGGGTGTGCGCGCCTTGCGCGAATGCACGCCGTCGCAGCGATATGTACGCCGGATATTGGAGCGGCTCATGCGCAGCACGAATAATGCGACGGCGATAACGACGCCGAGGAAAACCGCCAGCACAATATCGATCGTAACGGACAGCGCGGCGACCAGTATCACCACCGCGAGATCGAGCAGCACCGGACCGCGGTGGCGCGCCGCGCGATTGCGGATCCTTTGCACAAGATCGATCGACCAGGGATCGACGTGCTGGACCGCAATGACCATGATCGCAGCCGACAGCACGACGCGTGGCATTTGCGCCACCGCCGGAAAGGCCACGGCGATGACCAGCAGCAAGGCCGCGGCATTGATCAGCACGGAAACCCAGCTCTTCGCGCCGAAGCTGCGGTTGACGAGCGTGGCGCCGATATTAATGCCGCTGGTGATGCCGCCGAAACACGCCGAGAGCGCGTTGCCGGCGCCGAGCCGAAACAGCAGGCGGTCGCCATCGATTTTCGCCGCGCCGGGCGGCGTCACCAGCTTGGCGCAAAGGAGCGCATCAAGCGCAGCGATGATCGCGAGGGCGAGCGCGCCGCCGAGGATCACTGGCAACAGGTCGCTGACCTTCCCGGTGTGCGTGAGGTCGCCGATATTCTTTAGCGGTGCCGTGCTTTCCGGCGCATCGCGCAGCCCGATTACCGGACCGAGCTGCGGTCCGAAGCCGAGCGCGACCAGCGCGAAATAAAATGCCGTGCCGACCCCCAGCGGCAGAAGCAGCGGCGGAATTTTGGTTGTGATCGCCCGCGCCTTCCACATGGCGAGAAAAGTCACCGCCGCCACGAGCACGCTCAGCGGCTTCGCCTCGGCGAGATGGCTGAGGATGGCCGTAAAGGGGATGTTGCTTTCGAAGCCCGCGACATTGCCGAGCTGCACCAGGAACAGCAGCGCCGCGGCAGCGTTCTGCAAGCCGGCCATGACCGGGTGCGGCGTGAAGCACAGCACCGAACCGAGCCGGATCAATCCGAACAGCGCCTGCAACAGGCCGCCGAGCAGAACGATGGAAAAAAGGAGGATGACGATGTGATGTCCGCCACTGCGCAGGATCTCAATGTCGGAATGCGCGAGTTGATAGAGCACCCCGCCGAGGAAAAAGGTGGTCGTCACGCGCGGCGCATAGACCGTTGTCGTGCGGTCGCCGAGCGCGACACTCGCAACGCCGAGTACCATCGCCGCGTAAAGCCCGGAAACCGCGCCATAGGCGAAGTAAGCGTCGCCCAGGGCGACGAAGGCGAGCGTGCCGAAACCGATGGCAAGCGGCACCGCCACCGCGGCCGAGACGAGTCCTCCGACCAGGTCGTCGCGCAGTTTTTCCATTGCTCATCCCGCCCGGAACGCCTTTATAGGGCGGCTTTTCACTTGCCCGCAAACTTCCTACAAGGCGGCGCAGGAGCGAGTAAATGGATCGTCTGATCGAAGGTTATCGCCGGTTTCGCGCCGAGGTCTGGCCCGCCGAGCGCGCGCGCTATGAGCGCCTCGCCGAAAAAGGCCAGCGCCCAGAGGCGATGGTGATCGCCTGTTCGGATTCGCGGGTCGACCCACAGACCGTATTCGGCGCCGTGCCGGGCCAGCTTTTCATGGTGCGCAGCGTGGCCGGTCTGGTGCCGCCTTACGGCCCGGACATGGGCTATCACGGCACCAGTGCGGCGCTGGAATACGGCATCCGCGTGCTGAAAGTGTCGCGCGTGGTGGTGCTCGGCCATGCGCAATGCGGCGGCGTGCGCGCTATGATGGAGGGCGCGGCGGAAGCGACGGACTTCGTCGAGCAATGGATGGCGATTGCGCAGCCAGCGCTGCGCCGCGCGCGGCAGGCGGCGCCGGACGAGGACATCCTGAGCCAGTGCGAAACCGAGGTGCTGCGGCTGTCGCTGAGCAACCTGCTCACTTTTCCGTGGATCGCCGACGAGGTGACGGCGGGAAGGCTGCAGGTGCACGGCTTCCATTTCGGCATCCAGAGCGGCGTGCTGGCACGGCTCGACGACGGCCGGCTCGTCCCGGTGACGTGAGGACTGATAACAGATTTGTCATGGCCGGGCCTGTCCCGGCCATCTCGATCATCAGGCACAATGCGTCCCGCAACGAGATCACCGGGACAAGCCCGGTGATGACGAGGATGGGGAAATTCCATGCGCTACCAGCTCTATTACTGGGCCGAGATTCAGGGCCGCGGCGAATTCGTGCGGCTGGCGCTGGAAGAAGCCGGCGCCGACTATGTCGATGTCGTCCGGCGCAAGGGCGGCATGCAGAAGATGACGCGCTTGCTCGAAAGCGCGCGCGTGGCGCATCCGCCTTTCGCCCCACCCTTCCTGAAAGCGGGCAAGCTGATCATCGGCCAGACCGCGAATATCCTTCTTTTCCTGGGCGTGCGCGAAGGCCTCGCGCCGAAAAGCGAAGACGGCCGGCTCTGGACGCATCAATTGCAGCTCACGATCGCCGATCTGGTCGTGGAAGCGCATGACACCCATCATCCGCTGGGTGCCGGGCTCTATTACGAGGACCAGAAGCCGGAGGCCAAGCGCCGTACGGCGGAATTCCTGAAAGCGCGCGCGCCGAAATTCCTCGGCTATTTCGAGGAGGTCTTGAAACGCAACAAGACCGGATGGCTGGTCGGCCGCTCGCTGACTTATGCGGACCTCAGCCTGTTCCAGGTGGTGGCCGGTATGCGCTACGCCTTCCCCAAATCGATGCAGAAACTCTCGCGCAAGCATCCGCGGGTGATCGCGCTGCACGACCGCGTGCTGCTGCGTCCGCGCATCAAGGCTTACACCGCTTCCGAGCGGCGGATTCCGTTCAACGAATATGGGATATTCCGGCGCTACCCGGAGCTCGACCGCTAGCTTATCGGCTTAGCGCCCGTTTGCGTGGCCGTTTTTGCCGTTGGCCTTGCGGCCGCGGCGCTTATGCCCCTTGCAGTTCACGCATTTGCAGACGGGGATATAGTTTTCCAGATAGTCGCGGCCGTAATTGTAGGTCAGCTCGTCCCCCGGCTCGATGCGGCGGATCGCCCGCAGCAACACCCGCTTCTGGATAATTTCGGCCTCCATATTGGGCCGGCAGGAATGGTTGGCGTAACGCGCGAGGTTCCGGCGCGGGGAGCCGTCGATGGTCCAGCGCTTGTTGATCTCGAAGAGATAGCGGTCGCCCCGGTCTTCTCTCTTCTTCGCATCTTCATCGGTCAGGATCGGGCCGCGATATTCAACCACCCAGGTGCCCTTGGCGATGGGCACGGTGGCGAACAGGCCAAGACCGGTACGGGCACGGCCGACGCGGAACGGTACAAAGAAAGGCACGACGCGCTACACCTCCGCCGATAGTGGCCGGGCCACGTGTTCCAATGATTTGCGCTCGGCCGCAACGCCGTAAGCCAGCGCGATGAGCGCCGCAGCAACCATCAGCGCGGCGGCGAAGACATAGCCATAGAAGACATTGATTCGCGAGCCGGTGCCGATCAGCGTGCCGAACAGCCAGGGCGCGGCGACCCCGCCCACTCCGGTGCCGACCGAATAGAAAAAGGCGATGGCGAGCGCGCGCGTCTCCAGCGGAAAAATCTCGCTCACCGTGAGATAGGCGGCGCTTGCGGCAGGCGAGGCAAAGAAGAAGATCAGCGTCCACATCAGCGTGAGCGTCACCGCCGTCATCGCATCCTGGGCAAACAGCCAGCCGGTGACCAGCAGCAGCAGCGCCGAGGCGAGATAGGTCGCCGCGATCATCTGCCGCCTCCCGACGGTGTCGAAATAGTGCCCGAGGAAAACCACGCCGAGGAAATTTCCAACCGCGAAAGGCAAGAGGTAAAGTCCGGTCTGTGCCGAAGGCACCGCGTAGAACTGAGTGAGCACCAGCGCATAAGTGAAGAAGATCGCGTTGTAAAGAAAAGCCTGCGAGATCATCAGCGCAAGCCCGAGCATGGCGCGGCGGCGGTATTCGCCGAGCGCCGCGCGCAGGATCAGCCCGAAACCGAAATGCCGGCGCGGATGCAGCGTGATGGCATGCGACTCGTCCGGCATGGGCAGCGGTCCGCATTCGGCTTCCACCCGCCGTTCGATCTCCTCCATCATCGCTTCGGCCTGATCGGAGCGGCCGTGCGTGACTTCCCAGCGCAGGCTTTCCGGCACATGCCGGCGCACCAGCAGAATGAACAGGCTGAGCAGCGCGCCGACGAAGAAGCCGATGCGCCAGCCCAGATCGACGGGGAACAGGTCAGGATCGAGGAACACAACGGTTGAAACCGCGCCAAGCGCCGCCCCGACCCAATAGGAACCGTTGATGTAGAGCGCGATGCGGCCGCGCAGCCGCGCCGGCACCAGTTCATCGATGGCGGAATTGATCGCGGCATATTCGCCGCCAATGCCCGCGCCGGTCAGCATGCGAAAGGCGATGAAGCTCCACAAATCCCAGGCAAAGGCGGTGAGCAGCGCGCCAACAAGATAGACCGACAGCGTGACGAAGAAGAACAGCCGCCGCCCATAGCGGTCGGTGAGATAACCGAAGACGAGCGAGCCGCTGACGGCGCCGACGAGATAACAGGTGGCTGCGAAGCCCACTTCGGCGGGCGTGAAGCCAAGGGTGCGCTGGTCCTGCAGCACGCCGCTGACCGCGCCGACGAGCGTGACTTCCAGCCCGTCGAGAATCCAGGTGACGCCGAGCGCCAGCACCAGCATCAGATGAAAGCGGCTCCATGGCAGGCGATCGAGCCGCGCCGGGATCAGCGTACGGATGCGAGGAGGTGGTTTGGCTTGTGAGAAAGGGACGGCGTCCAACGGCGGCTCCCGATCAGTCGGGTCAGCGCGCGATCGGTGGGAATGGGCGACGGTGTTGCGGCAAATCGCGTGCTAAGCGTCAACGGCAGCGCGGCCCCGCGGGTTCCCTGCCCCAACGACGTATACAGTCACGCACGCCGCGATATTGCCGGTACCGGCACTTGCAGGCTGACGAGGGTGCCGAGCGCGTTCGAGGCGAAACGAATGGTCGCGCCAAGCTGCGCCGCCAGGGAGCGCACCACGCGCAGTCCCAACCCGCCGTCGATCATGGGATCGAAGCCTTCCGGCAGTCCAACACCGTCATCGGCGATTTCGACGATCAGGCAGCCGTCAGCTTGACTGCACATGACCTGGATCCGTACCGGCAGGCCGGCAGGATGCGCATATTTTACGGAATTGGTGATGAGCTCGCTCACCAGCAAGCCGACGGTGAGCACCTGGTCGGGCGCCAGCATGCAAATATCGTCAGTGCGATAGGAGAGGTGCACGCGGTCGCCGGGCGACAGCGACTTTGTCAGCGAGTCGCAGAGTTGGCGGAGATAGTCCCCGAGATCCAGCAAAGCATTCGGATGGGACTGCGAGAGCATGCGATGCAGCCGCGCCACCGAATCCACCCGTGCGGCGATGTCATCCAGTAGCAGGCTTACTTCCGCACGCTCCATCGTTCCGGTTTGCCGGCCGACCGCGCGGGCGCGCTGCCGCAACAGACTGACGATCAGCCCGAGATTATTCGCGATGCGATGATCGGCTTCGCGATCCAGGACCACATTGTCTTGCGCCAATAGCAACTCGGGCGATGGCAACTCGGGCGTCGGTAGCTGAATAAGCGTCATGGGGGTCTCCAATCTGGACGCATGGCGCGCCTTTTTCGTCACCCCGTCAAGTCACGTTTTTGATATAACAACTTGATATTAAAAGACTTTTTGTTAGCAAACGCCTACTTAAGCGCAGAACAAGGGCAGCTGGTCAAATGAGTAAGGAACTAACTCATCTGTTAAGACTTGTAATGGGTAATTGACACTATCTGCTCATTTAATTAGCTTAGGAAAATCAAGGAGTGGAGGCTTGTCATGGACCTGACCCGCGGCGAACGCCTGCAGATCATGCTCACCCAAGAGGAATTAAGCGCGCTGGACGACTGGCGCTTTGCCCGCCGCATGCCGAGCCGGGCCGCCGCGGTGCGCGAATTGCTCAAGCGCGGCTTGGCGGCGGAAGGCGTCGTCGTGGCCGAGGGCCGCACCAAATCAGAGGATTTCGGCGTGACCGACGGCAACGCGCAATCCAAGCGCGGCGGTGACGGCAATTCGAACGACGCCGAAAGATCCGCGGCTGAATAACCCTCAATGTCCAAGCGCGACGGCAAATCCGCGCCGGCAAGCAGCCGTAACCCTTCGCCACATTGCAGGATTCTGCTGATCGTCTAGCTTCGGCAGGCCGCGCGTTGAGCGCGGCCCGCTGAGGACGTTCATGAGCGATGTTGAAGACCGCGCGGGCCCCGCCTGCGCTTTTATCGGCTGCGTGCTCCTGGGCATCGGCACGTCGATGCACCCGATGGAGGCGGACCCCAATAATGCCGCGGCCGCCTTCGCCGAATATGCCGCGCACCAGCGCTGGGTCACCGGCCACCTACTGCAATTCGCGGGCGCCGCGCTCCTCTCCTTCTTCATGCTGATCCTCTCGCGCCAGCTGCGCGCGCGATCGGGCATGCGCCAGGTCGCCACCGGCGGCGCCATCGCCAGCCTCGCGATCGTGGCGGCATTGCAGGCGGTCGACGGGATCGCGCTGAAAGCGACGGTGGATGCCTGGGCGGCCGCGCCCGCCGCGGAAAAACCGGCGGCGTTTTCGGCGGCCTTTGCTGTGCGCCAGATCGAGATCGGGCTCGCCAGCATGCTGAGCTTTCTGTTTGGCGCGACCAGCGCGATGTTCGGTCTGCTGCTGCATGGCGACGGGCGCTATCCGCGCTGGATCGGCGGCGCGGCCTTTGCCGGCGGGGCCGGCTTCGCGGCCGGAGGTTTCGCGCTGGCGCGCGAAGGCTTCAGCGCCATGGCGATGAATATCCAGATGCCGGCGAGCCTGATGGTGGTGGCCTGGGTCGTCGGCGTGGCGGCGATTCACTGGCGAAGGAGCCAGCAAATGACGCCGCCGGTGAAGTAGCGCGTTGCTCTCGATTCGCGCACGTCGCCAAGGCGACCGAGCATCGGCTGAAGATCAGTTTGAGCCGGTTGTCACTCGGCTCCGCAGGACATAACGTCGCGCGAGCGGGTGACGCGGCATGAAAGTGCGTGAGGCAATCAGGCTGATCGAGGCCGATGGGTGGTTCTTGGTTGCCACGCGCGGCAGTCACCGGCAATACAAGCATCCGACCAGGCCGGGCCGCGTAACGATTGCCGGCAAGCCATCCGACGATTTGGCGCCGGGGACGCTAAATAGTATCCTCAAGCAAGCCGGCCTGAAGGAGACACGTTGATGCGATACGCCATTGTCATCGAAAAAGCGGAGGGAAATTACTCCGCCTATGTGCCGGACCTTCCGGGCTGCGTCGCAACCGGTGACACGGTCGAGGCCGTCGAGCAGGAAATCCGTGAGGCGATCCGCTTCCACATCGAAGGCTTGAAAGAGGACGGCCTGCCGGTTCCGACACCGACAAGCATCGCGGATTACGTAGAGGCGTGAGTGGTCGGAGGTTTCGCGCTGGCGCGCGAAGGCTTCAGCTCAATGGCGATGAACATCCGGATGCCGGCGAGCCTGATGGTGGTGGCCTGGGTGGTTGGCGTGGCGGCCATTCACTGGCGAAGGAGTCATATTTCGCAGCCGCCGGCGCGTTAGCACGTCGCTTTCAATCGCTGCCAAAACCGCCTAAAAACCTGCGCAACAGACCTTCATCAGCGCAGCCAGGATACCATGAACGTCCCCGTTACACCGCCCGTCACCCCGCCCTATAAGCACACGCCGCTGTTTCCGCTCGGCAAGGATTCCACGGCCTACCGCAAGCTCGACGTCGAGGGCATCCGCGTCGAGACCGTGATGGGGCGCGAGACGGTGGTGGTGCCGGCCGAGGCGCTGCGCGCGCTGGCGGAGGCGGCCTATGGCGATATCAATCACCTGCTGCGGCCCGGCCATCTCGCCAGCCTGCGCGGCATCCTGGACGACCCGGAGGCGACCTCGAACGACAAGTTCGTCGCTTATGAATTCCTGAAGAACGCCAATATCTCCGCCGGCGGCATCTTGCCGATGTGCCAGGACACCGGCACCGCCATCATCATGGGCAAGAAGGGCCGCTTGATCTGGACCGAGGGCGACGACGAAGCAGCGCTGGCCGAGGGCGCGCGCGATGCCTACCTCAAAAAGCACCTGCGCTATTCGCAGCTCGCGCCCATTTCCATGTTCGAGGAGAAGAACACCAAATCGAACATGCCGGCACAGATCGAGATCTATGCCGAAGGTGAGGATGCTTACAAATTCCTGTTCATCGCCAAGGGCGGCGGCTCGGCCAACAAGAGCTTCCTGTTTCAGGCGACGCCGTCGATCCTCACCCATGACCGCATGCTGGCCTTCCTGAAGGAAAAAATCCTCACGCTCGGCACCGCGGCCTGCCCGCCCTATCACCTCGCCATCGTGATCGGCGGCACCTCGGCCGAGCTCACGCTAAAGACGGTGAAGCTCGCCTCCTGCCGCTATCTCGACGACCTGCCGACGCAGGGCTCGGAGGACGGCCACGCCTTCCGCGATCTCGAGATGGAAAAGGAAGTGCACAAGCTGACGCAGTCGCTCGGGGTCGGCGCGCAATTCGGCGGCAAATATTTCTGCCACGACGTGCGCGTGATCCGGCTGCCGCGGCACGGCGCTTCGTTGCCGATCGGGCTCGGCGTCTCCTGCTCGGCCGACCGCCAGGCGCTCGGCAAGATCACGCGCGAGGGCGTGTTTCTTGAGACGCTGGAGGCGAACCCGGCGAAATATCTGCCCGAGGTGGCGGACGCTTCGCTCGGCGGCGAGGTCGTGTCGATCGACCTGAACAAACCGATGAAGGAAATCCGCGCGATGCTGAGCCGATATCCGGTGAAGACGCGGCTCAAGCTCAGCGGGCCGATGATCGTGGCGCGCGATCTCGCGCATTCCAAGCTGCGCGAGCGGCTCGAGCGCGGCGAAGGCCTGCCGGATTATTTCAAGAACCACCCGGTCTATTATGCCGGCCCGGCGAAGACTCCGGCCGGTTATGCCTCCGGCTCCTTCGGCCCCACCACCGCCGGCCGCATGGATTCATTCGTGCATGATTTCCAGGCCGCCGGCGGCTCGATGGTGATGCTGGCCAAGGGCAACCGCTCCGCGGCGGTGCGCGAGGCCTGCCAGAAGCACGGCGGCTTCTATCTCGGCTCCATCGGCGGCGCCGCGGCGAACCTGGCCGAGCACCACATCAAGAAGGTCGAGCTCGTGGAATATCCCGAGCTCGGGATGGAAGCGATCTGGCGCATTGAGGTGGTCGACTTCCCCGCTTTCATCGTGATGGACGACAAGGGGAATGATTTCTTCAAGGAATTGAATTTGGGGTAGCGGGCTCCGTTGACACGATCCTACCTCCGTCCTCATCCTGAGGAGCGCCTACATTCGGCATGCCGACAGCGGCTGACTTGCGTGGGCGCGTCTCGAAGGACGAGGACGGCCATGTGGCTCGGCGGAACTCCGCCCATCCTTCGAGACGCCCGCCGATCTGAGGATCGGCGGGCTCCTCAGGATGAGGTTGTAGTTAGTTTCCGGCGCCCTAGGGACACGTCACCGCGTTCGCTTCCTTGTTGCCGTCGATGAATTCGATGGTGCAGGTGACGCCGGGCTTGAGTTCGGTGCGCGCCACCTTTTTCCCGCCGATATGCACGGCGGTGCGGCTGTTGCTGACGTCGATCTTCTTGCTGGCGCCGCCCACCGCGAATTCGATGTCGCGTCCGCCGTCGCCCACCTTGAGCAGCACCGCCTCCACCTTCGGGATTTCCATCTTGTCGAGACCCTTGGCCTTGGCGAGCGCCGCGAGTTCCTCGTCCGAGAGCGGCTCGGCCGGCAGGCCATATTTGGTCTTGAGCCGATCCATGAAGGCGACGATCTCGGCTTTCGGATAAGCCGTCTTCTTGACATGCCCGGTGATGATTTCGCCGCTGACCGGTTCGAAATCCTGGCTGAAGAGGAGCTTGCCCTGTTTGATGAATTCGAGGTCCTTCACCATCTTGTCCCAGGCCGCACGATAGACGTCGACGATTTCCTTCGGCGTGCCGGGCGGCAGGCCGTACCATTTGTCCATATCGTTGAGCGCGGTCCAGAAGTCGAAGGCTTCGGCCGGAAGCCCGGTCAGCTTCCCCTGCATCATCGTGTTGAAGATCGGGATGAAGCCGAACTCGGAGCGGCTCTCGATGTCATCGCCCACGCTCGCGCCGCCGCCGAGCTGGGCGACCCCGACGAATTCACCGCTCTTGAACATGTCCCTCAAGATGAAGAGATTGGACGTGCCCATCATATGCGTCTCGCCGCGCTGGATCGCGAGCAGCATCATGGCCGAGCCGGGATAGCCGACAACGAAGCGCACATTCCAGCCGAGATATTCCGCTCCCCAGGTGATCATCTGCTCCCAGCTGCGGTCGCCATCGACGACTCCGATCACGACCGGCGGCTTCGACTTGTCGGTGAGGTTGGCCTTATGGTCGGTTCGCATGAAGACGACCGAGCCGCCGCGCTGCACGCCGCCGAAGATGTGGAACTTGGTCGGATCATATTCGACCACGTTCTTGCGCAGCGAATTGGGATCGACATGCGAGGAGCCGCCGCCGACCCAGGTCAGGCCGTCGGGCTTCACCTTCACGAAGTAATTGAGCGCCTTGGCGCCGTGCCCGCCCGGCAGGTTGCGGTAGCGCATCGACGGATTGCCGGGCAGATATTTTTCCAGGAACTGTCCGACCAGGCGCGTGGTGCCGTCGGTGCCGCCGCCGGCCGTGGATCCGAGGATGACCTCGATCGTCTTGCCCTTGAAACTGACCTCGGCTTCCGCCTTGCCTGCCGCGAAGAGCAGGAGAACTCCGCAAAAGAGCGCAAGCGCAGCGCGCAACACTGACGGCATGGCTTCCTCTCCTTGATCCGTTTCGTCCCTCGCGCATTTGGCGTTCTGGGCGCCGTTTTTTGTTGCGCCAGTTTACATTAGAATAGGCAGTCTGGCAGGCTCCGCCCTGCGACCTTCCGCCCATTTTTGCAAGGGTCCCCATGAATCCTTCCGCCCCCGCTTCCCGCCCGCGCGCCAAAGGCCCCCTCGTCTGGCTCGATATGGACCAGCAGGAACTCGACGACGCCTATGACCAGACGGTCTATGCGCCGAACCGCGAGGAGATTCGCGCGCGCCGCGCCGCCAATAACGCGATCACGCTCGGCATCATCGGCCCGCCGGACCGCGTCGCCTATGGCGAGGCCGGGATCGAGAAGCTCGACATCTACAAGAGCAAAACGCCCAATGCGCCGGCCATGATCTATATCCATGGCGGCGCCTGGAAGGGCGGCAGTTCATCGCAGGTCGCCTATATGGCGGAGGTCTTCATCAACGCCGGGGCGCATTTCGCCGCGATCGATTTCAACAACGTGACGGAAATCGGCGGCAGCATTTTTCCGATGGTCGATCAGGTGCGCCGCGCCGTCGCCTGGGTCTACCGGAATGCGAAAAGCTTCGGCGGCGATCCCGCACGCGTTTATGTCACCGGGCATTCCTCGGGCGGACATCTGGCGAGCTGCGTCGCCATCACCGACTGGGAAAAGGCGGGCCTGCCGCGGGACATCGTGAAAGGCTTCCTCCTTGGCAGCGGCATGTATGACCTGAAAGCGCCGCGGCTTTCCAAGCGCAGCAACTACGTCGCCTTCACCGACGCGATGGAAGAGGAATTGAGCGCAATGCGGCACATCGACCGCATCACCCATCACCTATGGCAGCCTGGAGACGCCGGAATTCCAGCGCCAGGCGCGCGACTTCCATGCGGCGCTGACGGCGGCGGGCAAGCAATCGAAGCTGCTCGAAGGCCACGCCTATAACCATTTCGAGACGCAGGAGACCATGGGCAATCCCTACGGCTTCATGGGCCGTGCCGCGCTCGCGATGATGGGATTGCCGCGTTAACGCTTGCGGCAATAAACGTTATCCTTTCCGCGCAGCTTTTCGTAAAATGCCGCCCGGGAACTATGTGCATTCATTCTCGTTGATCCGCGCCGGGTTTCATTGGGTCTTGTCATGAAAAAAATCGTTTTCATTCTGCTCGCGGCAACCTGTCTCGCAACGCCGGCTCTCGCCTTCACCTATCCGGTGAGCGGGCGCTGGGGGTTGAGCACCGAGACCGAGCCGGGTCCGATCGATTGCGACGGCAAGCGTGTGATCCGCTTCGACGAACAACGCCGCTTCGATAGCGGCGGCGGCGTTCCCGATTACCGCGTGATCGACCTGGTGAACGAGGCCGATACCAATTTCCTTATCACCGAGGAATTCAATACCGGCCAGATCAGGGCGAAGATCCGCTTTACCATGCGGCTGATCGATCCCGACCGGATTGAGCTCGCGATGTCGCCGGGGGGCACGTTAAGCCTCAAGCGCTGCCAATAGCCTGCAAGCCGCTTCGGCTCCGGTATTTCGCGCCTGCGAGCACGTCCCAGGCTAATGGCCCTCTTCGCCGTCGCCGTCCGACTGGCCGTTTTCGCCATCCTTGCCGCGCTGTTGCGACAGGGACTTGCTCAGGAATTCGGCGTCCTGTTCTTCGGTATGCTGGGCCAGGCTGAACCAAAGCTGCGCCATGGCGAGCCAATGGGTCTGGGATTCGAGCGTGGGTGCTTCCTGCGACAGCTTGAGGCAGCGCTGCGCCCGTAACCTGAATTCCTCGGCAAGGTCCACGCGTCCTACCACCCCTTTGATTACATATATAGAGACCGGGCGCGGGCGTCATCGCGACGTTGCAATTCACCAGGAGCCCGCCAAGGAAGCAGGCTCCGTTGCGTATTTTTTGCCAATGCGGGCCATCAGCGCCTCTGCAAAAGGGCGTCGCGTTTGCTGAGCAGCGCTTGCAGGTATCGTGTCGCATCCGTCACTTCGTGACCTTCAGCCGCCAGCGCAGCAATGGTTGCTTCCTGCCGCTTTATTTCCTCCAGCATTTTATCGAATTCTCGGATCGGATACCCGCGCCGGTTCATTGGAATCTTCCTGAGAAGACAACATCACACTCTCCGCTACCCATTTAGGCGGGTGCACTCTCGGCCCTCTTGGTCCGATTGGACGCCTGGCAATGCAGATCGCTGCCAACTCAAACTAGAACCGCAATCCGCTGCGCTGGCGAATCATTAGTTTGTGAGCGTTCGGTTGCAACGCGAAGCGGCGCGTGCCGAAGGGGAACGAAGAGGCCGCCAACTGCGGCGGTCTAATGAGAGGATTTGGAGTCGTCATCGCGCGGTGCCGGCCAGCGTGACTGGTCTTCCTGCTTGGTCTCGGTTCCGCGCAAGCCACGGAGAATGCGCAGCCACTGCTGGGCGATCCGGAGCCAAGCGGCCTTATCGGCGTCGGTTGCTCTAGCCGCAATCCGCCTCGATCCCGAAGGATGCGAGGGCGTCTTCGCAGAGCTTGGCGGGATCGCGCCCTCCCTTGCGGGCGGCGGCAATAATCCGGCTCGCGAGAATTTCCTTGATGATGTCGGGCTGTCCCGTGTCGTGCAGGGCCTTGCAGGCTTTGTCGAATGCTTCATTGAGCACGGCGATGACCTCCGGCTCAAAGGGCGCATCCTTGAACAGACTGTCCGACATTGGCACCCCCTCCGGCGCTTACATTACCAGCGTTGAGGAGAGGGGCAATCTCGAATTGGGACACGAGAGAAATCCAATGAAGGTAGACGGGATGGCGTCAGGACAGCTCCCCCAGCGTTAGCGGGAATGAAGATGCCGCCATCGGAGGCGGAGATCGGCGAGGCTGACCGTACCGACCAGGGCCCCTTTGCTATTCACGGCGCGCAGGGATCGGTTCTCCGGGCGTGCCTGATTCCGCGCCATTTCAAACGCGACTTCGCCGGCGTATCGGAGCGCGCAAAGATCGTCCGCCAGGTCCGTCCCTTCGTCGTCTTCGATCACGCGATCGCCAACCAGATGAAAGTAGTAAAGCGGCATGGCCGAAACGGTATGGGAAGCAGACTGGAACTTCGGTTCCGAACCGGACCATTTCCCAGGTTTTTGAATAAGGACAGTCGCATAAGCAACTTAGGACAGTGGCATCGGACTTAAGGCAGCACCCCCGCCCGGTATTGTCCGACATGAAAGCGGCCGCCGACTGAGGCGCCTACTCTGCCTTTCCAACCTGCGTGTCAATTTGGCCGCAGGCTGGCCGGTAAGACAATACCCACCTCCCCATCCAAAAGAACATATTGCGAACTGAGAACAAACAGTGTACATTGATCCTTCATTTCCAGGCCGGCGGGCGGGGGCAGGCTCCGCGTTGTCGGCCCGGCGAATACCGGCCATAAGGAGCGGAAAATGAGTCCAGCATCCCTGCGTGTCGTCGAAGGAATTTCAATGGACAAAACAAAGGCCCTCGATGCCGCGCTCTCGCAGATTGAGCGTGCTTTCGGCAAGGGCTCGATCATGCGGCTTGGCAAGAGCAGGGCCGCGATCGAGGTCGAGACCGTCTCGACCGGCTCGCTCGGCCTCGACATCGCGCTCGGAATCGGCGGCCTGCCGCGCGGACGCGTGGTGGAAATCTACGGCCCGGAATCCTCCGGCAAGACCACGCTCGCCACCCATTGCATCGCCGAGGCCCAGAAGAAGGGCGGCACCTGCGCCTTCATCGACGCCGAACATGCTTTCGACCCCGCCTATGCGCGCAAGCTCGGCGTCAATATCGACGACATGTTGATCTCGCAGCCCGATACCGGCGAACAGGCGCTGGAAATCGCCGACACCCTGGTGCGCTCCGGCTCCATCGACATCCTGGTGATCGATTCGGTGGCGGCGCTGGTGCCGCGCGCCGAGCTCGAGGGCGAGATGGGCGACAGCATGCCCGGCCTGCAGGCGCGGCTGATGAGCCAGGCGCTGCGCAAGCTGACCGCCTCGATCAATCGCTCCAATACCATGGTGATCTTCATCAACCAGATCCGCATGAAGATCGGCGTGATGTATGGCTCGCCGGAAACCACCACCGGCGGCAATGCGCTCAAATTCTACGCCTCGGTGCGTCTCGACATCCGCCGCATCGGCGCGATCAAGGACCGCGACGAGGTGGTCGGCAACCAGACCCGCGTGAAAGTGGTGAAGAACAAGCTCGCGCCGCCGTTCAAGCAGGTGGAATTCGACATCATGTATGGCGAGGGCATCTCCAAGATGGGCGAGCTGGTCGATCTCGGCGTCAAGGCCGGGGTGGTGGAGAAATCCGGCGCCTGGTTCTCCTATGACAGCCAGCGAATCGGCCAGGGCCGCGAAAACGCCAAGACCTTCCTGCGGGCCAATCCCGAGATCGCCGGCAAGATCGAAGCGGCGGTGCGGCAGAATGCCGGCATCATCGCCGACAAGATCCTCGCTGGCGAAGCCGAGAAGGACGATGACGAGGCGGAAGAGGCATAGGCCCTGCTTTATGTAAGCGTTGCGTGACTGTTGCGTCTTGCGTGCTGCCCAGCCCCCGGCCTCGCCGGGGGCTCTCTTTTTTGTGCAGCTTTTCCGGCCACTCTGTCCGGGACAGGGCTGCCGCTTTCCATGAACTCATTTCACCCCCGCCGCTACAAACACGCTGAAACTTCAATCCGGACCGGCGCTTAAGGGACAAAGCCGCCGGCAAGCGCGGGATGACATGAGCGGCGTCAACGAAATCCGATCGGGCTTTCTCGATTATTTTGCCAAGGCCGGCCACGAGGTCGTGGCCTCCTCTCCGCTCGTGCCGCGCAACGACCCCACGCTTATGTTCACCAATGCGGGCATGGTGCAGTTCAAGAATGTCTTCACCGGCGTCGAAAAGCGTCCCTATAGCCGCGCCGTGACCTCGCAGAAATGCGTGCGCGCCGGCGGCAAGCACAATGACCTCGACAACGTCGGCTATACCGCGCGGCATCTCACCTTTTTCGAGATGCTCGGCAACTTCTCCTTCGGCGATTATTTCAAGGACCGCGCGATCGAATTGGCCTGGAACCTGATCACGAAGGAATTCGGGCTGCCGAAGGACAAGCTGCTCGTCACCATCTACCACACCGACGACGAGGCGGCGTCCTACTGGAAAAAGATCGCCGGTCTCTCCGACGAGCGCATCATCCGCATTGCGACGTCGGACAATTTCTGGGCGATGGGCGACACCGGGCCGTGCGGTCCGTGTTCGGAGATCTTCATCGATCGCGGCGAGCACATCTGGGGCGGACCTCCGGGCAGCCCGGAGGAGGACGGCGACCGCTTCCTCGAATTCTGGAATCTCGTCTTCATGCAGTTCGAGCAGGTAACGAAGGAGGAGCGCGTCCCGTTGCCGCGCCCCTCGATCGATACCGGCCTGGGGCTGGAGCGCATGGCCTGCATCCTGCAGGGGGTCGACAGCGTCTTCGAGACCGATCTCTTTCGTCACCTGATCGACGCCACCGCCTCCGCGCTCGGCCACAGGCCGGATGAGCAGAGCGTCGCGTCGTTCCGAGTCATCGCGGATCATCTGCGCTCCTCCTCTTTCCTCATCGCCGACGGCGTGCTGCCCTCGAACGAGGGCCGCGGCTATGTGCTCCGCCGCATTATGCGCCGCGCCATGCGCCACGCTGAATTGCTCGGCGCGCGCGAGCCGCTGATGTGGAAGCTGGTGCCCTCGCTGACGCAGGAGATGGGCCAGGCCTTTCCCGAACTGATCCGCGCGCAACCGCTGATCACCGAGACACTCAAGCTGGAAGAGACCCGTTTCCGCAGAACGCTGGAGCGCGGTATCGCGATCCTCGATGAGGCGAGCAAGTCGCTGAAGAAGGGCGATATGTTCGACGGCGAAACCGCCTTTACGCTCTACGATACCTACGGCTTTCCGCTCGACCTGACGCAGGACGCGCTGCGCAACCGCGGCATCGGCGTCGATCTCGCCTCCTTCACCGATGCGATGGACCGCCAGCGCGAGAAGGCGCGCGCTTCCTGGTCCGGATCGGGCGATGCCGCGCAGGAAGCGGTGTGGTTCGGCTTGCGCGAAAAGGTCGGCGCCAGCGAATTCCTCGGCTACGAGACCGAGCAGGCCGAAGGCGTCGTTGCTGCGCTGGTGCGCGAGGGCAAGGAAGTTGCCGAGCTGAAGACGGGCGAGACCGGCGCGGTGATCCTCAACCAGACGCCGTTCTACGGCGAGTTTGGCGGCCAGGTCGGCGATACCGGCGCGATGACCGCCGACGGCGTGCGTTTCCGCGTCACCGACACGCAGAAAAAAGCAGGCGACGTCTTCGCGCATCTCGGCACGGTCGAGCAAGGCACGCTGAAGCCGGGCGCTGCGCTGGCGCTCGAGGTCGAACATGCGCGCCGCACCACCATCCGCTCCAATCACTCGGCCACGCACTTGTTGCATGAAGCGCTGCGGCAGGTTTTGGGCGATCACGTCGCGCAAAAGGGCTCGCTGGTGGCGCCCGACCGGCTGCGCTTCGACTTCGCCCATCCCAAGCCGGTGAGCGCGGAAGAGATTGCCCGCGTCGAGGACATCGCCAACGACATCGTGCTGCAGAATTCGCCTGTCACCACGCGCCTGATGGCGGTGGACGACGCCATCGCGTCGGGCGCACGCGCCCTGTTCGGCGAGAAATACGGCGACGAAGTGCGCGTGGTCGCCATGGGGGAAGCCGGCAATGCCATGGGCTGGTCGGTCGAACTCTGCGGCGGCACGCATGTGAAGCGCACGGGCGACATCGGACTGATCACCGTGACCGATGAAAGCGCGGTCGGCGCCGGCGTGCGCCGCATCGAGGCGCTGACCGGCCGCGCGGCGCGCAAGAGCGCCAACGCCGCCATCCAGGTCGCCAAATCGGTGGCGGCCGAATTGCGCGCGCCGCTGGAGGAAATGCCGCAGCGGCTGGCCGGCTTGCTCGATGAACGCAAGCGCTTGGAGCGTGAACTCGCGGAAACCAGGAAGAAGCTTGCCATGGGCGGCGGCGCCGGCGCCGGGGCGGCGGACGGGCTGCGGACCGTGGGTGACATCAAGCTGCTCGCACGCGCGGTCAGCGGCATCGAGATCAAGGACCTCAAGAGCCTGGTCGACGAAGGCAAGAAACAGGTCGGCTCCGGCGTTGTGGCGATCGTCGCCACCACCGAAGACGGCAAAGCCGGCATCGTGGTCGGCGTCACGCCCGATCTCACCGCGCGCTACAACGCCGTCGATCTGGTGCGCAAGGGCGCCGAAGCGCTTGGCGGCAAGGGCGGCGGCGGACGGCCGGATATGGCGCAGGCCGGCGGACCCGACGGCTCGAAGGCTGACGCCGCACTTGCGGCCGTGGAAGCCGCACTCGGCGGCTGAACTCTTCTGCTTACCTCCCCCTGCAAGGGGGAGGTAGTATCGTGCAGCCGCGTGTTGCGCAGGAGACGAATGCATGGCCCAGGTGCATTTCACCGCCTGGCTGCGCGCATGGGCGCCGGTCGATCCGGTGCGCACTTCGGGCGCCACCGTGGGCGAAGCGCTGGCCTCCTTGTTCGAGCAGGAGCCGCAGCTGCGCGGCTATCTCCTCGATGAACGCGGCGCGCTGCGCAAACATGTCTGCATCTTTGTTGACGGCCGGCGGCTGGCGCGCGAGGCGACGATGAGCCATCCTGTCGCGCCGGACAGCAAGCTCTACGTGATGCAGGCTCTGTCGGGAGGCTGAGCATGAGCGACCGCATCCTGATCGCGACCCGCAAGGGACTTATCACGCTCGCGCGCGAGGCCGGCGAATGGTCGATCGCCGCGCGCGAGTTTCCCGGCGTGGCGGTGACGGCCGCGCTGCATGATCGGCGCGATGGCGCGCTCTATGCCGTTCTGCGGCACGGCCATTTCGGCAGTAAGCTGCATCGCTCCGACGATGCAGGAACGTCCTGGAAAGAACTGCCGGCGCCCGCCTTCCCCGCCGATGCCGCAGGCGCGCCGACGCTGTTTCAGATCTGGACGCTGGAAGCAGGCAGGCCGGAGCAGCCCGGCAGACTCTGGGCCGGAGCCATTCCCGCCGGATTATTCCGCTCCGACGACCGCGGCGAAAGCTGGCAGTTCGACAGCGCATTATGGAACGTGCCCGAGCGCGCCAAATGGTTCGGCGGCGGCTATGACGATGCCGGCATCCATACCATCTCGCCCGATCCGCGCGACCCGGAGCAATTGTTCGTGGCGATTTCCTGCGGCGGCGTCTGGGATTCCGGCAACGACGGCAACAGCTGGAACCTGCGCGGCGACGGCCTGATTGCCGCCTATATGCCGCCGGAACAGGCGGGCACGCGCGAAGTGCAGGATCCGCACCGCGTGGCGCGCTGCGCCGCCGCGCCCGACGCGATGTGGATGCAGCATCACTGCGGCATCTTCCGCTCCATCGACGCCGGCGTCTCCTGGACGCAATTGAAGCTACCGGTGGACGATTTCGGCTTCGCGGTCGCGGCGCATCCGAAAGATCCGCAGACCGCGTGGTTCGTGCCCGCGGTCAAGGACGAGATCCGCGTTCCGCGCGACGGCGCGCTCTCGGTCACGCGCACGCGCGACGGCGGCAAGACCTGGGAAAGCCTGCGCGACGGGC
Organism: uncultured Alphaproteobacteria bacterium; assembly: GCA_963802475.1. Taxonomy (GTDB): domain Bacteria; phylum Pseudomonadota; class Alphaproteobacteria; order Rhizobiales; family Xanthobacteraceae; genus CANKHA01. The sequence continues at coordinate 124,682 of CAWDIZ010000014.1, forward strand.
TGCCGCAGCGCGACGCCTATGACCTGATCTACCGCCACGGCCTCGACGTGGACGAAACCGGCAGCCGGCTGGTCATGGGATCGACCACCGGCGGCTTATGGATCAGCGACAACGGCGGCGAGCGCTGGCAATTGCTCAATGCGCATCTGCCGCCGATCTACGCCGTGCGGTTTGCCTGAGCGCGATTGCGGCCTCGCTTAAACGCGCGTGCCGGGATCGGGAATCTTGCCGGCTGCTACCAGCCGGTTCCAGATGAAGAGCACGGCGATCGCACCGATTGTCGCGGCGATGAATCCCGCACCCTGGTCGGGCCGGTACCAACCGACCAACTGCCCAACAAAAGTTGAGAGGAAGGCGCCGGCGATGCCGAGCACGCAGGTGAGGATGAAGCCGCTCGGACTATTCGGCCCCGGCGATACCAGGCGGGCAATGAAGCCCGCCACCAATCCGACGATAATAATCCAGAGCATCCGAGTCCCCTCTGAGTATCAGATCATCCGCGACATTTCTTGATCGGTCGGCACGTGTCCGTCGGGTGTCATCTGATCGACGAACTGCGGCAGTTGCTGGCTCAAGCCGTCGAGCAACTCCACTTGCGAAAGGCCCGCCTGCTCCGCCAGCGAGTTGACGGTATCGTCTCCCAACGCATCGCCTAGAGCCTGAGGCGAAATCCGCTTGTTCGGCCCGGAACTCACCCATGAATCCGCAGCATCGCCCTGGCCATTCTGTTGCAGGGATTGAAGCAGACCCTCCAGGCCGCTACTCAGCATGCCGCCAGCCGCTCCGCCCGCGAGCAATCCGCCGAGCGCGCCGCCAAGACCTCCTGCTCCGGGGTTCCCAAAGCCGCCGCCTGGGTTGGCGCGGGGATTGCCGGGCGCACCCCCACCGCCAAGAAGCCCACCCAGCAAGTCCCCCAATCCGCCTTGCGTTTGTGTCGGGTCAATTCGAGGTGGATTTGCGGGAACTCTGCCGGCTGGCGCGCCTTGTGGCTGTGCTTGTCCGCCCGTCATCTTGCCGTACGCCTTGTAAGCGAGCAGCGCCAGTATCGCCATTGTGATCGGCGACATGCCGCCTTCACCCGGCTTGGTTTGACCGCGCGGCCCGTTTTGCATCCCGTTCAAGATATCCATCAAGCCCATGGTTTCCTCCTAAAACTTTTCCGCCGGGATTGAGCGAAATTCAACTCTGATCGGTCCTTGGTCTAACGAGAAACTGTCGTCTAGGATCCATTTAGCGGCGCTTATTGTTGCGGAAACATGACGTAAAACGACTGTCCTTAGGGGCCTGCAAGCCGTTCATAAGGAAAAGGTGAAAAGCGGAATGAACAAGGGCGCAGCCGAGGCCACGCCCTTTTCCTTGCGATGTAGACGAAGTCAGGCCGCCATCGCCTTTTTCAGGTTCTCGTCGATCTTGTCGAGGAAACCGGTGGTGGAGAGCCATTTCTGGTCGGCGCCGACCAGGAGCGCGAGGTCCTTGGTCATGAAGCCGGCCTCCACCGTGTCGACGCAGACCTTTTCCAGCGTGTCGCAGAATTTCGTCAGCGCCGGATTGTTGTCGAGCTTGGCGCGGTGCGCGAGGCCTCGCGTCCAGGCAAAGATCGAGGCGATGGAGTTGGTCGAGGTCTCCTTGCCCTTCTGGTGCTCGCGGTAGTGGCGCGTCACGGTGCCGTGCGCAGCCTCCGCCTCCACCACCTTGCCGTCCGGGGTCATCAGCACCGAGGTCATCAGGCCGAGTGAGCCGAACCCCTGCGCCACGGTGTCGGATTGCACGTCGCCGTCGTAGTTCTTGCAGGCCCAGACATAGCCGCCCGACCATTTCAGCGCCGCCGCCACCATGTCGTCGATCAGGCGGTGCTCGTAGACGATCTTCTTCTCTTCGAACTTCGACTTGAATTCCTTGTCGAACACTTCCTGAAACAGCTCGCGGAAGCGGCCGTCATATTGCTTGAGGATGGTGTCTTTGGTGGAGAGATAGACCGAGTAGCCGCGCGCAAGGCCGTAGTTGAACGAGGCTTTGGCGAAATCGCGGATCGACGAATCGAGGTTATACATCGCCATGGTGACGCCGCTCTCCGGCGCCTTGAACACTTCCCTCTCGATCACCTTGCCGTCGCTGCCGGTGAACTTGATGGAGATCGTGCCGGGGGTCGGGAACTTGAAATCCGTAGCGCGGTACTGGTCGCCATAGGCATGGCGGCCGATAATGATCGGCTTGGTCCAGCCCGGTACGAGGCGCGGCACGTTCTTGCAGATGATCGGCTCGCGAAAGATGGTGCCGCCGAGAATGTTGCGGATGGTGCCATTGGGCGAGCGCCACATCTCCTTCAGGTTGAATTCCTTTACGCGGCCGGCGTCCGGCGTGATCGTGGCGCATTTCACTGCGACCCCGACTTCCTTGGTCTTTTCGGCGGCATCGATGGTGACCTGATCGTTGGTCTTGTCGCGATACTCGACCCCGAGATCGTAATAGAGCAGGGTCACGTCGAGGTAGGGATGGATCAGCTTTTCCTTGATGAGCCGCCAGATGATGCGGGTCATTTCGTCGCCGTCCATTTCGACGACCGGGTTTGTTACCTTGATTTTCGCCATAGCGTTTCAGAACCTTTGTCGGGAAGGAAGCGTCCGGAAAGCCCGTGCAGGGCCGGCGCGGCGGCACTTATGGCCCGGCACGGCGCGTCCTGCAAGCTGGCCCGGCGGCGCCTGCCGCTTGCGGCCCGATGCTTCCGCTTGGACCCTGGCGCGGCTATAGGAAAGGTGCGGGCTCACCCGCCCAGCGACGAAGTAACCGTGGATTTTGTGCCGTAACAAATGCCGGGCGCCGGAACCGACAGGACCAAGACCTGGGCCGATTTGCCGGGACCGATCGTCGTCCTGGTCGAGCCGCAGCTGGGCGAGAATATCGGCGCCGTGGCGCGCGCCATGGGCAATTTCGGGTTGCAGCGGCTGCGTCTGGTGAAGCCGCGGCAGGGATGGCCCAATCCGAAAGCCAAGGTGATGGCGGCGGGCGCCGACGCCGTGCTCGAATCCGCGCAACTATTCGATAGCGTGGAAGCAGCGATCGCCGACTGCACGATGGTGCTGGCGACAACTGCGCGCGCGCATGATCAGGCCAAGCCTGTCGTGGCAGCCGACGAGGCCGCGCGCCTGATCGCCGAGGATGTCGGGCGCGGCGAGCAGGTCGCCATCCTGTTCGGCCGCGAGCGCAACGGGCTTGAAAACGAGGAGGTCGCGCTCGCCGACCGCATCATTACCCTGCCGGTCAATCCGGCTTTCGCCTCGCTTAACTTGGCGCAGGCGGTGGTGATCATCGGCTATGAATATTTCAAGCATGTCACGGGCGGCGCCCTGCCCTTCGAGATGCCGAAAAAATCGCCGCAGGCGGGCAAGCAACAGCTCGCGGCCTTCTTCGCCACGCTCGAGCGCGAACTGGAGAAGGTCGAGTTTTTCCGGCCGCCGGAAAAGCGCGCCACCATGACCATCAACCTGCGCAATATCTTCAACCGCATGAACCCGACCCAGCAGGACATGCAGACTCTGCACGGCGTCGTCACCGCGCTGGTGGAAGGCCGCAAGGGACCGGCCAAGGGCGGCATTCTCACCGGCTATGAGGCGAAGATGCTGCGCACGCTGCTCGCGGAATGCGGCGGAGCGCCGGCGCCGATGCAAGGCGGACCCGCGCGCGGCCTGGCGCGGCTCCTGCGCCGCAATCCGACCGACATCGAACGGGCCTTCTGGGACGCCTTGGTGAAAGACAGACGCTTCGCCGGTCACAGCTTCAAGCGTCAGGTCCCGATCGGCCCGCATATTTGCGACTTTGTGTCTTTCCCACTGCGCAGCGTGATCGAGCTTGTGCCGAAGGACGAGCCTCCCGAGGCCAGCGCCGCCCGCGCCGAACGCCGGGCATGGCTCGCCGAGCGCGACTATAAGGTGATCGGCATAGCTGAAGCGGAGGCCGAAACCGATATCGGGCGCATACTCGATCGGCTGCCGGCGGCTTTCTCGAAATGCTAGCGGCGCAGAGCTGTCACCTGGCGCCGGACGAGCCGGCTTGTCGCTGCGGGGCGAGGCGCGCCGTTGGCGCATAAAACGCCGCTGCGCCAAGCCTTAAAACAATTGCCACGAATTGGTCACGCTCCGGTTCCGTCGCCGCATAATTACCTTTCGATTGCCCGATACCTGCCCCCCGCGATAAGGAACCAAGACCGCGCGAGATCGATTGGTCCCATGCAACTTGCAGGAGGTTCAGTATGATTAAACCACTTACGACACTCGCGGCTGCCGGTGCTTTGGTGGCGGCAACAGTTTCGGTTCCCACGCAGGCCAATGCGCTTGCGCAATGGATCGTCCCGGCCATCGTGGTGGCGGGCGTAGGCGGCTTGGCTGTCGGCGCGGTCGCGACGGCCCATGCCGATAGTTACGCCTATAGCCCCACCTATGCTCCCGCGGGCGCGGTCTATGTTCAGCCCCGCGCGCAGGCAAGCTGTCAGATCGTGCGTGAACGCATGGCCAACGGCACAATTCGCCGGGTCCAAATCTGCCAGTAATGGCCGCGGAACAGGAAACGCCCCGTCGGAGCATTCCGCGGGGCGTTTTCTTGCATTTCAGACGCCGCTTCAGCCCGCCATTGTTTCCTTCACCGCCGCGACGAGCTGCTTCAGCGTGAACGGCTTTGCAAGGAACGCGAACTGCTGCCCGTGCTCGGGCAGATGCTTCTGAAATGCGTCCTCGGCATAGCCGGAAACGAAGATGATCTTTAATTCCGGATTGCGCTTTCGCATTTCCTTCAGCAGCGTCGGGCCGTCCATCTCAGGCATGACGACATCCGACACGACAACGTCGACGGCGCCGTCGATCTTCTCCAGCACCGCCATTGCCTCCACGCCGTTGGCGGCTTCCAGCACGGTATAGCCGCGCGACATCAAGCCGCGCGCATTGAGCCTGCGCAGGCCATCCTCGTCCTCGACCAGCAGGATGGTGCCCGTCCCGGTATGGTCGGTGGTTCGCGCGCGCACCGCTTCATCGGTCGGCGTGAGCCCCCCTGCGATGGCAGGCGATTCCAGCAAGTCCAGCTGCTCGCCGTCTTCCGCACCGGGCACATGGCGCGGAAGAAAGATACGGAAGGTGGAGCCGCGGCTGACCTCCGAATCGACATAGATGAAGCCACCAGTCTGCTTGACGATGCCGTAGACCGTTGACAGGCCGAGGCCGGTACCCTTGCCCACGTCCTTGGTCGAAAAGAAGGGCTCGAAGATCATCTCGATGATTTCGGGCGCGATGCCGACGCCGTTATCGGAAACCTCCACCAGCACATAGTCGGCGGGCGGCATGCCCTTGGAGGGGAAATCCTTGCACTCATCGGCCGAGACATTGGCCGTGCGCACGGCAAGCTTGCCGCCTGCCGGCAGGGCGTCGCGCGCATTGACCGCAAGATTCACAATCACCTGTTCGAACTGCGAGATGTCCGCCTTCACTGGCCACAGGTCGCGGCCATGCACGACTTCGAGCTGCACCTTTTCGCCTATAAGCCGGCGCAGCAGCATCGTGAGATCTTCCAGTGTGTCGCGAAGGTTGAGCACCTGCGGACGCAGCGTCTGCCGGCGCGAGAAGGCCAGAAGCTGCCGCACCAGGCTGGCGGCGCGGTTGGCGTTCTGCTTGATCTGCATGATGTCCTGGAAGGACGGATCGGTCGGCTTATGCGCGTTGAGCAGGAAATCGGTCGCCATCATGATGGCGGAAAGTACGTTATTGAAATCGTGCGCGATGCCGCCGGCGAGCTTGCCCACCATTTCCATCTTCTGCGATTGGGCGAACTGGCTTTCCAGCTTGCGGCGGTCAGTGGTTTCGAGCGCGTAGACGATAGCCGCCTCGCCGTCGGGTTCTTCTTTTTCCTCGATTGCCGAGATGAAGAAATGCGCGAAGCGCTCCGGCTCGCCTTCGAGCGCGGCCTCTACCGGCGCGATCTCGCCCTGCCCTTCCGCGGCCAGGCGGAACGCGTCCTCCAGCGCCGGGCGGTCGCGCTCGCCCACGACCGAGAGAATGGACGGCTCCTCCCCCTGCGCCCCCTTGCCTTTGAGCACATTCTGGAACATGCGCGCGAACAGGCCGTTGCTGCGCGCGATGTTGCCGGCCTTGTCCACGGTGGCGATAGCCATCGGCGTATTGTGGAAGAAGCGCACGAAGCGCACTTCCGCCGCGCGTTGCGGATCGGCGCCGTCATCGCGCGCGCGGTTGAGCACGAGCGTGCGTGAAGCGCCGGCTGCGCCGTAGGCGCCGAAAGCGACCTTGTGAAAGAGCCGCACCGGCAGCGTGCGCCCGCCGCGGGTTTTCAGGTCGAGATCGAAGACCTCGGTTTTCACGTCGCCGGGCGCCGCCGACAGCGCGGTAAGCAGTGCCGCGCCTTCACCCGATACGATGTCCGCGATCTTCAATCCGCCGGAGCCGACCTGCGCAAGGTCGTGGTCGAGCCAATTCGCCAGCGTGGCATTGAGATAGACGATGTCGCCCTGGGTATCGACGGAGAAGAAACCCGCCGGCGCATGGTCGAGATAGTCGATGGCGTGCTGCAATTCCTGAAAGATATTTTCCTGCCGCTCGCGATCGCGCGTGACCTCGGCAATGGTCCAGACCGCCAGCTTGGAGGCACCGTCGTGATCGCCGAGCGGGCGGACCCGCAGACGAAGCCAGCGCGCCGGGGCTTCATTCAGTCCCGCGATTCGCACCTCCTCCTGCAATCTGCGGCCTTCGCGCGCCGCCTTCAGCAGGCGGTAGACGGATTCGGAAACGTCAGGATCGCCGATGAAGACGCGCTCGATCGGGCGTACATCGTTGGCGTCGACTGCGTCGGTGAGATCGAGATAAGCGCCATTGGCATAGAGCACGTGGCCGTGTTGATCGGTTACCAGAAGGCCGTCGGAAGCGCCGTCCACGATTGCCTTGGCCATTGGATTGCCGGAGGTCTTGCCCGGAAAACGCAGGATGCCGGCAGCCAGCGCAAACAGGGAAAAGACGCCGACGCTGGCCAGAACGGCCAACAGCGCGGTGATGTATTGCCCGGCAAACCTGCGGTCGAGGAAGAGAAGGCCAGTGGCGGCGCCGACCAGCGCCAGTGCCACGACAATAACCAGCCCGATGCTGCCGGCGCGGGCGGCGCCCGGACTGCGGTCGACGGCGGCCCGCTCCGAAGCTCCGCCTGTTTCCTGCATGGCCATAATCGGATCGAATCGTCCCCACGCGCGAAGCAGCTCCCTCCCTGAGTGCCCCAGCCGGGGCCGTCCGCGCAAGGGTTTCGCTGGCAACGAGGCTGAAAATCAACGGGAATCGGCCTGCGCAGCCGCGTCACCTGCCCCGGTGACCTCGGCCGCGGCCTGGTCATGCTCGATCGGAATTGTCCGATCGATGTCTGTGCTTCTCAAACACGCGCCGGCATCGGAATACGCCCCCTGCGGGTCAGCAAAGGCAGCCGGGCCGGTTAACGCGCGGCGGCGGAGCACCAGGGCCTTTAATTCGCCGTTTACCAAGGAAATGCTTTGGCCACGGGATTTGGCGGCAACCGCGGCTCAAAATGTTAATGCCTTGTTAGTATTGGGTGGGCAAATACGGCCGCAGCCGTTAACTAGTCGGGCGATTCCGTCGCACACCCCGAAATATGGAAACGGAGTGATCATGTTCGAAACCTTGTTCGGCGCGGATGTCCCGGTGGCTGTGAAGTTCTTCCTCTCCTTTGTCTTGGTGCTGGCGGTGATTGGCCTGATAGCATGGCTTGTGCGCCGCTTCGGCTCCGAGCGTTACGGCGGATCTTCAGCGCGCGGACGGCAGCCCCGGCTGGCAGTGGTCGATGCGGCCGCGGTCGACTCGCGGCGGCGGCTGATCATCATCCGACGCGATAATGTCGAGCATCTGCTGATGATAGGCGGCCCGACCGACGTCGTGGTCGAGCAGAACATCGTGCGCGCCATGGGGGCGCCGCGCGACAAGACGGCGGAGCCCGCCGTCGTCCGTGGCCCGTCGATTTCCGAAACTGTGGCCCGTCCCGCGCCGCTCGCAGAAGGCAGCATGTGGCCTTTGCAGCCGCAGCCCGAAATCAATGGGCGCCCGCCGCGTGCCGCCGCGCAAGAGCCGGAGCAATGGATGTGGCCGGCGCAATCCGAGCCGCAGCGCCCCGCGCCCCGCGCCGAGCCCCGCGTTGAAAAGCCGGCGAGCCTGCCGAATATGGCGGACGATCTCTCCGCGCGGCACGCGCCGATGCGCGAGCCAACACCCACATGGCCGGCCATGCCGTCCCCGATAAGCCGCCCCACTCCGACGCCGACGCCTGCCGCCGCTTCGGTGGAGGATGTCGAGAAGATCGAAAAGCCACCAGCCGTCGCCGAGCCGGATCAGGATCTGGCCGAGATATCGACCCGGCTGGAGGCCTCGCTCCGCCGCGAACTGCGCGTCGCTCCGGAAGCTCCTGCGAAGGCCGAACCGGCTCCGCCGCCATCGCAACGGGTCACGCCGCGTGAGCCGAAAGCCGTAGGCACTGAGACCAAGCCAGCTGAGTCGAAGCCGAAGGCCGTTTTCGAGAGCCTTGAAGAAGAGATGGCAAGCCTGCTCGGCCGCCCCCCAGGAAAGTCGTGACGAGAGGGCGCCCCGGCGTCTGCGTCCCGGAACAAGATAGCGCCGCCGCAGGCCTTCGGCTGCTTCTGCCGGAGGCCGCGCTTTTTTCCAGCTGCAGTCCTCTGCCCCGAAACGTTATTCGTCTCGGTATACACGCTCGCGGCGCTCGTGCCGCTCCTGCGCTTCCACCGACAGCGTTGCAATGGGCCGGGCCTCGAGTTGCTTGATCGAAATCGGCTCGCCCGTTTCCTCGCAATAACCGTAGGTGCCGTCATCGATTCGCTGCAACGCGGCCTCGATTTTGGCGATGAGCTTGCGCTGGCGGTCCCGCGCCCGCAATTCGATCGCCCGGTCGGTTTCCGACGAGGCGCGATCGGCGAGATCGGGATGGTTTTGGTTTTCGTCCTGTAAATGTTGCAGCGTGTCCTTGGCCTCCTTGAGGATCTCTTCCTTCCAGGCGAGCAGTTTGGTGCGGAAATGCTCCCGCTGCCGCTCGTTCATGAAAGGCTCTCTGTCGGATGGCCGGTAGTTCTTGGTTTTCTCCGCGGTCATCTGCACCTTAATTGCTCCGTGCATCTTTGTTTTCCCTGGCGAGTCTCCTCCTCGCGCGCACGCTTATATAGCGGAGCGCGAATCCGGACAATCACAGAATAGAGGCCGCAGCCGCTCCCCGCCGGCAGCGTAAATACCTGATATAGTTGATTTTTTATGAAATCTACAAGCGCCGGTTGTGGGATGCCGGCCGCGTCAAGGGCCAATTCAACGTGTTTCGGCGCTGGCGGTTCCACCGCCAGCGGCAAATTGATCGGCCAAAAATCCGCTACTGGCCGGGTACGGCCGCGTCCGAAAAACTAAGCCGGCCCCGCATCGGCGGCGGGCGCGAATTGCAGCGCCACGCCATTCATGCAGTAGCGCAGCCCCGTCGGTTTCGGTCCATCGTCGAAGACGTGGCCGAGATGGCCGCCGCAGCGACGGCAATGCACTTCGGTGCGGGTCATAAAGAGCGACCTGTCCACCTTGGTTCCGATTGCATCCGGCAGCGGCTGCCAGAAGCTCGGCCAGCCGGTGCCGCTTTCATACTTTGTCTCCGAAGAGAACAGCGGCAATTCGCAGCCGGCGCAGGCATAGATGCCCTTGCGTTTCTCGCGATTGAGCGCGCTTGAGCCGGGATATTCGGTTCCGTGCTTGCGCAGCACGTCGAACTGCTGCTTGTTGAGTATCTTCCGCCATTCCTCTTCGGTCTTCTGCACTTCGAACTTTCCCTCGGTCAGTGCGCTTGCCGGGTGCGGCCAGCGTACGATAGCGAGCGCCGCGAGGCCTGCGCCTGCGAGCAAATAACGGCGGGTATATTTCGTTGTCATGGCTTGCCTGCCTTGTGCCTAAAAGCGGTCATCGGTGATCTATATACGGATGACAGGGACTTCCAGTTACATCCGGCCAGTCAGCTGTCGGCTGGGACCCCGTCGGCCGCGGATGGCGGCTCGGCATCCAGCCCAATCTTGGATTTCGCCTTACCCTTGCGTTCATCGTCGGCTGCTGCGTTCCGTTGTCTCGGCGCCGGCAGCTTGTGCGATTTCGGCGCAGCCGCTTCGTGGGCCGGCGCCCCCGCGGTTTTCTTCGCGACCTTGAATGCCGCCGCGTGGGCGGGAAACGTGAGATCCTCGCGCAACTCGGCCGGACGGGCGAACTGCGCGTCCAGTCGCTCGCGAATGCGGCGCGTCCAATAAACCGCCTGGGCTGCGGCACGCCCGCCGGCGCCGCCCGCCCAGACTAGGTCGTAGGGTAAGAACAGCCGCCAGGTTTTGTCGCCGTCCACAATGCCGCGCGCGATCAGATCGCCCGCCATGGCGGTTGTGTTGAAGCCATGGCCGCCGAAACCGCTGGCTACCCAAACGCCGCGCGTCATTTCGCCGATCTGCGGCATTTTGTGCACGGCACGCCCCAGCGTTCCCGACCAGACGTGATCCACCTTCACGCGGCCGAGTCGCGGATAGGCGCGGCGGATATCGGCAGCAATCCGCCGCGCATAGCGTTTGGGATTGGCGGGCCACATCGTCATGCCGCCGGCCCACATCAGGCGGTCGCCATCAATGATGCGGTAATGACTGTCGGCAAAGACGCTGTCGCTGACGCCGCCCTTGTAGGTGATGGCTTCGTTCAATTTTTCGCCGAGCGGCGCGGTGGTCGCCACATAAGTCGTGATCGGCAGCAAACTCATGGCCAGCCGCGGCATCAGCGCGCCAAGACCGGTATTGCCCGCGAGCACGATTTTCGCCGCCCGCACCCGCGCGGACGGTGTGCCGACACGCTTGCGGATACCGGCCGGATCGAGCGAGAGCGCCGGGGTATGTTCGAAGATGCGCACGCCCGCCTGCTCGGCGGCCGCCGCCAGGCCGATCGCGTAATTCATCGGATGGATGTGGAAGGCGCGCGGGAAATGGATGGCGTTCTGGTAGAGCGGGCTCTTGAGTTGTTCCTGCACCTGCTCGGCGGACCATGCCTCTGCTTGCGCGCCGCACTCCTCGCGCAACCACCTGGCCTGCTCGCCCAGCCTCGGGTCTTCACGGAATTTCGAAACCGAAAGCCATCCATTCACCGGTTTCACGCCGGGCATTTCGGTCTCGCGGATGGTCTCGCGCACATAGTCGAGGCCGCGTTCGGACAGTGCCCAGAGCTCCTTGGCGTGCTCCAATCCGACCCGCTCGATGATCCGTTCGATGCTTTCCAGAAATCCAGGCAGCACGAAACCCAAGTTGCGTCCGGAGGCACCGGACGCCACGGTCTGCGCCTCCAGCACCGCGACCGACCATCCTCGCCGCGCAAGCTCGCGCGCGGCGGTCAGGCCGGCAAGGCCGCCGCCGATAACGCAGGCTTCGACGTCAAGATCAAAGGTCAGCCGAGGCCGTTCGGGTGCCGACAGCGTCGCTTCCGCATACCAACTCGCCCCGTCGGAGATCGGATTGCCCGCTTGCATTAGATTCCTGCTGTAAACCCTCACGCAGCCAAGTCACGGCTGGCTTTGCCCGTCAACCGGGACGAAGCCTGATTTTAGACCGGGTGGCCCGGAAAATCGACGTCAGTAGGGGCCTTGGCGAAACAGACGCAATAGCGTTGCATTCTGTGCGGAGGCAGACACAATCATGTCAAATCGCGCAAAGGACGGCCATGCGGACTCTCATGCTGCTGCGCCATGCCAAGGCGGTTCCCGCCGACGGCAAAATCCGCGACCGTGACCGCCCGCTTTCTTCCCGCGGCCAGAAGGATGCGCCGAAAATCGGGGCTTATATGGCCCGGCATGAGCTTCGGCCGGAGCGCGCGCTTGTGTCGCCTTCCAGACGTACGCGACAAACCTGGGAACTCCTAGGCCCTGCTCTCGGCAATCAGACGCAGGCCAGCTATGAGGAGCGGCTTTTCGACGCCGCGCCGCAAGCCATCATCGACGTGATCCAGGAAACCGACGCCGCCTGCCACACGCTGCTGGTTATCGGGCATAACCCCAGCCTGCACCGCGTGGCGGTGGGGATGATCGGGACCGGCGATCTCGACGCGCGGGAACAACTGCACGAAAACCTGCCGACCAGCGGCTTGGTGATCATCGAATTCCCGTTCGACGACTGGCGCAAGCTGCACGCGCAGGCTGGACGAATCAGTCACTTCGTGACGCCGAGCCTGCTGAAGGCCGCGACCGATTAAAGCGGAACGCGGCACGTCGAGCCGATCGTCAAGAGCCGGCGCCCGTGACACGGTCGTCCTTCTCCGGCACCACGCTCTGCACGCGCCAAAGCTCGGGGAACAGTCTTATCCATAACAGCGCGATCGCGATGGCGCCGAATCCGCCAATCAGCACCGACGGCACCACGCCGAATATCGCTGCCATCACTCCGGACTCGAATTGCCCGAGCGTGCTGGCGGAACTGGTGAACATCGAACTCACCGACATCACCCGCCCCAACTTGTCGTTCGGGGTGCGCGATTGGATCATCGACTGGCGGATGACGGCGTTGAGTGTGTCCATCGCACCGTAGACCATCAGCGCGGCAAGCGACAGCGGCATCCAGCTGGAAATGCCGAACACCAGGACGGTGAATCCATAGATGCAGAGCGCGCATATGATGAGCTTGCCCGAATTTCTTCGGAGCGTGGCGCGGGTCAGATAGATCGTCGCGATCAATGCACCAACCGCGGGCGCGGAACGCAGCAGGCCGAGACCCCAGGGACCGGTCTGCAGGATGTCCCGCGCATAGACCGGCAAGAGCGCGATCACGCCGCCGAGCATGATGACGCAGAGGTCGAGCGAGACCGCCCCGAAGATGATTTTGTTCTGACGCAGATAGGTAAAGCCGGCGAACACGGTCTCGAACGTGATCGGTTTCTTCTCGCGCGGGGAGTAACTCAGCCGGATGAAACCCACCAAGATGCTTGCGGTAATGAAGGCCATGAAGCAAAGCCCGTAAACGACTTCAGGACCGAAAATATAGAGGATACCGCCGAGCACCGGCCCGCTGATGGTCGCGACCTGGTTCGCCATCGAACCCCCGGCGACCGCGCGCGAAATCATTTCTTTCGGAACGATGCCGGGCACCAGCGTGTGCAAAGTCGGCGTATCGAAGGCGCGGCAGAAGCCGATTCCCAACACGGTCGAAAAGATGACGTAAACGCTGAGCGTGTCGGTGAAGCTTCCGACCATGAGCACGCCTGCGCATATCGCTTTGCCGATCTGCGCGAGGCGGATCACCCAGCGGCGGTCGTAATGGTCCGCCACATGGCCGACCAGCAGCGTGCCGGGAACCGAAGGAATGAATAGCAGCAGACCGACGAGGCCGAGATCGAGAGCGCTGTTGGTCAGGTCATAAACCTGCCAACCGACCGCGACGAACAACATCTGATAGGCAAGCGCGGTGAACAGGCGCGTCGCAAAATAGATGCGATACTGCCCATGGCGCAGCAGCGAGAACTGGTCGTCCGGCGTCATTTCTCCGGAATGATGCTCTGCACCCGCCAGAAGTCGGGGAAGAGCTTGATCCAGAGCAGCGCGAGCCCGGCGGCGCCGAGGCCGCCGACCACGACCGCAGGGGCGGCTCCGAGCAGCGCCGCGACCAGGCCCGACTCGAACTGGCCGAGGTTTGAGGTCGTGCCGGTAAAGGTAGAATTCACCGCCATCACCCGTCCCAGCATCTCGTTAGGCGTTCTGGTTTGCACGAGCGAATGACGCACCACGACGCTGACAGCATCCGCTGCGCCGGTGATCGCAAGCATAAGCAGCGACACCCAGAGCCAACACGACAGTCCGAAGACCGCGGTCGCCAGCCCGTAAATGACGACCGCGCCGATCATGATGCGCCCGGCGTGCCTGTCAATGCGGATATTGGAGAGAAAGCCCGACATCATCAGCGCGCCGGCGGCAGGCGCCGAACGGAGAAGACCAAAGCCCTCCGGCCCGGTATGCAGAATATCGCGCGCGAAGATCGGCAGCAGCGCGGTCACCCCGCCGATCAGCACGGCGGCGAGATCCAGCGTGATGGCGCCGAGGATGATCTTTCGGGAGCGAATATAATGGAAGCCGGCAAAGGCCGATTCCAGGGTAACGGCCTTCTTCACCTTCGCCGGCCGCTGGATGCGAATCAGGCAGACCAGTGTGCCGACGATCACAAACAGCACGAAGCAGATCGCGTAGACTAAATTCGCACCCCAGGCGAGAAGAAAACCGCCGAGCGCGGGACCGCCGATCACGGCCACCTGATGCGCGGTGGCGCCCGCGGCGATGGCGCGGGACAGCACCTCCTGCGGCATGATGCTCGGCGGGATGGTATGCATCGTCGGGCCTTCGAAGGCGCGGCCGGCGCCGACGATGAAGACGACGAAATAAATCACGCCGACGCTCAAATATCCGGTGTAGTCGGTCAGCAGCAGGATCAGCGCCCCGAGACCCTTGCTGGCCTGACAGACCGCGATCACCCAGCGGCGATCATAGTGGTCCGCCACATGGCCAATGATGAAGGTGCCGGCAATCACCGGGACAAAAAGCACAAGCCCGACCAGACCGAGGTGCAGAGCGCTATTGGTGATTTCATAGATCTGCCAGGTGATCGCGGTATGGATCATCTGGTAGCCGACTGTCGATAGAACCCGGGTCCACCAATAGAGCGCGAATTGTTTATGACGCCAGAGTGAAATTTGAGCGGCAGCGGAATCGGTGGACTCAGTCGGCATCCAGGGGACAAACCAGGGTTATGGGCGGGCAAGCTTCCTTACGCTGTAATTTTATCGCCGCACAAGCCCCCCGCCGGCCAGGGTGGAAAACACCTTTGCGGTGCCGCGCCGCTATGGCCGGCAAGGCCCGCAGCGCCTATATCCCCCGCATGCAAAAGGCCGCCGTCATCCTTCCTCTGCTTGTCTTCCTGGCCGCTTCGGTCTGGTTTGCCTATTATGTCTTTGCCAGCGACGCTGGCGCGCCGATGCCGGCCTCCGGCTATGTGGCGATGGCACTTGGCGTATTATTCTCGTTGGTGGTGGGAATCGGCCTCATGGCCCTTGTGTTCTACAGCCACCGGCACGGCTACGATGAGCGCGGCCACGGGGAACAGGGCGGTTCCAGGGATTGAGCAATGCAAGAGGCTGGGGCATCGACGCCGTCCGAATTGCCGCGCGTCCTGATGTACACAATGGCGCTGGCCTGCGGCCTGTTCTTGGCTCTTGCCGTGCATATCGGGCTGACTGCGGCGGGGCTCGGTCTCGGCACCGCGACACGCGGCGTGTTGTTTTCCGCCAAGGATCAAATCAATACCGCGCTCGCCTGGTGGGCGATCGGGATTTCCGGCTGTCTCGGCAGCCTTGCAACGATCGTCGTAACGCGCCGGCCTAACCGTCCGGGTCTGAAGATCCTGCGCCTGACGCTCGCCCTCGCCTTCTTTTGTCTGTTGGCGGTGGCCGGACGCAAAGCCGGGGCCCCGTCCGGAAGCAGCGCCGCGGCCACCACAGCGGTGAATTTCGCGGCCATGATTTTCGGGGCATTCATGGCCTTTTTCGCCGCGCATTTCGCGGCGCGGCGCTAACCAGGCTTCTGCCTGGACGGAGTTCCGCGCTGCTCAGTGCGCGTCGGGCGGCGGTGTTTCGGGCGCGCCGAAATTTTCCGGAAAATGAATAACAATCTCGGTGCCCGGATCGGGACGGCGAATTTCCAGCCGGGCATTGAATTGGCGCACGGTCGCCATAATGACCTTGAATCCGAGCGATGGCGGGCGGTTGACGCTCACGTCCGGCGGGATTCCCTTGCCCCGGTCGGCGACGCTCAATTCCGCCGTGCCGTCCTCGCCGCGTTTCAACCGCACGAAAATCGGGCCCGCGTCCCCCTCCGGATACGCATGTTTGAGCGCATTGGTGATCAGCTCATGCGCCAGCATTGCGAGTGAGGCGGCCTGGTTGCCGGATACTTCCAACTTGTCGGTTTCGCAGGTGATGGAGCGGAACCCGCCGACATAGGCGCGCTCGCTCTCGCTGCAGATCATGCTGAGGAATTCGCCGAATTCCACGCGCGCCGTGACGTCGGCGCTGTAGAGATAGCGGTAGACCGATCCCATCGCCAGAATGCGCTGCTGCGCGCGCGCCAGCTGATCGCGCACCGCCGGCTCGACGGCATGCTTGCTCTGCAGCACCAGCAGGCTGGAGAGGATGTTCAGGCCGTTCATCACCCGGTGCTGCAATTCGCGCAGCAGAAACTCCTTCTGCTCCAGCAGCCGGTCCACCTTGTCCGACATGCCGGCGAGCGCGGTGCTGAGCACGCCAAGCTCCGAACCTGAGCGCAGCTTTGGAAAATGCGCCGAGGTGTCGCCGGCCTCGCGGCGATGCGCGGTGTCGACCATGGCCATCACCGGACGCCGGATCAGGATATGCGCCGCGAGCCAGGTCGCGATCATTGCCAGGAGGATTGCGGTCAGCCCGACGATGAAACTGCCCCAGGAGATCGAGCGCAGCCGCGCCAGGGCGGCTTCGCGATTGGTGCTCACGGTAACGACAAGCCCCTCGGGCGTCTCTCTCAGCGGGACGAAACCGACGATTTCCTCGGGTCCGGATTCCTGCTTCACCGTAAAAATACCTGCCGGCGCGTCGCGCGCGCGCTCGAAGATATTTTTGTCGTGAACGTTCGGCTCTGTCACTGGCTGCTGGCGCGGAACGCGTATCACCACCGATCCGGCGCGATCGAATACGGTCAGGCGATGCAGCGGTGGCCACTGGCGCGCTTCGAATTCCTGCGCGATTTTTTCAGGATTGAGGACCAGCACCATGATCCCGTCGGAGCTGGGATCGGGCGAGCGGTAGCGCGTGGAAACATGGATCGAGTTTTCGCCCGTGACCCGGCCGATGGTGAGCGTGCCGACGGTAAAGCCGCCGCCCCGCTCCAACGGCTCGCGGAAATAGACCCGGTCGCGCACGTCGAGCGTGGGAGGAATCGGGATGGTGGAACAATGGAATTTGGCGGCGCGATCGATAAATGCCGCTTCGCGGTAAATGTTGAAATCGGCGATGACGGATTTGAAGTGGGCGGTGCATTCCTCCTCATTCGTTGGCACCGCCGGATGCTTCATCATGGTTGTCATCATGCGGCGGCTGCCTTCCAGCAGCTGGCTGAGCTCCGCCGACACAAGCCGCGCCGAAGCCAGCGCCTCCTCGCCGGCATCCGCTTCCAGAAAATCCTTCCAGGTAAAGCTGTTGTAGCCGATCAGCGCCAGAGACGGCGCGACCGCGGCGGCCACCAGGATGGATAGTCTGTATCTTAAACTCATGACGTCACGCCGGGCTCACTCAAGCTTGACTCCGGCGGATTCGATCACCTTGCGCCAGCGGGCGACTTCCTCGCGCATATAACTTGCTGTCTCGGCGGGCGTGCCGCCGATCGGCTCGGCGGAGAACTCCACGAAACGCGCGAGGATCGCGGGGTCGCGCAGGGCTTCGTTGATGTCGGCATTGATCTTGTTGACGATGGCGGCGGGCGTCTTCGCCGGCGCCACTACGGCATACCATGCCGCGGAGTTGAAGCCCGGCAGCGTCTCGGCGATGGCGGGCACGTGCGGCAGCGAAGCCATGCGTTTGGGCGTCGCCACCGCAATCAGCTTGAGACTGCCCGCCTTTACGAGTGCGAGCGAGACGCCGAGATTGTCGAACATCGCGTCGACTGTGCCGGCCACCAGGTCCTGCAACGCCGGCGCGGAGCCGCGATAAGGCACGTGCTGGAATTTCACCTGCGCCATCATCTGGAACATCTCGGAGGTCAGATGCGAGGTGGTGCCGTTGCCTTGCGTCGCAGAGGTGATCTTGCCGGGAGCGGCTTTCGCCATGGCGATAAATTCCGCGACGTTCTTCGCCGTCACTTTCGGATGCACGACCAGCGAATTCGGCACCCGGCTGATGATGATGATCGGCGCGAAGGTCGAGGGGTCGAAATTCAGCTTCGGATAAAGCGACTGGTTGATCACGAGCGGCGGCGGCGGCGCGGACAGCAGCGTATGGCCGTCGGGATCGGCCCTGGCGAATTCGGTGGTGCCGATATTGCCCGCGGCCCCAGGCTTGTTCTCGATGACGACCGGCTGGCCCCATTTGCGCGAGAGCCAGTCGCCGATCAGGCGCGGCATGACATCCGCAGTGCCCCCGGCGGGAAACGGCACGATGATCCTGACGGGCCGGTTGGGGTACTCCTGCGCCTGCGCCGGCGCTAAAGCCGCGAAGAGCGCGACGGTCAGAACGAGAATATTTCGGTAAAGGCGCGACTTGGTTTGATTTTGACGGCCCGCGTCCAAGTCCTTGCCCATCTCCAGCTCCCTGCTAACGGCAGCAAGCTAGCCGGTCCCATGCAACCTTTCCAGGGCATGCGGGTTTCGCACGGTGGTGGTGCAATTTTCTGTTTTCCTCACATGATCGTTGCGCCGGGACTTGCCTCACCGGCGCCGGAATTGGGCGGACAAGCCGCCTTCCGTCTGTTTTGGAGAGCGCGGTTCATGACTTTCATCCGTGCGACAATTCTCGGATCCGCCCTTGCCGCCGCCTTGATGGCCTTACGCAACCCGCCCATTCCATGACCCGCGCCGAGCTTGATGCGCTGGTCGCCGCCCATGCCTAGGCCAACGGCCTGCCGGTCGCCCTGGTGCATCGGGTGATCGTTCGGGAAAGCCGTTACAACCCAGGCATCGTCGGCAAGGGCGGCGCGATGGGGCTGATGCAGATCAAGACCGCCACCGCGCGCGGTGTCGGCTATAGCGGCTCGGCCGCCGATCCGGAAACCAATCTCACCTATGCGGTACGATATCTCGCGGGAGCCTACCGGCTCGCCGGCGGCAATCATGATCGCGCGGTTTCTTATTATGCGCGCGGCTATTATTACGACGCGAAAAGGAGCGGACAGACGGTGCAGGCGCTGGCGCGGCCGGGAACCCAGTCCTTCAACCTACAGCCGGCAGTCGCCGCCTCGACGCCAGTGGCGGCAGGCAACCGCGCCGTCGCCTTTGTCACCCTGGCGCCCGACCCGAAACGCGATCGCGAACCGTAGGAGTATTGGCTGACGTTCACGCCCGTCTTCGACGGTGCCCGGGCGTGACGAAAAAGAGATCAACTACGCCGGAATTTTTATGGCGGGCCGCTGCTGCTCGCGGTTTTTTCCGTCTAGCCAGTCCTGCGCGTCGGCTAATTCCAGCAGCGCTCTCCGCATCTTGAGGAGGCGCTCGCGCTCCGCACCGCTGGCGTGAATGTCGTCGGCCGCCGCGGCGCATTGCATGGCCCAGCGTCGCAGGCCGGCTGAAGAATGCATATCGATGGAGGCCGCTTTCATGGTCACACGCGCGCGGGCCGCGACGCCTCCCGTCGGGATAGCAATGGCATATCCGTCAGACGGCCGTCCTTCGCCGCGAGACGATGCACCTTTCCGCAGTTTGGGCAGAACAGGCTGACCGGAAGTTGCCGGACGTGAGACAGGCTTTCCACATCGGTGTTGATGCCGCTGACGATGTCGCGGCCGGTGGATGGACATTTGAAGACCAGCGTACTCATCGGACCGGTGGCTCACCTATAAAGGCCGTCCGGGCATTTTGCGCCCACCCCCTACGCCGGCTGTACGCTCGCTGACAAATGCGGTTCAAATTAGGACCACGGGGAAAAAAGGTTGCTTCAACAATCCGTGAATTGCTGAAAATACACTATTATTGGCGCATGACGTTTTGTTATCGACCGGTGACATTTTTCCAAAACCATTAGCCTTCGGCTGCCGGTTCGCCCCGCACTCCACCCTCCTTATATGTCCTAGGACAACCCGGGCCCGCACCATGCATCGTTTCTGGATTTCCCTAGCCGCCGTGTTTTCGCTGGGCGCTCCCGTACCCGTTTCGGCGCAGCCGGACAGCGGCCTGACCTTGCGTGTCGAATGGGAGGTGAAGAACCGCTTCCGCTTGTTCCGCAGCGAAGCCGATTTCCAGCACCATCTGGCGGCGTATCGCGGCGACGGCATTCTGGCCGCCGAGGCACGGCTTGAGCAGCGCAACGACGGACGCGGATGGGCGCGCGACATGGTCGATCGCCTTTGCCTCGACAGCAACGGCCGGCTGACCGAAACCTGCCAGCGCGACGGCGTGCGCGAATCTTACCTGGCGCCGACGGATCACCCCATCGGCGCGACGCTGGCCGGCATGGTGCCGCCCGGCTCGCGCTGTGTCTGGAATTTCGACGACGGCACGATCCCGCCGCAGAATGTCACGGCCGATTGCGGCGCCGAAGTGAGGCTGCGCGTGCGTTACGGCAAGCCGACCATCGCCAGCGTCGGCATCACCGCACCGGACGGAAGCATCCAGCAGGCGGCGACCGAGATCGTGGTGCGGGATTTTCTGATCGCCGGACTCGGCGATTCCATCGCCGCGGGCGAAGGCAATCCCGATAAACCGGTTGCGCTGTCCGATATCGGATTCTGCTTTCGCGATTTCCTCGGCGGTCCCGGCGCGCAATTCTACCGTCCCGGTCGGGCCCGCTACCCGGGCGACAAGAGCTGCGATGTCGCCAACGGTGAAATCGGAAGCGGGTTGCGAGAATGGCAGCGCCATGGCCCCCGCTGGATGAACGCGGGCTGTCACCGTTCCATGTATGGCTATCAGATGCGGGCTGCACTGGAACTGGCGGTGGATACTCCGCATGCGGCGGTTACCTTCCTTCCGCTCGCCTGCACCGGCGCGACAATTGCAAACGGAATGCTCGGGTCCCAGCGCATCCGCGAATGCCCTCCGGATGCGCGTGAGACTTGCTCCGGAACCACTCCTGCCCAGATCGCACAGCTCGACTCAGCTGCTGACGCAGGCCCAGCGGCAACAGTCCAACCGCGCGCTCGATCTCATCCTGCTGACGGTTGGCGCCAACGACATCTTGTTCTCGGGCCTTGTCGCCAATGTCATCCTCGAGCCGGGCGCCGAACGGTCATTATTCAACCGAGCCGGCATCATCGCCACCGCGGAACAAGCCGCACGCATTGCCGAGGTTGAACTACCGGCGTCTTTCTCCAAGTTGCGCGCCGCCCTGAAACCGCTGATCGGCAACGATCTTCGGCGCGTGGTCTTCACCGCCTATGCCAACATGGCGATGGGCGAAAGCGGCGCGGTCTGTCCCGGCGGGCGCGAGGGCTTCGATGTCCATCCGACCTTCAACGCCGATCCCGCGCGGCTCCGCAGCGTGGCGAGTTTCTTTGCCGACAAGTTCCTGCCGAAGATCCATGCGCTCGCGACCTGCGACGGCAGCACCCTCTGCGGCCAGCCGCGGGCGGACCGCATGACATTCGTCAACAGCCATCAGCGCAAGTTCGAGACGCACGGCTTTTGCGTTCGTTCGGAGCACGATCCCGCGTTCGACCGGCAATGCTTCTCTGCGAAGGGCGACAGTTTCGAGAGCGACATCATGCAGGCCGCATCTTCTCCTCTGGTCTGCGGCTTGAAGGCTAGCGAGTTCCGCCCCTATGCGCCGCGCGCGCGCTGGGTGCGCACGGCGAATGACAGCTACTTCACCGCCATGACCTATCCGGACGGCTTGCCCTCGGTGCTGCAGCCGGCGGACATCCATGACGCCATCTGGGGGATTCTCAGCGCGGTCTATGGCGGGGCGATCCATCCCACCGCCGAAGGCCATGCCGCCATGGCCGATGCCGCGCTGCCGGCGATGCGCGCGCTGCTGGAAATCCCGCAGCCGCCGACGGTGACCGCGCAACCGCTGCCGCCGTTGCGGTAGCAAACTCGTGGCGGGAACATTATGAAAGCCCGGCCGCCAAGGGGCCGGGCTCATTTCAATATAGGCAAAAAATGCCCGTCGCCGCTCCGCGGCGATCAATTTGCGGCACACGCCGCCAAACTCAACTCAGTCTTGGGAGACGCGATACTAGCTCCTTTTTCTGGTTGATCCTGCATGAACAATGCTTCATCAACCCGCGCGGTTCCCTGAAGTTCGCGAATGCGGTGCAAAATAAGTCTTCACTCCGCCGCCAGCACGCCGCCGGTCCGGGCGTCGTGGCGCAGCAGATGCCCGAGGCCGGGGACGGCGTCCGAGATGCCGGTGAGCCGCAGCGATTTCCAGATCGCCGCCTGATTGCTGGTGACCACCGGCTTGCCGAGCGCCTTTTCCAGATCCTCGATCGCATCGATGCTGTGGATGTTGGCGCAGCTGATGAAATAAGCGTCGGCGTCATCGCGCCTGAGCGCCAGCGTGGTGTCGAACCAGAGTTTTGGCGGCATGGTGCAGTATTCATCGCTGCCGGCGAGGCCGACAGCCGTGTCGGCGACGATGTCGTAACCTGCCTCGCGTAGATAACGCAGCTTCTTCTCGTGATCGGACTGTTTGGTTTCCGACACAAAGACCAGTTTCCTGGCGCGGAGCGCGGTGAAGGCGGAGGTAAGAGAGGAGGCCGCGGTGGAGCACGGCTTGCCGGTCGCCTTTTCCATCGCTTCGATCACGCGCCTCTCCATGTCGAGGCCGCCCGACATCGAGGTGCCGGTGCATTGCAGGATCACTGCGTCGCATTTGGATTCGCCCAACATCTCGGCGGCGGCAGCAATCTTCGGCAGTTGCTGTTCCAGCGGCGCCTTGTGCTTGTTGGTCATGCCGATACGGGTGAAATGCGGGATCACGCCGGCCGGCATGTAACGCTGCACCTGCGGCTCCACCATCCGGTTGGAGGTCGGGATGATGAAACCCAGCCGGGCGCGCGGGATGATCGGTTCGTATTGCATCTGCCTTGTCTTCCGCTGGAAGCGCTGAGCTTCTCTATATATATCGTTTTGGAGATAGATCACAGCCGGGGCGAGCATATGGAAACGGGAATCTACGGCTATCGGGCACGCATCGGCTACACCGTGGCAACGGTCACGACGGAGGTTTTCCCGATTGATTTCTACAAGATCGTGCCCGATGGCGTATCGCTGATGATGGTGATGCTGCCGCTCGGCGAGCGCAGCGCCAAGGACGTGGAGAAATGCTACGACGCCAGCATCGAGGGTGCGAAGGCCCTGGCCGCCTGTGGCGCCGATATCGTGCTGCTCGGCGGGCTGCCGATCAACATGTCGCGCGGCGATCCCACCGAACTGATGAAGCGGTTGCAGGATGAGATCGGCGTGCCGGTCACCAGCAGCACCACTGCGCAGCAGAAAGCCTATCGCGCGCTGGGTTCGCGCAAGGTCGGCACCGTGCACCCGTTCAAGCCCGACCAGAGTTTTCGGCACGACAAGCAGCTGAAGGATTTCTTCGGACTTGAGCCCTGCGGGGTCTACGCCGGCGGCTATGACCTGAAGACCGTGGGGTCGATCCCGCTGGAATCGGTCATGCAATGGGCGCGGGCCCTGAAGAAAGAAAATCCCGATCTCGACACCATCAACTTCGCCCAGCCGCATTGGCGCGTGGCCGATGCGATCGAGCCGCTGGAACAGGAGCTGAAGATCAATGTGATGACCTCGCTCCAAGCGATCGCCTGGGAAGCCATGCGCACGGCCGGGATCGGGGACCGGATCGGCGGCTACGGCAAGCTGCTAAGGGAACATTAGATCTTGTCATCCCGGACGGCGAGCGTGCGAGCCGATCCGGGACCCAAATCACAGGAATGGGTCCCGGCTCTCGCTTCGCTCGGCCGGGATGACAGCTTGTTACTCCTTCAGCTTGGCCGCGCGCTCGATCAGTGCCTTCGGCGTCTCGAAAGCCTGCCGGATCATTTTCTCCATCTGCGCGCCGGTGAGCGGATCGACTTCCAGCCGGCTTCTCTCTGCGTCGGCAAGGAAATCCGGGTCCTTCAGCGTGGCGTCGAAGGCTTTTCGCATCACCTCGACATATTCCTTGGGCGTGCCTGTCGGCATGAAAAAGGGCCGGCCCATCTCTTCCGGCGCCGCCAGCACCTCCAGCACTTTCTTGGTCTCGGCATCGGGAACGAGATCGATCAGCAGCGGCACTTTCTCCAGCCCTGCCTGCGGCGTGGCGCCGGTCTGCACCAGCACATTGATGCGCTTGTTGATGATCCAGTCCGGGTTGGAGGCCTTCAGCGTGGAATAGGACAGCCCGCAGACGCCTTCCGCCTCGCCGCGCTCGACCGCCAGGCGCAATTCCGCAGTGGTATAGCCGGTCACCACCTTGAATTTGGTCCCGAGCATGGCGTTGAGCATCTTCGGCATGGTGGCGGAGTTTCCGGTAGCGCCGGTCGCCGAGACTACCACTTCGCGCTCTTTCGCCTGCTGGATGCTCTTGATCGGGCTCGCGTGCCAGGTCACGCAGATCTGCTGCTGCTTGCCGATGCTGCCGATCCATTCAAACTTGCGCGGATCGTATTTCGCCGCGGCGTTGTCGAACAGCGGCTCGAGCAGAAGCGCGTTGTAGGTTGCCACGATGACGCTGCCGTCGCGCGGCGCCGCGTTGGTGGCCGCCCAGTTGGTCGCGATCATGCCGCTCGCGCCCGGCATGTTCTGGTTGATGATGCTCGGCTTGCCGGGAAGATGCTTTTCCAGATGCGCCGCCAGAACACGCGCATAGGTATCGTAGCCGCCGCCCGCGCCCGAGGGGATGATCATGCGAAGCTGCTTGCCTTCATAGGACGCCGTCTGCGCCGCCGCCGCGCCTGCCAACGAGAGGCTGGCCAGCGTGCCGGCCAAAAGGCCGCGCAATGCCCGTTTGGTGTAACTTTCCTTGTTCATCCCGATCCCCTTGCCGCGTGCGGAAGCCCGAAAACAAGTTCATGCTAGCAGAATGCTTTTGCTTGGCGAGGGGACGCCGATCCGGCTTGGGTTACCCCCGAATTTGTCCTAGGATCGAGCCAACAAAAACGCGGATCCGCCGCGTCCTTAAAAAATGCACGTCCGGCCTGCCGGGGAGGAAACCATGGCGCAGTCGAAATCGCTCAACGTGAATGGCAAATCCGTCACCATCAACATCGACGACCCCGAACAGTCGTTGCTGGTGGCGCTGCGCGACAACCTGGCATTGAACGGTCCGCTGTTCGGCTGCGGCCTGTCGCAATGCGGCGCCTGCACGGTGCATATAGACGGCAAGGCGGTGCGCTCCTGCGTCATGCCGCTGTCGAAGGTCACCGACCAGCAGAAAGTGGTGACGCTGGAAGGCCTCGGCACGCCGGAGAAGCCGCATCCGGTGCAGCGCGCCTTCATCGAGGAACAGGCCGCGCAATGCGGTTACTGCATTAACGGCATGATCATGGAATCTGCCGCTTTCCTGACGCAGAACAAACAGCCGACCGAGGCGCAGATCAAGGAAGCGCTCGCCAGAAATCTCTGCCGCTGCGGGACGCATGCCCGCATCGTCAAGGCGGTCAAGCGCGCATCCACTTACGCCTGAGGGAGGCAACCATGAATACGCATTTCATTCCGTCGCGGCGTACCGTCCTCAAGAGCGGTGGCGCGCTGATCGTCGGCTTCTCCTTCGCCGGCCCCATCGCGGAGGCCCTGGCGCAAGGCGCGACAGCGGACAAACCGCTGGCGCTCACCGAGGTCGACACATTTCTCTCGATCGACGCCAAGGGCATGGTCACCATCTACTCCGGCAAGATCGATTTCGGCACCGGGGTGCGCACCGCGCTGATGCAGATCGCCGCCGACGAGCTCGATGTGCCGTTTACTTCGGTGAAGGTGATCGAGGGCGACACGGCGCTGACGCCGGACCAGGGCAAGACCTGGGCCAGCGTCACCATCCAGATCGGCGGCCTACAGTTGCGCAACGCGGCGGCGACCGCGCGGCAGGCGCTGGTGGCCGAAGCCGCCAAGCGGCTCGGCGCCAAGCCGGAAGACGTCAAGATCGTCGATGGCGTCGCGATGGCCGGCGACAAGAAGGTCAGCTACGGCGAATTGATCGGCGGCAAGAGCTTTTCGCTCAAGCTCGACCACACCAAGCCCACAACCTTCAAGGATCCGAAGGACTACAAGCTGGTGGGCCAGTCCGTGCCGCGCGTCGACATCCCCGAAAAATGCACCGGGCGTTTCATCTATATGCACAACCTGCGGATGCCCGACATGCTGCATGGCCGGGCGGTGCGGCCGCCATCGGTCGGCGCCAAGCTCGAAAGGGTCGACGAGGCGGCGGTCAAGAACATTCCGGGTGTCCTGCAGTTGGTGCGCGAGGGCAGTTTCCTCGGCGTGGTCGCCAGCAATGAATGGGGCGCCATCAAGGCCGCGGAGGCACTCAAGAAAGCAGCCACATGGTCGAAATGGGAAGGCCTGCCCGAGCAGGCCAAGCTTTACGAGCATGTACGCGCGACCAAGGTGGTGAAATCGGATGCGACCAGTAACGTCGGCGACACATCCGAGGCCATGGCAAAGGGCGCGAAGAAAATCGCGGCCACCTACGAATTCCCCATCAATACCCATGGCTCGATCGGCCCCTCCTGCGCGGTGGCCGAGTTCAAGGACGGCAAGCTGACGTCCTGGTCGTCGTCGCAGGCGACGCACGATCTGCGCAAGCAGCTTGCCGAGATGTTCGGGCTTTCGCCTGACAACGTCCGCTGTTTCTTCCTGGAAGGCGCGGGCTGCTACGGCCGCAACGGTCACGAAGATGCCGCTGCCGATGCGGCCATGCTCGCCAAGGCGGCCGGCAAGCCGGTGCGGGTGCAATGGTCGCGCGCCGACGAACATGGCTGGGACCCCAAGGGGCCACCCACGCTGATCGACCTGCGCGGCAGTATCGACGCGTCAGGCAACATCACCGCCTGGGAATCGGAATTCTTCATTCCACAGGCCGGGCCGGGTCTCAATGTCCCGCTGATCGCGGCGGAATCGGCCGGGCTGCCGACCGCGCAGATTTCCTTCCCGGGAAATATCTTTCAGGACTCGGCGATCCCCTACAAGTTCCCGAACATCAAGACGGTCTGTCACCGGCTGGAAACCACACCGTTCCGGCCGTCCTGGATCAGGACCCCGGGCCGGATGCAGAACACCTATGCCAACGAATGCTTCATGGACGAGCTGGCGGCGGCGGCGGGAGTCGATCCCTTCGATTTCCGGATCAAATATATCGATCCCGCCGACAAGCGCGGCCTGGAAGCGCTCGAGCGGCTGATCAAGCTCGCCAAGTGGGAAAAGCGGGCCTCGCCGCAGAAGCAGAGCGGCGACGTCGTGAAGGGCCGCGGCATGTCCTATGTCAAATACGAGCTGGTGCGCACTTATGTCGCCGCCGTGGCCGATGTCGAGGTGAAACGTTCGACCGGTGAGATCAAGGTGACCACCTTCTACCTCACGCATGATTGCGGCCAGATCATCAATCCCGATGGGCTGAGGAACCAGCTCGACGGCAATGTGCTGCAGACGCTTAGCCGTGTATTGAAGGAGGAGGTCACGTTCGACCGCTCGCACATCACGAGCCTCGATTGGGAGAGCTATCCGATCCTGACCTTCCCGGAGATTCCGGAGCTCGTCTACGACCTGATCGACCGGCCGGATGAGCGGCCCTGGGGCGCCGGCGAGCCGGCCTCCGCGGTGATCCCGAGCGCGGTCTCCAATGCGGTGTTCGACGCCACCGGAGTGCGGCTGCGCTCGGCGCCTTACACGCCGGCCCGGGTGAAGGCGGCGCTGTCGCAGAGTTGACGACACTGTGCGCGAGGGCGCACGGCTTCTTCTCCCTCTCCCCTGTGGGGAGAGGGTCGGGGTGAGGGGGGACCGCCGGTAGCTGCTTCGTTCCGCCGGAACCCCCTCACCCGGATCGCTTCGCGATCCGACCTCTCCCCACAGGGGAGAGGTAAGAACCAACTAAGTCACGCCGAGTTTCTTCTGCAGGCTGGTGGACGACGTGGTGTATTGGAAGACCAGCTTCTTATCCGGATAGACGTAGTGATACGCCTGCTGCGCCATCAGCGCGGCCTCGTGGAAACCGGAGAGGATGAGCTTCAGCTTGCCGGGATAGCTGTTGATGTCGCCGACGGCGAAAATGCCCGGCACATTGGTCTCGAATTTTTCCGTATCGACCGGGATCAGGTCGTCTTCATTCAGCTTGATTCCCCAATTGGCCACCGGACCGAGCTTCATGGTCAGCCCGAAGAACGGGAGCACGGCCTCGCAGGCGAGCGAGGACGTCTCGCCGTTACCGCCTTTCACCACCGCCGCTCTCACCTGCCCATTCTCGCCTTCCAGGCTCGCGACCTGGCCGAGCACGAAATCCATCTTCTTTTCCGCCACCAGCGCGCGCATCTTGTTGACGCTGTCGGGCGCGGCGCGGAAATCGTCGCGCCGGTGCACCAGCGTCAGATGCGAGGCGACCGGCTGCAGGTTCAATGTCCAGTCGAGCGCGCTGTCGCCGCCGCCGATGACGAGCAGTTTCTTGCCGCGGAATTTCTCCATCTGGCGCACGGCATAGAACACCGATTTGTCCTCGTAGGCCTCTATGCCCTTGATCGGCGGTCGCTTGGGCTGGAACGAGCCGCCGCCGGCGCCGATCACCACCACCTTGCACTCGAAGATTTTTCCCAGATCGGTCGTCACCCGGAACAACGGATCGCCGATCTTCTCGATCCTCTCCACCATTTCGCCCAGGTGGAATTCCGGATGGAACGGCTTGATCTGCGCCATCAGCGCATCGACCAGCCCCTGCCCCGTGCAGTAGGGCACGGCGGGAATGTCGTAGATCGGCTTCTCCGGATAGAGCTCAGCGCATTGCCCGCCCGGCTTGTCGAGGATGTCGACGAGATGGGTCTTCATGTCGAGCAGGCCGAGCTCGAACACCGCGAACAGCCCCGCGGGCCCCGCGCCGATGATGAGGACGTCGGTCTTGATCGGTTCGGTCATTCTCTCTCCGTCTTCGCGCCGCCGGACGTCCGGCGCCCCCTTTGCAGCAGCGGGTTTCCGGATACTGGATGCCCCGCTTTCGGCGGGCATGACAAGTCCTTTTACGCATTGGGGTTATCGAGGCATGGCCGCTATGCTAACCAGCGGCAACCGCCACCTGGGAGCGGCCATGGACCTGCCACTGAGCATCGCGATGGCGGACAATCCGCGCACCCAGCCGATTCTCGACGGCAAGGTGAAGGCGGACGGCATCGACTTCACCTGCACCTCGATGCACCCCTCCGAGCTGTTCTGGCGCCAGCTGAAGTTTGCCGAATTCGACGTCTCCGAGATGTCGCTGTCCTCGCTGATGATGGCGGTGGCCGGCGGCGACGACCGCTGGGTCGGCATTCCGGTCTTCACGACGCGAAAGATGTTTCAGGTCGGCGTTCTTGTGCGCAAGGATCGCGGCATAGAGGTGCCGGCCGATCTCAAGGGCAAGAAGATGGGCGTGCCGGAATATCAGCAGACCGCCGCGCTGTGGACGCGCGGCTATCTGCAGCACGAATACGACGTGCATCCGCGCGACATGGAATTCTGGATGGAGCGCAACGACGATTTGAGCCAGGGCGCGGTCGTCGGCTTTCGCCCGCCCAAGGACGTGAAGCTCAACTACATAGCCAACAGCACGAATCTCGGCGAAATGATGCTCGACGGGAAGCTCGACGGCGCCCTTCGCTATCTCGCCAACACCGACAACCTGGTCGACCGCTCAAACCTCGACCTCTACCGCCACCCGGACTTCAAGACCCTGTTCCCCGATCCGCATGCCGAGGGCGTGCGCTTCTACCGCAAGACCGGCATCTATCCGATCAACCACGGGATGGTGATCAAGCGCGAGATCGCGCAAATGCATCCCTGGGCGGTGCTACATATCTTCAACGCCTTCGAGAAGGCGAATGCGCTGGCGGAGAAGGCGCGCAAGGAAGCCGTCGCCTATCATCTGGAGCTTGGCCTGCTGCCCCCCGAGGCGGGCAAGGCGCTGGCGACGCCGGTTGTTCAGTACGGCGTACAGGCCAACCGCAAGGTGCTGGAGACGGCGGCGCAGTATTCCTGCGAACAGGGCCTGACGCCGCGCCTGGTCAAGCTGGAAGAGCTGTTCCCGCCGGAAATGATGGCGCTGTAAGGAGGAAAACGGACATGAAGAAGAGCGCGCCGCCGAAAGGCAAGTCACCTTCTCAACTGATCGACGCGAAGATCAAGGAGCTGGACGACTGGCGGGGCAAGATGCTCAGCCGGCTTCGCGCCTTGATCAAGGAAGCCGATCCCGAAGTCGTCGAGGAATGGAAGTGGGACGTTCCGGTGTGGTCGCACGACGGATTGATCTGCACGGGCGAGACTTACAAGAAGGCCGTGAAGATGACCTTTGCCAAGGGCGCCTCATTGGAGGACCCGTCGAAACTCTTCAACTCCAGCCTCGAAGGCAATACCCGGCGTGCCATCGATTTCCATGAGGGCGACAAGATCGATGAAAAGGCGCTGAAGGCGCTCGTTCGCGCCGCCATGACCCTGAACAAGGCTCAACGCTGATCCACGGGATCAAAACATTTCATTCCCACGTCGCAAAGGCCATGCCGCAACCCGTCCCCGCTTCGGTCCGGCAGGACGGCACGTAATCGATCAGTTCCATCTGCAGATCGGTTTCCGACAGAATGCCGGCGACGGTGATCCAGTTCTTGGTCTCCGAGGTGCCGGCCAGGAACATGTTCTCCGGCTCGGCGAAGATGGTCCTGGCGTCGCGCTCCTTCATTGCGGTCAGCATGCGCCGGTCGAACTCCTCGTCGACGACGAAATGGCTGATGCCACCGGAGGCGCAGATCGCCACCCGCTTGTTCGCATTCGGGCCGTTCCAGTTCGCGATGGCGCGGCCGATTGAAACGCCGAACTCGTAGCACCGCTTCGCGGTCGGACGGTTGGGCGGAAAATAGGTGTTAAGCAGGATCGGCAGCACCGGCACCGGCCGGTCCCTGACGATGCGGCGATAGATGAAGCCTACGGCATGGCCGATGCCAATCGGTCCTTTTTCGTTCGCCCGCTGCTTCGCCGAGATCGCGACGTCGAATTCGTCGGCGATGGCCTGTTCGATCACCGCATAAGCGAGACCGACCGGCACCGGATAGGCCTGGTCCTGCGGCGGATGGTGGGCCGACATAAAAGCCGCAATGCCGGGACTCTTCGTCTTCATCTTTTCCTGATCGATCGCGGTGTTGATGACGTTGTCGCCGCAATAGACGGTGAAAGTGGGCTGCACGTCCTCGTAGAACCATTCGTGCTGGTCGTCGCCGACCACCACGATGATATCGGGATTGACCTCTTCGACTTTCTCCACCAGCCGGTCCATGGCGCGGTTGTTGCGCTGGTAGCGTTCCGTCCGCACCTCCAGGCTCGATTCCTTCTCGAAATCCTTCTCGCCTTTGCGCGCCGCGACCAGGTCGGGAAAGTTGTAGATGCGCCCGCGGAACGGGTGCTCGGGATTCTTGCGGTCGTCGGCGGCGCGCAAGTCCCAGCGTTCCGGCGGCGTCGCCAGCAGCGGCCCATGCGATGAGCCGAACCCAAAAACGATCTTGGCCATTCATTACACTCCCTAGGCGCACTCCTACTTCGGCGTGCCGCCACCCCAATACTTATTCCACAACGCGTCCATCTTCTTGTTGGTGTCGCTGACCAGCAACGCATCGTCGCGAACATTGGCGCGCTTGCCGACGATGGTTTCGGCAAAGGGAACGAACTGCGGCAGTTGCAGCGCCTGGTGAACCGGCACCGCAAAGGTGGTGGCGTATTGCAGGATCTGCCCCTCGCGGCTCACCATCCAGTTGATGAAGAGCCGGGCGGCGTTCTTGTGCGGCGCCTTTTCCAGCATCGCGATCTGCGACACGGTGATCGGCACCGGTTCCGGGCAATGGTAGCCGATGGGCGCGCCTTTCACACTATAGCGTTTGGCGACCCATTCCGGCGAGGGAAGGCTCGCATGGAATTCGCCGGCGACGGTGAGACCGGTCAGCGCGGTCAGGCCTTCCTTGCGGCGCTGCGGCTGCAGCTTCTCGAACAGCGCGCGCGTGAAATCCTCGCCCCACTGCTCGCCGAAATCGCCCCACAGGCCGAGCAGCCAGCTGCTGGGATTGTTGGTGAGAGCGAGATTGCCGCCGCCCCAGCGCGGGCCTTTCACCAGGTCATCCCAGGTTTTCGGCAGGTCTTCCTTTTTCACCTTGTCGGTGTTGTAGGCCAGGCAGCGGAACGACAGCTTGTGGCTGAGCCAGGTGCCGTCGGCAGCGACGTAGTCCGGCGATATGTTCTTGAAGCCGGGCAGCTCGCGCAGGTCCGCCAGCGCCTTCATGTCGATGAAATAGAAGATGGCGTCCGCAATCGCGGTCATCACGTCGGCGGTCACCCGCCCTTCTCCCAGCGCGACCAGCACCTGCATGCCGCGCCCGGTGGTGCCGGCGCGTTCATAGCGAAGGTTGATGAACGGGTAGCGCTCGCGGAACGCCGCGGTCATGTTTTGGAATTCGCGCGCGTCCCAGGTGCCGGAGACGATGACCTCCTTTTCCTGTTTGGCGCCTTCGATCCAGGCCTGCGGCACGTTGAGTTCGGCATCGAGCCCGTCGAGCACGGAAGCCTCGAGGCCGAGATCGGCGACCGCCTTCAGCGTCGCCTTCGGCGTTTCGGCCGCAGAGGCCGCAGAGGCCAGCGCCAGGGCCGATATCAGCGCAACGGCGGCAGCCCGCATCTGCCTGTCCATGTCACACTCCCTGATCTTATTTTTTCATTCTGCAAGGCTGCCCGCGCGGGTGGGCAGCCTCGTGCGCTTGCCGAAAGTTGCACCGCCGGATCAGCCTCCGGCCTTCAGCGTCGCGCGCACCTTGTCACCGCCGTAGAGGCCAAGGTGCTCCTGCCGGCCGGCCTTGCCGCGTTCCATGACCGCGTCTGCTTCCTCCTTGGTCGCAAAACGTGCCTCGATTTCCACCCGGTAGTTGTCGGGGTCGAGGAAGAACCAGTTCAGGATGCCGATTTCGCGCTTGTGCCCGACCGGTCCTTCAACCGGGATGCCCTGCGATTTGATGTATTCGACCGTCTCTTCCGCCTTGGCCGGGTCGACACGATAGGCCCAGTGGATGGCATGCGGGATCTCGAACCTCGGAACGTTTGGCGGCCATTTGATGATCGAGAGGCCGAAGTCGCCGATATAGATCTTCATCAGCGGATTGTCCGATTTGTCGTTGCGCCATTCCAGCTTCGCACCCAGCAGCTTGGTATAGAACTCGAGCGTGCGGTCGAGGTCCTGTACGTAAAAGCCGCTGTGGCTGATGCCGGTGATGGCCTCGGGGAGTTTCGCCTGATCCATGAGTGTCTCCTACTGGAAGCGTGTGATTGCGATAACGTTCAACACCAGTGTCGTGGTTCAGAAACTTCGGAATTGGGACACTAGCGCTATTCCGCCGCGGCTCTGCCGGCGAGCACGCGGCGGCAGAAGGCCGGTCCGTCCTCACCTTCCTGCAGATAGCCGGAAGCGCAGACGAAATCGGCGAAGGCATTCTCATTGGGATTGCGGTGAACCCAAGGCGCCTCGCCGCCTTCCTGCATCTGCTTGATCGCCTTCATCAGCGCCTTGCGCACCTCGATGATGACGACGTCGGTCGAGCCGAGATGTTCCTTCGTGCGGTCCTGGATCGCGCCCTGCGTCTCGATCGCGAAGGCGTCCTGCGAGGGAAAATGCATTCCCATGCCGCCGTAGCTCTCGCCGCGTTTCAATTCTTCGCGATCCTGCAGATAGCGATTTTCCGGCCGGCGGACATGACGCAGGTCGGGCGCCACATTGGCCGCGCGATTTTTCTGCAGCCGTTCTTTGTCCAGCGGCTCGGGATAGCTGTAGAAGAATTCAAACCGGCAGTGGCTGTAGTCATCGATCGGGACATACCAGCGCCCCTGGTAGCCTCCCTCGCCGGCGGAAGTGGATGGCGTGGCGCTGGCCGGATAAACGTAGTTGTTGACGCGGAGATATTTGCGGCCGTTCGGCGCATTATGCAGAGCGAAGATGCGCGTTCCGTAGGCGGTATGTTCAATCGATATCGCCGGCGGGTCGGTACCGCGCAGAGCGCTGATGTCGGCGCCCGAACGCTCGCTCGCCTTTCCCGGCGGGCGGCGGTGCAGATAGGTGGTATGCGCGGGATCGGTGGAGCTTTCCAGTCCCTGCAGCCAATTGCACATCTGAATGACGCGGAAGGTCAGCCGGTTGGGCTCGGGGCCGGTGAGGAATTCGAAATCCGGAATGAGCGGCGGGGCGCCTTTGCCCATGTAGCACCAGATCGCGCCGCCCTTTTCCTGCACCGGATAAGCGACGTGGCGCACCTTGTGGCAAAACTTCTTGTCCTCGGGTTCCGCCGGCTGCTCGAGGCACTTGCCGTTCCTGTCGAACAGCCAGCCGTGATAAAGGCAGCGCAGGCCGCCGTCCTCCACCCGCCCGTAGGACAGGTCGGTGCCGCGATGCGGGCAGAACTGGCCGATGAGTCCAAGCTCACCGTCGTCGGATCGGAACAGGACGAGATCTTCGCCCATGATCCGGACCGGCATCGGCGCACCGCCGGCAGGCATCTCCTCCGCCGTTGCAATCGGCTGCCAGTAGCTGCGCAGGAATTCCCCGCACGGAGTTCCAGGCCCGGTCTGGGTCAGCAGGTCATTGTTGGCCTTGGACAGCATTGCGAAGCGTCCTCCCTGGCTCTTTTTTTATGGCCGCAGGCTGCGATACTGCATTCAAAATTTGCGCAGCACAATATCCGTTTTTGATTGCGCCGCGGCGGTAAAAGCTTGCGGCAACTCACCTATTGCCTTCAAATGCCGCAACGTGTTTTGACGCTGCCGAAGAGGAATGATGACCGTTACCACCGTTAATCGGCAGGCTGCGGCCGCTTGGCCGCCAAGAATAAAAGCATCGTCGCTTTGGGAATTCGCCGTCTTCATTGTCGTCCTGCTGGCGGTCGTTACCCCGCTCTCGTTTCTCGTTCTCGGCAGCTTCAGCCAGGCCCGCCTGCCGGCGGAATTCTCCTTCTCCAGCCTAGGGCTTTCCAATTACATCAAGGTGTGGGGCGATCCCGCGACCTATGCCGTGATGTCGAACACGCTTTGGTTCGCGCTCGGCAGCACCGCCTACGGCATTCTCGTCGCCGCGACGCTCGCCTGGCTGGTGGAGCGCACCAACATCCCGGGGAAAATCTGGATCTATGCCGGCGTCCCTATGACCCTGGCGATGCCGGGGATGCTGCAGGCGATGGCATGGGTGCTGCTGGCAAGCCCGCGCATCGGCTTCATCAATAAGGGATTGATGGACATCTTCGGGCTGACGTCGCCGCCGTTCAACATCTACACCATGCAAGGCATGATCTTCATCGAGGGGCTGCGCATGGTGCCGACAGCCTTCCTGATGCTGGTGCCGCTTTTGCGCAGCATGGACCCCTCGCTGGAGGAAGCGGCCACCATGTCGGGAGCGCGGCCTTCCTCGGCGCTGCGCAAGGTGACGCTCGGCCTAATGCTCCCGGGACTGCTCGCGGTCGCCATCTACCAGTTCACCACCGCGCTGGAGCAATTCGAGGTGCCGGGCATTCTCGGGCTGCCGGCCAATATCTACGTGTTCAGCACCAAGATTTATTCCGTGCTGCACGCCGGCTCTTCCCTGCCCGCCTATGGCGAGGCCAATTCGCTGGCGATGCTCTATCTGCTCGTGGCGGTGGTGAGCATCTACGCCTATAGCCGCGTGATCGCCAAATCCGAGCGCTTCACGGTCATCACCGGCAAGGGTTATCGCCCGCGTCTTCACCCGCTCGGCCGCTGGCGCTGGCCGGCATTCGGCCTCGTGCTCATTTACCTGGCGCTGTCGACGATCATCCCCTTCCTTGTGCTCGCCTATGTATCGTTCCTGCCTTACCTGCAGGCGCCGTCGGCGCGCGCCTTTGCCGCCATGAACTGGGACAACTACCTCACCGTCTTCCAGACCGACCGCATCGGCCGCACGTTGTGGAACACCGTCGTGATGACGCTCATGGTTGCGACCGGCGTGGTGATCATTTCCTTTTTGATTTCGGTCGTCGTGGTGCGCTCGAAATTCTGGGGCCGCAAGATTCTCGACCAGCTCGCCTTTGTGCCGCACGCCATCCCCGGCATGGTCATGGGCCTCGCCTTGCTATGGGTGTTCCTGCAGATCGACAAGCTCGGCACGAGCCTGTTCGGCTCGCTCACCTCGCTCATCATCGCCTTTACCATCGGCTATATGTCCTATGGCACGCGGGTGATGAACGCGGCCGTGCTGCAGGTTCACAAGGATTTGGAGGAAGCGGCCAAAGTGAGCGGCGCACCGCAGTGGCGGGTATTCTGGCGGGTGTTCTTTCCGCTGTTGCAGCCGGCCTTTGTCGGCGTCTTTATCTGGACCGTGCTGCATGTGGTGCGCTCGGCCGGCAAGCCGCTGATCCTGACCAGCGGCGCGGAGAACGAGGTGCTGGCGGCGTTGATCTGGAACATGTGGGATCAGGGCTCGATCGAAGCCGCCGGCGCCATCGGCACGCTGCTGATGGTAGCGCTGCTCGCCATCAGCCTCGTGGTGCGGCAATTCGGCTTCGGCCGCGGCGCGCATATCCAGGAGGCGAGATGATCCGCATCTCGGGCCTGCATGTTCGCTACCAGGGCGACGCCGGGGAGGTTCACGCCGTCCGCGGGATCGATCTGGAGATCAAGGAAGGGCAGTTCTACACGCTCCTCGGGCCTTCCGGCTGCGGCAAGACCAGCACGCTGCGTTGCCTCGCCGGCCTGGAGGCCGCGAGCGAAGGCGAAATCACCATCGCGGGCGAGCTCGTCTATTCCTTCGCGCGCGGCGTTCTCATCCCTCCGCACAAGCGCGACATCGGCATGGTGTTTCAGTCCTACGCCATCTGGCCGCATATGACCGCTTTCGAGAATGTGGCCTTTCCGCTGCGGGAATTACGCCGCTTCCCGCGCAGCGAAATCAAGGACCGGGTCAGCCATGCCTTGCGGCTGGTACAGCTCACCGGTTTCGAAGACCGGCCGGCGCCCTTCCTCTCCGGCGGGCAGCAGCAGCGCCTGGCGCTGGCGCGCGCGCTGGTGCGCGAGCCCAAGGTGCTTCTGCTCGATGAGCCCCTGTCGAACCTGGATGCGAAACTGCGGGAGGACACGCGCGTCGAGCTGCGCGAGCTGGTGAAGAAGATCGGCATCACCACCGTATATGTCACGCACGACCAGCTCGAGGCCCTCACCATGTCCGACGTCGTTGCGGTCATGAATGAAGGACGCATCATGCAGGAGGCCTCGCCGGTCGAGATCTATCGGGCGCCGAAGGAACGCTTCGTCGCCAACTTCATCGGGCTGAGCAATTTTCTCGAGGGAAAGGTGAGCCGCGTCGCGAACGGAAGCGGCTTCGGCGTCGTCGAGACCGGGAACGGGGCGCTGCATTGCGTCCTGCCGCCGACCGCGAAGGTCAAGGATAGCGTCACGATCGTCATCCGGCCAGAGGACATCGCGCTCAGCGGCCCGCACGCGGGCGGCCCGGAGCAGAACCTGCTGGAAGGCAAAGTGGTCACGGCTTTGTTCGTCGGCGAAGCGATGGAATATCAGTTGCAGCTGCGCGGCGGGACGATGCTGCGGCTGAAGCTGCATGCCTCCGCCGGAATTGCGCCCGGTGACACCATCCGGATCGAAATGCCGGCCAGGCACTGCCGCGCGCTGACGGTTTAGTGGGCGCAGCTAGGCCTGCCGTTCCGGCGTCGTGACGGTCAGGCCGTCGAGTTCTTCGCTCACCTTGATCTGGCACGACAGCCGCGAAGTCGGCCGCACCTCGAAGGCAAAATCCAGCATGTCCTCCTCCATCGGCGAAGGCTCGCCGGTGGCTTGCCTCCAGGCCTCATCGACATAGACATGGCAGGTGGAGCAGGAGCAGGCGCCGCCGCATTCCGCCTCGATTCCGGGAACGTTGTTCTTGATCGCGGTCTCCATCACCGTCGCGCCGACTTCGCCCTCGACGCTGCGCGCGGTTCCGCTGGAATCGATATAGGTGATTTTCGGCATCAGATGGGATCGGCGCTTTATGTGAGGGCGTGAACGCCGCAAGCGGCGGGCGCGTTATTCGGGCGCTCCGTATATAGCCTGCCGCGCGCCGGCGCCAGCTTTGCCGGCGGCATAGGGTCTACTCCGAGCGGCAATTCAGTGGGCGCGCAGGAGTGCGGCGATCATGGCACGGGCTTCACCGACCGCCGTGCCGAGCCTGCTGATCGCGGCCGCGACATCGCCGTTTCTGGAGGCGGCGAATTCGACGGCTGCGGCAGCACGGGCGACTTTCCAGGCGCCAATGCCGCTGGAGGACCCCTTCAGCGTATGGGCATGGGCTGCGGCGCCAGCCGGCTTCATCTGCTGCATGCGGGTGAGCAGCATGTCGGCTTGGCGGTCATAAAGCTGGAGCACCTCGCGCTCGAGGCTGGGGTCGCCTAGCGTCATGCGGGCGAGATGCGCCACATCGATCGGCGTTTCAACCGCCGCCTGCGAGGGCGCGGCAGCCGCGTCGACGATACCCGTCGAGAGCTCGATCATTGATGCCTCCCAGGGGCTCTTTGTCCCCTTAGAAGGTCACTGTGACTCCGGAACGGCCAAAACCAGGTAAATCTCTGGCGGCCGCGGCAGCCCCGAGGGCCGCGAAATGACGATTATGGTTAATGAACCGTTAACGGCGCGCGAAAGGGCCCCGGAGGGTCAATCGAATTTTGGCAGCCGCCGAGGCTATGATCTGACTGAGGCTCACGATTTGGCCGCAGGACCGCCTCAATGTTGCGGCCAGCTTGCGTTTGGGAGCGCCGACGCAGTGGTTAACGATGATTAAAGACAGCTTACCCGGTCCTGGTTTCTTTTGGTCCGCCAGACCGATAGGATGTCCAGGGGGCGGACCTACTTGATCAACGCCGCTGCCCTGCGGTCCGGCTTCTGCCGGCTGCGGAGATGCGATCACGCGCTCGTGGCGCGGCCTGGCACTTCGCCGGCCCGCGGACCTGTTAACCAGTAAGGACGAGGCGACGACAGAAATGGCTCACAATCCGAAGAAGAGTGGGGATCCGACCGAAGTAGCGCTGTCTGCGATTCAGGAAGCGCTGGAGGTACGGGGGCAGGAAGCCGCGGCCGAAGCGGAGCTAGAGATAGCACCGGATGGTCGCCGCAGATCCCGCAACGCGACCGCCGACATACCGCGTAATGGCGTCGCCGCCGAATCCGACGACGAACTCTTTACCATGCCGCCGATGACCGCGCTTCCGCGTGGCGAAGAGCCGCCGGTTTCCCGCCGCCCGGCCGCCAATGACGATCGTCGGTCGATCGGCCAGATCCTGCAGGCCGTGCAGCGCCGGCCGTCGCGGATGTCTTTCACCGTCGCCACCATTTTCTCGGCTGCCTGGCTGGTAGCCGGCGTCGGGCTTGCCTGGCTTTCCATGCCGCAGATCGAGGCGATGCTCGTCGAAAGCCGCAGCGCCGCGCCGCTGCTCATCGGATTGGGCGCGCTATTTTTCCTCCCGATCTTTTTCTTCTACGCCATCGCCCATATGGTTTCGCGTTCGCAGGAATTGCGCCTGATCGCGCAGTCCATGGCGGAAGTCGCTATCCGGCTCGCCGAGCCGGAAACCGTGGCGCGCGAGTCGATCGTTTCGGTCGGACAGGCCATTCGGCGGGAAGT
This sequence comes from uncultured Alphaproteobacteria bacterium, assembly GCA_963802475.1. Taxonomy (GTDB): domain Bacteria; phylum Pseudomonadota; class Alphaproteobacteria; order Rhizobiales; family Xanthobacteraceae; genus CANKHA01. The sequence goes on from CAWDIZ010000014.1 coordinate 164,287, forward strand.
CGCCGCCATGGGCGACGGCGTTGAGCGTGCGCTGGCGCGCGCGGCCGAGCTGGAAACGCTCGTGCATAATGAGGTTTCCGCGCTGGAGCGCGCCTATAACGACAACGAAGTCCGCATTCGCGGACTGTTGCATGACCTCGCCAGTCAACGCGATACGCTGGTCAGCCAGGCCGAACAGGTGCGCAGCGCCATCACCGGCGTGCACCTCGATCTCAGCCACGACATCTCCTCCGTCAGCGGGCTTATGGCGGAGCGCGTGAGCGAAACCGCGCAGCGCATTACCCACTCGCTGGCCGACAAGGGCGAGCACATCACGCTGGCGCTCGGCCGCGCCGGCGACAGCATGATCAACGCGCTTACCGAGCGCGGCGGCGATTTGCTGGAGCGGCTGGAACAGACCAGCGAGCGGACCTCCCACGCCATCTCCACCGCCACCGAGCGGATGACGGCAAGCCTGAATTTCAACACCGATCATATCCAGCAGGAATTCGCCGGCCTGGCGAGCAACCTGACGGAGTCCGTGAACTCGCAGCTGAGCGGCGTGGCGCAAGAGTTCGAGCAGCACTCGCAATCCATGGTCGAGGTGATGGGCGGGCGGGCGCAGCAGATGACATCCGCGATTATCGACACCAGCACGCAGATCGCAGAAACCATCGCCAGCCGCGTCGAAGAAGTGAACTCCACGCTGAAGGCGACCGGGGATTCGCTGCTGCTCGATCTCACCCTGCGCGGCGGCGACGTTGTCTCCAATATGGAGCAGGCTGGCGAGCGCATCAAGTCGGCGCTGGCCGCCAACAGCGACAAGGTCAGCGAGACCTTCCGCGAGAGCGGCGAGAATTTGGCACGCGTGGTCGATACCAAGGGCGATGCGGTCAAGAATATGCTTGCCGCGCGCCTGCTTGCTTTTGAGGAAATGTTCACCCATGGCGGGGCCGAGTTGGGCGAGAAGATCACCCGCGAAAGCACCACGCTGGGCAACCTGATCACGCGGCATCTCTCGGAATTCGACCGCACTGTGAAGACCTATGGCGGAGAGCTGGTGGAGCGGCTCGGCCAGCGCACCGAGGAAGTCGCCGAAGCCATGCGTACCTATGTCGACGGTTTCGACAGCCGCGTCGGCGGACGCACCAGCGAAATGGCGACTATTCTCGACCGGCGCCTGGCCGGCTTCGAGGAAGCGCTCGACACGCGCAAGCAGGCGCTCGAGGAAGCGCTCGACACCCGCAAGCACGCGCTTGAGGAGGCATTCGACAGCCGCTATCAGACGCTCGATAGGTCGCTCGACACCCGCAAGCAAGCGCTCGAGGAAACGCTCGACGGCCGTACGGAGGCGCTAGAGGAGGCATTCGACAGCCGCAAGCAGTCGCTTGAGGAGGCATTCGATAGCCGCAAGCAGTCGCTTGAGGAGGCATTCGATAGCCGCTATCAGGCGCTCGATAAATCGCTCGACAGCCGCAAGCGGGCCATCGATCTGTCGCTGGCAAGCCGTATCTCCGAGATTGCGGAAGCGATCGACAAGCACGGTCTTGGCGTGGCCAAAACCCTGGTCGGGAAGATCGAGGACATCGACCGCACGCTCGGAAGCCGGGCGCTCGAAGTCGCCGCCACGCTCGACCGCCGCATCCAGCGCATCGACGAGCTCCATGCCTCGGTGCAAACCAGCAGCACCGCCACCGAGCTGAGGCTCGCCGAGCTTTCTGTCAGTATCAGCAGCACGCTGAAGCAGAATGCCGAAGACGTTGAGCGCACCTTGCTGGGAGTCAGCGCGGAAGTGTCGCGCACCTTCATGGGCAAGGCCGACGAAATTGCTGCCGCGGTGAGCGCGCGCGCCGCTGAAATGACCGGCGTGCTCGACCAGAGCAGCAGCGGGCTGCTTTCGGCGCTGACCTCCAGGAGCGAGGATTTTGCAGCTCAGGTCGGCCGCGCCACCGAGCACGCGCTGAGTGAAATCGGCACCAAAGGCTATGGCTTCACCAAGGCGCTGACCGAACAGGGCGCCGACATCACGCGCGGGATTACCGAGGCCAGCGTCAACGCCACCATTGCAGTGACCCGCACCCTGCGGGAATTGCAGGAATCGGCGCAATCGACGATCGAACAATCGAAGCAGACCGCTTCGGCCGCCGTCTCCGAAATGCAACAGACCCACGGCATGCTCGCCGAGCTTTCTGTCAATATCAGCAGCACGCTGAAGCAGAATGCCGAAGACGTTGAGCGCACCTTGCTGGGAGTCAGCGCGGAAGTGTCGCGCACCTTCATCGGCAAGGCCGACGAAATTGCTGCCGCGGTGAGCGCGCGCGCCGCTGAAATGACCGGCGTGCTCGACCAGAGCAGCAGCGGGCTGCTTTCGGCGCTGACCTCCAGGAGCGAGGATTTTGCAGCTCAGGTCGGCCGCGCCACCGAGCACGCGCTGAGTGAAATCGGCACCAAAGGCTATGGCTTCACCAAGGCGCTGACCGAACAGGGCGCCGACATCACGCGCGGGATTACCGAGGCCAGCGTCAACGCCACCATTGCAGTGACCCGCACCCTGCGGGAATTGCAGGAATCGGCGCAATCGACGATCGAACAATCGAAGCAGACCGCTTCGGCCGCCGTCTCCGAAATGCAACAGACCCACGGCATGCTGCGCAGCGACACGACAGCGCTGTTCGAGCGGCTGCGGGAAGCCAATATTCTGCTGCAGGAGGTCCTCAGCGGGGCGCATGAGAACATGAGCTCGCTGGAGAGCACGCTGGTCACGCGCGTCTCGGATTTCGTCTCGGCGATGAACCAAGTGACCGAGCGCAGCGGAGCCGCCAGCAGCAAGGTGGACGAGCAGATCGGCCAGTTCCACGCAGTGACCACGCGCGTGCTCGGCGACCTCGGCCAGTTCGCATCTCAGTTCGAGGGCCACGGCCGCAGCCTCGCGGCGGCAGTCGAACTGATCGACCGCAGCAACCGCAGGACCGAAGAGACGCTGGACGAGCGTCGTGCCAACCTCGACTCGCTCGTCTCCACACTCGATATCCGCACCGGAGAACTGGAGCAGCGGCTGACTCGCTTCACCGGCCTGCTCGACGAAACCCTCGACTCCGCGTCCGGCCGCGCTCGCGAAATCGCACGCATCGTGTCCGAGGCCAGCAGCAGCGGCGCAGCGGCGATCAGCGAGCAATTCGACCGCGTGCGCTCGACCGTCGAGGAAGAACGCCAACATACCGCCGAGGCGATGCGCGGCATCTATGAGGATACGCGAAACGAAACCAGCACCATTTTCCGCCAGTCGACCGAACGCTTCACCGAGGTAATCCACGGCATGAAGCACATGGCGGCGGAAATGCAGCGTGAATTGGAGACCACCCGCGCCGAGCTGCGCCGCGGCATTCTGGAATTGCCGCAGGAGACCGCCGAGAGCGCGGCGCAGATGCGCCGGGTGATCGTCGATCAGATCGAGGCGCTGGCCGAGCTCAACCGCATCGTCGCCCGGCATGGCCGCGACCTCGACGTCGCCGAGCAAGCCCGCCGCGCAGCTGCCGGCAATAGCCGCGACCGCGACGAAGTGCGATCGGCCGTGAGCGCCGAGCTGATTGAGCCTGCCCGCACCGCACCGCGCCGCGAACTTCCGAGCGTGAGCCTGACGGCCAGCAGCACACCGGCGCGCCGCGCCGAGGTGCCGGCGCCGGTTCCGGCCTCCAGCAATGGCCGCGCCGGCGGCTGGCTCACCGACCTGCTGCAGCGCGCCTCGCGTGACGACGAGTCTATCGTCAATTCGCCGCGCGAAATGGTGCCGAGAGAGGCAACAAGGGACGAGCGCACGGCGGCGCACAGCATCGAGTCGCTGGACTCCTTGTCGGTCGATATCGCGCGCATGATCGACCACAATGCCGCGATCGAACTGTGGGACAAGTACAAGCGCGGCGAGCGTAATGTCTTCACCCGCCGGCTCTACACCCTGCAAGGTCAGAAGGCATTCGACGACATCACCAGGAAGTATCGTGCCGACCACGAATTCCGGCAAACGGTGGATCGCTACATGACCGAATTCGAGCGGCTGCTCGACGAGGTATCGCGCGACGACCGCGGCCAGGTGGTGGCGCGCACTTACCTCACCTCGGAGACCGGCAAGGTCTACACCATGCTGGCGCACGCGGCGGGCCGCTTCGAGTAAGCGGCCTCACATCGCAAATAGAAAAGGGCGCAGGCGACTGCTCCCTTTTTGCTGGCCGCCTCAGGAATGCCGGTGCCCACACGGCGCCCATGCCCGTAATGCACAGGCCGTGCGGGACGGCGCGGCTTTTTCTCGACTTTCTGCTCAATTCAGATAAGCTGTAGACACCTTGCTCATCCGGGGGCGCCATCATGAGGCGTTCTGTTGGCGGAGCAACCGGAACCGGGGTGACCCCCGGGCGCCGGCTGGTGCGGCGCCTGCGGATGTGCCTCGCAAGCCATCCCCGGGGAAGCCAAGGGTCGCCGTCCGCTCCAACTAAGTGGGGCTGCCTTTGATGGCTGGACGGGAGCGAGGTGAAGGCGGGAAATCCGCCGGATCGGTGGCTCTTCTTAGAGTCGCGATCGCGCCCGGAAGCACGGTCCCAAGGCCCAAAATCGCCGTGGAGCGCCGTTGGGCGCGTGCGTGACGGTCCTTGCTCGCAACAAGGCTCGCCATAGCACGCCGCCCGCGCCGAGAGGCTTCGCACGTCTTTCGGCAGCGGTGCGGATACTTTTACGGTGCGTCTGACGGCGCTCCGCTCCCTCCGGTATGGGGAGGAAGGAAAAGACAGGCGCGCCCGTCGCCTGACCAAAACACGGGCCCGCTGACGCTTGGCTGTTGTTCTCCCTCTCCCCATTGGGGGAGAGGGTCGGGGTGAGGCGGTTCCTGCCCGAAGAGAGGCCGTACGCCCTCACCCGGCTCGGATCTTCGATCCTCGCCACCCTCTCCCCACGGGAGAGGGAAAAGAAGAGACGCTTGGCTGTTTGACATCGTAAGCGCGCAACACATTCCACCTCATCCTGAGGAGCGGCGAAGCCGCGTCTCGAAGGGTGGGCAGCGAGTGGCCTGCATGGTTCGAGACGCATCGCTGCGCGATGCTCCTCACCATGAGGAGAAAAAGTTGGCGCGATTAATTCCGCTCATTCCCGCGCAAGCGGGAATCCAGTTCTGCGGCGATGATGCAAGCCGGCTAGATGACCGTGCTCGCCCAGAGCACGATGTCGGAGGCCACTTGGCCCCAGGCCTCGTCGAGCGCGGCGATCGCAGGCGGGCCCTGGGAGGAGATAGCCGGCACGCGGGCGGTAAACACCCGGCCGGCGACAACGCGGCCGGAACGGTCGCCCACGATCTTGGCGGCGATCGTCACTTCCGCCGTCGGGCCCTCCACCACGATCTCAAAGGAACGGATATCGAGCAGCAACTGATAGTCCGCGACAAAGCGGTCGCCCGGGCGGCCTACCGCCCGCATGCGCTTGCCATTCTCGAAAGCCTGGATCGCACGCACCTGCACAAGCCGGGTCAACCGCTCGCCCCATTGCGCATCCGCGAGCGCGGCGATCTTGCCCTCCGCCGGCCGCACCACGATCTTGTCGCTATCGAGCACGCCGACAGCAGTGGCGTCCTGAACAATGAGCTGGCCGCGCGGGGCGCGCGGGGCGCGCGGAAATTCCTGCGGGGCGCTCAGATCGAAGGTCGGAGGCACCTTGTCCCCGCCCATGACGGAGCAACCGGAGGCGAGTACCGCCATAGCCACAACAAGGGTGGCCCGCCTGCCGCCAGACTTACGCGACGATACCCACACTGAAGCCCCCCAGGCCGGCGCCCACCCGCCGCCGTTATTTCACTGCCCGCCACCATTATAGGCGGGAACCGAATTTCCACTACCGCCAAACAACAACCGCGACGGATTGCGGTCCAGATTTTTGACCGCGCGATCGATCTGCGCAAGCGTCCGCCGGGCTTCGCCCGCGAAAGCTTCCAGCTCGCGGGCGCCGGTGGCCGAAAAGCGATTGATGCCCGCCCCGATCTCGGCGGTGCGTTTGTCGAGATTGTCCGACAGCTGGCGGATGGAGCGAGCCGCCTCTTGAATGTCGCCCTTGCCGTCAGGCCCGCCGCTCAGGTTTTCTAGCCCTGCGATGATATTGTCGATGCGGTTGGAATTCTTGGAAAGCGTGGCGGAAAAGACCTCGATGCTCTTGACCGTATTGTGGAGAGCGCCGCCCTCCTTCAGCGTGGCGGAAAACGTCTCGATATTCTTGAAGGTGTTGTTGAGCGTGCCGTCTTCGCCCAGCAGCGTATCGATGCGTTTGAGTACATCACGCGCCGCGCGGGTGACGTCCTGGCTGGCGCTGGCGTCCGCGATCAGCATGGGCGGCGCATCGGAAAAACGGGCGAAGATCGGCGCATCCTTGGAACCGCCGGTGAGCGACACCGAGGCGATGCCGGTCAGGCCCTGGAAGTCGAGCCCGACCGCCGTGTCGGTGCGCACCGGCGCCCGGGCATCGATCTCGATCGTCGCCAGCACCTGATGCGGATCATCGGGGTTGAGCGTGAGCTTGGTCACCTCGCCCATGCGAATGCCGTTGAACAGCACCGCCGAACCGGGACGCAGGCCGGAAGCGGCGCCGTCGAAGCGCACCAGATAGCTGACGCGCTTGGCTGTCCCCCCGATATTGTGGAACCAGAACACGAAGGCAAAAGCCGCGACCACAACGCCCACGGCGAAGAGGCCGATCAGCACGTGGTTTCCCTTGGTTTCCATGCCCCTACCCCTACCTTGCCCCTATCCCTATACCGTCATCGCCATTCTGGCCCGCTTGCCGCGGAAATAAGCCTTCAGCCAGGGGTGCTCCGAGGCCAGCATAGCGCTCATTGGCCCCTCCAGGATCACCTTTCCGCCCGCCAGTACCGCAATGCGGTCGCAGATGGCGTGCAGGCTGTCCAGGTCATGGGTTACCATGTAAACGGTCAGGCCCAAAGTCCGTTGAAGGGTTCTGATTAACTCGTCGAACTCCCCCGCCCCGATGGGGTCCAGGCCGGATGTGGGCTCGTCCAGGAAGACCAGTTCCGGGTCGAGGGCGAGCGCCCGGGCCAGCGCCACCCGCTTGATCATGCCGCCCGACAGTTCCGAGGGGTACTTTTCCTGCACGTCCGGCGATAAGCCGACCATTTCGAGCTTTGCCACGGCGATTTCGTCCATCAGCCGTTCGGACACATTGAGATATTCCCGGATCGGGAATTGAACATTCTGCAGCACGTTGAGCGAGGAAAACAGCGCGCCCTGCTGAAACAGGATGCCCCAGCGCTGCTCTACCGCGGCCAGTTCCTCCTCGGTGGCAGCATCGAGGTCGACGCCGAACACCTCGATCTTGCCTTGCCGCTTCGGCAGGAGCCCGATGATGGTCCGCATCAGCACCGACTTGCCGGCGCCGGAGCCGCCGACAAAGCCCAAAACCTCGCCGCGGTAAACGTCGAGATTGAGATGGTCGAGGATGTTCTTGTCGCCGAAACCAACCACGACGTCGCGGGCTCTCAACACCACTTCTCTGGCCGGCTGCAGCATAATTATATTCCGATCGAAGCAAAGAAGATGGCGAAGAAGCCATCGAGCACGATGACGAGGAAAATCGAAATCACAACCGAGGAGGTGGTGTGCGCCCCAAGCAATTCGGCGCTGCCTTTCACCTGCAACCCCTGCACCGACGCGACGATGCCGATGATGAAAGCCATCACCGGCGCCTTGATGATACCGACCAGGAAGGTCTCCAAAGAGATGGATTCACGCAGCCGAGACAGGAAGACGTCGGGATCGATGCCGCCATAAAGCCAGGCGACGAGGCCGCCGCCATAAAGAGCCGACATTGAGCCGAGAAAGGTCAACAGCGGTACGGAAATAACCAGCGCGACGATGCGCGGCAGGATCAGCACTTCGGTCGGATCGAATCCCATGGTGCGCAGGGCATCGATCTCCTCACGCATCTTCATGGATCCAAGCTCGGCGGTATAGGCGCTGCCGGATCGGCCGGCGACCATCACCGAGACGATCAGCACGCCAACCTCGCGCAGCACCAGGATGCCGACCATGTCGATGACAAAAATATCCGCTCCGAATTTGCGGAAATGAAAAATACCCTGCTGCGCGAGGATGCAGCCGATTAGGAAAGTGACCAGCAGCATGATCGGCACCGCGTTCCAGCCCACGCGGTGCATATGAACCACCATGGAGGTCCAGCGGAATTTGGTCGGATGCAGGATCGCTTGCCAGAGCGTCCTACTGACCGCGCCGAGCATGCGCAGAATCAGCACCGAGGCATCTGCGACGCTGACAAGGGCGCCGCCGATGGTGTCCAGCGCGACGAGGACTCGGCTCGTTTTCACTGGCAGCGGCGCAGGCTTCAGGTTGGCGCCATGCACCTCGTCAACGATCCCGCGGTAATTTTCCGGCAAGCCGAGGATGCGGGTTTCCACGCCGCGGGCGCTCCAGGTCCGCGCCAAACGTTCGATCAGCCAGGCGCCGAAGGTGTCGAGCGGCTTGACCTGGCTCAGATCGATATCGACCGCGCGCACGGGCTGGCTGCTGGTGGCCTGCGCCTCGATCACGGGTTCCAGGTTATGCGCATGCACGGCGGTCCAGGGCCCCAGCGCCGTAAGCACCAGGCGGTCGCCTTCGCGGCGGCTCCTGAGGGTATCGTCGTTCAAAATCCCCCTCCTCCGAACTGACGTCGGACACTCTATAACAGCCGAACCCAGGCGGACCGGAGGTCGACCGGCTTTTATAGCGCCGTTGAGGTCAGCGTCCCTTTCCCATCATATACTGGAAAAGCACCAGCGTGGGGCCTGCCGAATACGGGTCCCGTTCCTTTCCCGTATTTTTAGGGCCGCATGGCAGTCCATCTCACTGTCCATATCGAGCGCTGGCCGATCGCTAGCTCCTTCGTCATCAGCCGGGGGGCCAAAACCGAGGCCGTCGTGGTCGTGGCCGAATTGCGCGATGGACCGCTCACCGGCCGCGGCGAATGCGTCCCCCTCGCCCGTTACGGCCAGACGGTCGAGGGCGAGGCCGCCGTGCTTGAGGACTTGGCCGAAGCGATAGCACACGGCCTGGACCGCCAGGCCCTGCAAGCCGCCCTGCCCGCCGGGCCGGCGCGCAACGCACTCGACTGCGCTTTCTGGGATCTGGACGCCAAGCGCGCCGGAAAGCCGGCCTATGCACTTGCCGGGCTTTCCGCGTTGCGGCCGGTCACCACCGCGCTGACAATCTCACTCGGCACGCCGGAAAGCATGGCCGCTGCCGTGCAAAAAGTGGCGCAGCGCAAACTGCTCAAGATCAAACTCGGCGGCGACGGCGATCCCGCGCGCATCGCGGCGGTGCGGCGTTCGGCCCCGCAATCCGAACTGATCGTCGATGCCAACGAAGCCTGGACGGAAAGCAACCTGGAGGAAAATCTGCGCGCCTGCGCGCAGGCCGGCGTCACGCTGGTGGAACAGCCTTTACCCGCGGGCAAGGATGATGCGCTCACCTCCATCACGCGGCCAATCGCGGTCTGCGCGGACGAAAGCATTCATGACCGCGCGTCGCTCGCCTCGCTCGCGGGAAAATACGACGCCATCAACATCAAGCTCGACAAAAGCGGCGGGCTGACCGAGGCGCTCGCGCTATCAGGTGAAGCCGAGCGCGCCGGGCTTGCGATCATGGTGGGCTGCATGGTGTCGACGTCGCTGGCTATGGCCCCGGCCATGCTGATCGCGCAACGCGCGCGCGTGGTCGATCTCGATGGCCCCCTGCTGCTGGCGAAGGACCGCCATGACGGCTTGCGCTACGAAGGCAGCGAGGTCTATCCGGCCAATCCGAAACTGTGGGGCTAGGCGGTGTGTCGACGCCAGACGGCGATCGCGCAGATGGCGCCTGCCGTAGCCAGCAGCGCCATGCCGGCATAGGCCTGCCCGCCGAAATTTTCGTACAGCCAGCCACGAGAATCCCATGCTCAGCGCCATGGTCCCGCCGAGTACGACCGCGAGTGAGCCTTGCGCCGTGGCGGCCCGTCCCGCGGGAGCGGCGCGGGCGACAAAGCCGATCGCCCCGAGATGCGTAGCGCCAAAAGACAGCCCATGCAGGCATTGCAGGAAGGGCAAGGCCGCAGCCGGTGGATCAAGCGCCATGATCGCCCAGCGCAGGATCGCGCCGCCGGCGCCGGCCAGCAGTAGCCCGGGAGGACGAAGCCACAAGGGCAAGCGGCCTGAGAAGGCAAAGAGCGTGACCTCTGCCGCGACGCCTATCGCCCACAATAAGCCCACTGCCGTGCCGTCGAGACCGCTTTCCAGTCGAGCGAGGAGAACCCGTAATAAACGGCGTGGCTGGCCTGGATCAGCCCAGCCGCCGCGGCGACCATGGCAAATCCCGGTGTGCGCAGGAAACCCTCATAGGAAGGCTCGGGTGCGTCCATAACAGGGGTATGCGCGGGCAGCGGAATCAGCCCCGCCGCGGCAACCACGCTCGCCAGCATGGCCGCGGCGATAGGCCAGATAAGGTTGCCAGGCGCCAGCGAATCAATGATCCATCCAGCTCCAAGGCTGCCGCCAATGAAGGCGGCCGAGCCCCATAGCCGTACGGGTCCATAGGCGCGCCCGACCTGCGCCAGCCCGCGCAGCGCATAGGCCTCGGCCAAGGGCATGATCGGCGTGAAGGGAATTGAGGCAAGCGTAAAGACGATCAGGATCGCGAGGCCGCCCTCGGTGAAGCCGAGCGCAACGGTTCCGGCGGCGGCAAGGACCGAGGCAACGACGATGGCGCCGCGCACGGCTTGGCCACGATCAGCCAGCCGTGTCAGCACCGGAACGGAGAACAGACGCACCACCATCGGCGCAGCCAGAACAAGGCCGATCATCCCGGCATCGAGGCCCTTGGCCTCCAGCCACAACGGAAAAAACGGCAACTGGATGCCGATGGACACGAACAGCGCGACGTAAAACAATGCCAGCCGGCGTACGAAGCGGGCAGCTGTTATCTGGGGATCACTGGGCATTTCGCGGATTGCGCGTTTCGGAGCAAAGGGAATGACTGATAGACTCAGGGCTAGCGGTTAGAGCATGTCAGAGAAGCCCCTGGCCAACAAAAGTCCGCCGCCGTCCGCGCTGGCGGACGCGGATTACGACATCATCTTTGCCACCGTGTCGGAAACGGCGCAGGGCCGCCGCTTCCTTGAGGAATATGCTCGCCGCTGCCGGCCTGCCGAGTCCGAAGCCGACCTCGCCGCCATCGAACACATGCAAGCGGCCATCGGTCACGGAGGCGCCAGCGAGCGGCTCGATCTCCTGCTGGAAATGGCCGACATGGCGCAGACGATCGTGCGGATGCGTGCGGAGATCCTGGCAATCAAGCCGTCCGGCAGCGGTCCATTTGACGCGGTGGAAGAACTCAATTCGATCGTGCAGACCACCGAGAGCGCCACCTCGAACATTCTTACCGCCGCCGAACAGGTGCAGGAGATCGCGTGGACCATGCGCGAGAGCGGTTTGAGCATGACCGTCTGCGATGAACTCGATGCGCGGGCAACCGAAATCTATACCGCCTGTTCCTTTCAGGATCTCACCGGCCAGCGCATTCGCAAGGTGATCCAGCTGTTGCGCTACCTGGAGGATCGGATCAACAGCGTGGTCAGTGCGCAGGGCAAGACGCCGGCTGCTATGACGATGGCCGCCGAGCCATCGCTCACCAGCAGCAGTCTGGTGCAGGCCGGCGTGGACGCCGTAATGGGGCAGCCCATCGAGGGGCAAGAGAACAGACAGGACGCCACGCTCGAGGACATCAGCCGCCTGATGCTCGCGATCGAACCGACGATCGGCTCGCAGCAGGGGGATTCGTCCGAGGCGCCCGACGCCGCTCTTGTTCGATCCGCACAAGACGTTCGGCCGGAGTTGTCTGTCGCGGCGACGGTGAGGGCCGAAGCGGAAGCGGAGGCTCGTGGTCGGGCCGCGCCCGCCCTGCCGTCACAAGCCGCTGCGGCGGAACCAGGACTTTTCGTGCCCGAAGTCATGTCGCAGCTGGTGCAGACTCTGCGGCCTGCCCCGTTACCGCCGGGAGACGTGGTTTTACGCACAAAGCCAATGGATCCGTCCGCCGAGGACGCCCAGACTTCGGTAGCGGCGGCGCGCGCATCCGACGCTGGGATGAAAGCGGCACCGCCCCCACAACCCGGTCCGGATGATTTCGCGTTGGCGCAGCCGAAAGATTTCCTGCCGCCAGATGTGCTTCAGGGCCTGGAGGCGGCGCTGCGGGAAACCGCGGCAGAAGAGCCGGCCCCGGCTGCCGTTGCGGAACTGAAAGCCGGCAGCGTTCCGGATCCGGCGTTGGTGACGCCGGCAACACTGCCGCCGCCGCATGCTGAACCGGAACAGCCCAAATCTGCCGCGTCTCACGATCCGCTCGCGCCGCTGCGCGCCATGAGCGAGGCGCAGAAAATCGCGCTGTTCAGTTAAGCTCGCTCCGAACCCGCCCGGTTTGCGAGCGCAAACCGACCTCCCCTTTGCAAGGGAGGTAAAGAGCATTCTAGGCCACCAGCTGATTGAACAGCGCCGGATCTATATTGCCCCCGGACAGCACCGCCACAGCCACCTTGCCGCGCACATCGATCTTGCCGGTGAGCAAGGCTGCAAGCGAAATCGCGCCGCTCGGTTCCACCACCAGCTTCAATTCGCGGAAAGCAAAGGCGACCGCCGCGCCGACTTCCTTGTCGGTCAAAGTGACCCCTTCGGTGACAAGATCGCGGTTGACAGCGAAAGTGATCTCGCCGGGCGTGCCGGTCATCAGTCCGTCGCAGATCGTGCCCGAGGGCGCCGGATTCTGCTCGCGCTTGCCGCTGTGCAATGAACGCACGAAGTCGTCGAAACCTGCGGGCTCGGCGGTATAGATATTCGCTTGCGGCACCTTCGCCTTCACCGCGAGCGCAACGCCGGCGGTCAACCCGCCGCCGGAATTCGGCACCACCACCACATCGGGCTTCAACCCCATGGCCGCGAGGTCTTCCACGATTTCGCGCCCGGCGGTGCCCTGCCCCGCAATGATGAAGGGGTCGTCGTAGGGCGGCACCAGCACGGCGCCGCGTTCGGCGGCGATCGCACGCGCGATGACTTCGCGGTCCTCGCCTTTGTCGCGATCGTAAAGCACCACCTCGGCGCCGAAGGCCGCGGTGCGGTCGCGCTTCGGTTTCGGTGCATCTTTCGGCATCACGATGGTGGCGCGGATGCCGAGCATCTTTGCCGCCGCCGCCACGCCTTGCGCGTGATTGCCGGAGGAAAAGGCGACCACGCCGCCAGCGCGTTTCTCCTGCGGGATGGAGGAGATCTTGTTATAGGCGCCGCGGAACTTGAACGAGCCGGTGTGCTGCAGCGTCTCTGTCTTCAGGAAAACCTGCCCGCCGGTCATTTCGTCGATCACCGGGGATCGCACCAGCGGTGTGCGCAGCACGACGCCTTCCAGTTTCTTGGCGGCAGCTTCGACGTCGGCGGCAGTGGGAAGGGGCAACGGTTGGGTCATGCGGGGACGGTAGCGCCGCCGATAGCGGTTGTCATCCCGGCCACAATAAGTTTGGAAAAGCTTACGCCGCCTTCGCTGCCGCCATTTCCGCCGCCGTCGCCTGCCTCAGGCGCGGCGTCTCCGTCCAGCGAATGATCTCGAACCGGCCGTCGTGGTGCTCGGCAACGGCGGTGCAACTCTCCACCCAGTCGCCGCAATTGACGTAGCGCAGGCCAAAGTCTTCGTGCATCACCGCGTGATGGATATGCCCGCAGATCACGCCCTCCGCGCCATTCCTGCGCGCTTCCGCCACCAGTGTCTTTTCGAACTCGCCGATGTAACTGACCGCGTTCTTGACCTTGAGCTTTGCCCATTGCGACAGCGACCAATATGGGAAGCCGAGCGTGCGGCGTACCCTGTTGAAGATCGTGTTGAGCGCGAGCGCCAAGGTGTAGGCCTTGTCGCCAAGATGCGCGAGCCAGCGCGCCTGCGTAACCACAAGGTCGAAATGGTCGCCATGGATGACGAGATAGCGCCGCCCATCGGCGCCTTCATGCATGATTGTCTCGGTCACCTCGACGCCGCCGAAATGCGTGCCGTAGTAATTGCGCAGGAATTCGTCATGATTGCCGGGAACATAGACAATGCGCACGCCCTTGCGCGCCTGGCGCAGCAGCTTCTGCACCACATCATTGTGCTGCTGCGGCCAGTACCAGCTTGACCGCAGCTGCCAGCCGTCGACGATGTCGCCGACCAGATAGATCGTATCGGCATCGTGATAGCGCAGAAAATCGAGGAGGCGGTCAGCCTGGCATCCCTTGGTCCCGAGATGCACGTCGGAGATAAAGAGCGCACGGAAGCGACGCGGTTTACCGGCCGGCACTCGTTAACCTTTCGCAAGCTGCCATGCCACGCATTATGACAGAGCTGCATGTCACTACGATGACGAACCACAAAAACGCCGTCACGGCGATGTCACGCGATTGCGCGATAATCAGCAGATGGAAATCGTCTTCTGGTTGGCGTTAATCGTTGGCGCCACGCTTTTCCTCATCCACATCACCACCGTTATCGTTACCATCGCTGCGCTGCCGGCCGCATGACGGCCGCGGGGCCGTCTTACGCCGCATCGGTCACGCTGATCCGGCCGGTCTGCGGCGTCGACAATTTTTGCATGGAAACGCTGCGCTCGAGCTTCGCGCTCGATTATGCCCGCTATGATGTTCTGTTCTGCGTGGCCAATGGCAGGGATCCGGTGGTGCCGCTGGTCGAGCGGCTGATCGCGGAGCATCCCGGCGTGGCGGCACGGCTCTTGATCGGCGACGAGCGCATCAGCCAGAATCCGAAACTCAACAATCATCTGCAAGGGCTGGGAGGCCGCCACAGGCGATTGGGTCATCATCGCCGACAGCAATGTGCTGATGCTGCCCGACTATGTGCAGCGGCTGCTCGGCGCATGGCTGCCGGACACTGGCCTCGTCTGTTCGCCGCCGATCGGCTGCCTGCCCTCCGGGCTTTGGGGCGAGCTGGAATGCGCCTTCCTCAATACCTATCAGGCACGCTGGCAGTATTTCGCCGATACGCTCGGCTTCGGCTTCGCGCAGGGCAAAACAATGCTGTGGCGGCGCGAAGACCTCAACCGCGCCGGCGGCCTGCGCGCGCTGGCGCAGGAACTGGCGGAGGACGCCGCCTCCACCAAAGTGGTCCGCGATGCCGGCAAGCGCGTGCGGCTGGTCGATTGTCCGTTCCCACAGCCGCTCGGCCGGCGCAGCATGAGCGACGTCTGGAAGCGGCAGCTGCGCTGGGCCCGGTTGCGGCGTGATTCCTTCAAGGCCTGTTACGCGCCGGAGATTTTCTCGACCGGCCTATTGCCGATTTTGGCGGCCGCAATTGCTGCCGCGGCGGCGAATATGTCGCCGCTTGCCGGCGCGGCACTGGCCGGCGCGGTCTGGTATGGCGGCGAAGCGCTCCTGGCCCACACGGCGCGCTGGCCGCTGTCGTTGTATTCACCGCTTGCCTGGATCCTGCGCGACGCGTTGCTGATTCCGCTCTGGATCGCCGGCTGGTTCGGCAATGACATCGTCTGGCGCGGCAACCAGATGGACCTGGCGGACGATGTGCTGCTGAGAGGCGGCGGAACGCGAGTAAGAGCTCCTCACCACCATGCGTGAAAATGATGCGTCGGCCCAAAACCATGGCCGATATGGAGCTTGCCTGACGCGGCGATCGCGGCAGTGACATAGGCCTTGCCTTCGCGCACCGCTTCGGCAAGCGACAAGCCCTTGGCGAGACCGGCGGCAATCGCCGACGATAGGGTGCAGCCGGTGCCGTGGGTATTGACGGTCGCAATGCGATCGGCGGCGAGCCGCGCGACGCTCGTTGGCTGCACCAGGAAATCAACGCTTTCGGCGCCCTCCGCATGGCCGCCCTTCAGCAACACCGCTTTTGCGCCGAGTTGCAGCAGTTGCTGCGCCTGATCCTTCATCTCCGGCTCGGTCTTGGCCTCCCGCGCATCAAGCAGCGCAGCAGCTTCCGGCAGGTTCGGCGTGATCAGTGTTGCGCGCGGAATCAGCACGCGCCGCAGGACCTCGATCGCTTCCGGCACAAGCAGGCGATCACCGGAAGCCGCGACCATCACCGGATCGAGCACAATGTTTTTTGCCTCATGCCGCTTCAGCCCGGCGGCAACCGCCTTGATCGCGGCAGGCTGCGAGAGCATGCCGATCTTCACCGCGCCGACCTTCAGATCGGAGAATACCGCATCGATCTGCGCGGTGATGAAGGCCGGCGGCACGTCGTGAATGCCGCTGACGCCGCGGGTATTCTGCGCGGTCAGCGCGGTGATGACGGAGGCGCCATAGACACCGAGCGCGGAAAAGGTTTTCAGGTCGGCCTGGATCCCTGCCCCGCCGCTGGAATCCGATCCGGCAATGGTGACCGCAATCGCCGTCATCGCGCACCTCGCTTTTCCAGCGCCCTATCGACGATGCCGCGCATCTGCTTCGCCGCCGCGGCGGGATCCGGCGCCGACGATAATGCCGAAATCGCACAGATTCCGTCGGCGCCGGCTGCGATCACATCGCCCGCGTTGGCTTGCGTGATGCCGGCAATCGCGCCAACCGGAAATCCCGGCACCCGGGCGCGAATCTCGGCAGCAATCTGCCGGAATCCCTCCGCCCCGATATGCGTCGGATTGTCCTTCGACGTGGTGGGAAAGACCGCGCCGATCGCCACATAAGTGAGATGCTGCAAGGGAGCGGCTTGCGCCTCCGGCATCGTCTTGATGCTGAGACCGATAATTGCGTCCGGCCCAAGGAGCCGCCGCGCGTCGGCAACATCCATGTCGTCCTGCCCCAGATGTACGCCATCGGCGCCGGAAGCAAGCGCAACATCGACCCGGTCGTTGACGATGAAGGGCACGCCGAGCGGCGCAAGCACGGCCTTGATAGCGCGCGCCTGCGCGACCATCTCGCGCGTCGTGCCGCGCTTGTCGCGCAGTTGCACGAGCGTCGCCCCGCCTTCCGCCACGCGGCGCGCGAGGTCGGGCAGGCTGTAGCCGCCCGCGTTTTCGGGATCGACAAGGGCATAGAGGCGCAGATCAACGCGCATTGCGCATAGCTAACCGCCCTCTGCCCTGCCCGCAAGCGCGCTTGCCAGCGCCGCGCGATTTTGCTGCATTGCAGGTAGTCAGTGGCGCTTGATCCGAAAACCGTTTGTGCCTTTCGGACAAGGCGGCACCCGGAGGTTGCGATGGTTCCCTTCTTCGTCCAGATCAAGTGCCAACTCGGCAAGTCCTACCAGGTCGCCAACAAGCTCGCGGATGCCGAGATCGCATCCGAGATCTATTCTACCGCCGGCGAGTTCGATCTCTTGGCGAAATTCTATGTCGAGGAAGGCACCGACATCGGTCATTTCGTCAACGAGAAGGTGCAGATCATCCCCGGCATCCAGGACACCCGCACCATCATCACCTTCAAGGCCTTCGGCGCCTGATCGGCGGCGACCAGCAAAAGCGGGCGCCGGCTTTGCGGAAAGCAATCTGGCTTGCGCAGATCGGGTAATCCTATTTGTGCCGCGCGCTGACTTAGGAGCTTGGCGGTAGGTTGTCCCTTTCGAGCCGGCGCTGCACCATGAGTTGCCGCTCGCGCCAGATCACAAACAGGCCTGCCGCGATGACGATCGCAGAACCGGCCCAGACGCTTGGTCCCGGCGCTTCGCCAAAGGCAATGTAGCCGAGGATGACCGCCCAGATGATCGACGTGTAGTCGAACGGCGCGGTAAGCGAAGCCTGAGCGTAGCGATAGCTCTCGGTCATGAGGATCTGGCCGACGCCGCCGAAGAAACCCATCGTCAGCAGGATGCCGAGTTGCTGCGTGTCCGGCCAAACCCAGCCGAGCGGCAAAGTGGCGAGTCCGCAGAGGCTCGATATCAGCGAGAAATAGAGCACAATCGAGGAGGTCGTTTCGCTCGACGTCAGCCGGCGGATCTGGATGTAGGCGCCGGCGGCGAAGACCGCGTTCAGAACGGCGAAGACAGCGCCAAGCGCCGCCGAGTCTGACATGGCGGCGGCGTCCTTTACGGAAAGATGTGGCGCGAGGATCACCAGCACGCCGACAAGTCCCAGGATTACCGCCGACCAACGATAGCCGCGGACACGCTCGCCCAGGAGGAGACCGGCGAGAGCCACGATGATCAACGGGGTCGAAAAGGTGATCGCGGTCACGTCGGCGATCGGCAGGCGTGCCAAGGCAGCAAACAGGAAGAACATGGAGACAACGCCGATCAATCCGCGCGCCACATGGCCGAACGGACGCGACGTATTCATCGCGGTCCAGATTTCACGCGCGCCAGGCATAGAAGATCAGCATCGGCACGAAGGCAACGAAGCTGCGGAAGAACACCACCTGTCCGACCGGGAATACCTCGCCAAGCCAGCGCGCGCAGGCACCCATCACCGCGAAACAGGCCGTGGAAAGAACCTTGAACAGGATGGCGGTGTAAATGCTCACGACCTTGATGCCAAAGCGTTGCATTTTCGCCAGTGCCTCAGTCCCGTTGCGGGCGTTGCGGCCCGTCTACCGGCGGCAAGGATTTGATATAGGTCGCGATGGCGGCGCGATCCTCGGGGCTGAGCTGCGCAGTATTGCGCACCACCTTCACCATCGAGCCGCCGACGCGGTCGCCGTCCGGCAGGTCGCCGGTCTCCAGCAGGGTCGCGATATCCTTCTCCGACCAGTCGCCGATCCCCTTCTGCGTGATGTTAGGCACCCATCCTTCGCCTTCGAAATCCGGTCCACCCGCGAAACGCTGCCCGCCTTTGATGCCGCCCAGAAAATTGCGCGGGCTGTGGCATTCGGCGCAATGCGCAGGCCCGTTCACCAGATAACCGCCCCTATTCCACTGCGCGGATCTTGCCGGGTCGGGCCGAAACGGCGCGCCATCGAGATACAGCAGCTTCCAAATGCCGAGGGTGCGGCGAATTTTATAATGGATCGGAAGGTCGTTCTCCTCCACCACGCCGGCCACAGCCGGCAGCGTCTTGATGTAAGCAAACAGATCGCGCAGATCGTCGAATTTCATCCGCTGGAAAGACGTGTAGGGAAACACCGGATAATAGTGCCAGTCGTCGGGCGAGGTGCCCTTCACCATCGCGGTGACGAATTGTGCGTCGCTCCAGGTGCCGATGCCGTCCTCTTCGTGCGGAGAAATATTGGGCGGATAGAAGGTGCCGAACGGCGACTTCAATGCAAGTCCGCCGCCGAGCCTCGTCGCGTCGTCCTGGTTGGGGGTAGCATGGCAGGAGGCGCAGTTGCCCGCCAAAAACATAGTCCTGCCGTTTTCCACATTGGGCTGATGCGGACCGAACGCGCGCGCCGGTATTTCCTGCGCCCCCGTAACAATGAAAAAGCCCAGCAGCCCGCCGACGGCGACAATCACTCCTATAATGATCAGCTTTCGCAACACGGCTCACACCTCAATGACGTTGATTGGCAGACAACTGGAACGGCTCGGGGATGAAGTCCATCCTTCTCAAGCGTACACCATCGCCGCTCCTGCATCCGCTGCGACACCGAAGGAATAACCGCTGGAAGCCGGGGTTTATTGTAGGTGGCTCCGGTCACTTCGCAAAAAGTAGGGAGGTCTCTCGTGAACAAACAGATTTTATGCGGCAGCATCGCCGCCATCGCCATGCTGGCGTCCTCTGCCGCCTTCGCCCAAGGGATGAAGATGAAAGCGGATCTGACTGGCGCGCAGGAAGTACCGCCCGTCACGACGCAGGGCAAAGGCACGGCGGAGGTCACCTTCGACCCGGGGTCGAAACAGCTGTCCTGGACCGTGAATTATTCCGGTCTCAGCGGCCCCGCGTCCGCGGCGCATTTCCACGGGCCGGCCGAGTCCGGCAAGAACGCCGGCGTTGCCGTGCCGATCCCGAACCAGGCCAACAGCCCGATAAAGGGCTCCGCTACCTTGACGGATGCGCAAGCCGCCGATCTGCAGGCCGGCAGATACTATATAAACATCCATACCGCAGCCAACCCGGGCGGAGAAATCCGCGGACAAGTCACCAAGTAACATCCGCGAAAAACAAACACCCGCCGGCGCGAGCCGGCGGGTGTTTTGCGTTGCAAGCCTGATCAAATGGCTTATTGCCGCCGCAGGCGATAACCCTCATGGCAATTGTCGCAGCCCTTGATGACGGCGGGATGAATCTCCTTGAAGCCCGCCTCGGTTGTCGCCTTTGCCTTCGCATCGCCGGCGACCTTGATGAAAGCAGCCATCTTGGCGTCAAAGTCGGCGCGGTCTTCCCAAACCTTCGGCGATGCCCGGGTCTTGTGGCCGGTCTTGGAATTGTCTGGGAACAGACCTTGCACCTTCTTGTAGCCGTCTTCCATCGACGCATAAGTTGCTGTCACTTTGCCGGCATCGAACGGCGCTTCGCCTTTCGACATCCCGCTTAACATCTTCAAGTCATCATTGGATTTTTTCATGATCTCCTGGCGGGCGAGAATGGGATTCTGCTGCGCCAAAACGATCGTCGCGCTCGAGGCGACGGCTGCGAGCGTGACGGCACAAAAGACTCAAATCATTCGGATTCCTCCATTTGCGTCGGTCGGAAGCAGCGGCTAGCCATCGTTTAACCCCGCAAACACCCGCCTATTCCCGCGAGGCTGCGCGAATTTCCGGCGCGCTCGAGCGCGGCAAAACGCCGCCGCCTTTACTCCGCCGGATGCGCGACTGTCTTGGCCCGGCCGAAGCGTCGGCTCATCCAACCGGCGACGCCACGCGAAACCACGTAGAATACCGGCGTGAAGATCAGACCGAAGGCAGTCACGCCGATCATCCCGAAGAACACCGCGGTGCCCAGCGCTTGGCGCATCTCGGCGCCGGCGCCGGTCGCGATCACCAGCGGGACCACGCCGAAGATGAAGGCGAGCGAGGTCATCAGGATCGGACGAAGCCGCAGCCGCGCCGCTTCGACCGCGGCGGCGAAGCGGTCGCGTCCCTGCTCTTCCAGCTGCTTGGCGAATTCCACGATCAAAATCGCATTCTTCGCCGCCAGACCTATCAGCACGATGAATCCGACCTGGGTCAGGATGTTGTTGTCCTGTCCACGGATCAGCACGCCAGTGATGGCGGCAACCAGACACATCGGCACGATCAGGATGACGGCAAAGGGCAGCGTCACGCTTTCGAATTGTGCCGCCAGCACCAGGAAGACGAAGGCCACGCCGAGCACGAAGGCGAAGACCGCCGTGTTGCCGGCGCGCAATTGCTGGAAGGCAAGCGTGGTCCACTCATAATTAAATCCTTCCGGCAGCGTCTCGGCCGCCATCTTCTGCATGATCTCGATCGCCTGCCCTTGCGAGAAGCCCGGCGCCGGCGCCCCGTCGAGCTCAGCCGCGGGATACAGGTTATAGCGCGGCACACGGAATGGGCCGGAGCGGTCGCTGACAGTGGTGAATGCGCCGATCGGCACGGTTTCGCCGCTGGCATTGCGCACGCGGATCTTCAACGCATCCTCAGGCTGCAAGCGGCTATTGCCGTCGCCCTGCGCGGTCACGCGGAAGGTGCGGCCGAGCAGATTGAAGTCGTTGACATAGGATGAGCCGAGATAGGTCTGCAGCGCGGCAAAGACATCGGGGATGTTGATCCCGAGCAGTTGCGCCTTGGTGCGGTCGATATCGAGATAAAGTTGCGGGGTCGAGGTCTCGAACAACGAGAAGACCTGGCTGACGCCCGGTGTCTCCGCCGCCTTGCCCATCATGGCGTAGACCGCGCCCTGCAAAGCCACCGGCCCGCGGCCACCGCGATCCTCGATCATCATGCGGAAGCCGGAGGCATTGCCGATACCGGCCACCGGCGGGGGCAGGATCACCAGCAGCAGCGCGTCCTGGATCGGCGCGAAGCGCTTGAATAATTCGGCTTGGATGCCGGCTGCGGATTTCGCCCGGTTTCCCGCGCGCTTCTCGAACGGCTCCAACACCAGGAAGGCGGCGCCGGAATTCGACGCCTGGGTGAAAGTGGCGCCGGAGAAGCCGACGAAATTCACTGCACCTTTGACGCCCGGCGTATCGAGCGCGATGTCGACCGCGCGGCGCAGTACTTTGTCGGTTCGGTCGATCGCAGCGCCTGGCGGCAATTGCGCCGCGACGATGATATAGCCGCGGTCAAGCTGCGGGATGAAGCCGACCGGCGCGGCACGGAATTCAAAAAATCCCGCCATCAGCACCGCGGCGTATATCGCCAGCATAATGGCGGCGATGTTGACGACCCGCGCCACCAAGCGGCTATAGCCGTGAGAGAAGGCGTCGAATCCGCGGTTGAACAGGTGGAAAAATCCGTGGACGGGGCGCATCCATTTCGACCGCCCGCGTTCCCCATGCGGGCGCAGCAGGATTGCGCAAAGCGCGGGCGACAGCGTCAGCGAAACGATGAGCGATATCAGCGTTGCGCCGGCAATGGTGAGCGCGAACTGCCGGTAGAATTGGCCGGAAATTCCGGTGATGAAGGCGGACGGTATAAACACCGCCGACAACACGAGCGAGATGGCGATCAGCGCGGCACCCACCTCGTCCATGCTTTTGTGGGCTGCTTCGCGCGGCTTCATGCCGCTCGCGATGTTGCGCTCGACGTTTTCGACCACGACGATGGCATCGTCCACCACGATGCCGACGGCCAGCACGAGGCCGAATAGCGAGAGGTTGTTCAGGCTGAAGCCGAACAGCGTCATGAAGAAGAATGTTCCGGTCAGCGACACCGGGATGGCTATGATCGGGATCACCGCCGCCCGCCAGGTCTGCAGGAACATGATGATCACCAGCACCACTAGCACCACCGCGATGAGGATGGTTATTTCGACTTCATCCACCGATTGCTGAATGAATGTGGTCGGGTCGTAGACGATGGCGTGCTTGACCCCCGCGGGGAAGCGCGGAGTGAGCGACTGCATCGTTGAACGGATGGCGCGGGCCGTCGCAATCGCGTTGGAGCCCGGGCGCTGGAAGATAGCAAGCGCGACCGCCGGGTCGCGATCGAGATAGGAGTTGGTGCCGTAGTCCTGCGCGGCAAGCTCAATACGGGCAACGTTGCGCAGCCGCACCACCGCGCCTTGCGACTGCTTCACGACGATATTGCCGAACTCCGCCGGGTCGCTCAGCCGCCCCTGCGGTCTGCACCGAGACTTGAAAGGCAAGCGGACTCTCGACCGGCGGCTGGTTAAGCACGCCTGACGCAACTTGCAGGTTCTGGCCCTGGATGGCGGTAACGACGTCCTGCGACGTCAGCCCCAGCGCCTGCAGACGGCCGGGATCGAGCCACACCCGCATGGCATAGTCGCGGCTGCCGAAGACCGTGATGGAGCCTACGCCGTCCACGCGGAGCAGCGCATCCTTGATCTCGAGGCTGGCGAAATTGGAAACGTAGAGCTGGTCGCGAGATCTGTCCGGCGAGTACATATGCACGACCATCATCAGGTCGGGCGAGGCCTTGTTGACGGTAACGCCGATGTTGCGCACGTCGGCCGGCAGCCGCGGCTGCGCGATGGCAACGCGGTTCTGCACCTGAACCTGGGCGATATCCAGGTTGGTGCCGAGATCGAAAGTCACGGCGATGGAGAAGCGGCCGTCCGAGGTGGAATTGGACGACACATAAAGCATCCCTTCCACGCCGTTGATCTGATCCTCGATCGGCGACACCACCGTGGAGGCCACGATCTCGGCGCTGGCGCCGGGATATTGCCCAGTCACGTTGATGGTGGGCGGCGCGATGTCGGGATATTGCGCCACCGGCAGGCGGGCAAAAGAAACGCCGCCGAGAATCACGATCACGATCGAGATGACTGCCGCGAAGATCGGGCGGTCGATGAAGAAATGCGAAATGCGCATCGGTTTGCCCAGTATCTACTTGGCTGCGGTGGGCGTGCCGGATGTGGCCGGCGCCGCACCCTCTTCTTGAGGCGTAACCTTGATGCCCGGTCGCACGCGCATCAGGCCGTTCACCACGACGCGGGATTCCGGCGTGAGTCCCTCGCGCACGACGCGCTTGTCGCCGATCGCCTGACCGAGCGTCACATAGACCTGCTTCGCCGTACCGTCGGGCTCCACCACAAAGACGAATTTGCGCGCCTGGTCAGTTCCGATGGCGGCGTCCGGCACCAGCAGCGCTTCGCCCGGCGGGCCCGCGGGAATCTGCACACGGCCGAACATGCCGGGGACGAACAACTCGTCCTTGTTATCGAAAACCGCGCGGCCGCGGATGGTACCGGTGCCCCGCTCGATGGTGTTGTCGAAGAAGTCCATCGCGCCCTTATGTTTGAATTCCGGTTCGTCAATCAACCGCAAATTCACCGACAGCGAAAGCCCGCGCACTGGCTGATCGGCGTTTTTCCGGGCGACGCGGTCGTACCGCAGCAGCGAAGCCTCGTCGAAGGTGAATTCGAACCGGATGGGATTGGCGGATACGATCGTCGCGAGCAAAGTCGCTCCACCACCCGCCGCCACCAGGTTTCCGGGCGAAACGCGGCGGTCGCCGATGCGGCCATCGACTGGCGCTCTTATCTCGGTGAATTCGAGATCAAGTTCTGCTTGGCTTAGGGCCGCTTCGGTAGGCGGCGACCGAGGCGAGCGCGTTGCGCTGGGTCTGCGCGCGCTGATCGAGGACCTGCTCGGCGATTGCCTTGTCGCGCACCAATTGTTGGGCGCGGGCCAAGATCGGCTTTCCGCGAAGGTGAGGTTGGAGCGAGCGAGCAGCAGATTGGCGCGTGCCTGCGCCACTGCGTATTCTCAAAGGGCCGGCGGTCGATGGTGAAGAGCAGGTCGCCTTTCTTGACGAGTCTGCCCATCTTTGAAATGCACGGCATCGAGCGTGCCTGCGACACGCGTGCGGACTTCGACGGAATCCATCGCGATGAAGCGGCCGACATACTCGTCTTGATCGATGACCTTGCTGGTTGACAGGCTTGGCGACGGTGACCGGCAGGCGGTGGCGGCGCCGCCTGCTGCTGGTTGTCGCCGCACGCCGCCAGCAACGGCGCAAGCATGAGCCAGAAGGCAATAAAGCGGGAGGAATTGAAGGCAATCATTGGCGTCTTGTGTCGAGGGCCCGGCGGTCGCACAAAGGTAGGCGCTCGGCGCCTCCGGTTAAAGGGGCGGTTTAGTGGGCCTGCGAAAAGCCGCAAGCCATTGCCGCCCGAACAGCGCCAGTACAACTCCGCCATAAACCACTGCACCGATCGCCACAAGCAGCGCCAGCCGGGCCTCGTCGCGTAGTGCCATGTCATCACGCACCCAATGCGCGGCGAGAGATTGACCGAGCCAAAGTGCGCACCCTAGCGCGATACCGGCTGCCGCAATTTTAAGCATGGCTCCCCGCAGGTCGGGATCGAGGGCGATCAGTCCCCGCCGCGCCGCCAGCCATAACACCAAGGCGAGATTGATCCAGGCTCCGATCGAGGTGGCGAGCGCGAGTCCCACTTGCGCCAGCGATCCTACCACCACCAGCAGGATCTTAAATCCGACATTAACGCAGGCCGCGGCAAGCGCTGCCTTCACCGGATTGGCGGTATCGCCGCGCGCGAAGAAAGTGGCGACCACGCTGCGGATAAGCACGAAGGGCACGAGGCCCAGGGCATAGGCGGCAAGCGTCTGCCCGGCCGCCACCGCGTCGGCGGAGGTGAAGGCGCCGCGGGCGAACAGCGCACGCATGATCAGCTCCGGCACGATCAGGAAAGCGGCGACGCAGGGCACGGAAAGCAGCAACGTCAGTTCTATGGCCCGGTTCTGCGCTTGGCGCGCGCCGGCTTCGTCGCCGGCCGCAATGCGGCGCGCCATTTCCGGCAGCACCACCGTGCCCGCCGCAATGCCGATGACACCGATCGGCAATTGATTGAGCCTGTCGGCATAATAGAGCGCGGAGAGCGCACCGGTAGCGAGGAAGCTCGCGAGGATCGTATCGGCGAAGAGCGCAAGCTGCACGCCGGCGGAGCCGACGGTGGCGGGGCCGAGCGCACGGAAGAATTTTCGCACATCGACATCGAAGCTGGGCCAACGGAACCACGGCTTCACGCCAGCCCGGCGGGCGTCGCCTGCGAGCAGGACGAATTCCAGCAGCCCCGCCACCAGCACGCCCCAAGCCGCGGCATGCCCTGCGGTCGGAAAGGACGCCGCCATTGCCAGCGTCGTCATCATGGAAAAATTCAGCAGGATAGGCGCTGCTGCTGCAGCGGCGAAACGGTGCAGCGCATTGAGGATGCCGCCGTAGAGCGTCACCAGCGACACCAGCAGCAGGTAGGGGAAGGTGATGCGGGTCATTTCCACCGCGAGCGCGAAGCGGGTGGGATCATCGTTGAAACCGGGAGCCAGCACCGCGATGACTTCGGGGGTGAAGGCCAACGCTGCCGCGAGCAGCGCGACCTGGCTCAGAAACAACAGCGTGAAAATACGGTCGGCAAAGATCCGGGCCGGATCCGCACCGCCCTGCTCCCGGATTCGGGCATAGGCCGGAACGAAGGCGGCGTTGAAGGCGCCTTCCGCGAAAATAGCGCGGAAATGGTTGGGCAGGCGAAGCGCGACGAAAAAGGCGTCGGCCACCGGCCCGGCTCCCAGGATCGCCGCCAGCATGATGTCGCGGATAAAGCCAGTGACCCGCGAGACCAAAGTCAGGCCGCCGACGGTGAAAATGCGCTCGATCATTAAGCTTCCATATGAAATATATGTCCAATCAGCATTCGAATAACCAAGGCGAATCAATATTGCCCATAGCTCCTTCCCCTATCGTACCTGTTCTTCTCGCCGGCGGCGCGGGCACCCGGCTATGGCCGGTGTCGCGCGACGCGCTGCCCAAGCAATTCCTGCCCTTGGTAGGCACGCTCTCGACCTATCAGCAGGCCTTGCAACGGGTGGTAGACCGAGCCGTCTTCGCTGCACCGATCGTGATGACCGGCGGGCAGTTTCGTTTCTTCGCCCGCTACCAGGCGGAAAAATGCGGTTTCGAGGCGACGATCGTGATCGAGCCGTTGCGCCGGGATTCCGCCGCCGCCATCGCAGCCGCAGCCGTGCTGGCAATGAATCAGAATCCGGACGCGGTGGTGCTCACACTCGCCGCCGACCACGTGACGATGGATACGGAGCTTTTTGTGCAAACCTGCCAGGCCGGGCGGGAGGCTGCCGACGGCGGACATATTGTCACCTTCGGCATCACGCCGACACAGCCAAAAACCAGCTACGGCTATATCCTGCGCGGCAAGCCGCTTGGGCCGAAGGATGCCTATAAGGTCGAGAAGTTCGTCGAGAAGCCGGACGCCGCCACCGCCGCGCGCTACATCGCGGAAGGCTATCTCTGGAATTCCGGAAATTTCCTGTTCCGCGCCGATGTCTTGCTGGCGGAGCTCATGCGTTTCGAGCCCGCGCTCGTCGAAGCCGTCGAGGCTTCCGTAGCGGCGGCCAAAACTGATCTCGGATTCCTGCGGCTCGACCCGGATGCCTTCGCCCGCGCGCCGCAAAAATCGATCGACTATGCGTTGATGGAAAAGACACAGCGCGCGGGGGTGGTGGAAGCACGCTATCGCTGGTCCGATATCGGAAGCTGGGACGCCGTCTTTGACGTTGGCACACGCGATGCCGCCGGAAATGCCGTGCAGGGCCCGGTGATCACCACCGATGCGACCAATTGCGTCATTCATTCAGACGAGCGGCTCACCGCGGTGGTTGGCGTCGAGGATCTCGTGGTGGTCTCCACCAGCGACGCCGTACTGGTGATTCCGCGCCAACGTGCGGAACATGTGCGCGAGCTGGTGGAGAAGTTGAAAGCGGCAAAGCGCCCCGAGGCAACCAATCATCGCCGCGTACATCGTCCCTGGGGCTATTACGAGTCGATCGACGCCGGCGAGCGCTTTCAGGTCAAACGCATCGTGGTCCGTGAAGAAGGCATGTTGTCCTTGCAAAAACACCAGCACCGCGCGGAGCATTGGGTGGTGGTGCGCGGGACCGCCGAAGTCACCATGGGCGAGGAACAGCGCATCGTGCACGAGAACGAGTCGATCTATATTCCGATCGGCTCCGTGCACCGCCTCGCCAACCACGGCAAAATCCCGCTCGAGCTGATCGAGGTTCAGACCGGCAGCTATCTCGGCGAGGACGACATCGTCCGGCTGGATGATATTTATAAAAGAAGCTGACTTATCCCTCCCCGCAAGCGGGGAGGGTGGCGAGCGCAGCGAGCCGGGTGGGGTTTTGATTTGCGACTGACCCCACCCCGGCGCTTCGCGCCGACCCTCCCCTTTCAGGGGAGGGATTGAGCCGCGCCCAGCGCGCGTCTCACCGCAGTGATGATGCGGTCCTGCGTCGGCGGGTCGAGATAGGCGTGCATCGGCAGGCTGATGACCTCTTCCGCCAGTCTCTCGGTTACCGGCAAACCGCCTTCCGCCAGCGGGAAAGCGGTATAGGCCGCGAGCCGGTGCAGCGGGCGCGGATAATAGATCGCGGTCGGAATGCCTTGGGCCTTCAGCTCGGCGGCGAGCTGGTCGCGCCGGCCAGGTTGCAGGCGGATGGTGTATTGCGCCCAGACTGAGGTGCAGCCCTCCGGCACCTGCGGCACGACCGCGATATCGGCCAGCGCTTCATTGTATCGCATGGCCGTCTCGTTACGCGCGGCGATCTCGTCTTCGAAAATCTTCAGCTTCTCGATCAGCACCGCGGCCTGCATGGTGTCGAGACGCCCGGTGATCCCGATGCGCACATTGTCATAACGGTCCGCGCCCTGGCCATGCACGCGCAGGCTGCGGATGATCTCCGCGAGAGCATCGTCGTCGGTTATCACCGCGCCGCCATCGCCGAAGCAGCCAAGCGGTTTGGCCGGGAAGAAACTGGTGGCGGTGGCTGGCGCGAGCGTGCCAAGCTTGCGTTTCCTGTACGTCGCGCCGAATGCCTGCGCGGCGTCGTCTAGCACAAACAAACCTTCTGTCTTGGCAATTGCTGCCACCGCGTCGTGATCCGCCGGCAGGCCGAACAGATCGACCGGAATGACGGCCTTGGGCGTGAGCCCCTTTTGCTTCGCCACCGGAATGGCGCGCTTCAGGCTCCCGCAATCGAGGTTAAAAGTCGCCTCGTCGATATCGACAAAGACCGGCGTCGCGCCAAGCAGAGCGACGACTTCCGCCGTGGCGCAAAAAGTAAAAGCGGGACAGAACACCGCATCGCCGCAGCCGATGCCCTTGGCCATCAGCACCAGCAGGAGTGCATCGGTGCCGCTGGCGCAGCTGATGGCGTGGCGCGCGCCGCAGAATGCGGTGAGATCCCGCTCGAAGGCCTGCACCTCGGGGCCCATGACGAACTGGCAATGTGCGAGCACCCGCGCAATGGCGTCATCAACGGCGCTACCGAGGCGGCGGCGCTGGGCGGCCACGTCGATGAAGGGAATCGGGGTGGTATCAAGGCGGGCGTGCTGGTTCATCAGATCCATAATTTCAAAAAGCGCGGCTGGCGCGTCAGCCGGCAACGCGGCGGGGAGCCTTGCGTTGCGTGGCCCTGACCTGGGCAGGCGTGGCCTCAAGACATTGAATGGCGATTTCGAGCGAGGCGACGCCTTCCTCGCCGGTGACGGCGGCAGCTTCTTTGCTGGCGATCGCGCCGATGAAAGCCATCAGCTCAGCGCGCAGCGGCTCGGCATGGCCGACCGAAAGGTGCCGCATGGAGTAGCTGCCGTCGGGTTGGAAACCGAAGCACTCGGTGACCTGGCGGGTCAGCAGGTCGCCCATCACGTATTTGCCGCGGGTCGCTACGGTGACGTTGCGCGCCTTAAACGGCGTCAGCCAGTTGGTATTGATATGCGCGAGCACGCCGGAGGCGGTACGGAATTGCAAGAGCGCGATGTCCTCGCGCTCAGCCACTGCGTTGGAAAGCTGCGGCTGCACTTCGATAATGTCGGAGTCGGTAAACCAGCGGATCAGATCGATGTCGTGCACCGCCAGATCGATGACCACCCCGACATTCGACATGCGCGGCGGAAACGGGCCGACACGGGTGATCGCGATGGATAGAATGTCCTCGCCGCGGATCGCGTTCTTGATCGCCTCGACCGCGGGATTAAATCGCTCGACATGCCCGACCATCAGCGTGACGCCGGCCCGGCGGGCGGCGGCGATGATTTCCCGCCCCTCC
Source organism: uncultured Alphaproteobacteria bacterium (assembly GCA_963802475.1). Classification (GTDB taxonomy): domain Bacteria; phylum Pseudomonadota; class Alphaproteobacteria; order Rhizobiales; family Xanthobacteraceae; genus CANKHA01. The sequence continues at coordinate 194,420 of CAWDIZ010000014.1, forward strand.
TCCACCGAGGAGGCGATCGGCTTTTCCACCAGCACATGAACGCCGCGCGCGATGCAGGCGAGCGCCATTTCGTGATGCAGATGGGTCGGCGCCGCGATAGTGGCCGCATCGACGCCGGCATCGAGCAGTTCATCGATGTCATCGTAGCCGGCGCAGCCCAGCGCCTTCACCACGAAGTCTTTTTGGCTGAAATCCGGGTCGACGACGCCGACCAGCTTGACGCCCGGCATGTCGGCAAAGACGCGCGCATGGTTGCTGCCCATCACACCGACGCCAATCACGCCCACGCGCAATAGACCGTCCGCGCGCTGCTTCGCGGTCTGCACCATTTCGAAAGAATCCCCCGCGTTCCTAATATTTTATCTTCTAGCACGGTCCCGGCCCTTGGGACACCTCCCGAACGGCCGGCCGAACACGTTTTGATTCAGCGTATAGAACCGCTTGATTCAAAAGGTTAAAAGACCGGCTTGGCGGCCTTATTCTGCCGCCCGCGGGGCTGGGACGGCGAGCTGCAGGCCGGCGGCAAGCGCATCCTCGCGGAAGGCCCTTACCGCGTCGAGCGAGATCTCGGCCCCTGTCTTGCTGCCGAGCGCCGGCAGTTTCTTCAGGATATCGGCCGGCGCCGTGATAATGTGGCAGCCCATTTCGTCTGCTTCGACCACGTTGAAGACCTCGCGGGTGGAAGCCCAGATGATCTCAACGTTCGCGGTCTTGCGCGCCCGGGCAATCGCATCCCGCATTATGAGGCGGTAGTCGATGCCGAGATCGGCCATACGGCCGGCAAAAACCGAGATGATGGCCGGCGCGCCGCCTGAAAAAGCTTCGATTGCGCGTTCGACCTGCTCGGAAGTGAAGACGGCTGTGAGATTGATTTTCACGCCGTCGCGCGAGAGTGAGCGCACGGCTTCGTACAGCGTCTCGCCGCGTGTCGTCGACACCGGCAGCTTGGTATAGACGTTCTTGCCCCAGCTTGAGATCACGCGCGCCTGCGCAACCATTTCCGGAATATCGTCGGAAAAGACCTCGAAGGAGATATGCCGGTCGGGAACCGCGGCGACCAGATCACGTCCATAAGCCTGGTAGTCCTTCACCCCGGCTTTTTTCAGCAGCGAAGGGTTGGTAGTGAAGCCAGCTATCCACGGGTTTTTGGCCATCTCGACGATCTGCGCCTTGTCGGCGCCATCGGTGAACAGCTTGACCTTCAGACTTTGCAGCGTGGGTGCGGTCATATTCTGGCCCTCACAGGCGGATTCAGATCTCTCCCCGTCGCCTAAGCCCTCGATCCGCTCCTGTCAAATGCCGCGGTAGGCGCGGTACCAGGCCGCGAAACGCTTGATCCCCTCCTCGATGGAGGTGGAGGGGCGGAAGCCGACGTCCCGCATGAGATCGTCCACATCGGCGCGGGTCTCCGCCACGTCGCCCGGCTGAATAGGCGCCATTTCCCTGATCGCGGGACGGCCGAATTCCTGCTCCAGCAGGTCGACCACGCGGGAGACTTCCACCGTGCGGTTATTCCCAATGTTATAAACGCGCCAAGGCGCATTGCTGGTGGCGGGATCGGGAGCCTCAGCGGACCATGCCGGATCGGGCACGGGGATGCGATCGATCGCGCGCACCACCGCCTCGGTCACATCGTTGATATAAGTGAAGTCGCGCCGCATATTGCCGTTGTTGAACAACCGGATCGGTTTGCCGTCGACTATGCCGGTCGCGAAGATGAACATCGCCATATCGGGACGGCCCCAGGGACCATAGACCGTGAAGAAACGCAGGCCGGTGGCCGGCAGCCGGTAAAGATGACTGTAGGTATGCGCCATCAGCTCATTGGCTTTCTTGCTCGCTGCATAGAGGCTGATGGGATGATCGACGTTGTCATGCACCGAAAATGGCAGCTTGGTATTGGCGCCATAGACCGATGATGACGAGGCATAGAGCAGATGCCGGCAGCCATTGTGCCGGCAGCCCTCAAGCACATTCATGAAGCCTTGCACGTTGGCATCCACGTAGGCGTGCGGATTGACCAGCGAATAACGCACGCCCGCTTGAGCGGCGAGATGCACCACCTGCGGAAATTTATATTCCGCGAAGAGCGCAGCCATCGCCTCGCGTTCCGCGAGATCGAGCTTGACGAAAGTAAATCCCGGCAGCTTGGCGAGCTCGGCAAGCCGCGCCTCTTTCAGCCTCGGATCGTAATAGTCGTTGACGTTGTCGAGGCCGACGACTTTTCGGCCGTTCTGCAGCAGCCGGCGTGCGACATGAAAGCCGATGAAGCCGGCCGCGCCCGTTACCAGGATTGCGTCATTTGCCATGGATCACAACCGCCAAAGATCGACGCCGGCGGGTTTCGTCGTCCGATCGAGCTGGGACTTGATGTCGAGCACGACGCCCTCCCCGCCCTTCAGCAGCCGCGTCACCAGCGGCCAGCCGCCACGCACATAATCCTGATGCGCTACCGCGAGGATGACCGCATCCGCGGGGCGCAGACTGTCAAGGCCCGTCAACGCGAGACCGTATTCATGCTTGGCCTCCTCCGCCGAGGCCAAGGGATCATGCACCTGTACCTCGACATTGAACGACTGCAATTCGCGCACGATGTCGAGCACTTTGGAATTACGCGTGTCGGGGACATTCTCCTTGAAGGTCAGGCCCAGGATCGTCACCTGCGAGCCGCCATTGCCGCGACCGAACAGCCGGCGCACACATTCACGGGCCACGCGAAAGCCTACATTGTCGTTGATGCGGCGTCCGGCGAGGATCACCTGCGGATGATAGCCCGCCATCTCCGCGCGATGCGTCAGGTAATAGGGATCGACGCCGATGCAGTGGCCGCCGACGAGGCCAGGATAGAACGGCAGGAAATTCCATTTGGTCCTGGCGGCAGCAATCACATCGCCGGTGTCGATGCCGAGCGCTTCGCAGATCGCCGAGAGTTCATTCATGAAGGCGATGTTGAGGTCACGCTGGGTATTTTCAATCACCTTGGCGGCTTCGGCAACCTTGATCGACGGTGCGCGATGGATGCCGGCGGTGACCACCGAGCCGTAGACATCGGCGACGATGTCGAGTGTGGCGGCGTCCTGCGCTGAAACCACTTTCACGATGCTCTCGAAACGATGCGCCTTATCGCCGGGATTTATACGTTCAGGCGAATAACCGACGGTGAAATCACTGCCCGCCGCAAGCCCGGAATGTTCTTGCAGCGCCGGCGCACAGGTCTCTTCGATGGCTCCGGGATAAACGGTCGAATTCGTAAACGACAATGTCGCCCTTTTTCAAAACCTTGCCGACGGTGCGCGAGGCCGCCAGCATGGGGCCGAGATTGGGGCGGTTCGCCTCGTCGATCGGAGTCGGCACCGTCACGATGTAGAAATCGGCGCCGGCGAGATCCTTGGCATCGCTGGTCACCCGCAGATTCGAATTTGTCAGGTCCTCCGGCTCGACCTCGCGCGTGCGATCCTTGCCCGCGCGCAGCTCAGCCACGCGGCAATGATCGATGTCAAAACCGATAACAGGTGAACCTGAACGGGCAAAAGCCGCCGCCACGGGAAGGCCGACATAGCCAAGCCCGATCACCGCTATCTTGCGCGTATGTGCCAAATTGATTTCCCTGCGCCCTTGCGCGGGCACTGTTTACCGAGGCCGGGCTAGCCGCGCAATACAGGGTTATTTGCGAAGCAATTTGTAGTAAAGAGCCACGGTTTCCTGCCCGATCCGGGCGCTGGAGAACTCCTCCTCCACCATTCTGCGGCCCGCATTGCCAAAGGTCTGCCTTAGCACCGGATCGCGCGCCAGCACCTCTATCGCGTCGGCGAGCGCGCCGGGATCGTCCGGCGGCACCAACAGAGCATTGACGCCGTCGCGGGCGATCACGCGACAGCCCGGCACGTCGGCGGCGACGATTGCGCGCCCGCAAGCGGCGGCTTCCAGCAGGCTCTTCGGTAGGCCTTCGCGGCGCGACGGCAGCACGGCGATATGCGCCGCCGCCCAGACCTCGCGAATGTCGGCGAGGTGGCCGAGCACCTCGACGCCCTCGCGCGCTTTCCACGAAAGGATCTCGTCGGGCGGAATGGACGCCGGATTGGCGGGATCGGGCTCGCCCGCCAGCAACAGACGAACCGGTCGCCCTCGCCTGGCAAGAATTTCATGCGCGGCAATCAACGTGCGGATGCCTTTATCGTCCAGGAGGCGGCCGACGAAACCGGCAGTCAACGGGCCCATCGGTTCCGGCATCGGCACGAACTGATCGGCGTCGACGCCAGAGCCGGCGATGAGAAAAACACGGTCCGGGCTGATACCGAGCGCGGCGATAACGGCGCCATCGTCTTCATTCTGCACCAGCACGGCAGCGTGCCGGCGCGTGAGCAGGAAGCGAAGCAGGCCGCGCACGACAAATCCGGTGAGCAGCGCCTTCGTGCTGCGCGAGGTGAAGGCGAAGCCGAGTCCCGCCATCGCATTCAGCGTCCGCACCGGTAAGCCGAGCGCGGCAACAGAGCCGATCACCGTTGGCTCCAGCGCGACGTGATGCACCAGATCGGGCTGCAGCCTGCGGTAGAGCCGGCGCACGTCGCCGATCAGCCGCAGGCGGTCGAATGGATTAGTGCTGCCGCGCCGCCAGGCCAGCGGATGCAATTTGAACCCCAGGGCCTCGATCGCCGCGCCATCGGCCTGCACACGGGTGGCGACATGCACTTCATAGCCAGCGCGCTGCGCAGCCTGCGCCATCGGCAGCCGGTGCGAGCGGAAATACCAGTCCTCGGAAACCAGATAGAGCAGCCGCCGGGCCGATTGCGGTGAAGCGTCCTGATTCATCGCGCGCAGAATTCCCCAGCGAGGGCGAAAGCGACAGCAAATTCTTTCGCCTGCAAGACTTTATTTGACCACGACAGTCGGCCTGACTGCTTGACGCGGCAGTCAATTGCCCATAAACGCAGGCGAGCTCGCCGACCCGTATTTAGCGGCTGCCAGGGTTATAAACCCCTAAAAAACGCGGCCTGCGAGGACATCGATCCTTATCCATGATTTCACGCGAGCGACGTGACCGTCTCAAGTCGGTTCTAACCCGTTATCCGGCGTTATTTCGCGCCGCGCGCTCCAGCTATATCAGTTATGCAGCGCTGCAACGCGAGCTGCTTGCGCTGATCCGTTTCGCTCCGCAAATCATCGCGTCGCGGATCGGCGCCCGCCATGATAGCGAAAGCTGGAAGCGTGAATTGCCGGTGCAAAGCCCCTCGCGCGTCGATGCCAGCGCGGTAACGCCCACGCTGAACCCGCAGCAGATCAAGGCCTGGTGCAGTGCCAGGAACCTGCCCTTCCTTGAAAGCGCCGATGCCACCTATCTTCCACCGCAGACCTGGCGCGCGACGCCGCTCGCGGCGGTGCTGGCCCCCTACCCGGCTGACGCGGGACTGCAAATTGCGCAGCGCGCCGGCAACTCCCATGCTGCGCATGCCGGCCGCGTGTCACACCGGTTACGATTTCTCACCTTGAACTATCAACATCTGCTCAGTGGCGCGCCGCGACCCTATGACCTGCTCGAAATTAGCGATGGCGCGAAGATCACATGGACCGCCTATGTCGTCGAAGATTCTCCGGCAGTACCCGCGGCGGATGATTCAGTTCTGGAAAACTACGAAAGACATCTGCGCGAGCTTGCGGCAAGCGTCACCGAACAAAGCCATTTCGGTGGCCGCCTGCACGTCCTAGGTGGCAAGACCGGGCGCTTTCTTTATCAGGAAATCCCCGGGCTCGACCGCCCGGCCAAACGCTCACCCCGTGTTCGGCTGCAAGCGTGGGACCCGCTGCTGGAACGCGCGCATGTTTCGATTGAAAGCAAGGTGATCTTCGACATCGGCTGCAATCTGGGTCTCATGGGCGCAGAATATCTTCGCCGCAGCGCGCGTTGGGTGCACGGATGGGATCAGCCCGACGTGGTGGAAGCCGCGCGCAAGGTGCTGCTCTCAGTCGGCTGCACCCGATTTTCCCTGACCGGCAAAAGGCTCGATCAAGACGCCGATCTGACCTCTCACCTTCCGGCGCATCTTCAAGGCGTCGACGGCGAGGGCGCCATCCTGAGCTACCTCTCGGTGCGCGAACACCTCGGCTGGCTACCCGGTCTTTCCCAACTTCCCTGGCGCTATATGTTGTATGAGGGCCATCCAGAAGACCGCCAGATCGAAACCTATATTGGCGAACTCAGCGCCCGCATTCCCGTCCGGCTGTTGACGACCGACCGCGTTTCCGACGGCGTCACAGGCACCTGCGACATCGCGCTCATCGAGCGGCTACCCAGCACATGATCCAAGAAGAGGAATCTGGCTACGGTAAACGCGCTAATGCCTAAGCCAGGACACGCTTGTTACATCAGTCCCTTTCGGGCAGTTTCGGTTATCTCTGGAGCGGGTAACTTCATGAACGGACTATCGAATTTCGCAGCGGAAACCCTCACCATCGCGGATGTCTTCGATGGGCGGCTCCGCGCGCCACTGCTCTGCCACGACCCCCACGTCGGCTGCGAACCGGCGGTAGCCCCGGCCCAGCAGTGAGCGAACGCCCCTGGCTCATTCTTCCGATCGAGACCAAGGCGCGCGAGCTTGACGCCAAGACTTATCTTGCTTGCGCGGCGGCTGAAGCAGGCTTTCGTGTCTTGCTCGGGGAGCAGAACGGGCTTTTGCGCCGACTGGCGCAGCTGCCGCGCGGCTTCTACATCGACAAAAGCATCGCGCCGTTGAAGGTGCCAAGCTTCGGGCGGCTGAAGAAGCTCGGATTCCGCATTGGAGCATGGTGCGAGGAAGGATTGGTCTACCGCAACCGTGACGCTTATCTGCACGAGCGCGTCGCGCCGCAGGCCTTTGACGAGATCGAAGCATTCTTTGCCTGGGGAGGCGCGCAAGCGACCGACGTACGCGGCGTGGTGCATGATGTGCCGGGGCGAGTTTTTGAGACCGGCAATCCGCGTTTGGACTTGCTGCGGCCCGGGTTACGCGAGCTTTACCGCCCTGACGCGGAGGCGCTGCGCGCGCGGTACGGCGATTTTATCCTGATCAACACCAATTTCGGTCGCTACAATCATTATTTCGGCCGCGACAAAGCGCTCGACATTTTGAAAACGCGCGGTCTCGTGCGCCACGAAAAGGATGAGACCTTCTTTCGCGGCTGGATCGATTTCCTCGGCCAAGTCTTCCATTCCTTCGAAGACGTGCTGCCGCGGCTCGCCAGCAGGTTTCCCAACCGCAACATCGTGCTGCGCCCGCATCCTTCGGAGAACCACGATACCTGGCGCCGGATCGCGGCGGGAATCCCAAATGTGCACGTGATCTACGAAGGCGGCGTGATCCCCTGGCTGCTTGCGTCGGAATTGTCGATCCACAATGGCTGCACCACGGGTATCGAGGGCGCGCTGGCAGACAAGCCGGTCCTCGCCTATCGCAAGGAGCGATCGACGATTTACAATTCGTTCCTGCCGCACCGCGTCAGCGTCAATGTCGACAGTTTCGAGGAGCTGACCGGCGCCATTGAAACTGTGTTTGCGGGCAATTACCGCGCGCCGTTGAAGGAGGATGCCGCCGTGCGCGCCGACGTTGTGCGCTACATTGCATCGCTGGAAGGCCCTTCAGCTACCGAGCGCATCCTGTCGCACATCTCCGCGTTGCCCGCTATCCCTCTGGACCGAGGCACCTCAAGCGCGCGCCTGCTCGATCGCAGCGAGCAGGCGTTGCGCACACTTGCACGCACCGTCCTGGCGCCGCTGCGGTCCACCGGAGGCTATGCCAAGCAGAAATTTCCAGGCCTGGCGTCTCAAGAAATCGAGACGCTGGTGGAGCGTTACCGCGTGCTGACCGGGCGCTTCGGAGCACTGACGGTGCGGCACTCGCACAGCGACGCTGTCACGATTGATGCGCGATAACGCTCGCACAACGGATGAAGCGATGAAAAAGGTTTTGGTCCATGTCGGATATCCAAAGGCCGCGAGCACGACGCTGCAAAACGGGCTCTTTTTGGATCTGCACAAACAGAAGCTCATCAACTTTCTCGGCCGCGCGTTCGAAAGCCGCTATTTCGGCGCACTGGACAGTAAGAGCAAATTCAAGGGCTGGTTCAAAGCCGTGATCAAAGATCGTCACGATCTGGATCCGCCTGCTCCGCTTTCCAACTCGCTTGTCAATGTCCTGTCCGAAGGATTGTTCATGATGAACGAGCGGCATGGCGCCGGTTTCATGACACCTGGGCAGCTACGCAGTTATTTCTCCTCCAGGGCCGACCAGCTGGACGTGCTCCTGGTGCTGCGGGCACAGTCCAATTTGGTGCCGTCCTATTACGTGCAAAATTACCGCAAATTCCAACAGACAACGTTCGAGGCTTTTGTCGAGTACAACAGCGCACGGCGATGGGCCGGTGAAGGCAAGGTCTTCAATTTTCGCGATGTTGCGCGGGCCTTTGCCGCAACGCTCGGCAAGCAGCACGTCCACCTGCTGCTGTTCGAGGACTTCGTGCAAGATAGGCCGTATTTCAGCACCGCCCTGGGAGAGATCATGCAGTTGCCGCGCGAGAGGATCCTGGCGAATCTTGGCGAAGGCCACATGAATCGGACGCCAAGGGAAGAAGGCGTGCTCTTGGTGCGAAAGCTCGACAAACGTTCATGGCGTCACCACGCGATCAAGCTTCTCGGCCGTTTCAACCTCGGCGAGTCCCTGAAAATTAAGCTTCCCCCGATCTCAGCCGAGCAGAAGCAAGCGATCTTTGAAGTTTTCAAGGGCAGCAATGAAGAATTGGCCGCTGAATTCTCCCTGGATCGCGAACGGATGCGGCGCTACCGCTATTTCTGAGCATCGTCGGGCTGGAGCCGACGCGCCACGACCAGTCCAATCCCGTAGGAAAGTTTCGTGGGCATGTCGTCGGATATGAAAACGGGCTTGAGATTATAGCGACGCAGATCGGCAAAGCCCGCCGCAAAATAACCTCTCGACGAAATCAGGCCACGCCGCATAGGATTTTGATTCCATTCGGCAAACGGCTCAAACATGGCGACATGTCCAGCACAGACATTCGCGATCTGCTCGAAAACCTGGTCGCGGATCAATTCCATCTGCTCAAGAGCCTGGATGCTATAGACCAAATCGAAGCTGCCCCTGTCGAATGGAAGTTGTGCCGCGCTGCCCCGGTGTAGGTCAATTCTTTGGTGTGCTTGCTCATCGACGAGCGGCAGCGGGGAAAATTTTCTAAGCTGTTCCGGCAACGTCGGCATTGCACGAAAACTCCGCGCCACCTCGTCGCCGGCAGCTGTGAGTTCGATGCCTGTGAATTTGATACCCGGAAATCGCCCGGCCAGCATGCAGAGATTCAGTCCCATCCCGCTGCCAACTTCCAGGACATTGGCCGGCTGCAGCTTTTCTATCAAGCGCATCAGGAAAAGCAGATGCACCCGTTTGGTCCAGATGTTGTATGCGAAGTAACGCCGATCTCCCCAGACGATGGAGCCATAGTTATCCTGCCGGCGCGTAAAGCGCGCGAGCGCGGCGTCCGGCGTCCATTTTTTCTCATAGACGTCGCGCACGCTGGCCTTGGCGGCGGGACGAAATATCCTGCGCCACCACGGCAACCCCTTTGACAGTTTGGCATCTAGTCGCTTTTCCCGGGCGGTCCACTCTGAATCTTCAGCGGGGACGGTTCGCTGAATGCCCGGCGCGAATGCATCTTCGATTTCCTGGAACGTGACGTTGAGATGGAGTTCGTTCGTCGAATTCATTACAGGAGCTCTTTCAATATCGCATCACGCGTGCGCGCGGCGGCGTCCCCGTCGTCATTGCCCGTCCAGAATGCGAGTACTTGCCTGCTTTTGTTTTCCAGCTCGCCAGGCACCGGGATCGGTTGACGCGCGCGCTTCACCAGTTCTTCGCCGAGACTCTCCGGCGATGCCGCAGCCACGCCGACGCTGCGCAGATCAATCAGATAAGGCCAGACCTCGGACGCCTGCGCCTCCGCAAACCACGGCATTACCACAGGTTTGCCCGCCGCCATCGCCTCCAGCAGCGCGGTCGAATTGAAGCCGCAGACGACGGAAGCCTGCGCGACAAGATCGAGGAGGTCCCCGCCGTGGACGATGCGCATATTGAATGGAAGCTCTGCTTCCCGTTCGACACCGAACAGCGCCGCGGTTTCCTCCAGGTCGCGGCGACGGCCTTTCGACTTCACTACCACCTCGATATCCGGATTGTCCTTGGCGATGCGCAAAAGCACGCGGCAGGTGTCCTCGCTCAGCTGCGCCAGCGAGATATCTCCATCATTGCCCTCTTCTTCCTCTTCGAAATAGACACGGCCGGCGGTGGCGGTCTTGCGCACCACGCGCGGCATGCCGCTAACAGAGGAGAAGACGAAGAACAATATGCGGTTACCATGCACCTCGCCCGCATGGTTCCAGCGCCAGGCATGCATGCGGTCTAGCCGCGGCATGCCGACGATTTCTATGCACGAGGGCTGTGTCACGCCAGCGCGTAGCTGCAGGTCGCGCTCGATGTGGTTATAGACCAGAATTTTTTGCCCGGTGAAGGGCCCGCGCCGCTCCCGATAGATCCGCTCGAAAAATTCCGCCCTCCCGGGCGTCTTCATATTCTCCTTATGCAATGCAATAAAAGGCAAGCCGATCTCCTGCATCGCGGACGCGAGCTCGCGCTCACTCGCATAAGAGAAATTGCCGGAAATCATGGCATCGATACGCATGAAGCGCCGCAACGTCTTGAGCAAGGCGACCAGAAAGCGACGGTAGCGCAGCTTTGCCGCATCGTATTCCGCACCGCAGGAGGCGTAATTGTTGTCGTCCACGAAATACGGCAGAAACGGCGCTGCCAGCAGCTTCACCACGATGCGTGGCAGAGCGAGAACCTTGACCGCATCGGCACCCGCGAGGGCTGTCATGATGTCGTCGGTGAAGCCTTCCTTGGCAAGGATCACCACGCTGCGGGGCTCCGCTGCCGCCCTCGCCGGCTTCAACATTTTGATTGCCGGCAGGATAAGCAAGGCCGTCAGCCACGGCAGATTTGCCGCCGCGCTGCACCGAACCGCGCGGGCATAAAGCGATTTGAGGCTAACCGACTGCGACACTGCGCTCGCTCACTACCCGTTCGACCTCGTTGGTGTTGATGCGGTCGAGCGCATAGGGCGTGTGTTCGGGCGTCACGAAGGTCCCCTCCAGCGCCACGCCGACCTTGAAACCATGCCGGCGGCAGAACGCGGCCGGATCCGTGGGCAAAGCCCAGTCGCGCCCATAGGGGTAGGAAATCCAGGTTGGCCGCCGGCCGGTCGTCTGTGCCAGCGTCCGGACGTTGAGCGCGATGGATGTGTCCTCGTCCGAGCCGAGCCGCGTCACCGCTCGGTGGTCGTGGGTATGCGCCTCGACGCGGTGCCCCGCGGCTGCGAGCTTCCGCAAAGTATCGGCACCCATGTAAGTGCGCCGGCAGAAATCCGCCTCGCTCACGCCTGCCCGAGCCAGCATTGCACTGGTCACCTGATCGACGATGTCTTCCGGTAGGATAAAGTTGATCAGATATTTGATCTCGCCGTCCTCAGGCTGGTCGTAGATGTAAGTCCGCGCCGCCGAGCGCCTTTCACTATCGGAGAGTTCTCGCTCGCGCCACTCTAACGGCAAGGCAGCGAGAAGATCGACGCGAAACTGCGCGGGCTCGCTGGTGGCGCGCAGCCAGTGGATCTTGTGCACCGAGACCGCGCGCTCTTCGGTAAGCGGGCGCGAGCAAACGAAGAACACCGCTTTCACACCCATGGGATCGAGGATGTCGCGCGTGCTCTCAGCGTGATCGACCAGGCCGTCGTCGAACGTTATCAGCACGCTGTCACGGGGTAACTCGCGACCATTCAGCACGAAAGCTTCCACCTCCTCCGGATCGGCGATATGGAATTGCGCGGCTAGGCCTTTAATCTGCTGCGCGAACGCGTCAGGAGAGATCGGATGGATGCCGGGATATGTATGCGCTTTCGGTTCGCGGACATAATGATAGTTCACCAGAAGAAGTTGTTGGGTCATGCTGATTTCCGGCGCGCTTACGCCGCCGGATGCTCCGTTGTAAGCCGGGCATAAAGATCTGCGAACCCGCGCGCGGCTACCGCCTGCTGGATCGCCGCTACTTGCGCTTGTGAGAGCACCTGCGGCCAAATGCCGACGCGGTCGTCGGTAAGTGGCTCCTTCAGGCGTTCCAGCGTGGTGGAGGCCTTGCCGGTTGCTTCCAGCACAATTTCGAAATCTTCCTGCCGACCGTTAAAACTCGCGACCTGCGGTTCCCACTGCTCGTGCAGGAATTCCAGCACCCGTCGCATCGTGGCATCGGGCGCACCGATCAGATCCTCATAGCGGATCGCAAGATAGGATTTGGCGCCGGGGCGCAGGTGCGCCAAAAGTTGCTCGTTGCGGCCGACAGTGGCGGCCCAGCGGTCGGCGAACTCCGCCGCCGTGTCCCACTTCCGGGCTTCAACCAGTGAAGCAAAGACGTCGCGCGGGTCGCGAGTGATGTGGATAACCTGCGCATCCGGCCACGCGTCCCAGATTCGATCAACATGCGCGATATTACCGGGCGTCTTTTCCGCCCAGCGGCGCTTGCTCTCGCGGCGGGTGAGCTCACGCATCAGGGCATCGAGACAAGCTGCCGGCGTGGCCGCGGATTCCGCCAGCGCAAGGACGGCGCCCGCGCTCATGTGAAAATAATCCGCCAGCCGCTCAAACACGCGCCTCATCTCCGCGCCGTTGCGGTTTGCCCAATCCCAGTCGAACCAGTAGGTCTCCAGCCCGGAGGCGATCGCGCTGTGCTGACCGAGCATTGCGCGCAGCAGCGTGGTGCCCGATTTGAACATGCCTCCGAGGAAAATCGGCTCGCGCAACATTCAATCCTTCTGCCGTTCGAGCAGCCATTCGGCCACTGCGCGTTTAAACCTGTCATCCATGCTGACCACACGGGTCGACGACCACGACAACTGACGCAGCCTTCATCAACCACCCCATCTGCGGGATCGCTGGGTAGCACAGAGCGCCGCTGTGATACATGCCGGCCATCCCCTCTCGCAGTGCGCGCTTCGCGCCGCCTTTAAACTTGAATCTGGCTCTTCTTTGTCTTTTACTTCAAGGCGGCGGCAACACAAAGCGCCAGCCGCGCCATTGCAGTGGCTCCGCCTTAACCACAGGCAGAAGTTGGTCGACATAGCGCTCGGCGATAGCAAGAACACGGCGCTCTGGATCGGGCTCATTGCTTTCCAGCGGCGCTCCGATAATGAAATCGAAACTACCGTCAGGCCGGCGCAATGTGAAAGTCGGTAGCAACGCCGCGCCCCAGCGTTCGGTGAGCGCCACAGCGCCGGTTGCCAGCTCCAATTTTCCGCCGAGAAACGGCACCGCCGCCTGCCGCCGCCCGCGGTTGCCGAGTTTCATCGAAACCGCACCGCCCTTTTCCACAACGCCTTTCAGCACGTTCATCGCCCCTGCAATGTTTACCTCCGCGCAGACGCGGGCTTCCAGATAACGCAGCTCGACGGACGTGCGCACCGGATTGAGGAAGCGGACGCCGAAACGAGTGTTCGATAGTCCATGTACCGGCCGCGTATAGTGGAAGATATCCAGGCCCAGGCGATGCATAGCAATTTTCGAGATCAGATCGTGGAAGGCGAATGAGCTGCCCCAGAACACGATTCCACGTCCTGCTTGGCGCTGCGCCTCAACATGCTCCGCGCCGTGAATGTGGATCCGCGGCTCCCATCCACCGGGCCGGTGTGCGCGAAGATACTGGAACCGTTCCTCGTATTTGCCGGCGGAAATACCCGCTTCAATCTGAATCGCGCTGGGCAGATCGGGGGCGTCCTGCAAGATTCGTTGTAGCGGAGCGAGGCGCCGTGAAATGCCCCGGCGGTGCAGCCGAACCTGCATGTCACCGAGAGCCCCGGCTACGTGCGGCCAAGCGAAAGCCGGCACCGTCCAGGCGATAGCAGATTGCACAACGAACAGCCGCAACACTTCCCACAGGTCGAGCGCGCGGACCGCGCGAGGGGCGCGCCAAGGGCTGCCGGCTATGGCGTCGCAATCGATGGTTTTGCCCCGCCGGCGTGGCAGCGGCTTGGATATGAACATCTGCGCAACAAGCCCCAATACGCTGTCGTCATTTACTAAAGTGACTGAAATCAGACGACTTCACAACGGGCTGCGGCGCGGGCGACACTTAATCCCTCTCCCGTTCGAGCAGCCATTCGGCCAATTCAAGTTCGAACATGTCGTCGATGTTGACGACATGCCGGTCGACGACCACGGCCACCGCGCCGCGGTCGATGATGCAACCCTCGTTCACCAGATGATCGCGGGTGACGGCGTAGCACAGACCGTTGCGGTGGTAATAGGCGGGAATCCCCTGCCGCAAAGAGTGCTTGGCGCCTCCTTCCAGGTAAAACTCGATCTCACCTTTATCATTTAATTTCAAAGTCTTATGTGGAGTATAATGCGCCGAGCTAGGCGAGACGGTGGCCGCCGCCGGCGCGCCGGCATCGATCAGCGCGCGCAGCGTGCGCTCGACGTCTTCCGGCCGCCGCAGCGGACTGGTCGGTTCCAGCAGGACGGAAAGATCGAAACGCTTGCCGTAATGCGCCTCGGCGGCGAGCCAGGCATGCCGCCACATGTCGACCGAAGTCGCGGTGTCGCCCGACAGCTCCGGCGGACGCATGAAAGGCGCGTCGAGGCCATGGGCTTTCGCTTCCGCAGCGATCTCGGGATCGTCGGTCGAAATCAACGCTGCATCCATGAATGGCAAAGCAGCGGCGACCTGCGCCGCGCGCCCAACCAGTGACACTCCGCCAACCATTTTCAGATTTTTGCGCGGGATCGACTTTGATCCGCCGCGCGCCGGTACGACTGCCAGAACGGTACGGCCCTCGATCATGCGGTTACCTCAGCGGTAACAACCGCGCGGCCGCTCTTGCTGCTGCTACGAATAGCCTCGATCAGTTCCATCACGCCGACACCCTGCGCCAATGTGCAGGAAGGCTGCGGTGCGTCCGGCTATCACCGCGAGAAATTCCTCGGCCACCGCCACGAACATATCATTGCGCTCGCAGGCGAATGTTTCCTCTTCCCACTTCTGCGCGCTTTCCCGGCCGATAGCGATGCGATTTGGATCGGCCGACCACATCGCCGTCCCGCCTTCGCCGATGAAGCGGATGAATTTCTCATGCGGCCGGCCGTAAAGATCGAGATGCAAGGAGACGCGCAGGCCATTTGAGAACAGCGCCAGTACGTCAACATTATCGTCGGCGTCAATCTCCAGGTCCGAAATCTTCTCGACACGCCCGATGAGTTGCTGCGGCCTGCCGAACAGCCAGACCATAAGATCGATCCAGTGACTTTCATCCAGCAGCGCGCCCCCGCCTTGCGCGGCGCTCGCCATGAAGAATTCCTGATAAGGCTCCCAGGGATGCCAGTCGGCAAGATGCGCTGACATGTGGAACTGCACATGGCGCAGTTTGCCGACCGCGTTGCCATCGAGTAGTTCGCGCAGCCGCCTGAGCGGCGGCCACCAGCGCCAAGTATAGCCGAGCAGTACTGGCACGCCGGTGGTTTGTTCTGCCCGCAGCATGATCTTGGCCTCGGCGGCGCTTTTGGCCACCGGCTTTTCCAGCAGCACCGGCAGCTTCGCTTCCAGCGCGGTAACTGTGGTGGCCGGATGGTAGGCGGTGGGCGAAGCCACGACGACGCCATCCAAGCCCCCGGCCTCGAGCGCCGCTTCCGCGGTTGCATGCGAGCCGACAACTGGCGTCTCGGCGGCGAGCTCAGCGCGGCGCTCGGCACGCGGATCGACGCAGGAGATGCGGCAGCCGAGCGCGGCAAGGTTGCGCGCATGGCGCTTGCCGACGCTGCCGGAACCGATGATCAGGATGTGCGGTGCCATGTTCAGAACCCTGGCGCCATCCTAACGGATACCGGCGACCATCGCCTCATAGGCGTCGGGCTCGAACGGAATTTCCAGGAAAGCCGGCCCATTGCCTGGCCTCCAGCCGGCGAGGGCGTCTCGTACCGCATTGATATTTTCCGCGCGCGTGCTGGCAATGCCGAGCGAATTGAAGACAGGGATCCAGCTCTTGCCGTCCATGGTGAGCGGCTTCTGGGTCAGCCCCTCCTTGATCGCGCGGGTGCGGACCGAGCCGAAGGCATTGTCGGTCATCAGCACGATCAGCAGCGGCAGCTTCTGCTGGACGGCAAGCTTGGCCTCGGCGAGATACATCGCGACGCCACCGTCCCCCGTGACCAGGACGGTTGGCACGCTGGAGTCATGCAGCGCCGCGCCGAGCGCCATCGGCAGGCCGGTGCCCATGTAACGCCCCTGCCCCGACAGCAGGCACAGATCCGCGGAAGCCGCTCGCCAGGCGTGCTCGCCGATGGTGCAGAAATAGCCGGTGTCCATCACCATGCGCAGGCGCCGCCGGAACTGGTGATCAATCGCCGCGAAGACCGCGCCCGGAAGGAAACCTTCTTCCATTTGCGCCTGCAGCCGGTTGAGGATGCTCTCCAGCTCGGTGAGACCCCAGCCTTTATCGGATATCATGTCGAGGATAGCGCCTGCATCGCCGAGCCTGATGCGCAGCTGCGGGCGCGAAGGCGGCCGCGCTCGGGGTTTCCACCGCCTCGATGGCGAGATACGGCGCCCTAAATGGCGCAGCTTTTAGCGACTCGCGCGCGGTCAGTCCGATGCCGATGATGAGATCGGCCTGCGGCAGCAGCACATGTTCGGGCGTCAGTTCCAACCCGACGCCGGTCCAGAGCCCAGCCGCATTCGGCGCCCGCTCGTCCACGATGCCCTTGGCCGCGGCGGTGGAGAAAACCGGGAAGTTGAGCTTGGCGAGAGCCGCGCCAAGCCCGGCGCGGGAGGCGAGCGCGCCCGCAATCACCACAGGGCGTTTCGCGTTTCGCAGAAGTTCGCGCAGGCCCGCGTCATCACCCTGCACGGTCGCAACTTCCGGCAAAGCTTCGCCACTTGCCGGCGCAGAAGGCGCGAGTTCGAACAACACCGGCCCCGGCTCTTCGGCGCAGGCGAATTGAGCGAGCGACGTGAAGGTCGGGCCCTCTTTCGCCGAGAAACGTGAGGCCTTGGTGATCGGCGCGACCAGCGCCGCCTGATCCATTCGCTTATGCGCGTGCGAGACCGGCGTGCCGGGCGGAAAGGCTTCCGTCAGATGCACCAGCGGATAAGCCTCGAACCAGGCGGCAGCGATGCCGGGCGCGGCATTGGCCAGGCCGGGACCTTTGATCGACAGCGAGACGCCGGCGCGGCCGGAAAGCCGCCCCACAGTCGCGGCCATCAGCGCGCCAGCGCCTTCAAAATGCGTGAGGTGGAAGGCAATGCCGCGCTTTTCGAGCGCGTCGATCAGCGATAGCGTCACACCGCTTCCGGGCACGCCGAACAGGCGCCTCACGCCATGGGCGGAAATCTCCTCGGCCAGACGCGCGATGTCTGTCACTTCGCACCTGCGAGCTGGTCACGGATCTTCTCCGCGGCGCGTGCGCAAACAATGCGCACCGCATCCGGACTGAAGCCGCCGCAATGCGGGGTAATGAGGAGATTATCGTGGGTCTGCGCATAGCGCACAAGCGGATGGTCGGCCGTGTCGGGCTCGCCCTCCAACACGTCGAGGCCTGCGCCGGCGAGCATGCCGGATTCCAGCGCCGCCAGCAGCGCGGCCTCATTCACGATGGCGCCGCGCGAGGTGTTGATCAGGAAAGCTCCGGGCTTCATGGAATCGATCAGCGCTTTCGTCACCAACCCCGTGGTTTCCAGCGACAGATGCACGTGGATGGAGACGAAATCGCTTTGCGAGAAAACGTGCTCAAGCGGCGCTTTGCCGATGGTTTCAGGGAATGTCTGAAGGAAAGGATCGTGCCCGATCACATCCATACCGAAGGCGCGGGCGTAGCGCGCCATCCAGCCGCCGATCCGGCCGCAGCCGACAAGGCCGAGGCGCTTACCGCGCAGCATGACGCCGGGGAATTCCTCCCGAGTCCAGCCGCCCAGCTTCACATGTTGTACCGCCGCTGGCAGCTTGCGCGCGAGCGCCATCAGCAGCGCGAAGGACAATTCGGCGGCGGGCGTGACGTTGCGGAGAAGGTCCGGATCCTCTTTCAGCGTACGCACCACAACGCCGCGCTGCTCGAGGCCGTCGCGTGCGATGTGGTCGGATCCGGTGGTGGCGCAGGAGATGATCTTCAGCTTCGGCGCGGCGGCCAGCATCTGCGGCGTGAGCTTGACCTTCATCGAGGCATCGAGCAGTCCGTCGGCCTCGCGCAAGGCGTCGGCGACTTGATCCGGCTCGGCGGCGACGTGTACCACGTCGGCCGCGCCGGCGAGCGCCTGTTGCGTCGCCTCGAAGCCCTCTTCCGCACCGAGATAGACGACCCGCTTCATGCGTGCATCACTTCGGCCGGGCGAGGATGGCATAGAGATAATCGCCGACGCCCTCGGCCTCGAGCGCACGCGCCCAGACCGCGTCCATCAGCGGCGTACCGACATGCGGCAATTGCGTGCGCCCGCCGGGCTTCCTGTCGCGCAGCCAGATCAGCGCATTGGACAAACCGAAACGGTGAACGCAACGCACATTCAGCACGTCGAGACCGGCGTGGCGCGCCGCCTGGCGCAGCGAGGCGTCGTCGAAATACCAGCGATGCACCGCGCGGTAAAAGAAGCTCGGATAGGCGTCCGGCAGCAATTTCATCAACGCGTCGGCGCGGTTGGGCGTTGAAATAAGCAGACGCCCGCCCGGCTTCAGCAGCGAACGGATGTCGGCTAGAAATTTCTTCGGATCGCCAACATGCTCGATCACGCTGAAGGAAAATGCCCAATCGGCCGTCCCTTGCGTTCCCTTGGCGTCGCTTGCGAAAGAATAGACCTCATAGCCGCGGCTCTTGAGCGAGGCGTGATACTCCTCGCAGGGCTCAACCGCGATGACCTTGCCGGCCAGGCCCTCCACATGATCCAGAAAGCTGCCGGCGGCGCAGCCGATATCGGCAACGGTCTTGCCGCGTAGGGATTCCGGCCAGAGCTGTTCCAGATTCTTAAGTTGCAGGATGTCGTGTTCGGCGAAGAAGCCGGCGACGTCGGTCGGTTCCGCGAGCAGCTTGCGGTAGTTGACGTTCTGATAGAAGTCATCGGCCTTGGCGGTGGCCTCATCCAGTCGCTCGGCGCCGCAGCCGCCGCAGCGCCCGACCACCGTTTCCTTGGTCAGCTTGCCGAAGGCACCATCGCGCACCGCGCCACGATAAGCCTCGCTCCAGTCATGCGTGCCGCAAATCTCGCAGGTTCTGAAAACGTCAATGGACATAGGACAGCATCTTCTGGATGCGGAATTCCGCCGTGGCGAGAATCTCCGCGATCTTCTTGCCAGCGGTGCCGTCGCCGAACAGCTTTGAGCGCGGATATTTCCCATGCTTGAGTTGCTTGCGGATCGCGGCCTCGATGGCGCTGGCATCGTAACCGGCATCGGTGACGTTCTCCGCGCGTTCCCGCCCTTGCTGGCGCGTACCAATATTGACGCAAGGCACGCCCATGAAGGCGCCTTCGCGCAGACCGGAGGAGGAATTCCCGACCAGGCAGGCGCAATTATTGATCAAGCGGCGCATAGTCTTCGGGCGAGAAATTCCGGTAGAAATGCAGATTGTCCGGATTGTGATGCTCGCGAAAGATGCGCAGGCCTTTGGAAATGTCATCAGAGCCGGCGTCTACGTTCGGCCAAAGCCACGCCGCCTGCATGCCGATACGCGAAATCGCCTCCAGCGTCTGGCCGATCTGCGCGAAAGCCCTTGCCGTATTCCGTGGTCACCGGATGCTGCAGCACGACGAGATAAGGCTTGTTCGGATCGATATTGGCGCCAACGCCGGCGTAGCGCTGGAACAGATCCGGGGGCAGCGAGAGATCGGAATCCGCTACCACGTCCATGGCCGGGCAGCCGGTGAGGTGCACGGTTTCCGGATCTTCGCCCATGCGGATGACGAAGTCATAGGCGCGCTGCGACGACGGAAAATGCATATGCGCCAGCTTGGTCACTGCGTGACGCACGCTTTCGTCGATCGAGCCGGTGACCTCGCCGCCCTGCGTATGCGCAACCGGGATGTTCATGTAGCTCGCCGCGATCGCGGTGGCGATGGTCTCAAAGCGGTCGGCGACCGTGAGCACCACGTCCGGCTTGCATGTTCTCGAATTGCGAGGCCAGTTCGATGATCCCGAGCCCGGTCGATTTCGCCATGGTGGTCGGCGTTTCGCCTTCCACAATGGAATGAACAATCGCGGTCGGCTCAAAGCCGTCGGCGCGGATGACATCGACCACGCTGCCGAAGCGATGCAGCAGTGCCGAAGCGCCGACGAGAAGCTGCAGTTCAAGCTTCGGGTGCTTCGACACCGCGCGCATGACGCTTTTGATGCGGCCATAATTGGCGCGGCTGTTGACGACAACGCAGATCTTACGCGGCGATTCAGGCATCAATATCGTCCCGGGACAGCAGGCGCTGAGCATCGGCGTCGCGTTTGAGGCGGCGGCCGATGAGCGAATTGAGTTCGGCGGCGGGAATTCCCGTGCCGGGTTTTTTCACAGTGAGCATGTCGCGCGCAAGCACGGTGCCGGCGGGCAGATCGCGCGCCGGCGCCACGCTCTTGCCGAACATGGCGCGCGTCGGCCGCCAGATCGCCGGCGAGGCGATCCTTGTCCACCGGATGCGCAAGCATCTCGGCAATGGCGTCGCGCGCCCGCGCCACCTGCTTGAATTCCTCGACCGTGAGCGAGGCCGGCGTATCGGGGCCGAACATGCGTTTATCAAACACAATATGCGCCTCGACCATGTCGGCGCCCTGCGCCATGGCCGCGAGTGCGGGATACACCGTGCCGGAATGGTCGGACAGCCCTGCGGGACATTTGAAGCGCTGGCGTAGTTCGTCGATCACGTTCAGTCCGACCTCGGTCAGGCTGACCGGGTAACGCGAGGTGCACTGAAACAGCGCCACTTCAGCGCCGCGCTGGCGCAGCCGCGTCACAACGTCGCCGATCTCGGCATAAGTGCTCATGCCGGTGCTAAGCAGGATCGGCCCGCCGGCTGCGAGCATGGCATCGAGCAGATCGTGCGTTCCGACTTCGCCGGAGCCAACCTTCCAGGCGGCCATGCCCAGCTTCTTGAGCAGATCCACCGCGGCGACCGAAAAAGCCGAGCTGAGGAAGATCAGCTTGCGCTCGCTCGCATGCGCGGCGAGGCCGGCCCATTGTTCGGGCGTGAACTCCATCCGCTTCCAGTAGGCGTAGCGCGTCTCGTCCTGTTGGGAGAACTTGACGCGGAACGGCTCGTCCAGCGTCGATTCCGCGTCCGCGATGTGGGTCTGGAATTTGACCGCATCCACGCCCGCGTCGGCGGCGGCATCGATATAGGCGTGCGCGGCGCCAAGCGAGCCGTCGTGCGCCTGCGCCACTTCGGCGACGAGGAAGCACGGCGACTGCGGACCGATGCGGCGGCCCTTGATCTGAATGGATTCGCTCATGGCGCGCTGCCGGCAGAAACCTTGGGGAATTCGGGCAAGCTCATTTCGACCGCTTTACCGCGTTCGATGCGATAAATCACGTGGGCGCCGGAAATCACATCTGGCCGGTGGGAAATGATCACCACTGGATGGGTCCGGGAGAGCTCGTTGATCAGCTCACCGATGATCGCCTCGGTTTCCTGGTCGAGTGCGCTGGTGGGCTCATCAAAGATATAGAGATCGGGATCGCGCAGAAGCTCGCGCGCCAGCGCCAGCCGCTGCCGCTGGCCGCCGGAGAGCAACAGCCCTCCCCGACCGAGCGGGGTGGCATAGCCCTTCTCCATGGAAGAGACAAATTCATGCACATGCGCACGGCTCGCCGCCTGCAGCATCTCGGCTTCGGTTGCGTCCGGCCGGCCGAGCAACAAATTCTCCGCGATCGTGCCGTTAAACAGTTGCGGATCCTGCGACAGATACCCGACACGCGCGCGCAAGGAGCGCACATCGAACTCGCGGATGTCGCGGCCGCCGACCAGGATACGTCCGCGGTCGGGCTCGCGCAGGCGGACGATAAAATCCACCAGCGTGGTCTTGCCGCTGCCGGAAGGACCGACGATCGCGGTCAATCCCACAGGCGCGATGCGCATGTTGAGGCCGTCGAAGATCGTCGGCCGGCCTGGTGGCTGCAACGTGACGTCTTCGAAAACGATGCCGCCGGCGAAGCCGGTGAAGGGCACCGGCCCCGGCGTCTGCTCCGGCGCGGTATTCATCGCATCGTAGACCGCGCGCAGCGGCGGCAACGAACTGGCGATATGCAGACGCTTGGAGAAGAGATAACCCGCGGCGTCGCCAGGCGCAGGAAGACCAGCTGAACAGCGCCGAGCGTGGGCAGGGCTTCCTCGATCCGCAGCCCAAGCCCCATCGTCATAAAGAGAATGACGGCCGAGCCCACCGTCACGCCGCAATCAGATCGATCATGTTGCTGGGAAGGCCGCTGGCCACCTCGAACCTGGTGTCGACCAGGCGATAATCCCGCAGCATCTTGCGCAGCCATTTTGCGCGCGACGCCGCGAGATCCAGTAGCTTGATCGTGCGGAGCCCGGTGATGCTTTCGCTGACGACATCGTTGGCATCGCGCCGGATCGCCTGCCGCGTCTTGCCGGCTTGCAGCGCGAAACGATGCGTGCTGCCCCAAGACAGACGCGAACGCCAGCGGCGCCGAGCACCAGCGATGAACAGCGTCGTCTGCCAATCGGTGAGCCAGCAGCAGGACGTCAACAACACGGTAATCTGAATGAACGCGCGCTGAGATTCCACCAGCAGCAGCACGCCGCGCGCAGGCCAGATTCGGTTTCGCCGATGATGGTCTGCACGATCTCGCCATGCGGACGCGCGGCCACGGCGGAATAAGGCGCCTTGGCATAGGCCGCAAGAAAATCCGCGCGACCCAATCCATCCGCAGCGTATCGACAAACCAGCGCGTCAGGCCGGACGCCGCGATCAGGCCGAGACTCTTGATCAGGAAACACGAAAGCGAGCAGCCCGAGCAGCCCGGCAAGCCGCCAGTCCTGCGGGAACCAGCATGTTGACTGGCGCAAAGCGCGCGCTGCACCGCGTTGCCGCCGGCAATCTCCGCGCCGGTCGACAACAAATTGCTGCAGCAAGCGGCACCACGAGCGAGAAGCCGATGCCTTCCATGATCGCGGTGAAAAGCACCAGCAGCGAACAGGATGGCCACCTGATGCCAGTGGCCGCGCCAGCATCGGCGCGCAGGAGCTGCCTCAACGAGCGTGAATCCGGATTGCTGTCGACGGTGCCGCTCAAACGACTCTCTCCGGCGCAGTCTGGAGCTTTGCCGTCGCGCGCTGCTTGGCAAGCACGCCGGCTTCAACCTCCGACTTGATAAAGGCACGCACGCGGTCACTTGCCTTCCCGTCAGGATTGCCGGCCCATTGCTCGAGCGCTTCAATCGCCGGCGGGTCCCAGTTCAGCGGACACGAGGGGGACCGGCCCGGAGGCGATCTCCGACAGACGCGCAACCAGCTGCGCGGGACTCTGGGCGTATTCCACCGCCGATCCGAAATCCGCGATCCAGGGACGCATGCTGGGATCGGCAGCCTCTGCGTAATGCGGACAAAGCACGGTCTTCCCCATGGCCAAAGCTTCCAGCAAAGCCGTGGAATTCATCCCCACGACGGCCCATGCATCTTGTAGCAGAAACAGCGGATCGCCTCCCTTGACCAGTCTGCAGATTGGCCGGAATCTTGGCCTCCGGCGGCCGCGCGGAAAATCTCAACCTCGGCCGATGAAAGCTTCGACTTCACCACCACCCGGACGCCCGGATTGGCCCTTGCGAAGCGGGCGACCGCTTCCATGGTTTGCCGTGCCGTTTGCTCCCAGTTCAAGCTCGTCGAACTCCGGCAGCGATTCGAGCATAGTCGCCTCCGGCGCCTTTACGCCGAAGCGCCGGCAGACCGGTCTTGGCGCCGAAGGTGAAGAACAGGATCATCGGCTGTTCCGGCAGCCGCTTGCCGGCCGCCGCCCGCCGCCAGGCATGCGAGCGATCAAGCCGGGGCATGCCGCAAATATTGATGCGGTCGGCAGGCACGATGCCGGCTGCTGTCTGCACGTCGCGCTCGATGGCATTATAGACGAGAATGCGGCGGCCTTCGAAAGGACCGCGGCGGCGGCGATATAAGTTTTTGAAATAAGAAACGCGGCCGGGGCTTTTCAGATTTTCCTTATGCAGGACGATGAAAGGCACGCCGAGCGCTTCCGCGGCGGCATGCAGCTCGCGTTCGGCAAAGTAGGCGAAGTTGCCGCTGACAATCACATCGATGCCTGTAAGCCGCAGCACATGCCGCAGCACATCCTGCAGGAAGGCACGGTAACGGCGTTTGGCCTCCTCTTCATCCGGTGACAGGCCGCTGTAATTGTTGTCGTCGATGCTCTTGGGAAGAAAGCCGGCCGCGATCGCCTTCATGATCCCGGTATGCGTCCTCAGCACCGAGAATTCCGGCGTGTCCTGCAGCACCGATAGTGCGTCTTCGCTTAACCCGGGCCGCGGCAGTATCAGCGCCACATAGCGCTCGCGACCAGACCTGAGGCCGACCCGGCGTAGTGAAGCGCAAAACAGCAGCGCCACAAGCAAGGGCGATCTCAAAAAGCTGCGGCGGCAAATAAAAGCTAGCGCCGCTTGGATCAGCGTTGTCATGCCCCACGGCATCCTATCGTGCAGTTTCGCAGCGGAAAGCCGGAACTCCCCTCGCCTCGATTTTTCAGGAGAATTCAAGGCCTTGGTGCCGCCAAGCGATGTATAAGGGCCATCCCTTTGGCTGGCAATGCCGCTCGCGGCAGCCCGATTTAATGATTAACGGCCGGGACTTAGGCCCAGCTCACGGAATAGCCCGGCATAGCGGGCAACAACGGCCTTGAGCGAAAATTTTTCCTCGATCCGCCGCCGTGCGCGCTCGCCCAGCCCGGCGCGCGCTTCCGGGGCGATGTCGAGGAATTCCTCAAGCTTGTGCGCGAGCGCGGCCGGGTCGGCCTTCGGCACCACGCCGCCGGTGTCACCGATAAGGAGCGCCGCGTCGCCGACATCGGTTGAAACGCAGGGCACGCCCGAGGTCATCGCCTCGCCGATGGTATTTGGAAAGCCTTCGGTCAACGACGAGCAAACCGCGATGTCAGTCGCCGCCATCAGTTCGGGTATATCGCGCCGTTCGCCGAGCAGGATTAACCGCCCGCGCAGTTCTTCGCGGTCGCCGATGAGTCGGTCGAGCGCCGTGCTGTCGGTCCCCCGGCCGGCCAAGAGAAACAAAACATCCGGCCGCGCCTTCGAAACCAGGTCCGCCGCGGAAAGAAAGGTGCCGTGATCCTTCATCGGATCGAAGCGAGCGAAGAGTCCGACCACCGGCGCGCCCTGATCTACCCCAAGCGCGGCGCGCGTTTTTGACCGTTGCGCAGGATCAGGACGAAAGGTCTGCATGTCGAAGCCATTCGGAAGGATCTCCCAGCGCCGTGGCCCATAACCATAATTCTCGTGAATGCGCCTGCCGGCCTCCGAGTTGGCTATTACCACCGCGGGCAGGCGCGAAAGGCGCGCCAGCACGTGTGGCAGTCCGCGGCTGACATAGCCGTATTTCGACAGATCCATGTCGGCGCAGCGAATGTTCCAGACGAGTTTCGTAGACGGTCTGAGCAGGGCAGCGATCGTGCCAAGGAAATCAGCATGGTAGAGCCAGGTCATCAATACATCGGGCGTGTCCTTGCGGAACATGTGAATGAGACGCGTCAGCGCGATAGGCGCGCCAGCAGGACCGGTAACCGACAAGGCCGCGACCTCAACCCCGGCCGCACGGATCTCCGGTCCGAGTTCGCCTTCACCGGTCAGCGAGATTACGCGATGCCGAACATCATCCTGCTGTGCCGTTACTAGTCTTTGCAAGAAAACTTCCGCGCCACCCCGAGCCAGATCGGTGACGAGATGGGTGACCTGAATTTTCCCGCTTTCTGGCCGCCCCGGCATATCCGATTGCTCCCGCACCGGCGCGCATCGGCCGCCGCAAATCGACTATAACGCAATCGACTATAATCATCTGCCGCGGCGCCTTCCACGCCGGCAGGCCTATGTTCTCTCGTAAAAACTTGACCGGCCCCTCCCCCTCGCGCATGGGATTTGAATAGGAAATCGAGAACGGTCGATTCATGTGCGGCATTGCGGGATTGGTTGAGCTTGGCGGTCTTGGCGATGTCGAGGGCCGTGCCCGTGCCGCACGCGATCACTTGCGCCGGCGCGGTCCCGACGGCGACGGCATCTGGTCGGACGGTCATTGCGCGCTGGTGCATACGCGCCTCGCAGTTATCGACCTCTCCCCCGGCGGCGCGCAACCGATGCAGCGCGACGGGCTGGTCATCACCTTCAATGGCGAAATTTTCAATTACGCCGAGATCAGGACCGAGCTGGCGCGGCTGGGCCATGTCTTCCGAACCAATTCCGATACCGAAGTGATCCTTACCGGTTGGCGGCAATGGGGCGAAGGCCTGCTGCCGCGTATCGTCGGCATGTTCGCCTTTGCGATCTGGGATGCGGGGACGCGAACACTGTTCGCCGCGCGCGACCGCTTCGGCGAGAAGCCGCTCCTCTATACCGTGAGCGGCAGCCGCGTCGCCTTCGGATCGGACCTGCAATCCTGCGAGACGATGCTGGGCGAAACCCGCTCGGTCGATGCTGCCGCGCTGCGTGCTTTCTTCACGCTGCGTTTTATTCCAGAGCCCTGGTCGATCGCCAGCGGCATTCGCAAGCTGCCGGCCGGCAATTGGCTGCGCTTCGACAAAAACGGTACGAAGCTCGAGCGATGGTACGATCTCGCCGGCTCGCGGCCGGTACGGCCGAGCGATCGCATGCAGGCGGAAGCAGAGCTACGCCAGCGATTTGACGCCGCGGTCGCCGCGCGCCTCGTCTCGGACGTCCCGGTCGGCGTTTTCCTTTCCAGCGGGATCGATTCCGCGCTGGTCGCCGCATCCGTGGCGCGCTCGGACCGTAAGCTGAAAACCTTCACCGTGGGATTTGAAGGCGCGCCGGATTACTATGAGGAGCGGCCGGCGGCGGCGCAGGTGGCGCACCATCTCGGCTCCGAGCACAACGAGATTTCCATAGACTTCAATCACGCCGCAGACGTGCTCGATCGTGTTTTCCTAGGACTGGACGAGCCCTTTGCCGATGCCTCCGCGGTGCCCACCTATCTCGTATCGGAGGCGACGCGGCAGCAGGTCACTGTGGTGCTGACAGGAGATGGCGCCGACGAAATCTTCGCCGGCTACCGCCGCTATTGGGCCGAGCTTTATCAGGCGTATTGGAACAAGCTCCCCTCAGGCGTTCGGCGCGGTTTCGGCGCACTACTCGCGCATATGCCGGAAGGCAAGGATCGACCCATGCTGGAAAACCTTCGGCGGCTGCGGCGTTTTGTCGACACCGCACATGCCGACCCGGCCGCGCGGCAGGCCGCCTGGATGCGGCTGATCGGCGAGGACGAGGTTGATCGCTTGCTCGGCCCCGCGCCCGCGCAGCCGATCCGGCCGGAAGGACTGGTTGCCGCCTTGCGCCAGGCCGCCCACGATCCCGATCCGATTAACGCCATGCTTGCCGCCGACGTGGCGCTGGAATTGCCGAGCGACATGCTGGTGAAGGTCGACCGGATGAGCATGGCGCATGCGTTGGAAACCCGCACGCCGTTCCTCGACCAGCGCGTGGTGGAATGGGGCTTTGCGCTGCCCGGCTCGGACAAGCTCGCGCTCGAACACGGAAGGCCGAATGGCAAACGCATCCTGCGCAGCGCTTTCCGCGACCGATTACCGACCGAAGTCTTCCGGCGCCCGAAGCGCGGTTTCGAGCTGCCGGTCGGCGCATTACTCGCAGGCGCCGCAGCGGAACGGTTACACTGGAGCACCGATCGTGCTGCGCTGAAGCGGCAGGGGATTTTAAATCCGGATGTGGTGCAAGGCTGGCTACGCGATCTGCAAAACGGCCGCCGCGATATCGCCTGGCAGTTGTGGACGGTGCTGGCTTTTCAGGAATGGGCAAAATTGCACGGCAGACCTGAGGCTTTGACTTAAAATGAGCGGCATCCTGATTTCGGGAACTCTTCTATTCGCCGCCGCGGCCGCTGCCTGCGCCGGGTTGATCGCCCTGCTGCGGCCCGTGCTGGAGCGCTATGCGCTTGCGCGGCCCGATGCGCGCTCTTCGCACAACAAGCCGACGCCGCAGGGCGGCGGCATCGCCGTGATCAGCACAACGCTGCTTCTGTCGCTGATCGTCTTCGCGGCGGAGCCGTCCTTTGGACGCGGTGCCTTGCAGGAATTCGCTCCAATTATGGTCGCGGCTATCCTCCTGGCACTGGTCGGGATGGTGGACGATATCCGGACGCTGGAAGCGATGCCGCGAACTCTTGCTGCAATTCGCGGCGGTTGCCACCGTGATCGCCGCCCTGCCCGATGAAGCGCGGATCGCACCGCTTATGCCGTTTTGGCTGGAACGCGCCCTGCTGCTGCTCGCGGGCGTGTGGTTCGTCAATCTCGTTAATTTCATGGACGGCATAGACTGGATGACCGTCGCCGAAGTGGTGCCGATCACGGTCTATCTGGTGGTGATCGGATTCAACGGCGGCTTGCCGGCCTATGCCATCGTGGTGGCGATTGCGTTATGCGGAGCGATGCTCGGCTTCGCACCGTTCAACCAGCCGGTCGCGCGATTGTTTTTGGGCGACGTCGGCAGCTTGCCCATCGGGCTTCTGGTGGGCTGGTTGCTGTTGCTGCTGGCGGGGCAAGGCTATGTTGCCGCTGCAATCCTGCTGCCGCTCTACTATCTTGCTGATGCAACTATCACCTTGCTGCGTCGGCTGCGCGCGGGCGAAAAGATCTGGGAGGCGCATCGCAGTCATTTCTATCAGCGCGCCATTGATGGCGGCTTCACCCCACGCGAAGTCGTCGCCCAGGTTTTCGTGCTCAATATCGTACTAGCCTCGCTCGCCACAGCTACCGTCCTAGCGCCCTCATTGCCGATGACCGGCGGCGCGCTGATGGTCGGGGGGTTGCTGGTCGCAGGGCTACTCTATCGTTTCGCGCGGGGCAAAAGCCCAGCCTAATCGTGGAAAGCTGCGGTGGATCGCTATCCACGCTCTTTAACGTGGCGAGTGGGGCACCAAGCGCACGAGCACCAAGCAAACGACCGCCGTGAGCACCAGATAAAGTCCGGGGGCGCCCGGCCAGCCCGTCACCTTCACCAGCAGAGTCGCGATCAACGGGGCGGTGCCGCCGAACAAAGCAAGCGCCATGTTGTAGCTGACCGACAGAGCCGTAGACCGCACCGCCGGGCCATGCAGTGAAACATAAACTGCCGGCAACGTCCCGAGAAAGACCGCGGCCAATAGGGCAAGACCGAGCTGGGCAAGCGCCACGGCCGCAAGTGTGCCGGTGGCCGCAAGCGTCAACAGCGGAACGGAGAGAAGCACGGTCGCAATAGACCCTGCGACCAGCATGCGCTTATGCCCAACGACGTCCGACAGATGACCTATCGCCAGCGTGGCGAGGAGTCCCGCGACCAGGCCGAATGTGCTTACCCCCAGCGCCGTCTGATAGGACAGCCCGATGACTTCGCTCATGTTGCCCACGAACCAGACAAAGACGATGTAATAGGCAACCGACGCGCTCCAATTAAGGCCCATCGCTACGGCCATTGGCCATCGCTCATGGCGCCACGCGATGCGCAGCGGTCGCGACGGCAAACCCTTGCTGGCAGCGAGTTCCGCGAAGACCGGCGTATCCGGCACCCCGACGCGTGCCCAAAGCCCGAACAAGCCGACCAGGATTCCGGTGAAAAACAGCACGCGCCAGCCCCAGTCCTGCATCGCGTCCGGGGTCAGGATTTCCGACATGAGCCAGCCAACCGCCGCGCCCAGCAATCCGCCGATCATGGCGCCGAAATTGGCGATGCTGCCATAAAACCCGCGCCGGTGGCCCGGCGCCTGCTCCACCAGAAAGATGATGGAGCCGGAGAATTCGCCGCCCGTCGAAATGCCCTGCCCAATGCGCAACAGAGTCAACAGGATCGGCGCGAGGATGCCGGCGCTCTCGTAGGTTGGAAGCAGCCCCATCAGAGCAGTCGGCACTGCCATCAGCACCACCGACAACACCAGCGCCTGCCGCCGTCCGAAACGGTCGCCTATATGGCCGAAGATGATGCCGCCGAGCGGGCGCGCCAGAAAACCGATCGCGAAGACGGTATAGCTGCTGATCAGACCAGCGAGCGGGTCGGCGGAGGGAAAGAATTTAGCAGCGATGATCGGCGCAAGCACGCCGAACAAAGCAAAGTCGTACCATTCGAGCACATTGCCGACGACGCCGGCAGCGATCACCCGTCGGCGAGTTGCGCGTGTATCAGTGGTTGCTTCGACGGTCGTCAGAGGTCACCCCCAGCGCGCGAAGACACTAGGCCACCTTGCCCCGGAAATCCGGCACCGCGTCGCCCAGCACGCGGAACACCGCCTCGCGGTCTTCCTTGTCCAGCGCCTGATCCAGCGTCGCCACCCAGGCCTTTACGGTCGGCAGCGAAGCGCGCACCGGCTTGGCGGCAACGATGCCGGCTATGCCGATTTGTTCGCTCGGCTCTTCGCGCGCGAACAATATCTCATTCAGCCGCTCGCCGGGCCGAATGCCGGTGAACACCACATCTATATCGTGGCCGGGCTGCATGCCGGAAAGCCGGATCATGCGTTCCGCCAGATCGACGATCTTCACCGGCTGCCCCATGTTCAAAACATAGACCGAGACATCCTTGCGTTCGGGGCCGAGCGCGTGGCTGGTGGCGGTGACCACGAGATCGCAGGCTTCGCGGATGGTCATGAAATAGCGCACCATGTCCGGATGCGTAACCGTGACCGGTCCCCCGGCTTCAATCTGGGCCTTGAACTTCGGCACCACCGAGCCTGTGGAGGCGAGCACATTGCCAAAACGCACGGAGACGATGCGCATCGGAGTTTTCTCGCCTTCGGCATGGGCGTGAAATTCGGCGTCGAGCGCCTGGCAATACATTTCGGCAAAACGCTTGGTCGCGCCCAGGACGGAGACCGGCTCGATCGCCTTGTCGGTGGAGATCATCACCATGGCGGCGGTGCCGGCGGCAGCGGCGGCGTCGACGACATTGATCGAGCCGAAAATATTGGTCTTGATGCCTTCGCCCCAATCCCTTTCCAGCAACGGCACATGCTTGAGTGCGGCCGCATGGAAGACAATGTCGGCCCTGAAGTCACCCAGCAGGCGGAACATGCGCTCGCGATCACGCACATCGGCGAGCCGGCCCTCGACCTGGGCCTTGCTTTGCTTTGCCGCCAGCAGTTCAAGAATGGCGTGCAGCGCAGGCTCGGAATTCTCGATCACCAACAGCCGAGCGGCGCCAAAAGTAACGATACGATCGCAGATTTCCGCACCGATCGATCCGCCGCCGCCGGTGACGATAATCGATCGCCCCCGCACGAAATTTTCCAGCCGGCGGTAGTCGATCTTCACGCTTGGCCGCAGGAGCAAATCCTCCACCGCGACCGGCGCAAGGCGGAGCGCATCGCTGCCCTCATCCAGCGACGGAAGCCGGCTGGTGGTCAGCCCGAGCCGGCGCGCCTGCATCAGCATGGCCTCAGGCTTCGCCTCAGGCGCAAGGGCGGACGGCGTAAGCACCAACCGATTCACGCGCGTGCCGCGCTCGGCGAGGTCGGACACCGTGCCTTTGAGATCGTCAAAATTACCAAGCACGCTAATGCCGCGAATGGCCTGGCCGCGATCCGCCCGTGACGGCGACAGGATGCCCACCGGCCAGATTTTCCGCACCGCTCCGCTTTCAATCGCTCGCAACAGCACCTCAACATCCGCGGCGCGCCCGAGCACGAGGATCGGAATGGAATCTTCCCGCTTGGCGTGCTGGCGCGTGCGCGAATAGCGGAAGGAGCGATAGGCGATACGCGGACCGCCGAGAAAGGCCATCTGGAGGAACCAGTAGAGCGCAATCGTGATTTTGCCGAAGAAGAAGGTGCCGTAATATCCGGGCGTCACCAGGATATAATCGAGCACCAACAGCGACAGCGCGAGCACGGTCGAGGCGCGGAAGATATTCTGCAGGTCGGGGACGGAAGCGAAGCGCCACTTCGCGCGATAGAGTCCGAAGAAGAAATAGACGACGCCGGCATAGAGCACGAACAGCGGCAGAAAGCTGAGCAGCCCGTCCCAGCGCTCGACCAGCCCCTTTTCTTCGAAGCGCACATAAAAGCTGGCCAGGATCGCGGCCGCGGTGGCGACCAGATCATGCACCACGATAAGCATCTGGCGCGGCGTGAGGCGGAACGGTCGAATCATGAACCTGTGCTGGACCCGTGCTGACGGCGTATCCGCGCTTTCATAACGGCCTTTGACTTTCTGCGCCACTCTTGGCCCCGGCCCGGCCGCGTAAAATCGAGGCTCCCGCCACGCCGACGCCGAACACATAAATCCAGCCCTGGGTGAAATCGAACAAATGGGAGTTGAAGAGAGAACTGATCACATTCTGCACGACCACCATCTCTCCAATCCACGCGATCAGCCCAGCCTCTCCCCGGAAGAGCAAAAAGTGCGACAGCCACAAGGCCCAAAGGACGATGATCCCGAGGAAGCCGAGCTGAATGCCGATCGCAAGGCTCTGATTATGCGGATTGGCCGTCTGCCAGTCGCGCGTTTCCCCCACCGAGGCTTTTTCGAATAATTGGCGGATAGTGCCGGTGCCGTGGCCGATGACCGGCGCTTCCTTGATAAAGCCTATGGCCTTGCTCCAGTAGTCGATCCGCAAACCGGCGGACGTCACCTCGCGGTTCGTCTCATAGGCCTGCACTTCTTTTGCTATATCGGAAATGCGCTGCTGCACATGCAGCGAAGAGAGCCAGATGATTGCGCCGAGCGCGCCGCCGGCCACAGCCAATACAAGGGTGCCTTTCCAGCCAAACCACCGAAATCCCAGGAACAGAAGCAGGACCGGGATGACCACCAGCGAGGTGCGCGAGGCCGCGATATAAAGCACATTGGCGAGAAAGGCTCCCGCGAGCCCCGCGAGCGCCAGCGCCAGCCAGCGCCGGCCGGCCCGAAAGAGGTCAAACGCCAGATAAAGCGCGCCGAATGCACAGAGCACGAATTCCCCGCTCTGTACGATGCGGTCCTTTACCGGGATGCCGTGGGTGTTGAGCCGCCAGCCGAACGGCCTTGGCCAGGTGATGAGGATCAGCGACGCGACAAGCAGCAGCGTGCAGGAGATAAGGAAAGCACCGAATACCCACAGCCCGCGCTCCGACTGGCGGAAGTAAATGAACAGAAGCGGGATTACCAGGAGCTTCGCGAATGACGTGAAGCCTTCGAAAGCTTGCGCCCAACCCGCTTCGCTCCAAAGGATTCCGAGCGCCGCCAGCGCCACGAGCAAAAGGGCGAAAGCGGCAGCAGCATGGGAAAGCTCGCGCGGCACGGCGGCGAGGTCAAGCGTCGGCAGGACGGCCAGCAGCCACAAGCCCACGAGGATACCGGTGGCCGAGGTCGACCAAGGCAGCGACGCTGCGGTCGCGATTGCGATTGCATCGGCGGTACGAAAGAGCTTTGCATTATAAGGTTGCAAGGCGGCGGAGAAGCTCATGGTGGCGCCAGCGTGGTCGGCTCGGGGCAAATCACTTCATTCACCGCGACGCTGTTTCATCCACGCCTTCATATAGCGGTAAAAGGTGGTCTGGGCATGGTAGCGCGCGACCAGAAGCCCTTCTGGCCCGTCCAGAAAACCCGCGCGAAAAAAATAGGTTCGCACAAAAGTCCAGAAGCCATGCCCGATACCGCTGATGAAAAAAACCGGGCGGCCTGAGGCGAGCAGCATGTCGGCGCCGGAGGTTGAGTAACGATCGATTTTCGACAGAGCATCTTCCAAGCTCGTGATGGTGTGGTGGCGGAGCGGCTCGCGTAGATGCCCGACTTGCCCTTCGCAAATCACGCGCTCATGCACGAGATCGTCGGAAAATCGCGCCTTGTTGCGGCGAAACAGGCGCAGCACATAATCCGGATACCAGCCGGAATGCCGCATCTCCCGTCCGCAAAAGGTCGAAAGCCGCGGCATCCTGTAGCCCTGGGCTGCTTTCGCCTCGGCGATCGTCGCTTCAATCTCGCGCGCCAGCGCCGGCGTTACGCGCTCATCGGCATCGATGGAGAGAATCCAGTCGCCATGCGCCTGGGACAAAGCCAGATTCTTTTGCGGGCCAAAGCCTTGCCAGTCCGGCGCGGAAACGACCTGTGCGCCCTTCGCCTTGGCGAGTGCGACGGTGTCGTCGCTGGAGCCGCCGTCCACGACCACAACCTCATCGCAGAAGGCGAGACTGTCGAGACATTCGGCGATATTGGCTGCCTCGTTCTTGGCGATAACGATGGCGCTCAGGCGCGGCACGGTGACCCTCGCTGTTCGCTAATGCTTGGTGGCGGTGCGCGAGCGCTTCACCAGCTCAGTGGTGGAAAAGCCGGGAACGAGATCCACCAGCACCACTTCGCCGCCATCGGCCTCAACCTGTTCGCGACCGACAACCTGATCGGGTCGGTAATCACCCCCCTTGATCAGCGCTTTCGGACGCACGCGCTTGAGTAATTCTAGAGGCGTGTCTTGTTCAAAGACGACCACCAAATCGACTGCTTCCAGTGCGGCTAAAACTTCGGCGCGGGCATGTGCTTCCTGCACTGGTCGCCCCTCGCCCTTCAGGCGCTTTACCGAAGCGTCGCTGTTCAGCCCGACGATCAGCCGGTCGCATAATCCGCGCGCGGCCGTGAGCACCTTGATATGGCCGGGATGCAAAAGATCGAAGCAGCCGTTGGTAAAACCGATGCGCAAGCCCTGCCGCCGCCATTCCTTCAGCCGCTCGTCGAGCATCGACCAGTCGAACAAAACCTTTTCTTCCGCCGCCAGGGATGCGGCAGGAAGAATCCGCGCGCGCAATTCAGGAATGGAGACCGTCGCGGTACCGCGCTTGCTCACCGCCACGGCCGCGGCGGCATTGGCCGCGCGCATCGCGGGCTCAAAGCCCGCATTGGCTGCCAGCATGGCGGCAAGCACCGCCGCGACGGTGTCACCCGCACCCGAAACGTCCCGTACTTTCACCGGATAGGCCGCGATGTGGACCGGCTCTTCGCCCTTCACCACCAAGGTCATTCCGTCCTCGCTGCGGGTGACAAGCACGGCCCGGCTCTCCACCAGGCCCGCCAGTTCCTCCGCGGCGGCGACTATTTCAGACTCAGTGTAGGCGCTGCGGCGCGTGGCGGCGGCAAGTTCCTGCCGATTCGGCGTGATCATCGTGGCCCCGCGATAGATCGAGTAGTCGAGGCCTTTAGGATCGACGATCACCGGCTTGTTCGCTTGATTGGCGGAATCGATCACGGCGCGGATGACGCGCGGCGTCAGCACGCCCTTGGCATAATCCGACAGCATCACCGCGCCGGCTTTCGGCAAAGCTTGCAGCACATGCTGGATCAGCGCGTCTTCCTTGTCTTTCTCGACCGGCTCGGCGAGTTCCCAGTCCGCGCGCAGCAGATGCGTCGAGTAATGTTCCGACACAAAGCGCACCTTGCGCGTGGTCGGACGCGAGGCATCGCCGACAAGCCGGGCCTCGATCAGCGGCTCTCGCGCCAAGCTCTCGCTCAAAATCCTGCCGGCCTCGTCTTTGCCGATGACGCCGACAAAGATGCAGCGCACGCCGAGCGAAACGAGATTGCGCGCCACATTGCCAGCGCCGCCGATATTGGTTTCGCTGCGCTGGACTGCGATCACAGGAGCCGGCGCTTCCGGCGAGATGCGCGTCACTTCGCCATAGACGAAATCGTCGAGCATCAGGTCGCCGATGCAAAGCACCGTGCGTCCGCGGAGATTGACCAATTCCTTGTCGAAATCGAACATCGGGTTACCGGTAGCGGTCCGGGCGATCGAGAAAGCCCGTTACATATTGCTCCACCGCGGTTTCCAGCGGCGTGAAGCCTGCGTTGTAGCCTGCATTGCGCAGATTCTCGACCTGGCTTTCCGTAAAATATTGATAAGTGTCGCGAATCTCGGCGGGCATGTCGATATATTGGATGTTCGGCTCACGTCCGAGCGCCTTGAACATGGCCGTGATCATGTCGCGGAAGCTGCGCGCTTTGCCGGTGCCGACATTGAAAATACCGCAGACCGAGGGCGTCTCCTGTAGCCAGCGCACCACCGACACCGCGTCATCGACATAAATGAAATCGCGCTGCTGATTGCCGTCGGCGATCCCCTCCTTGTGCGATTTGAACAGCCGCACCGGATCGCCGGCCTTCGCGCCATCGAATACGCGGCTGAGCACGCTCGCCATGGCGCCCTTATGATATTCGTTCGGTCCGAAAACGTTGAAGAATTTCAGCCCGGCCCATTGCGGCGGCATCCGCTCGCCCCGCTTCTGACGCTCCACCACGGCGAGGTCGAACAGATGCTTGCTCCAGCCATAGAGATTCATCGGCCGCAACCGGCGCAAGGCAGAGGGCGAGTTGCCATCATCGAAGCCATCGGTACCGTCGCCGTAGGTCGCTGCGGAAGAAGCAAAGATGAAAGGCGTTCTAGTGGTGGTGCACCAGTCGAGCAGTTGCAGTGAGAGGCGGAAATTGACGTCCATCACCAAATCGCCGTCCGTTGCGGTGGTGTCGGAAATTGCGCCGAGATGGATCACGCCATCCAGCTTGCGGCCCTCAAGCCAGCGAAAGAGATCAGCGGGCCGCACAAAATCCGCGAGCTGGCGCTTGCCAAGGTTCTTCCACTTGCCGTCCGAGCCGAGGACGTCATTGACGACGATATCGCTGCGCCCAGCCTCATTGAGGCTGGCGACGACATTGGACCCGATGAACCCGGCCCCGCCGGTAACCAACAGCATCGCGACCCCAATTCCGGGCTCCCCAGACGAAAAAGCTTTGCCCGACTAACTCCAGGGGCGCAACTTGATGAGAAGCATGCGGTAAATGCGAGTGGCAGCTCAACGAAGGAGCCGCAACCTGCTTGCCGTGCTACGTAGGCCCTGCAAACTGTCCTACTGGCAGGCCGCGCTAAAGAATATTAGTTCATGATCTCTTAAATGAAATGAATTTCAGTTCATCTCAAGCCGTTATGAGCGATATGCCTACGGCACCGGCTTCGCAAGACCGCCCGATCCTCATCGTGCCGTATATGTGGATCGGCGATTTCGTGCGTTGCCACTCCGTGGTTAAGGTCCTGCGCGCGCGCTGGCCGGAACGGCCGGTGGATTTGCTCACTAATTCGCTTTGCGCGCCGCTTATCGACCATATGCCCGGGGTACGTAAGGGCATCGAATGGAACCTCCCGCGCAAACGGCTGCCGCTCGGCGAATATCACGCGCTTGCTGACCGGCTGCGGCGGGAAAATTACGGCACGGCGCTGGTAATGTTGCGCACTTGGAAATCAGCGCTGGCACCATTCCTCGCCGGCATTCCTGAGCGCACCGGCTTTATCGGCGAGGGCCGCCTGTGGCTGATCAACGATGTGCGTTTCGGGGAGCGGCAGCTCGTGCGCATGATCGACCGCTGCGGCGCGCTGGCACTACCGAAAGGCGCTCCGCTCCCGACCGAATGGCCGATGCCGGAGATCGTCGTGCCCGAGATGGAACTGGTGCAATGGCGGGCGCGCCGAGGACTTATTTCCGACACGTCGCCCATCGTCGCGCTGGCGCCGGGCGCCGTCGGTCCGGGCAAGAAATGGCCAACCGAAAATTATGCCGAGCTGGCAAAAGCGCTAGCGCAGTACGGCGTCACGGTCTGGATCCTCGGTGGCCCGCTGGAAAAAGAACTGGCGGCCGACATCATCCGCTATGCCGGCAATGGCATACGCGACCTCACCGGCAATGATTTGCACGATGCCATCATCGCCCTGAAAGGTGCCGATCTTGCGGTCACCAACGACTCCGGGCTGATGCATATCTCGACGGCAATCGGCACGCCCACCATCGGAATTTTCGGCCCAACCGATCCGCAGCTCTGGGGGCCGCTTAATCCGCTCGCGGCCGTGATCGAGCCCGAGCGCCCATTCGCGCGCGATCGCAGCACCAGTGAAATTCTACCTGACCGCGTAATCGAGATCGCGCGGCGCCTCCTCAAGATCACCGGGCCGGCACAATGATCGCGCTACATATCGTGCGCATCACGCTGCTCAGCTGCCTGCTCGCGGGATGCAGCGCGCAGCTGTTGGAGGAAGTCGTCGATATCGGCGAGATCACTCCGCCCCGCTTCTGCAGCGAGCCGGTCAAACTTTTCAACACCTTCACGATGCGCGCCAAGCGCGTCGCCTGGAAAGGCGACAGAGGCGATCCGAACGCGACCCTGACGCTCGAACTCGCCTTCGACAACGATAAGTCATTTCCGGTGGCGCTCAGCAATTCCGGCAATGGCGTGCTTTATGCGGTGGAATTCCGTCTACGGGGAGAACGGACCGGAATCTACGCGCCGAAGGAGGCAGCGGGCGTAACGCTGGTGCTCGAGCCCAAAAGATTCAAAGAGCCCCCTCATCCCGGCCCGTTCGGTTACCCGACGCGCCGCTCAAACACCCCGCCGCCCGCGGACAAGACCCAGGACGTGAATTACCGTATCACGCCGGGAAAACCCGAAGAGGGCAAGCTGGTCTTTCAGGCTCCGCGCGACAACTATCTGCTCAGCGTTGAGAGGAAATTCGACGGCAAACCGGCAGCCGGCCGGCCAACCGACCACATCTCTGTTTGTAAAATTTCCAGCGATTCCTGAGCGATACTGCGCGCCCAGGCGCACTGGTTTCCAGCGTAACCTTGCATAACGGCCATGCGGCGTTTACCAACGCAGGACTTAACCAGTCATGCGAACATAGACGAACCCATCGCTCCTATGTCCGACCCGGATGCTGTTGCGCTTCATTTCAATGCCTCCCGCGAGCTGCTTGAGCGCGTGGCGGGCGATCGGGTTTCGTTAGTTGCCGTCGGCGGCATTGCCGACCGCATTGCACAGACGCTCCGCGCGGGCAGCAAGCTGCTGATCGCCGGCAACGGCGGCAGCGCGGCAGACGCCCAGCATGTCGCGGCCGAGTTCCTGTCGCGTTTCGGCTTCGACCGCAATCCGCTTCCCGCTATCGCACTGACGACTGATACGTCCGTGCTCACGGCAATCGGCAACGATTATGGCTTCGAACGGGTGTTCGAGCGCCAGGTCCGCGGGCTCGGCCGCAAGGGCGACGCATTCATTGCGATCTCCACCTCCGGCCGCTCACCCAATGTGATCGCGGCGCTGGGAGCGGCGCGCGAAATCGGCATGACGACAATCGGGTTTTGCGGATCGGACAGCAAGATGCGCCCGCTTTGCGATCTCATCCTGGCGGTGCCGTCAGAAGAAACCGCGCTGATCCAGCAGATTCACATCACCGCCTTGCATGCTATTTGCGGGATCGTAGAGCGTGAACTGTTTGCGAAAGGCTAAGCGGTGACGGCCGCACCGCCGCAATACGACAGGCGCACGCTGCGCCCCGCCGCCTTCCTCGATCGTGACGGTGTCATCATTTACGATGACGACTATATCGGCTCTTATGATCGCGTTCGCTGGACCCCCAATGTGGCGCAAGCGATCCGCCGCCTGAATGATGCCGGCTATTTTGTTTTCATGGTCACCAACCAGTCCGGCGTCGCGCGTGGCCATTTCACTGAGGATGACGTGGAGAAACTGCATGTACGCATGCGGCTGGAGCTTCTGAACGAAGGCGCTCGCATCGACGACGTTCGCTACTGCCCCTATCTTCCGGAAGCCACAGTTGCGGCTTACAAACGCGACTCCGATTGGCGAAAACCAAAACCTGGAATGATCCTGGACCTCATGCGTTTTTGGCCGGTGGAATTGGATCGCAGTTTCCTTATCGGCGATAAGCGGACCGATCTGGAAGCCGCGCGGGCCGCGCACATTCGCGGATATCTATTTGAAGGGGGCGACTTGGGCGCCTTCGTGGAAGGCATCCTCGGTAATGACGCTGTGTCATAGCATCCGCCTTCGCCGGGCCATGCGGGCGGCAGCACTTGGTTTGGCGACCGTTGCCGCCGCTTGCGCGGGGGATGGGGCCGAGCAGCTTTTGGTCCGGCCAGGACAATTCGACTACCTGTCTTGCCCAGATATCGCCAAAACCAGAGAGAACGCCGCAAAACGCGAGCAGGAGCTGAAGATACTCATCGATCGCGCAGAAAAAGAAAGCTTCGGGGTTTTGATGGCGGCGGCGTCCTATCGCGGCGACTATCTGCAGG
Organism: uncultured Alphaproteobacteria bacterium; assembly: GCA_963802475.1. Classification (GTDB taxonomy): domain Bacteria; phylum Pseudomonadota; class Alphaproteobacteria; order Rhizobiales; family Xanthobacteraceae; genus CANKHA01. The sequence continues at coordinate 234,787 of CAWDIZ010000014.1, forward strand.
CGCAAGGCCAGCAGAAGACGCTGGCCGAGGTCGCCCGCCAAAAGAACTGCGCGGCCGAGCAATCCCCTGCAGGACCGGTTCCAGCTCGCCGCTAGGTTAAATCAGGCGCAATTTTTGATGGTAAGCTGCCGCGCCGGTACGCGAGAATGGGCTCCCTCGCCGGGGAGGCGGTTTTGGTTAATTACGTTTTATTAGCCAAATTCACAGATTGGGCGGCGGGAATACCGCAAATTGGCGGGGAAGCACGACAAATTCGCCTTGGCGAAGCCATTTTGTGCGTGGATTCAATAAGAATCCTGTCAGACTGGCTGGGGGGCGGCAGGGTGCTGGCGGTGGGGCTGGGGCGTTACCGCGACCGCCGACGTCGGTGTTTCCGACCCGGCAGTCATTCGTGCCGAACGCGGGGAAACCTGGGGTCGGAAGGGCGTAAGGGGACGTGGGATCGGATGGGGTCGATCGATCGGGGCACGGGCCGCGCCGTTCCTGGCGCGACCGCTTCGGCTTGTATCCGGCCTTTGCCGGGCGCATCCGATTCGCCGCTAAGCCACAGTCAAGCAATGATTTCGGGTGGTGTTGCGCCCTACTTTCTGCTTTTTGATGGCCTCAAGGGGAGACCTAAAAGGGCCGCGATGTATCCCAGGTCAGTGCTATCGGCGTGCGCGGTTTCCGCATCAAAGTGCTCGGGCGCAACCTTTCTGCGAGGGGAGCGATGATGGCCGGCTGTCCCGCCATCTGCGCTCGTCTTTGCCGCCTTTCCGCAAGACGGACGCTTTGGCGTGTGACCCTCCTGTTGTTGCTCGGTCTGTTGGTGGCCGGCGCAAGCCTTTTGTCCGATCCCGCCGCCGCGCAAAATGTCACCTTCCCTACCCGCCCCAAACCCCCCGTCCGCAAACCAACGACGGAAGGGCAGATGCTCGTGCAGGCGAGGGAAATAAACTACGACTATGCCAATGAACGCGTCGCCGCCGTTGGTAACGTGCAGATTTATTACAACGGCTCCATACTCGAGGCGAACAAGGTCATCTACGACCAAAAAACCAAGCGCCTGCGCGCTGAAGGCAATGCGCGGCTGACCGAGGCCAACGGCCAGATCAGCTACGGCGAAATCATGGAACTCTCCGACGACTATCGCGACGGCTTCGTCGATTCTCTTCGCGTGGACGCGGCACAGCAGACCAGCATCGCCGCCGCGCGCGCGGAACGCTCCGGCGGCAATTTCTCGATCTTTCACAGCGGCGTCTACACCGCCTGCGAGCCTTGCAAGGATGATCCCAAGAAGCCGCCGCTGTGGCAGGTCAAGGCCGCGCGCATCATCCACGACCAGGGCGAGAAGATGCTCTACTTCGAGCAGGCCAGCCTGGAATTCTATGGAATGCCGCTGGTCTATCTGCCCTACTTCTCGGCGCCCGACCCGACGGTGAAGCGCAAGAGCGGCTTCCTAGCGCCCTCATTCTCGTCGAGCGACAAGATCGGCGCCGCGGTCGCCATCCCATATTTCTGGGCACTGGCTCCGAACTACGATCTGACGCTGACGCCCATGTTCACCACGCGGCAAGGTCCGCTGCTGGAAGCCGAATGGCGCCAGCGCACCACGGACGGCGCTTTCCTCATTCGCGGCGCGGGCATCAAACAGTGGGACCAGGGTTATTTCGTACACGACGACGGCACCCCGACACCGGGCTATCGCGAGTTCCGGGGCAGTCTTGAAACTTCCGGGCAGTTCAACCTTTCCGACAAATGGGGGTGGGGCTGGGACATTGTCGCCCCGAGCGATAAGACCTTCTTTCAGGATTACAACATCAACCGGTTGCAGACGCGGGATCTGATCCGTAACGCGCCATCGGAAGGCATTTCGCAGCTCTACCTCACCGGTCGCGGCGATCGCAGCTATTTCGACGCGCGCGCCATGTATTTTTACGGATTCTCGGAATCCGACATCCAGAGCCAGATCCCGGTCATTCACCCGGTGATCGATTATTCCTACACCTTCGGTCAGCCGATCCTGGGTGGCGAACTTAGCTACAGGATGAACCTGACAAGCCTTTCGCGCGATGAGGCGAGCTTCGATGCGATCACCAAGGCAGCGGTCAACCAGGAATTCTGCGCGCCGAGCGCCGATCCCGCCAGGACAGTTCCGGGCAATTGCTTGCTGCGCGGCTTTCCCGGGACCTATTCGCGCTTCTCCGGGGAGGCCACTTGGCGACGCAGCATAACCGACCCCTTCGGCCAGGTGTTCACGCCATTCTTCTATGCGCGCGGCGACATCGCTTCGCTTTCGGTCGATCGCAGCGCTGCGGTCGACAACTTCCTGCCCGCGGGCGACACTGATCTGGTGCGCGCGATCCCGGCGGTCGGACTGGAATATCGCTATCCTTTCATCGGCGTGCAGTCCTGGGGCACCCAGACCATTGAGCCCATCGCCCAAATTATCGTGCGTCCGAATGAAACCGGCGTCGGCAGACTTCCCAACGAAGACGCGCAAAGCCTGATTTTCGACGACAGCAACCTGTTCAAGCTCGACAAATTCTCGGGCTGGGACCGCCAGGAAGGCGGTACGCGCGCCAACGTGGGCGTGCAATACACCGCGCAAGTCAACAATGCCGGCTTCTTCAACGTGCTGTTCGGGCAATCCTACCAGCTGATGGGCGAGAATTCCTTCACCCAAGGCGGCATTACCAACACCGGATTGGATTCCGGCCTCGATAAGCCGCGTTCGGATTACGTCGCGCGCGTCGCCTACCAGCCATCGCGCATGTACGCTTTCACCTCGCGCTTCCGTTTCGACGAAGAGACTTGGGAAGTGAAGCGCTTTGAAGTCGAGACCCGCGTCAATCTCGACCGCTGGAGCTTTACCGGCGTTTACGGTCAATACGCTACGCAGCCGGAGCTGGGCTTCTTGACCGACCGCGAAGGTGTGCTGGGAACCTCATCGCTTCGGCTCACGTCCAATTGGAGCATTTTCGGCGCCATCGGCTATGACCTCGACCAGCACAGGGTCGACCAGACGCAGTTCGGCTTCACCTATATCGACGACTGCATCGCGTTGGCCCTGCAATACACCACGAGCTACACTTACAGCGGCAATCCGCAGGAAAAGACCCACGCGATCATGATGACGCTCGGTCTGCGCACGTTGTGGGATGGACAGATCAGTCAAGGCGTGAGCGGCCTGCCGGGCGGCCTCTGAGGGCACGCTGCCGAGCCCAAGGCTGTCATAAGCGATTGATTCGTTGTTGTTTTTGGGCATTCAGACCGAGCCCATGCCTTAGCGCAAAGCGGGGACAGCAATGGAGCAAAGCCGCGGCCTTGCTCCCGCCATGCTATCCGGCTCATTTACGCGCCACTTGTCGACATCCGGGGATTTGACTTGGCCGCCCGATACCAATCAATCGCAATTGCACTGGTGCTTGCGCTCACCGCAGCGGGCTGCTCGAGCTCGACCATCGATTCCATTCCGTCCTGGGCGGGCGGCGAGCCGGTCGGCACGCCGCAACGGCCGACGACCGAGATGCATTATCCGGCGGTGAATGACCGGCCACCCGCGCGCGACACTAAAGTTGTCAGTGAAGAAGAGCAGGCGAAGATCGAGCGCGAATTGGCTGCTGCGCGCGAGGCGCAATCCAGGCAGGCGGCGCAAGTGAAGAAAGACCGCGCCGGCATGCTGGCGAATCAGCCAAAGCCGAATACCCCGTCGGCGGGAACGCCCAGCAACCAGTAGCGCTGTTGCGGCCTGAGCTCATTCCCGCGCAAGCGGAAATCCAAAAAGCGCAAGGTCCCGGCTTTCGCAGGGACGAGCGGCAGATATCACATTGCGTTGCCCTGCCACACCTTCTCATAAAATGCCGCAATTGCCCTCGCCTCGCTGTCGATTCCGAAATCGTCGACAGCACGGTCGCGCGCGCGCCGGCCGATCGCCTCAGCCTGCGCTGGATCCCGCATCAGCGGCTCGAGCGCCGCAACAAGCGCTTCCACATCGCCGGGTGGAACGAGAATGCCGGTCTGGCCGTCAATCACCACTTGGCTCGCGGCGCCGGCGCGCGCCGCAACCAGCGCATTGCCTGCCGCCATGGCTTCCAGCAGCGTGAGTCCAAACCCTTCATGGCGTGAAGTAAAAGCGTAGATCGTGATGCGCTGATACCAGAGCGGCACTTCCGCGATCGGCAGCTCGCCGAAAAAGCGTACGCGCTCGGCTAAGCCCGCCGCCTCCACGCGCGCGGTCAAACCGCGGACGAATATCTGCTGATCGGGCGTCACCGCGCCGACGATAACGGCAGTAAAATCGGGATAGCGCGGCAAGAGCCGGCACATCGCTTCCACGAAGACATCTGTGCCCTTCTGCGCGCGCAAGCGGCCGAAACATCCGATGCCGTATTTGCCCGGCAATCCGGTAACGGCAAAGAGCGCGATGCGATCGGCCGGCGGACGATAAAGCTCAGTATCGACGCCGTGATGGATCACCTGCGCCGCCCGCTGCAAATACGAGGCCGCCGCCTGGCTGGTCGCCATTACGCCGTCCATGCGCCCCATCAGCCAGCGGCTGATCCAGGTATGGTGACGTTGCGCAGCGGAGGTGAAGACCAGCGTCAGCCGCCAGCCCAGCGCTCTCAGCAGCAGGCCGATAATCATCTCGTTATTGCGCCGGGCGTGCCAGATGGGCGGGCGCCTCGCCGGTAAGTTGCGCAGCCGCAGCAGATCGCGAAAATTCAGGCGCGACATGCCTTCGGGCGCATCACGGCCGAGCCAGGCAGTCGGAACGAGCCGCGCGAGCCGCGGCGCGATCATCCGATTGGTCGCGGTCACCCCGGAATAGCGCCAATGCAGATTGGGGATGATGATCTCGAGCCCGCTCAGCGATCGACCATCCATTTTCCGCCGTCCCGCCCATTCGCACTTGTGTTATATACGCGGCGTTAAGGATAGCGGCCATACGATTTTCAGCGCATGATCCGGCGAAGTGGGAACCGGTTCGCCGATAAGATCATGCGCCACTTCAATAGGTAGCGCGCGATTCGGACCAAAACCGGTACCCACTTTTGCTGATCGCACGATAGTAACGGCCTCTTCACCGACTTTCCCTAAGGCTTGCGTACAATCGCAAAAGGGACAAACAGATGACCGTTTTGGTCACCGGCGGCGCCGGTTATATCGGAAGTCACATGGTTCACGCGCTGGCAGACGCCGGCGAGCGCGTCGTGGTGCTCGACGATCTGTCCACGGGCTTCCGCTCCGCGCTGCCCCAGTCCGTGCCGCTTTTCGTCGGCGACGTTGGCGACCAGCGCCTCGTGGCCGCCGCTATCGGCGATCACAAAGTCGATGCAATCATCCATTTCGCCGGATCGATCGTGGTCCCGGATTCGCTGCGCGATCCGCTCGGCTATTATCGCAACAATACCGTGAACACCCGCGCGCTGATCGAATCCGCGGTCAAGGGTGGCGTGAAGCATTTCATCTTCTCGTCCACCGCCGCGGTTTATGGCAATCCCGCCGTGTTGCCGGTGCGCGAGGACGCGCCAACCAAGCCGATGTCGCCCTATGGCACATCGAAGCTTATGAGCGAGATCATGCTGCATGATGTCGCCGCGGCGCATGACCTGCGTTACGTCATCCTGCGCTATTTCAATGTCGCGGGCGCAGATCCCAAGCGGCGCACCGGCCAGTCCACCCCGGCGGCAACGCATCTGATCAAAGTAGGCGTCGAGACCGCGCTCGGCATGCGGCCGAAACTCGAGGTCTATGGTACGGATTATCCGACGCCCGACGGCACCTGCATTCGCGATTACATCCATGTCAGCGACCTGGCGCGCGCGCATAGCGCGGCACTGGTGCATTTGCGCCATGGCGGCGCCGGCATGACCTTCAATTGCGGCTACGGCCACGGCTATTCGGTACTCGAAGTGATTGGTGCGATCGAGCGCGTCACCCGCCGCAAGCTACCCGTGCAGATGGTCGGCCGGCGCCCGGGCGATCCGGTCAGCCTCGTCGCCGATGTGAGCCGCATCCGCTCCAGCCTCGACTGGTCGCCGCAATTCGAGGACCTCGACACCATCGTGTCGCATGCGCTGGCTTGGGAGCAGCAGTTGTTGGAAGAGCGGCAGCGCCAGACGGCCACGGCCTGACGACTATCTGTCTATAAAACCAAGGAAAAATGGCGGCAGTTTTCGGGTGGTCCGAAGGCCGGGCCGTGCCCACATGCCTGTCATCGCCCTATAATCGGGGAAACCGATGACCGAGCATATTCGCTACGCCTTTGGACACAGCTCACTCGGGGAGTTCCTTGTGGCTTCCTCCGAACATGGCCTCGTGGTCTTTGAGTTTGTGGACGAGAAAGGCAGGCGCGTTGAGCGCTTGCGGGAGCGCTTTCCTGACGCCAAGGTGGCGGAGGATGCTGCCGGCTTGCAGGATATCCTCGCTACGCTGAGCGAGGCCGTCGATCATCCTGAACGGCCGTGCCCGCTGCCACTCGACATTCGCGGCACCGACTTCCAGAAGCGCGTCTGGGAAATCTTGCGCCGTATTCCAGCCGGGGAAACGACCCATTATGGCGCGGTCGCCGCCGAACTCGGCTCGAACGATGCGCGCGACACCACCGACGCGATCGCCAATAACCCGATCGCGGTCCTGATTCCTTGCCACCGGGTGATCAAGAAGGATGGATCACTGTCGGGCTACCGCGGCGGCGTCAGGCGCAAGCGCGCCTTGCTTTCCCGCGAGCAGCAGGCCGGCGAATTCAAACTGCGATAAATCACGGAACCCGCAATGTTCTCTGTGCTGTTTGAGGTTCAGCCGCGAGCCGATCAATGGGAGGCGTATCTCGGCAACGCCAAGTTGCTGCGTCAGGAGCTCGAGAGGATCGACGGCTTCATCGACAACATCCGCTATCGCAGCCTGACGCGCGAGGGCTGGATCCTGTCGCTGTCCAATTGGCGCGATGAGAAAGCGCTGGTGCGATGGCGCACGCACGCGCTCCACCACGGTGTTCAGGAAAATGGCCGCACCGAAATCCTGCGTGACTATCACCTGCGTGTCGGGCAGGTCACGTGGGATACACGCCTGCCGGACGGCCATGGATTGCAAGAGCAGCGTCTGGATGAGACGGAGACCGGCGCGGCAAAAACGGTGACGCTGATCGATACGGCAGCGTCGCGTGAGAAGGTCAAAGGCGGCAACCCGGACGGCATCGCGCGATGGCTTGCCCTCGATGCAGATGCCCGCGGGCTCGTCGCGTGGGACGTGTTCGATGCGGTGCTGACGCCCGGCGAGGTGATCCTGCTTATGTCGTGGCGCAATCAGGCCGCTGCGGAAGCATTCGAGGGCGTAACGCAGCTACCGGACGGCGCGCGGCTGCGGCGCGTCCGCATTGTGCGGGATTACGGCATGTACGACCGCCGGGAGGCGCCGCAATATTACCCCGTCGTGGATAAGCTAGCGGATTGAGTGGCTTGCGCGCTGGACGACGGATTAAGCTACCCCGTTATTTTTACTTGAAAAAAGCCGCCCGGACGGGCAACAAGTCGTCTTGGCGTGCGTGGCGTCGGGCCACTTGGAACGGGGCAAAATCCCGATTCCGGCGGAAGGCGGATGCTCGAAGCAGAGAAAAAATCCTTGCTCGCAGACCCGTACGGCGCCTTCGCCCTGATCCGGCGATTGGTGTTGGAACAGGGCCGGCGTCATTGGAAGCAATACCTCGTCGTTTTCCTGCTGATGGCCGTGGCGGCGGCCTGCACCGCGCTTCCAGCGTGGCTGATCGGCCAGGTGATCAACAAGGCTTATATCGACCGGGATTTTCCCGCGATCGTCACGCTCGGCATTGTTACGGTTGTTCTCTTCAGCGTCAAAGGCGTGGCGACTTACGGTCATAATGTGATCCTCTGGCGCATCGGCTACCGCATTATCGCGGAAAACCAGCGCCGGATGTTCACCAAGCTGATGCACGAAAATCTCGGCTATTTCGCCAATCGGCATTCTTCCGAGTTTCTGTCACGGCTCACTGTCGGCGCGAATTCGGCGACGCAGGTGCTCAATCTTCTCATCACCGCCCTCGGGCGTGATTTTCTGACGTTGCTTGGGCTAGCGGCGGTGATGGTGATCCAGGATCCCGTCCTTTCGCTGGTCACGCTCGTGGTGGCGCCGCCCGCTATACTGATCCTGCGCAAGCTGATCCGCCGCATCCGCACCATCGCGTTCAACCAGTTCACCGGCGGCACGCGGATCCTGGAGACCATGCAGGAAGCGTTGCAGGGTGTCAGGATCGTGAAAGCCTTCACGCTGGAAGACCTGATGCAGGCGCGGCTCGACAAGCATATTGCCGAGGTCGAGAAGGAATCCAACAAGCTTGCGCGCGTTAGCAACCGCGCGAGCCCACTGATGGAGAGCCTTGGCGGCATTGCCATTGCACTGGCGCTGATCTACGGCGGCTACCGCGTGATCGAGACCGGGGCGGAGCCCGGGCAATTCTTCTCCTTCATCGCCGCCTTCCTGCTCGCCTTTGAGCCCTCCAAGCGCCTTGCGCGGCTGAATCTCGACCTCAGCAGCGGGCTCGTCGGCGTGCGCGTCCTGTTCGAGGTGCTCGATTTGCCCGCCACCGAGCCGTCGGAAATCGGCAAGCCGGAACTCGCGCTGACGAACGGGCGTATCGAATTCGACAAGGTATGCTTCGCATACCGGCCGGACGAGCCGGTGATCCGGGACCTCTCCTTCGTGGCTGAGCCCGGCCAGGTGACGGCATTGGTCGGCCCGTCGGGCGGCGGCAAGTCCACCATCCTCAACCTGATCCTGCGCTTTTTCGAGGTCGGCGGCGGCTCCATCGTCATCGACGGGCAGAATATCGGCGCCGTATCACGCCAATCGCTGCGCCGGCAGATCGCCTATGTAGGACAGGATGTCTTCCTGTTCCGCGGCACCATCCGCGAGAACATCGCCTTCGGCCGACCCGATGCAACCGAAGAGGAAATCATCGCCGCCGCACAGGCCGCCTACGCGCATGACTTCATCAGGGCCTTTCCGCGCGGCTATAACACCCCGGTGGGCGAGCACGGCTTGCAGATTTCCGGCGGACAGCGCCAGCGCATCGCGGTGGCGCGGGCGTTGATCAAGGACGCGCCGCTTATCCTCCTGGATGAGGCCACCGCCGCGCTTGATTCCGAATCCGAGCGCGCGGTGCAGCAGGCGATCGAGCACCTCTGCCAAGGCCGCACCACGCTGGTGATCGCCCACCGGCTGCACACCGTAACCCACGCGGACCGCATATTTGTCGTGGAGGACGGCGGCATCGCGGAATCCGGCCGGCACGAGGATTTGCTGCGCAAGGGCGGCCGCTATGCGTCGTTCTACCGCCTGCAGCTGCGCGACCAGGAGCCGCGCGATCCCATCGCCGCCATGGCTTGACCTCGCCGCGGTTTTCGCGCACCTGCTGCCCAGTTTCCTGCAACGAGCGAATATCAATCATGAGCGCGAACGACAATTACGTGATTTCCCCGCCCGCACCGCCGTCGCTTCCGGTGGCCGGCAGCTCCAAGCTGTTCCCTGTCCGCAGGGTCTGGTGCGTGGGCCGCAATTATCTGGAGCATATCAGGGAGATGGGGAACAACGAGCGTGAGCCGCCGTTCTTCTTCGCCAAGCCGTCCGATGCACTGGTGCGCGACGGCGCGACGATTCCCTACCCGTCGCTGACCAAGGATCTGCATTTCGAGGTAGAGCTGGTGGTCGCGCTCAAGAGCGGAGGCCGCAACATCCCGGCCGCCAAGGCGAACGACTGTATTTACGGCTACGGCGTCGGCATCGACCTCACGCGCCGCGACCTGCAGATCGCCTCGCGCAATATCAAGCAGCCATGGGAGATCGGAAAATTCTTCGACAATTCCGCGCCCTGCAGCGCGCTGCGCCCGGCGTCGGAAATCGGTCATCCCTCCAAAGGGAAGATCACGCTGAAGACGAATGGCAAGCTGCGCCAGGAAGGCGACCTTGCGCAGATGATCTGGAATGTGCCGGAGACCATTTCCAAGCTGTCGGAGATGGTCGAGCTCGCAGCCGGCGACGTCATCTTTACCGGCACGCCGTCCGGTGTCGGCCCGGTCGTGGAAGGTGAAAAGATGGAATGCGAAGTGGAAGGCGTCGGGACGCTGACGATTAGTATCGGCACGAAGCTGAAGTACGCGCGAACGTAAACGCACAGTGGCGCAAACCCGATTCGCCTATAGCCGTTGTTGTTGTGTGGTTTCCTCAGCGTTCGCGTTCTTCAGCCGCACCTTGGTCGCGAGAGGGCCGGTGTCGCCGACATCCTCGACGTAATAGACCTCGTCGCGTAGCTTCAGCGCGTCGAAATCACCGTTCAGCATGCTGTTGCGGTGGAAGTAGAGGAGCCCACCCTCCTTGGTCAGAAGGAAGCCGTGATCGCGGTCGGGATAGAGTTCGGCGACCTGCCCCAGGTTGTTCTGGGCGGCTTCGTGCCGCACCTCGATGGTATGGTCCTTCAGCCGGTCCTTGTACTCGCTCAACTGGCGCTCGGCGATGCGGAAAGCCTCGTTGATTGCATTGTGCAGATCCGGTCGCTGGAACTTCAGCTGCAGGCGGTCGGGCTCATGCGCCACAACCAAATCCTTCCGGCCGGGTATGCCGAGCTCAATCCTCACCACCGGCGGTATGGTGTCGTTGGTGTTGGTCGCGCGCTGATCCACGCGCACCCGGCAGGAGGTAAGCCGGTCGTAAATCGATTCAAGATCGTCGACGCGGGCGCGGATCTCCTGCTCGGCCCAATCCAAGCTCTCCATATTGTGGAAGGTGATTTCGAGGGGGACTTGCATCGGCGGGTCTCCAAAAAGCTCTTGCAATCAAGGGCTTTAGGAAAACGCGCGGACGCGCCGAATGTTTCCGGGCGGAATGACCATCCCGGTCAAATCTGCGTCGCCTGAGGAGGCGCAGACCGCGCGCATTTGTCCGCGGCCTCGAAGATGGGGCGATCCTCCTTCGAGGCGCACTAAGTCGCAATGTTGCCGGAATGAGGCCGCTGGAGGGTTCGATCTACGAAAACAGCAGCGACTTGATGACCATCGGCACCACCCCGGGTGGCGTGATCATGGCACCCACGTCCACATAGTCGAAGTCCTGCAGCTGTACGCCGTCGATGGAAATCACATGGCCGGGGAATTTCAGCTCGGTTTCCAAGAGATGGCCGAAGGTACGGCCGACATCGCCCTCGATCATAAGGAAGAGGACGTCGCCTGATTTGCGGCCCGCGCTGACGGCGGCAACAATGCCCTCGGCGGCGGCGCGCAGGCGGGAATATTCCGGATCGCCCGCCCAGGTGAAGGCGATAGCCAGCCGCGAATTCGGCTCCAGATCGGCCTGTTTCAGCTTAGCGTCGATCGCCTTGGCGAAGACATTCGGATCGATCTTGCCGGAAAGATCGGTATCGACATGCACCACCGGCACGTTGTGCACCGGCAGCACGTCGGTCTCCGGCAGATAGATGGTCTTGCCGCTCACCTGTACGGTGAATTGTGAGGCGCCGATCACCGTGGCGCGGATGCGCTGGCCGGGATCGACAACGGTGATCTTGCTGCGCTTGCCGAGTTGGCTGCCGATCTCGGCGGCGAAGAGTTTGGCGATGTCGCCGTGTTCCTTGGTCTCATAGCCGAAGATGTATTCCGCCACGCCGCCGGAGAACGTAATGAGCGTCGGCTCGACCGTACGCGCCAGCGGCTCGGTCAGTTCCAATTTCTTGCCGAGCTCGTCCTTGCTGCCGCCGGTAATCTGGTCGACCGCGAGCGTGGCAAGCCGCGTGGCGACGGCCTTGCGGTTCTTCAATTCGCCCATGCCGCGCATGTCGGCGGCGATGCCGAGCTCCTGCGCGACGAGCCGCGCGCTGTCGTCGATGCGCGTCCAGGCACCGTAGGCGTCGCTCGCCAACAGCCGCCCGCCAACCGCAAAAGCGGCGACGCTCAAAATCTTTCCCTTGTCGATCAGCGCCAGCTTGGTGGTGCCGCCGCCGACATCGACATGCAGCACACAAGCCTGGCGCTGCTTGGAAAGCTGCACCGCGCCGGAGCCGTGCGCCGCCAAAGTGCATTCCAGCTTGTGACCGGCGGTGGCGCAGACGAATTTTCCGGCCTCCTCCGCGAATAAATCGTCGATCGCACGCGCGTTGGTTTTCTTGATCGCTTCGCCGGTGAGGATCACCGCGCCCGAGTCGATGTCGGCGCGGGTGAAGCCGGCGTCGTGATAGGCCTGATGGATAAAGTGCCCTAGCTTCTTGGCATCGATGGTGCCGTCCGGCACAAACGGCGTGAGCATGATCGGTGAGCGCCAGACCACCTCGCGGCCCACCACCAGGAAGCGGCTGGAAAGGCCAAGCGCCTGGCGCTGCAGCGTGACTTTGGCGAACAACAAATGGGAGGTGGAACTGCCGATATCGATGCCGATCGTTCTCAGCTCGATATTGTCCTGACTCCAGATGAAGCGGGCGAGTTCCTCGCGGTCTGCTTCTGTGGCGTGTTCGTGCTCAAAATCCAATTCGTGCATAGCCCTTCCGCGAGGATGAATACGGCCGGCCAGCCGCGGTTGTTCCCCTAGCACGGTGGGGGATGGGCGCAAGGGTATTGAGGGACTAACTTGTCATTCGAGGAAACGCGACAGCGTGGACCAGAATGCAGGTGGCTCTCCAGTGCATTTTTTTGATGCTCGGCTCGTTTCTTTGTAACGCCGGAATAAGCCGATGTTACATCCTCGGCGCCACGCCCTTGGCCGCGATAGTTTCCAGCCACATTTTTTGAATGCGCGGGTCCTGCTCGGCAAACGGAATTGTGGCGCTGCCGGCGGCATAAACGCGGGTATCGCCATAGGCCGCGCGCCGATAGCGGAAGTTGGGATAACTCTGGCTGCCCATTTGCACATCGAGGTAGCGCGACGGGCCTGCGGCGGCATTGAACTGCTGGCAGAAGTGCATCCCGGGGGCGGCCGTGACGATGCCATGACGCCAGGCAGTGCGGACATAGTCCTGCGACCCCTCCTCCCAGGTCAGCATATAACCTTCGCCATCGACACCGAGGAGATGAGCCCCGAACATCTGACGCGAGGCCTCGCGATAGGTGCCCGGCGCTAGTTCATTCACGTCGCTGGACAACGTGCCCTTGGCAAGCGTCAGCGGCCCGGGCTGCTGTTTCGCGAGGTCGACCAACGCCTCGGCGCCGCCATGCCGCTCGCCGAATTGCAGCGCAGTGTTAAACACGAAATTTTCGCTGCGGTAGAGATTGAACAGATAACGCAGATCATTAATTGCCGCAAAGCGAGCCGCTTCAGCGGACGTGTTGCGGTGGCGATAATGCGCGTTCATCGGCAGCGCGAACAAGCTGCGCGGACCCCACTCGATCACTTGCGTATGTCCGTCCGGAGCCTGAAACTCGGTTGAGCCGCTGCCGGCCAGCACATAGCAAACCTCTTCGTAGAGATGCTTGTGCGGCGCCGAGCCGGAATTCGGTGGCAGCTCAATCAGGAAAACGGAAAGGAAGTCGTCCCGGCCGTCGAGATGGCAGAAGGCGCCGTTGAGGCCGTAACGCGCCCAAGGCTTTACCTCCGCCGTCAGCATGTCGATCGAGGCGCCGGTATGGGCCGGAACGCCCTCGCCTTTGGCCCAATCCTCATAGGAATCGACCAAGTATTTTCCTGCCGGCGCGGGCTGATTGATCTCCTTCATCGCGCGGCCTTGATAAAGGGCGTTTCGTCCATGAACTTGCCCATGCCGGATGTCACCCCGTGTTTGGCAATCTCTTCCAGCCATATTTTATGGATGCGCGGATCCTGATCCTCATATTCGACCTGAGCGCCGCCCTGCTTGACGTCCTTGTCCACGCCGACGTCCCAAATCTCGCGCTTCATCTTCAAGAGCGGATAGCGCACGGTACCGATCTGCAGGGCCAGATAACGAGAGGGATGATCGGCCACGTTGAAATGCTGGTGGAACATAGAATCCGGCGGGCAATAGACCACGCCATGCTCCCAGTTCACCCGTACGAAATCCGGATCGTCTTCGTGCCAAAGCAGCGAATAGCCTTCGCCGGTGACAGCGAAGACGCAGACACCATCGAAATGGCGGTGGCCCTTCTTGTAGGTGCCGACCGGCATTTCCGAGGAATGGGCGCCGATGGTGTTGTCGGCCAGCATGAAACGCAGCATGGAGCCGCCTGCCCCGCGCGCCGCCCAGGCCTTCAGCTCAAAGGACGAGAGGTCGGCGACGAAATTGGTTTCCCACTGATGCCGGCCCGGTCGGATGCCGATGAATTCGCCTTCGCCCGCGAAATATTTCTTGCCGCCGACTCGTTCGGGGAATTGTGTCGGACAATTGAAGATGAACTCTTCGTTGCGGAAGCGGTTGAGCACAAAGATCATATTATTAGCGGAGGCGAAGCGCGCAGGCTCCAGGCCGGAGCCGTTGAAATGTTGATGCCGCACGTTCAGCGGAATCGAAAAAAGACTCTTCGGCCCCCATTCGAAACTGTGCTTGCGGCCGTCTTCCGTCGTCACCACGGTCGAGCCGTGGCCAGAGATCACATAGATCACCTCTTCGCAGATGTGCCGCAGCGGGGCTGATTTTCCGCCCGACGGCAACTCGAAGGCGAAGATCGAGAGAAAATCGTCGCGGCCCTTGAGGTGACAAAACGCCCCATGCATGCCGTAGCGGGCCCAAGGCCTCACCGGTACCTTGCGGATATCAATGCCGAAATCTTCCACAATGGGCACACCCTGGCGCGCAACCCATTCCATATAGGGATCGCACATGGCGGGCACGGCAGACGTATTGCAAACCGATGTCATTGCTGATGCTGCGAAAGGAAGGGAGATGCCGCACATTAGGCGGCAGACGGCATTCTATCCATTATGGCCCGCAATGCTACCCTCTCCGTCGGACTTTTGGCGGGCTTTCGTCCCCTCGCGATGGCTGCTAGCGTCATGCCAACACCCCGAGAAACAAGGGGGAACGGGAGAAGAAATGCACAAATACAACCTTCGCAATGGCGATGTTATTTCCGGCGCGATACTGGTCGCGCTCGGTTTTTATATCGTGGCGCAGGCGCGCTTCTGGAACTACTACAATCCCGACGGTCCGGGGCCCGGCTTCTTTCCCACCTGGTATGGCCTGTTGATGATCGGCCTTGCGCTGGCGTTGATCATCAGCACCGCGCTGAAGCCAAGGCCACAGGAGGCGCGCAAGGATTTGGGTGGCATGAAGCGTGCGCTGATCACCTGGCTCGCTTTCGCGGCCTGTATCGCGACGATGGGCATTCTGGGATTTCGCCTGAGCTTCGCACTCTTCACTTTTTTCCTCGTCGCTTTCGTCTTCCAGCGCACGCTGCTGGCCGCCGTGTTGACGGCTGTCGGAGCTACGGCCGCCTTCTATATTGTCTTTCCGGTTCTGCTTAGCGTGCAGCTTCCTGTCGGCTGGCTCGGGTTCTGAACATGGACATCGCCGACGGACTTTTGCACGGATTTTACGTCGCGCTGCAGCCGACCAATGTGCTGTGGTGCTTTGTCGGCTGCCTGCTCGGCACGGTGGTCGGCATTCTGCCCGGCTTGGGGCCGGCGGCGACCATTTCGCTCTTGCTGCCGCTGACCTTCAGCATGGATCCGGCCGGCGGCGTCATCATGATGGCCGGCATCTATTACGGCGCCAAATACGGCGGCTCCACCACCTCGATCCTGCTCAATATCCCGGGCGAGTCCTCATCGGTAGTCACGTGCCTCGACGGCTACCAGATGGCGCGCAAGGGCCGCGCGGGAGCGGCGCTCGGCATTGCGGCAGTCGCCTCCTTCATCGCTGGCACTGTCGGTATCGTCTTGCTGACTTTGGTAGCGCCGCCGGTCGCCGCCTTTGCGCTTCGCTTCTCGTCGCCGGAATATTTCTCTCTGATGGTGCTCGGCCTGGCACTGGTCGTGTTGCTCTCGGGGCCCTCGCTGCTCAAGGGATTGCTGGCCCTACTGGTGGGATTGTGGCTGACGAGCATCGGCACTGACATCTTCACCGCACAGGCGCGCTTCATCTTCGGGCAGCCGCAGTTGCTCGGCGGCATCGACTTCATGGTCGTGGCGATCGGCGTGTTCGCAGTGGGCGAGGTTTTGGCCAATATCGAGGGAGGCGAGGAAAGCCAAATGCTTCCGGTGCCGCGCGGGCTGCGCAACCTGCTGCCGACCTGGGACGATCTGAAGGCCTGCCGTTTCGCCTTTATCAACGGCTCGGTGATTGGCTTTCTGATCGGGGTGCTGCCGGGCGCCGGCGGCACCATCGCCTCCTTCATCTCCTACGGATTGGAAAAGGCCGTATCCCGGCATCCGGAAAAGTTTGGCACGGGCGTGCCCGAAGGCGTTGCTGCCCCGGAAGGCGCCAACAATGCCGACACCGGCGGCGCGCTGGTGCCACTGCTCACGCTTGGAATTCCCGGTGGCAGCTCCACCGCTATCCTGCTGTCGGCGCTAATTATCTGGGGCATCCGCCCCGGACCGCTGATGATGCAGGAATCGCCCGATGTGTTCTGGGGCTTGGTTGCCAGCATGTATATCGGCAACGTCATGCTGTTGGTGCTGAATCTTCCGCTCGTCCCGCTTTTCGCGCAGTTGTTGCGGTTGCCGACCTATGTCCTGCACCCGTTCATCTTCGGCATTTCGATCATCGGCGTTTACGGGGTGACCGGCCGCCTGTTCGATGTTGCCCTGCTCGCCGGTTTTGGGCTGCTCGGCTATGTCATGACTAAGCTGAAATATCCGACCGCGCCGCTGATCCTCGGCTTCGTGCTTGGCGACGCGATGGAGCGCGCGCTCCGGCAATCGTTGATGATGTCGCAGGGCGACCTCATGATGCTGATGGAACGCCCGATCTCGGCGGTCATGCTGGGCTTTGCCGCGCTTGTATTGGTTCTGCCCTTGCTGTCCTACTTCAATCGCGCACGCGTGCGTGCGCTTGCCGAAGGATGAGCGGGGATTTTTGCTGTCAATCAGAAGCGTAAACAGGGAGAAAATGCGATGAAAAGACGAATCTTACTTGCCGGCGCAGCGGCATTGGCGGTCTCGGCCGCCTTCGCACCGGCGCTTGCGCAATTCACGCCGACTCAGCCGATCGAACTTGTTGTGCACGGCGGCCCCGGCTCCGGTAACGACGTGATGGCGCGCCAGATGGTCACCATCATCGAACAGGAAAAGCTTCTGCCCGTGCGCGTGCAAGTCGCCAACAAGACCGGCGGTGGCAGCACCACGGCTGCAGCCTATATGGCGAGCAAAAAGGGCGATCCCAACACCATCGCCATCTTTACGGTGGTGTGGGTCGTCGATCCGCTGACGCAGGAAGCTGCGCAGAACAGGCTCAATGATCTGACCCCGGTCACCCGGCTGGTGACCGAACCGGCGCTGGCCGTGGTCCGCGCGGACTCGCCGTACAAGACCATGGCTGAATTCCTCAAGGTGGCGAAGGATAAGCCCGGTACGCTGAAACAATCGGGCGGATCCATTACCTCGCGCGACAATATCGTGCGGCAGCTCCTGATGAAACAAACCGGCGCCAATTGGGCCTTTATTTCCTTCCCGGGCGGCGGCGAGCGCATCGCCGCGCTACTGGGCGGCCACGTTGACCTGATGATCATGGATCCGAGCGAGGCGGGCGAGCAGGTGAAAGCCGGCAAGCTGCGGGTGATCGCGCAAATTGGCGACAGCCGTCTTGATGCATTCAAGGACGTCGCCACGCTCACGGAACAGGGGTTCAAGATCCCGGACGTTCCGCAAACACGCGGCGTCGTCGGCCCGCCCGACATGCCGGCAGCAGCGGTAGCTTATTATGAAGGGGTGCTCGACAAGCTCCGGCAGACGGCCGGCTGGAAGAAATTCCTCGCCGACAGCCAGCTGGAGAACGTGAATGAAAAGTCTGCACAGACGCGGACTTTCCTCACGGCTTACGAGGGACAGCTGCGTGACATCCTGAAGGAAGCCGGCGCGAAGGTGGTGCGATAGGCGTTGGCCCGCGGACAATAAAAAAGGCCCGCCCGCGTTTCAAATGAAGCGTGGGCGGGCTGGACTTGACGAACGGCCAAGCTTGACCCTAACTGGTATCAAGCTGGAAAATTGAAGCGAGATGACGTGCGGGGAACCGCGCGCCCTCGCCTTTTGGCATTAGCAACGGAGAAGACCATGTCTCGCATCGTTCACATCGCGATCAAGGTCGACGACCTCGAGAAGTCGACCAAGTTCTACGAAGACGTGTTTGGCATCTATCAAACCAAGACCGGGCACGCACGCGGCCACACGTCGCGTCATATGAGCGACGGCACCATCGACTTCGCGATCATGACCTATGACAGCGAGGACGAGGCCGAAGCCAAACTGATCGGCAAAGGCCCCGGTATCCACCACTACGGAGTCGAAGTGGAGGACCGCGAAGACACGATCAAGAAGATCGAAGCCAATGGCGGAAAAATCTTCTCCAACAAGGGCGAAGGGGCGTTGAAGTTCCAGGCGCCGGACGGCAACTACGGCGAGATCGTTGCTGTGGGTCGTTACAAGACGAGAGAGAAAGCCCCGAACCGTTTCGTTCACCTCGCACTGAAGGTGGACGACCTCGAGAAGTCGCGGAAGTTCTACGAGAACGTGTTCGGCTTCAAGCACGTCATCACCGAGAAGAGCCGCAAGCACACCTCCTGCCACCTGTCGGACGGTTATCTCGACTTTGCGCTGATGCAGTACGACGCCGAGGACAAGGACGAGTCCCGCTGGGCCGGCGATGGCCCGCGCATCCATCACACCGGCATCGAGGTGCCGGACCAGACGGCGTTTGCCGACAAGATCAAGGCAGCCGGCGGCACCATCCTGTCGAAGCCGGGCGAAGGCGCGCTGAAATTTCGCTCGCCGGACGGCACGCTTTCGGAGATCGTCAAGAAGGGCCGCTACGAAGAAAAGATGCAGAGGGGCGCAGCAAAGGCTGACGCGGGGGCGTAGGCAGTCCCGCTGTCAAAGTTTGCCTCGGATCAGAGCCCAAAAATGACCCAGGTCGGCCCCGGCCGACTTGGGGAGCAGCATCTCATGGCTGTTGAAGTTCCGGTCTTCCCGTTAAGAAGCGCATTACCACGCGATATACCTGTGAGAACCGGCCGCGTCGGGTTCACGTTGCCCGCTTGCTAAAATTAATATGCCGCTGCGGGTTTAGAGCGCGCGGGGAGGACGTCATGGCCGGAACGATTTTAGGCAAGCTTTCAGCCAAGTCGTCCCTTGCGATCGTCACGCTTTTTGCAGCCATGCTGACCGGGCCGCAAGCGCGGGCGACGCCCGCGGCCAGCCTGGTCTTTCTCGGCACGTTCAAAGTTCCGACTTTCGTCACCGTAGCGCCCGGGGCGACGAATCTGGTGTTCGTGGTGGAGCGGCCCGGCACGATCCGGCTGTTGCGCAACGAGATACGGGTCAACAGGCCCTTTCTCGACATCCGCGACCTAGTCCTCAGCCTGCCGGATGTCGACGCCGATAACGAGCAGGGACTGCTGTCCATGGCCTTTGCGCCGGATTATGAGACGAGCCGCCGTTTCTACGTGGCCTTCACCAACAACAACGGCGAGATCGAGATCGACGAATTCCTCCGCAAGGCGGACAATGCCGAGCGCGCGGACCGCACGACACGCCGGAAATTGCTCGCGATTCCGCATCCCGGCGCCAATAACCACAATGGCGGGCAGCTCGCATTCGATGACAACGGCCTTCTCTATATCTCCACGGGCGACGGCGGGAAGCTGACGCCACCCGGCGAGCCGGCCCGCGACCTGAACAGCCTGCTGGGCAAGATTTTGCGAATCAATCCCCTGCCCGGAAAAGGTGGCAAACAATATCGCATTCCAGATTCCAACCCCTTCGTCGGCCAGCCTGGGCTCGACGAGATATTTGCCTATGGGCTACGCCATCCGTGGCGCTTCTCTTTCGACGGCCGGCATATTGCGATCGCCGATGTTGGACAAACCCTCCGCGAAGAAGTGAATTTCCTCGCCATTCGGGACGCGCGGGGGGCAAATTTCGGCTGGCCGCAATTCGAAGGCGACCTGGTTTTCGACAATTCCCGGCCCGGGCCGGATCCCGCCACCCCGCCGATGTTTGTCTATGACCACAACGGCGGCCGCTGCGCGATCATCGGCGGCTATGTGGTTCACAATCTCGCGCTGCCAGCTCTCGACGGCCGCTACCTCTACGGCGACGCCTGCACCGGCGAACTGCGCAGCTTCGTGCCGCGTCCGTCCACGCAAAAAGCGCGCGGCGACCGGTCGGCGGAAGTAATCCTGCCGGGACTGAGCAGCTTCGGGGTCGGGTTCAACGGGACGATCTATACCGCGCAAATCAACGGGCGTGTGAACCGCTTGGCGCCGCCTTGATCCGCATTCGGCGCGCACAGTCCAGGATTCTCACTGCTACTAGCTGAAACCGATAACCAGATGCGCCCGATGCGAACTCGGGGAGCATTTCGCCCTCGGCTTTCACCGTAATAGTGTAGGTGCCTGCTTCCGTGATCTGCTCGGGCGCGATATCGGCTTCCAGCTCATGCTTGGAGATGTATCGTGTCGGCAGTTCAATCGCATTGAAGTTGAAGATGCTGCCGAATTCCCGCTTCAGCATGACGCGGTGGAAGGGCCAGATGCCTTCCCCCCGCACTTTGAGCGTGATCGGCCCGGATCCCTGCAGCGCCGATTTCGGTTCGATGTCGAGATCCATCGGTATCGTCTGATAGGCGTAGAAAGCCGGAATGGGATTTTTGTAGCCGCTGAAGGCGACATCGACCTTCTGCCCGTCCTTCACCACCATTTTAACGTTCTGCGTGCACCAAATGTCTTTCAGCGGATCGCCCTCGATGATCGATAAATCGGCCACCTTGCCGGGCTCGACGCTGCCGTAATCCTTGTCCTTCTTGAAGGTCTTGGCGACATTGAGCGTGGCCGACTGGATCACGGTCATCGGCGGAACGCCGGCCTCGACGTCCATGGTCAGCGCCTCATGCATCAGCAGCGCCGCCATGCCACGCGGGGGATCGGACCCTTCCTTCAGGATGCCTCCGGCTTCGACAAAGCGCCGGATGAATTCATTGGCTTTGCGATAGCCGATCTTCGCGCGCTCGAGCTGTTCCTTATTGTAACGCTTGAACAGCTTGTCATAGGCATTGTAGGTGACCGCGCGCACCGCCCCGGGAAGAGCGGCCTTGGGATCGGCAAGGATTTCATCTTCTCGTGCGCGAAAGCGCTCGGCGCTGGGCGACAGCGGACGAAGCCACTTGGCGATCGTCGGCGTCCAGGCCACGCCGCGCTCAACCATGGCATCGATGATGGGCCCGAAATTTTCCGTTTGATAATAGGAATTGGCAATTTCCTGATCGATCAATCCGCCCAGCCGATCGGTATGCAATTGCTCGCGCGCGGGCGGATAAAGAATGGAACTGGTTCCCACCGCCCAGATATGCTCGATCGCGTCGACGCCGGCCTTGGCCGAACCGATGCAGTCCATGCTGTGGGCGGTGACCGGCAGACCGAGGCTGTGCGCCTCCGCGACCACGACTTCCACCAGCGCGAGCGGTAAAAACTCGTTGAGCTTGATGATGTCGGCACCGAGCTCTTTTTTCTTGCGCACGGCGGCGCGGGCTTCCTCCGGTGTGGTGACGATGATGTTCCCGCGATCGGTGCGGCCATCGGGCGCGTCGGTCATAACGCGGGTGCCGCCGATGGCGCGGCCCGACATCCAGATACGCGGCCCGCGGATCTTGCCCAGCTCCGTCCCGCGTTTCTGGGCCAAGGTCCAGGGACCATCCTGGAAAATCTGGATGGTTGCGACGGTGGTGATGCCGAGGTGGAGGTAGAGATCGCCGTGGAAATCCTCGAGATGGGCGTGGCCGTCGATGAAGCCCGGCAGGATCGTTCGGCCTCGCGCGTCGATGACTTCGGCCTGTTCCGGGACGGCTATCTGATCCTGCCTTCCGACCGCCTTGAACCTGCCCCCTTGTATAATGACGACGGCGTTTTCAACGGGCGGACGGCCGGTGCCGTCGATCAGTGTTCCGCCCTGCACCACCAACACTTTACATGCCATTTTCTTCCGCCTTTTCTTGTCCCGATCGTCATTGCAGGTTGCGGCGCTTGTTTGGATCCCGGGCTCGGCTTGGAGCCATCCCGCAATGACATTTTACAGAAAGACAGTAGAAAGACAGTAATGACGGGCCAGACCGCGGGCCATCCCTTCCCTTAGAACAATGATGTTTCTCTGATCACGGAGTGCGGGGACGTTGGGTGGCTGGAATTGCCCGGACTACGGGGCATTTTCACATCTGCAGGCCTATTTCCGGATCCGCGTTATTGCGCTTGGCATTTGCCACCGAGTGTCCTAGATAACGGCTTATCCAGCCTTTATTGGTGTCGGGCGCATAGCTCAGTTGGTAGAGCAGCTGACTCTTAATCAGCGGGTCCCAGGTTCGAGCCCTGGTGCGCCCACCAATCAAATCAAGTACTTAGGTGGCAATCGGCCCTGAAGCTTTTGCGATTAGTAAGCTATTAGTAAGGCTCGCAGCCGACTTTTCCCGCCGATGCTGGCTTTCGCTGCTCTGCTCGCGCGCTGCGCGGGCCTACAGCTGAGGCTTTCGCTTAGTTGCGCTTTCTTCAGCACCCATTGGCAAATGCCAACGACCCCTCGAGGTTGCTTGGCGCATGGTCCTCCCACCGATGCAGGAGGATGTCATGTCCATGGAAAAGAGCGGTTCAGAAAGCGTATTTTTTTATCGGCGAGATCTCGAGCGAATGAAGGAGCAGGCAAAAGCCATCCGGTCAGAGTTTCTTCGGAAAAATTTTGCCTCAATCTTGCGCGGGCTGGCATGGGCGGCGCTGGTTTGTGGCTTTGCCGCCGTGTTGGCCCCCGGGGCAAAAGGCCCTGCGGCCGTGGCCACGAGCTCTGCGGAAACTGTTCCACCCCTCAGCAAAGCGCTGTCGGCACAGACCAACAACGACTGGATGAAGGATGTGACGGCCCTTCCCGCACGTTAGCGGTAGTCAGCAGGAGCGCACACGCCATCAGCCGCAGCAGACCATCGCCAATATGGCCTACGCGCGGCTGAAGCGGCGCTGATGACAGGTCTCCCCGCTCATTTCCGCGCAAGCGGGAATCCAGATGCGTAGTCCCGTAACTCCGGCTTTCGGGAGGACGAGCGGCAACACTTTCTTAAGAAAACCCCCGTCGTTCCGTCTAAGCAGGAAAGCCCAGCAAAACGCGGGTTTTTTCTTTGCCTGAGGCAATTGGGAAGACCCGGGAAGATCGAAGGGCCAATTATCCCTCCGTGACCTGCCAAGTCCGCAACATCCGAAACAGCCGCAACAGACAAAGCCGGGACCGCTTATACGGCCCCGCGTCATACAATGCCCGCCACACGACGCCACGGCGCGTCAGTCATTGTTCCGGGTTGTTGTCAGGCGGCGCGTGGCTTCTCGACGGCGGCGGCGTCCAGCTTCGGGCGGGCTTTTGGCGGTCGGGTTGGGGCCCGAACCCTCTCCCCGCCTTCGCTAAAAGAACGACCACGGCCACGGCAGGTTTCCCGACGTGATGAGGTACGTGCTACCCAGGAACTCGACGTTCAGCGCCGGATTGGTGCGCTCCATGACGATCTCCCACCAGTAGTATGCGGCGCGGACGTCATGCCGCGGAAAAGGCACCTAACCTCGGCCGGCCCGGTCACGTTCGCGGTGTTGGAATTGGAGTCGCAGCTGCCGATGGTGATGCCGGCATTGCTGCCACTGAGGGCGAAGCCAAGCGAGGCGACGACGTGCGCTTCGGTTCCGACGCCGTCGGGATCGATATAGCTCAGCAGGATTCTCCGGACATGTTGGAGGTGCCAGTGCCGGGCAGCGGGCAGAGGAACCGGATGCGCCCGACCTTGCCGGGGGCGAACTGCACGCCGAAGCCGGCGGTGTGGTAGAGCTGGCGCGCGATCGTGTCGCTGTCGGGTACGCAGGTGCCACCGATGACGCCGGCACGCGCCGGTGCGGCCAGGGCGAGCAGCAGGGCAAGTGCAATCATCCAGGGGGTTGGCGTGTTCATGATCGGCACTCCTGTGGTGGGGCAAGCAGGCTTGGGTTTTCTCGCGCAAAAGACGCCCGACGTTGACGAGGCGCGCGAGGCCTTGCAGGCTGTTGTCGGTGACGGTCAACGAGCTGGAGAGGTTATTCGCTGGAGAGGTTATTCGCAGCGTCCGGGCGATGTTCGCGAGCGACGTTCACGGAAGAGCGTGGCTCAACATAAACGACATCGTTCGCGAGGTACTTAAAGAGCTTAAGGACGATTTACGAATGCACGGAGTATCGGTCTCAACTGAGCTGCGGGAGGGACTTCCCAAAATTCTCGTCGATCGAGGCCAATTGCAGCAAGTATTTCTGAATTTGGTTACGAATGCGATCGAAGCGATGACCGTCACCGGTCGCGTCCGCTCGTTGCGGATAACGTCCGATATCAATTCGAAGTCTTCCGGTGTTGTGGTTACCGTTGAAGATTTTGGGACGGGAATAGATAAGCAAAACAAAGGACGTATCTTCGAGACATTCTTTACGACAAAAGCCACTGGCACGGGCGTGGGACTTGCCATTTGTCGATCGATCATCGAGTCCCACGCTGGGAGCCTTAAGGTATCTGCCAACAATCCTTACGGGACGATCTTTCATGTCGTTTTGCCGAGCGGCGGGTAAATGTCGCCTTTGGGTCACGAATGGAAATACCCTGATCGAGCAGAAGAATTCCGGATTGGGCTCGGATGCGGATCTCCGAAGCGTTTATGAGTACACGCCCTAGCAGTAGGCGCAAGCCGCCGAGGGTGAACACAATTAGAGCTACGGTTCATCTTGGCCCACGCGAGCATCCGGCGCGACGGTTCAGCACGCTTCCGCTGCTCAGCTGAAACCAAATCATCGCATCAGCGTTGTGTTGAGGCGTGAACGAGTAAAAGTGACGCCTTCATATGCGCTATCAGCCGCACCATACGATCCTGACGCTGATGGCGCTGATTCTTACCTTAGATGTTACCGTCTCGACCGCTCGAAGCCTGGATGAAACGGCAAACGCAGGCGTAAACCCAGGGGCGCCAACCCACAGCAATACGTTGGTCGATCGCGGCGGCGAGTTGCAGGGCGCTCAACAGCTGCGAGAGTTCTTCACCGGGGACTTGCCCAGCATGGGCGCAGTCGGCGAGCGCGAGGCATTAAAAACTTTCTACGAGCAGAGAAGTTACGATCCGTTCTGGACTCATGAGGGCCAACCCAATGCCAAGGCGCAGCAAGCTGCACGCTACCTCAGCGGCGTGGCCGCGGATGGGCTGGAGCCCGCCGATTACCCCGTCCCTCGGTTTTCAGACCTGTCGAAGCTCCCCGAGGACGAAGTGCGAATGGGGTTGTCGGTAATCGCCTTCGCGCGGCATGCGAGAGGCGGTCGCGTGGCGTTCAACCGCGTGAATGACGCAATCTCTTATAACCCTGACGTCCCCGACCCGGAGCGAGTTCTTGCCGGAATAGAGGCCGCGACCGATGTTCGCTTAGAATTGGAATTTTACCTCCCAGCTCATGAAGGCTACCGTGCGCTGAAGGCAAAGGTGGCGGAACTCAGACGGGGCGGCAGCAGCACCAGTCATTCTGGGCTCCTCGACACAGTCATCGCCAATATGGACCGGTGGCGGTGGATGCCCCGTGATCTGGGGCGCACCCGCGTCGAGGTAAACATTCCAGACTACAGCATGAAGGTGATTGCTGATGACCGCGTGATCTGGACCACCAGGGTGATCGTCGGCAAACCGGGCGAGATGGCAACGCCACTATTGAGCTCAACATTGCAGTACATTACGATTAATCCTACGTGGAACGTCCCGCCTTCCCTCATTCGCAAGGAATATCTCCCGGCTCTGAAGGCGGACCCATCGGCGCTACGGCGCCTGGGACTAGTGATGTCGAGAGGCTCCGACGGCTCTCTCCAGATGCACCAGCCGCCTGGACCACGGAACGCGCTGGGAAAGCTTCGTTTTAGCTTCTCCAACAAGTTCTCGGTCTATCAGCACGACACTCCGAACAAAGCTTTGTTCGCACAGCCGGCGCGCGCCTATAGTCACGGATGCATCCGTGTAAAGGACCCCGACAAATATGCCGAGGCGCTGCTGAGTTTTTCACAGCCGCAAGAGAACCATACCGCGGAGCGAATCCGTTCGCTTTACGGCGACGAGGAGACACACATAAAAATCAAAGCGCCGATCCAGGTGCATCTTACCTATCAAACAGCATTCGTCGATGCAGCCGGCGAGGTGCAGCAGCGAGCGGACATTTATGGCTGGGACAAGGACCACCTGACACTTCTGCGCGGCGGAGAGCTCGTGGCGGCTAAGGCGCCGCCTACAGGTACCGGCACGGCGGCCAAGCCGCAGCGTGCAGTCGCTGAGGCATCGCCTAAACCAACCAGCCAAGCCAGCGCCCTTGGTCGGAGGTCTGCATCGGGCGGAAGGAGTGCTGATCGACACTTCCGCACCTACTCCTACTCGAATCTGACCGCCGATGCAGAAGCGAGACGCCCGGACAGCTTCTAGCAAGCTTCATCCCCCGGGTCGTTCGCATCTTTGACAACCGCATGAAAAATCACACCGGACAAGCTGCATCGGGCGGTTATCGATTTAACAGAACAAGTTGCTGCTCGTGCTTGGGCGAAGAAGGTCGGCAAGTCAAAGCAGGAAATTGCCGCCGCAATCGAAAAAAGTTAACGACAATGCAGAGAGGGTAAAAAAGAGCTTGCCGCCAAGACAGAATAAAGTCAGCCGAGCGCGGCCCCCGGGAGTAGTGACTACCTGGAGCACAATTGAGGTCTCATGGCTGATGCTCCTGAAAAACGCGTGCCTGCAGGGCACCTTGCTAAAGGACGGTCACTTCACAGAAGCCCAACGGGAAGCGAATGATGCCAGACCAATTGGCAACAGAGAATGCTGAAAAGACCTAGAAAAAAGCATAACGGCTGGCACCGCCCCCTCGCGCCTTCCCGATCAAGCTACGCGACGGCCACGTTATCGAGACGATGGCTCAGGCCGGGCTGGTGACGCAGCGGCTTCCAAAACAGCGACAGATGAAAGCGATCTGACAGCACACCGCCGCGCTGTTGATGGAAGCGCACGCGAGCGGCAAGTCCGGGATCTGCACCAACGCGACGGGGCAGCTTCGCCACGCCTTAGATGCCGAAGGCTGGGCCGGATACGGCTGCCCGCATTGGCCCAGAGGACAAGGAACAACCACCGGGAAGATTTGTTGAGCTTGGCTTGGTATGAACTGTAAATGGAGGACTTGGTTATGCCCACCTCGCTTTCTGGCGCTTTCACGCTGGCGGGGCTTGCCGCGGCCGCGGTCGTTGCAAGCACAATTCCCGCCACTTCGCAGGTGGCCCGGCCGTTCTCCGCGCTTGCGGCCGGGGATAACGACGACGGTCTCGTGATCCAGGTCCGCCGTGGAGGTGGCGGAGGTGGCGGAGCGGGCGTTCGTGGCGGCGGAGGCGGCGGCATGCGCGTTGCTCACGGCGGTTTCCGCGGCCATAACGTGCACCATGGCAATCGCCACGCAAACTGGCATCATGGAAATCGCCACGCACACTGGCGTCACGGCCATGGTGGCAATAACTGGAATGGTTGGGGCTGGGGCGCCGCCGCCGGTTTGGCGGTGGGTTACGGTCTCAGCTCTGGCTACGGAGCGTATGCCGCCTGTCCTTATGAATTATGGTTATGGTTATGGCTATGGCTGTCCAGCCTATAGCTATGGCTATCCAGCCTATGGCTACGACTACAAAGACCCGTAGAAGTCGGAGTCGTGTACGACCAATCCCGCGGTAGGCGTGCAGCTCTGAAAGCCAGACCACGGCCAAATTGCAATGAGCAAGCTGCAGCACACCTCGATTTGATCGGCATCCTACTCAGCCAAACGGGGCACCTCTACCAGCGTTCCGATAGGTGTGGCGTGATCTGCGCGCTTTCTGCTCGTTTGGCAACAAGAAGCATCGCAAATCGAATTGGCCGTCTTCGTGCGCACCTCGTAGCAAATGAGCAAACGGCGGCCGGACCAAAAAGCGCCGTGCTGAATTAGGCGACCTTCCGGATTAGGCGACCTTCCGGCGGCCTGTCGCTCGCTTGGAGATTTTGCGCGGTGTTTTGTGGGAAGTACTTCGCTTCCGAGGACTTGATTGTTGGGCAGTCCTTCGCTTCCGAGGACTTGAAATGTTCGCAAGCGAGACAAGCTCCGGGCCCTTTGCTTGGGGCGCATCGCTTATTGCAGCACCACCGGCCGGGATCATTCTTGCGACAGCAGCCATAGTGCCAAAGGCGATAGTGGCACCCAATTTCGGATAGAACTCGACGAAACTCTTGAACGCCTCAAACGGGGTTACGTGGTTCGCGGTCATAACAGATACCTTGTTTTTAAGACCCTTGAGCGCAACGCGGGAAAGCGGCACAAGTTCCTAATATCGCGCGCGCTGCCTTTGGCATCAAATAACGGGCTCGACGCAAACGCCATTGGCATTAATTGGCCGGGGCTGGGGCGATGACCGATAACGAAGTCAAGGAATATGAGGCTAATATCGTGAGGCTCAGCGGATGGCTGAGAACTCACTCACGGAAAAGGACAAGGCGGCCTGGCTGAGAATAGCGCAGCAGTGGCTAAGGATGCTGCGCGATCTTAGAGGCAACGAGACTTCCCAAGAGCGGCGCCTTGAGGTGCTTCGCCCGCTTCTAGAACGCCTGTGGCAGCAGATGCTTGCTATGGGCCGTCCGCTAGTCGAAGAGGAGGTGACCTCTGACTTGCTGTCTGAAATTCAACAACAAGTGGGGTCTCTGCGGCGCGCGCAACGATTGGGGCGTTCGCAATTTGATGACCAGGAACTTATTACCGCAGGAAAATTGCGGCGAGAGGACCTGCTCGTCTATTTTGCCTTGAATTTGTTTAATGGGCGGGTCGCATCCGCGTCCGCCTGCTTGAGCACGCGCTCGACCGCGAGCCGCATGTCCATCGAGAGCGCGTTGAGCTTGTCGGGCCGGTTGAGGGTGACGAGGCCGACCTTGCCGTCGGCCTCATAGAGCACGATCCTCATAGAGCACGATGTCGTCGCTCACGGTCAGGCCGCCGCCGCCGCGTCGACGTCGAGCGGCGCGACACGCGCCACGCCCTTGACCTGCACGCCGCGGCCAAAACGGCCGGCGCGCTGGTCCGCCGGGATGATGCGTCCCGCCGCATCGTAGAGCCACAGCCGCAGCAGGTGGCGCTTGCGCTCCGGCTCCGACCAATCCTCATACCCACGCCGCGTGTGCAGCATCACGAAGTTGTTGAGGAACTGGATGTCGCCGCGCCGGAAGTCGATGTCGAGCGCGCTTTCCTCGACGGTCTGCCGATAGACCTCGACCGCCTCCTTCTGGGCGGGTGTGAACTTCGGCACGCCCGGCAGCTGTTGCGCCTTGTCGATCACCGCGCCGACGCCGGTGGCGCTGAAATATCCTTCCGTGAAGCTGAAGATCGGCTGCTTGAAATACGGCAGGTCGCCGGAACTCACCTCGCCGCTGCGCGAACGATAGAAATCCTCGGTCAGCACCTTCACCAGGTCGGGCCGGCTCGCGAGCGATGCGATTGTGGACCGTCACCGAGCTGGCGATCCGGCTGGCGCCGCCGCTCTTGGAGGCGTTGAGGCAGAGCAGCCCCACATCGAGGCCTTGCGCGAGGCTGGGTTGTTGTCCCAATAGCGGCTCTCCAAGAAGAGCGGTCACACATAGGTTGCTCACTTTCGCTCCTTGCGGTCCTGTCTTGGCGTCGTGGATAGAGAAGTCGGCACTGGCCGGGCTCGCGGCTAGCTGGTTTATCAAGGCTGAAAGTGCAGGCGGCCATCACGCTTCCACATTCGTCTCTGAACTTTTACACTTGCGGAGTGTTTTGCCTGCGGGTCTCGCCTCACCCGTGGCGGGAACTGTTCAAGGAAAAAGAGGTTCCCATGACACGCGGCTTTCCATCCATGACCGCCCTGCTGGGCCTTCTCGCGATTGCGGGGTACCAGAACAGGGATAAGCTCGCCGAAATGCTCGGGGGGAAAAATACCCCAGGAACGACAGGCCAGAGCGGCCCGGGCGGCCTACTTGGCCAAGTGAGGGACAGCCTGGGTAGTACCGGCGTCGGGGGCCTTCTTGGCGGGGGGCTTGCCGAACTTGTCGATCGTTTTAAGCAAAGTGGTCAAGGCGACACGGTTGATTCCTGGGTGGCTACCGGACCCAATAAGCAGATCGCGCCGGCGCAGGTCGAGCAAGCGATAGGACCGGACGTGCTGGACACCTTGTCAAAGCAGACTGGATTGTCGCGCGAGGAAATTCTCGCCCGGCTGTCGCGTGAGCTACCTAATGCGGTCGATAAATACACCCCCGAAGGGCGGCTGCCGACCGCAGCTTAGCTTCGAGGCCTGAAACCTTAGGGGCTTGCAGCGATTGTTTGCCCGCACAGGAGGAGCACGTTATGGGCATTATCTGGACAATCATTATCGGCTTCGTAGCTGGAATCATCGCGAAGCTTATTCATCCGGGACCGAACGAACCGTCTGGCTTTATCCTGACGACCGTGCTGGGCATCGTGGGGGCGTTCGTCGCTACCTTCCTGGGGCAGGCTCTGGGCTGGTACCGGGCTGATGAAGGCGCGGGTTTGATCGGAGCGGTTGTTGGGGCGGTGGTGGTTCTCGTCATCTGGGGAATGGTGGCGCGACGAGACCAAAGTATTTAGCGACACTAGCGGGCTCTAATTGGAGAGACCGGCAATTTACCGGATCTCGGCGGCAGGCTTCTTGGTCTCAAAATAAGTCTCAATATCGTCAGCTATGACGCTTCCAGTCTCCTTGAGGGCCATTTCCAATTCGGCCTGCGTCCGGCCGAATTTTTCGCACCAATAGGCGATCTCCCAGGGCTCGCGTAAATTAACCGCCGCGGTGTCTGCTGGTACGCGTTCGTGGGATTCGCTGGTCATCGCATCAGCCATCCGCCTCCGCTTCACAGCCGAGCTCTTTTTTAACCGCGGCTGCGGTGTCGCCAACCTTCTCGATGGCGGCAGCAATTTCCTCTTGCGATTTTCCAAGTTTTTTCACCCACGCTCGAGCGGTGACTTTATCCGTTAAATCTATCCTCGCTCGGTCCGGCTTATCTGGCGTTATTTTCATGGGCGGTACCGTCAGGCATGAGCACGCCAACCAACGCGCATCCTATGCTTCGCGTTCCGCCATGACGGACGTCGATCTGGCGCGTGCGATCTAGCGAAAGCGGCCGGACATGCGGATATTGATCGTCTCAGGCTATGCGGAGCCAGACGGCGTAGCGCCTGACCTTATCCGTCTGACCAAGCCATTTCGCCAACCCGAGTTGGCTGCTTGCCTTGCAACTCTCGCCTAATCGGCCCGGCCCCCATTCGGAACTGAGGAATCCTGAATGATACTTTTACTCATTAAACGCAGCCATAGCCGTATTGATGCCAATTTGGATGAAGGCGAGGTAGTTGGCTGCAAGCTTGGATGGCTGCACGAAATCAAATACTGGGCGAGAGAATGTTCTGCGCAGACATCCCGGAAAGCCCAATCAATTAGGCAGGCGAGTCAAAACAGTTGCATTCCAACCAACAATCGAACTTGGGAACGACTGCCCCCCTGTCGCGTTGGCACCGAGGCAGGCTGCAATGAACGTCGGCGACGAAAAAACCCAATCGCTTTGGATGGACACGGAAGTGGCGTCCGACGCGGCAGCGCTCACCCGCAACGAGCGCGCCGACACTGTCGTGATCGGTTCCGGCATCGCCGGGCTTTCCACCGCATATGAACTATCACAGCAGGGCCATTCGGTCGTGGTGCTGGACCGCGGCAGGATCGGCCGCGGTATGACCTCGCGCACCACCGCCCACCTCACCTCTCCTTCCGACGATGGTTTCGAAAGCCTGATCAGTGTCCGCGGCGAGAAGCTCGCGCGCATGTTCTATGAAAGTCATTCCGCAGCAATCGACCGGATCGAAGCGATTCAGGAAAAGGAGAAGATCAATTGCAGCTTCCGGCGCCTGAACGGATTCCTGTTTCCGGCCTTGGGCAAGAAAACTTCCGAGGAACTTAATTCAGAATATGAGGCGGCGAAAAAGGTCGGCGTCGCGGTGGATTGGCACACCGGCATCCCGTTCAAAGGCCTCGGTGACCTGCGCTGTCTGCGCTACGCCAACCAGGGCGCCTTTCATCCGCTGCGCTACCTGCGCGGGCTCGCCGCCGCCATCGAAAAAAGAGGCGGAAAGCTCTTCCCCGACACCCGGGTCGACGAAGTCGGCGAGGACCGCGACGGCGTGACCGTGCAAACCGAAAACGGCCGCACGGTACGGGCACGCTGGGCGGTGGTGGCGACCAACTCCCCAATCAACGACCGTGCCGTCATCCATACCAAGCAGGCCCCCTATCGCACCTATGCCATGGCACTCACGATCCCGAAGGACACGTTGAAGGATGGCCTCTACTGGGACACCCTCGACCCCTATCACTATGTGCGCCCGCAGCCGGGGCGCGGAAATTTCGATTACGTCATCGCCGGCGGCGCCGACCACAAGACCGGAGAGGCCGATGACGGCGAGCAGCGTTTTGAAGCGATTGAGGCCTGGATCCGCAATCTATTGCCGCAGCTAGGAAACGTCACGCACCGCTGGTCGGGGCAAGTTCTCGATCCGGTGGACTATTCCGCTTTCATTGGACGCAATCCCGGAAGCGAAAACATCTTTGTCGTCACCGGCGACTCCGGCCAAGGCATCACGCATGGCGTAGTCGCGAGTTTGATGCTCAAGGGGCTGATCCTGCAAGGCCGGAGCGACTGGAGCGAGCTGTACGATCCGTCGCGGAAGACCGCATCGGCGGTACAGAACTTCATCAGCGAGAATATCACGCCGCTGAAGAATTTCGCCGAATATATCGCGCCGGGCGAAATCTCCTCACTCGACGAACTGAAGCCAGGCGATGGCGCGATCGTCCGCAAGGGATTTCAGAAGATCGCCGCCTATCGAGATCCGAAAGGCAAACTGCATCTGAGTTCGGCAAAGTGCACTCATCTCGGCTGCCATGTGCACTGGAACTCGCTTGAGACCTGCTGGGACTGTCCTTGCCACGGGTCGCAATTTGCGCCCAATGGCACTGCGCTGAACGGTCCCGCCGTCATGCCGCTGGCCAAAGCGGAATAGCACCGGCTCCGCTTTGAAGTAGGTCGAACGCTGCCGATCCACGCGCACTGAGGCAGCGCGGAACTCCGCCCTGCTCCGCACGTTGATCTCAAGAGCTGAGGGACAGGCGTCCCGCACATTCACTTGCCAACGGAAGGATCACTTCATGGGCTTGTTTTCGAATGATATCAAAACGATGGATGACCTGTTCCTGCACACGCTGCAGGACATCTATTATGCCGAGAAGAAAATCCTGAAAGCGCTGCCGGACATGATCGAAAAGGCGACAAACCGCGAGCTCACCGCAGGTTTCAAGAAGCATCAGGAAGAAACCGAGACGCATGTCTCGCGCCTGGAACAGGTCTTCAAGATGTATGGCTCGGAGCCGAAGGGCCATGACTGCCCCGCGATCGACGGCATCATCAAGGAAGCCAATGCCATCGCCACCGACATTGCGGACAAGGAGGTGCTGGACGCCGCCCTGATCGGCGCCGCGCAAGCGGTGGAGCATTATGAGATCACGCGCTACGGCACGCTGGTCGCCTGGGCGCAGCAGCTCGACCGCGGCGATTGCGCCGCGTTGCTGCAGCGGACACTGGATGAGGAAAAGGCCACCGACAAGAAACTAAGCAAGCTGGCCGAGAGCAAGGTCAACCGCAAGGCGGCAAGCTGACGCCGGCACCACCCCAGCGAAGCATGGAAAACCGAGGCCCCCGGCCAGCTTTGCCGACCGGGGCCTTTGCTTTCGGCCCAGGGGTAGATTGGTTACTCTTACCCGTCCGCACTGCGCCAGCCCCATCGTCCCTCTACCTTCTCGCTCATTCTTGCACTTTCGGCGAACAAGAAAACTGAATGCCAGCGTGGAACTGTCAGGTTGCTCCAGCGCCAGAAGACTCAGGGCGGCGGCGCCGACGTGAAGCGGCTGATCGATACGCTCGGTTCAATCCCGGCGTCGGCGATCGAGCAGATCAGCGTCATGCTGCGCAAGCAGGGGCTCACAACACAGTAGATATGGGCCGCTAGTCGCCGCTAGTCCCCGCGAAAGCGGAGACCCAAAGTTTTAAGCAAGAAACGGATGTTTGACCGGGATTCCTGCTTGCGCGGAATGAGCAGAGCCGGGAACGATTTACTGCGCCTTGCTGCCGTGAAGCTGATTATGGAAGCCGGAATCCGCAATCTGCCGCACGTGGTTGAAATCCCAAAGCTAGCGCCGATTAATGAAAAGGAGCCTCGGACCGCGGTGCAGCCAGCCGCGCTTACCTCCTCATCCGGTTCCCGAGCGAGCTTGCAGGATTGTCACGGGCGTTATTTCCATACCGCTCATAGGGCGCACAAATCAAGCACATTCCATACCTCCGCCCGCCTCGCGCCAGCGGAATAAAAGAAGGCGCACCAACTCTTGGCCCTTACACTCGTGTACTGCGGCGCGGCCTTCAGCACGCTCCGAAATTGTTCTTCAAATTGGGTCAGGGCGTGGCCTCTGGTTATTGTACTAGGGCGTGTACTCATAAATCCAGAACGCTCACAGACTTGGCGATGTCCGCTGGTGATGTCCGCTTTGGGTCAAAAGGCGAAATTCCGGGCTGACCAGCGCACGTCTGCTTTAGCCCCAAAAGCGGACATCCCTCGCTTTATGAGTACACGCCCTAATTTGCCCCAAATCTTAGGCGGGAGAACGCTGCCAAACGGCAAATCATGCAGGCAGCCTCGAAACAAACCTCTGCCTGTGGCTCCGACCCTATATCTGACATTCATTGAAACTACGGCGACCTCCATCCCGCAGATACTACTTTGCCCAGCAGCCGGCCACGTAATCGTTCCGCCCGTCCACCCTGCCCAACACCGATTTGCCGTCGGCAAACAATAAGTCGAAGTTCCCATCCAACAGTTGGAGCTGACCGCCGAACTTTGGTTTGCTGGCGGCCAAAGCACCTAGTCCATTCATGGTAGCGACTGACATGGCATGGAAGTTTCTGGACCCCTTAAGCGGGATCCCATCTAAAATAGACGCGAACAGACGCCGCCGCTGAACAGCGTGATTTCTTTTCCAGCACCGCCCCGACCTGAACATGCGTCCACCTGCCGATACAGTCATTCGTGCTCTCGACTGCATGAACCCTGGCGTTGATCGGGAGCCGGAGGAGTGGCGCCAGGCCGATTGAGCCAGTTGCGGGCAATCGCACCTTTCTCCCCTGGCCCTGCATCCTGGGGAATTTTCGCTGATTTCCATGCAAAGCCGCTTTCTGTTGGTCCCGCCTCGTTTTCGAAAAACCGGGTGCACCGCACGCGTACCTGCCGCCTCCTTGCGGCGTGATACGCGCCTGAGTTTTGGCAACCTCCCTCCACACGCTGTTCGATTATGAGCAGGCCCCAAGTTATCGGATAAGTGAAAGCGACACAAGTTTGCCATCGTGACGGAGTTCGCTTTTGGCAAGAAGGACAACCGTCCTGGCTGTTCACAGAGAGGGAGACCTTCCATGTGTGATTACAGTCTTCACAACGTTGCAACCCGCCCCGCAAAGGTCGGAGATAAACTGGTAACCACGCGTTTCAGCAATTCCGGCACGCGTGGCTTCGCTGCAATCGGAGAACCGAATGTTGCAGTCTGCCTGCGTCCTGGCACGGAGTTGGCGCTCGAGAAAGAGGTGGAATGTGACCATGCCTTTGGCCGGCTCTGGCCGAGCCTGCGGTTTGGACGGATCGAGGAGAAGGTAGCCCGATTCCGGCAGGTCAGTATGGACCACCCCAACGTTCACCATGACGCGCTGGAGTTCCCCAACGGGCAGATCGTGTTGATCACCCGGCTTTGCGAAGGTCAGCACGCGACTGTGCTGCAGTTGCCAGCTTCTCCGCATGCTGCAACCGAAGCGCAAGAGCCAGAGACAGCACAGGAGCAAACGCAAGCGCAGGAACAAGCGCCAGCTCTCTGACTGCTCGCCACCAGACTTGACCAGGTGGAAGCAAAAAAAGAGCCACCGGAGTGTGCTGATGGCTCTTCAACTTACGCGACCGTCGACCGCATGGGACACCATTCTGCGCGAGGCTCCTCGGGCGGAAACTCAGGCGGCGAGGGTTGTAAATCTCGCGAATTGGAGCGATGCGAATCGCACCAGCCTGGCGCCTCACGAGCCCGAACCGACTGGCGCCATCATCGAACTTGGGTCCAAACACTGATCCAAGTAATTGGGGTTCGTGATCCTGACATGGCAGCCTGACCGCATGACCAGGCTGCCATGTCAGAGGGCTTTCCTTGTGCTGGATGACAAATGGGTCTTAGACGCTGGAGAGCGTGAGTTTCGAGAAGGCGACTATCGGCGACCACACGTGCCTGATCGTCTTGGAACCTCGGAACCAGGTCGACGTTGTATCCTGGCGATTGAGGCCACTATGGCCGGCACTCCCATTCGCAAATTCATTATCAATTTCGGGCCCCAGCACCCGGCGGCCCACGGCGTGCTGCGTCTTGTGCTCGAACTCGACGGCGAGGTCGTCGAGCGCGTCGACCCGCATATTGGTCTCTTGCATCGCGGGACCGAGAAGCTGATCGAATACAAGACCTATCTGCAGGCGCTCCCCTACTTCGACCGGCTCGACTACGTCGCGCCGATGAACCAGGAGCACGCTTTCGTTCTGGCGACGGAAAAGCTTCTCAGAATCGGGGTGCCCAAGCGGGCACAGCTCATCCGTGTTCTCTTTTGCGAGATCGGCCGGCTTCTGTCACATCTGCTCAATGTCACGACGCAGGCGATGGACGTCGGGGCGCTCACCCCGCCGCTGTGGGGTTTCGAGGAACGTGAGAAGTTGATGGTGTTTTACGAGCGTGCCTCGGGTGCACGCATGCATGCCAATTATTTCCGGGTTGGCGGCGTGCACCAGGATCTGCCGCCGAAGCTGCTCGACGACATCTGGGCGTTCTGCGATCCGTTCCTGCAGGTCTGCGACGACCTTGAGGGCTTGCTAACAGAAAATCGCATTTTCAAGCAGCGCAACGTCGGCATTGCCGAAGTCAAGCTCGCGGACGCCTGGGGGTGGGGTTTTTCAGGTGTCATGGTGCGCGGCTCCGGTGCCGCCTGGGACCTGCGCAAGGCGCAACCCTACGAATGCTATTCCGAGCTCGATTTCGACATTCCAATCGGCAAGAACGGCGACTGCTACGACCGCTATCTCGTGCGAATGGAAGAGATGCGCCAGTCGGTGCGCATCATGAAGCAGTGTCTGGAAAAGCTGCGGCTGCCCGAGGGTCAAGGGCCGGTCGCCATCAAGGACAACAAGATCGTCCCGCCTCCGCGGGGCGAAATGAAGCGCTCGATGGAGGCGACCATCCACCATTTCAAGCTCTATTCCGAGGGCCACCGCGTACCTGCTGGCGAGGTCTATGCCGCGGTCGAGGCGCCCAAGGGCGAGTTCGGTGTCTACTTGATCGCGGACGGCACCAACCGGCCCTACAAGTGCAAGATCCGCGCGCCCTCGTTCGCTCACCTTTCGGCTATGGACTTCCTCACCCGCGGGCACATGCTTGCTGATGTCTCGGCGATCATCGGCTCGCTCGACATCGTCTTCGGGGAGATCGATCGATGAGCGTACGCCCGCTGCTGCCTTGATAATGGCTCGATGACATGGATATGAGCGAGACGCTCGCCGAGAAGACATGCACACTTTCTCGCGGCAGCATCTCGCCGCTTACGCATGATGAAGCCCAACGCGCCATCTGTACGAGATAGCTCAGGTCATGGATGGTAGTAAGTAGGCAGGCCGTTCATGGTTCCTGAATAGTACGCCGAGAAGGCAACGAGATGAACTAGCGGATTTGAGCCATGACGGCCTTGAACGATCGCATCGTCACCGTTTTCGGCGGAACCGGATTTCTGGGCCGCCGCGTCGTTCGGCATCTCCGTAAGCGTGAGTTTTCCGTTCGGATTGCATCAAGGCATCCGGATCGGGGTCACAGGCTCTTTGGTCTTGATGATCCGCAACTTCAATCGGTCGCGGCCAACATTAACGACGAGCGGTCAGTCGCCGATGCCGTTGCCGGCGCTTACGGTGTGGTAAATGCGGTCAGCCTTTACGTCGAGCACGGACAGAAAATCTTTCATTCCGTGCATGTCGAGTCTGCCGCACAGGTAGCAGCTCAAGCACGCCGAGCCGGAGTCGAGCGGCTCGCCCACGTCTCAGGCATCGGCTCCGATACTGCCTCGCCCTCGCTCTATATCCGCAAGCGTGGCGAAGGCGAACTGGCAGTGCGGGCCGCATTTGCCGACGCCACACTCATCCGCCCCGCGGTGATGTTCGGACCGGACGACGCGTTTCTCACCCCCATCCTCACGCTCCTCCGCCTGCTTCCAGTTTATCCGATGTTCGGCCGCGGCCTCACGCGATTGCAGCCTGCCTTTGTGGAAGATGTGGCGGAGGCCATCACAACGGCGCTGGAGGGCACGGAAACGCATGCGATCACATATGAATGTGCCGGTCCTCGCGTCTACTCCTACGAGGAATTTCTCAGAGCCGTTGCGCACGAAGCCGACCTGAAGCCCATACTGATTCCAATACCATTTGCCGCTTGGCACGCACTGGCATTGGTCTCGGAAATGCTTCCAAGTCCGCCCGTCACTCGGAATCAAGTGGAACTGATGCAGGTCGACAATGTGTCATCGCCGGAGATGCCCGGATTCGGCGAACTTGGAATTTCGCCGCACTCGGTCGAGGAGATACTCCAGCAAATGCTTGGGATACTCGCTCAATAGCCTCTCAGTGCAGGAACCAGCTTCCGAGAAATCAGGTCCGCCAACCTTGGCGACGTCTGGGAACGCGTGAATAGCAAGTGTATGATCTAATCAAATCTTTAAGTCGAATAACGGTGGAGTGCCGAGCAGCGTATTGAAGTTAGTTAATCGGCGTAAATGCTTTTACTGATTCCATAACTAACGAGAACGACGAGGAACGTCGTGCGCGGCGCGTTACGCTCGCGGGTTCTTCTTGGCGGCCCAAGGTCTGGAAGTCTCTACTGGCGATCCGACGGGCCTGGAGGCGCGTGCCTTCCAGTGCGATCGAGCTGCAGCGTGTGCTTGCATTCGATGGAAGATAGCGTCCGCATCTGGTGCTCGTTGCTTGTTAAAGAAGGCAATCGAGAGCCGCGCCACAGAGCAGTCTGGCAGGACACCATGAGCTTCTTTGAGCGTCTGAAGACAGCGGCGTTCGCCGAATGGCGCACTTATACCGAGCATCCCTTCACCACTGGGATGGCTGATGGCACCTTGCCTGAGGCAGCCTTTCGGCACTACCTCGTTCAGGACTACCTGTTCCTTATCGAGTTTGCCCGCGCCTACGCGCTCGCCGTCTACAAATCGCTTCAGCTGGCTGATATGCGCGAAGCCGCGTCCGCCCTGTCGGCGATCCTCGATGTCGAGATGAACCTGCATGTGAAGCTCTGTGCGGGTTGGGGTCTGTCGCCGTACGATCCTGAGCAAGCCCCTCCGGCGGTCGAGATGCTGGCCTATACGCGCTACGTGCTCGACACGGGAATGCGCGGCGATCTGCTGGCGCTCCAGGTGGCGCTTGCCCCCTGCGTGATCGGCTACGCGGAGATCGCGGCGCGGCTCGCCGCGCGGCCCGAGGCGCACGCTGAAACAAACCCCTATCGCGTTTGGATCGCCGAATATGCCGGTGCGCCCTACCAGGAGGTTGCGGCGAAAGCACGGGCGCACTTGGAGCGCCTTGCGGATTTCTACGCCACGCCCGCCCGCGAGGCCGAGCTGATCGCGATCTTCAAAGAAGCCACCCGGCTTGAAATTGACTTCTGGGAAATGGGCTGGCACGCGGGCCTCCCGCTCGCTTCATCTGCGGCCGTATAGTGCGTCTGGCGGGATCGGAACTGTGGGGAGAAGCGGTGAGTTACCTATGCAGACAAACTGGGGGCTGGCCCATGACTATGAGAGATCCCGACACGAAACGCAGCATCGCAGGCCGGTCCTTGTCGAGTTGGGCGTGGCTAAGCGGTGCGCTCCTTGCCATCCTGTTTATAGGCGGCATCGCCCTGTTCTGAAATCAAGGAGAGGTGAATACGACAAGCAACAACACGGGTGCTTCGGCGCCAGCGACGACCGGCTCCACGTCACCGGCGCCGCCTGCAGCGCCAGCTCGATAACCCTGAACCGTTCAAAAAAGGAGCAGTCAATCGTCGTTGATCCAAAAAGTCCTGGCGGCAAGCGTCTTAAGGCACTGTTTTTCGCTTAAGGGCTGGCAGCGCGTGTACTGCCCCTTGGCCGCCACGGACTTAAGTCCGCGAAACTGCTCGCACCCACTTACAGCTTCTCATGCCTTCGGCTAATCTAATGCATATCGTCACCCGAAATTAGCGCGGCCAGCTGTCATGCCTCCACTTCGTGGCGTCCTCGAAACAGCGCTCTACGTTGATGATCTCGACCGCGCAGATAGATTTTATCGTGATGTTCTTGACTTGGCGCCGCTATTTGCCGATGACCGAATGCGCGCTTTCGCTGCGGGAGATCGCAGCGTGCTCTTGCTCTTCCAACGCCGCGCTTCGCTTGAGCCGGTAAAAATGCGCGGCGGTACCATTCCGCCGCACGACGGTAGTGGTCCACTGCACGTAGCCTTCGCGGTCGACGCGGCGGAGTTGCCCGAGTGGAAAGAGCGCCTCGGCACAGCCGATATCGTCATCGAAGGTCAAACCGTATGGCCGCGCGGCGGGCGCAGTATCTATTTTCGGGATCCCGACGGGCATTTGCTTGAACTTGCAACGCCGGGCCTGTGGAAGATCTACTAGCAGGATCGGAATGCCCTGCAACTCGATCCATTTGTGATAGGCGGACTTGACCCCACTCGGCGGCGCCCGAGTGCGGAAGATACCAGCGTCGCAACAGCTGGACGAGTGGTGCGAGTACAAAGCTGAGTAGCAGTGCAAGCGCGATTGGTACCAAAACTTCGCGAGCAAAATACAAGGTTGCGACAACAATCACTCCGACCAGAACTATTGTTATCGCTGACCCCGGTGGCGAAAAGGCAATCCTCGACCGAGAGATGTTTTCCATTGTGTCAATTTAAATAGGAGGAGGCGCGAACTCCCCGGCCTTGCGGCGCAGTTCGGTGAGTCGTACCCTGCGCTCAACATGGATGGGTTGCAAAGGGTAACAACGCAGCATCGGAAAGGCTCAGATATCAAAGCCGCTAATGCACGGCAACTAACCCAAATTGACAAAGCCGCTGCCGAAAGCGCGAGGTGCCAATCCGCCATTGCACTCGTGTTAAATCAATGGAACGGAGGGGCGCAACAGGGGTTACCCCGCAGTGCAACGAGACCGCGCGGCCAATATCAAAAACTTCCAAGACGCGCGTGAGCGTGCCGCTCAGGCCATCGCTAAAGCGCAGAACGTTTCCATCGAAGAGGCTCGCAAGCAGGTGCAGCAATACGAGCAGCAGTACCGCGAAACTGTGGATCAGGCCAAACAGAAGGCAACTCAAGCTGCCGACGTGGCCGCTAAAGCCACGTCGCGTGGGGCTCTATTTGGCTCGATTGCTCTCCTTTTAGGGGCGATCGCGGGGTGGTTTGGCGGTCGCACAGGTGCGGTAGACCCAACCATCACCCGCGGGCGTCTGCGAAGGAGAGAGACGCCCTGAACGCTGGATAATGGAGTCTAGGCAATGCGGCACATCCTGTGCGTTTGCATGATGGTAACGTCACTGGGCGTTGCCGGATGCAGTGAGCCTGCTCCAGGTCCGCAAGGACCGCCCGGGCCGCCTGGACCGGCCGGCCCCTCAGGGCTAGGCGGTCCTGCCGGACCTCAAGGGTCGCAAGGACCCCAAGGACCTGTCGGAGCGCAAGGTGCATCAGGCGACAGGGGCGAGACCGGTCCTCCTGGCCCCCAAGGTCAGATCGGTCCCCAAGGCCCGCAAGGTGAACCGGGGGCGCAAGGGCCAACAGGTCCTGCCGGCGCTCGTGGCGAACCCGGGCCGCAAGGCCCCGCCGGACCACCTGGCCCCGCGGGTATTGCCGGAGCTAGAGCAGATTTCGGTCCCGCGGCGACGTTTCGTGTCGTCACGGGGACAGGTTCGGTGAGCTGTCGGGACGACGAACTGCTGGTCTCGTTCGTGTGTGCCAATGGCGCGCCCGATGGTGCCAGGTGCGCCGCGCCCAACGCGACAGCGACGGGACTTTGCGTCCGCAAGTAAGCTAACGCGAAAACACGTCCCGCAGCGAAGTATCGCGAACCCTCGTGAAGGGAATGGTTGCAATCGGCAAAATCGTTTTCACCTCTCGGGAGCACATCTTTGCTTTGGAAGCTCGCGGCAAGGGAATGATGGGGCTCACGTTGCGCTACCCCTACGAAGTCCGCAAAGAGGAAGATTACTTCGACGACATTACGGATCAAAAAATCACGAAAGACATGCTGGACCTGGCGGCGCATATCGTCGAACAAAAGCGCGCAAAGTTTCAACCGGAGAAGTTTGAAGACAGATATGAAGACGCTCTGAAGGACTTGATCGCGAAGAAGCAAAAGGGCGTCAAGATCGAGCGGCCAAAGGAGCGGGCACCTTCCAACGTCGTTAATCTTATGGAAGCATTGCGGGCCAGCGTGCAAAGCTTAAGGCGCAGCGAAGCTCCCAGAAAATCTGCCAGCCCCAGCCCGCGAGTCGCCCGAAAGCGGCGCCGTTCCAACGCGCGTCAGAAGAAGGCAGGCTAGCGCTCCTTCGGGTTAGCGCTTCTCTTTTCTTTCGGGATGGCAAGTAACAATACCTGGATTGAATGCCCTCCCTGAAATGTGGAGACACTAAGGATGCGCACGATGCGCGCATAGCATCGTCTACTCACTTCGCCCGTCACGGAATCGTTTCCAGCTAAGTCGCGCTTCTGCAACCGCGAAAATTGGCATTGCCCTTTCGAGAACTTGCAGGGCGCACACGCTTGGCTATAGAATGCGCCAAGGTCCGGGCTTACGACAACCGTCCGGTTAGCTGTTCGCAGCCAAGCGTTGTCTCGCTCCGCACGGAGGTGAGACATGTCTTGCGGCAGCATCCAAGATTCCCTTTCCCCACCAACGATGATCTTCGCGTTCGTTTGCCTTCACGGTTCGGCGAAGAGCCTTATTGCCGCGGAGTATTTAACGAGGACGGCGCGGGAGCGAGGTTTGAATTGGCTAGGCACAACCTCGGGCCCCGAACCCGATGCGGAAATTCCCGAAAATGTTGTGGCGGGTTTGCGGGCACGCGACATAGATGTTCAAGGTCGTACGCCTCTTCTCGTCTCTGCTGATGCGTTGGCCAGAGCTGATCACATTATTTCCTTTGGCTACGATCTAGGCGCTCTCGCGCCCAATCGACGTGTCGAGAGTTGGGCCGACTGCCCCGCTGTTAGCGACAACTTTGATACGGCATGGACGTTCATTACCAATCGTA
This sequence comes from uncultured Alphaproteobacteria bacterium, assembly GCA_963802475.1. Classification (GTDB taxonomy): domain Bacteria; phylum Pseudomonadota; class Alphaproteobacteria; order Rhizobiales; family Xanthobacteraceae; genus CANKHA01. Next base: position 278,412 of record CAWDIZ010000014.1, read on the forward strand.
TTGATCGATTGCTGGACTCGCTGCCAAAATGATCACCGAAAATAACAATGAACTGAATCACCCGTCGAGCTTTCGCAGGGCGGCTCAGAGGTGCTGCTGGAGGTGGACCGAAAGTGGAGAACCTCAATGTTTCATGGCACAATCGGGGGTGCTTAACGGCGTTTGCCGCCGACCGCAGTAGTCAACTTGGGACGTATCGCTTCTCCGGAAATCATCCGCGAGGATCCAAACGCCTTCGAGCTTAAGAGAAGTACAAGCAGGCGATCTTGGCTGCAGCCTTCAGAAGTATTGGAGTTGAAGCTGAGGAGAAGACGCTTGAGGAGTTGGCGTCGCACATCACAAGCGGCTCACGCGACTGGTCCCAATACTATGATCGCGGAAGTTGTGTCTTCGTATTAGCGGGCAGGCCCAGATCATCGCCGTTTGCATATCCCAGGCCTTGCTTTTCTTGAGGTGAGGAGGACCGCGCTCCTTGGGCCAATGGAAACTCAGTCAATGTACTTCGCGCGCAGCAAGTCGATTGCCTTGTTCACATCGTCTGGGGAATGCGTCTTGGATTCGAGGACGGCGATAAAAATAGCTCTCCATATAAGCGAGGGGGGTGCCTCCTTACTCAACGGAAAATGCTTGTACATGAAACGAAAAGCGGGACCCGCAAAGCTTTCAAGTTCGGCGGCTAGTTCGGTGGGTGTCGAGGTCTTAGGATGATCTAATTTGGTCCAAGTGGCTTTGATCGCCTTGAAACATATGGTGTATGTCGCGCGGGCATCGGGTTTCTTGCGGAACCAACCAAACATCTGACCCCCCTAAGAGTTAGCTTAACATGATGACGTGAGGATCGGAGGCGCTGCGTCGTGTGCGTGGCTGCGCTACTGCCGGGCCGGGGCAATCGGCGGCGCACCTGCAAGCGCTCCAAATGCAAGGCTGAGTTTCGGCTGCGACCCGTGCTGTATCTGCCCTTCCCGGGCGCAAAAACGTGTACAAGCTACCCCCCTACGGCGACCGTCGAGCGACCCCTCGAAACGTCAATAAAACCGGGGGTCAAAACGGCTTCAAATCGCTTCCAGGGTGGCTATGGCAAGAGCTTCCCGGAGATGACGACGATCACGCGCTTATGGAGCGTCACGGCAAGATGCGCGCCCGTGTCCGGCGTGCCTCAAAACCAAATCGCCATATCGAGGCCGCGAACATCTCTCTCGACCTCTGATGGAAAGCGACCCTCTTCGTGATTTGCAATGCGCTTTGCAGTCCATGCGGCGGCACAAGCGTCGAGGAAGTCATCTCGTCCAACTTTCCCATTAGGTATTTTCTCGACAAACTCAGGTGGGAAGCCACCGCGATGGAGCGCTTCGATCCTTTCCCTCGCCCCTTCCGCAGATTTCTTGCTGTGGAGCATCGGGACTTCCCCCTTCATAGCCCAAAATGAAACCTCCGGGTGCACCTCATAGATCGTGCGCTGCGCTTCCGGGTCTAAGGCAGCATCGACCTCCCGCAGTTTCTTCGACAACCCCCACGCTTGCGCGCCTATACCAATCCCTCCGGCTTGCCGGTTCAGGTGGTCGGCTTCAAGGCGTGTCGGCCGGCGCGATCTGTTCGTATACAATTATCAAGACTGGTCGACCCAGTATCTCGGCACGATGATCTCAAACGGCTTTGGATTGTCGGCGTCCTGGAAGGAAGATTGGGTCGGTGAGTGGAACCTCGGGTCGGTCGACCGGTTCGAAGTCTGCAACTACGAGGGTGTCGCGGGGGAGCGTGATCTCTTCGTGCACAACCAGGATTGGTTCGGCATGATCCGTGCTACTCCGGGTTTGTCGCTGCAACGGATCTACTATCGGTGGATCCACAATTATCGTTATGGCCGCAACTGGTAGGTGATGGCATGGCACGCGAGACAACAAAGCGAGGCCGGGCAGGCCCGCTGCGTCAGAGGGCCGGCACACCCCCGGTGATCGACCCCAAGCTTCCGCGCATGGGCGATGGCGATGCTCCGCCGCTGCGTGTCGGTCGGGGTATGCTCTACATGCCGGACGAGCCGAAGCGCGACACCGGCTCCCGCAACCGCATGGCGCCGATGCGGCGCGTACAGGACCCAGTAGAGCCACGCGTTCCCAAGCGCGGCTATCCCGACCAGCAACCACCCAAGCCGCCGCGCGGGACAAAGAACGGCAGCGGTAGATCGAAGAAGGCAAGAGAGGGTTATGTCCGCATCCGGGTATTGGTACAGGACGGCACGCTTTCGGTGGCGGGCGCAAAGTTCGTCGAAGGGCCGCTGGTGGAAACCGACGCAGTGCACCCGGGACTTGTTTGTGAAATGATGCTGGGGTCGCGTCGACTTGCCGCAAGTTGGATTTCCGATGCGGGCGTGTGGCGGTCCTTTCCCGATCCGCTCGGCCGCCCCGGCCTGCAAGGCCACCACGTCACCGAAGTTCCAAGCTACGAGTTTGCGATTAGGGTGCCGGTCAAGGATCTGTCGATGGCGGCTCTGTCGAAAGTGCGAATGACGCTTTACCGTTGGAGCGGCACAGGCCACGCCGAATTGCGCGCGGGGCGGTCGCTAAAAGGGCAGTTGAAGGGCGTGAAAACTGTTGCCGTTCTGAATAGCATCAAGCTGAGCCGCATGACGAAGCAAGCGCAAGCGGAGTTGCGGTCTGCACTCAAGTAAGCGGCAACGGTTCCTATCGCAAACCTAATACCACGGCGAACTACGTACCAACAAGCTTGGGAACCGTTCGGTATCCCGGCCTCCATCCGCTACAATGCCAGCGAAGGCTCATTTGCACTCAAAGGAGACAAAAATGTCGCCAAAAAAGAAGAAAGAACGCACGCCGGAAGTTAAGGCTGCACGGTCGCAAGCACGCGTGCTAGCGCAAGCTGACGGTCGCGCGTGGGGCGATCTGTCCAAAGAAGAAAAGGTCAGCTATCTGAGGAAAGCGGGTAAACCCCAGTCACCCGCTGCCAAGGCGCGAGCAGCGGCGAAGAGCGCCGGGCAGAACTGGCGCGAATTGTCGAAGGAGCAGCGGCAGCAATATCTCAAACAGGTCGGCGAAAAATAACCAGCGAAATCGGCCAGAGAGGCCCACCACCTGACGAATGGTTGGCTGAACTCGTTGGGGCGCAGCACGATGGTCCCGGTGGCCTCATGCCGGCGGATTTAATAGGCCGGTCCCGTCAAGGAAAGACGGAGCGAGGTGCGCCGTTCACTACGGCAGGCTTTGCTCGCATGATCGAGCGCGTGGGCGCGGCTGCGGACAGCGGCCTCAAGGTGCATCCGCATATGCTGCGGCATGCTTGCGGCTATGCGCTGGCGAATGCTGGGCATGATACGCGGGCTCTGCAGGCCTATCTCGGCCACAAGAACATTCAGCATACCGTGAGGTACACGGAGCTTGCACCAACGCGGTTCAAAGATTTCTGGCGCTATTCGCGCAACGGCGCGGGTTTTTTTCACAGGTTCAACCCAAGACTGCTCCGTCGATTCCGGGAAAGTGTTTGCGCTGAAAATCTTCGATCGCATCATTCACGCGCGCTATGGCCTTTCGCGTATAGCGCCCAGGAGTTTTTCTGATGCGCTGCCGATCATCTAGTAACGCGTGGTGATGCATAATCAATGGCTCTGCGACATCAGCGGATAGCCTTCGGTGCAACGGAAAATTCCACTTGTCGGCAAGAACCCCCGCATCAATCTGCAGTTGACTTACCGCGAGACAGAAGGAAACTTGATCGACGTGCGCCGACCACCGAGCCAGCAAACCGATGTTGGCGATCAGCCAGCGTGCCCAGAAACTCCAGGCTTCCCCGATTTCCTTTAATTGCGCGTGGTCGATCACGTATAAACCACCGTTATAATTCCCAAGTAATGTATGAAATTCCACTCTGATGCTTTCCCGATTTACATAGCCCTTGGTGCAAGTCCTTGGCGGACGGACGCCAGACGTCGAGAATATTTTTTCCAGGATTCGCATTGGAGGATTGGGCCCGTCCACCAGCTTTCCAGCCACTGGCTCTTGAATTTCATCGATGGGTAAAACGCCGGTAAAAACGACATCGACGTCGGTCAAGACCACGCGCCTAAGCTCGGAGAAGGTTGTGGCGCATTGGCGTATTTTGTTCGTATGAGGATACCGATGGTCGAAAGGCTCGATCTTACGCGTGTGAACCTTCAGCGCCTCACACAGTTCGGCCATACGGGGCGGCAGCATACATACGTGATGAACATAGATTTGCGATGGAGCTATTTGCGCCAAGCCGGTCGCCGTCGCAAGCCAAGGTACAACGCTTGCCCAGATGTGCGGGGTGTCGTCAAGAACGCAAGACCATGCAACGTCAGATCTGTTGCTCATGCTCGCGCTCGGTGAAGCCTTGCTTAATCGATCAAAGGGCCACGATCAGCGCAAAATCTCGAAAAACCGTAGAGTTTGATGGCGACAGGTAGTCGCTAACACGCGACCGGATGGATCGATATCTATTCCCTTTATGCCGCCCTCCAGGGCGCGCAGTTCCTCGGGTACGGCTTCTCTTGTTTTGCGGAATGCATCGACGTCGACCGCCGGCAACTTGAATGTGCTGCCGTTTGCGGATTGCCAATCACCACCACTCATAAAGACATGCACATGGGATTCTCCGGCGTCCGCAACATATAACGATCCTCCAACTGGATCGAAGCACAGGCCATGAGGATGACGTAAATCATCATCGCGCAGCACGCCAGCCAGTGTACCGTCCGAACGGCGGGTTATCATAACGCAATGTTGTTGGTGGTTACTGACAGCCATCCAACGACCGTCGCGTGTCAATGCGACGCCATCAGGTATCTCCAATCCTGCTTGAGCAATGACCGTACCATCCCCCGTCGCTATTCTTCCTTCGGCTATCTCATAAGGATGTACGGTTACCGTGTTCGCGTTGTTGCAGCATACAAATAGGTTTTTACCATGCACACGGACGGATCCCGGACCACAGTTTATCCTTCGCTCTGCGGTTTCCCTCTTCGCTCCCTTGCGTCCGAACCACACAGATCTCATTTCGTGGATCGGTTCAATAGTCACCTGTTCTTGCCACGCCTCCACAGGAGGAACACGATAGAATGTCACCCACCCCGCACGGTTTGCGACGACGATCACGTCGTCGCTCAAAAAGTCTATGCCGTGGGGAGAGGAGAAGCTGGACGACTTTAGGATCGCGTGTCGACTGATCTGAATCGGACGTGCGCCCGTGTCGATGGCGAACACTGCGATGCTTCTTGTTGTCGCCACCACAGCCAAAACTCGGCCGGATGGCGAGAACTTTATGTCCTCAGTGCGAGCAGTTTCGTCGAATGAAGGAGCCAAACCAACGTGTGGCACTGCTTTCAGCATCGACTTGCTTCCTCCACCGCCATCCGTTCGCTGCTATCGCGGCTTTCCTGCGGCTGCTGGAATATTTCAAAATGCAGTCCGCTGCAACGGCTTTCGCTTCTCCTCGTCAGCAACAAAGCGGCCTCTCCGTGCCACACGGGGCCGCGCAGGCCCGCCCGATGCTTCTAACCCACGGCTGAGTCAGGTAATGAATTCCCGCCGTCTCATGGCCACCCCCGGCATAGCGTACAGGACCCGCCAACCATACCACTTGGGAAAGGCTTGGGCTAAGTCCGCTTTGGGTCAACACGAGACATTCGTTTGATGGTTCGGCACGGCAGAAACGGGTCAATCGTGTCGATTTTGGCCCCTTTGAAGGATGTCTGGTCTACCCCCACGAGCGGCGGAAAAGCGATCGTTTCCCCACTTCGCGCTCGTGCCAAAAGGCGACGGGCCTGGGAGCCCGCCGCGTGTGCGGGCAGTAGCCGGCCCTTGTGCTATCCTTTCCGGGGCAGGCAAAAGGTGACCAGGTGAAGAGCGACATATTTGCAGCCGCGATGGTCCTGGGTGCCTCCGCTGGGTGGCCTACGCGGTGTTGAGCAGCCTTTTTTAGCCGCTGCACGGAATAAAGCCCGGCGCGATGTGAAGTCGGGCTCACCAGGAGCTGTTATGACCTTCGAGGAATTGAGGATCGGGTCAGAATTTCACCGAGTGAACGAGCGCAGCGGGGGATTCCAGATTTTCCCTGCCAACGACAGCGAGGAATGCCTACAGCGGTTCCACGAGATCGTGGCCGAAGCGCAAGCGATCGTTGCGGCAAGCGGGTACGAGGTCTTCCTGACGAAAAAAGCTCCTCAGATCCGAAAGGCAGATACAACACGGCCGTAATCACCCCCTGTTGAATGACTTCGCACAGTCGCAAAAAGCCCGCCGCCCGTGCGGCGGGCCTTAACAGGTATGCTCCCACCCGATACTGGACGATCCAGGTCCGCGAACCACCCGCCCGCAAATCCCGGGTTTTGCTGCTCCAGAGACTGCAAGTAGTAGCCCCAACACGGCGGTTTGGACGCCAATTCCCAACTCAGTAAAACAGGGAATTATTCCTGCGGAGCAGGAAACGTTCATGTGAGAACAGGGAATTTTTTGCTAGCCAGATGAGAACCGCGGTTAGTGTCGGCCGGCTCGAAATTTTCATTCTCAATTCTCGATAGCGACCTCCTGCAAAGGCTCATTTTCATTACGCCCTCGCCCGCATAACCTTGGTTGCGAGTACGACTAACATGCAACGATCGGAAGAATTGAAAGGATAAGGACATTTGGCATGACGCTCACAGAAGAGGTTGATTTCCTTCTCCGAGAATCCGGCGTTGCGCGGGGCCGCTACAGGCATGGTTCGCGCACGGTGCGCTCACCATTGACAGGCGAAACCATTGCCGGCGTTGAGGACGCAAGTCCCGACAGCATCGCCGAAGCCATCAACCGGGCGGAACACGCCTTCCATAAGTGGCGATCAACTCCTGCGCCGCGTCGGGGTGAACTCGTTCGAGTCCTTGGCCAAGAATTGCGCAGCGCCAAAAACGCGCTTGGCCGTCTCGTCACCATCGAGACGGGAAAGATCCTGTCGGAGGGACACGGGGAGGTCCAGGAGATGATTGACGTCTGCGACTTCGCGGTCGGTCTCTCTCGCCAACTCTACGGCCTCACCATCGCCAGCGAACGGCCCAATCACCGCATGATGGAGCAGTGGCATCCGCTTGGTCCGATAGGAATCATCACCGCCTTCAACTTTCCGGTTGCGGTCTGGTCGTGGAATGCCGCCCTCGCGCTCGTGTGCGGCGACTCGGTGATCTGGAAGCCGTCGGAAAAGACGCCACTGACGGCGCTCGCAGTGCAGGCTTTGTTCGAGCGTGCGGCGGCTAGGATGGAAGGCATACCGGCCGATCTCTCAACGCTACTCATTGGTGGCCGCGAAATCGGCGGGATACTGGTCGACGATCCACGCGTGCCGCTAATTTCGGCCACCGGTTCCACGGCCATGGGGAGGGTGATCGGGCCGCGGTTGGCCCAGCGCTTTGCGCGTGCCATTCTGGAACTTGGCGGCAACAACGGAACGATCATGTGCCCGTCGGCGGATCTTGATCTCGCGGCTCGCGCCATAGCCTTCGCCGCCATCGGCACGGCTGGTCAGCGTTGTACCTCCCTCCGCAGGTTGTTCATTCATCGCGCCGTTTATGATCGATTCGTTTCCAGGCTGAAGCAAATCTATGCGTCGGTTCGGATCGGTAATCCGCTCGCAAAAGAGGACGTTCTCGTCGGTCCTCTGATCGACCACGCTGCCTTCCGGAAAATGCAAGAAACGCTGGCTGAGGTGCGGACGCTGGGTGGCGAGGTGTTTGGCGGCGAGCGCTTCGACGAAACGCAATATCCGGAGGCATACTATGTGAAACCGGCCTTGGTCGAGATGCCCGCGCAGATCGGCCCGGTGCTGCGTGAGACCTTCGCGCCAATCCTCTACATTATGAAATACACTAATTTTGACGAGGCGATCGCGCTGCATAACGGGGTGTCGCAAGGCCTCTCGTCCTCGATCTTCTCTAGCGATATCCGCGAGGTCGAAAAGTTCCTTTCGGTGGAAGGCTCGGATTGTGGCATCGCCAATGCGAACATCGGACCGTCCGGTGCGGAGATCGGCGGCGCATTCGGTGGCGAAAAAGCAACCGGCGGCGGGCGCGAGGCAGGTTCGGATGCATGGAAGGCGTATATGCGCCGCATCACCAGCACCACCAATTTCGGCAGCGAGCTTCCGCTAGCACAAGGTGTCAGGTTTGAGATCGGCTGAAACCAGACGTGTGTATTTTCTAGACAGGGACAGTCGCTTAGATCTCGTTCAACACTTCGGCTAATCGGTCCACCGCCCAGTCAACTTCGGAGATCGATGATCAAGGGTGGAGCAAAGCGTATGGTATTGCGATGCGTGTCCTCGGTCAGAACACCAGGGCCGTGGCGGGTTATCTGGCATGTCACGTCCCAAGTATCGCGCCGGGGGTCTTTTTCAGGTAAGACGCCTTGGGCCGACGGCCATGCTTATGCTTCGACTCTCTGTTAAGGATGGTGCTGTCATGCTGGTTGCCCGCACGGTACTGGCCATGCGAAAATCCCGCCATGGGGCTGTTCAGGGATCACGGAGCATCGGGTGAGTCTGCATCAAATCAGATCCGCCGTCGCATGGTGCTAGCGATAATTCCCGCGTTGCTCACGTCCGGATCTGTCAAAGCGCAGGAAGCGGAGCCGCGTTCATATGCGAACGCCCCCGTCGGGCTGAATTTCCTGATTGGAGGTTACGTTTATTCCGCGGGCAAAATTGCCTTCGACCCGTCGCTGCCGATTGCCGACGCGCAATTTAGCGCTCATAGCGAAATCCTAGCCTACGTCCGAACGCTGGATTTGTGGGGCAACTCCGCTAAGTTTGACATGATAGTACCCTATTCATCTTTTGACGCACATGGTCTGGTGAGTGGCGAGCCTAGAGAGCGCGAGATGTCGGGATTCGGCGATCCGCGATTTCGCCTTTCGATTAATCTGTTCGGCGCTCCCGCGCTTTCTGCGAAAGAATTTACCAACTACCGTCAGGATCTTATTATCGGTGCGAGCTTGCAGGTATCGGCCCCAATGGGACAATACGACGACAGTAAGTTGCTCAACCTCGGCAACAACCGCTGGTCGTTCAGACCGGAGCTGGGAATCTCGAAAGCTTGGGGACCGTGGATCATAGAGGTTGCCCCCAGCATTACATTTTTCACGGACAATACCGATTTCTTCAACGGCAGCACCCTGGCGCAGGCGCCCATCTATCTGGTGCGGGGACACGCAATCTATAACTTTGAGTCTGGCGCCTGGATGTCGCTGGACGGCACTTACTTTACGGGCGGGCGGACCAGTTTGAATGGCGTGAGAGGCGAGAACGAGCAAACAAACACGCGCGCTGGTCTAACGTTGGCCTTACCCGTGGATCGCCAGAACTCGATCAAATTTAATGCCAGCACCGGCATTTCGACTCGTACCGGTAGCGAATTTAAATCGATTGGAATTGCCTGGCAGTATCGCTGGGGTGATGGTTACTAAGGGCACCGGGAAGAAACGGGAAAGAACTGCCGAAACTTTCCATTCTAGACCGCGGCGCGCTAACCCATTGACCGGGGTAGAGGACGTTTGACGCCCTTTTCCAGAAGGTGAGTTGATTTTATTGCGGAAGCACTCGGATTTTGATCCGCCGCGGTATCAGCCGGTTTTTCAGGCCTTTTGCTGCCTTTAGCTAAAATGCAAAGCAATTTCATACGTGTTTCGCTCGCCCTTTTCTCAAATGCAACCCAAAAATTCATAGTTACGCAAGCGAAGCGCCGTGCGCTCCCCTGGCAAGGCCAAGCACGCCAATGTCCACTTTCCTGCGGGGGAGTAACGTCAAATGACGCGGTTGTTTTTCGATCTGGTCGGACCCAACGACCGGTCGCTCGATTTTCACGGTCGATACTTTCGCGATCCAAAGGAAGCGCATGAACATGCGCAGCTGTTAAGCATCGATTTGAGCTGCGCCGAGAAGTGGCAGAACGCAGAAGTCCAGGTCAGAGACGCTACCGGAAGCCGGCTGTTCTCCGTGCCTATCGTTGAAGTCGCCGATCTGCGCGCTGCGGCTTAGGAAAGCCACCTCACGCCGAGCCTATCCCCGCTCGGCCCGCCCTAATAATTCTTTTTTTAAACGGCTTCGCACCGACCCGGTTCAGCGCCGGCGATCGGAAGCTTAGCGATTTAAGCCGTTGCATCGCACCATTGCTGTCTTTGTCGATATCTCGCGCTGAGGTATAATGATAGCGTCGAGCTATTCGGCAAAAACAAAACATGGAGGAAACCGTGAACAAGACATTCCTCACGCTCGCAACTGCAGCCTTCGTAACGACGGCAGCGGTCGGGCCCGCGCTCGCGGACAAAGTTACTGCCTGGGATGGCCGCGACAAAATCACCATCGGCGGCAAACAATATGAGATTTCAGGCAAGCGCACCAAGGTCACGATCAAAGGTGCGGCCGCCATTCGGGAGATGCTGAAAGTCGGAATGGATTGCAAAGTCTCCGGACCGGCTGGCGGCGAAGCTACGGCAATTGCCTGCTAGCAGTGGTCGAGGACGCGAAGCCGATTTCGCCGGCTTCGCGTCACCTGCGATTTTCCGCGATCGACGCAAAACGATTGTTTCCACGCAAGCGCATAGCGCACACGCTGCCGTCGCTCAAGCTCGTCGGGAGCTCGAGGGCGCTGGGTCCGGTTACCGGCAAGTAACGCTTTCGGTGTAGACTCGGGAATCGCAAGGGCCACGAGACGATGCCGAAGCAGCCCGTAAATCAGCAAAAAGATTTTTTCGTCTATGTGCTGGGAAGCCGGCGCAAGGACGATCGCCGCACTTATGTCGGTTGGACCACGGATTTGGAAAGGCGTGTTCGGCAACACAACTGCGGTGCCGGCGCAAAGTCGACGCGCGGGCGAGAATGGTTTCTACTCTATTCCGAAAACTGCACGACCCGCAACGAAGCCATGAGTCTGGAGTGGCATATCAAGCACGATAGGAAGTTTCGCGCCACATTGCCACGATCTCAACCCGAGTGCAGTCACGGCCGCATCTGCGCAAGGTCTAGCGCTCCATCCGCCACGCCCGCATATGCCGTACCGTCACGTCTGTCGCCTCCGCCGGCGTGCGAATGCCGACGTGCTGGAATTCGGTTTTCAGCTCGTCAAAGAATAGATCAATGACGTGTCGTGGGCCGTCTTCTCCCAGGGCTCCCACCGCATAGAGATAAGGCCGGCCGGCAAAAGTGCATTTGGCGCCGAGCGCCAGCGCACGCACTATATCGAGCCCACTGCGAATGCCGCTGTCGATCATCACCGTCGCGCGCGAGCCGACGGCCGAGACGATCGCAGGCAGGATGTCGATTGTCGCGGGCGCGCCGTCGAAATGCCGACCGCCATGGTTTGACACGATGAGGCCATCGGCCCCGAGCGCAACCAGACGCTCGGCATCGGCGGGATGCAGCACGCCCTTCACCACGAAGGGCTTCTTCCAGCGGTCGCGCAGCCGCGCCAGCTCCTCGAAGGTGTGACTGCCCGTCGAGTTAATCCGCATCAGCTCACCAGTGTTGTCGCGCGTGGCGTAGCCTTCGATATAAGGCACGAGGTTTTCCGTTCGCGGCTGGCCGTGTCGAAGGAAGCCCATCGCCCAGAGGGGGGCCGCGGCGATCTGCATGAAAGTCATCGGCCCGATGCGGAAGGGCACCTTCACGCCCCAGCGGATATCGCGCGGACGTTTGCTTTTTCCGGCGCTGTCGATGGTCGGCACAAGCACCTGCGCACCCGCCGCTTCCGCGCGGCGCACCAGGTCATAGGTGATGAAATGGTCGTTGCCGGCGAAGCGATAGAGTTGGAACCAGAATACGTCCGGCGCGATCCTGGCAATCTCCTCGATCGAGGCGCTCGCGGGGGTCGCGAGGATATAGGGAATGTTTCGGCGCTGCGCTTCGCGCGCCAGAATCTGCTCGGCTTTTGGCCACATCAGGCTGCCGGATCCCATCGGCGAAATACCGAAAGGGGCGGCATATTTGCGGCCAAACAATTCCACCTCGGTGGAAATTCCTTGGGTCTCCACACAATAGCGCGGCAGTATCTCTACCGAGGCCAAAGCCTCCGCATTGCGCCGTCGGCAAACTTCGTCGTTGGCCGCGCCGTCCACGAAATCGAAGGCAAAGCGGGGAACGCGCCAGCGGGCGCGCCTGCGCAACAGCTCAACGGTCGGAAAACGCTTGCGCAAGCGCGCGAATTTGCTTCCGGCCTGCTTTTGCTTCTGGTCTGCTGCCGGAACCCCGTCCACCGGTTCTGTTCTTTGATCCATCGTGCTTTTGGCCCCGCCCAGCGCGCGGATGCTGATATTTTCTCTGCTTGCGCCTCCACCTTTCCTAACATAAGTCGCATTAAAAGCCGATGGGAAGAAAATGCATAGGCGCAACACGGAGCGCGGCGGTTCGCCGGCAGGGGAACCCGGTCAACAAAACCGGCGTTGCCTTATCACGAAGAGCGATCTCAGGCTGGCAACATCCGAGGGCGCGTCCTGCCCGCCATCAGAGAGATGAAAGCGAGGCCGGCTATGCGCATCCAATCCGACAATCAGCCCGTGACTCAGATCACGATCATCGAGCCGGAGCCGGGTAAGCAGGCGGAATCTCTCGCGCTCATGGCGGAGCGCGCCCGCTTCATGGCCGGCCAGCCCGGTTTCATCTCGATCAGCCTGCACCGCAGCCTGGATGGCAAACGCATTGTGAATTACATCCAATGGCAGAGCCGCGAGCTCCTACACGCCGCCCATCAGGCGCCTGAGTTCCGCAAGGAATGGCAACATTTCGATCAGCTGACGGACGAGATCGATCCGCATCTGTTCGAAGTAACCCTCGTTCTCGACGGCGGACGGTAACGCAGATCAACCCGTGGAAGCGTTTGCCCTTCTGAACAGCGCCGAATGGAAAGAGCTATCGCGCGCGCACATCGAGCCCGTCACCGAGGGCATGAGCGGGGCGTTTCTCTTTCGTGTCACTGAACACGATACGCCCGTGCGCTACCTGAAAATCGCACAAGGCGAAGCCGCAGCGGCATTACGGCGCGAGCTCGTGCGCACCCGATGGCTGGCGGAACGGGGCGTGCGTGTCGCTCCGATCCTGCGCGTTCAAGATCGATCCGGCCAGGTTGCGATGCTCACACAGGCAGTGCCTGGAGTGCCGGCAGAGGCAAGTACGCTTCCCGCTGTCCGTCTGATCGAGATTCTCGCCCACGGCCTGGCAGATCTGCACAAGCTGCCAGCCGCCGACTGCCCATTTGACGAAAGCCTCGCGGTGCGGCTGTCGCGCGCCGCCGAAGCGGCCGATGCCGGTGAGGTCGATCCGGGCGCCTTTGCGCCGCGCAACCGCGAAACTGCGCCCGAGGCCTTGCAGGCGCGGCTTGCGGCAAATCAGCCAGAGCAAGATCTCGTTATCGTTCACGGCGACGCCACGCTGACAAATCTCATCGTCGATGCTGAAGGACAGCTTGGCTTTGTCGATTGCGGCAGCGCGGGCCGTGGCGACCGCTATATCGATCTTGCGGTGTTGGCGGATGAGATTGAAGAGCATCACGGCGCAGCGGCCGCGGCGCATTTTGTTCGCGCCTATGGATTGCGCCGCTGGGACGGTGTGAAGGCGCTTTATTTCTCCGACCTCTACGAGCTTTTTTGATCCGGCTCGCCCAGAGATAGCGTGCCGCTAACGCTCTATGCCGAGGCATTCTGGCATTTGGAATGCAAACCCTTTTGCATCAAAAGCCGTAACGGATCGCACATAACAAAAAAAGCCCGCCGCATTGCTGCGGCGGGCTTTTGCTTTGCTTGAGCGCCTTTCAGCTGTGTCGACGTGTCCGTTCTACTTCATCGCCGCGGCCTCGTCCTTTTCGCCGAAGGTTTACGCGTTGCGAAGACTGCGTCATCCTGGCGCAGCCAACACTTCAGCAAAGCTGCCGGGGGAGACGCCAAGGGTGAGCGGCTTCGCACGCCGATTCAACGGATTAGGCCCTGCGTATCATGCATAGGAAAGCCTCTTTTTGGCCACTTGATGCATAGCGCGGCCTTGTTCTCAAAATCGCCCCACTCTCGCCTTCAAAGGGCTCGGAGCATTTCCTACCCGCAGCCGGTAGGGAAATAAAAAAACGGGAGTGTGAGTATGGTCGTGCGCCTCCGCGCTGCGATTTGCAGCGCCTTTTTTGTAGTTGTGGGCTCGTCCGCCGCCATGGCGGAATCCGGAATCGCCTCGATTTATGGCTATGCCGGCGAAAAGACCGCGAATGGAGAAATCGCCAAGCCAAGCGGGCTGACAGCGGCGCATAAGACGTTGCCATTCGGCACAAAGGTGCGCGTGACCAACAAGCGCAACGGCAAAAGCGTGGTGGTGCGGATCAACGACCGGGGCCCCTTTATTCGCGGCCGCATCATCGACCTGACGCCGGCGGGCGCGCGGGCGCTCGGATTCAACGGCCTGGCGCCGGTGACCTTGGAAGGCGCGGGCTAATTGACTTTGGCCTCCTAGGGGGCCGTCTGAACCACGTCGAACAACAAAAAAGCCCGCCGCATTGCTGCGGCGGGCTTTTATATGCGTGGTCTTGAAACTCAGCGCGTAGGACAGACCGTTTTCATTGCTCCCGCTCGCGGCGGATCAGCCGCTTGATCTCATCGATGCCGGACTGCACGCTCTCCAGCCTGACCTCGACGCGCGTCAGCCGGTCTGCCTGCGGCGCGGTGGCTTCTCGCGTGCGCTCGAGCGAATTGACGCGCTCGGTGAGGTTTGAGGCTGACGATAGTCAGGATGAGCGCGAGCGGAACGCGCTTGTCTAAATACCACTTTGTCTCGTCCATCACGGCCTCACTTGCACTTCCGTTGCTTGGCGCCGAGCGCAAGCAGGGCGGCGTTATTCTCCGCCACCTGCCGCTTGGTGCCGTCCGTGTCCTTGCGCGACAGGCAGACGAATTTGATGGATTGAAGGGTTACGTCAGTCCCGGTACTGGTCGTCTGGCACGCAGTGAGAAGGATCGCGCTCACACAGAGCGCGCAGATTGTCGCGAGCCTCGCGCCAGACACCGCCGCCGCCGCCGATGCGTTGCGCGATCAGCGAAGGGGGATTCAAAGTCGAATGAGCCATTGCTGGCCTCCTTTGGTTGGTGGTTTGGAATGAAAAAGGCCGGCGTCTTGACGCCGGCCTCACAATTTTCGTCATGCCCGCGCTTGCAGCCAAGCTTTGCGCAGGCTGCGTAAACTTGCCTGCGCGGGCATCCCGCTCAGGGGCGCCTGATTCAATTCCTTTGAAGCGCCCTTTCTGATTCGGCTATTCTACGATCACTGAAAAGCACCCTCACATGTTTTCCGTCCTCGTCCGTCGATGTGGTAATTGTGCCCGACGCACTATGGGCAAGTTGCAGCATAGCTGTGTTACCTGGCAGGACGTGTGCAACAAATCCGCGCACTCCGCGGCTGATGGCGTACTCCTGGAGACGACGCAGCAAGGCAGTTCCGAGGCCGACGCCTTGCCAGTCAGGCGCGACGATGAATGCAACCTCAGCGAGGTTGGTTGTGGGGTTAAGGAAATAACAGCCACTGCCGACAACCACTTCGCTCTCACGCGGTCCGATCACCGCCACGAAGGCTACGTCTGTCTCGTGGTTTACGTTGCAGAGCGTTTGCAGCTCTTTGTAAGATAGAGAGCGTACACGCCGAAAGAACCGAGTATAGACGTCGTCCGGCAACATGCGGTGGAAGAGCGCCCGCACCGCGTCTGCGTCGGCGGCCCGTGTCGGTCGTATCAGGACGGTCGCCCCATTCTTGACCGGGACTGTGCGCTCCTCGCGGACCGGATAACCGACATGCGAGGCCAGGTACTGCTCGGTCGGGATGTATCCCAGACGCTTTGCTGCAGCGAGCAGCTCCTCTCGATGATCCGGATGGGCTACCTCGATCAGCGATACCGCCCGCTCGCGGATGGACTTCCCAAACAGATAGGCAATGCCGTACTCGGTAACCAAGTAATGCACATCAGATCGTGCGAATTCCGACGCCCTCACCATCGGCCAGAAACGGTTTGATCCGCGAGTTGCCGTTTTCCGTAGTCGAAGCGAGGCAAATGATCGGCTTGCCGCCGATTGAACGCGCCGCCCCGCGAATAAATGCTGCTTGCGTGGAGATCCCGCCATAAAATTCACCTTCAAATTGATCGACGCAAATTTGACCAGTCAGGTCCACGGCAAATGCCTGTGTGATCGAAACCGTCTTCGGATTCGCTGCAATCATCACGGGATCGCATACTTGATCAATCGGTAGAAACATCACGAGCGGGTTATCGTGTATAAAGTCATAGAGGCGCCGTGTTCCAAGGCAATAACTGGTGACAATCCGATTGCGATACTGTGTCTTGTGGCGCCCGGTCACCACACCAGCCTCCACCAGATCGACGACACCATCGGTAATGACGTCGCTGTGAATTCCGAGATCGCGCCGGTCGGTAAGATACCGAAGGGCCTCGTTCGGCACGCGCCCGAGCCCTGTGTGCAGTGTCGAGCCATCGTCGATAATGGCGGCGATGTAACGCGCTACCATCTCGGCGGTTTCGCCGGTGGGCGGGTGGCGATACTCGGTCACCGGTGTATCCACGGTCACCAGTGCATCGAAACGATCGATGTGTATGAAACTATCGCCATGGGTCCGCGGCATTGCCGGGTTGACTTCGGCAATCGCAGATCGCGCTACCGCGAGGACTGCAGGCATGAGATCGACGGAAACGCCCAGGCTGACGAAGCCACGAGCATCTGGCGCCGAGACTTGGAGCAAGGCCACATCGATCGGCAATCTACCGGCGGCCAGCAACTTTGGCACTTCTTCAAGGCAGATCGGGACATAGTCCAGGTGCCCACTGGCCGCAAACAGACGCTCATCACTGCCGACAAAGAATGTTCGGTGGCGGTACCGGGTCGTCAAAGCCGCGCCGCCCTTCGGAAGCGGCGATGTTGTTACAAAGCTGACAAACTCAAGGTCCGCCGGACCCGGACTCATCCCCTCGAGCGTGGAAAGCAGTTTGCGCGGCGTGGCACAACCAGTGGCCAAGAAAATTCGGCTCCCCGGCTTGATGGCCGCAAGCGCCCGCTCAGCACTCACAAACTTCGAACTCACGTTGGCAATCTCCATCGGCGAATTCTGTCGCGCGGAAAGCATAGCACACAGCCCCTTTGGACTCTGCAAAGGCAGTGTATTCTATCAGTGCACTTTCAGCGAGCGCAGACCTTCAACCCCTGATTATATCACCGACGCTGATGCTCCGTCATGGACATCAAAATTTCAATGCTGTAATCGAATCAAGGTGGATCTCGAACTCAAAGAAGAACTAATCCGCGCTCGTCTCAGTCACCTTGGATTTGACCTCGAGCGCGAACCGGGCGGCCGCTACTGGATTGTGCGCGATCGTCGTGAGGGAAACAAATCTATGAAGGTCATAACTGGGACGCGGATCCGGGAACTTGATGTCATCGTTGAGTTGTTTCGGCTCAAATTATGATCTGGGGGGATTCGGAGTCGAGTAAGCCATTGCTCCTCCTTTGGTTTCAGGTTGTGTTTGGATGGATTGCGTCTGTCATCCCGGCCGCACCAACGGGTCCGCGCGAAGCGCAGCCCGATGACAGGCTCCGCGAGAGCCGGGACCCATTTTTTGGCTCTGGGTCCCGGATCGGCTCACTTCGTTCGCCGTCCGGGATGACAACATCGGCTAGCTCAGCGCGAAGGCCGAGCCGTCGTGGTTGACCTGCACGATGCCGGTGTTCTGCAGGAGCTTCGAGCCCATGTAGACCGACACGCGCGCCCAGGAATAATCCTGTTCCTCGTCGTAGCCGACCGGCGACTGCACACCCTTCTTGTCCACCGCGTGGCCGATGGCATTGCCATGGAAGATGTAGCATTTCTCGGCATTGCTGCCGACGCCGGTGAGGTTCGGATGCATGATCTAGTTCACGCCGAACCAGCGCCAATATTTCTTGATAGCGCCGGAGAACAGCTTCCGCGCCATACTCTTGCGCCGCCGCGCGATCAACAACAGGCAAGGCCACTATCGTTCCCGGCGCCCTGCGGCGCCGTGATTGGTGAGGTCATGAGGAACTCCTTATGGTACTGCCGGGATCAGGCTGCTCTGAGCACGCCGGACGCCTTGGCGGCGTGGGTGGCAATCGCATCCATCAGCGCCGGCGAAAGGCAGTCGTAGGGCTCCAGCTTCAGCTCCCGCAACCGCGATCGAACGGCCGGCATCTGATCGGGTGGCGTGCCGGATTCGATCACCGAGGACACGAAAGCGGCGAAGCCGGGGGGTTCCCAACCCGCCTCTCTCGAAAGCTCGGTGTGGATGAAGTCGAACCCGTAAAACGCATGGCTCGCGTTCTCGATGCGGCCAACCATGTGCACGCCGCATTCGGTGCAGGCGTGCCGCTGAATGGTTGCATTGGCGTCCACGACTTTGAGCTTTTCCGCATTTTTGGTGACGCGCAGCTGATCGCGCGGCGCCACCGCAACCTGCGAGAACATGGCACCCGCGGGTTTCCAGCATCTGGTGCATCCGCACACGTGATTATGGGCGCACTGAGCCGTGACGGTCACCTCGACGGGATTGCTCGCGCATTTGCACACAAGCGTCCCACCCGCGAAGTCCGGCAAGGCAGGCTTCACGCCACCGTCTACTGCCGGATGAATTGAGATCGTCGCCATGGCATGTCCTCCCAATGTTGGTAACGACGTGTGACGAAGTGCTTGGCTGGCACGGCCCTCCCCCCCGCAACAGCGGCACCAGCAGGAGAGCAACGCGCCTGGATCGTTGGAGGAGCGTGAGGGATGAACCCTCGAACCAGTCACCCAATTTCAGGCGGCTGGTTTCAGCCACTCATCCAACTGAATACAATCTAGCAGTTCGCTGCCGGCCGCGCCATCCGGCGATCCCAGCCCTGCCCGCCATGACCGTGCTCGTTGGCGTCGCAGCATTTGTTTGGACCGCGCCATTCGGCGCAGCGGTATCGTTTCCGGTGCTATTTGAGCCCGCGGTTGGTGCTGTCATTGGTTTCCTGAAAAGACGTTAAGGAGCCGCCTGGGAAGGCCAGGCTAGCGGTGGGCAACAGCACCACCGGTTCAATCCGCGCGACGGTGCGCGACAGCGTCATGGCCGGCAACGCCGGCATGGGCGTCGTCGTCAATGAGATCGCCCCGGGCACGACCACGGTCATGATCGACCGCAGCGCCATGGTGAACAACGGCTTCGAAGGCATCATCGCCGATGGCGGCGCGGTGAGCCGGATCGGCAATTCGAAAGTGACTGGCAATGTCACCGGGCTGGGTACTGCCGGCGCGGGCCAGATCATTTCTTATCAGACCAACAAAATAGACGGCAACGGCACCGACGGCACCCCGACCGGCACGACCGCGATGAAATAGATCAGGGCCAAAGCGCGTCGGGACTGCACCAAACGCCCCGCAAGCGGCGCTGTCCGCCGCGTGGTGAAATTCTGCACCACCCGGTGGGCGTACCGTTCACGGCGGCGTAAGGTTTCCGATCGAAAAGGTGCAGCTGCTGATGGCCGTGTTGAACCGGGCGACGACATTATTGATGCAGTTGAAGTCCGAGTTGGTCCCAATAATACCGAATTGGCCAGGAGCAGCGCCGTTGAGCAGGCGGTTGTTGATGATGGTCGCGTTGTTGCTGTCTCTGACCGAGACGGCGGTGCCGGGGTTCTCGCCGCCCACGGTATCAAGAACAGAGTTGTTGATAACCTCGACCAAGTCGGAACCAAAAATAGAGATGCCGAAGGCGGAGAAACTTCCGTTGCTGCCGATGATGGTGTTATCCTGGACCTTGATGTTCCTCGCCGACAGCACCTGAATTCCAAGACCGGCGTCATTGATTGTGGATCCCCCGGTACTCAGGATTTGATTGTTGCGGACGATGATTCCGTTTGCGCCGGTCTCCAGGCTGATCCCGATGGTCCTGTTGGTTTCGAGGAGGCGCGTCTGGAGGATAACCCCGCTCTCAGGGCCACCGGCTGGCCGGGCTCGGCGGAGCGGTTCCACGCGATCAGGAAACGATATTGGCTTTCGGAGAAATGCGTGACCTCGTCGAAGGCTTTCAGGTCGTGCGCGCGGCCCTGGTATTTTTCCTTGTCGTCCTCGCGCGGCACCGAGCCGAATTCCAGCTCGCTGCACTTGGGCAAACGCCAGAGTCGATCCGTTGCCGAGTAACCGGCGCGGGTGCCGATCTGACGACGGACCTCATCCACCAGGCTCTTGATCTGCGAGTATTCTCTGCGAAAGATGATCGCCTTGCGGTGTTCCTCGATCGCGAGGCCGCAGAGCAGCGCCGATTTTCCGCCACCGGCCGCGCCGCCGTAGAAAACCTCGTCGGCCTGGCTGAAAAAGGGCCCTGGTCTGCGCCCCGGCATGGCGCACGAAGTAGCGCCGGGCACTCGCCTTCCATACCTCGATCCTGTCCTCTTGGCTGTCTGCCTTGGGCAATGCGCCGAGCCGCAAGAATTTCATCGAGAGTCGTTCAGAATCCGGCTGGGTGCGCGGCGGAGAGATCGCGCCAAAACTGCCCGAGTGCCATCAATTCCCCTTGCCTGGACAGCCCGGCTGGCGGATGATCCGGGGAGATAAGGGGGTTTCCATGCGCACAATATTATTGGCGGCCGTTTGTCTGGCGAGCTTGGGCACACCTGCGGCGATGGCGCAGGGCTTCCAGGTCGAGCTTTCGGCCAAGGATCCGAAATTCAAATCTCCGGCCTGCGTCAGCATGCGCGAGAAGGTCAAGACCTATAAGAACGGCCTGTTCGATCAAAGTCCGGGGACTTACATCGTCGCCGGGGTGGCGCCAGGCGGAACGCTTGGCTTCCTCGCACTGCAGAACCGGAAGGACGATATGTTCCGGCGGGATATCGAGCAGGCCTGCCTGAGCAGCCCGCCCGACCGGTCCTATCTGGACAAGCCGGTGGGAAGATAGGCGGCGAGCCGCGCGGGCCTGCGCTAGCGCTCACCGCTTTGTCTTTTCCCGCGCTTCCGAGGCCATCATGAAACCAATTCGCCGCGCGATGTCGGTTTCCGATACGTCCGTAATCTCGATCGGTCCGCCGTTCTTGCTGCTGTGTTCGGCAGCGGTCGGCTTGGGATGCAGATAAGGCAGCGCGAGCTTCGCCATCTCGTCGCGGCGGGCGGCCTCCACGGCAGGATCGCGCATCACGCTCAGCCTATATTCGAGCGGCGTGACGCAGGCATCCGCCGTTTCCTTCTCGACCGGTGGCGTCGCTGCAACTGTCAACGCTCCCGCTCTTCGCTTCCCCGTTGAAGACGGAGCGTGGCAGGGTTCGATGTTATTGAGCCCGGGTTGTGCAATTTCTTCGCCCGTGACCGCTGACGATCTTTTCGGCGCCGTTTTCCGTTTCCCCTTCTTGGCCGGCACCGTCATCGGGTGCCTTTGCGTTTGCTGTTCGACCAGCCGTCGCGTGCTTCGGTCAGCCGCATCGCGAAGGGCACGACGCTGGGATCGGGCGCCGACGATCTCCTTGGCTTCCTTCACGCGTGGAGCGTCTTGCTGTTCGCGCAACGACAATGTTGGGCGCATCCCGGTCTCCTTGAAAAGATGGCCGCCCGGCGAAAGCGCAGGGTTTCAAGCCGGGCGGCCCCACGGAGCAGGTGCCGGCGCCTGGCCGGTTCCCCTTCCTCCGTGGATTCCTGATAAGTCTCAGGCGACACTGCGCTCCGATGACCGCTGCCTCCACGTTCTTAGGGGAGGATTCAAAGATGTGGGCGCGTCGTGTTGGAGTCTGGGAGCGTCGCCTCATTGGGGATTTCAATGGCTCATTGTCCGCTTGCATTCGCGGACGTGCCGATCCCGGGCTACCGGAGATTCTATACCGATAATGTCCGGGTCGATTCGTTCCGGCTTCAGCCTTGCGCGATGACAAGGCGCGAAAAATCGGTGCCGGAATAAAAAACGCCCGCAGATTTCTGCGGGCGCAACTTCAACTGATGGCAATTAATCTACCACATGCCCGACGGGCAGACAGACAAAATCACCCGCCGCGCGTGTGACCTGTCAATTATGGGGATTGCGCAGCGCGGCGGATGATTGGCGCCGCGCGCGTAGTGGCGGCGATCTCGAAACAGCGAAGGCTGCCTCTAAAGGAAATTGCGAAAAGCTGCTAGCGGCCGGGAGGGTGAAAACGTGATGGACCTCACCCTATTTTACCCGCTGACCGGAGATTTGGATTTCGACAGGCCTTTCGCCATAGGTGGCTAAATCTCCGGAAGCTGACGCGCGTTCCGCAGAACTCAAGGCCCGCATGCGAAGAAACCCTCAACATCATCTTGGGCGTGCTCGATCACGACACCGTCATACAGGCCGAAATCCGGAAGCTGCCCTGCTATGATGGATAGGCGATCTCATCTTACCTGGAGGGCTATCCCATGACGCATCACTTCACATCTCGCCATGCTGCAGTTGCGGTCGCATGTAGCGTTCTCGTTGCCCTGTCGTTCAGCGGAGTGGCGCAGGCGATCACCGACAACGTCTTTCGATATTCCTCGACGAAAACGGGCTTTTACGGGATTAGCAGCCTGGACTTGGCGCCTTTAAACAATAACACTGCCCCCAACTACGACAACTCCGCTGCGGGCGGCCTGTTTAAATTAGTCCAAAACGGTTGTTTTGGCACCGGCGTACGCTTGCCGAATGGCGCAACGATAACGGCCGTAAGGGTCTGGTACGCCAGCGGAGCAATTGGAAACCCCACCGTTTCGCTTCGTCAGGTTGCATTCGTCCAATTCGGCGTATCAAATATCATCGCGTCCAAAACTCTCGCGGATAACAGCGGCACCCTGAAGGTCACGAATGTGAACGTACCGGAGCCGCACAAGGTGGACAACTCCTCTGGTATTTACGGCTTGGACGTGTGCCTTACGCCCGACGACGTCTTTTATGCCGCGCGCATCACCTATAGTTACGAGACCGCCGGCGATTAGGCGCATCGGGCGTTGAGCGCGCAAAGCAACGCCCCGATCAGGTGGTCTGACCGGGGCGAGGGACTGCAGTCCACAAGGAGAATGCTTGCCTCCGTTAACGCAGCATCCAACCAGTTGGTTTCACGCGCAACCGTTAGGGATGTGCCGCTGGCGGCGGCAAAGAACCGGTGGTAGGCGCCCGGTCAGTAACATGGGTGTTGGTCGCTGTGTTCACGTAGTTGGGACTGAATGAATATCCCACAGCTGCGAGCAGGAGGCCCAGTACAAACCCTCCTGTTATCAGGCCCCAGCTGTTGCGTAGGTGACGATTTCCGTTGGCGTTCCTCATGTTGGAATCCTCCACATTTGCATCGGAAACGTTGTGCGGATGCGCGCGGTTCCGATTGCCCTGACGCCGAAGTTCGAAGGAAACAAAAGGAGCCCCCTGCTTACGCTATAGGGGCTCCCGTTGCCGCCATACGGAGGCAGCTAGCTCGTGACTCCAACGGGCGGGTACCGAGGTTGGTTCCTGAGCTATTCGCGGCCGCGCGTGCCCAATCTTGGTGGTCTTGTTCTCTGCCGGCGACACGATGAGGAAACGTAAAATGGGAGTCGAAAATATATTGCAACTAGAACTGCTTCACCTGGAAGCTTCGCTGCACACGGAACCGCTGAAAATTTTCGTGTTTCAGGTCTGATGACCCCGCAACCGCGTGACCTGGCTTTTGACCGCCTCGTAACATTCGCAGGAGGAATCCTGAAGACCTTCCGCATCCAGGATGTGGATATGGCCGCGGCGGTATTTGATCAGGTGGGCCGCCTGCAAGTGCCGGGCGGCGAGCGTGACGCTGGTGCGCCGCACACCGAGCATCTGGGCAAGAAATTCCTGAGTCAGCTCGATATTGTCGCTTTGCACCAGATCGCGGGTGCGCAGCAACCAGCGGCAAAGCCGTTCCTCGATCTGATGCTTGGCATTGCAGGCGGCCGACTGTTGCGCCTGAACGAGCAGTATCTGGTCGTGCTGATACAGCTTCATGCGCAGCGATTTGCTGGTCACCACCGCCGCCCGCATGTGCTGGGTGTCGATGGCTGAACCCATACCTGGAATCTGCACGATCGCGCGGTTGGTCGCGATCGAGCCATCGAGCGCCGCCGGCGTACCGACAACGCCGTCACGGCCGATCATGCCGGCCTCGATCATGTCGCCGCTGGCCAGTCCGACGACCAGCGAGACCACGCCGTCATGCGGAAAATAGAGCCGCTCGATCACCCCGCCGATATCAAACAGCACCGCGGCGTGTTCGAGCTTCACGTTTTTCACATGCGGGCGCAGCAGCTCGAAATCTCCGATGCTGAGCGACTGCAGGAATTGGTTGGGCGGCAGCTGCGCCGGCGTATGCATGCGCGTGCTCCTTGTCCTTTGGGGGGAGCACTGCCGCGTCTCTCAGCCACCGGCGCCCTTGTGTTTTGATTATTGGCCGGTGATGTGCGGAACCGTACGCTCTTTGCGGCGGCGGTCCTAACTAATTCCTAACTAATAATGAGTAGCCTGTGTTGGCTGCCCGACTTTGGCCTTTGGCGGCCTGGCCGAATCCGTGAGCGATATCAACGCCACCAACACAGCTCGCTTCCCCGCCTTCCAGACGCGTGATTTTGCCGCCACAAGGCGAGCGTGGAATGGTCTTTGTAATCAATATCTTATGCGGATACGCCAAAACCATCCCTGGCTTATTATGTTCACTTTCATTTGTGTCGCATATCGAACAATTTGGGCAAATGATGCGGAATGCTTATGGACCCGCACAAGCCCGCGTCCTACCTCGTCGAAGCCGAAAAATGCGAGGCGGAAGCCCAACGCACGACGGTCGCCGAGGTCCGCGACGCGTATCAGGCGCTCGCCCAGCGGTGGCGCACCCTCGCCCGGCAGGCAAATGAGTTGAGAGCGCTCGACTAGCTGGAGCTGGCGATCGCGATCACTCCGGCCACGTGGCTTGGCGCGCTCCCTAGCAATCAAGGGTCGTTTGACCGGAATGCAAAGTGCCCGCCTTTTGTTCGGTCCCCAACAGACCGGACCAAGGCCAGCCTCTTAATAACTTGCCTATCATCGACGCGGGGAATTCGGGCTGTCGGTGACTGAGAGACGTAATGCGGTCCCGCCTGCTGCTGAGGAGCGCTCGTGCACCAGCAATCGCGATCACCCAACCGTTTCCTGCAATCGATTTCGCCCGGCGACTTCGAGCTGCTTGCGCCGCATCTGCGCAGTGTCGAGCTCAGGCATTCAGCGGTGCTTTTTGAACCCGGCGGCGCGATCGACCGGATCTATTTCCCCAAACCGGCGCCATTTCGCTGGTCGTGCCGCTTGGCGGCGGCGAGATGGTCGAAGCCGGAATGGTCGGCCGCGACGGCATCGTGGGCACGCCCGCCGCTCTCGACAGCGCAACCCCCGTCAACCAGGCGGTGGTGCAGGTCGGCGGCCAGGCCTCCGTCGTGGGGGTAGCGGCGATCCAATCGGCCGCCCGGCAAAGCGCGTCCCTGCGCGCCGCCTTGTATCAATACGACCAGCTGCTGCTGATCCAGGCGCAACAATCGGCCGCCTGCAACGCCACCCATAGGGTGGAAGAGCGCCTGTGCCGCTGGCTTTTGCGCTCGCGCGATGTTCTGGAAAGCGATTTGCTTCCTCTCACCCAGGAATTCGTGGCGCAGATGCTCGGCGTGCGGCGCACCAGCGTCACCCTGGTGGCCAGCCGCTTGAAAGAAGCGAAGCTGATCAAATACCGCAGAGGCCGGGTGGAGATCCTCGATCTCGAAGGACTGCAGGATTCCGCATGCGAATGTTATCGCGCTTTCAAGAGCCAGGAAGCGCGGCTGCTTGGCCGTGCCACAGCATAAGCATGGCTTTAGTGCCACCTGTCCCGCGCAGGCGGCGGCCCTTTTTTCCGGCGCAATGCGGCGTTATCTTATTCGCGTGCTTCAATACAGTGCGCTTTCAATCCAGTGCGCTTATGCGATCAACAGGAGCAGCGTCCATGCTCACACGCATCGGAACGGCCCTTGCGGCCGCTATCGCGCTGAGCGCTGCGGCTTTCGCGCAGAGCTTCAGTCCGCCGCAGAGCTTCAGTACTCAGAGCGATTTCGGCAAAGACGTCAAACCGTCGCCTCCCAGCACGGCAACCAAGAGCCCGGCCAGCGCGCCAGCCATACTGAACACCAGTCCTTACTCCGCTCAGACCGGCACAAGCCCGCCTCCGTCGGCTCTTACCGGCAGCTACAGCAGCACGTATGAAAGCACCTATGGCGCGGCACCCGGCAATCGCTGAACGCTCGGCAGGCAAGCACGGCGCCGGCAAGCGACTGTTTTAACGGCGAAAATCGCTTCGTCTGTTCACCCTTCGCATAAGCGAGGATTCACGCCGGCTGACGTGCCGCAGCTCCATGCCTCTTTTCTGCCGCCTTCTCGCGCGAGCAACGCCAACACTTGGCACGAATTGCAGCATGCATTGGTCGGGGATCGCATGAAGGACATTGCCGTCAGTGTTATGTTTTTCGTCATCCTTACAGTCGCGCCGGCAAATGCAGGGGGATGGGCCACCGTCCATAAATACGTCAAGCGATCGGGGAACTGCGCCGGGCAGGAAATCCTGGCCAGCCACTATTCCATTGCAAAACGCACAGCCAACGGCGAACGTTTCAATCCGAATGGCAATACCGCTGCGGCGCGCACGTGGCCGATCGGAACGAGCCTGACGGTGACCAACCCCAAGAATGGCCGCTCCGTCGTTGTGAGGATCAACGATACCGGCCCGTGGGGAATTGCCTATCGCATGGGCGCCCGGCTCGACATGGCGATCGGCGCGGCACGCCGGATCGGGATGACGGGTTCGCAGTATGTTTGCGTTGCCTGAGCGCCGCGGGACATCGGTACGCTTTTAGACCCGCCTCGCATCGCCTAACAGCCCGGGAGTATCTTGAAACCCCCGGGAGAGCCGGCGGATTTAATTCAGGCGGTCCGACAAGGACCCGCCGTCGCAATCCGGTGCTATGCTCAATCAGGTCGGACGGCAGCGATCAATGCTGAATGCTTCTTTTCCGCCGAGGGGGTTCATCATGCGTCAGCATTCTTCGTTCATTGGAATTTTTATCGTTTCTTGCGGTCTTCTGATCAACGCCGGTAATGCGCAGGCCGCTCCGGAAACCTGGGTCTCGGGCACCGGCATCGATGCCGGGAACTGTCCGAGAACGGCGCCGTGCCGGACCTTTGCCTTCGCGCATGATCAGACCAACAACAACGGCGCGATCAACGTGTTGACCGCGGGCAACTTCGGGCCGGTGACCATCACCAAGCCGATCAGCATCGTCGCCGACGGGGTCGAGGCCGTCATCAACACCGCCGCCGACGGCGCCGGCATCACCGTGCAGGCCGGCGGCGCCGCCGTCATCTCGCTGCGCGGGCTGACCATCGATATGCGCGGCACCGCCAATCATGGCATCGCCTTCAATTCCGGCGGCGCCCTGCATGTGCAGAATTGCGCGATCCGCAAGGCGGAAAATGGAATTGAATTTACACCGGCTTCCGGCACGCCCGAGCTCTACGTTGCGGATTCGGTGATCGCCAACGCCGTCGAAAGCGGCATCCGTGTCCTGCCCAGCGGCAACGCCGGCGCCAGCGTGGTGCTCGACCGCGTCCGGGTTGAAAATGGAGCGAGCGATGGCATCATTTTGGTGGGCAGCTTCAGCAACGGTTCAGTCAGCGCGACGGTGCGCGACAGCGTCGCGGCCGGCAACGGCGGCCCGGGGATCTTCGTCAGCGACGTCGTCCCGGGCACGACCACGGTCATGATCGATCGCAGCGCTACGGTGAACAACTCCACCGGCATCTTCGCCGTTGGCGAAGCGACGATCCGGATCGGAGATTCGACGGTGACCGGCAATGGCACCGGGTTGGCCACCGCCCCGAACGGTTCGATTGTTTCCTACGAGACCAACAAGGTGGACGGCAACGGCACGGACGGCGCGCCGACCGGCACGACCGCGATGAAGTAATGCTGATGGCGTCAGCAACAGTGGACGCAGGCGCACGGCCGCGCACCGGACGCGGTGCACGGCGATCCGGAATGCGGCCGACAGCAAACCCCGACGTCAGATCGAACTACTGCGAGCCAGCACTGCTTCCTGTGGTACTGCTACCCATGGCGTCACTGCCAGAGGGAGCCGTCGTCGCGGGCTGGGTGCCGCCTGTGCGCCGGTCCGTGCGCCGGTCGTGACGCGTGTCACGCCGGTCTTGGCGCCTGTCTTGGCGTCCCTGCCGCCGGTCTTGGCGGCGTTCCATTCCAACCGTCTGTGCCTCTGCGTCTGAAAGCGCGCAGATCGAGACGGGGACCGCGAGGCTGAATGCGGCTGTTAGTCCAAGCAGAGAAAAGGCTGTTCGGCGCGAGACTAGGTTCAGTTCGGTCTTTTCAGTCATTGTCTAATCTTCCTTCCGATATTTTTTCATTCGCTCGTCGGAGAGCCAAGACCGTTTGCGAAGGGCTGACCCATCCGATTTGAATCATCTGTCCCCGGGCTTCTTGAGCGCTATTGGCCCGTGGGCCAATAGATCCGTCATCACCGTGCCGACCCCCGGCTCTCACACGGTGCGGGTATTTGCGAAGGTGTCGTCCGCCGCGTCTTGGGGTCTGAATCAAATATCGATGGTGGTCGAATAACGCGGCTGCCAATCGCGCTTAACCCGCGGGGGTGATCACGGCCATGCCCCATCGGCCCTTCGGGTCGGTAGGATTCGCATGCGGGCGAACCTCATACCCCTTTTTTGCGGCGCTCTCGATTGCACTGTGGACGATGATATGGAATCGCTGCCGGGATTCCTCGGTGTCATCGGCGGCCCATATTTCGAACGCCGTCTCGTTGACGGGGATCACCCGGTGGAAATCCGACCCCTTCTTCAACTGATCGAGAGTCATTTGACATCCCTAAGAGACGTGTCGGTTGGCGCTGTTGGCACGGACAGTTTAGCGTAGGCCAACCCGATTGGGCGCAGCCTGCCCGACCAGGCAAATCCTGGAGCTCTCCTCATTGCCTCGATGGCCGCGGCGGGCGCCTTGCAACCGCCAGCGCGACGGCAATCGGGTTGCACCCTTGCCGGCAAAGGTCCCGGGGTAACAGCATTCCTGTCTCGATAATTCAGCCCAGCGGCCTTCTGGCCCTTGAGTTCGGCAAAGTTCCTGCTATGCACAAGGCAGCCTTAGGGAGCCATGACATATTGGCGTCCGATTTTTGAAGGAAAATAGCCGTCTTAGACTAAGTAATGCCGCTTTTTCCGTGCAAGAAAGCGGCCAAGCGGGGTTTTTGAACGAATGTCACTACATGAGTTTTTGGGCATTCCCAGCCGCCATGTGGAAGCCGTAGAACCTTACAAGATCGAATTTCCTGACAACCGGGTGATGATCTTTGGCCGCGCAAGACGCCTGGCTCCCGGCGAATTGAAAGTGCCGTTCCAGCATAGCTTCAAGCAGCCGCGCAAGGTTGTAGTGCTGGTCACTTCCCATTTCACGGCTCCTGTTGGAAGTCTTGAAACAGTTACCAAAATCGAATCTGATCATTTCGTGATCGAAAGTGGCAACTCGCATCACACAAACTGTTTTGTGAGCTAGTTGGCCTTTGGGAATTCAGAACCTTCTTAATGGAGCGAACCATGACGACGGAAGACGATCTCAACAACATAGCAGCTCGCCTTGCTGCAAAGCGTCAGGTCAAGAAAGAGGGGCTCGATTGGAAGGACCTGCCTGGGAACGACCGGAAAGCTCGCATGCAAGCCGCGAAGCCTAATGAGGAAGACTTGAAAAAGGCTGCGATCATTCAGAGCAAGAAGGCAGGTGGCTGACCGAGGGGCACCTCACCGATTAAGCGCAGTGGCCTGCTGGCCTTTGAGTTGGGCAAGTTCCTGCTGCTGCTGTCTTACCAGCGCCCTCAACTCCGCCAATTCCCGCCGAATGTCCGCATTCTCGCCCGCACCGAGCATCGCGGTCTCAACCGCGGCGGCGGCCGCAATGTTCTTCACCTGCCCGAGCGTGGCGGCATCGCTGTTGCTCGCGCCAGGTGCGACATTGACGATGCGGCGCCGCGCGTTGTTGGTGCCGACCGAAACCGTGTCGGCCGCATCGGCAAGCGAGCCGCTGCCGAGCGCTACCGAACGAGGTTTGGAGGCCACCGCGCCATCACCCAGCGCCAGCGCCGCATTGGCGCTGGCCTTGGCGAAGCGGCCAAGCGCCGTGCTGCTGTCCGCCGTAGCCCGCGCGTCAGTGCCGATCGCAGTACTGGCGAAGACTGTCTTGGTGTTGAAGCCGAGAGATGTGCCGAAATCCGCGCTGACGCTTTTCTGACCGATGGCGATGGAGCGGAAACCGTTCGCCCGAGCGCCAGGGATGCTGTCATCATCGCTGCCCCCGATCGCGATGCTGTTGCCTCCCGACGCGCGCGAACTGGTCTCGAAATCGAGACCGGCGCCAATGGCGGTCGAGAAGACGCCGGCTCCGCCTTTGCCGGCGTTGGCACCGACGGCGGTGGCACCGTTAACGGCGGCGTCGGCTCCGGCAAAGCTGCCGAGCGCGGTTGCGAATTGACCCTTGGCATCGGAAAAACTGCCGAGCGAGCTGCTCCATGAAGCCGTCGCGTCCGCGGAAATACCAATGGCGGTGCTCCCGGCTGCCGTCGCCTCGGCGCTGCCGCCCACCGCCAGGGCGTCCGTGCCGGTTCCGGTCGCCTGACAGGCTGCACTGGACAGGCGAGCCGAGCTGGCCATATCCCCCGAATTGCAGCCCGCGATTGCCGGCGCGGCGGCAACGATTGTGACGGCGCCCACCAACAGCCCGATGCGATGCCAGCCAACGGATAAACGGACAAGCGACATGTCAGCCTCCCTTGGTTTTATGTCCCTGCGGCGCGGAGGGACGGAGAGCTCAGCTTAATCCATGGGAAGACGGACCTGCAATCAAGCGAAGGTTTGTTTATGGGCGTCACATGGCGACCACGCTATTGCGATAAGCCGGGCGCTTCGGCGGGACCCGCAGCTCGCCATCCCTAGCTTTTTAGCTATCGCTTTCTCGCGGAACTAATTGGGATCAGCCGAATTGACAGCAGTTGGTCACGAGGCCTGAGAGTTAGGTCCGCGATGCGAATTCATACTATCGCTTTGCTGGCGCTAGGTTTCTGGGGGATTCCCTCTCCTGCCTCTGCGGCCCTTCTCATCCAGATCGATAAATCCGCGCAAACACTAACCGTTATCCGAGACGGTGAGAATCTGGCGATATGGCCGGTCTCCACCGGGAGGGGTGAACACCCGACGCCATCCGGCAGTTTCACAGCTTTCAGAATGGAGGCTGACCATTATTCCAAGGAGTGGGATGACGCGCCGATGCCGCATTCCATCTTCTTCACAAAACAGGGGCACGCAATTCACGGCTCCTTCGAGGTCAAGCGGCTGGGCTCCCCTGCGAGCCACGGCTGCGTGCGACTGGCCCCTGAGAACGCCGCTGTATTATTCGCGCTCGTGACGGAGGAAGGATTACCCAATACGAAGGTGGTGCTCACCGGAAGCGAGCAGGTCGCTCTCGCGCGTATCAATGCGCAGCGGGGCGCGCAGCAGACGGTCAGGGGTGCGCGCGGTGGCCAGGCCAATCAAGCAATCGCAGGATCCCCGCCGGACTTTTCCGCCACCGGCCCGTCACCGCAAAGCGCCTACCGGCAGGGCTATGCTCCGCCGCCGTATGTGCAACAGCCGCCTTACGTCTACCGGTCTCCGGAATACAACGCGTACGGTTATGCGGAGCCATATCCGAAGGCGCAATACGCGCCGGGATATTACCGTCGAGGGTACTATTATTCCAACTGAGGGGGACTCGACTTCCGCCGGGGCATCGGCACTAAGTCCACTTCCGATCGCTGGCAGGCCAGGTCCGGCTCGGGCGCGCCCATCGGGGGTTACCATTCGTTAACAAATTATTGCAACCATCCCTCAAGGTTGAACGAGTGGAGAGTGTCCCATGAGGCGCCTTGGTATTGCGTGCGCGACGGTCGCGGTTCTCGCGGCCCTTTCTCCCGGCCAAAAAGCATTTGCCGGCAACGGCGTGGCCGTCGGGCTGTTGGGCGGGTTCGCCGCCGGCACGCTCGTCGGCGCGGCGGTAGCGCAGCCGCGCTATTATTATTATGAGCCTGTCCCGGTCGAGGTCGATATGGGTCCGGCTGCGCCGATGGCCGCAGGCTGCTACTGGACGCGCGGCGCTCCCGTGTGGGACGGCTATCGCGGCGCGTGGATCCGTCCGCGGCTTCAGGTATGTGACTGAGCTTCCGCAGCGGTTGCACCTATGCCGAAGCCACGCCGCTGGGACAGCTCAGCCGTGAGCAATTAGGCAGATTTCTTCAGCGCGCGCTCAGGCGGCACGCGGGGCGATGTCGAATGCCAACTTGCCGGGGAGATTTTCTATCCGGCTGGTTGATTGGTGGCTCAATGCCACCGCGTGCAAACGTATCCTGCGGGGCAAATGTCACGCCGAAAATCTCGGATTGTTACGATTTAGCGTTGTTCGCTTGGTTTCCGCTAGCCCGCTGCCCGGCATCCAATCCGACCTTATTTCGGAAGGCATTCCACATTAAAGACCATGATGATCTGCGATGGGTCAGCCTGACCCACGCTTTTCAAGTCTTCCAAACCGCTTTTTAGCTTGGATCCCGCTTCCTTAAAGCTTCCCTCAAGTGCCGACTTGGCCGCCCTGCATCGCTCTTCATTCGAGAATTCTTGGAACACCACGGTCGGGAGGAGCCTCCATTCCGCCCTGTCGCTTGTAGCGGCTGGACTGACTGAGTAGGAGAACACGTATATCAGGATCCACATCGGCATGCTCGCTCCGTGTTCACGACTAGTTTTTCAACGCGCAATTATTGAGCCGCGGCCACGTCCAACCGCCGCCTCGCTGATACGGGGCGCCCGGTTGAGTACATTCGCGATTATTATCGAACATCATGCGATCAAAATCCGGTATTGGCATTAAGGGCAATATCGGCGCCCGCAAGGGCATCAATATGCAAACACCTAGCTCAAATATCGCGCGGCAGCGTCGGGTGAAGACCAAAAAGAAGACCGGCTGGGGATCGTCCCCTCGCCTTCCCGATCAAGCTACGCGACGGCCACGTCATCGAAACGACGGAGCAAGCGGTGGGTCTTATGACCCAGAGGCTACCGAAGGCGCGGCAGCTCAAACCGATCTGGCAACACACCGCCGCGCTATTGATGGAAGCGCGAGAGAGCGGCAAGCCCGAAGATCTGCAACACGCGACCGGCCAGCTCCGCCGCGCGCTGGATGCTGAAGGCTGGGCGTGAACGCCTCTACGAAGCAAGGGCTTTAGGCCTTTCCCGACTGACCGGTTTGTGGAACGCTTCCGCTGCGTTCTCAACCAGAGGGGGGATCCATGAAACAGACGAAAACAGCTGCGCGCGCCGCGTTCGCGATTGGCCTTGCGATCACTGCGTTGCAAATCGACAGCCGCCCGGCCGAGGCGGCGGCGGTGATCAAGCAAAGTAACGTGTGCAAGGCCGGCACTGATAAGTGCACCGAATTCTTCAGTACCGGGACGATACCGGTTGTCGCGTCCTATGCCTTCAAGTGGACGATGTCCGTTCATCACGTGGGCAATTACTGATTAAAGCGGCGAGCAAAGCACAGCATGCCAGGCAGCAAGCTAAAATCTCCGCTGGATAATAAGAGTGACAATCCTAGCAGACCGCGCACCAAGGATCCTGACTTTATCTCCTGGTAGAGTGTCGTTCGGCTCACGGGCAGCATCTTCGTCACTTCTGCGATCGAATATCCAGTTTGGACCCCGATGACGACACACCCTTTTCGCCAGCAGGCGTCTCCTCCGCAGGTGATCTCTCAAATTGAAACCTGAGCTCACCAACCGGCGAAAGAGAATAATCCGTAGCCGACCATGCCTCCTCACCCCAAATACCGACAATCCGTCCTACGTGCTCTCAAGGATTTCCACCCGCCGCTTCCGTAGGGCCGCGTGATCACCTCTAGCAAGTGGCCGTTGATCTCTTCGAAGTAGACGCCGCGCCCGCTGTCGTGGTGGTTGATCTCGCCCTTCTTCGTTTGGCCGGGATCAGCCCAGTAGGGGAGCTTGCGCTCGCGGATGCGGCCGAAGATCTCATCGAACTCTGCGTCACTGACCAGGAACGCGTAGTGCTGCGGGGTGACTTCCTCAGTATCCATGTAGTCGAGGTTGGCGCCGTTCGCGGTCGCGACGACTTCGAAAGGTCCCCAGTGAACCGGCGCCGGCAGCCCGAGCATATCGGCAAGAAACTTCGCGGATGCCCGGCTGTCGCGCGCGGACAGGATAGTATGATTGAATTGGATGGCCATAAGTTTCCTCCGGCATATTGCTTTCCTCGCCAGTCATGTGGCGCCGCCGGTTGCAATTGCAATGCCCCTCGGTTCGTCGTTCGTGGGCGCGTTCGCAAAACGTCAGCGATCGGCAGGGTTGGCGACATGCGTCCAATTTTCGACGTGGATGTCACACCGGCCCGATCCTGCCTCGTCATGATGTTAGAACCAACAGAAGGAGACCAATCATGACTGCAAATGATCTCTTCGCCGCAGCCCCTTCGCTCATGAAGAACTGGTTCGGCACGTCGGCCGCCATCAATTCCAGTCTTGCGGCCGATCTTCGGCTTCGATGCCGTCATGAAGGTCCATGAACCTCTGGCGGCTCACTTCGCGAAGAATGGCTCGAAGCTTGTTCGTGCCGGCTTCCTCAACGGATTGCCCGGTATCATCACAGAGGAGGCCGATGGCGAACTTCAGACGACCGCGCTCGAAATCGAAGACGGGAAGATCGCAGCAATTTATGTGGTGCGGAACCCCGACAAGCTGAAGCATCTGCATTAGGGAACCGAACAGTGCGCCGGTAGTTCCTTCGCCGCGGCATTCGCGGATTTGCGGTCTGATGACGTTGTTGCACATGCGCGCGGGCGCCGCACGCGACTTTGTCGCTGGCACAACCTGCCCATGTGGCTAGTGGACGAACCGTTCCTCTCGGCACATCTATCGGTATGCATCCGGAGGTTCCATGAGCACACAAGTTCAAGACGTTTCTTCCGCGCTGGAACGCGTGGTTGCAGGTTTGTCGCCGAGCCTCGTTTCAGTCCTTTCCCATCGCATGCACGCCTCAGGCTTCGCCTGGAGCGGCGGACTTGTCGTCACGTCGGACGAGGGAGTCGCGGAGGAGGGCGAAGTTCGCGTGACGCTGCCCGGCGGCGAGAGCACGGCCGCCCGCGTCGTCGGGCGTGATCCGAGCACCGCGATTGCCTTGCTCAAGGTCGAGCACGCTGACCTGCAACCCGTCGCGCTGGCCGCGACTATCCCTTCGGCCGGGTCTCTCGTTCTCGCCGTCGGCGCGGAGGACGGTGCACCGACCGCAGCTGTCGGCGTGGTTTCCGTCAGCCGCGGGGCCTGGCAGTCGTTGCGTGGCGGCGAAATAGACGCGCGCGTCGAACTCGATATCGCCCTGCGGCGCACTGCCGAGGGTGGTCTGATCGTCAACGCCGCCGGCCAGGCTTTCGGCATGGCCGTGTTCGGGCCACGCCGACGCATATTGGTCATACCCTCGGCGACGATCAGCCGGATAGCGGCGAGGCTTGAGACGCACGGGCGCATACCGCGCGGCTATCTGGGCCTCGGCCTGCAGACGGTGACGATCGAGGGCGGCGGTTCAGGCGTCATGGTGATGAGCGTAGACCCTGGAGGTCCCGGAGCGGCGGCCCATATTCATCAGGGTGATGTTCTGGTGAGCTGGGGCGGTAAGCCCATCAGCAGGCTGCAAGCGTTGCTCAAATCACTAGGTCCCGACAGCGTCGGAAAATCGCTGCAGATCGAGTTGCGCCGAGGCGGCCAGTCGCATCAGACAGAAATCAGAGTCGGAGAGAGGCCGACGGCTTGAGCGAAACGCGCACGCGACACCGGTTGCGACTGGCCATCGACGTGGCCGATCCTGCACTCGCGGATCGGATCGCGTCCGTTTTGGCCAATATCGACGGGCTCGAACTTGTCGGCAAGCACGCAGAAGCCGACGCGCTTGTGGTTTCCGAAGCGAAAGTGGCGCCTGAGCCGGACGCTGTCACAGCGCTCACCGCCCGCGAACTTGAAGTGCTCGCGCTGCTGGCGGAAGGCGCATCAAACAAGTTGATTGCCCGCCGCCTCGGTATTTCGGCGCATACGGCGAAGTATCACGTCGCATCGCTGCTGGAGAAGCTTGACGCCGTGAGCCGCACCGATGCTGTCGCCCATGCCGCAAGAATTGGTGTACTGCATCTTTGATGCGCGCGTGACGCACGCGGAATTCGTACCGCGCGCGGCGGAGAGTGGCAGCCCACGCAGGTAAGAAGACCGGCTGGCATCGTCCCCTCGCCGGTTAGCGCGAGCACCGCAATCATCAAAAAACTCATCTTGCGAGCGACGCCCGCGCCTGGACGCACAAGCGCAACTGCCGCAACTGCCGCAACTGGCGCAACCGAAGCCGTCCGCAGACAACGTTTGCCCTCAAGGTGTCGCCACTTCCTGTAAGGCGACCTCTGGGTCCTTGTTGCGCACGTTGCCAATCTTCTGCCGGTTAACGGGCCAGAGCTTCAACGCGTCGTCGTTGAACGGGACTAACATAGCTTTCAATTCGGCGGATGTAATCGGCTCTTCGCCCAGCCACTTAGCCCAATGCTTCTCCGGCAGGATCACCGGCATGCGGTCGTGCAATGTGCCGATCACGCCGTTCGGCGGACAAGTAATGATTGTGCAGCTTTTGACGCGCTCGCCGGTCTTCTTGTCGGTCCACTCTTCCCATAGGCCCGCAAATATCATCTGGCTGCCGTCTGCCATGCCTACGGCATAAGGTTGCTTCTCTGGCTTCTTCCACTCGTAAAAGCCGTCCGTGATAACGAGGCAGCGCTGTCCCTTCTTCCAGGCGTCACGGAAGGCAGGCGCAGTATCGACTGTTTCCGCCCGCGCGTTGATAGAAGAGAAGCCGACCTTGCTGTCCTTGGCCCACCAGGGAATGAGGCCCCAGCGCATTTGCTGCGGAATGCGCTTGCCGTCTTGGCTGCGGATCGCAACCAGCATGGGATCGGTCGGGCAAACATTCCAGGAAGCCGCGATGTTCGGCGCCGGATACGCCGAGTCGAACTTCAGCCTGATCTTGAAGCGCTGCGATCGACCATGACCTGGGTCGTGCCGCCGCCGCCGTCGAAGGCGTCGATGCCCTGGAGGGCGTTGCCGTCCGTGACGCTGTCGCGCACCGTCGCGGCAATCGAGCCTGTCGTAAAGGTGCCATCGAGAGCGATGCCGTGGAACGCGGAATTTTCCACCCGGATACGTTCGAGCACGAGGATGGCGCCGGCGCTGCCGTTCGGCTGGACAAAGATGCCATCCTTGTTGTCCGAGATCACCGAATCCGCGACATAGAGTTCGTGGTTTCCGGAAGCCGGCGAAAAGCCGATACCATTGGCGGCTTTGCGGATCACGCAATTCTGCACGTGCAAGGCCGCGCCGGAGACGAAGGCGATGCCGTCACTGATGCTGCCACGCAGGTCGATGGTCAGACCGCGCAGCGAGACGACGGCGCCGCCGCCGGCCTGCACGACGATGCCGGCGCCGTCGGCGGCGGTATTGATGATGGCCTCCACCCCGTCGGCGACGATGCTGATCGGCTTGGTGATGGTCACCGGGCCGAAGTTGCCGGAGGAAAGGACGTTGATCGCGCCGTTGTTATTGGTCTGGTCGTGCGCAAATTGAAACGTCCGGCATGGCGCAGTTCTTGGGCAGGTGCCCGCATCGGCGCCGGTTCCCGAGACCCAGGTTTCAACCGCGGCCTGCGCAGCAGTTGCGCTGCACAATAAACCAACGGTGGCGAAGATATCGATTGATAAAGAACGAGCCCCCATCACGCCGCCCTCCCGAAATCGATCGCCTTTTATGCGGTGAGAGCATAGCACGGCTGTTGCGCCGGTCACGTCGTCCGGCCGCGCCGATGAATATTTTTTCACTTTTACGGCGAGCCGTCCGCAAGGTCCGCCTTATTGAGCGAAGGCCGCTTTCAGCTGCGATTGCAGCGTCGCATGCCGAATTTCCGAGGGGAACAAAGTCGTGCGCCATGTTTTGACTCCACGGGCGCTGCCGATCGCAGCGCCCCTTTGCAAAGGAGTTCAGCATGAGAAAAAGCACACTGCTAACGATCGTCGCAGCCGGCCTTCTGTTCGGCTCTTCAACCGCTTTTGCGCAGACGAGCTCCCCGGGCGCGAGCGGCTATGCGCCGGGTCAGCAGGATCGCACCGGCGCGACCGGGCCGGGCGCAAGCGACTTTGCCCCGGGACAACGCGCGAAGACGGAAGGCGGCGCCGCGAAAGACTTCGCTCCCGGCCAGCAGAAGAAAAACGAGACGACCGGGGCGGCGAGCGACAAGTCGAAGGGCAAGGACAAGGATCCGAACCAGAAGAAACAATAGTCTCGCGGGGAAACTGACAATGTTGCCCTGAAGAATAACAGCCACCCTGGGGAATTTCCCCGGGGTGGCTTTTTATTCGGGCCCTGGGAATGCGGGGCAAAAGGGCCGCCACATATGTTTCTCAGGGCTTGCCGGCCTTGCCCGCACCCCTCCCCGCATAACCGAACTCCACCGCCAGCGTGTCGAGGCATTCGCGCAGGCGCCAGCCGACATAACCGCGCTCGCGTTCTGAATGCGCGCCGCGACGGCGGCGATGTCGCGCAGGCACCAGCCGCGCCCGAGAAAATCCTTGATCAGGCTTTCGCCTTCCAGCCCGAGCGCGGCCATCGCACGCTTGAGATCGGCGAAAGCCCGGATCTGCGCATCCGAGATCGTCGCTTGCGCGATCCGGCTGTCGTCCACCCGCTCCCGGGTGGGATCGACGGCGCGCACCCCTCCGACCTCCGCCAGTTCGAAAGCGCGCTGCCAATGCCGGCCGGCGACGAATTGCGCCTGGTCGATCTGCCTGGCGTTGTGCATCGCCGCCAAAGGATCGTCGCGCAGCGAGCGCAACACCGTCAGTTTCGCACCGCGCTCATAGGGATCGTCCGTCACCACCGGTGCAGCGACCGATCCAAACGCCGGCGCGCATTGTCTCAGCCGCCGCCGCTCCATATGCGCGCGATATTGCTGTTCGGAAATTCCCATCTCTTCCCCCTTGTCGATGCTTTGCCGCCGCGGCCTGCTGTACATTACAGAATATCTGTAATATAGCGACTTGCCGAATTGCGCAATAGAAAATACAGGTGGGCTGTAGCAAACTGAGAATTGCCATGGCTCGCCGTCCCACCCTGCCGGATTACGACAAGCGCCTCGTCGGGGAGCGCATTACGCTTTTGCGGCACGCCAAAAGTTGGCAGCAAAAGACCCTGGCAGAGATGATCGGCGAAGGTCTGACGCCGCAAAAGCTCAACAACTATGAAAAGGGGCGGGATCTGATCCCAGTGCATTTCGCCGCCCGGCTGGCGATCCTTACCGGGGCCGGATTCGACTACATTTACCGGGGGATGATGAGCAATATGCCGGGCGAACTGGCAGAAACCGTTGCAAAACTCCAGCAAACGCCGCCGTCCTCGGCCCGCCGCGTCTAGCCCTTCTTAGCCAGGCCGCACCAGCGTCTTTGCATAGTCCAGGACCTGCAAGGCGTCCGCTTCCTCGTCGGGCAATTCCACTACGATCTGCATTGCCTGCCGCCGCAGCCACCGCTCCCGCTCGGCCAGCCTGGCTTCCCGCTCCGAAAGCTGCATCACCCGGTCAGTCATCGACAACTCCTCACCCGGTTATACCCGTAATGAACAGTTATACTGGTATTCTGTAGTTTTCTGTATACTATACAGTAACTCTGTAGCACGTTCTTCGTTGCCGGACTGCTCCGGCCACCGATCGCTTCGTGAAATGGAGACTGGGTGCTGCCGGGCCATGATGAGAGAACAGGCCGATTTCCCGTACTGATCGTTACATAGCGCGCATCCAAACGCACCTGCCGGGGCTCAAGAATGACGCCGCGCGCCGTGATTTCATTTCGGATGAAATCGACAAATGGGAGGAGCGATATGCCCAATTCATTGAAACCGAAGGCAAGTCACATCGGCGGGGCGATGGCCCCGGGCAACCCACCGCGTTCGATTTTGTCGAAACCCTCGCCGCGCTTGGCGCGACGCAATCGCGCTGCACAGAAAGGCGGCCTGAAGTCGGATATATCCGGCCTCAGCAAGCATAGACCATGAGAGACCGGTCGCGATACGACACGCGTGCCGCTTGTGCCGATCCGCTGCGCGAGCTGATGGTCCAGGCCGACACGCTCGCCTTCACTCTCGATCTCGCCGCCGCGCTGATTGAGCAAGAGCATCCGCTCCTCGCCACGGCTTGGCGCGACAAGGCCGAGACCGCGCGAAATACGATCCATAAGCTGCATGGCGTATGAGAAAACTGACTCTGCGCCTCGCTATCCCCGCTCGGTCCCCGCCGCCTCGAACGGATCTCCCTGAGACACGATCGAGGGTCCCATCAGCGCAGTCATCGGAATGCAGGCAATCACCAATAGCCCGTCGCGCGCGAAGATCAAATCAAGTCTGCCGCCGAGATCGTGTTCGATGATCGAGCGCAGCAGCACGCTGCCGAAACCCTCCTTGCGCGCAGACGGCATCGGCGGACCGTTCTGTTCCTGCCATTGCAACCGCAAGATACGCAGGCCGTCCTCATCGGGCATATCCCAATGCACCTTGACTTTGCCGATTGGCACACTCAGCGCGCCGTATTTCGCTGCATTGGTAGCGAGCTCATGAATGACCATGCCGATCCCAATCGCCGCCTTGGGTGGCAGCTCAATCGGCGGACCTTGCAGATCGAGCCTCGTCTCATCGCAAAAGGGTTTGCAACACTGGGTGATCAACGCCGCCAGGTCGCCGCCGTGCCACTCGCGATCGCCGAGCGCCTCATGCGACCTGGCGAGCGCCGTCAGACGCCCATCGAAGGCCTTGCCGAATTGCTCGAGCGACGTTGCCCGCCGCCTCGTCTCAGTCGCGATCGCCTGGATGATTGAGAGCATATTCTTCATGCGGTGGTTCAGCTCTTTGACCGTCCTGGCGCGTGTGCGGTCGCGGTCCTTCAGCACAATGATCGATCGTATGAGGGTGCCGGTGACGCCGTCGAGCTCGGCGATGCCGGTAGGAACGGTTTTTGCGCTGCTCCCTCCGGTCTCCGCGACCCCCCGCAATTGCCTCAGCGGACGCGCGAGGGAGCGCGCATAGAGAAACGCGAGGATCAGCGAGGCCGCCAGTCCCACGCCGGTGACGATCGCCAGCACCAACAGCGAGCGATAAAGCGGTTCCTCCAGTTCGGAGAGCGGAATTCCGGCGGCGATCCGCCAGCCGGAAAGCTCCGAGCGTTGATAGACGTTGAATACCGTGACGCCCTCAAGCGTCGTACCGGTGAAGCTGCCGGCCTTCGCTTGCGTGTTGCGAATGAACTCGTCGGATGACTTCTGCCCGGCGTAGCGCTCGTTTTCCCAGCTACGCGCGATGATCCTGTCATTGTTGTCGATCACCCCCATGAGCCATTTCGAACCCCGCAAATGCGTGGCGAGAATGTCGAGGACACCCCTGGGTGAAATCGCCAGAGTGAGCAGATAGTCTACCTTGCCGTCTACCACTACCGGCATCTCGAGCGCGACCACGTTTGGACGGACGGGACCGTTGACCAGGTCGGAGATCACCGGGCTTCGGTGTTCGATCGCCAGCCGGTCGGCTGCCCGCAAACCAGCGTCCGTCATTTTCGGGATCGGCGCGCCGAAGGACAGGCTGGTGACAAAAATCGCCTCGCCATCGGTCCGGCGCAGGGCGATGACACTGTCGGTCACGGACTGGCTGAGTGCTTTTGCCCGCAGATAGAATTGTTCAAGCTTCCCCTCCGCGAGCGCCTCGGAAGACGCCAAAACCTGCAGCGCAAGCCTGTCGCGGTTGAGTTCCTGGTCGATTGCTGAGGTCGCGTCCGCGACGATGTCTTGCGCCTGGATCGTCAGCGTCTCGCGCGCCTGGTCGACATAGAGCTTGGCGATCACAAGGCCCGCGGCAAGCAGGGGTAAAACGATCAGCGCGCCATAAATGGCGAGATGAAGCCGGATCGAAAGGCTGCGAGTTGCCAAAGGTTGCCCTCCCCCGGAAGCATAGAGCGGTGATTATGGGGTATAAATCCGAGACAATATAGCCCGCCGTCAATCTGGATTGCTGCGGCCCAACGTGCGTGTTTAAGCTGTTCGGTGTGACTCCAATTCGGCACGACTTTTACTTTGGCCACCCGACGGGACGAAAAAGGAGAATGCCCTATGCCTTTGTACCTGACCAGGTTCAGCTACACGCCGGAAACTTGGGCGAAACTCATCAAGAACCCGGAGGACCGCCGAACGGCAGCCAAGCAGTACATCGAATCGGTCGGCGGAAAGCTGCACGGGTTCTGGTATGCCTTCGGTGATCACGATGCCTATAATCTGTGGGAGGCGCCGGATAACGTCTCGATGGCAGCGACCGCGATCGCTATCAGCGCCGGCGGAGCGCTGAGCTCCTTCCAGACAACTCCGTTGCTGACGGTGGAGGAAACGCTCGCAGCCTTGAAAAAGGCTTCATCGATCGCCTATCGGGCGCCAGGAACTGCATAAGGAATTTATCTTGGACCGCTTGCTGCGCGCTACCCTCAATACCTGGAATGGGCTTCTCGCCGCGAGCCGCAGCGAGGAGGCCTTCCGTCAGGAACTGGCGGTGTTGGCGCTCGCGGTCCCGCTTGCCTTTTTCATCGGCACGGAAAATTGGAAGCCGTTGACGCTGATTGCCGTTTTGCTGATGGTGCTAGTGGTTGAACTGCTCAATACCGCAATCGAGAAACTGTCGGACTTCGTCACCCCCGCGCGTGATGAACGCATCGGCCGAATCAAGGATATGGGCTCCGCCGCGGTTGGCCTTGCCATCATCGCCGCAGGACTGATCTGGCTGCAGGCTTTAATCGAGCGGCTGGGTTGGTTTTGACTCTGCCTCACATTCGCGTCGAACGCCTGCCTACAGCTGCTTGATCAGCCCAGCATCGATCAGGAGACGATTGAACCGCCGGGCTTCTACTCCCCCGTTGCAGGCATAGAAAATCCCGGCGCAGCGCTTGAAGATGTTCTTCTGCTCGGCGAAAGACGGATCGAGCGGCAGCCCGGCGGCTTCTTGCACTACCAGCGGCAGGTAGGGCCCGTCGAGCGTATCGGCTGCGGAGGAGAGATCCACCGGTTTGAAATTGATCGCGTCGATCGCATAATAAGTG
Organism: uncultured Alphaproteobacteria bacterium; assembly: GCA_963802475.1. Lineage (GTDB taxonomy): Bacteria > Pseudomonadota > Alphaproteobacteria > Rhizobiales > Xanthobacteraceae > CANKHA01. The sequence continues at coordinate 321,735 of CAWDIZ010000014.1, forward strand.
GTGTAGTATTTCGGATCGAAGCGCATCAGCCGCTCGCCAACCGCCTTCTCGTCGAGCGACGGATCCATGATCTTGGCTGCGAAATCCGGCTGATGATCGCCGTAGCGCACGAACAGGAAAAATTCGCTGGGGAAATTCTTTTTCAGGCCGGCGAGGAAACTCGCATAGTCCTGCGCGCTCATGGTCTGCCGCCGCAGAAATTCGTTGACAACTGGCGGATTGCCGAGGTCCTGCCATTGGGGAGCAAGGTCAGGTCGGAAGCGGTAAGTCCAGGGGAAATGATTGGCGGCCAGATAGACAAATAGGAACATCGGGCCCTTGCCGCGCTCGCTCTCGATCAAACGCGTGGCCTTGTCATAAAAAAATGAGTCCGGCTGCAGCCCCTTGGCACCCATGTCGGTGGCATCCTTGAACTGCTGCATGCCCGTGGTCGTCTGGAAACTGCGTGCGCTCATAAAAGCGCCGAGGGAGGGATAGAGCGAGAAGGTCTGGTAGCCGCAGCGGCGCAGCGCGTTAGGCAGACCTCGCGTCACGCGCCCAGAGGCGATGCGGGTGACGAAGTAGGAGAAGCGCCCGAAAGAACGCGCCGACAATCCAGTGAGCACATTATATTCCGCGATCCAGCTGGCGCCGCCGATGCCTTCCACCAGCAAATGCCGCGCCCTGCCATCGAACGACTTGAAATGCTCCCCGTAACCGGGCGGCACCTGGACGCCGGGAGCCGAACGGATATCGAAGCTCAACTCGTCGTGCACCATGATGATGTGCGGCGGCTTGCCGGCAGGCTGACAGGTGGTATCCGCACTCGACTTCAGACGGTCCGCGACTACGGGATCGGATTCCAGAAAGCCATGCTTCATCAGGTCGGAAACAACGCTGATGCCCGAGCGGGTGAAATTGGAGACGTGGTTGTGTCCGTAAAAGGCCTCGAATGGCTCGAGCTGTACCGTAAAAGCCAGCGCCAGAAGTGCGGCGAAACAGACCGTCATTCCCGCCATCGCCGTGCGCAAACGCACCCGAAGTGGATCGATCCACCAAAGCAGCGCAAGTAGTGGCACGATCGCCGCGCCGGCTATGCCGACAGCAAGCCAAAGCTGCGGAAAGATCGTGAACAGAAAAGTGAAGCTGTCGGCGTCGATGATCATCACGTCGAGGAAATTCAGCGTCATCCAAAGGACGCGAAACTTGAACTCGGAGAGCACGATCACCAAAGAAACCAAAATAAGCGAGAGCGCCGCCGCGATCGCAGGCCGCCGCAACAGGGCGAGCCAAAAAAAATTCAACAAACCCCAGATCAGAACGAAAGCGAGCCTGGATACTGGAAAGATTTCGTACCAGGCCATCAGGCCAACAGCGGCAAGATGCAACGTGCCGATAATCGCGATCGGAGTGATACCGTGCCGCGCAACGAGATCCGTTGCGGCGAGGCGAGCGCCAAAAGAGTAAGTCGTAAGAGACATGCCTGGCGCGGGCGCCGGGTCATTAGGCATTCACCGCCCAAGCGTCGCGTGGCGTTCATAGAACTGTAATATTCCTGTCATGGCAAGCGCTATCCCGGCCATCCCTGATACCGGCGCTTCACCTAAACGTATGTTCAGATTGGAACCCGCCCACTTACTGACGCGCCTTTAGCGTGGATTCAGAGCGACTCTGCAATCCCGCTTATGCCCGGCTCGGGTAAGGAACTGCGACGCTTCCCCATCAGCGCAAGGAGTTCGCCGCCCTGCGTATTTCTTCGTCGGAACATGACGAAGCACGAACAGGAGGCTGGCGCCCATCTTCATGCGCCATGCGAGCATCGCTGCGCTGAGCCCCGTCCATACGATCGCGACCAGCACGACCGAGAGGCACACGCCGAGCAATCCCAGACCTGGGGTAAGCGCCGCACCTGCTTCTGCACGACCGGAGCTTCGTCGACATCCTGGTGGATCAGAAACCCTATCGATACAGCGGACCGGTATGGATGTTGCGTGTGGTTTGGCGGCTTGCGCCCAAGCCTGATCTGGTCATCCTGCTCGACGCGGCACCCGAGGTCTTGCAGCGACGAAAGCAGGAAGTGCCGCATGAAGTGACCGCCCGGCAACGGGAGGCCTATCTGGAATTGGTCCGCGCAGTGCCGAACGGCCGCATCGTTGATGCTGGAGGGTCGATGGCGCAGGTCGTCGAAAGCGTCACCGACTTAATACTAAAGCACCTGTGCGCGCGGCTGGTAAGCCGCCTCTGACTTTGCCGCCTGAGGGCTTCTTTGCTTACCTAACTCTGCCTGACGGGGCGGCGAAGCCTGGATCTTCCGCAGGACCTCTCGTCTCGGCCTTGACTGAGCTTGCCGGCGGGCCGACGCCTACGCGACTCTGACGGCTAATAACGCTGTTGCGCTTTATGGTTTTGCGTCAGAATGCCGGCAGCGTCCGTCAATCGGAGGGTGCCATGTCCGCCCATGAGACCGTGCAGAGCCAGCCTCGTAGCCAATACGTGGACTTCTGGAACGATATCCTGGTTCCAAAATTTGTCCGTTGGAAACACATCATCGTCGACGGATTGACGCTGCACAGCGAAGCGATATTTCCCACGCTGCGCGTGCGCCCCGGCGACAAGGTGGTGGATGTCGGCTGCGGTTTTGGGGATACCGCCATCAAGCTGGCGAAGATCGTAGGCCCCAATGGTTCGGTGCTGGCGATGGACTGCTGCGATGGTTTCCTTGAATTCGGCCGCCGGGATGCCAAGGCCGCGGGAATCAGCAACATCACCTTCTTGGAAGAGGATGTGCAGACCTATCCGTTCGAGCCGATCCACGATTTCTGCTTCTCACGCTTCGGCACGCAGTTTTTCGAGAATCCGGTTGCCGGCCTGCGCAATATGCGCAAGAGCCTCAAGCCGGGCGGAATCATGACGATGATCGTCTGGCGCGGCATCAAGGATAATCCCTGGCTTGGCTCGGCTAAGGATGTTGTGCTGCGCTTTCTGCCGCCGCCAGGCGAAAACGCGCAGACCTGCGGTCCTGGTCCTTTCTCGATGGCCGACACCGGCGTGGTGACAAAGCAGCTTGAGATCGCCGGCTACCGGGATATTCAATTCGAAAGAATCGACGCCCAGGTTTTCGTCGGCAAAGACCTCGACGATGCCCTCGCTTTCCAGCTCGCGCTTGGGCCGGCGGGCGAGGTCTGCCGCGAGGCGGGCAAGCTGGCGGAGGATCGACACGAAGAAATCGCGCAGGCGCTGAAGGCGCAGCTCGCCAATCATCTCGGTCCGAATGGCGTGATGATGGATTCCAGCTCCTGGAGAGTGACGGCCATCAATCCGGGGTAAGCGACGCGAAGGTGATGCCGTTCCGGGCCTGAAAAAAGCCGTCGGTTTGGCCGGCGGCTTTTTCTTGTCAGGTTGCTCCGCTCAGAGCTGCTCGCCCGTGCCGTCCATCATTTGACCGCCGCGCCTGCCGTCGTCGCCACGCATACCGCGCGGACTCCGGCGGTCTTCGCCGTCACGATCGCCGTCTCGACGCATGATGCCACGCTCGCGACCCGTCATGCCGTGGTGGCGCTGCGTCATACCGTGGTGGTCTTCCATCATGCCGCCCTGTCCATGCATCTGAGCGAAATGCGAGCGGCGGAGGATCCGTGACAGGATCTGGAAGCGGTTCTTCTGGCTGTCATCCAGGCTCTGGTAGAGCGGCTCTTGCGCGTCAGCAAGGCGTTTGAGGCTTTCGCCGGCCTTCGTCATCATCTCGGCATGGAGGCGCAGGCGCTCGACCGAACCAGGGTCTCCCCGGCGGTCGGCATCATCACCGCGATCGCCCGCGCGCAGCTGGTCCTGCCGCAGACCCGCATGGCGCTCCTCATGCATCTTGGCGATGTCGCGCAAAGCGACCTCAAAGGCCGACCAGTTTCCTTCCTGATCGGGTCTCAGCCGCAGGCCCGCCTTCAGCGCCGCGATACGTGCATCCGTGAAGGCCGCGCGGTCTTCCTGCGACAGTTCAAGATTTGCTCGGCGATCCGCGCCAGGGCCTCGCCAGCGTGAGGACCCGTCATTGCGCTGTTGGGCATAAACCAATGAGGTGCCAACGATGGCGAGCACCGCCGTTCCGGCGAGGATGGGTTTCCACATGGCCGTTCTCCAATAACCGATCACGGGCTCACCCAAGATCGGCACCGTCATCGCCCCTGGCTAGGGTATGCGGCCGGCGGCCTCCGGCAAGTTAAAGATTGGAAAGCTGGCAATCCAAGCAGGGGCGCCTACTGACAATTTGGACTTAAATGTGCCGCAAGCCTCCCGAAGATTGGAATTTTTGGGGTCCCGGCGCGCGGATTTATCTTGCCCCTGAACGAAACCCGCGCTTGGATGTCCCTGTTAGAGGGTCGGGGAGTCGTGCGTATGTTCAGCCGCCGTACATTGATAACTGGAGCTTCCGCCACCGCCGTCGCCCTGGGGCTTGGCGGTTGTGTCACTATGCAAACCCAGACGCGATCACGAGAGGTCAATCCTGCCTTCCGCCGGAAGGAGGTTGACTACGCCACGCGAGAGCCGCGCGGCACGATCCTCGTAGATCCGTCCGAGCACTTCCTCTATTTCGTGGAGGATGGCGGCCGCGCCATACGTTACGGCGTCGGCGTCGGCAGTGAAGGATTTTCCTGGTCCGGCGTCGCCAAGGTGCATGACAAGCAGGAATGGCCCGACTGGTATCCGACCCCCGAAATCCTGCAGCGGCGGCCCGAAGTCATCCCGCATTTGACGCAACTACAGAGCGGTATCGGAATGCCAGGCGGTCCCGATAACCCGCTCGGCGCGCGCGCGCTCTACCTGTGGCAGGGAAAGAAGGACACCCTCTACCGAATTCACGGCACCAACGAACCCTGGACCATCGGGGCAAACGTTTCCTCCGGATGCATTCGCTTGACAAACGAAGACATCGTGCATCTCTACGAGAGAGCGCCTGTCGGCACTAGGGTCGTGGTGCTCGCAGCGGCTGTCGGCTAGCGATCTGGTCGCAACGCCCTCAAGCCGCGTCGCGGCTGCTACCCAGGCTGGCCGCGCCATCGCATCTAGCAGATTTTGCATTTCTTGCCGCGCGGTGGCATGCGACAGTGTGGGACGTGTTCCCAATGTCGTTTCCTCCACCTCGTCAAAAGCGGTCATGCCGCGCGGGTAAAACTCGCGGAAGATGAGGCGTTCGGCAATTCCGTCGATGCAGCGAAAGGCCAACCGCTCCGACAATTCCTGCAATTTTTCGCCCATCAGCCGCTTGTTCCGCGAGGAAATCATCGAGAGCCGATTACGCAGTACGATCCAGTCGGTGGGAGCTTGGTTGAGCAGGCTCATTGCGCGCGTGCAGAACAATCTCGGCGTAATGGCTGGGGCCGGTGAGTTCCAGCGTCTTCGGCTCCACCGCGGCGAGCACGTCAAAGTCCACGAAGCTGTCATTCAGCGGGGTTACCAAGGTATCCGCCATCGCATGCACCAGCGACGTGATATGGCTTTGGTGTCCGGGGGTGTCGATAACTATGAAGTTGTGCCTTTTGGCCGCGTCCTCGACCGCTTCAACCAGCTGGTCATAGACCAGCGCCTCTTCCTCGGCGCTGCGAGAAACAGACTGCTCGCCGATGCAAACATGTGTCGGAATTCCGAGGTCTTGGCTGACATGGGCCGCCCATTCGCGCCTGTTCTCGACGTAACGGGTAAGACTCTTTTGCCTGGAGTCCAGATCGATGGTGGCCACCGTGTGCCCCGCTTTAATCAGCGCGACCGCGATATGAATTGCAATCGTCGATTTGCCTGAACCGCCTTTTTCGTTGGCGACGACAATAATCCGGCTACCCTCAGTCTGAACCGCACGTGGTCATGACATGCTGCGCTCCCCAAAGCGACGTTGATTTTTTTTGCCCCCGAATCATTGATCCTGATTCGAATGTCTTGTCACGAATAAAGGCAAATTTCGGTTTGCTCCGAGATCTTGACAAACTGGATGAGCAGGTTTGCCGATGAGAGCCGAGATTTGTTTCGCTAAAGCCCGTTGCACAGGCGGTGGCGCTACGCCATTTGAATTTGAACCCCCCGTTCAGAAGCGATTCCGATGTTGCGATGAGAATCGTTTTCGTAGCGGTTGAGTCAAAAATGCAACACTCCATCAAGCGACCGCAATGGTGGCTTCTAAATGAATCGGGCATTCAGGACCGGTTGCGTAACACCGCGCAGGCGCCTTGGGCGCGGCGAATGCTTTCGCACAAATTTTCAGCAACCTGACGGGTGTCAGCTCCAACCCGGACCTGATAAAACGTGCGGGTTCCTCGGCTGAGGAAGCGGCTCGCGATAATGCTCGGGTCATGTCCCTGCAACAGATTGGCATGACGCTTCGCAATTGTGGCGTAGCTCCGCAACGCGCCGTCGCGCGAGAATCCCGCGCTAAGCTGCACACCCCAGGGAGCTGCAGCCACGACCGCAACCCGTTGTTCCAATTCCTGGACGAATGGATTGGGCGCGCGTTTCAGAATCGCGACGAGCTGTTGGCAATGGGGCGCAGATTCGGTCGGCGTGTCCACTGTTCCGGCTTTGGCCCAGTTTTCGAGCGAGACACCGGTAATCGCCAAGACATAGGCGCGGGTCTCCGCCGGCATTCCGCCCCGGCCACCGAGATAATCGCGCAGCCGTTGCGGGCCACCATTATAGGCTGCCGCCGCGAGTCCCAGGCTGCCGAATTCGGCGCGCAGCTCACTCAGGAACTCCGCGGATTTCGGCAAGGCCTGGATCGGATCAAGTGGGTCGAGCAATCCCCGCTCGAGTGCCGTTCGCGGCATGAATTGTGCGATACCCTGCGCGCGGTCTCCGCTCCGCGTTCGCGGACCAATGGCGTCCGGCTGGAACCGACTTTCCTGCCAAATTACGCGAGCGAAGAAGTCGAGCGGAAGCCGGTTGGCCGCGGCCGCGGATTCAATGATCATGCAGATAGACTGAGATGTTGAACTCGGCGGCGGCTGTGCGCCTGGCGACGGGGTCTGCGTTTCCGCCACCCCGATCGCCGGTGCCAGGCATATTATTGCCGCTACTGCCGAACGCAGGACCCGCAGGACCGCGGAAGGCCGCCGCCTGAGCCGTGAGGAGATGGGCATCATTTCGGCCCGAGGCCCGAGCTGCACGGCAGTCACCTTTGGTTTTCCTGCCCCGGCCCGGTTTTGCAGCGAAGATTACAGGCGCGAAACGTCAATCTGCGCCGCAGGTTCCGGTGTTTCGACCCGAAAACCGCAATTACCGGGGACAGCCGCGGCATGATACTATGGCTGGAGATGAAAAAATGCGCCCGCTGCAACCGGTCACCGCGAGGCGCCTGACTATGCGAATTCTCAGCGCTGCCGCTGGTTCCTGCCGTTGCCGGGCTGCCGGATCGAGCGTTTGTCGGCATGGGCGCGGTCGAGCCTGGCGCCGGCGATATCATTCAGCATGCCGGAAAAGCCGCCGCCGCGGCTATCCTGCTGGATCTGCTGGCGCGGACGTCCCTGCCCTTCGCCGCGGTCGCCGCGGTCGCCGCGGCCTTGCGCATCGGCGACGGACGGCAGGGCAATGACCCATGCCGCAAGTACGGCGAGGACCAGTTTCCGCACAATCACTCTCCAAACAGTTCGACACCCCCTCATTAAAGAGGGAGTGTCGCATTTCGCAAGTTAAACTTCGCTCAAACCGTTTCTGACTATTTATTCAGAAAGCTGCCGCCACGCTGTGCAGACCGGCAGAACGTGCGTAAGCCAGCGCGCTCTGCTTCTGCTCTTCGTCAAGTGTCCGGATCAGCGGATAGGCCGCCGAGGCGAGGCGCCGGAGCGCGAGCGCATTCAGGGCGACCGAAACTGCACGATTCTTTACGCCTTGCACAAAGCCCTGCGAGCCGGCTGCCTCTTGCGCTTGGCTGATCTCCTGGAAGGCCCGTTCGATCGCCGGCCAGAGCTGCTCCTGCGCCGCAGTGAGCTTCAGCACGGATTTAAGACGCGAAACCTGGGTAAGGCTCATTACCGCGCCTGATTTGGCCACCACTTGGTTGCGGCCTAAATCCCCCATGCTGCTATCAGCAAAAGCTGCCGATGAACCGATTGCAAGCGCCACAACACCCGCGAGCCCAGCCTTCCACATTCCACGCCTCCAAAATTCTTCTTGTGACTGTGATCAGGGCGGCTTTTGAGGAACTGCGAATTCGTTCCAAGGACGCCTGGCCCCTCGCGGATTTTTGATACCAGCCAACCTTGCTGCTGGCGCGATCAACCGCGGGCGATGCGTCGGCAATTGTTAGGCGATATTGGGGCAACGCCGACTGCGATGCACGGACAGACTTGGCGATCCGAGAAAGCCCGATAATCTCGATAACGGACTTCCGCTTCTGGTAACCTGGCCAAAGCGGCATGCAGGACCGCCGGCCAAGCAAGGCTGGCTGGAGAGCGAAATGACATCCACTGTCTCCAGGCGTTTCTTCACGCAATGCCTTGTCGCCACCGCGCTCGTGCCCGCGCCTGCCTTCGCTTCCGAGCCAATAATTACCGTACATAAAGACCCTGCCTGCGATTGCTGCACAGGCTGGGTAACGCATCTGGAGCGGAACGGCTTTCGAGTCCAGGTGATCGAAACCCAGGAACTCAACCGGGTGAAAGGCCGGCTCGGCGTGCCCTCCGACCTTGCGGCCTGCCACACGGCGGAAGCCGACGGCTTTGTGCTGGAAGGTCATGTGCCGGCAGCCGCAGCGCGGCGATTCCTCACCGAACGCTCTCAGGCTAAAGGGCTTGCGGTCCCCGGCATGCCCAGCGGATCGCCCGGCATGGGAGGCGATGAAGAAGAATACGAGGTGATCCTGTTCGGTCGGAATGAGCGGCGCGTCTACGCGCGGTTCAAAGGCGACAAGCAAATCTGATCGTACTCTGGATCCAGGAAAGCTTGGCGCTGGTCGTTCCACGGAATCTGTGCGGTTTTCGCATCGACACAGCCGGATGTTCGGTGCAATCGTCGCGTCCGCATGAAGATCGCCACCTTCAATATCAACAATGTCAACAAGCGATTGCCCAACCTGCTCGCTTGGCTGCGGGCGGCAAAGCCGGACGCGGTCTGCCTGCAGGAACTGAAGGCGGCCGACCGCGAATTTCCCAAGGCGGCCATCGAAAAGGCCGGCTACGGAGCGGTCTGGCGCGGGCAGAAGACATGGAATGGGGTGGCGATTCTGGCACGCGGCTGCGAGCCCGTCCTCACTCTTGGCGAACTGCCAGGCGACCCGGCTGACGCGCAAAGCCGCTATATCGAAGCGGCAGTAAATGGCGTGCTCATCGCCTCGCTCTACGGGCCGAATGGCAATCCGCAACCGGGCCCGAAATTCAGCTACAAGCTTGCTTGGCTGAAGCGGCTCATCGCACATGCCGCCGATCTCTATGCGGCCGGCGTGCCGGCCGTGCTGGCGGGCGATTACAATGTCGTTCCGACCGACCGCGACATCTATCCCACCAAGTCCTACGCCAAAGATGCGCTGGTGCAGCCGCAGCCGCGCGCGCTCTTTGGCAAGATTCTCGATCAAGGCTGGGTGGATGCGATCCGCGCGCTGCACCCCGATGCGCCGATGTATACTTTCTGGGATTACATGCGCAACCGCTGGCCGCGCGATGCGGGGCTGCGCATCGACCACCTTTTGTTGAGCGGTGCGGCCGCGAAGCGCCTGAACAGCGCCGGCGTTGATCGCGCGGTGCGCGGAAAGGATGGCGCCAGCGACCATGCCCCGGGTTGGGTGATATTGAAAAATGCTCCAAAGGGCCGGTCGGCGGCGCGTGCAAAGACAAGCGCGCGATCTGACCGACGTGCTCAAGCCGGCAAACAAAGCCTGGAACCCAAGCAAGAACCTCGTCGCCCTCTCCTGGTGATCGACGGAGATTCTTTCGCCCACCGTTCCTACCATGCCCTGCCAAAAACGATTTTGCGGCGCGGCCGAAAACCGGCCGGCGCCATTCTCGGCTTCGCCAATATGCTGCTGCGGCTATACCGCGAGGAACAGCCGCGCGCGGTTCTCGTCGCCTGGGACACCTATGAAGTCGCCACATATCGGCACGAGAAATTTCCCGCCTATCAGAGCGGCCGGGAATTTGACGATGCGCTGATTGAACAGCTTGACGAAATTCCAAAACTCATCGGCGCCTGCGGCTTCGCGAATGCCAAGGGAGCCGGCTATGAGGCCGACGACTTTGTCGCCGCTGCCGTGACCGCGGAGGAGCGGCGCGGCAGCACGGTTTTGGCCGCCAGCGGCGACCGCGACACCTTCCAGCTGGCTTCCGGCCAGACGACGATTCTCTACCCCGTACGCGCCGGCGAGATGGCGCGCATCGGTCCGGCCGAAGTGCGCGAACGCTATGGCATCGATCCCAAGCAGGTTCCCGACTTCATTGCCTTGCGCGGCGACCCTTCCGACCGGTTGCCTGGAGCGTCCGGCGTGGGCGCCGCCGGCGCCGCTGCGCTGCTTCGCAAGCACGGTTCGTTGGAAGGTCTGTTCAAGGCCGGCCGCTTCGTGGCCCAAGCCGAACGGTTGCTGCTATTTCGCTCGATCGCAACCATGGACCGCAAGGCGCCGGTGCCGAGCCTGCGCACACAAAAGCCGACCTGGGAGAAAGCCGCGGCCCTGGCTCGTGACTGGGAACTCAATCAACTCGCCAAGCGCCTGGATGAGCTAGCCGCCTCATCGGCTCCCCGCGCCAACCGTGAAGAAACCCACCGGAAGCCGCTGTGAAGCGCTGCACAAAAACCCCGCGGGGTTCTTCTTCAGGGTCTAGCGTGCTGGCTTGTTGGACTGCGGGACCTTCGATGCGGGACCCGTGGAGCCTGAGCCTGTGGTGGAGGCCGAGCCGCTCGCCGGCGCCGAAGCATTGTTGTTCGTGCCGGCCGTGGTATCGCCATCCCTGTTCCAGGTGAAGACAAGCGCGCCGAGCAGCAGGAGCACAACCAAGGCGCCCGCTATCCAGCCAATATTCGACGCAGCACCGCGGTCAGGTGCGGTGGTAGGGGTAATTTCAGGATCTTTCATATCAGGGTCGCTCATAGTCATGCGTTGTCCACTCCGGCAGCCGTAGGGAGAGCAACCCGTGATGAGCGCCATTGTTCCGGCACCGACAGCCCGGCATCGTGCTCGTGGGTGACGCTTTCGCTACATCCTGTCCGGCGGCGGGCACCGGCACCAACAAAGTGTTCAATGACGTCGGGCGTCTCTGCAACATTTACGTCCCGCGCTGGCTGGCGAGCGACGGCATGAGCGAGGGGAAGATCGCCGAATTTTACGACGACACCGCCAAGAGAGCCTGCGACGCCTTCTCCGTCAACAAGGCTTTCTATCTGCGCGCCCTCTCGGTGGAAACCGGCCCACTCCGGCGCGCGCGCCGCTCGGCACGATTCCTTGCCCGCCTTTGCATGGGTGCGTGGCGGCGAATGCTGGCTGCGCGGCCGCTGGGCCGGCAGGGAATAGCCGCCGACACCAGATAACGCCTGCTCGGGGCCCGGCAGGCTAAAGTACGCAAACAACGCCGCGTCTTGTAAGACGCGGCGTATTTTTTACCGTTGGCCCGAGAGCTAAATCGTATCGGTGGAATGCACCCGCTGGCCGCCGATTACCATGGCCTCCGGCGTGCCACGCGCGCGGCGCACCATCAGCTTGTTGAGCGCACCGAGATAGGCTTTCGCTGAAGCAACCAGCGTGTCCGGATCGGTGCCCTTGGCGGTGACCGCGCGTCCATATTCCGAGAGCCGCACCGAAACTTCCGCCTGGGCGTCGGTCCCTTCCGTCACCGCATGCACCTGGTAGAGCTCGAGCGTCGCATCATGCGGCACGAGGGTGCGGATCGCCTTGAAGATGGCGTCCACCGGGCCGTTGCCGGTCTCCTGCGTGGTGACGTGCTTGCCGTCGATGTCGAGGGAAAGCGTGGCCGACTGCGGCCCCATGGTGCCGGCGATCACCGTCATCGACAGCACCTTGATGCGGTCATGGGCGTGCGCGATCTCCTCGTCCACCAAGGCCTCAATATCCTCGTCATAAACCTGCTTCTTGCGGTCGGCGAGCGCCTTGAAGCGGACGAAGGCGTCTTCCAGCTGATTGTCGGCGAGCTTGTAGCCCAGCTCTTCCAGCTTGTGCACGAAAGCATGCCGCCCGCTGTGCTTGCCCATCACAAGCGAGGTCTGCTTCACGCCTACGCTGTCGGGCGTCATGATCTCGTAGGTCTGCGTGTGCTTTAGCATCCCGTCCTGATGTATCCCGGACTCATGCGCAAAGGCGTTCCGGCCGACGATCGCCTTGTTGTATTGCACCGGGAAGGACGTCACCGCCGAGACGAGTTTCGACGCGCGCGTCAGCTTGGTGCCGTCGACGTTGGTCCAATACGGCATCACGTCGTTGCGCACGCGCATCGCCATCACGACTTCCTCGAGTGCGGCATTGCCCGCCCGCTCGCCGATGCCATTGACGGTGCACTCGATCTGCCGGATGCCGGCCTGCACCCCGGCGAGCGAATTGGCAACCGCCATGCCGAGATCGTCATGGCAATGCGCAGAGAAGCGAGCCTTATCGGAATTCGGCACCCGTTCGCGCAGCGTCTTGATGAGCCGGAAATATTCCTCCGGCACGGTATAGCCCACCGTGTCGGGGATATTGATGGTGCTCGCACCGGCCTTGATCGCCGCCTCGATGCAGCGACAGAGAAAATCGATCTCGCTGCGGGTGCCGTCCTCGCATGACCATTCCACGTCTTCGGTATAGCCGCGCGCGCGCGTCACCGAGGCGATCACCATCTCAAAGACCTTCTCCGGTTCCATCTGCAGTTTCCACTTCATGTGGACCGGCGAGGTGGAGATGAAGGTATGGATACGCCCGCGCCTGGCGGGCTTGATAGCCTCGCCGCAGCGGTCGATGTCCTTCTGACCGGCGCGCGCCAGCCCGCAGACCACTGCCTTCTCGGTGCGCTTGGCGATCTCGTTGACGGCCGCGAAGTCGCCTTCCGAGGCAATCGGGAAGCCGGCTTCGATGATATCCACACCCATTTCGTCTAGCAGCTCGGCTACTTCGAGCTTTTCATCATGGGTCATGGTGGCACCGGGCGATTGTTCGCCGTCGCGCAAGGTGGTGTCGAAGATAACGACGCGGTCCTTTGCGGACTGGGTCGGGGTGCTCATGGGATTAGTCCTTGCATTGTCCGCGCCCCGCGAGGCGCTCTGGGTTCTGTTCCTTGGCGGAGAGACCCCTGAGTGCCCAGGCGCGAACGCCCAGCCGGCCCTCAGGGGCGGATAAGGAGCAGGAGCCCAGACAGAATGAGGGCAGCATGGGGCGCCGGCCGTCCGGCCGTCCCACCGATCGCGCGATCATCGCGGCCTATCGTCATGCTCAAACAACCCTCGTCGGTAACGCTCAGGGTCGCGGATTGAGGTAAATCGCGGGTTAAACCTGGGCGTCCGGCAGCCCTTTTATTAGGGAAATCGCGGTGGCGGCGCAAGCGGGGATATAGGTCAGCCGCGCTGTCTTATCCCGGAATGTACCTTTCGCCGTAACGCCTCGGCGCCTACCCCTTCAGCGCCTTCTTCATCTCTTTCAGCGCAGCCATGTCCTTGGCGCTCAGCGGCGGATATTGCGAATCCAGCTTCTTGACGGCGTCGGCCACGGCGCCGGCCACCACCATGCGGGAGAACCATCTGTTGTCAGCGGGCACGACATACCATGGGGCATCTTTCGTGCTGGTGTTGCGGATCGCGTCCTCATAGGCCGCCATATACTTGTCCCACAACGCGCGCTCCTTCAGGTCGCCTGCGTTGAACTTCCAGTGCTTGTCCGGCTCCTCCAGCCGCTCCAGCATCTGCTTGCTCTGCTCGCGTTGCGACATGTTGAGGAAGAACTTCAGAACCAGTGTGCCGCTACGCGCGAGGTGCTTTTCGAATGCGACGATATCGTCGAAGCGCTCCTTCCAGATGTTGTCGGTAACAAGCGGCGCCGGCAGCTTCTGCCCGCCGAGATATTCCGGATGTACCCGCACTACCAGAACTTCCTCATAGTAGGAACGGTTGAAGATCCCGATGCGCCCGCGCTCCGGCAGCCGCAGCGTCGTGCGCCAGAGGAAATCGTGTGCGAGTTCTTGCGCGCTCGGCTGTTTGAACGAGGTTACCTCGCAGCCCTGCGGGTCCACGCCCGAGAGAACATTCTCGATGATGCCGTCCTTTCCGGAAGCATCCATGCCCTGCAGGATGACGAGGACGGCCCAGCGTCCCTCCGCATAAAGCCGTTCCTGCAACTTGCCGAGCCGCTTGGCGTCGGCCTTCAGCATGTCCTGAAAGGCGTCCTTATCGTTGGCAAGCCCGCCGGTGTCCGCGGGATCGAAGTCGCGCAGCCGGAATTTTTCAGGGCTGTCGATGCGGAAGCGTTTGGCGATATCGGCTGTTTTCATGTGCTTGAGTGTTTACCGCTACGCAGCGGTTGGCAACCGGATTCAGCGCCAGATGTGATGCAGGAATGCCGGCATGAAGAGAGGCATCGCCGCGGTGATGTCGTCCGGGCCGCGCACGATGTGGACGTCGGTCAGTTCCGGCTGCTCCTGCGTAGCGAGGAAGCTCACAATCCGTTTGCGCAATTCCTCGGCAGGCTCCTTCGCCTGCAACAGTTTCATCTGCGCCAGGCGCGGCCCGGCGAGCACGGTCATCCATCCCGCTTCGACCTTGAAATCTGCCGATGTCAGGCCGGTTTCTTCTTTCACCTCGCGCGTGACGCTGCCGAGCAAATCAACGCTGTCACCGCGTATGTCTCCAGGTTCGGGCGTACCGGCAGGAAAATAGATCTTGCCGGCATTAGCGGTGTGCGCGGCCATTTCGCCAAGAACGAAACCGCCGTCGCTACCACGTAGCGCGCCCATGGCATAGACGTTCTTCACCGAGTGATCCGGAAAGTCCCAGTCCCGCCAAGCCAGTAAACTCGCGAAGTCGGTTTCGAAAGCGCGCCCGCGAAACACGCGACCTTCGATCGCGAAGTCGCGCAGCATCAGCACGCGGCCGTTGTAGAGCGCCGGTTTGACGCGCTTTAGGCGGGCAAAATGCGCCGCGATCTCGTCGCGCCGCTCCTGCGCAAACGGCCACTGCCAGTCGGAATGACTGAGCACCAAGTGGTCGATGGGCGTGATCGAGATATCCGTCATGCGGCCTTGGAAACAGCGGGCGTCGGTGACCCCGACCAGGTGAGACGCAAAACGGCGCCTTGCGCGGCCGACTGAACGGCCGCCGGCCAGAGCGCGACGAGGCAGGTGCCTGCCGCATGCCTGACCGAAGGATAAACAATGCCGTTCAAACCCTGCGCGCGCGCAGCGTCGGCCACGCGATTGCCTGCAGGATAGCCGAGGGCCGGATCGCGGTGGAGGCATTCCGGTCTAGGGTCGACGCCACGCAGGTCGGCAAAGTCGCCGGCGAAGCTTGCGAACATCTCGGAGTAGTCCACCACGGCGTTGAAATCGTTCACGCGCGCAAGCTCGCGCGCCATGTGAAACGACACCTCGGCAATGCAGGTCTCGACCGCAAGCGCCGCATACCAGGCGCCGCGGCCTGGCCCGTTGAAGCGGTTGAGCTCGCGCGGCCGCCAGTAGGTGAAGGCGGCATTGACGAAGGCGGCGTGCGGCAGGCCGGCGACCAGTTCATCCGCCCCAAGGCGCTCTCCTCCACGGACCTTGTGCATCAGACGTCCGCTGGTCGCGCCTTCGATCTCGGCGAGGTCAGCGGCACGCACAGGACGCACGAGCTGCAGCAGCACCGGATCGCGCAGACGCGCGCTGGCGACGAGCCGTACGGTGCGCTCGATCGCGACCCTCTCAACCCTGAAAGACGTCTCGCTGTCGGCCTTCGCGGTCATAAGCCACCGCGCAGCGCATCGACGTAGCGGCGGACTTCCAGCATCACGGGAATGCCGCCATCGACCATCGCGCTGACGGGATCACGGTTGGCGAAGAGAGTTCCGCTGTTGGGCAGCCGCGGCCAGCGATCTGCCATGCCATCGGCGAAAAGAAGATGCAGCCCTTTGAAGATGCCGACGAGCGCGGAAACCCGCGTCAGCTGATCCTGCGAAAGCGCCTGTTTCCACGAGCCGCCGCGGATGCGGTCCCAGGTGCTCGGAGAAACGCCAAGGAGCGCCGCGGCGTCATCGCCGGTCAGCTTCCACGCCGCGGCGAGGTTGCGCACCGCCTCCAGCGCCGCGGGCGTCAGCCGCACCCGATCGCTTTCGTCCGCGAAGGTCTGCAGCTTGCCGGCGGCTGCGAGGCTAGGCGTGGGCGCGTCGGAAAAGCCTGAGGTTGCCATGACCCCGATGTAGCACCATTTGATGCTTTTTCAAACACCAATTGATGGATATCGTTCCCCGCCCTCAACTCCCTGAGGTACCTAAAGAAAAGGCCCCTCACCCGACGAGGAGCCTTCTGCTTTCTGACGGCGCAACCGAAAATCAGTTCCGGCTCTTGTCCACGAGCGCGCGCTGCTTGATCCACGGCATCATGCCGCGCAGCTTTTCGCCCACTTCCTCGATCGGGTGCGAGGCCATCTTGGCGCGCATGGCCTTGAACGCGGTCTGGTTGACGCGGTTCTCCAGCATCCAGTTACGGGTGAACCTCCCGGACTGGATGTCTGAGAGGATCTTCTTCATCTCCGCCTTGGTCTGCTCGTTCACCACGCGCGGTCCGGAAACGTATTCGCCATACTCGGCGGTGTTCGAAACCGAGTAATTCATATTGGCGATGCCGCCTTCATAGATCAGGTCGACGATCAGCTTCACCTCGTGCACGCATTCGAAATAGGCCATCTCGGGCGCGTAGCCGGCTTCCACCAGCGTCTCGTAACCGGCCTTCATCAGTTCGACCAGCCCGCCGCAAAGCACCGACTGTTCGCCGAACAGGTCGGTCTCGCATTCCTCGCGGAAAGTGGTCTCGATGATGCCGGCGCGGCCTCCGCCGATCGCCGAGCCGTAGGACAAGGTGAGATCGTGCGCGTTGCCGGAGACGTCGCGATGCACGGCCATCAGAACCGGCACGCCGGCGCCGCGCTGATACTCCGCGCGCACCGTATGGCCGGGACCTTTCGGCGCGATCATCATCACGTCGAGGTCCTCGCGCGGCTCGATCAAGTTGAAATGGATGTTGAGGCCGTGCGCGAACATCAGCGCTGCACCCTTCTTCATCTGCTTATGCATATGCTCGCGGTAGATGTCGGCCTGCAGCTCGTCGGGCGTGAGCATCATCATCACGTCGGCCCAGGCGGCGGCTTCCGCCACTTCCAAGACTTTGAGCTTCTCGTCCTCGGCTTTCTTCACGCCCGCGGAGCCCTTGCGCAGCGCCACCGCCACGTCCTTCACTCCGGAATCCCGCAAATTCAGCGCATGGGCGTGGCCCTGGCTGCCATAGCCGATAATGGCGACTTTCTTGCCCTTGATGAGGTTTAAGTCGGCATCCCGGTCGTAATAAACACGCATGGTCTCAGGTCCTCCCCCACGCTATCTGGTTGGATTTCAGTGTCGCAAAGACGGCATTGGAGCGCGAAAATCAAGGGCAACCGCATCCTATTTTGGCCTTAACCCTCGGAGGCATCACGGGCCGGGCTTCGCATCGAATTTGGCCCGGGACTGCTCGATTTTTCCCTGATTGCGGATCGCCCAGGCGCTCAATGCCGAGACCGGCTGCAGCAGATCGCGGCCAAGCGCCGTGAGGTCGTATTGCACACCCGGCGGGCTCGACGGCACGATCGTGCGCGCGACCAGGCCGTCGCGCTCGAGCCCGCGCAGCGTGAGCGTCAGCATGCGTTGCGAGATGCCGCCGATCTCCCGGCGAAGTTCATTGAAACGTTTTGTGCCGTCGCCGAGTTTGCTCACCACAAGGACCGACCATTTGTCGCCGACGCGTGCGAGCACGTCGCTGATGGCGCGACAATCCGGGGGCAAATGGGTGTTTCTTGGTTTCAAGAATGTGCCTTCTTGCGGGATTTTGATGGTCACATACCTACCCTTAGTTACCATTTTTAACCAGGAATGCATGCCATGACAAACCCCACCCTCGCCGTCATTGTCGGCAGCAACCGCCGGGAATCCATAAACCGCAAGCTCGCGCAGGCCATCGCCAAACTGGCCGCGGGCCGCTTCGGCGTGAAGTTCGTGAAGATCGACGATCTACCGATCTTCAATCAGGATCACGAGGCCGAGCCGCCGCCTGTCGTGGTCCGCTTCAGAAACGAGATCAGCGAGGCCGACGCGCTTCTGTTTGTCACGCCGGAGCACAACCGCTCGATCCCGACCGTACTAAAGAATGCCGTCGACTGGGGCAGCCGCCCCTACGGCAAGAGCGTCTGGAACGGAGGCAAGACGGCTTTTGTGACCGGCACGACGTCGGGCGCCATCGGCACCGCGATGGCACAGGAAACCCTGCGTACCATGCTCAACTTCCTAGGCGTACATACTCTCCCCGCCGAAGCCTACATCACGTTCAAGCCGGGTCTCATCGAGGACAACGGCAACATCACCAACGATGACACGAAGAAATTCCTGCAGGGCTTTGTCGACGGGCTCGCTGATCTCACCGAACGGCTCGCGCCGACTAAACGGAAGAGCGCGGCCTGATCTAAGATGGACCCCCGGGTCAAGCTCCGGGGGTGACGATCTATAACTCACCCTACATCCCTTCCGGCCCGCGCGTGATCGCAACGATTCCGCTGCGTGACACTTCTATCAGGCCCACCGGCAGAAGCGAAGAAATGCAGCGTTCGATCTTGTCGGTGGAGCCCGACACCTCGAACACGAAGCTCTCTGTGGTGTCGTCCACCACCCGGGCATCGAAATCATTGGCGATGCGCAGCGCCTCGGCGCGCTGGTCTCCGATGCCGCGCACCTTGATCATCGCGAGCTCATGCTCGATCGCCTGCCCGCTGAGCGTGACGTCAATCACCCGGTAAATCGGTATCAGGCGTTCCAGCTGGTTCTTGATCTGCTCGATCACCATCGGCGTGCCGCGGGTGACGATCGTGATGCGCGACACATGCTTCTCATGCTCAGTTTCCGACACGGTGAGCGAGTCGATGTTGTAGCCGCGGCCGGAGAACAGACCGATCACGCGCGCCAGGACGCCAGGCTCGTTATCGACCAGCACCGATAAGGTGTGGGACTCGATCTGCTGTTTGGCCGGTGCGGCCGGATAATGGCTGGTCGAAGCGGGAGTCGTCGTGTTCATCGTTCGTCCTTAACTCAGTATCGCAAACACAAACCTCGGCCTGAGGAGCGGCGAAACCGCGTCTCGAAGGATGGGCGGCAAGCACCGTGGGCTCGTCCTTCGAGACGCATCGCATTTCGTGCGATGCTCCTCAGGATGAGAATTACTTTTAACGCGCCGATCCTCAGGAAACCCGTGATCGGCCGCTACACCATAATCTTGCCTTCCTCGGTAATCGCTTCCTCCACGCTCTCGCCGGAGTCGCCGAGGATCATCTCGTTATGCGGGCGGCCGGATGGAATCATCGGGAAGCAGTTTTCCGCCGGATCGACCACACAGTCGAAGATCACCGGCTTGTCGATACGGATCATCTCGCGGATCGCAGTGTCGAGCTCGGCCGGCTTCTCACAGCGGATGCCGACGCCACGATAGGCCTCGGCCAGCTTGACGAAATCCGGCAGCGCGTCGCTGTAGCTTTCGGAATAGCGCCCGCCATGCAGCAGTTCCTGCCACTGCCGAACCATGCCCATATACTGATTGTTGAGGATGAAGATCTTGATCGGCAGGTGATACTGCGCAGCCGTCGACATCTCCTGCATGGTCATCAGCACCGAGGCTTCGCCAGCAATGTCGATCACCAGCGAGCCGGGATGCGCCATCTGCACGCCGACCGCCGCCGGGATGCCGTAGCCCATGGTGCCGAGCCCGCCGGAGGTCATCCAGCGGCGCGGGTCCTCGAACTTGAAGAACTGCGCAGCCCACATCTGGTGCTGTCCGACTTCCGTGGTGATGTAGACGTCGCGATCCTTGGTCAGTTCATAGAGCCGCTGGATCGCGTATTGCGGCTTGATCAGGTCGTCGGAGTTCCGGTAGGCGAGGCTCTTGCGCGCCCGCCAGGTGCCGATCTGCTTCCACCAGCCCGCCCGCGCCGCCTTGTCCGGCTGCGCTCCGGACGAACGCCAGACCTGCAGCATGTCGGCGAGCACATTGGCGCAATCGCCGACAATGCCGATATCGACATGCACATTCTTGTTGATCGACGAAGGGTCGATATCGACATGGATCTTTTTCGAGCCGGGGGAGAAAGCGTCCACCCGGCCGGTGATGCGGTCGTCGAAGCGCGCGCCGATGCAGATCATCACGTCGCAATCATGCATTGCCCAGTTGGCCTCGAAGGTCCCGTGCATGCCGAGCATCCCCAGCCATTGCGGATCGGACGCCGGATAGGCACCGAGCCCCATCAGCGTCGATGTGATTGGATAACCGGTGAGCCGCACGAATTCGCGTAGCAGGTTGCTCGCGACGGTGCCGGAATTAATGATGCCGCCGCCAGTGTAGAAAACAGGACGCTTGGCCCGGGCGATCATTTCGACCGCGGCTCTGATCTTGTCCGGATCGCCTTTTAGTTTTGGGCGATAGGTCTTGTGCTCCGCGTTCTTCGGCCGCTCGTACATGCTTTTGGCGAACTGAACATCCTTCGGGATATCGACCACCACGGGGCCCGGCCGGCCGTTGGCGGCGACATAGAAGGCCTCGTGCAGCACGCGCGGCAGGTCCTCGATATTCTTCACCAGATAATTGTGCTTGGTGCAGGGCCGCGTGATGCCGACCGTGTCGCATTCCTGGAAGGCGTCGTTGCCGATCAGGTGCGTCGGCACCTGGCCGGTGATGCAGACAATCGGAATGGAATCCATCAGCGCGTCGGTCAGGCCGGTGACGGCGTTGGTCGCGCCGGGACCGGAGGTTACCAGCACGCAGCCGACCTTGCCGGTGGAACGCGCATAGCCTTCCGCCGCATGCACCGCACCCTGCTCATGGCGGACGAGGATGTGCTTGATGCTATTCTGCTTGAACAGTTCGTCATAGATCGGCAGCACCGCGCCGCCGGGATAGCCGAAAAGGTGCTGCACGCCCTGATCGCTCAGGGCCTCAATCACCATTTCCGCGCCGCTCATTTCCTTCGTCATCGTAGCTCCAAAACCACCCTTCACGAATGAAAAAGGGGCCCGATGAGCCCCTGTTCCGCGCACCGCCCGTTCGCAGGTTTCACCCCGCGGCGATGCGCTCCGTTACTACGAGTTGAGTAATTAAATTACGTGCGACCATGTCCGATACTCATTTCCTTGCGCGGCTTATATGGGACGGTAGCTGCCCCGGTCAAGTATTTTCCCTCATTCCGTAGCTTTCGCCAGGATCTCGGCCGGCCCGAGCCAGGGCCAGTCCGGCATCTGGTTGCGGAACCAGGTGGCCTGCCGCTTGGTGTAGCGCTTGGTGTCGCGCTTGCCCCCTTCCGCCGCCTCGTCGAGCCCGATCTCGCCGCGGAGGTGGCGGATCAACCAGGGCACCCCGTGCGCCTTCATCGCGGGCAACATCGGATTAAGGCTGCGGGCAGCGAGTTGCTCCACTTCCGCCACAGCGCCCTCCGCCAGCATGGCGTCGAAACGCGCATCGATCCGCCTGCCGAGTTCCTCGCGATCAACCTCGAGGAAAAAACGCACTGCGCGCGCCGGATCGAGCAGCGCCGGCATGCCTTCGCGGTGCCAATCGGACAGGGACCGCCCGGTGGCCAGCACAACTTCCAGTGCGCGGGTGATACGCGAGCGGTCACCCGGCATCAGACGGTGCGCGCTAGGCGGGTCGCGCTCGCTCAGTTCGGCATAGAGAGGCGCTACGCCCTCGCTGATAAGCCGCCCGCGTACCGCGGCGCGGATGTCCGCGGGAATTGGAGGCACGGCGGCGAGCCCGCGCGTCAGCGCCATGAAATAAAGCCCGGTGCCGCCGACGATGATTGGCACGCGCCCAGCAGCTTTTGCCTCATCAAGTGCTGTCTGCGCATCGCGTAGCCAGCGGCCGACGGAATAATTCTCCGTCGCGTCGACATGGCCATAAAGCTTGTGCGGTTGCTCCGCTTCTTCCTGCAGAGTCGGGCGCGCGGTGATAACCCGGAGGTCGCGATAGACCTGCATGGAATCCGCATTGATGATGACGCCGCCGAGTTTTGCAGCCAGTTGCAACGCCAGCGCAGACTTGCCGCTCGCGGTTGGGCCTGCAATAAGCACCGCTTGTTGAGAGCCGCCGGCAGTTTGACCGTTCATCGCATGACTCACGTCGCCACCCTGATCTCCAATCCCGCCAAGCCTGCCGTATACACGGCCCTGGTCGACGCGGCGCGTGTCGAATTGCCCGGCGTCGGGAAGCCGCGATGGCTGGCGCACAACATCGCCGCCGACATCCCCTTCACCCCACCGCCGGACGCGGACAGCCGAGCGATCGCCAGTATGCTGCGCGAACGGTTTCCCGACGGCATCGACATAGTGGTGCAACCTGCCGAAGGCCGGCGCAAGCAGCTTTTCCTAGCCGACATGGACTCCACCATGATCGGACAGGAATGCATCGATGAACTAGCCGACTTTGTGAATCTCAAAACGCACGTCTCCGCCATCACCGAGCGCGCGATGCGCGGCGAGATCGCCTTCGAGCCGGCGCTGCGCGAACGCGTGGCGCTGCTGAAGGGTTTGCCCGTAACGGTGATCGACGAGGTAATCCGCGACCGCATCCACGTGACGCCGGGTGCGCGCGCGCTGGTAATGACCATGCGGTCGAACGGCGCTTATACCTGCCTTGTGTCGGGTGGATTCAGATCGTTCACCGACCGCGTGGCGGCGATGATCGGATTCGACGAAAACCGATCCAATACCCTGGAAGTGAGCCCTGACGGCATGCTCGCCGGCCTCGTGAGCGAGCCGATATTCGGACGCGAGGCCAAGCTGCAGACTTTGCTCGTTCTGCGTCGGCAGCACGGCATCGCGAAGGAGGCGACGCTGGTCACCGGCGATGGCGCGAACGACCTTTCAATGATCCAGGAAGCGGGGCTCGGCGTCGCCTACCGCGCAAAGCCGGCGGTTGCCGAAGCCGCGCATGCCCGCATCGACCATGGCGATCTAACGGCGCTGCTCTATCTGCAGGGCTATAGCCGGGAAGAGTTTGTCGAGGGCTAAAGGCCTATTGCAGATTCAGCGCCACAAAGCGCGTTTCGCCGTCCTTGTTGGCGACCAGGAATAGCGCCGACTTGCGCCCTTCCTTTTTGAGTTGATCGACGCGCTTCTGCACATCGGCCGCGCTCGCCGTAACCACCTGATTGATCTCCACGATCGTGTCGCCCGGCTTCATCTGCTTTTCCGCCGCAGCCGAATTCTGTTCCACCGCGGTGACTACCGCCCCTTTCACATCGTCCTTGATATTGTACTTCCTGCGCAGGTCATCGTTGATGTCGGCAAGATCGAGACCGAGCGCCTTCTTCGCCGTCCCCGATTTTTCTTCCGCAGGCGCATTCGCCGTGATCGCGGCAAGCTTCTTGTCGCTGTCCTCCAGCCGGCCAACCTTCACGGTCTTTTTCTCTTCCTTACCCTTGCGAATGATGACGACCTCGACCGCCTTGTCGACCGGCGTATCCGCGACCATGCGCGTGAGATCGCGAGTTTCCCTGATGTCCTTGCCGTCAAATTTCAGGATCACGTCGCCGGTCTCAATACCGGCGGCCTTCGCGGGACCCTTGTCGTCGATGCCGGCGATCAGCGTGCCGCGTGCCGGCTTGATATTGAGCGCCTCGCCAATCTCTTCGGTAACCGGCTGTATCTTCACGCCGAGCCAACCACGGCGCGTCTCGCCGTATTGCCGCAGTTGATCGATCACGGCAACCACGGTTTTCGATGGTACGGCGAAGCCAATGCCAATCGAGCCGCCCGAGGGCGAGATGATCGCGGTGTTCACCCCGATCACTTCGCCTTCCAGATTGAACAGCGGACCACCGGAATTGCCGCGGTTTATCGAGGCGTCGGTCTGGATGTAGTTGTCATAAGGCCCTGAATTGATGTCGCGGTTACGGGCGGAAACAATTCCCGCCGTCACCGAGCCGCCCAGCATGAACGGATTGCCGATCGCGATCACCCATTCGCCCAGCCGTAGCTTATCGGAGTCGCCGAAATTCACCGCCTTCAGCGGCCTGGTCGGTGTCACCTTGAGCACCGCGAGGTCGATCTTCTGATCGCGGCCGATCACTTCCGCCTTCAGGCGAGTACCATCGTTGAGGATGACGTGAACCTCGTCGGCCTCGGAGATAACGTGGTTGTTGGTCACCACGATGCCGGCGTCATCGATGATGAAGCCGGAGCCGAGTGAACTCACCCGGCGCGGCGAGCCACCGCGCCCGCCACGGTCGCCCTCGCGCCGGTTCTTGAAGAATTCGTCGAAGAATTCCTCGAACGGGGATCCGGGCGGGAGCTGCGGCGTGGGCGAAGCTTTTGCGCCGAGCGACTGGGAGGTGGAAATATTGACGACCGCGTCGATCACCTTCTCGGCCACATCGGCGATCGCGTCGGGGCCGCGCGCCGCCGCCGGCGACAACAGCGCCGGCAAGACCATTGCCGCGCCCGCAACCATGAAGATCGCGTGACGTCCTACAAGCCGGGCAATGTCGGTCAAATGAGCAAGCATGGCAGCCAAATCTCCTGCGATTTGCAACGAGACTGCCCCCGTCCCCGTCTGGACGCAAGGGCGGCGACAGCGTGTCCGGAATTGCGAGTTTTCTGCACGCCAACCGGTTCACATTTCGCACGAAAAATCACGATCTTGTTAAGCTTCCCGGCACCGGATTGCGGCTTTGCCGCCGGTTTAACCCCGGATTGCCCAGATCAATAGAGTTCCAAGGGCGGCCGAGACGAGGCCGACGATCCGCAACGAGCCGTCCTGCGTCTGTTGAACCGATTCCATGGCGCGCTTGGCGGTGGCCGGAAAGGCGGAAAATACCAATCCCTCAATCACGAAGACCAGGCCAAGCGCGACGATGAAATCAGACATGGGCTCACTGTCGCGTTTATGGGCTCTGTCCTCACCTTGCGCCCTGCGTCTGTGTCGTTCCCTGTTGCGGCGTCGGTGCGGGCGCTGCGGCCGCGCCGGATGCCGCGGGTGCTCCCTTGCCGCCGGGAGCGACGAAGAAGCGGAAGAATTCCGAATCCGGCTTCAGCAGCATACGCGTGTCGTTATGTTGAAACGCGTTTTCGTAAGCCTGCATCGACCGATAGAAGGAGAAGAAATCGGTATCCTTGTTGAAAGCCTCGGCGAAGATGCGATTGCGCGTGGCATCGCCCTCGCCACGCGTCTGCTCGGCCTTCGACGTTGCATCGGCGACCAGCACGGTGACGTCGCGGTCGGCGCGGGCGCGGATTTGCTGCGCCTCTTGCTGGCCTGTCGCACGGAATCCAGCGGCCTCGCGTTGCCGCTCGGTCTGCATGCGCTGGTAGACCGCCTGGCTGTTTGCCTCCGGCAAGTCGGCGCGGCGGATACGCACGTCCACGACCGAGATGCCGTAGGACTCGGCTTCACGGTCCAGCTGCTCGCGGATGCGCGCCATTAATTGCGCACGTGTATCGCGCACGACTTCCGTAAACGAAGCCTCGCCCAGCACGCGGCGCAACGCAGAGTTCATCAGATTGTTTAGCTGGGTATTCGCGCCGGCGATCGAGCCGAGTGTTTGATAAAACTTCAGCACATCGACGATGCGGTAACGCGCGAATGCGTCGACTACGAGACGCTTCTGGTCCGATGCGATCAATTCCTGCGCCGGAGCCTCGAGGTCGAGAATCCGGCGGTCGACGGTGATCACGCTGTCGATGAACGGCAACTTGGCATGCAGTCCGGGCTCGGTCACGACCCGGACCGGCTGACCGAGGCGCACGATCAATGCCTGTTGCGTCTGATAGACGGTGTATAGCGAGCTATAGGCGACGACCAGCGCCGCCAGCAGGATGACGACCAGGACGCCGCCGGTGATACCGTTTCTCATCGGCTGCCTCCCTGCGCGGGCCGTTGCGGGCCGAGTTCGCGAAGCGGCAGATACGGCACGACACCGTTATTTTGCCCGGCATCCACGATGACCTTATCGGTGCCACCCAAGAGGCGCTCCATGGTTTCCAGATACATCCGTTCGCGCGTCACCTGCGGGGCCTTCTGGTATTGATCCAGAATTTGCAGGAAACGCGACGTCTGACCGGTGGCTTCAGCTACCGTCTGCTCGCGATAAGCTTCGGCCGATTGCTGGATCTGCGCTGCCCGGCCTTTGGCTTCGGGAACGACTCGGTTGGCATAGGTCTGTGCTTCGTTCTGCGCGCGTTCGAGGTCGGCGCGGGCCGCCTGCACATCGCGCGCCGCGTCGATCACCGGCCCCGGGTTATCGACCTTCTGCAGCTGTACCTGCTGAACGAGGATGCCAGAGCCATAAAAATCGAGCGTGCGCTGCATCAGGTCCTGCACCGCCGTTTCGGTATTCTGCCGCGCACCCGTGAGCAAAGGTTGAATTTGCGAGCGCCCGACCACCTCGCGCATCGCGCTTTCCGCAACCGCCTTCACCGTGCCTTCCGGATTCTGAATGTTGAAAAGATAGTCGCCCACGCCGCCGGGCTTCACCCGCCAAAACACCGAGAAATCGACGTCGACGATATTTTCGTCGCCGGTGAGCATCAGGCTCTCCTCCGGCACGTCGCGGACGGTGGTGCCGCCGCGCCGGCTATCGCCCAGGGTGCGCAGGCCGATGTCGATCTGATTGACGCGCAACGCCTTCGGCGTAAGCGCGTCTTCAATCGGATAAGGCAGGTGGTAATTCAAGCCGGGCTGCGCCTGCCGCACATACTGCCCAAAGCGCAGCACGACGCCGAGTTCATCGGGCTCCACGCGGAAAAACCCGGAAAAGCCCCAAACCACGACGGCAATGGCCGCGATGATGCCGAAACCCTTGCCGCCGAGCGAGCCGCCCGGCAGGACCGTGCGCAGCTTGTCCTGGCTCCTGCGCAGCCAATCTTCGAGATCCGGCGGCGTCGGCCCTGACGACTGAGGCCCCGAACCCCAAGGGCCCTTGGGCCCAGGCCCCCATGGCCCGCCACCCTGATTACTCCACGGCATGAATAGTCTCCTCGCGGGGCTATAGGCCCGCCTGCGTTCATTAGGTTATAGGGGAGTGACCTGCCGCTTACAACGCACGTGCATTTTGTGACGCCCTGCGCATGATCCGGCGAAGTGGAAACCGGTTCGCCGGATTATGCGCCATTTTAATAGGTTAGCGCGCGATCGGACGCAAAACCGGGACCACTTTTGCTGATCACGCGCTACGGGCGCACCCGTTCATAGGTGATGAAGCTCACGTCCGCATCATCGCCCGGCGCGGCTTCCTGCCGCACACGGGCGGTTTCCCGCCACGTTTTGTTGTCGATCGGCGGGAAAAACGTATCCCCGGCCGGGGTCGCATGCACCAAGGTGATTTCCAGCCGGTCGGCAATGGCCAAGCAGTCGCCGAAAATGCCCGCGCCGCCGATGACGGCAATGCTGCCGGTTCCGCGCCGCCGCGCATCCTCGCGCGCCATGTCCATGGCCGCTTCCAGACTGTTCACGACCGCGACGCCCTCAGCGGCAAAATCGGGATCGCGGCTGATGACGATATTGGTGCGATCCTTCAGCGGCTTGCCGATGGATTCGTAAGTCTTGCGCCCCATCACCACCGGACGCCCGACGGTGAGCCTTCGGAAATGCTGCATGTCGGATTTCAGCCGCCACGGCAGCGTGCCGTCGCGACCGATCACACCGTTTTCCGCCACGGCGGCGACCAGGACAACCTTGGGGCCGATCACACCGCCACCTGCGCCTTGATATGCGGATGCGGGTCGTAGCCCTCCAGCACGAAGTCCTCATAGGCGAAGCCGAACAGATCCTTCGCTTGCGGATTGAGCGTCATCACCGGCAGCGCGCGCGGCGCGCGAGAGAGTTGCAGCCGGGCCTGTTCGATGTGGTTGCGATAAAGATGCGCGTCGCCGAGCGTATGCACGAAGTCGCCGGGCTTCAGCCCCGTCACCTGCGCCAGCATCAGCGTGAGCAACGCATAAGACGCGATGTTGAACGGCACGCCCAGAAAAACATCGGCCGAGCGCTGATAGAGCTGGCAGGAAAGCCGCCCCTTCGCGACATAGAACTGGAACAGGCAGTGGCAGGGTGGCAGCGCCATCTTGTCCACCTCCGCCGGATTCCAGGCGGTAACGATCAGGCGGCGCGAAGTCCGGGCTGCGCTTGATCATCTCAACCACATTGGCGATCTGGTCGATGGCGCCGCCGTCCTCGGCCGGCCAGGAACGCCACTGCTTGCCGTAGACCGGGCCGAGTTCGCCACGCTCGTCCGCCCATTCGTCCCAAATGCGGACGCCGTGATCGTTGAGGTATTTGATATTGGTGTCGCCGCGCAGGAACCACAGCAACTCGTAAACGATCGACTTCACGTGCAGCTTCTTGGTGGTGACCAGCGGAAAGCCTTCCGCCAGATCGAAGCGCATCTGATGGCCGAAGACCGACAGCGTGCCGGTGCCGGTGCGGTCGGTCTTTTCCGCGCCGTCGGCGAGGATCCGTTCCATCAGGTCATGGTATTGCCGCATCTTCTTTTGCTGGCTTCTTGGATTCCGGTATTAATTCGACTCGACGCTCGGTCCCTAAAGATAGTGCCGCACAGCCGCCGGCGACAGCGTCAAAGCAAAAATGATTCCGTAGAGAACAGAAAGGGCGGCCGCCTGGGCCGCCCTCCCGTCAGCTCGACGCCGGTTCAATTGGAGGGGCCGGCCGCCCTGATCACCGTGCCCCAGCGCTCGGTCTCGCTTTTCACCAGATCGGCTAGCGCCTGCGGGGTGCGTTTTTCCTTGGGAGGAATTTCGCTGCCGAGTTCCAACAGACGCTTGCGCACGTTTTCGTCGTCGAGCGCCTTCACCACCGCGGCGTTGAGCTTGTCGAGAATCGGCTTGGCTGTGCCCTTCGGCGCAAACAGCGCATTCCAGGCGGACGCCTGCCACTCCGGCAGGCCTGCCTCCTTCGAGGTCGGAATGTTAGGCAGCGCCGGGTTACGCTCGGGGGTGCCGATCGCATAGCCCTTGATGGTGCCGGCATTGATCTGCGGCGTCACGTTGACGATCTGGTCGCACATGTAATCGACCTGTCCGCCGACCAGCGCGTTCATCGCGGGACCGGTGCCGCTATAGGGGATCGTGGTCGGCTTCACTTGCAGAATGTGATTGAGCGCAAGGCAGGTGGTGAAGGACACCGAGCCCACGCCGGCATGCGCCATGTTGAGCTTGTCGGCATTCGCCTTCACATAGGCGACGAATTCCTTCAGGTCCTTCGCCGGGAAATCCTTCTTCGCCAGGATGAGGACCGGGGTTCCCGCCAAAATGCTGATCGGCTCGAAATCGGTCGACGGGTTATAGGCAAGCTTGGGATAGAGCGCGACCGAGGCTGCGTGTGTGCCCATGTGGCCGGTGATCAGCGTATAGCCATCGTTGGTTGCGTTCTTGGCCTTGGTGGAAGCGGTGGTGCCGCCGGCGCCAACCACATTCTCGATCACGATCTGCTGGCCGAGCGTGCGCGACATATGCTCGCCGACGATGCGGGAAATCACGTCGGTCGGCCCGCCTGCGGCAAAAGGAACGATCAAGGTGATCGGCCGCGAGGGATAATCCTGCGCCATGGCGCCGTGGCTCTGGAATGCGAGGGCAAGACCGGCAATCGCGCCGGCAGCGATCTTTAATAATGCCATAGTTGTCTCCTCCCGCGGCCTTGTGAACAGGCGCGTTGGGGGCAATTCTGGCTTATCGCAAGAGCGCTGAAAAGGGCCGATTCCGCCGCACGACCAAAGGCTAGGCGGTACTGTTATCTTCGCCTCGCCCTTTTGGCAGCTTTCCTCTTCGCTGCGGGCTTCGGTGCTTTTTTTGCTTCCGATTTCCGTGTCTTTTTGGCTGAAGATTTTACCGCCTTTTTGACCTTTTTCCTGGCCGACTTCCGTGCGCGGCGCTTGCGTGCCCGAGCAAGGGTCTGGACCACCAGTTCGGGCGCCACGGCCAAAGCAGGGCGCATCGCGGCGAGATCCTCCTCGGCCAGCAGCATGGCGGTCGGCAAATCGATCCGGGCCGCTTTTTTCCTCTTTGCCATCAGCTTTGCTCCACCGGTAGCGCGCCTCCCCCTGCAGCTTAGCTGCGCTGGCTAAGACGTCTCCACCAGCACTTCCCGCTTCTTGCGGATCATCGGCAGCGCGGCAAGCACCAACAGGATCGCGGCCAAACCCAGCAGCCCACCCGATATCGGCCGGGTGAAGAACACGCTCACGTCGCCGCGCGCGATCAGCATCGCGCGGCGGAGGTTCTCTTCCATCAGCGGCCCGAGCACGAAGCCGAGCAGCATCGGCGCAGGCTCGAAGTCGTGCTTGATCAGCCAGTAACCGACCAGGCCGAAGGCCGCCGCCATCACCACGTCGAAAGGCGAGTTGTTGATGGAGAAGATGCCGATGCAGCAGAACACCAGGATCGAGGGATAGAGCAGACGATAGGGCACCCGCAGCAGGGTCACCCACAGGCCGACCAGCGGCAGGTTGATGACGACCAGCATCAGGTTGCCGACCCACATCGAGGCGATCATGCCCCAGAACAGGTCCGGCTGTTTGGTCATCACCTGCGGCCCCGGCACGATGCCGTGGATCGTCATGGCGCCGACCATCAGCGCCATCACCGCATTGGGCGGAATGCCGAGCGTGAGCAGCGGAATGAAGGAGGTTTGCGCGGCGGCATTGTTGGCGCTTTCCGGTCCGGCGACGCCCTCGATGGCGCCACGTCCGAACTTCTCGCGGATGCTTGGAAACCCGCTTTTCCAGCGTATAGGCGGCGAAGGACGCGATCACCGCGCCGGCGCCCGGCAGGATGCCGATGATCGAGCCGATCACCGTGCCGCGGCCGATCGGCCGGCGCCGCCGCCTTCAGGTCGGCGCGCGTCGGCATCAGGCCGGTGATCTTGGCATGCAGGATTTCGCGGCTCTCCGGGCTGGCCTCGAGATTGCGGACGATCTCGGCAAAGCCGAAGACGCCCATCGCCACTACGACGAAGCTGATGCCGTCGGCGAATTCCGGCAACTGGAAGGTCATGCGGCCGACGCCGCTTTCCAGATCCGAGCCGACCATCGACATCAAAGGCCGGCGAGAATCATGCCGATGGCCTTGATCAGCGAACCCTTGGCCAGCACCACCGCGAAAATCAGGCCGAGCACCATCAACGAGAAATATTCCGCCGGCCCGAATTTCAGCGCGATGGCGGTCAGCGGCGCGCCCAAGGCCGCCACCAGGATGGTGGCGAAGCAGCCGGCGATGAAGGAGCCGATCGCGGCGATGGCGAGCGCCGGTCCCGCCCGGCCTTGCCGCGCCATCTGGTGACCGTCGAGCGTCGTCACCACCGATGTGGCTTCGCCCGGAATATTGACCAGGATTGCCGTGGTGGAGCCGCCATATTGCGCGCCGTAATAAATGCCGGCGAGCATGATCAGCGCGCCGGTCGGCGGCAGGCCGAAAGTGATCGGAAGCAGCATCGCGATGGTAGCGACCGAGCCAACGCCGGGCAGAACCCCGATCAGCGTGCCGACGAGCGCGCCGATCAGGCAATAGATCACGTTCATCGGGATCGGGATCGAGATCGGCCCGAGATCGAAAAAGGTGAATTGGAAAACGACGCCGAAGCCCAGCGCCAGATTAGCCAAGAGATCATACATGATGCGACTTCCGGATCAGAACCGCGGCCAAAGCTGGAACGGCAAGCCAAGCAGATAGACGAAAACAAGCCAGCAGAACGCGGTCAGGCGCCGCGGCCATGATGAGCGACTTCGATCCAGCGCGTTTCCTTGGAAGCGACGGCCGCGATCACGAAGGTGACGAAGCTTGCGATGATCAGGCCGAAGGCCGGCACCCTGAACCAGCGTCTCGCCGAATTGAAAGGTGAAGCCGCGGATGAGGAAGGCGAAAGGCAAGGATGGAGAGGGTCACGAACGACCGGGCCGCGCACCGCATAACCGCCGATCGGCTCGCCCTTGGTCACCAGCCCCGACACGGTAATGATCGCGGCGACGATTGCGAGCCCGCTGGCGAAAAGCCGAGGCGCCGTGCCGGCGCCGAAGGAAAAACCGCGCATGCCGGCGAGATCGGCGCCTGCCCAGAAGGCGAGCAGCGCCAGTCCGATCAGCGCAAGGCCGCCGTAATAGTCGCGGTGGTTGGGGACATGGACGCGCAGGCCGAGGATGACGATCCCCAGCAAGGCCAGGGCGAAACCAAGGACGCGGAGAAATATGCCGATGCCGGAGAACGTGTCGAAATGCCAGGCGGTGATGAAGGCAAAGGCCGACAGTGCGATCGGCGACCCGGCTGCCCAGAGATCGAGGGTATGATGGCCGGTTGTCAGCCGTTTGCGCTGCCGTCCCGCCGGACGGGTACCTTCCGACATGCAGCCTGCCTCCCTGCCGTGTCGCCCGTTTCACCGCGGACTTGTTGCTGGCATCCTAGGTAGCATATCCCGATACTGTCCGGCAAAAGTCGCGGCTTATACTTTTAAACGAGCCCCGCATAACCGAGCGCGCCGGCGGCAAGGAACAGCCAGATCGGATTAAGCCGGGTGGCAAAGGTAATGCCCGCAGTCGCCGCGGTGATGGCGTAAGCGAGCCAGCTATGATCGGCGGCCTGGGCCACGATGATGCCGGCGGAACCGATCAGGCCGACCGAAACCGGGATGAGGCCGGCCTGGATCGCCATGCGCCAGCGCGCGTATTTGAATTTCTCCCAGGTTCCGCTGACGTAATAGGCCAACACGGAACTCGGCCCGCACATGCCGAACGTCGCCACCAGCGCGCCGATCGGCCCGGCAACCTGGTAACCGATCAACGTCGAGATCATGAAGTTCGGTCCCGGAGCGGCGCTGGAGATCGCGAAGAGGTCGGCGAATTCGCGCTCCGTCAGCCAGCCCGACACCTCGACCGCCTGGCGGTGGATTTCCGGGATTGCCGAATTGCCGCCGCCGACCGCAGCGATGGAGAGCAGGCCGAAATGCAGAAGCAGCGTAAGCAGTGTTGCACTGTCGGTCTTCATCTCGGCTTTCTCCAGCCGATGATGATGCCGATGGGCAGAAAAATGCCGAGCGCCCACCATAATGGCAGTTTCAGCAGGCCGACCGCGATCACGACCGCCGCCATCAGCGTGATCGATACCCACTGCTTGTTTTGGAACAAAGGCACCGCCATGCGGCCCATGGTTCCGATCGTGAGCCCCGCTGCGGCGGTGGTGACGCCGCCGAGAAAGCGTTGCAGCTCCGGCAATTCGCCATAGCGTGCGTAAAGCGCGCCGAGGATCACCATCAGGGCGAGCGCGGGCCCACACAGGCCGGCCGTCGCAACCAGAGAACCCGGAACCCCGCGCACCCGCGCACCGAACACCACGGTGAAATTCACCACGTTCGGTCCAGGCAGGAACTGGCAGAGCGCGAAGACCTCGTTGAACTCGGCCGCGCTCATCCACTTGCGCTCGTCCACCGTCATGCGGCGCGCCCAGGCAAGCGTGCCGCCAAAACCGAAGATCGAGACGATGGCAAAACTGCTGAACAGGCTCCAGAGCGTGGGGCGAAGAGTCGGAACGGGAGTGGAACCGGGAGACTCGGACATATTGTGATGAATATCGCCGCCGCACCGGCCTGACAATTGACCGGATGGTGCGGGTGGTAGCTTAAGGGAAGTCGACGCTGCGAAGAACCAATCCGGGCGGATTTCCTTCGCGTCCTACCTCAAGATATTTCTGTGCCGCGCGGGCTTCAATCAGATCTCTGAGCCGGAGGAATTGTTCTTCGCGTTGCAGCGGACTTTTTGCTCCGATAGTGCGATCCAGCTCGTCCATGGCGGCAGTGCTAATAGCACATGGCACCTCTGTCTGATCGTCCTTCATCGTGAACAGGACCACCATCCGATTGAAGTCGTAGGTCAAAAATTTTCCAGGTGTAAGTGCCATATCGCTTCTCCCAGCGAACATGGTACTCGATCACGTGGGCGATGTCTGCCTTTGGCGCGCGCTGCAGTCCCTTCTCGGGTCGCTTTGGGGACTTATGCAGCTAGTGATGACCACCTGATCGGCGCAGCCGCGTTGGGGGGATCGTGCGCGTCTTGGGGGTTAGTGGATGGGCTGCCTGAAGGTTCCAAAAGTTAGAAGCTTGAAGGGCCTCGCCTGGCCGGTCGCGGCTCCATGCGCGCATGTTGGTGACGCAACGCCCCGGCGTGTTGGAGGAACGTAATCGGCGTCGGCCTGATTCCTTGATCGATCTCCTGCTATTTGGCATTCCTGTCTGGCGCGGCCACAATACTTCGGCAGCGGGAATCGGGTTTGCAGGAGCGATCATGACGGCCGAGACGCAGAGTTTGAAGGAAGATGCTCTTGAAGCCGAAATTGCGGGTCTGCGCGAACTTTTGAACCAAGCCGGCATCGACGCCGCGCGCCTCCTCGCTCAGGCGGGGCTGGACGCCAGCGAGAACGAGGTCGCCAAGCGGCTGCAACGCCTGCTGTTGGAAGAACTGCATCACCGCGTGAAGAATACGCTGGCGACGGTGATTGGAATCACCTCACAAAGCCTGCGGACCGCAAACAATCTGAAGGACGGGCGAATGGCGGTCGAAAGCCGTCTGGTCGCCCTGGGTAGGGCGCATGACCTGCTGCTGCAGGCCAACTGGGCCAGCGCGAGATTGGCCGATGTGATCGACGCCGCGATCAAGCCCTTCGACGATCATGAGGTCCGGCGCTTTACGGTTCAGGAGACTTCCATTGAAGTCCCTGCCGCTGCGGTGTTGCCGCTGACGATGTCACTCAACGAGCTCTGCACGAACGCGGTGAAATACGGCGCGCTGTCCAACGCCACGGGGCGGGTCGCGATCGCCGCAACAACCGATGATAAGACGCAACGGCTGAAGTTGACGTGGATCGAGACCGGTGGCCCGCCGGTGCAAAAGCCCCAACAGCGAAGTTTTGGAACGCGTCTGATCGGCCGCTTGGCCGATCAGTTTCATGGTAACGTTCTGCTGAAATATGAACCGACCGGCCTGGTGTATGAGCTGGATGCGCCGCTCCGGGAATGATGCCAATGTCTCTGCCGCAACCTGATCACGTCAGCGAGACGAGCGTGGAGACCGCAAGCGCGGATGCGCTAAGTGTTGCGGCGCGGCAACGCAAGATCATCCATATCGACATGGACGCGTTCTACGCCTCGGTCGAACAACGCGACAATCCGGAGCTGCGCGGCAAGCCGGTTGCCGTCGGCGGCTCGCGCGAGCGCGGCGTTGTGGCAGCGGCGAGCTATGAGGCGCGCACATTCGGCGTACGTTCAGCGATGCCGTCGATCACCGCCAAGCGGATGTGCCCCGACCTGATCTTCGTCAAGCCGCGCTTTGATGTTTACAAGGCCGTCTCGCTGCAGATCCGCGCGATCTTCGCCGAGCACACGCCGCTGATCGAGCCGCTCTCACTCGACGAAGCCTATCTCGACGTCACTGAGAATTTGCAGGGCATCGCCTCGGCCACAGAAATCGCGCAAGCGATCCGTGCGAAGATCAAAGCCGAGACCAGCCTCACGGCCTCGGCCGGCGTCTCCTACAACAAATTCCTGGCCAAGCTTGCCTCGGATCACCGCAAGCCGGACGGGCTGTTCGTCATCACCCCGAGGATGGGCGCAGACTTCGTGCAACACCTGCCGGTCGGAAAATTCCACGGCATCGGGCCCGCGACCACGGCGAAGATGAACGGCTTTGGCATCCACACCGGGGCTGACCTGCGGGCGCAGGCGCTCGATTTCCTGTGCCGGCATTTCGGCAAGTCGGGCGGCTTTTATTACTGGATTTCGCGCGGCGTTGACGACCGACAGGTGCGCGCCGACCGCGTGCGCAAATCGGTCGGCGCCGAAAACACCTTCATGACCGACCTGACCGACATCGGCTCGGCGCGCGCCGCGCTCGCGCCGATCATCGAGAAGGTCTGGCGTTATTGCGAGACGTCAGGCACACGCGCGCGCACGGTGACGCTGAAAGTGAAATATGCCGATTTCCAGCAGATCACCCGCCGCCGCACAGGCGATGCCCCGGTGGCGAGCCAGGCCGAACTCGAACGCTTCAGTTACGCGCTGCTCGAGCCGATTTTTCCGGCGCGGCTGGGAATACGCTTGCTCGGCGTGACCCTGTCGTCCATCGACCGCGAACGGCCGGAGCAGGAGCGGCAACTGACCCTGGCGCTGTAGTGGGAAGATTCTGACCGTATCCCGTGCAGTCCAACTCTTTGTCAGCTTCCAACACGAGTGATCCGGGCTAATGCTGGCGCTCATGGTATCCGGCCGGCGCATGGCCGGCATAACCGCGCATGTGCGCGTATTGTTGGATCTGCTGCGGGCGCAGCAGCGCGGCGGTGGAAAGGTGATATTTCAGGTGCGTCGCGCGCAGTTCGCCCTGGGTCGCTGCGATGGCCGCCGTCATGCTCTTGAGACTTTCCGGCGTGACGGTGCGGCCGGAGAATTGGCGGTCCAGTTCGGCTTCCTGCTCGATCAGCTTGGCACCGAGTGAAACCGCTTCCGCCTTCATCAGAATCAAACAGCTGCTGGACTTTGCCGCGCTGCTCCGCGGACAGACCTAGCTTGTCCGCCAGCTCCAGCACATGCAGCGGACCGGGATAGCCGTTCAGCTCGGCGGCAAGCGCCAGGCTCATCCCACGCCCGGCCTGCAGGTCGCCGATCTGGCTGTCCGACAGCGCCTTGATGCCGCGCGTCTGCATCCCGGCATAGGGCGTCTGCGCCAGCGCGGCGCCGCCCGCAAAAAGGGCCACGAACAATAGCAGCAGGCTTCGCATGGTTATCCTCCTGCAACGTGATCGCGTCGTGACTTATCCGAAAAAGGAATCCGGCCGCGGGATGACCGGCACGCGCCCGTTTTCCTTTGAGTCGCCCGGCATCGGCTCACCCTTGCTGTTGAGCCGGCCCGAAGGATCGCCCTTTCCAGCCTGGCAACCCACCCGCATGAGCACAAGCGGCTCCTCGCTGGTCGATTGGAATTTGTAATAGGAGCCGGCGGGCAGCATGATGCCCTGATACTTGCCGAGATCCGCCGTTTCATCGTTCGGACCATAGAAGCGCGCGCTGCCCTGCAGCACCACGAACATGTGATCTTCATTCGGATGGGTATGCAGCCCGTTTTCTCCGCCCGAGGCATACACCTTGAGCGTCGCCCACATGTTATCGGTCTCGGCGAGAGACGTGTTGCTGCGGCCCTGGTCGAGCAGCTGGGCGTGCAGGCGGAACATGGTCGGCTTGACGTTGCCGCCGGTGCTCAAGTTTTTCTGATTGGCGATCTCGTCGAGGAAGGTTGCGGTCATTGAATATCTCCGATCTGAAGTCCTGCCCGAAACGGACGGCTATCGTCACGCCGGCCGTGCAATTTACAGGGCTCCTGGCGCTTTCGCTATCGCGCCGGCCTCGTCCTCAAGCGGTTTGGCGCCGTGACCTGATATAGGCGTGTTTGGAATGGAAAGCACCGTTGCGGTGGAAGGGCGAAAGCGCCAGCCGTCGAGCCAGAGCCAACGCGGACTTGATTGGTTTGCATTCTTCCTGGCCGACATCCAGACCGGATGGGGGCCATTCGTCGCCGCCTATCTGACGTCGAAGAGTTGGACCCAGTTGGACATCGGGCTGATCCTGACGGTCGGGACGCTCGCTGCCATGGTGATGCAGATTCCCATCGGCGCGCTGGTGGACCAGGTGCCGGCCAAACGGCTGCTTGCCGGGCTGGCGGTGGTGGCCATCAGCGGCAGCGCTCTGTTGCTGGCATTCTGGCCTGTCTTCACCGTCGTGCTCGCAGCCAAGCTGCTGCACGCGATGGCGAGCTGTCTGGCCGGACCGGTTCTGGCCTCGATCAGCCTTGGGCTGGTGGGGCACAGCCTGTTGAGCAGAAGGCTTGGGCGCAATGCGCGGTTCCTCTCTCTTGGCAATGCGGTCGCTGCCGGCTTGATGGGCGGCGTTGCGTATCTTTATTCGAACCAGGCGATCTTTTTCCTCACCGCCGCACTCGCGGTTCCGACACTCCTTGCGCTGACGCAGATCCGGTCTGCGGACATCGATCCCGATCTGGCGCGCGGCGGGCTGCGCAAAGGCGATGACGTCAAATGGTCCGCTGGAATTGCGGGCCTTGCCACCAACCGAGCCTTCTTGATCTTCGCTGCGGCCATCGCGCTGTTCCAGCTCTCCAACGCCGCCATGCTGCCGATCGTGGCCGGGACGCTGACCAATCGCGCGCCGGAATGGGCCACCGCGGTTCTCGCGATCTGCATCCTGGCGCCGCAATTCGTGGTCGCAGCCATCGCTCCCTGGGTCGGACGCACGGCGCAAAGCTGGGGCCGCCGTCCGCTCCTGATGTTGTGTTTCGCGCCGTTATGCGTGCGAGGTGTGGTCTTCGCCATCTCGAGCGACCCCGTTGTCGTGATAGTGGCGCAGCTGCTGGATGGAATATCGGCGGCAACGCTCGGCGTGCTTATGCCGCTCGTCATCGCCGACACCACGCGCGGGACCGGGCATTTCAACTTTGCGCAGGGCGTGGCCGGCGTCGCTATCGGCATCGGCGCTTCCCTCAGCACCACGCTTGCCGGCTACGTTGCGGACATGTTTGGCCAAGCCACGACGTTTTTGTTTCTCGGATCCTTTGGAGGCTTCGGTCTTCTGCTGGTGCTGGCGCTCATGCCGGAAACGCGCGATCCGAAGTGAATTCGCGCGGCGCATCGCTTGCGTGACGGGCTTAAGTCGCCCGCCGCAACGCCGGTGCCTCGAGACATCGCGTCGCGGCTTCACCGGGCGGCAGGCCTGCATCCCAGAACTTCGCCACATAGCGGTTGCCGGTCGTGCCATCGGACAGGTCCGAGGCCAGCCAGATCAGCGGTGGATTCATGATGTCCATCGGCAGCAGCGGCTTTCCGCTGCGCGTGAGCTTGCCGGGCTCGTTGGCGCAGCTGCCGCCTGGAAGCAGCGAATTGACCGTGACGCCGGTCCCTTTCAGATCGGCCGCCCAGATCATGGTCGCGGCTTCCAGCGCCATCTTCGTCAGGCCGTAAGGCGAGCCGCACGCGCCGCTCATGCCTGAATTACTCGTCGTGATGTTGATGATCCGCCCCCAGTTCTGTGCGATGAGATGAGGCGTGACGGTGCGCGACAGCAAGAAGGTGCCGACCACATTCGTCTGGACGGTTTCCTGCCAGATCCGCGGATCGGATTCCCAGAATGGCAGACTGTTGCCACTTGCCGGCAAGCCTGGACCGCGATGCGGGCGCCGAGCCGCATTCACCAGCACATGCAATCCGCCGAGCCGCGTCCGGCATTCGTGAACGATGCGCTCGCAATCCTCCAGGCGGTTGATGTCTGCGGCGACGCTGATCACCTTGCCGGGCCCGACCTGCTGTTCGATCTCAGCGGCCGCTTCCTGCGCCTTCGCCTCATTGACATCGGAAAAGGCGACGCGGGCGCCGGCCTTCGCCAAGGCAGCGGCCATTTCCTTGCCGAGCCCTTGCGCGGCTCCGGTGACGATCGCGACTTTGCCGTCCAGGCGAGGCGCGGGCATGTCCCTCCGATCGCGAGGAAAGCGCCGGCCGCGATTGCATGTGGCCGGCGGTTCGCGCCTTACAGCATGATATGGATGGCTTTTTCTTCGGTGTAGGAAAGCAGCTCTTCCAGTCCCTCCTCGCGGCCAATGCCGCTGTTCTTGAAGCCGCCGAACGGCATGCCCTTGAAGTGGCCGGAGACGCCGTTGATCCAGATATGGCCGGACTGCACCTTGCGCGCCGTGGTCAGAGCGGCGCTGATATCCCGGGTCCAGATCGCCGCGGTCAGGCCGTATTCGGTTGAATTGGCGACGTCGATCACCTCGTCCACATCCTTCCATTTGAACACCGAAAGCACCGGCCCGAAGATTTCCTCCTGGGCAATGCGCATGCCGCGCTTCACCTCGGCGAATACCGTCGGTTCGATCCAGTAGCCCTTCTTGAAGAGTTCGCCCTCGGGACGCTTGCCGCCGGTCATCAGACGCGCGCCATCTTCCTTGCCCGCCTTGATGTAATGAAGGACCTTCTCGTACTGGGCTTTGGAATTCATCGGGCCCATCTTGCTGTCTTCCGCGAGCGGATCGCCGAGCTTGAGCTTGCTGACCTTCGAAACGAGATCCGCAAGGAATTTGTCGTAGAGCAACTCGTGGATGAACAAGCGGGAGGTCGAGCCGCAGGACTGACCCGACCACGCGAAGTTCATGCCGCCGACAGCGCCGGCGAGAGCCTTCTCATAATCGGCATCTGGAAACACGATCATCGGATTCTTGCCGCCCAATTCCAGGGTGACATGCTTGACCGCGACCTCCGCCGCCGAGCGCTGGATCGCCATGCCGGTCTGCACCGAGCCGATGAAGGCGATGCGCTTTACCCGCAGATGACGCACCAGCGCGTCGCCAGCTTCCCGGCCGTGGCCGGTCACGATGTTGACGACGCCGGGCGGCATCACTTCCGCGGCGATCTCCGCCAGGATTGATGCCGACAGCGGACTTTGCTCCGAGGGCTTCTCGACAATGGTATTGCCGGCGATCAGTGGCGCCGCCATGCGCGAGGCTGCGAAGCTGATCGGATGATTGAACGGAATGATGCGTCCCACCACACCGTAAGGCTCGCGCAGCGTGAAGTGCATATTGGTGGGTGTCGAGGGAACGCTCTGGCCTTTCGTCTCATAGCCGAGACCGGCGAAGAATTTGAGCTGGCCGATCGCCTTGCCGACGTCGTCACGCATCTTGAAAATGGTGTTGCCGGTATCCATTACCTCGATACGCAAAATCTCGTCAGCACGCTTGG
This sequence comes from uncultured Alphaproteobacteria bacterium, assembly GCA_963802475.1. Classification (GTDB taxonomy): domain Bacteria; phylum Pseudomonadota; class Alphaproteobacteria; order Rhizobiales; family Xanthobacteraceae; genus CANKHA01. The sequence goes on from CAWDIZ010000014.1 coordinate 362,683, forward strand.
CCATGCCGTCCGACAGCTTGTGCAGATAGTCGGCCCGTTTGGAGACCGGCAGCGCTGCCCATTCGGGCTGCGCCTTCTCCGCCGCCTCGACCGCCAGATTGACGTCCTTGGCGGTGCCCTCCGGCGTGCGGCCGATGACTTCTTCCGTGGCCGGATTGACGGATTCCATCCAGCGGCCGCTTTCGCTCGCCACGAGCTCGCCGCCGATCAGCATCGGCATGTCTTGCAATTTGGTGGAGCGGACAGCTTCGTTCATCGCCTGACTCCCTTGAACGGCTTTATGTGATGGCCGCAATGTACTGCGCCGCGGCATGTGCCGTCGAGTGCGCCACGCGCCGCATCCGCGACGCAATAAGGCCCGGAAGGTTGGAACCTTCCGGGCCTTTGTCGAAAGCGATTGGCCTAGGGCCTATCGCCACTCACCTTCCTTTGCGGCCGCCACCACGGGCAGCGCGTCCACCGCCGCCGTGTCCGCCGCCGCCGAAATGCCGGACGCCGCCGCGTTGCTGCGCGAAGCTCGCCCGGCCGTGCTGGGCGACGCGCTTGTGCGAGGCGCTGGCGCGTTTCACCTGCTTGTTCGATGTCCGGTTCTGCGAGACGTTCTTGTTCGCCTTGCGGCGGTTGTCGACGTTGGCCTGCCGGTCCCGCCTGTTGTGGTCGTTGAGCGCCGCATCCCGATTGTCGCGGTCGCGGGCAACCTGATCACCGCGCCTGCGGTCGCCATTATGCGCAAAGCGGTCGCGATCCCGGTGCCGGCGGTGCACGTTGCGGCAACAAAAGATGTCGCGATGCCACCAGTCGAAATCGCCGCCCCACCAGTTGTCGGCGATGGCCCAGGCGCCCACCGCAAAGGCGGCGAAGGTCAGCCCCGCGACCAGCGGATCGGGCCCGTAGTAATAGCCCGGCCAGTAGTAAGGTGGATAGGCCGGATAGGGCCACGCGCCGTAGGCGACGCCCGGATCATAGTAAGGCACGTACGCCATGGTCCGCGAGACTGGCTCGATCGCGATGATATCGCGGTTGTCCAGACGGCGGTGCGTCACCTTCTGCTGCTTTGTGGTCCTGAGCTTGTCCTCCGCCTGGGCGCGGGCACGCAGCCGCTGCACGGCGTCCATGACGTCCTGCTGCTGGGTGAAGACAGCGTCGCCAAGCTTTTCCGTCCAATCGCGCTTGTCGCTCATCATCGCGAGCACCGGCGGCGTCGCGGTGAGCTGCTTCACGCTGTTGTCCCAGTCCTGCTTGTCGGCGGCGGCCTTTAGCGCCTTGCCCTTGAGCGACTTGTTCTGGTCGAGCCAGCGCTTCGCCTCCACCACTTCGTCCGAATATGTCGCGGCCATCATCACGTTCGACAGGAGCGGGTCGGGATAGAGCGCGATAGGGGCGACGAGCTGGTCGAGCGCGGCCTGCGAGAGTTTCTTCTCCTGGCCGGCTGGCTGCCCTTGCTGCGGCTCGGACGGTAGCGATGGCTGTGCTGGAGGCGGGGTCTGGGCCTGATTCGGCTGCGCCTGGGGCGGTGGGTTTGCGGTGTCGGGTTGCGGGGCCTGCGCGGCCGCTCCCCAGGAAACGGTGGCAAAGGCGATAACGGCGAAGAGAGTGGCTGGGAGCCGTGTCGTCATGGTCATCCTCCCATCAATGAACCAAGCCCTTGGGAAGAACGCACGCAAGGTTGTCGTGCTCCCGACGGTGAGGCGGCGACCGATCACTTTGTAGTCAGGGCAACCGCGAATTGGGGGTTGGCGGAAGCCGTTAAACCGCTGTCCGACGGGTCTTTTTTCGTCAACCTATTGAGCCTATATTACGAAGTGCCGGGGCAACCCGGCTATGGCGATAAATGGACGTCGTAATAAACCTTTCGGACCCGGGGGCAGTACCCGGCGGCTCCACCCAAGCCCAGCGTCTCGGCTGGGTTTCGGCGGGGCCGAAATAGGATCGACGAGGGTGTAAAGGGCGCTCTTTTGCTCGGCATGGTTCCGCCGTTATCGGGCCAAAGCACTAGTTGCAAACGACAACTATGCTCCGGTTGCTCAGGCCGCGTAAGCGGTTTGAAAAACCAAGTCTGAAGCCCTAGCGGGTTAAGCTCCGTTAGGCGGGGTTCGGAGGCACCTGGCAACAGAAGCCTCCACTTCCCTCCATTTATTTGATCTCAGGCGCCAAACAGGTTTGCCACGGTGGCTGCGGCAGCAATCAAGGCCACGACGCCGGTGGCGACTTTCAAGCCGTGATCATGCCACCAAAGCCAGCGTCGGGCCGCCCGGTGCTTATCCGGGTCGAAGCTTGACGCAAGGACCTGCTTGCGCACGTCCTCGACGCCGCGCTGCCGGAAGTCGTTCCACCATTCCATTCGCATATCGCTCATCTAGCTTCCCGCCGGGAATCCGGGCGGATTTTCCCCGTGAACGGCATACTCTCCGTGGGCATCGTCAGAACGGTTCCGTGATTTGTTGCAGGCTCGCCCTGCCATCAGGCAGGTAAGTGAGTTTCCAGATCATATCGAACGACGCACCGGGCCACTTTTTCGGAACGTGTTTGGCGCCCAAGGCGCGGGCAAGTTTCGGCATCGTGCCGTGGTGCCACGCAATCAGAATCGTCTTTTGAGCATAAGAACCGTCCGAAAGAATAGCTTCAGCCAGGGCTCGATAGCGGTTGTTCGCATAGGACTGATCTATCGGAAGGCGCAGCGATGCCGCCAGAGGCGTAATCGTTTCAACGGGCCGGTTGCTGTTTTTTGGACGCCTTTGTCGCAAAGATATAATCGACTGACTGGCCATCGGCGAGCAAACTCGGGAAATATCCAGGAAGTTTTTCAGCTCGCGCCACTCCCGCGGCGGATAAATGCAGGATCGTTTGAGGCGGCAGGCTTTTCGGCGTGCCGCATGAGGTAAATGGTACGCGGAACGTTGAGCGCAGGTGAAGATCGTGGCGAGACTTCGGAGACCAGCGGCGCACCGGCGACGGAGTTTCCGGATTGCGCCGCCACCGATGCGGGCCTGAGCATCGCAGAGGCTGCGACGATCATTAATACCAAGGCGCCCGTTCCCAAGGATGATCGCTTGCCGATTTTCATTATGCCGTTCAGACCTTTCCGATTGGGCCGCGCGCCCGAACCGACATTCGTCGCTTTGTCCTAATTTTCCGGGCTTGTTTTCGAAGGCTGCGGAGCCGGCTGAACCGGGGGCGCCTCCAGCTTTTCGCGAATGCCCTCCAGCCGTATCTTGAGAACACTCAATTCCCTCTGCATTTCGCCGAATTGCCCGGCAAGAGCGGTCTGTTGCTGCGCCGCGCTGCTGAGCTGACCGGAAAGACTGCTGATGCTGCGCTCAAGCCTGGCGTCGAGCTCGGCCAGCCTTTTGGCAATATCGGCCTGCTGATTGTCCGCAGCAGAGATGGTGCTGATGCTCCGATCCAGCTTGGCCTCGAGCCCGGCGATCGTTTTGGCGATCTCAGCGTACTGCTTATTCGCATCAGAGATCGTGCTGATGCCCCGATCGAGTTTGGCCTCAAGCCCGGCGATCATCTTGACGATATCTTTATGCTGATCGCGTGCAGCCGAAATGGCGCTGGCGTTCCGATCCAACCTGACCTCGAGCCCGGCGGTCGTTTTGGCGATTTCAGCGTGTTGATTGTCCGCAGCAGTGATAGCGCTGATGCTGCGATCCAGCTTGGCCTCAAGCTCGTTAATTCTCGCACCGATGCCCGCGTACTGATCGTCGATCGAAGCAAAGCGTCCGGCGGATAATGTGAGCCACACGGTCATGATCGCAACGATGACGCCGGGCGCAATCCAGTCTCTGGGGGTCATTGGCCGTCCCGTTTTTGCCAATGGAACTTAGCACGTCCCGGCCGGCAAGCGAGTTCGAGACCCGCTTAACGATGACGATCGGCGCGCGTCGCCGTCCTCATCCGCCGCTGCTAGTTTTCGCGCTGGCCTACGGGGGACGCCGACCAGCACCATCAGCATGAATTAGAGCGGCGGATTTCAACCGAGGAAAGGGGCAACATCATGCGTCATCGTTCGCTATCGATGGGCTTCATCGCCGCCGGCCTGATCGCCGGCATCACAGCGGCGCAGGCGGCAAATGAAACCTGGGTGTCCGGAACCGGCAGCGATACCGGCACCTGTCCGAGAACGGCGCCGTGCCGGACCTTCGCTTTCGCCCATGACCAGACCAACAACAACGGCGCGATCAACGTCTTATCCTCGGGCAATTTCGGCCCGCTGATCATCACCAAGCCGATCAGCATCGTCGCCGACGGGGTCGAGGCCGTCATCAACACCGCCCTCAATGGCGCCGCCATCAACGTGCAGGCGGGCGCCAATGCCATCATCTCGCTGCGCGGACTCACCATCGATATGCGCGGCACCGACAATTTCGCCATCCGCTTCGTCTCCGGCGCTGCCTTGCAAAGTGCAGGACTGCGTTATCCGCAAATCCAAGAACGGAATCTTTTTTATTCCTTCCGGCACCAGTGAGCTCACCGTTGCGAACTCGGTGATCTCCAACAGCAGCGGCGGCGGCATCTTCGTCTTCCTGTCCGGAAGCGGCCACGCCAAGGTGGCGCTCGACCGCATCCGGGTGGAAAACAACGAGTTTTCTGGAATCGCCTCGACGCAGGTGGCAGTGCCGCAATCGAGGCGACGGTGAACGAAAGCATCCTCGCCGGCAACGTTGAACAGGGCATCGTTGCCACCGGCGATACCACGGAGGTGATGATCAATCGCAGCACAGCAGTGAACAACGCTACCGGTATTTCCTCCCGGAACAGCGCAATCATCCGGATCGGCAACTCAACGGTGACTGGAAATGCTACCGGCCTATTTGTCGAGGGCAACGGGGTAATCCGCTCGTATGGAACCAACAAGATCAATGGCAACGGCACAGACGGGGCCCCGACCAGCACCATCAGTATGAAATAGCACCAGAAAGTTTTGCATCGAAAAAGGGGGCTTCATCATGCGTCGTTATTCATTGCATTCATCGCTGATCGGCGGCTTCGCCGCTGCCTGCGGCCTGTTGGCCAGTGCCGGTGTTGCACTGGCCGCTCCGGAAACCTGGGTCTCGGGAACCGGCAGCAACACCGGCGACTGCCCGATCACGGCGCCCTGCCGGACTTTTCAATTCGCGCATGATCGGACGAACAACAACGGCGCGATCAACGTCTTATCCTCGGGCAATTTCGGCCCGCTGATCATCACCAAGCCTGGCACTGACAACAGAGGCATTGGCTTCGCCTCCGGCGCGGCCTTGCATGTGCAGGATTGCGTTATCCGTAGAGCAAGCAACGGAATCCTTTTTTTGGTTTTTTCTGGAACCAGCGAACTCTATGTGGCGGATACAGTGGTTGCGAACAGCGACGCGAACGGCATCATTATCGCCCCGAGCGGAAGCGGCAGCGCCAAAGCCGTGTTCGACCGCGTCCGGGTGGAGAACGGCCTTGGCCACGGTTTCAGTTTCTCGGGCAGCGGTACCACCGGGTCAATCACCGCGACGGTGAGCGACAGCGTCGCTGCCGGCAACGGCAACACAGGCATTTTCGCCAACGTCGGCGCCGGCACAACCACTGTGATGATCGATCGTAGCGCTTCGGTGAACAACGCCACCGGCATCCGCGTCCGCACCAGCATCCAGTTCCCTGGCGGCGCCGCAACGGCCCGCATCGGCGACTCGACAGTGAGCGGAAATACTACCGGGCTGGACCCAGAGCTAGGCGGCTCGATTCTTTCCTATGGGACCAACAAGGTGAATGACAACGGCACCGACGGCGCACCGACCAGCACGATCAGCATGAAATAGAGCGCCGACGTCATTCGAAGGACGGTTGGGAAGCGGGCGCGATCAGGACGATGCGGGAAAATAGGGTGGCGGGCAAACAAGGATTTCCGCCGCTCTAGCCCGAAGCTTTACGGGCACCGCGCGTGGCTAGGCGTTGTTGGTCTGAGCGTTCCCGCTCTGCCTTGTCGGCCATCGAAGTATATTGCTCGGCCGTCTGGCGAGCCGTATTCGCGTCGGCCGGGTCGCTCATCAACTCGGCGATCGCCGAGCAAAGCTGCGCCTTGGCGCGAAGATGCGCTGGGTCCGACATTTCGATTTTCCGCTTCGTTTTTTCTGGGGCCGGAGAGCACCGTCAGCTCATCGCCGGATACGCGGCTTCCTTGGCCCGATGTAGGACAACCACTGGGCTTTTGTCCGGTTCCACACATTTACGGAGCAAAAAGCTGCCTGGAAGCCCGGATTCAGATGACGAGCCGCCATGCCCTATCCTGGACGCTTATCGCCGCATCCAGGCCCAAGGATTGGTGGCTTTGATCCGCGCGCTTCCGCCTATCCTTGGCCGTTATTGCTTGATTTTCCTCGCCATTTTCCGTTGCTGTGGCGGAGTGCCGCGCTTTCCATCCAAAGGGCGGATTGCCTTTGGACGGCCCTCAAGCCGATAATGGCAGGATAACAACCAAGAGGTGCCGCCCCTCCGGGCCCGGCACGGGAGGAGAATGATGTCCCGCATGTTCATTTATGCATTGCTGCTGGCTGCAGGTCTGGGCACCGCACTGACCCCGCCAGCGGCCGCGCAAACCGCACAAGTCGCGCTTGGCGAACCCGTCTCGGTCGAGACGCTCGCGATGGCGATTGCCTTCGAGCGTGCCAAGGAAAAAGGCGTCGACGTCAAGATCACGTCCTTCTCCAAGGAAGAGCTCGCCGTACAGGCGGTGATCAGCGGCCAGGCCCAGATCGGCATCGCGACGCCCTATTCGGTGATGCAGAAATCCCAGGGCACAATCAAAAATCTCGTCACGCTGACGCGTCTTGTGTTCTTCCCGATCGTCGAAAAGGCTACCTACAAAAGCTGGAAGGACCTCAACGGCCAGCCCTTCACGTTCCATGCTCGTGGCAGCGGCACCGAGGCTATCGGCAATATCATGGCCAAGCGCCAGGGCATTCAGTTCGGCCAGCGCAACTACATCTCCGGCTCGGATAACCGCATCGTCGCCCTGATGAACGGCCAGATCAAAGCCACCATCCTCGATCTCGCCAACACCAAGATCCTGATGGAAAAGGCTGGCGATCGCTTCATGACCCTACCCGGCGTCGAGAATCCGGCCAGCGACGAAGTCCTCTTCGCCCGTACCGACTGGCTCGACAAGAACAAGGACAAGGCCGATATCCTGGTCGCGGAGTTCGTCAAGCTTTGGGACGAGATGCAGAAGAATCCGGCGATCATCGAGCAGGAGCGCGTGAAGCGCGGCCTGCTGAAGGATCTTCCGAAGGAGGTTGTGGAAAAGACCACCGCCTTCTACACCACCGGCGTCAAGGAAGGCCTTTACAAGGCCGGCGGCGGCGACGCGGCCAAGTCCGACTTCGAATTCTACACCGAAGCCGGACAACTGCAGGGCAATGCCGGCGAGCTGAAGGTCGAGGACTATTGGTACCTCGCGCCTTACGATAAGGCGGTCAAAAAGTAATCCTTTTCCTCTCTTGGACGGCAATACGAGCGCGAAATCTTTCGCGCTCGTATTGTTTATGGCGCCAACAAGCACTAACAAGCGCCCGAGAAAACAACAAGCGAGCAGACTGTTGACGCGCGACTACGGTTCCAGGGCTCTGACCATTGCGTCCTTCGTCATCGTATTGGGCGCGTGGGAATATGCCGGCCGCCTGCCGGTGAGCAATGCGTTCCCTTCGCTTTCCGCAACGGCGGTGGCGGCCTGGGAAATGACGCGCGACGGCCGCCTGCCGGAGGCGCTTGCCATCACCATCGTGCCGATGGTGATCGGCGTGACCATCTCCGCCCTCATGGGCGTGATGCTGGGTCTCGCCACCGGCCTCGACCGCCGGGTCGAATGGCTCGGCATTCCGCTCTTCCTGGTGCTGCAGGCGGCGCCGCTCGCGGCCATCATCCCGATGCTGGTGCTGGCCTATGGCGTCGGCCTCGCCGCCAAGGTGTCGGTGGTCTGCATCATGGCGGTGCCGGTGATCGTGCTGAATTCCTACAAGGCTGTGCGGCACACGCCGACGTCTCTCCTGGAAATGAGCCACGCTTTTCTTGGCACGCGGCGGCAGACCATCTTCAAGGTTATCCTGCCGGCGGCGAGCCCGGTGATCTTCGCCGGCCTGCGGCTTGGCACCGCGGCAGGCTTCGTCGGTGCGGTGCTCGCCGAGCTCCTGATCAGTCCGACCGGCATCGGCGACCTCATCACCTATCACCAGTCGATCGCGGAATATCCGCAGATGTACGCGGCCATCGTCTCGGTGATCATCCTCTCCGCCCTGTTCCTCGAATTTCTCGACCGGCTGGAGCTCATGCTGTTCCGGCCTGAAAGGCGCGCCGCGTGACCGTAGCAAACGCAACCATGCAGACAGGCACCGCCGCTGTGAGCGTGCGCGCCGTGTCGATGGTCTATCCCGGGCCAGTGCACGCCCTGCAGGATATCGACCTCGATTTTCCCGCCGGCCAGCTCACCTCGCTGCTGGGACCCTCCGGCTGCGGCAAGACCACACTCTTGAAGATCATCGCCGGCCTGCTGACGCCCGCCTCCGGCACCGTTCTGGTCAACGGCGAGAAGGTGGAAGGCCCCGGCCCCGAGCGCGCCTTCGTGTTCCAGGATTTTGCGCTGCTGCCCTGGGCGACCGTGCTTCGCAACGTCGCCTTCGGGCTGGAGCTGCGCGGCGTTGCGGCCGCCGAGCGCGAGGCCGTCGCCGGTAAGTATATCGGCGAGGTCGGGCTCAAGGGCTTCGAGCAGAAATATCCGCATGAGCTGTCGGGCGGCATGCGCCAGCGCGTCGGGCTGGCGCGCGCGCTCTCCGTGCGGGCCGACGTGCTGCTGATGGACGAGCCTTTCTCCGCGGTCGACGAGCAGACACGGCGCAAATTCCAGGAAGACCTGCTGCAGCTCGTCAAAGTCGAGAAGCGCACCTTCCTGTTCGTCACCCACAGTATCGAGGAAGCGGTCTATCTCTCCGACCGCATCGTGCTGCTCTCGCCGCGCCCCGGCAAAGTCTGGAAGATCATCGAGCCGAAAATGTCGCGCGAGCTGTCGCCCGACCAGATCCGGCGCGAGCCCGGCTATCTCGATACGGTCGAATCGATCTGGCAGAACCTGAAGGACTACGTCGAATAGCATGGAACTGTACGGATACAGAATCCCGAAATTCGCCTCGCTCCTGGTCTGGGCGCTGGTCTGGGAGATCATCGGCCAGGCGCATGTGACGATTCTGCTACCGCCGTTGTCGCATTGCATCATGCGGCTGTTCGAAATCGTACCGACGGAAACCTTTTGGTCGGCGCTGCGCATCACCGCGCAGGCATTCACCCTCGGCATGGCGATTTCGATCCTGGTCGGGGTGCCGCTCGGCGTGATCATGGGCCGCTCGGTGCTGATCGACCGCCTGTTCCTGCCCTGGGTCAGCCTCTTTGTCAGCGCGCCGCTGACCGCGCTTGTGCCCGTCATCATGGCGCTGTTCGGCTTCGGTGAGACCACGATCGTTCTCACGGTCGTGTTGTTCGCTATCTGGATCATCACACTGGACGCCCGCGCCGGCAGCCGCGGCATCTCGTCGTCATTGATGGAAATGGCGAGGAGCTACGGCGCCTCGCCCTGGCAGGCCTTCACCAAAATCTATCTCTGGGCCGCATTGCCTGAAATTCTCGCCGGCATCCGGCTGGGTCTGGTGCGTGGGGTGAAAGGCGTCATTATCGGTCAATTGATCGTGTCGGTGATCGGCTTCGGCTATTTGTTTGAGATCTATTCGTCTAATTTCCTGATGGAACACATGTGGGCCCTGCTGCTTGTCCTGTTCGCCTTCGCCTATCTGCTGGATGCGGGCATGGGAGAACTGGAACGGCGAATCGACTATTATTCCGCTGCACGGGGCTGAACGTCGGCGGGGATCTGGTTTTTTCGCCGCGCCGGCGCCACCTTGAGGCAGATTGATCCTTCGGCCGTCCCAGACAGCGACTAATGACCGACTATATCCGTTACGACATCCTGGCCCAGAACGCGCTGCGCAATGTGGTGCGCACGGTAATGGCTGATGCCGCCAAGAAGGGCTTGCCAGGGGAGCATCATTTCAAGATCTCCTTCGATACCATGGCGCCGGGCGTCAAACTGTCCCCGCGCCTGCGCGAGCAGTATCCGCAGGAAATGACCATTGTGCTGCAGCACCAGTTCTGGGACCTGGAAGTCAGCGACGAGGCTTTTGAGGTCGGACTGTCTTTCAGCGGGATTCCGGAGCGGTTGCGCGTGCCCTTTGATGCCATCACCGGATTCTTCGATCCGTCGGTGGAATTCGGGCTGCAATTCGCGACGGTGGCGGAAGACGACGAGGATGAGCACCAGGATGCGCCGGAGGCAAAGGTCACGCCGCCGATGCCGGTGAAATCAGCCGAGCGGAAACCGCCGGCAAAGCCTGCGGCCGGTCCGCGCGCCGTGCCCTCCCCGCCGCAGCAGGTCGAAGAGCCGGATGGTGACGGGGATAAGCCCAACGGCGGCGCCGAGGTCGTGAGGCTCGATCGCTTTCGCAAAAAGTGAGGGCGAATTGTTGCATGGGCAAGACGCGCACCGAAAGCGACACCTTCGGCCCGATCGAGGTGCCGGCGGATCGCCATTGGGGCGCGCAGACGGAGCGCGCGCGGCGTAATTTCCGCATAGGGGAGGAAGTGATGCCGCCGGCGCTGGTTAGGGCGCTGGCGATCGTCAAGCGCGCCGCCGCCGAAACTAACAAGGAACTCAAATTGCTCGATGCCAAGCGCGCCCGCGCTATCGTCGCGGCGGCGCAGGAAGTGATCGACGGCAAGCTCAACGGGAATTTCCCGCTTTCGATCTGGCAGAGCGGTTCCGGCACCCAGACCAATATGAACTTGAACGAGGTCATCGCCAACCGCGCCAACGAGATCCTCGGCGCCGCGCGTGGCGCCAAAGAGCCGGTGCATCCTAACGATCACGTCAACATGAGCCAATCGACCAACGACGCCTTCCCGAGCGCCATGCATATCGCGGCCGCGATGGAGATCGCCTATCTGCTCGACCCCGCGCTCGCGCATCTGCAGGAGGCGCTGCAGACCAAAGCCAAGGAATTCTCCGGCATCATCAAGATCGGCCGCACCCATATGCAGGATGCGACGCCGCTGACACTCGGGCAGGAATTCTCTGGCTATGCCGCACAGGTTAAATCCGGCATCGTGCGGATGCGGCTAGCGTTGAAACAACTTTATCCGCTGGCACAGGGCGGCACCGCGGTAGGGACGGGACTGAACAGCAAGCCACGGTTCGCACGGCTGTTCGCACAGAAGGTGGCGAAGATCACGCGACTTCCTTTCGTCAGTGCGCACAACAAATTCGAAGCGTTGGCGTCACACGATGCATATGTCTTCACCCACGGCGCGCTGACTTCCGCCGCCGCCGGGCTGTTCAAGATCGCCAACGACATCCGCTTGCTCGGCAGCGGTCCGCGCTCCGGGCTGGGCGAATTGCTGCTGCCGGAGAACGAGCCCGGCTCCTCGATCATGCCTGGCAAGGTGAACCCCACGCAGTCTGAATCGCTGACGATGGTCTGCGTACGCATTTTCGGCAATGACACAACGATCGCGGTGGCCGATAGCCAGGGCCATTTCGAGCTTAACGCCTTCAAGCCGGTGCTGGCCTATTGCATGCTGCAATCGATCCGGCTGCTGGCCGACGCGGCGCGCTCCTTCACCGATAATTGCGTCGTCGACATCCGCGCCAATGAAGAGCGCATTCGCGAGTTAATGCAGCGCTCCCTCATGTTGGTCACGGCGCTGGCGCCGAAGATCGGCTATGACAAGGCAGCACAGATCGCGAAAGCCGCTCACGCGAATGGAACCACCCTGCGCGAGGAAGCGATCCGGCTGGGCCATGTCACCGGAGCGGAGTTCGATCGGCTGATGCGACCGGAAAAAATGATCCGGCCCGGCTGATATCTTCAAAGGGGTTCCAAACAAGAGTTGCGCGACGCGGGGCCGTCGCCGGAATCTCAACGTGCAAGCACCCACCACCCTACTTATTACTGTTCCGTAAAAAATGGTTCAAAAGTACTGGATGGCGGTTGGCCGCGGCCTCTTCAACAAACCGTGTTTTGCGCTATGCGGATGATACCGGCATCCTGCAACGGTGCTGATTTGTGCATCCCGCCATCGTCTGGTCGTAATGCACAAGGAGGGTGGTCTGCTATGGCAGAACCAATCATGCATCTGATGAAAGTCCAGACCAGGTATGGCTGACGTCATTAATCTCCGCACAGCTCGCAAGCGGGTCCACAGACGGCAGGCGGAGAAAGACGCCGAAAAAAATCGTCTCGCCCACGGGCTGCCAAAATCCATACGTAAGCTCGTTGAAGCCCATCGCGTCAAAGCTCGCCGCGATCTAGATTTGCATCGGACTAGAACGGGAGAAGCTGATGAAATCGCCGGTCATTAAACGCTCGATTGTCATCGCCGGCCACAAGACGAGTGTCAGTCTTGAGGACGCTTTCTGGCAAGGTCTCAAGGATATCGCCGCTGCGCGGGATTTGACCTTGTCGGAACTTGTCGCCACCATCGACACTGATCGGCGGCATGGCAATCTTTCTTCGGGCATCCGGCTTTTCGTGCTCGACCACTACCGCTCGCAGGTCGAATACGCCCACAAGGAGGAGTCGAGCGGCTTGAATGAGCCGATTCCATTCCGTGGCGTGGCTTCAGTTGTCGGGGCCGGCCGGTAGTAATTGAAGCGGAGGCGGGGGAGCGGATCGCGGCTGAGCCGCGGTTCCCCTCTGGGCACGCGGCGGCGCCTGCGCCGGTCTTTGTTGCTGGATATTAGGCAAAGGCGGGATGTCGATCGCCAGCGGCAACGGTGGCGCAAGCGTGGGTGCGGCCGGCGAACTCGGCGCCAGTATCGGCGGCGCGGCGGACGGCACTACTACCATGGGCGGCACGGCCGGTACCCCGGCTGAAGGCGCACGTTGTTCTTCCGTGATTGCCGCGCGGCGTTTGGCTTCCATTGCTTCGATCTGCTTCGACTGCCGCTCCACAGCGCGCAGCGTAAGCCAGGCGGTCAGCGCGCTCACGTCCACGGTCCTCTTCGGAGTGGCGAGCGGGCCACTGAGTAAAATCGACACCACCGGCTGGTCGGCGGACGCATCCTTGGTTGCGGCCAGGGCGAGCCGCGCGCTCAGGTTTTGTTCCATTAAATCAAAGCTGCCGGTCACCGTCAGGTCCGCGCCTTCCGCGCGCGTTACCAGGTTGGCCAGGCGGATTTGTCCGTGCGCGATGGTGATCACGCCTTCTGCCGAGGGAACCGCAAGCATGCCGCTTTCCAGCGCGCCCGTGGCGATTTCGCTGATTTTCTTCATGTCGAGCGCCACGCCCTGATCGACCGTGCGCGTGGCGGTTTCGAAGACCTTGGCGTTCAGCGAAGCAAGCTGGGCGCGAGAGAGCGAGACCAGCCCGTTTCCGGATAGTGAGCCGACCAGCGCCTGCGGACTGCGGCCGTTGCCCTCGAGATCGAGCTGCAGCGCCACGCGACCGGTGATCGCCGGCTTGTTGACGTTGGCTGAGGGTGTTGCCGCGGCCTTACCCTCCCCCGCCAGCAGCGTCGCGACATCGGCGTTGCTCAATTGCAGCCGGCCGTTCGTCGAGACGCCATCACCGCGCTTAAGAAACACGAGCTGGCCTTTGGCCTGGCCTTCGGCGATGCCGCCCTCGATATCGTCGAAAGCGATTTCCGAGCGGTTGATTTTCAACATGCCGCGCGCCTGACGCAGCGTCAGCGTAGGCGTGAGGTGCAAGCTCGCGCTGCGCCATTCGACCTGCCCTTCCGTATCGTCCAGCAGGCCTTTACCGAAAGGCTCGGCCGACCAGGCGCGGGGATCGGACGCGGCGGGCAGGCCCACCAATACGGCGAGCGCTGCCGGCGCCTCGAAACTATCAGCCTCGATCCGGCCTTCGATCCGCATCGTCGAGCCGAAGCCGATCGCCAGCTTTCCACGCGCGGGGGTGCCGGCGAAGTTGCCGGAGAATTCACCCAACGTGACCGAATTTCCCGTGAGCGACAGATTGCTGGTCAGGCTCACAGGAAGAGGGCCGGGCCGCGGGGATCCGCGCCGCAGCGGCCGGGCATCAGCATTCGCGACCGTGAGCCGCAGCTCCGCCTTCGGCTCGTCGGCACGCAGATTGACCACGCCTTTCGCTGAGGCATCGAGGCTTCCAGCGAGCAGGCGGCTATTGAGCGCAAGGGCGTTGAGCGAACCCGTCGCGGTCAGGCTGAGCTCGCCAGGACGATTGGCCTCGACCGCCAGCACCCCGCCGAGGTTGAGCATATCGATCACCGCCGAGCCCTTGCCCGACTCGATCTTGCCCTCCAACCGCAAGTCGGACCTGGCAAGGCTTTGCAGGTCGGTTGCCCCGGCGGTCGCCATGCGGGCGACATCGCCGCGCAGCACAACCCGCAGATCGCCCGAGCGGCCGTCAAGGGCCAGTTTTGCCGCGCCGCTAGGCTCCAGCGCCAGCGTTGCATTGAGTTGTGCCGACGGCATGTGCTGGGCGATGCGCCGGACCAGATCTGCGGAATCCGGCAGGAGTTTCTCCGTCAGCGGCACGACGCCAGCGAGGTTGCGGGCGTCCAGCCGCACGTTGAGCGTGCCATGCGGCGGCGATGACGTGGCGTCGATCCGGCCGCTGACGTCGAAGGTATTGCCGCCGATATCTCCGATCGAAAGCTGCTCGACACGCAGCCCGGTGGCATCGCGCCGAAAACGCGCGCGGATGTCGGTGACCTGCATACCCGCCACCATCGCTCGCCCGACAACCAGCCACAACGTCACCTCGCGCGGGGTCTCGAAGGTCGTGGCGCCGCGTGCGGCGTCGGCGAAGGACATAAGCGCATCGACGTCGAGCTCAGCGGCATTGAGATTCGCATCGAGCCGGGCCGGTTTATCGGCCGCGGCCCAGGCATAAGCGAGACTGCCCTCCACCCATTTACGGTCGATCTCGGCGGTGAGCCGGTCGAAGGCAATCTTTTCGCTGCTGAGCGTGATTTCGCTGCGGGCGCGGAACGGCTTCATCCGCGTCGTCGAAAGCGCGCTCTTGCCCTCCAGCCAGGCGATCAGCGCGGTCGGATCGGTGGAATCCACGCTTACCGGTCCGGTAAAGCCGAGCCGCGTGGGCGCGAGCTCGAGCCGGCCGCTAAGATTGACCTGGGTGAACCCTGGCGCGCGCAATTCAAACCCATCGAGATTCCAGACGCCGCCGTCGCTTCGCAGGTCTCCACGTAGGTTTTGAATCGTCGAACCGGCGAGCGTCAGTGCTTCGATACTGACGCCAATGCGCGCCGATATCGCCGGGCGTAACGCGCCTGAAAAGGTGGCGCCTAAAGTCTTTAGCGCGGTGACGGGCAACTGCCGCCCGGCGGCAGAACCGAAGGCACGGTCGAGATCGACCTGCATAGCGGCGAGAACCCCCTCGATGCGCGGCTGATCGCCGAATTTCAGCTCCGCGATGCCGGTGAGCCGCACCGCCCTTTCCTCCGGGCCATATTGGAACTCGACCCCCTCGAACAGCGCAGAGGAGGCACTTGCCTTGACCTTTGCGGAGAGCCGCCAAGGATCGCTCGCGAGGGTCTGCCCGCTCGGCGTTGCAATGGCGGCAGGACGCGAAAACGTCACGGCACCGTCGAAACGCGGGGCGGTGCCGGCGAATGAAAGCATCCCGTCTGCTTCGATGGCCAGCGGTTTTTCCAGCGGTTCGAGATTGAGCCGCAACTTGAGTGCGCCCTCCTCCGCCCGGCCAGCCGCAATGCGGTAGGCGTAGAGATCGCCGGCAACCACAAAGGCGCCGTCGCCCCTGAATGGGCCCGCCAGCGAGCGCACATCCCCGTTGAACCACAGCTTGTCGAGGCTGATGCGCGAGCCGCTGCGGGAATCCGTCAGCAACGCGTGGCCGTCCTCGATATTGAGCCGATCGATCGATAACTGCTCGGGACCGAAGCCGGGTGCGATAGGCGGCAGCACCAGATCGCCTGCACCGTCGATCCCCAGGTTAAGTTCCGGTCCGACCAGGTGCAGTTCCTGCGCGCGCCATTGCCCGCGCACCAGCGCGCCCAGCTGCAGCTCAACCGCGAGCGAGCGCGCGCGTACGCCGCTGCTGGCATCAGGCGGTCCGACTTCGAGCCCGCGCAGGATCAGCGCCGGCGTAGGTAGAATAGTAACTCCAATCGGCCCGGTGATTCGGACAGGGGCTCCGATAAGACGGGCTGCCTCGGCCTCGATGGACGGGCGAAAGCGCTCCCAGTCCACCACCGACGGACCGATCAGTGCCGCCAGCAGCGCCAGGATCAACGCGATCGCAAGTCCGAGCAACGTGGTCTGCACGCGATCTCCGCGAAGGAACCAGATTGGCCCCGTTAACCGCCCCACCTTGAGGAATATCGCAATATATAGGCATTCGGATGCAGGCGCGACAAATTTGGCTCGGCAAAATCGCCGCGCGGGTAATTTCGGGCGTTGCGAAGCGCGAATTTCGGCTAAAGGCGATCAGACGTCCGCGACAATCTTTCCGGGGTTGAGAATTCCGTGCGGATCGAGCGCGGCTTTCAGGGCCCGCATGGCCTCGATGGCCACCCGCCCATGCTCGGCAATAAGGTATTTCATCTTGCCCTGCCCCACCCCATGCTCGCCAGTGCAGGTGCCGTCCATCGCCAGTGCGCGTTCGATCATGCGCTCGTATACCGCCTGCGCCCGTGTCACCTCGCCGGCATCCGCCATATCTACCAGCAGGGTGACGTGGAAATTGCCGTCTCCAACATGGCCAAGGATCGGGGCTAGCAATCCGCATTGCGCGAGATCGCGCTGGGTCTCAGCGACGCATTCCGCCAGCCGGGAGATTGGGACACAGACGTCGGTGGCGAATGCCTGCGCACCGGGACGCAGCGCGCGGCCTGCCCAATAGGCGTCGTGCCGCGCCTGCCACAGCCGCGCGCGGTCTTCTGTCCTGGTTGCCCAATCGAACGGCCCGCCGCCGAAACCTTGTGCAATCTCCCCGAAGCTCTCCGATTGTTCTTTCACATTCAATTCGCTGCCGTGGAATTCCACAAACAGCATCGGCTGCTCGGGCAACGTCAATTTGGAATAGGCATTGCAGGCTTTGACCTGCAGCGCGTCAAGCAATTCGATGCGCGCCACCGGAATGCCTGACTGGATGGTGGCGATCGCTGTGTTGCAGGCGGCCTCGACGGAAGGAAACGGACAGATGCCAGCTGCTACCGCCTCCGGAATTCCCGCCAGCTTGAGTGTAATCTCGGTGATAACCCCGAGTGTGCCCTCCGAGCCGATCATCAACCGCGTGAGGTCATAGCCAGCGGAGGATTTTTTCGCCCGCCGCGCCGTAGTGATGGTCTCTCCATTGGCCAGCACGACTTTTAACGCCACCACGTTGTCTTTCATCGTGCCATAACGCACAGCGTTGGTTCCGGAGCAGCGCGTCGCGGCCATACCGCCAAGCGAGGCGTCGGCGCCGGGATCGATCGGGAAGAACAATCCCTGATCGCGCAGATGCTCGTTAAGCTGTTTGCGGGTGATGCCGGGCTCCACCACGCAGTCGAGATCGTCGGCATGCACGGCAATGACGCGGTTCATATCGCGAAAGGCGATACAGACGCCGCCGAAGGGTGCGTTGACATGGCCCTCCAGCGAGGTGCCCGCGCCGAAGGAAATAACTGGCACGCGCTGCGCCGCGCAGAGCTTGACGATCTCAGCCACTTCCTCGCCGTTCTGCGGAAATACCACCGCATCGGGCGGCTGGTTCTCCAGCCAGGTTTGTGTGTGGGCATGCTGCTGGCGCGCGGCGAGGGAGGTAGCGACCCGATTGCCGAAGCGGCTTTGCAGCGCGCGGATGACGGTCTCCACCGCTTTCGGGTCGGCGTGCATGGCCGGCTTTTCCTGTGCAGCAGGCGGCATTTTCCGCCCGGAATCCTTGACGTGAACGGAGAATAGCCCCTCCCATTCTCTCGCCACCATCGCCATGCTTTAATGTGAAGAATTGCCCCAAAATGCGATAGGTAGAACCTGTTCGGCTCAAGCCGGACACCAGGAAATTTATGGCCGAACCGGTAAAAATATCGCCTGAAAACAATGATTTGGCTGCACCTCGGCCGGGCGGCATTTCCGCGCGTGCGATGCCCGGGCCCGCGCGGCTATCTCGCCGACCTCAATCCCGAGCAGCGCGAAGCGGTGGAAAGCCTGGACGGCCCCGTGCTGGTGCTGGCCGGCGCGGGGACCGGCAAGACCCGGGTGCTGACGACCCGCATCGCCCATATCCTCGCAACCGGCCGGGCGCGGCCGGGCGAAATCCTCAGCGTCACCTTCACCAACAAGGCGGCGCGCGAGATGAAGGAGCGCGTCGGCAAGATGGTCGGTCAGGTGGTCGAGGGCATGCCCTGGCTCGGCACCTTTCACTCCATCGGCGTGAAGATTTTGCGCCGCCATGCCGAACTCGTGGGGTTGAAGCCCGACTTCACCATCCTCGATGTGGACGACCAGATCCGGCTGATCGAAGCAGCTGCTGGAAGCGGAGAATATCGACGAGAAGCGCTGGCCCGCGCGCGTGCTCGCGCTCTTGATCGACGGCTGGAAGAATCGCGGGCTGACGCCCGACCAGGTTCCCGTCGGAGAGGCTGCGAGCTTCGCCGGCGCCAAGGGCAAGAAGCTCTACATCGCCTATCAGGACCGGCTGAAAGTTTTGAACGCGGCGGATTTCGGCGATCTCTTGCTGGAGAATATCCGCCTGTTCCGTCAGCATCCCGGCGTACTGCGGCAGTATCAGGAGCGCTTCAAATACATCCTGGTGGACGAATATCAGGACACCAATGTCGCGCAGTATCTATGGCTTCGATTGCTCGGGCAAAGCTCCTCATCGTCCACCGCCGTGGCGGCGCCGGCACAGGTCGGAGAAGCCGAAGGTTTCGATCTCGGCGACACCCTTGCGCCTGAACCGAAGAAACAGAAAAACATCTGCTGCGTCGGCGACGATGACCAGTCGATCTATGGCTGGCGCGGAGCGGAGGTGGATAATATCCTGCGCTTCGAGCATGACTTCCCCGGCGCGAAGGTAATTCGTCTGGAGCGCAACTACCGCTCGACCGGGCACATCCTCGCGGCCGCCTCCCACCTGATCTCTCACAACCAGGGCCGGCTCGGAAAGACCCTGCGCACCGAAGACGTGCCGGGGGAGAAGGTCACCGTCACCGGGGCCTGGGATTCGGAAGAAGAGGCCCGCGCCGTTGGCGAAGAGATCGAGCAGCTTCAGCCGCGAGAAGCACAAGCTCGACGAGATCGCCATCCTGGTGCGCGCTTCCTTCCAGATGCGTGAATTCGAAGACCGCTTCGTCACGCTTGGCCTGCCCTATCGCGTGATCGGCGGGCCGCGCTTTTATGAACGCGCCGAAATCCGCGATGCGCTGGCTTATCTGCGCGTGATCAATTCCCCCGCCGACGACCTCGCCTTCGAGCGCATCGTGAATGTGCCCAAGCGCGGACTAGGCGACGCCACCGTGCAGATGCTGCACGATTATGCGCGCAAGAAGCGCGTTCCGCTCGTTGACGCCGCCCGCTCCGTGGTCGAAACCGACGAGTTGAAGCCCAAGCCGCGCAACGCGCTCAAAGGCGTGCTGGAATGCTTTGACCGCTGGCGCGCGCAAAAGGATTCCCTGCCTCATACCGAGCTTGCCGAGATCGTGCTGGACGAAAGCGGCTATACCGAGATGTGGCAGAAAGACCGTTCCGCCGACGCCGCCGGCCGGCTGGAAAACCTGAAGGAACTCGTGCGCTCGATGGAGGATTTCGAGAACCTGCAAGGCTTCCTCGAGCACATTTCGCTGGTGATGGACACCGACAAAGGCGAAGGAGCCGACAGCGTGTCGATCATGACTTTGCACGCCGCCAAGGGATTGGAATTCGATACTGTGTTTCTGCCAGGCTGGGAGGAAGGCATTTTTCCCAATCAGCGTGCGCTTGATGACCAGGGCCGCGCTGGATTGGAGGAAGAGCGCCGCCTCGGGCATGTGGGCTTAACGCGTGCGCGCAAGCGGGCGAAGATCTATTTCGCAACCAACAGGCGTATGCACGGCACCTGGTCGAGCAATATTCCCTCGCGCTTCCTCGACGAACTGCCCGAGGACCACGTGGAAGTGATCGAGAGCCAAGGCGGGTTCGGCATGAGCGGCTACGGCCCTTCCCGCTTCGACGAGATGGCGAGCTTCGGCTCGAGCTACGGCACGCCGGGCTGGCAGCGCGCGCAGGCGAGCCGAGCACGCAATGCCCGCTCGAACGAGGACCGCCGCGGCGGCTTTTCCGAGCCGCGCAGCGGCTATTCCCGCCCGCCGCTCACCATCGAGGGCGAGCTGGTGGCGAAGTCCACCGGCACCGTGTCGGACTTTGGCGTCGGCGACCGGGTATTCCACCAGAAATTCGGCAACGGCAATGTGGTGGCGGTGGACGGCAACAAGCTCACCATCGCCTTCGACAAGGCCGGGGAAAAGCGCGTGGTGGATAGTTTTGTCGAGCGGGTCTGACGTGTAAGTTGCGATAGCCCCAGGGCCCCCTGAGGCCCATCTGCCCGGTGTCCGGGCGGCCCCTAAGAATAACTAACCAAATCTACAAGGCCTGGTTCCGGACTTCGCGTCCAGCGAAATCAAAAATATTTCGCTGGACGGTCGTGCCGACACCTCGGAAATTGGATCGCGGAAATCCTCCGCGCACTTGTTTCACGAGGGATATCATGAAATCGATGTCAGCTACTATCGTCGCAGTAGCTCTGCTCGCGGCGACCCTGCCCGCGCAGGCACAGCAAGATCGGTCCTATCCCGAAGGCGCCGCGCCTGAGTCGAGGGCCGTCGGAGATCCGCTTCAGCGGCTCTATCGCGTTTCGGGCGTGCGCGACAATGGCGGCGCGTCTGAAAGCGGACAGGCCACCTCGTTCCACTGCACCAATGTCAGCGGGGCAAATGAAACACTGGTGATCCGCGTGCGGGATTTTGACGGTAATCAAGTCGCGGACCAGTCGATCAGAATCAGGGCAAATCGTACCAGAACGCTGTCAACCCACTTCACCAGGCTGTTCTTCGAGGACGCTGTCCTGAGCCCCGGCGAAGTTATCAACCAGGGATCCGCGGAAATTCTCGCTAGCTCAATCGAGGTTTTCTGTTCCGCCATGATCGTGGACGCCGCGACAAATTCGGTACAGGGCATTGACCTGCACCTGGTGCGCTTCAACGCCATCCCCGGCTCGCAGGAGTAAGACTGGCGGCGCGGCGCATGCGGACAAACTGTGCGGACCCCTCGCGCCGCGATTTTAATACCCGATATCGGGTTCATCGATGCGTCGATGTTTTCGCCCGACACGGAAATCAGAGTTCGGATACATCATTTACTTCCTGGAAAGATGGATCGCGGGGCACCGACAGCGATGCGTGGCGGAATCGCCCTTTATTTCCAGGCAGAGGGAAGAAAAGGCTGGACTCGGTGTTATCAGACAAATCCTCTGTTCGGCCAAAGAGTGCCGATGATTCAGGAGCCTGTCGTGAAACTCTCGATGCCAATGGCGGCCCTGCTCGCCACATTCACAATCTTCTCCACAGGCGGACCGCAAACTGCGGTAGCGCAACAATGCACAGGCCCGTTCGTATCATGCGCAATTGAAGTTCAGGCCCAATGTTCGCGTGATCCCAACGGGGTGCAGCGCATGACCTACTGGGACCGCACCGGCTTTACGACTGCGTTTGAGCAATGCGTGGGCCGTATCTTTGAAGCCGCGGGCCACCCCAATCCTTACAAGACCGGCATTACTCGGGCCGGCAATCTGGTGGTGCCTTACACGGAGCTGCTCTACCCGCAACACCGAGAACGAAACTGAGAACTTGCATGCGCGGCAAGAAGGAACGGCTTCGCCCTAATCCTTTAGATCCGCCGGTACCTTGCCGCCGTTTGCCGCGAGCTTGACCATCACCTGCTTGTGCAGCCAGATGTTCATGGCCGCGGAATCGTTCATGTCGCCGGTATAGTTGAGTTCTCTGGCGAGCTCCTTGCGCGCCGACAGGCTGCTGTCGAGATCAAGCAGCTTCATCAGGTCGACGATGGAGTGTTTCCAATCGAGCTTCTGCTTCTTCTCCTTCGCAAGCTTGTCGAGCGTGACGCCGACATCAACATTGGACATCTGCGCGCCGCCGGCCGGCGCACCAGCCCCCGATGCGATCGGGGGAGAAGAGGTACCCCGTGTACCGCCCCCGCCTGGCTGCGCCTGCGCGCTGCCGGTGAAAATGGCCGACATGATCTTTCCGAAAATGCTCATCGTGTCTTCTCCCTGGTGACGCGGGGGAGAACGCGCGGCTTTGGCGGAAGTTCAGGACCCCTTGCAAAACCCGGGTGGAGCAATGGAGCGGCTTGGCTCAGAAAGTCGAGCATGTAACCTGCGTTCGGGAACGGCTTTTCGTGGGGAATCAAAAAAATGAATGAATTCGGGACGGCGGTTAGCGCCGCCATCTTTGCGATTGTGGCGGCTGCCTCCTTCGCAGGCGTCAGCATCGCGGCCCCGGTGGAGTGCACGGGCCCGTTAAAGCAATGCGCGATCGAGGTCGGGGCTTTTTGCGAAATCGAAAACGGCAAGATGATGCTCTGGTACAAGGAGCGCGAAGGAGCCGTGATGCGTTTCGAGCAATGCGTGGGCAAGGTTTATGAAGCCCACGGACGGCCCAACCCGTATCGACCGGCGCCGGCACAAAGGAAACGCCCTGCTCTTCCCCTTGCGATAGCTGGGATTGCCCGGCCATCCTTTGGGTTGACGCGCTAGCCTTATTCTTCCTTGCCGCCCTCGCCGCGATCCAGGCCAAGCGCACCGGCGCCCGGCTCGTCACCATCCGCGAGATCGCCGCGCTCGTTCACCGCGCGGCTCCTGCCACGCACAGGCGCGCCATCAGGAGCAAATTCCGCGCGCGCCCGCATGGCGCGTTCGCGCCAATCGTCGGAACGTGGGTCGGAGATCGTCGGCTTGATATTCAGCGGTTTGCCCGGCTTTTCGGCCGCGGATGCGGCTGTCGCGGCGCTCAGCACGAAGGCGGCCGCCGCCGCCAGCAAAATCAATCGTTTCGCCCGCATTGTTCTTCTCCTTATTCGGGTGGGGCACCTGGTCAATGAGAGAACGCGGCTGCTTATGCTGCAGTTCCAACATTGCGGAAGCGGCTTGTACTATAATACCTCGCAACCAACCCTCCTCCTGACCGTTACCCCTCCGGGAAAACGTCACACCGGAGGTTTCTTCATGTTGGACAAACTGTTGGGCGGCGGGCGCGGCGGCATGTCGCCCATCACCATGGCGCTTTTGGGTGTGCTGGCCTATCGCACCCTGAAAGGCAAAGGGCGGCTCGCGGACATGCTCGGCCGCACCCCCGCCGGCGGCGGAACGCCGGGGGCCAATCCCTACGGGGGCAATGCTAGCGCGCCGGATCCGCGCAGCGCCGGTGGCGGGCTGCTCGGCGGGCTCGGTGGTCTGCTTGGCGGCGGGGCGCTGAGCGGCGGGCTGCAGGACCTGCTCAAGCAATTCCAGCAGCACGGACAAGGCGACAAGGCGGAATCCTGGATCAACCGCGGGCCGAACAAGCCTGTCTCCCCGCCCGAACTTGAACAGACCCTGGGCGAGGATCGCATCGCCTGGCTGATGCAGGAAACCGGGCTGTCGCGGCAGGAATTGCTCGACGGGCTTAGCCGTGAATTACCGCAGGCGGTGGACCAGCTTACCCCCGAGGGCCGCATTCCAAATGAGGCAGAGGCGTCGCGGGTGTGAGTTGCTCCCTCATTTCGGACACACGGAGCCCTGATCACTTTCAGGGTTTCCGTGCGCACGAAATGACGAAGAATCAGCTACCAGCGACCGCCACGCTTGATCAGCCTCACGATCACCAGCAGTATAATGGCACCGATCGTGGCCGCGATGATCGTTGCAATAATGCCGCCGCCGAGCCGCAGGCCCAACGTCGGGAACAGCCAGGCCGCGATGAAGGCGCCGACGATGCCGATGGCAATATCGCCGACGAGTCCAAAGCCCGTTCCCTGTACGACTTGACCAGCAAGCCAGCCAGCAGCAAGGCCCACCAGCAGGATGACCAATAGCGCTTCCATAGACATGAATTCGCCCCCTGTATTTGATCCAGACGGCCGCACCGCGACCCACCGGCAGCAAGGCTAGGCTTGTTTCCTCGCGCTGAACAGGCCCTTGTCAGCGCGTCGCGGCCTTCGCATCATGCTGAAACGATCCCGGAAATCACCTATGCGCCTGTGCCTCGTCAGCATTACCCTTCTCGCCGTCGCCGCTCCCGCCCAGGCAACGGACCTCAACAGCTACCGCGCCAAGCACGGCCGCGCAGCTTTGCGCGTGGATCCCTTTCTTGCCGGGATGGCCTATAACCATGCACTGGATCTGGCCCGCCGCGGCAGCCTCGACCATTCCGGCTTTTTGCGTCAGCGCGCATCAGCTCGGCGCCGCCGCGGAGAATGTCAGTTTTGGCTGCGCCGACGAAGCCTGCGCCATCGGGCAATGGGCGCGGTCGGCGCGGCACCGCGCCGCCATGCTGCGCAAGGATGTGACTACCTATGGCCTCGCCTCGGCGGTTTCGGCTTCGGGGCGGCGTTACTGGGTGATGGAATTGGGCGGCGCCGCGCCGGTGGTGCGGACTGCGCGAACACGCGGACGCGTCTATCTGGAGCAGGCCGCTGCACCCGGGCGTCGATAGGTTGTAGCGTTGAAAAAAGTCCGGATCACCAATCAGAAACCATTTGGCGCGATCACCAAATTAACCGCAACCCTCTTCGCCTATAGTCCCTGCCTCGCTGTCCATTGTTGGTGATGCATGCATTTGTCCACCCGCGAGCTGCCTTTTCTTGTTGCCGTCCTGATTTTGCTGCTCGCCTCTCCCGTTCATGCAGTGGACCTCAACGGCTACCGCAAAGCCAACGGCCTGAAGCCGATGCGCGCGCATGCCGCCCTCGGCGCGCTGGCGAAGGCGCATGCGGCGGATATGGCGCGCCGCGGCAGGATGGATCACGCTGGATTTTACAACGTGCGTGCCCGGCGCGGCGCCCGCGCCGAGAACGTCGCATATGGCTGCGCCGATATGAACTGCGCAATGCAGCAATGGATCAATTCATCGCCGCACCGCGCCAACATGCTGCGGCCAGATTTCACGCGCTATGGGCTTGGTTCAGCCGTATCGGCTGGGGGTCAGCGCTTTTGGGCTCTGGTGATGGGGAGCTGACAAGCGGTTGTTCCGGGGCACGCGCGCCGATCACGCGGAAGTTCCGCTGCGGAACCGGGAACCAAACAAGCTCCGCGCACTTCTCCCTCACGCCATGCCGACGATGCCCCGCTTTTGTAGTTTTGCCGCCGCGCTGGTCGGGGCGTGGCTCTGCCTTAATTCGTTTTCCGCGCAGGCAGCGATCCTGATCACCATTGACAAGGCGGCGCAGCAGATGACCGTCGACGTTGACGGCGCGACGCGCTGGATCTGGCCGATATCCACCGGACGCCGCGGCTACGACACACCGGCAGGCAGTTTCCGACCCTTCCGCCTGGAGGAAGATCATTATTCGAAGGAATGGGACGAGGCGCCGATGCCACATTCCATCTTCTTCACCGGCGAGGGACACGCCATTCACGGCAGCTACGAAACGCGCCGGCTTGGCCGTCCCGCCTCGCATGGCTGCGTGCGGCTCGCTCCCAGGAATGCCGAGAAATTGTTCGCGCTGGTGAAGCGCGAAGGCTTGGCCAATGCGCGGGTGGTGGTGCTGACAGATCGCGATGCACCGATCGTGGCCAAGAAACGGACGCCGCCTCCGTCAGCGCAGAAGGTGCAGCAGGCCCGCAAGACGGTCCCCGCCTCACCCGCACCGCTGACTCAACCGGCTACAGCTGAATCCGCGCACCTACCCCCTTGCGCCGGGGCAGGCCTATGGTTACGCGCCAGCGCAGCCGGCGCTCGCGACGCCTGGTATTCCGCCTCATATAGAGCACACTGCAACCAATCTGCCTGCGAGTGCGGCGATGGGCTCCGCGCCGTCCACTGCTCCCGGTTGGAACTAAGAAAAACCATTACACTTAAGTTTGATTGGTTGCTCGCGCAGGGCTGCTTTCTTTGCTCGCATCGCCGTATAAGCTTGATCTGCCGTTTTCTATTTAAAAGGCATCAAAGCTCTACGGGAAATTTGTAGTTCCTTCCATCGAAGCTGTGCTAGAACGGCCCTTCTTCGAAGAAATCAGGAGGCTCCATTGGCTACCAAGAAAAAGCGGCGTGCCTGGCTCGCTGCGGAAGTGAAAGCGTTGAAAACCGCTGCCAAGAACATCGTTCCGGCGGGTAAGATCGCCCGCTTCCTTAAACGCACCGAAGGCGCGATCCGCCAGAAGGCGCTGGCGCTCGGCCTCTCGCTGAATTCCCAGCGCCGTGGCAAGGGCAAGAAAAAAGCCGGCGCCAAGCGCCGCACCGCGCGGCGGGCGCGCGCTTAGAACTTTTCGTTCATACATTTCCGCGGACGATTCTGCGCGACGCGATTCGTTCTTCGCGATCGAACAGGGATCAAACCGGGTAATTTCGCCGGGGCGTGTCTGCGCTCCGGCGTTATTTTTAGGGTTTTCCGGGCGCACTTCATTAAGGGCCGCGCGAAACGGTCCAGTAAACCTGTCCTCACCTTGACCGATCGCGAAGCTATTTTTTCTCCAGCAACAGTTGCCCGCGCTTGCGGATCAACCCCTGCGCCTTGACCGCGATCTGATGCAGCAGCCAGGGAAGCTGCAGCTCCATCTGCACGTGATCCTCCCGCACATCGATCACGCCCGAAGCCGACTGGCCGAGCGCGCTGATGCGGAAAGTCAGGCTGTCGCCCACCCAGGTCTCCTCCTGCACCGTGAAGATATGTTTGAAATCCGACTGTACAGATGAGAGCCCGGCCTTCAGCCGGCGCACGGCTTCGGCTTTTCCGAGCCGATGCGGAATCGAAACGACAAGCGGTTTAGACATCAGGCAACCTCCACCAGCGATGTAGGCAGCCGCGCCGCCAAATAAAATGGCTGGCGACGAAAAGTTGCACATCATCATGTCGCGGTAGCGGGTCCCGCAATGCGTGAAACCGTCAGTCCTGGCTAGGTCTGGTTTCACCCTCCTCCGGAGCGCCTGCAGGGAACCTACGGCCAGCCTGCCCGTTAAGAGGAGGCACATTTTTTCGGCGACTGGGAGAGAACCATGGGACGCGGATTATTACTTTGGCTGATCGGAATTCCATTGCCGATCATCCTGATCATCTGGCTGCTGGGCGGGCTGAACTGATCATGCGCATGCGGGAGTCGGACGCTCTGCCGGCGCCCCGGCAGATCCTCGTGCGCCGTGCGCACGGCAAATGGCTGATCAAGTCCAACGGAACGGATTCGGAGCCTTATCCCGATCGTGCCGCCGCGATGCAAGCAGCGGTTGCCGAAGCCTATCAATGCAGCAAGAACGGCGATCCGGCACAGGTGATCGGGCAGACCGAAGACGGCGACTTTGGAGTCGAATGGGACTATTGCCGCGATCCGGCACCGGCGAACGCTTGAGCGTTGATCCCCGCCATGTCATCACCCGACACAAAGAAAGCGCCCTGGGCCGCGAGACCCGTCTCCGCGCCGGCAATAACAAAAAACCTCGGGCCACTGCCCGAGGTTTTTGTAGCGCCGAGTTGCAGCGTCAGCGGTAGCCGCCGATGATGCTTCGGTTCAGGTTCAAGCGTTTTACCGCGTCCGCGGCGCCGTATATTCCGCCAGTACCAACTGGAACGCCGACCGGCGTGCCAGTGGAGTTATTCGGATAATTTTTCAGGGGAGTGCTGAAATACGGAATTCGGGTGCAGCCGGAACAACTGGATTGATACGACATGATCGTGAAGAACTTCTTGGTCGTATTGACGTGACCGAAGTTGTATTGCGAAGCAGGCGGCGTCGCGACGTCGTAGTCGAGCTTATGCTGGACACGATCGTGATTCATGCCCTGGTTATGGCCGGTTTCGTGCGCCAGCGTGTTTGCTTCGATGCATTTATAGGGGACGACCTTGGTTGAGGTGACCACGGAGAAACCATAGATATCGCTTCCCGGGGGAATGACGCCGCTCAATTGGGGCACCCAGGCGATGCCGCAGGCGGCGCCCTGCTTGCGCATCAGCACCACCAGGTCGGCGGCTTTCGTGTTGCGCTTGTTGCGGAGATTGTTGAATTTGCCCGCATTGCTATTGCCGACGCCAAGACACGCGCCGTTATTGTTGAATCCACTCAGGTCGCAAAGAACACCGAAATAGTTGGTGAAGCTGCCGGCGCCATACAAGCCGGTATCATTGTAGTCGATTTCATTCGCTCCACCCACGCGCGAGAAGGTTATCATCGCGCCGCTGCGGCTGAAGGCCTGGTTGACAAGCGAAATCGCCATATCGATGCGGGCCTGCATCTGGTCGGCGGTGCCGATCTCTATTCTCGCGTTCTTGGTATGCGCGACCAGCACTCTGATCGTGGTTTTCGCGAAGGCCGCAACCCCATCGTCAGAGGGCTGAGGGGCTTCGCTCTTTCTCTCCTTCGATTTCGGGAATCGGTGGGGCGTGCATATCGTCCAGGATCTTGCTTTGATCGATCTCGATGATCCGATGCAGTCGGCCGGAAACCGGCTCGATACTGAAGAGCTTTCCGCCGGTCTGGATATGGCCGAGAACTTCGTTGTTATTGATTACCAGTGTGACAAAGGCGTGCCGCGGCCCGCGGTCTTCGCCTACCCAGACAAAGCCGCCCGCCTCCGGGGCCTCGATGTCCGTCCGTTCCGCCGTCAGGCTGGTGTCTGGAAACAGGTCAAGCGTCACCGCGCCGTTGAGATTGCGCGCGCGATTGAGCCGATCTCCGGCGGTATCGGCGCCGACCGGAACGACGCGCGCAAGCTCGCTCAGATTGAGGCTGACCAGCCGGTCGCGCACAGCGCCCGTGGCGCTGGGCCCTCTCAACCCATCGCGCATCGTTCCGCTCAACGGGGCCGCACGCATTTCCGCGGCGGTCGGTGGCCCGAACAGACCGGCGGCGACAGCATGACTGTTGCCCATGTCCGAAATTGCGAAGACGAGGATCGCGGCACAAAAAGCCGCTCCGGCAGCCCGCGGCCGCGCTAGCTTGCGAGAAATCATGGCTCTACCCCCAGCGGTGGAATCGTCCTGAATTATATGACGAAACGTCCTGGATTAGATGACGGAAACCACATGAACGGCAGGGGTTTGAGGTATTTTTTGGTCTGAATAAGCATTTTTTGCCGGAACTTGATAAAAAATCCTTTCGCAGGACCCCCAAGCTTTTGTCCTTCGGAATGTTATGGCCGCGTTTAAGGCCGTTTCCGCAACCAATCCGCAAATCCGTGCAGGCGCGGTGGCCACGAACCCGCGACGGCGACCTCAGATGACGTAAGGGATCCAGCGCTTCACGCGGCGCATATAGTCGGTGTATGGCGCGCCGAATAGTTGCGTCAGCCGCGCCTCGTCTTCCAGCACACGCTGCTGGAACCAGTAAAGATGGAACGCAAGCAGCAGCAGCGCCGCCCAGGACCAGAAAGTGATCGCCAGCCCGAGCATGAAGATCAAATGGCCGAGATACATCGGGTTGCGCGTGTAAGCATAGATGCCGTGATCGACCATGCGCTCGGGCGGGATCTCGATGCCGGGGCCACCGCCGCCGACACGCTCGCGATAATTGCCCGACAGCCGATACTGCCCATAGCCCCAGATCAGGAGCGGGATGCCTAAAAGCAGGTTCCAGCCGATAAAATGGATGCGGCCGCCGTGCCACAGATACTCAAATAGAAACACCAGCACCGGATACAGCGCGAAAGTGCGGTTCGAGGTGCTCTTGAGCCAGCGCTTGAGCGTTTTCGGGCGTGCAGGCTTGGTGGCAGTTTCTTGCATGCAGCCGCCTTTCTCGTCCGTTCCAGGGCCCACGCAGTGAGCACGCACGGAACCACGCTTGTGGAAAAGCTGTGGATGACCTGTGAACTGCTGTGGAACGTGTCGGCGCCCGAACGCTCACCCGCTGCTATTGCACCACGCCGCAGGCGATGCGGTCCCCGGCCTCGCCGGTCGGATCGGATTTGTAGTCGTCCTTGTTGGCATGAATGATCACCGCCGAGCCGTCGGCATCGAACAGCGAATTCGGCTTGCCCTTCTCCAGCGTGATCGTCGCGTTATACACTTCCACCGCCAGTTCGCCGCTGGCGGGAATATGCAGGTTCGGCATGTCGCCCGAATGCGCGCCTTCCGCCACCAGCAAGCCGTGCTTTTTCTTGTCGGGATTGAAATGCCCGCCGGCGGACGTGAAGGGCGCCTCGCATTTGCCGACCTCATGCACATGGAAGGCATGCTCGCCCGGCGGCAAGCCTTTCACCGTAAGCGCCAGCAAAACGCCTGACGGCGTTTGCGTCAGGGTTACGCTGCCGGCGTCCTTGCCGTCGGCGGTCTGCAGCGTGGCCTTCGCGGTCTGCGCCTGCGACGGCAGGATCGCCGCAGCCGATACCAGGCCGGCTAGCCAGAAAACTCGAAACGCTATGAGCATCGGATTGTCCTCCCCCCATTGGACGGTGATTTGGCATAAAGCCTATTCCTGTTGATGGCCTGTGGATAGGCGGTTGATTGCCGGTGAATGGCGGTGGAAAACGCAGGTTGCAAGCCGTTTCAGGGGACCGATCTGCGCGCCATGGTTGATAACGCGCCCAAAGACGGGCTGCCGGCCGCCGGCCACAGCGCACGGCTTGTCACGGACCGTGCCACCGCGCAGCGGCTGGCCGATTTCCTGACCGAAAGCCTGGACGAGCAGGACGTGGTAGTCGCCACCTTCGAGTCCGACGGCGGACGATGGACCACGGCGGTCTATTTTTCCGGGCGGCCGAATGAGGCTGCCACGCGGGCGCTGGTCGCCCTCGAAATGGGCGCGGAACTCGCCAATGCGCTGGTTTTCGAGCGCATCGAGACCAAGGATTGGGTGGCGGAAAGCCTGGAGGGCCTTGCCCCGGTCGCGGCCGGCCGCTTCCTGGTGCATGGGCGGCATGACCGGGCGCGCGTACGCGCCAACCGCATCGGCATCGAGATCGAAGCCGCACTCGCCTTCGGCACCGGCCATCACGGCACCACGCGCGGCTGCCTGCTGGCGCTGGATCATCTGGCGAAGCGGCAGCACGCAAAGAAGACCCCCACCCCAACCCTCCCCCTTTCAGGTGGAGGGAGAACACGCTGCAAATCTTTCCCTCCCCCTGCAAGGGGGAGGATCAAGGAGGGGGTCATTTCGTGCACTCGATGTCGGCACCGGTACCGGAGTGCTCGCCATCGCGGCTAGCAAGGCGCTGCGAAGGCGCGTGCTGGCGAGCGATATCGATCCCCGCGCCCTCACGGTCGCGCGCGAGAACGCGCGGCTGAACAGCAGCGGCGGCCGCGATCGAATTCGTCCGCGCGGCCGGGCTTGACGCCGCTCGTTTTGGTGAGCATGGGCCATTCGATCTGATCCTGGCCAATATTCTGCTCGGGCCGCTCCAGCGTCTGGCGCGCCCACTGGCACGGCTCCTGGCGCCCGGTGCACATGTCGTGCTCTCCGGTCTGCTGAACCATCAGACACAGGCGGCGCTCGCTGCCTATCGCGCGCAGCGCCTGGTGCTGCAACAACGGATTATTCTGGACGAATGGACCACGCTGGTGCTGCGGCGGCCGATTTGAAGCTGCCTCTCCTGCGAAGAATGATCTAGATTGCCGTCGATGTACGAAGCGAAATTTCAGAATTTCGACGATCCCGCAGGCAGCGGGACCACCGCCCCGCGCCTGGCGGCATTGCGCGCGGAACTGAAGCGGCGCGGCCTCGACGGAATTCTGGTGCCGCATGCCGACCGCTATCAGAGCGAATACCTGCCGCCAAGCGAAGAACGGCTCGCCTGGCTCACCGGCTTTACCGGTTCCGCCGGCATTGCGCTCATTCTGGCTGACCGCGCGGTGCTGTTCACCGATGGGCGCTATACCCTCCAGGCGCGCGAGCAGACCGACCCGGACCTTTTCAGCATCGAGCATATGGTGGAGAAGCCGCTCGCCGAATGGCTGGAAGCCAATCTGCCGGCGGGCGCCAAGCTTGGCTATGACCCCTGGCTGCATACCGCGGAGAACGCCGAAAAGCTCGGCAAAGCCTGTGCCTCGGCCGGCTCGATCTTGATGGCCATTGAGCCGAATCCGATCGACGCGATCTGGAAAGATCGCCCCGACCCGCCGCTCGGCCCGGTGACGCTGCATGACGCCCGCTATGCCGGCGAGGATGCAAGCAGCAAGCTCATGCGCATCCAAGGGGAGCTTCGCAAGCTGCGCGCCGATGTCCTGGTGATTTCCGATCCTCCCGCGCTGGCCTGGACCTTCAACATCCGCGGCATGGACGTGCCGCATGTACCGGTCGCGCTCGGCTTTGCGATGGTGCCCCGCGAAGGCCGTCCTGCGCTCTATCTCGACGGGCGCAAGCTCACCAATGAGACGCGTCACGCCCTGGAGCAGATCGCCGACGTGCGGGAGCCCGCGGCTTTCACGGCTGATCTCGGCGCACACGCCGCAGGCAAGAATTGCGTGCGGCTCGATCAAGCCACCGCGGCCGATGCGCTCGTGCGCATCGTGACGCAGAGCGGCGGGCTGCCTTTGCGTGGCTCCGACCCTATCGCCGG
This sequence comes from uncultured Alphaproteobacteria bacterium, assembly GCA_963802475.1. Taxonomy (GTDB): domain Bacteria; phylum Pseudomonadota; class Alphaproteobacteria; order Rhizobiales; family Xanthobacteraceae; genus CANKHA01. The sequence goes on from CAWDIZ010000014.1 coordinate 395,426, forward strand.
CATGAAGGCGGTGAAGAATTCCGCGGAAATCGCCGGCGCGAAAGCGGCGCATCTGCGCGACGGCGCCGCGCTGGCAAAATTCCTCGCCTGGTTCGACCGCGAGGCGCCTTCCGGCAAGCTGACCGAGATCGACGCGGTGCAGGCGCTGGAAAGCTTCCGCCGTGAAAGCGGGCTGCTCAAGGACCTGTCCTTCTCTACCATTGCCGGCAGCGGGCCGAACGGCGCCGTAGTGCATTATCGTGTCACCCGCAAGACTAACCGCCGGATTGCGCCCGGCGATCTCTTCCTGATCGATTCCGGCGGGCAATATCAGGACGGCACCACCGACGTGACGCGTACGGTGATCGTCGGCGAGGCGACCCGCGAAATGCGCGACCGCTTCACCCGCGTGCTGAAGGGGCATATCGCGATCGCGCGTGCAATTTTTCCCGACGGCACGACCGGAGCGCAGCTCGACACCCTGGCGCGCCGCGACCTCTGGGCGGCCGGGCTCGACTTCGATCACGGCACCGGCCACGGCGTCGGCAGCTATCTCTCGGTGCATGAAGGTCCGGCGCGCATTTCCAAACTCGGCACGGCGGCACTGCAATCCGGCATGATCCTGTCGAACGAGCCTGGCTATTACAAAAGCGCCGCCTATGGTATTCGCATCGAAAATCTGGTGCTGGTGGTGGAGGCGCCGGTGGTGGAAGGCGCAGAAAAAAAACTTTACGCGTTCGAGACGCTTACCCTCGCGCCCATCGACCGCCGTCTGATCGATTTGCAACTGCTGACGCGCGAGGAGATAGCCTGGATCGACGGCTACCACGGCAACGTGCGCGCGGCGCTTACGCCACTGCTCGACCCGCCGACCAAGGCCTGGCTCGACCGCGCCACCGCCTCGTTCACCGGCGCATAGCAGCTTTGCCGCCGCCGTCGGAGCATTTCTTCGCTGAAGCCGCTATCTCTTTTAAGGAATCTTATTGAGCATGCTGGCCGCCGACGACCGCGAAATCCACGTTCAGATCCAAGAGACACCCGCTGCCGCCTCGGCGCGGCGCAAGCTCTTGGCGCTGTTGATCGCAATGACGGCGATCGCGCCGTTGACCCTCAATATCATCGTGCCGGCGGTGCCCAATCTCGCCGTGGTGCTCGATGCTTCAGTCGACACCGTGCAGCTCACGGTGTCGCTCTATCTGCTGGTGCTGGCCTTTTCCCAACTCGCGCTTGGCCCCCTGTCGGACAGGTTCGGCCGGCGTCCGGTGATCATCGCCGGGCTGGTGCTCACCGCTTTGATGAGCGCCGCCGCCCTGCTCGCGAGCAGCATCACCGGGCTGATCGTCGCGCGCAACCTGCAGGCACTCGGCGCCTCCGCCGGCCTTGTGGTCGGGCGCGCCATCATCCGGGACCGTTACCATCGCGACCGCGCCGCCTCCATGATCGCCTCTGTGACCATGGTGGTGATCGCGGCGCCGATGGTCGCGCCGCTGCTCGGCGGATTCCTCGACACGTTGTTCGGATGGCAATCGATTTTCATCTTCACCGCCTGCGCCTGCGCCATCGTCGCCGGTTGGGCCGCGCTTGCGCTGCCGGAGACGCGCGTGGCGCAGCCCGACGCCAAGCCGATCCGCTTTCTTCCGGAAATCCGCGCCCTCACCAGCGACCGGCGGTTCGCCGGCTATGTGCTCTGCGCCGCGCTCGGCACCGCGCCCTTCTTCCTCTTTCTCGGCGGCGGGCCGCATGTGGTGGTGAGCATCATGGGCCGCACATCGGCGGAATACGGTTTGTGGTTCGCCATCAACGCGCTCGGCTATCTCGCCGGCAATTTTGTCGCTTGGCGCTATTCCGCCTGGTACGGCGTCGACCGCATGATCTGGTGGGGATTGTTGGTCTCGCTCACCGGCGTCGCACTGTCGGCGGGGCTGACCGGCTGGTTGCCGGACGCCGGGCCGGCCACGCTGTTCCTTCCCCAACTCATCATCTCGCTCGGTAACGGGCTGCTGCTGCCGAATTCTTTCGCCGGAGCTGTCAGCGTGCGGCCGCAGGCGGCGGGCGCCGCCTCCGGCATTGCCGGCTTTGGGCAGATGGCGCTCGGTGCGGTGGCGGCGCAGTTCGCCACCACCGTTCTTGCCGGCGCGACCAGCGCCCTGCCGCTGGCGGTAACGATGGCGCTAATACTGGTTGCCGCGACGGCGGCTTATCTCCTGCTCGTGCGGCCGCGCATGCTAGATTAGCGCGACCAGCAACGGACGAGGCGCGTTTCCGACAACCTGGAGTGAGATCATGACAACAAGAATACTGGCCGCCGTGGTTGTCGCGACGTTCTTTGCCGGCAACGCGAATAGCGTTTCCGCAAACGCTCTCAAGACCATTGATCCGGCCGCATTTCAAACCACCGTGGAAAAGCTGGCCAGGGAGCTCCTGCTTCCGGGGGCGATGGTGGTTCTGCGCACTCCCCAAGGCAATGTCGCCTTTGGCTATGGCACAACCGAACTCGGCGTCACGAACCCGCCACGTGCGGATACGCACTTCCGGATCGCGTCGATGACCAAGACAATGACGGCCGCCGCGATCGTGCAACTGGCCCAGGAAGGGAAATTGCGCTTCGACGACCCGGTCTCGAAGTATGTTCAAGGCGTTCCGAACGGGGACAACATCACCATTGGTCAGCTCCTTAAAATGAGAAGCGGCCTTTATAACTACACCGACGCGCCGGAACTTGCGGAAAGCCTTGACCGGAACCCAACGAAGGTTTGGACCTCGGAGGAACTGCGCGCCATCGCATTCAAACATCCGCCGCTGTTCGCTCCGGGTGCGCGATTTGAGTATTGCAACACCAATTATCTCTTGCTCGGTCTTGTGGCGGAAAAAATTGCGGGCGAGCCCCTGGCCAGCATTTTTCAGAATTGTTTCTTCGGGCCCCTTGGCATGAAGAACACACTGCTCCCTGCCAGCACATCGAACGCCATCCCCGAGCCATACTCACACGGGTATCTTTACGGCAGTTCCTCATACGCCCTGGTGGATGCGCCGTATCCCGCCGATCTTCAGGCTGCGGCCAAGGCGGGCACACTCAAGCCCAACGACGACACATCGCAGAATCCTTCCTATGCCTTGGGGGCCGGTGGCGCCATCTCCAACGCGAATGACTTGACGACCTGGATACGCGCGGTGGTCGGCGGCAAGGTTTTCAATGCCGATTATCAGCGGCAATGGCTCGAGAGCCTCGAGCCGCAGGATCCGGGGAATCCCAAAGGTCAAAGATATGGCTATGGGATCGTTCAAATCACCTTCGGGCCGAACAAAGTGTATTTCCACGGCGGCGAGATGCCCGGCTACAACGCGTCCATGGGCTACGATCCAGACAACGATGTCACGCTGGTCGTGTGGACCAACCTCACCCTTTCACTCGATGGCCAGCCAACCGCCAATACCATGATGATAAGGATGCTGGACCTGATCTACTCAGTATCGCCGCTTCAGTAGATCAACGTTCTATCAATTTAAACCAGTCGTCTTCCGTCAGCACCTTAACCCCGTGCTTCTGCGCGTCCTTCAGCTTGGAGCCCGCGCCCGGACCGGCGACGAGGATATCGGTCTTTTTCGAGACCGAGCCTGACACCTTGGCGCCTAAACGCTCGGCCATCGCCTTGGCCTCTTCGCGTGTCATCTTCTCCAACGCACCGGTGAAGACCACGGTGTTGCCGGCAACCGCTGAATCGCGGCGTACCTGCTCCATCGGCGTGACCGTGATCTGCTTTAGCAGCCGCGCGACCGCTTCACGGTTCTTCTTCTCCTTGAAGAATTCGACGATGGCTTCACCCACCACCTCACCGATGCCGCCGATGGTGGTGATTTCCTGAAAGGCCTCGCTGTCTTCGCCTTTTCCCGCCGCGGTCACGCCCTCGATAAAGGCTTCGATGGTACCGTAATGCCGGGCCAGCAGTCGCGCATTGGTCTCGCCCACATGCCGGATGCCGAGCGAATAGATCAGCCGGTTGAGCGGGATGGTGCGCCGCGCTTCGATGGCCGCGAACAGATTGCGCGTGGAAGTCTCGCCATAGCCTTCGCGCTCTTCAAGTTTCAATTTCTTGTTGCGCGCCTCCAATGTGAAGATGTCGGCCGGCTCCCTCACGATACCTTCCGCATAGAAGGCCAGCACCTGCTTTTCGCCGAAGCCTTCGATATCGAAACCGTCGCGGCCCACGAAATGCCGAAGCCGCTCCACCGCCTGTGCCGGACAGATGAGTCCGCCGGTGCAGCGGCGCACCGAATCCTCCCGCCCGCTGCGCGGATTGAGTTCGCGCACCGCGTGGCTGCCGCAGGCCGGACAGAGCGTCGGAAACAGGTAAGGCTTGGCGCCCTTCGGCCGCTTGTCGAGCAGCACATCGACGATCTGCGGAATAACGTCGCCGGCCCGTTGCACGACCACGCTGTCGCCGATGCGGATGTCGACGCCGCCTCGGATCGGCTCACCGTCGTTTCCGATGCCTTTGATGTAATCCTCGTTGTGCAGCGAGGCGTTCTGCACCAGGACGCCGCCGACCGTCACAGGCTCAAGCTTGGCCACGGGCGTCAGCGCGCCGGTGCGGCCGACCTGGATTTCGATACCGTTCATTACGGTCGTTGCCTGTTCGGCCGCGAATTTATGCGCTGTCGCCCAGCGCGGTGAGCGCGAGACGAAGCCGAGCCGCTCCTGCCAATCCAACCGGTCGAGCTTGTAGACCACGCCGTCGATGTCGTAATCGAGCATGGCGCGCTCCTCTTCGATGGCGCGATGGAAGGCGAGCATGTCCTCCAGCGAGGCAACAGTCTTCCAGAGGGGATTGGTGTCGAAGCCGGCTTTGGCGAACCATTTCAGCATGCTGGATTGCGTATTCGCCGGAAGCTCGCTCACCTCGCCCCAGGAATAGGCGAAGAAACCGAGCGGGCGCGCGGCGGTAATCGACGGATCCTTCTGGCGAAGCGAGCCGGCGGCGGAGTTGCGGGGATTGGCAAAGACCTGCCCGCCCGCTTCCGCCTGCCGCTTGTTCAGCGCGAGGAAGTCCCGCTTGGTCATATAGATTTCGCCGCGCACCTCGCAAACAGCAGGCGCCTTGCCCTTCAGCGTGTGTGGGATCGCCTTCACCATCTTTACATTGGCGGTGACGTCCTCGCCTTCCTGACCATCGCCGCGCGTCGCGCCGCGTACCAGTTCCCCGTCTTCATAGCGCAGCGACAGTGAGAGGCCGTCGATTTTCGGTTCGGCGGTGAAGACGACCTCCTCTTTTTGATCGAGCCGCAGAAAGCGGCGGATGCGGTCGACGAAGTCAACGACGTCCTGCTCCGTGAAGGCGTTATCGAGCGAGAGCATTGGCACGCTATGGCGCGCCTTGGCAAAGCCGCGCGCGGGGGCCGCGCCCACCCGCATCGTGAGGCTTTCAAGCGTGCGCAGCTCGGGAAAGCGCGCCTCGATTGCCTGATAGCGCTGGAGCAGCCTGTCATAGGCAGCGTCCGACACCGTCGGCGCATCGTCCTGGTAATAACGCTTGTCATGCGCAGCGATCTCCCCGGCGAGCCGGGTATGCTCGGCCTTGGCCTGCTTCTGCGTCAGTTTGTCGACCGGAATTTCTTTTGACTGTTTAGCCATGCTTTATTTTGCCATCATCGCGCCGCCAGGCTGACGGCGATGTCCCTACCACTTTCTTGAAAGCCCGGCTGAACGCCGCCTCCGATCCATAACCGGTTTTCGCCGCTACGTTTGCTATGTTGTGGCCGCTGCGCAGCAGTCCCCAGGCGATCTGCATCCGCCATTTGGCGAGATACTGCATCGGCGGAATGCCGACAAGATTAGTGAAACGCTCCGCCAGCACCGACCGCGAAACGAAGACCTCCTTGGCCAATTCTTCCACGGTCCAGTTCTGCGCAGGCCTTTCGTGCATCAGCGACAATGCCTTGCCCACGAAGGGGTCGCGCAGCCCGGCGAGCCATCCGGTCTGTTCCGGAGACAGAGCCTCGAGATACCGCCGTACCACCTCAATGAACATCAGCTCGCTCAATCTTGCCAGAATGCTCTCGCCCCCGGCGTGCTTAAGGGACGATTCCCTTGTCGCGAGGCGGATGAACTGGCCGACCCAGCCTTCCTCGCTTCCCTTTTGTTCTCGGTGCACGATCAATCGCGGCAGGTTCTCAAGCAACGGATTGAACGGCCGGGAATCGCAGGCGAGAAAGCCGCAGACAAATTTGGTCGCGGGCGCCCCTTCGGCCCCATAGTTGATGACGAACGGCAACTGGCCGCCCCCCGCTTTGTCGAGCGAGTCCGGCGCCTGCGGATCGGCACGCATGCCGGGGCTGCTGGACAAGACATGCGGGTCGCCGTGGGTGAAGACGATGACTTCGCCGGCTTCAACAAGAATTGGCTCAGTCCCAATGATAGCGGCGAAGCATTGGCCTCGGGTGACCACGTGGAAGGCGATCAGGTGTTCGGCGCCCTGTAAAATCCTCGGAAGGATCATCTCCCGTGGCGGCTGCTCGGCGACCCACGGGGCCTCCGCGGAACAGTCAAAGAAGATCGCGCCGGTGAGGCGGACCGTCTTCAACACATCGGAAAGCGCATCCATCGGTTTCTTTCGCGGAACGGCCGCTCATTAGGCAGCGCCGGCTGTCTCGGACGCGATGTCAAGCATTGCGGACAAGCGATCATTCGTACCCGGAGTTGCCAGAGATAGATAAGCGCTCTCGCTGACGCGAGCTAACGGAAACAGGAGAAAAGTGATGGATTTATATGTCATTCGCCGCCCGAGCGCATGGGCGAACATACAGGAACTGCAGGCCGCCGGAGCCAAATCCGGCAAGATCGGCAACAACGAAATGTCGGACCGGGTGCGCTGGATCCGCAGCTATGTGGTGAAGGAACCGGATGGCCGCTTCGGCACCGTATGCATCTATCAGGCGCGCGATCCTGAATTGATCCGCGAGCATGCGCGGCGCGTCGGGATGCCCGGCGATCAGATTTTCCTGGTGCTCGATACCATTATCGTGCGGGAAGATCCGATGCCGAAAACTCAGGCTGCGTGAACGTAAGAACGAAGGTTACCCCGCCGCCGCACGGATCAGCCGTTCGGCGGCGGCGCGGGCTTCGCTGGTGATCTCGGCGCCCGCCAGCATGCGGGCGATCTCCTCCCGGCGGCGGTCAGCATCCACATCGGTGACACGGGTGGCGACGCGCTTGCCTTTGTCGAGCGTGTTCTTGCTGATGACGAAATGCTGCCCGGCGCGCGCAGCCACCTGCGGCGCGTGGGTGACGGTGACGACCTGTGCGCGGCATGCCAGCCGGGCGAGCCGCACGCCGATGGCGTCAGCCACCGCGCCGCCGACGCCGGTGTCGATTTCATCAAATACGAGCGTCGGCGCCGAGCCGCGATCGGCTAGCACCACCTTCAACGCTAGCAGGAAGCGCGCCAGCTCGCCGCCGGAAGCCACCTTCATCAACGGCCCGGGCTTGGTGCCGGGATTGGTCCGCACCCAGAATTCCACGCGGTCGATGCCGTGCGGGCCGGCGCTGGTCATATCACTGCTCAGCTGCGTCGAGAAGAGTGCGCGCTCGAGCTTGAGCGGCGCGAGCTCCTTGTTCACGGCCTTGTCGAGCGTATCGGCGGCTTTCTTGCGCGCATTGGACAATTTCTTGGCTGCCGCGCCGTAGCGTTGTTCGGCCGCGAGCGCAGCGGCTTCCAGCTGCTTCAGCCGTTCCGCACCGGCGTCGATCAGTTCGAGATCAGCCCCGAATTTCTCCGCCAGCGCCGCGAGCCCATCGACCGGCGCATTGTATTTGCGCGCAGCAGCGCGCAGCGCGAACAGACGCTCCTCGATCCGCTCCAGCTCGCCGGGATCATGGTCGGCCATGCGCAGCGCCTGTTCCAGGTGCAGGCGCGCTTCCTCCAGCGACGTGATCGCGCTGTCGACTGCCCTCACCACCGGCTCGACCAGGCCGGGTGCCTGTGCATTGCGGCGCTCCAGCCGGCGGATGGCGGCGGCGAGTGCGGGTGTCGGCGATACGCTGCCGGCGATGGTGTCGTGCACGGCGCGTAAATCCTCGGCGACCTTTTCCGCACCCATCATGGCAGCGCGGCGCTCGGCAAGCGTCGTCTCTTCCCCTTCCTGCGGGGCAAGCTTCTTTAATTCATCGGCGGCGTGGCGCAGCCAGTCGCCCTCGCGTAGCGCGCGCTCCACCTCGGCGCGATGGGCGGCCACGGCTTGCTGCGCATTCCGCCTGTCGTCCCACAACGTCTCAATGCCGGCGGCCTCGCCTTCCAACCCACCGTAAGCGTCAAGCAGCCCACGATGGGTCGCCATGTCGACCAGCGCGCGGTCGTCATGCTGGCCGTGGATCTCCACCAACAGCGCGCCAAGGCTTTTCAACACCTGCACGCTCACCGGCTGATCGTTGACGAAGGCCTTGGTGCGCCCGTCGCCCAGCTGCACACGGCGCAGGATCAGCGTGTCCTCGCGCGGAATGTCGTTCTCGGCGAGCACGACATGGGCCGGATGCTTCGGCCCGAGGTCGAAGGCGGCGGCGACGACACCCTGCTCCGCCCCCTGACGCACTAGCCCGGCATCGCCACGCGCGCCGAGCGCGAGGGAAAAGGCGTCGAGCAGGATCGATTTGCCGGCGCCGGTCTCGCCGGTCAGCACCGACAAGCCGGTGGCGAGATCAATATCCAGCCGGTCGATAAGTACGATGTCGCGAATCGATAGCCGGGAAAGCATGCCTGCCAGTCCTCCGCCTATCCGCGGGGAAGGCCCCGGGATTTCAGAGAGAATCTGATACTAGCAGAAAGAGAACAAAAAGTGAACTAGGAGATTGCCGAAGATAATCGGTCCCGGTCGGACTTCCGGCTTCTCAAAGGTACTTCTTGATGCTCCGCGCGGGGTGTTTTACCCCAGCCCGATCTTCTTAAAGGCGCGGCTGATCCAGGAACCCTGGCTTTCGCTAGGCTCGAGACCGCCGCCCTTCACCAGGGCATAGGCATCCTTGTACCAAGGGCTATCGGGGAAGTTGTGGCCCAGTACCGCGGCAGCGGTCTGTGCCTCCTGCGTGATGCCGAGTGACATATAGGCCTCGGTCAGCCGCATCAGCGCTTCTTCGACATGGCGCGTGGTCTGATATTGCGTCACCACCACCTTGAAGCGGTTGATCGCTCCGGTGAAGTTGCGCTTGTTCATGTAATAGCGACCGACCTCCATCTCGCGCCCGGCGAGCTGGTCGCGCGCGACTTCAATCTTCTTGCGCGCGCTGGCGGAGTATTCGGTGTTGGGGAATTTGCGGGAGACTTCTTCCAGCTCGGCAAGCGCCTTTTCGGTGATCGCCTGGTCGCGCTGCACGGTGGGGATGCGATCGAAATTGGCGGAGCCGATCAGGAATTGCGCATAGGCGGCGTCGGGCGTGCCGGGATGCAGCGCGATGTAACGCTTCGCCGCAGCGATGGTCTCGTCATACTCCCTCGCCTGATAGGAGCTATAGGCGGCCATCAGCAGCGACTTGCGCGCCCATTCCGAATAAGGATGCTGGCGATCGACTTCCTCGAAACGCTTGATGGCTCCCTTGTAGTCGCGCTTCTCGTTCACGAGGAAGACGCCCTCGTTATAGAGTTTTTCGGCCGGCTCATCGGCCACCAGATCCTTTTTGGCCCAGGGATTGAGCGAACTTAAACTGAATTGGTCGAGACCGAGGCTGCTGCAGGCGCCGAGCGGCGCGGCAAGCAGCGCAACGGCCAGCAGCCGGGCAAATCTCTGCCGCGATGCGTTCATAGAGCTGGATACAAGGAAAGACATGCCGTCGCTAAATCCCGTTCCCCCGCCGAGCTTTGGCGTAAAGGCCTGGCGCACAGCTTGGCGCACAAGCAAAACCGCACCCTCAATACCCTATAGGGCCGACCGCGTTAAAGGATTTATGCGGTCATTCAGCCCGGAATGTGGCGAAACTTGAAGCCTGCTGCAGAGAAGGAACTCTAGGACCGGTCGGGCCCATAAGCCGCGGCCGCCAGGCCGCCCGACACTTCGGCATAGCCCCGTACCACGCGCCGCGCAGGCTGTTCGCCGCCGTCGACTATGGTCCAGGCGTCCGGATCGGTCATCAGCGCCGAGAGCACGGCATGGTTGAGCTTGTGGCCGCCACGGACCGTACGATAGGCGCCCAGCAGCGGAGCACCGGCCAGCGCGAGATCGCCGATGGCATCGAGTGCCTTGTGGCGGACGAATTCGTCGGCAAAACGCAGGCCGTCCGGGTTAAGCACCCGGTTTTCGGTCACCACGAGCGTATTCTCGAAAGAAGCGCCGAGCGCGAAACCCGCGCTCCAGAGCTTGGCGACATCGCGCATGAAGCCGAACGTGCGCGCGCGCGAAAGCTCACGGCGGAAAGCCTGCGGCTCAATGTCGAGCGCGAAAGATTGCCGGCCGATCAGCGGATGCTCGAAATCAATCTCGGCTTCAAGGCGGAAACCCTTGGCATAGGGCCGCAACTCGCCATAGGAGCCGTCTTTCTGGGTGACACGGACCGGCTTGAGAATCTGCAGATAACGCCGGGGCGCCGATTGCATCACTGTGCCCACCTGGTCGATGGCGACGACAAAGGGCGCCGCGCTGCCGTCGCCGATTGGAGCCTCGGGACCGTCAAGCTCGACGATCACATTGTCGATGCCGAGACCGCGGATCGCGGCCAGCACATGTTCGGAGGTGCAAACCAGCGGGCCGGAAGCGTCGCCGAGCACGGTCTGGAATTCGGTGGCAGTTACGGCATGCACATCGGCACGGACTTCACGCTCGTAACGGCCCTGCCGGCCGGAGCGGACGAAGATGATTCCGGAATTCGGATCGGCGGGATGCAACGTGAGCGTAACGGGAAGGCCGGAATGAACGCCAATGCCGCTGATGGCAACCTGATCGCAGAGAGTGATCTGCCTACCAGCCTTCATTCTTCTGTCCCCGCGCTCGGCCCCGTCCTGGGCCTGCCCCACCCGTGGCCATGATCCGGCCATCGAAGGAAGAACGAATTTTCTTGTTTGGTCCCCTTCGTCCCCCGGGACGAAAGCCTCTGTAGATGAGGCACCTTAGTCAGCATATGCCGTCAGGCAACTCACGCTTGGTTACCGATTGTTACCTTGATCTCGCCTCAATCCTGCCAAGTCTGAGGCAATCGTTAAGGTTTCCGGGTCATCCGGGAGCGGGCGGTCTGGCAATTTGCCCTATCACCCCGTCGACTAAAGCCTATCGGCCGATGATTAAAATTGGCTGAAGTATCAGGGAGTTGACCTTCCATTCGCTGTTACCGGTCTGGAAAAGTGAACCGGGCCGCCAGCGAGAGACTGGACGGCCCGGTTCGTTAATTTCTGTCGCTCAATTCACTTGCCGACGCAGGAAGGCCGGGATGTCGAGTTGATCGTCTTCCGGCAAATTATGCACCGGGGCCTGCCGCCCGAGCGGGTCGAGGCCCTGGGGGGCTCCCTTCTTTGCATATTCCGACACCGGGTCTTGCGCACGTGAATCATGCGCGCGCGGAGCCGGGCGAGCCGGCATGGGCCCGAGGGACGGCTGCTGCCGCACGAGCGGGCGCGCTTCTGCCGGTGGCTCTGCACTCTCTTCCTTGCGACCGAGCCCCACGGCGGCAAGGCGCTGCATAAGGGTCATGCGACGCTTTTCCGGGTGTTCGGAGTCGGAAACCACGCCGCGCTTGGCGCGCAGCTGATTTTGCGCGGGCATCGGCAATTCCTCGATGCGCGGCATCCGCGGGGTGCGCACGGCGGCGCGCTCCGGCTGCGGCGGGATGAAGGCGCGCGGGGCCGGCGTCGGGTCGCGATGCCCGACCTCGCGGATCGGCTCGGGAAAGAGCGACGGCTTCGGCGGGATCGGCCGAATCATCACGTCTTCGCCCGCGCCCTGCTCCATCACGGCTGCCGCCACCGCAGCCTTGGCCGCGGATTCGATCGTGTCGTTGAAGGATTGCGTCATCGCCTGAGGAGCAGGCGCTGCTGCTTGTGGCGCCCGAGCGGCCGGACCATTGGTGCGCTCGACCCGATCGGCAAGCCGCTGCGTATCGGCGCGCAGCTGCTTGGTGAGTTCCTGAATGCGATTGTCGGTGGAGCTCGTCTGGATGCGCGCCTTGTCGATGCCGGTTGCGACGACCGAAACGCGGATGAGGCCTTCCAGGGTTTCGTCGAAAGTGGCGCCAACGATGATATTGGCATCCTGGTCGACTTCCTCACGGATTCGGGTGGCGGCTTCGTCGACTTCATAAAGCGTGAGGTCCTTGCCGCCGGTGATCGATACCAACAGACCGCGGGCGCCCTTCATGGAGGAATCGTCGATCAGCGGATTGGAGATCGCGGCTTCCGCCGCGGTCAGCGCGCGCTTCTCGCCGGAAGCCTCGCCGGTGCCCATCATGGCCTTGCCCATCTCCTTCATCACCGCGCGGACGTCGGCGAAGTCGAGGTTGATGAGGCCTTCCTTGACCATCAGATCGGTGATGCAAGCGACGCCCGAATAGAGCACCTGGTCTGCCATCGCAAAGGCGTCGGCGAAGGTGGTCTTCTCGTTCGCTACCCGGAACAGGTTCTGGTTCGGGATGATAAGCAGCGTGTCGACGACCTGATGCAGTTCCTCGATGCCCTGCTCGGCAAAGCGCATGCGCCGCTGGCCCTCGAACTGGAACGGCTTGGTGACCACGCCGACTGTGAGGATGCCGAGTTCCTGCGCCACGCGCGAAATCACAGGCGATGCGCCGGTGCCGGTGCCGCCGCCCATGCCGGCGGTAACGAACACCATATGTGCGCCGCTCAGGTGATCGCGGATCTCATCGATGACTTCTTCGGCCGCTGCGCGCCCGACGTCGGGCTGCGAGCCGGCGCCGAGACCTTCGGTGACCTGCACGCCCATCTGCACGATGCGCTCGGCCTTCGACATGGTAAGCGCCTGGGCGTCGGTATTGGCGACGACGAAGTCGACACCCGACAATCCCGCGGTGATCATGTTGTTGACGGCATTGCCGCCGGCGCCGCCTACGCCAAACACTGTAATGCGGGGCTTCAGTTCCCGAATGTCCGGGACCTTGAGATTGATCGTCATGGGTGCCTCTTCCATACGCGGGCTTGCGAGCGCCGCAGATTGCCGCCGGTCCGCCACCGGCAGCTGTGTAAAACTTGCGTGTTGGCCGTCAGAAGCTTTCGCGTAGCCATTGGCCGACCTTGTTCATGTAGCCACCTGTACCCGTCACGAGTTGCCGCGTTCGCCGCGGTTCGAAATGTTCGAGATGTGCCGCCTGCGGATAGACCAGAAGGCCGGCCGCGACGGCGAAAGCGGGCCCCTTGGCTTCGTCGGGAAGGCCGGCGATGCCGAGTGGGCGCCCAATCCGCACCTGTCGTCCGAGAATGCGAGCGGCGAGTTCGGGCAGGCCGTTGAGCTGACAGCCGCCGCCAGTGAGTACGACGCGGGCGCGCGGCTCGGCCGCAAACGGCGAAGCCGCGAGCCGGTCGCGTATCATTTCCAGAATTTCTTCCACCCGCGGCTTGATTATGCCGATAAGGCTCGCCTTCGAAACGAATTGCGGCGCCTCCCGCTCATCGTCGCCGACCGGTGGCACGGTAATCATGTCGCGCTCATCCGATACACCGGTGAGCACGCTGCCATAGAACGTTTTGATTCGCTCCGCGTCGGCAACTCGGGTGTTAAGGCCGCGGGCGATATCCATGGTGACGTGATAGCCGCCGACCGCGAAGCCGTTGGCATAGACGCAGTGGCCGCCGGAGAAGATCGCGAGCGTCGTGGTGCCTGCGCCCATATCGATCACAGCCGAGCCGAGATCGGATTCGTCATCCGCCAGTACCGCAAGCCCGGACACATACGGGCTCGCCACCATCGCCTCGACATTCAGATGGCAGCGCTCGATCGCCAGCATCAGGTTGCGTGCTGCGGCGATGTCTGCTGTCATCACATGCATGTCGACGCCGAAGTTGCGCGCCAGCATGTCGCGCGGGTCGCGTATGCCGGTGACGCCGTCGAGCGAGTAGCTGATCGGAAGCGAGTGCAGAAGCGCGCGCCCATCGCGCACCGAATGGTGGCTGCCGGCGGAAAGTACGCGGGCGATATCGCCTTCCGATACTGTCGGCCCAGCGACATCCACCGAGGCGGCAAGGAGCTCGCTACCGATGCGGCCGGCGGAAACCGAGACGATGACGGACTCGAACTGCACGCCTGCCATTCGTTCTGCAAGATCGACGGCGTGACTGATAGCATTTTCGGTTTCGGCGAGATCGACCACCGCGCCGGCTTTGATGCCGCGCGCGAGGGTATGCGAGATGCCCTTGATCTCGACGGCATGGCTGCGGCGGCGCAGGACTTCCTGCGGCGCCTGGGGTTTCAGCCTCGCGACCAGGCAGGCGATCTTGCTGGTTCCGACGTCAAGCGCGGCCACCACAGCGGCACGCTTGGCGGAGACCGGCTTCATCTTCGGTGTTATTCCGTAGTGCAGGGAGTTCATGCCGCGCCTCCCTTTTTCTTTTTCGGCTTCAGCGCGTCCTCGCGTGCCTGGGCGGCCTCATCGGAAAGCCGCACCGTTACCCGGTCGGGCAGGCGCAGGTCGATCGCCGCGATGTCGCGCGACAGCAATTTCTTCTGGCGGTCGAGATCGACCAGCGTGGTAAGCGCGCGATCGACATCGGCTTCCGGCAGCCGGACATCGATGCCGTTCTTGAGGCGCAGATTCCAGCGCCGCTGCGCCACTAAAACAGTGGCGGCGACGGATGCGCTGATTTCCGGGTGGCGGCCGATCAGCGCCAGGATATCCTTCGCGCGTTCGTGCGCACCGGTCCCCACCACCAGAGGCAGTCCGGTGAAGCGGCGCGCGACATAAGGTTCCAGAACGGTGCCGTCCTCGGCGATCACCGAGAGCTCACCGTTTTTCTGCCAGAGCGCAAACGCCTGCCGCTCGATGATGCCGATCTGCAGCCGGTCGGGGTAAAGCTTCAGCACGGTGGCTTCGGCGATCCAGGGATTGGCTTTCAGCTTCCGGCGCGCGGACTCGGCATCGAGGAAAAGAAGCGAGGTGCGGCCGGTTATGCCGGCGGCGGTCAGTACGTCTTCACGGCTGATCTGCTTTTGGCCGGTAAGCGCGATGGAGGCGATATTGAAGCCCACGGCATTGGCGGCCGCATCGCGTATCGCGGCGATCTGCTCGTTGATCACGGAAACATGCCCGCCTGCGACCGTGCCGTAGGCCAGACTTGCGCCGATCAAAAGCGCGGTTGCAGCGGTCCCGGCTCCGCGCGGCAGGCGGAAAACCGCAAATGGCCTCAGCGCACGATGCAGCAGCCGACCCATCGGAGCGGTGGTGAAATGCGCAGCCAAATCGGCGATGCGGTGCAGACGGTGGCGGCGCTGGCGGCCGGCACGCATGTGCCCCCGCGCTCCAGTTCCCGCGGACCCGTTCCGGCCCGTTTGCCTCGCCCGCTTCAGCGGTTCAGCGAGGCGTCCTCCACCATCCATTGCACCAGCTCATCGAACGTTATGCCCGCATGCGCGGCGAGTTCAGGCACGAGCGAAGTCTCGGTCATGCCCGGTTGCGTGTTAACTTCGAGGCAGAACAACCCACCCGTCCCCTCGACGCGATCGTCGTAGCGAAAGTCGGCCCGGCTCACCCCACGGCAGCCGAGCGCGGAATGCGCCAGGACTGCTAGTCTTCGGACCTCTTGGTAAACAATTGGTAAAACCGGGGCCGGCAGAACGTGTTTGGAGCCGCCGGCTGCGTATTTCGCTTCATAATCGTAGAACCGTACCGTCGGAACGATCTCGATCACGTCCAGCGCCTTGTCACCCATGACCGCGCAGGTCAGTTCCTTGCCGGCGATATAACGCTCGCACAAAACCTCGTCGCCGAAGGACCAATCGTCCCGGTAAAGCTCCTGCGGCGGATGCTCTTGGCCCTCGGTGACAAGGAAGACGCCGACGCTGGAGCCTTCCGCCACCGGCTTGATGACATAGGGCGGCGGCAGGAGATGGCTCCTGCCTGCCTCGAAGCGGGAGGCAACGATGCCTTCAGGCACCGGCACGCTCGCCGCACGCAATTGGTTCTTCGCCATGTCCTTGTGCATCGCCACTGCGGAGGCGAGCACGCCGGAATGGCTATAGGGGATGCCGAGGATTTCCAGCACGCCTTGCAGCACTCCGTCCTCACCCGGGCGGCCATGCAGCATGTTAAGCGCCGCGTCCGGCTTCAGCTGGGCCAGCACATTGGCGATGTCGCGGGCGACGTCGACGCGGGTGACGCGATAGCCCTGCCGCTCAAGCGCGTCGGCGCAGGCCTTGCCCGACCGCAGCGATACCTCGCGCTCGGCCGACCAGCCCCCCAACAGAACCGCGACGTGTTTCCCCATGCCACCCAGCCCAGCCGGCGACTGATTCGCTTAACTTCCAATAGAATCGAGATTTTGCGATCCGTCGAGAGTCCCCACGAAATTTCGATCGGGTGTGTCTGCGGATCACCGGAAGATTTTTCGCAGTGCGAAATTCCAGGCATGACCCGTGCAGAATCTGCGCTGGGGTCCGGCCCACCGGCCGCCATGATCAGATCGGCTTTGAGCCAAGCCATCGAAGCGGCCGCTTGCGGCTGCCGCCTTGCTTGGTTAGGCAGGTATGGCAGTAGAGGGGCAAGGCAGACCACGGAGTTTCCAATGGCAAAAATCGTATTCGCAGCTGGCAGCTCCCACGGTCCGACCATCCAGAGCACACCTGACAAATGGCTCCAGCTGGTAGAACGCGACAAGCGCGACCCGCGCTATGATTTTCAGGAAGTGCTGCGCAACGCCCGGCCCGGCCTCGACCGCGAGATACGTCCGGAAGTTCTGCAGGAGCGGCACAAGGCCATTCATGCCGACCTGGACAAGCTGACCGAAGTGATTGCGAGCGTGCCCGTCGACGTCATGATCGTCGTCAGCAACATCCACCGTGTGCGCGAGGAAGACAATCACCCGGTTTTTAGCGTCTTTCGTGCCGACAGTTTCGGAACGGCGAAGATGTCGCAGCGACTGTTCAATGCCAATGCAAAAACCTTCGAGGAGACCGGCCGCGCGGCGGAAGAAATCAAGGCGGTTCGCCCCGGCCATCCGGCCTTGGCCAATCACCTGATCGAGACGCTGATCGACGAGGATTTCGATGTCGCCTGCACGGATTTTCCACAAGGCGTTCCAATCGACGATGCCTTCGCCTTCCCCGACGAATGGATGCTCAAACGCAACAACATTCCCATGGTGCCCTTCCAGATCAGCCGCGACCTGCCGAACCAGGCGAAAGCGTCGCGCTGTTACGAGCTCGGCGTGGCGCTGCGCCGCGCGGTTGAAAAGTGGCCGGTGGACGCGCGCGTCGGCCTGATCGCGTCCGGCGGGCTGAGCCATCAGGTGGTGGACGAGGAACTCGACAAGCAGGTGATCGACGCCTTGGTGAGCGGCGACGAAAAGACCTTGCGGGGCTTGGAACGGAAGCGGTTGAACCGCGGACCCGGAACACCGGAAATCCTGAATTGGGTCACTGTCGCCGCCGCCATGGCGCCAACCAGGATGAAACTCGTCGGCTATACCCCGTGCTATCGTTCAATCGCTGGAACCGGCCACGGGATCTGCTTCGGCTATTGGAAGAACTGACGGCGGCCGCACCGGTAACATCACTCGGCGGCTACGCCGATGCGCTGATTTCCCAGTCAGAACTCGATGCCAGTTTCGATCCGGGCGGAAACGGTTGGACCTATCCCGGCGCCGAGGAGTTAATGTGCGTAAATATCCCGCCGGAACACCGGGGCAGGAGCCAAACAATGACCTACGGCACAAGGACTGACCATTATCCCTCGAGTTCGAAAATACTGCATTGGTTGGTTGCAGCCTGCGTGCTCACCACCGCCCCCGTAGCGATTGCGATGGGCCGCGTGAATCCGGGGCCGACGCAGGATTTCCTTTTCAATTTTCACAAGTCACTGGGAGTGCTCATCTTTGCGCTGATGATCCTGCGCTTGATCAACCGGATTGTTCTGGGTGCACCGATCCCCGATCCATCGATCGAACGGTGGCAAAAGGCCGTTTCGTCAACCGTGCACGGCGCGCTCTATGCGCTGCTGCTCGCCATGCCGATCGTCGGCTACGTCGCCAACAGCGCCTATGGCGCGCCGACGCCATTCTTCGGACTGTTCAATTTGCCCGCGATCGTCGGCAAAAATGAAGCGCTATCGGAGCAACTTTTCGCGCTGCACCGTTGGGCGGGTTTTGTCCTTATCTTCCTGGTCCTGATGCACATTGGCGCAGCACTGTTCCATAACGTGATCCGCCGCGACACCGTGCTACAACGGATGTTGCCGCGGGCGGTGGGTGGAATCTAAAACCGGGTCCGCGTCTGCAAGCAGACCGGGTCATTTGCAAATCGTCACGCCTCGGCTTCGACGCCGATACGCTTGATCTCCCAGTCCAGTTCCACGCCGGAACTTTCCTTTACGCGCTTGCGCACGGTCTCGCCCAGCGTCTCGATATCGGCCGCGCTGGCGCCTCCGAGATTGATGAGAAAGTTGCAGTGCATTTCCGAGACCTGCGCCTTGCCGACTTTCAATCCGCGGCAACCGGCTGCGTCGATCAGCTGCCAGGCTTTATTGCCTTGCGGGTTCTTGAAGGTCGATCCGCCGGTGCGGCTCTTGATCGGCTGCGTCGCCTCGCGCGATTCTGTGATCTTGTCCATTTCCGCCGCGATCGCATCACGGTCGCCCGGCGCGCCCTGAAATAGCGCCTGCGTGAAAATGAAATCCTCCGGCGCGCCGCAATGCCGATAGGTATAATGCATGTCGGCAATGCTTAGCACGTGCACGCGGCCCTGCCGGTCTACCGCGCGGACTTCCACCAGCGCATCCTTGGTCTCGCGCCCATAGGCGCCACCGTTCATCCGAAGCGCACCGCCGATCCCGCCGGGAATGCCACGCAGGAAAGCGAGCCCGGCTAGTCCTTCTTCCTGCGCCGTGCGCGCCACCTTCACATCGGGCACCGCGGTGCCGGTGCGGATGCGATTGCCTTCTACTGTGATCTCATTGAAGCCGCGGCCGAGCCGGATCACCACCCCCGGTACGCCGCCGTCGCGCACAATCAGGTTGGAGCCAAGGCCGACGACCGTTACAAGAATCTCGGCGGGAAGATTTTTTAGGAAATAAGCGAGGTCGTCTTCGTCTTCGGGCATGAACAGAACCTGCGCCGGCCCGCCGACCCGAAACCAGGTCATCTCCGCCAGCGACTGGTTCGCCATCAGGCGGCCCCGCAGCTGGGGCATCTTCCCCTTCAGGTCCGTTGTAATGTCGGGAAATGTCATCCCAGCGCCTTCAGCTCGTCCGACAGCGCGTAAGCCCATTGCGTAATGTTGCCGGCGCCGAGAAACACCACGGTGTCGCCCGGCTTCGCCATATCCTTCACCATCGGCGCGAGCTGTTTGGCATCGTCCAGCGGCAGCACCTGGCGATGGCCGCGTGCGCGCAAGCCCTGCACCAGCGCATCGCGATCGATGCCGGGGATCGGCGCTTCACCGGCCGGATAGACATTGGCCACGATCACCGCATTAGCGTCATTAAAGCAGGTGGAAAAACCCTCGAACAGCGATTGCAGGCGCGTGTAGCGGTGCGGCTGCACGATGGCGATCACGTGGCCCTTAGTGGATTCCCGCGCCGCGCGCAGCACCGCCGCGATCTCCACCGGATGATGGCCGTAATCGTCGATCACCGTGACGCCGTTCCATTCGCCGGTGCGCGTGAAGCGCCGTTTCACGCCACCGAAGGCGGCGAGCGCCTTGCGGATCTGCTCGTCGCCGATGCCGAGCTCACGCGCGACGGCAATCGCGGAGGTGGCATTGAGCGCGTTGTGGCGGCCGGGCATCGGCAGCGCAAGGTCGCGAATCTGATGCACCACGCTACCCGCGCGATCGCGGAACAGCACGGAGAAGCGCGACGCACCGCCGGCATGATCGAGATCGACCAGCCGGACATCGGCCTGCGGATTCTCGCCATAGGTGACGATGCGGCGGTCTTCGATCCGGCCTACGATCTGATGCACGGTGGGATGATCGGTGCACATCACCGCGAAGCCGTAGAACGGAACATTCTCCACGAAATCGATGAAGGCGCTCTGTACCGCCTCGAAGGTTTGGAAATGATCGAGATGCTCGGCATCGACATTGGTGACAATAGCGATGTCGGTTGGCAGCTTGAGGAAAGTGCCGTCAGATTCGTCGGCCTCCACCACCATCCAGTCGCCGGCGCCAAGCCGCGCATTGGTGCCATAAGCATTGATGATACCGCCGTTGATCACGGTGGGATCGAAGCCGCCGGCATCCAGCAGGGCGGCCACCATGGACGTGGTCGTCGTCTTACCGTGGGTGCCGGCGATGGCGACGCAGCTTTTCAGCCGCATCAATTCGGCCAGCATTTCCGCACGACGCACGACAGGAAGCCGCTGGTCGCGCGCGGCAACCAGTTCCGGGTTGTCGCGCTTGATAGCCGAAGAAACGACGAGGACTTCCGCCCCGTCGATGTTGTTCGCCTCGTGGCCGATGGAAACCTCGATGCCGTGCTCGCGCAGCCGCTTGACATTGGCGCTGTCGGCAACATCGGAGCCCTGCACGCTATAGCCGAGGTTGCGCAGCACTTCGGCGATGCCGCTCATGCCGATGCCCCCGATGCCGACGAAATGGATCGGGCCGATGTCGCGCGGCAGTTTCATGCTTAATCCCTGTTGACGTCACGCCGGGCGCCGCAGTCCAGCCGTTGCCGACTGCGTTCCCCGGTATCCATGTTCTAGCTGCTTTAAACAAAACGTGGGTAGCCGGCACAAGCCCGGCGATGACAAAATCAGCCTTTCGCCACCCGTAGGACCAGATCAGCCAAACGATCACCCGCATCCAGCGTTCCGGCCTTTTTGGCGGCCGCGGCCATGGCGGTCAGGCGCGCCGGCTCGGCGGCGAGTGCCGAAATCTCGGAAGCCAGCCGGCTGGGCGTGAATTCGGCCTGCGGCAGGCGCAAGGCGCCGCCGGCGGTCTGCAGCATTCCGGCATTGGCCATCTGGTCCTGATCGAGCGCATTCGGTAATGGCACCAGAATCGCAGGCCGCCCGATCGCGGAAAGCTCCGCGACCGTGGATGCGCCGGAGCGGGCGATCACGAGATGTGAAGACGCCATCCGCGCCGGCAGGTCCGAGAAGAACGGCGCCACGTCGGCAGAGATCTTTAGGTCGGCATAGGCCTTTTTCACCTCGGCCAGATCCTCCTCGCGCGCCTGCTGCACGATGTGCAGCCGCGACCATAAGGTCGGCTCGAGGTGCCTGACCGCGGGTGGCACGATTTCCGCCATTACTCGTGCTCCCTGGCTGCCGCCGAAGACCAGCAGGCGCAGCGGCCCGCCCGGCTCGGGCGATGCATAGGGCGTCGACGAGGCCAGGACCACCGCCGGACGCACCGGATTGCCGACCCAGGTGGTTTTGGCGGCGAGTTTGTCATCGGGGAGCGACAAGTCGCGGAAACCGGTGGCGATAGCGGTGACACGCCCCGCCAGGAAGCGATTGGCGCGGCCCATCACCGCATTCTGTTCGTGGATGATGGTCGGGATGCCGCGCAGCGAGGCCGCCAGCAGCGGCGGAACGGTGGGATAGCCGCCAAAGCCGATCACCGCGGCTGGTTTCAAATCCTTGAGCAAGAGCCAGGCCTTGGCAACGCCCCCGCCGACAATCGCCGCCGCGGCGGCGAGTGCAAGAGGGTTGCGCCCGCGCGGCGTCGAGCTCGGAATGATATGCGTCGCGCGGGCGGGAAAACTGCCGCCGTAATGCGCCGCGCGGGAATCGGTGGCGAGATCAAGTCCGACGCCGCGTTGCGCCAGCGCTGCGCCCAAGGCTTCAGCCGGAAACAGATGCCCGCCGGTGCCGCCCGCCGCCACGAGCACATGCCGCGCGCGGCCAGTGTTCATCAGGCGCGGCTCCCGGCCGGTACATTATGAAAGTGGCTGGCCAGCATTTCCGCGCGGGGGCGCTCTCGCGTCAGCGCCAGCAGCATTCCCATGGCATAGGCGAGCGAGAGCATCGATGAACCGCCGTAGGAGACAAAGGGCAGCGTCATGCCCTTGGCCGGCATGAGATGCAAATTGACCGACATGTTGATGGCCGATTGGAGGCCAAAAAGGATGGCAAGACCGGCGGCGGCAAAGCGGGCAAAGGGGTCTTCGTTCTGCATGGCATGGCGCAGCGCCCGGATCACCACGAAGGCAAAGAGGCAAAGCAGCATCAGGCAGAGCACGACGCCGAATTCCTCGCCCGCCACTGCGAAGACGAAGTCGGTATGGCTGTCCGGCAGGATTCGCTTGGCGGTGCCCTCTCCCGGCCCAAGGCCGAACCAGCCTCCGCGCAGGAAGGATCCAACCGAGGTTGTGATCTGAAAACTGTCGCCGCTGCCGGGATCGAGGAAACGCCGGATGCGCAGCGCCACATGCGGCACGGTGTAATAGGCCCCGAGCAGGCCCACGAGCGAGACGCCGCCCAGGCCGATCATCCAGATCACCCGCATGCCCGCCATGAAGAATAGCGCGCCCCATACCAGCATGATCAGCATGGTCTGGCCGAAATCAGGCTGCAGCACTAACAGCATGACGACGAACAGCAGCAGGCCGAGCGCAAAGGTGTTGGCCGGCATCTCCGGCCGCCGCGCCGATTCCGCGAACAGCCAGGAGATCAGGATGACAAAGGCGGGCTTGAGGAACTCGGAAGGCTGAATGGTCATGCCGAGGACGGTGAGCCAGCGGCGGGCGCCCTTGATCTCGGCGCCGAACAGGATGGTGCAAACAACCATCACTACGCTCACCCCGAAGACGAACAGCGCCAGCCGCCGGATCTGATGCGAATTGAGGAACGAGGTCGCCACCATCACGGCGATGGCCGGCAACAGGAACAGGACGTGCTTGTTGACGAAATAAAACGGCTCAAGCCGCAGGCGGGCGGCGACCGGCGGGCTGGCTGCGAGCGAGAGCACGATCCCGAACAGCATCAGGGCGGCCAGCGCCCCGAGCATCAGCTTGTCGACCGTCCACCACCACTCGCCGAAAGGCGTGCGTGACGCGCGCGAAACCATGCCGGTGTCCCCGAAAGAAGGTTTTCCCCGCTTAAGTCCTGACGCCTTATGGTTTAAGGGTGATTAACAGGACGGGATTTTAGCTCACCGCGCGTGGAAAAGCCGTGGCTTTACCGAAACGCACGTCTGCACCGCGGCAGCGAGCGCTCAAACGCATGGATCGCGTCGGATCTCAGGAAAGGTATTCGACCTTGCCTTCCTTGAGATCGTAGCGCGCCGCGACGACCTTTACTTTCCCGGCCTTGACCAGATCGGCCACGATCTTGCTTTTCGTGGCAATCTGCACCGCCGTGCGCCTGGCGCTTTCACGCACCGCATTGTCGACGAAATCGCCAGGCTTGCCCTTGACCGCCTGCGCCGCCGGAACGATCGCTGTTACCATCGGCCCGATGGAACCCGGGTAGGTTTTCTTTTTGGTCACGACATCGCAGGCCGCCACAACCGCGCCGCAACTCTCGTGGCCCAGCACCACAACGAGCGGAACACCCAGCACCGCCGCACCGTATTCGATCGTCCCCATCGTCGCCGCGTCGACCGCCATGTTGCCGGCATTGCGCGCGACAAACAGCTCGCCATGCCCCAGACCTCCGAACAGCAGCTCGGGCGGCACGCGGCTGTCGGCGCAGCTCAGGATGGTTGCCCATGGCATCTGATTGGCGAAGGCGCTGGCGCGGCTCTCGGCAAGATCGAATGCGCAGACTTCCGGCCCCTTCACGTATTTGTCGTTGCCGGATTTCAGGTTCGCGAGCGCCTCATCGGCGGTGACCGACGTGTTCTCGCCCGCGGCAAGGGCCTTGTCCCAAGCAAACAAAGGATTCGCCGCCGCCAGCGTAGCGCCTGCCAGCGTGATGAACTGCCGCCGGCCAATAACCTGTCGGTCGCAAATGTTGCACATGTCGGAGAGCCCTTCCCTCATCTCGATTCGGAATGGCGCCACTGTAGGCTCATCAAACAGACCGCGCCATGCTCTCCGGAGAGAGACGTCAGACCAGCGCCTGCACCAGCTTGCGAAAGTGGTCGCCGCGGATCTCGAAATTCCGGTACTGGTCGAAGGAGGCGCAGGCCGGCGAGAGCAGCACGATCGGCTCCGCCGCTGGGGAAGCCGCCGCATCCGCCGCCGCCTTTGCGGTGGCCACATCAAGCGTGCCGCATCGCTCATAAGGCACCTGACCTTCCAGCACGGCGGCGAAGTCGTCGCTGGCCTCACCGATCAGATAGGCTTTGTCGATCTTCGGAAAAAAGCGCGTCAGGGACGTGATGCCGCCCTCCTTGGGCTTGCCGCCGAGAATCCAGAAAATTTCGCCGTGGAAAGAGGACAGCGCCTTGTCGGCGGAATCGGCATTGGTGGCCTTGGAGTCGTTGACGAACAGAACCTTGCCTTTGCGTCCCACTTCCTCCAGCCGATGCGGCAGGCCCGGGAACGTCAGAAGGCCGCGCTGAATGACGTCCGCCGGCAGGCCGAGCGCCAGCGCGCCGGCCACCGCGGCCACCGCGTTCTGCGCATTATGCTGTCCGCGCAAGGTCCGGATGCCGGCGAGGTCGGCGATGGGTTCACTGCCGTGCATGATCCGGCTTCCCTCCATGAAGAATCCGCGATCGAGCCTGCTCTCCGCCGAAATCAGGCTGGTCGGGCGGCCGCTCTGTTCCCGCCGCTCGGCGGCGGCACGGGTGTAGATGTCGTCTACCGCGATCACCGCGACATCTGCATTCGCAACCGCGCACTCCTTGATGGCGGCGTAATTGTCCATCGTGCCGTGGCGGTCGAGATGATCGGGCGTCACGTTAAGCAGGATGCCGACCGTCGGCTTCAGCGTCGGGGCGAGATCGATCTGATAGGACGACACCTCGATCACATGCACGCGCTCGGGCGCCGGCGGCTGCAGCGAAAGGATGGCCACGCCAATATTGCCGCCCATCTGCACGTCGCGCCCGGCGCTGCGCAAAACATGAGCGGTGAGCGCCGTGGTGGTGGATTTGCCATTGGTGCCGGTGATCGCAACGAAAGGCGCGTCGGGGGAGCGTGCCGCGCGCTCGCGGCCGAACAATTCCACGTCGCCGATGATCTCGACACCCGCGGCTTTAGCCAGCGCCGCGGTCCAATGCGGCTGCGGATGCGTCAACGGCACGCCCGGCGCCAACACCAGCGCCGCGATGCGCGACCAGTCGATGCCGCGCAGATCGGCGGTGGGTATGCCGGCCGCATTGGCTTTCGTCACACTGGCGGGGTCATCGTCAAAGGCGACGACATCGGCACCGCCCGCGAGCAGCGCGCTGCAACTGACGAAGCCGGAGCCGCCGAGCCCGAAGACCGCGACCTTCCTTCCAGTGAAAATTGTGATGGGGGTCACGTTGGCGTGCCGGTGGTTATCGCAGCTTCAGGGTCGCGAGGCCGGCAAGCGCCAGCACAACCGCGATGATCCAGAAGCGGATCACGATCTGCGGCTCGGTCCAGCCGAGCTGCTCGAAATGATGATGGATCGGCGCCATTTTGAACACGCGCTTGCCGGTCAGCTTGAACGAGGCCACCTGCACGATCACCGAGGCCGCTTCGAGCACGAAGAGCCCGCCGATGATGGCCAGCACGATCTCGTGCTTGGTCGCGACCGCGATGGCACCGATCATTCCGCCCAAAGCCAATGAGCCGGTATCGCCCATGAAGACCGAAGCGGGCGGCGCGTTGTACCAGAGGAAACCCAGTCCGGAGCCGATCACCGCCCCGCACAATACCGCCAGTTCGCCGGTCCCAGCCACGTAATGGATCTGCAGATAGTCGGAGAAGACCGCGTTGCCGACGAGATAGGCGATCAGGCCGAAACTGCCCGCGGCGATCATCACCGGCACAATGGCGAGCCCGTCGAGCCCGTCGGTAAGATTTCACGGCATTGCCGGCGCCGACAATGATGAATGCGCCGAACACAACAAAGAACAAGCCGAGATTGAAGATTAAATCCTTGAATACCGGAAAAGCGAGCGAGGTCGCGAACGGCATCCTGCCGAGTTGCGAAAAGGCATAGCAGGCTCCGGCGGCGATCAGCGCTTCAGCAAGAATGCGCGTGCGCCCGGAAAACCCGGAATGACTCTGGCGCGTCACCTTCAGATAATCGTCGTAAAATCCGACCAGGCCGAAGCCGAGAGTGACGCCGAGCACGATCCAGACATAAGGATTGAGCGGATTGGCCCAAAGGACCGTGGACACGACGATGCCCGACAGGATCATCAGCCCGCCCATGGTGGGCGTGCCCTTCTTGGTGACGAGATGCGATTGCGGGCCGTCGGCGCGGATCGGCTGGCCCTTGCCCTGCTTCAGCCGCAGCAGGTCGATGATCGAGGATCCGAACAGGAAGACAAAAAGCAAGGCGGTGACGGTCGCGCCGCCGGTGCGAAAAGTGATGTAACGGAAGACATTGAAGAAGGAAATTTTATCGGAAAGATCGACAAGCCAAATAAGCATCGGATCAGCCTTGAACGGACGCCTTCGAAGCGGCGCCGCGATAGGGGTAGCGGCGTTCCAGCGCCTTGACCAGGGGGCCCATGCGGGAGCCGAGCGAGCCCTTCACCATCACGGCGTCTCCCGGTTGAACCGCGTCAAGCACCTCCGATTCGAGCGCCAAGGATGTTTCCGCATAGCCTCCCCGGCGTTCGGAGGGAAGAGCCTCCCATAAATGCCGCATCAGCGGTCCGGAACAGAGCACCATATCGACTTTATTGGCGATGACGGCTTCCGCCAGTTCGCGATGCAGCCTCTCGCCATCAGCGCCGAGCTCGAGCATGTCGCCGAGAATGGCGATGCGTCGCCCGTGCGGGCCCAGTGCCGCCTGCCCAAGCAGTGCCAGGGCTGCGTGCATGGACGCGGGATTGGCATTGTAACTCTCATCAATCAGCTCAGCGGTGCCGCCCGGCAGGCCCAGCAAAATGCGCGTGCCGCGGCCGGTGGCGGGCTTCCATTCAGCGAGCGCCAGCCCAGCAAGCGCGAGATCCGCGCCGGCGAGCGAAACGGCGGCGAGGACCGCGAGCGAATTCCAGACCAGATGCCGTCCGGGTGCGCCGATTTTGTAGGTCACCTCCATTCCGAACACGGAGGCATGCACGACCGAGCAATCGGGATGCAGCGAAATTTCCAGCGCCCGCACGTCCGCCGCGGCATGCTCGCCGAAAGAAACGATGCGGCCGGCGCGCGCCTCCGCCGCCTTCTGCTGCAAACGGCCGTAGTAGGCATTGTCGCGATTGATCACGGCGGCGCCGCCCGGCTCCAGCCCGAGGAATATTTCCGCCTTGGCATCGGCAATGCCTGCCATGGACGGAAAGAATTCCAGATGCACCGGCTCAATCGTGGTGACGATCGCTACATGCGGCCGCACCAGGCGGGCAAGCGGCTCGATTTCGCCCGCATGATTCATGCCCATTTCGAAGATCGCAAAACGCGCAGTCTCCGGGCAGCGCGCGAGCGAAAGCGGCACACCCCAATGATTATTGTAGGAGGCCACGGAGGCGTGGGTTTCGCCGTCACGCGACAGCGCGAGCCGCAGCGCTTCCTTGGTGCCGGTCTTGCCGACCGAGCCGGTAACGCCGATCACCTTGGCCGGCAGGCGCGCGCGCGCGGCACGGGCGAGTTCGCGCAGGCCTTCGAGCACATCGGATACCACCAGGAGCGGCGCGTCCTTGGGGAATTGGTCGCGCTTGTCGGCCGCCACCACCGCAAGCGCCGCGCCGCCCCGCAATGCGTTGTCGACGAAATTATGCCCGTCGCGGTTGTCACCCTTGATGGCGAAAAAGGCCTCGCTTGGGCCAATGCTGCGGCTGTCGATGGAAATGCCGCGCAGGCTGTCCGGCAGTGGGCCTTCGCGCCGGGCGCCCATGGCCGAGGCCATCGCATCGATTGTCCATAATGGTCGCTCGCTCATGCCGACCCTTTCAGCGCCGCCGCGACCGCTTCGTGATCACTAAAAGGCAAGACCTTATCGCCTATGGTCTGCCCTGTTTCGTGGCCCTTGCCGGCGATCAATAGCACGTCGCCGCGCTTGAGTTCGGACACCGCCGTACGTATCGCCTCCCCGCGATCTCCGATCTCGCGCGCGCCAGGTGCCGCAACCAGAATCGCCGCCCTGATGGCGGCGGGCTTTTCGCTGCGCGGATTGTCGTCGGTAACAATCACGCGGTCGGCCTTCTCGACGGCGATGGCGCCCATCAGCGGCCGCTTGCCGGTATCGCGGTCGCCGCCCGCGCCGAACACCACAACAAGCCGCCCTGTCACATAAGGGCGCAGGGCCTCGAGCGCCTTGGCGAGTGCG
The DNA here is from genome assembly GCA_963802475.1 of uncultured Alphaproteobacteria bacterium. Taxonomy (GTDB): domain Bacteria; phylum Pseudomonadota; class Alphaproteobacteria; order Rhizobiales; family Xanthobacteraceae; genus CANKHA01. Next base: position 423,835 of record CAWDIZ010000014.1, read on the forward strand.
TCGGGCTTGTGGGCATAGTCGATAAACACCGGCGCGCCATCGCGTTCGCCGGCGAGTTCGAGCCGGCCCTTCGCACCCTGCAATTTCTCCAATGCGGTGAAAACCTTGTCCGCACCGCTGCCGGTCGCGAGGGCGAGCCCCGCGGCGGTAAGCGCATTCTCCACCTGAAAGCCGCCGACCAGCGGCAGCCTCACACCGAATTGACGTCCGCCGAAGGCGACACGGAGCTTTTGCGCAAAACCGTCGATGTCGGCTTCGAGCAGGCGAATACCGTCGGCCTTGCGGCCGATGGTGAGCACCGCGAGCCGGCGCTTGCGTGCGGCGGCGATGACCTCGGCCGCGTGCTCGTGATCCGCATTAACGACCGCGGTGCCGGATGGCTCGATCAGCTGTTCGAATAATCGCAGTTTGGCCGCGAAATACGCTTCCAGCGTCGGGTGATAATCGAGATGGTCGCGGCTGAGATTGGTGAAGGCGGCGGCGGCGATGCGCACGCCGTCGAGCCGGTGCTGGTCGAGACCGTGCGAGGAGGCTTCCAGCGCCAGATGCGTGATCCGCTCCCCCGCCAGCGCATCGAGCTGCTGATGCAGCACGACTGGATCGGGCGTGGTGAGCGAGCCGTAGATTTCCCTTTCCGGTGTCACCACGCCGACAGTGCCGATACTCGCTGCGCGATAGCCGAGCGCGGCCCAGATCTGCCGCGTGAAGGCGGCCACCGAGGTCTTGCCGCTGGTGCCGGTCACTGCCGCGATCGTCGCGGGCTGACGCGGGAAAAATTTCGCCGCGCTGCGCGCAAGGAAGCGCCGCGCATTGCCGGCCTGAATAAAAGCAATGCCGGGTGGCAGGTTTTGCGGGCGCTCTGCCGCAATGGCAACCGCGCCGGCCGCCGCCGCGTGGTCCGCGAAACGAAGCCCGTCGGTCTTGCTGCCCGCCACGGCAACGAACACGTTGCCCGGTTTCACGGCGCGGCTGTCCGCCGTGATACCGGTGACGTCGAGCGCCGCTGCGCCGGCATCGGCGCTGGCCTCCCCGCTGAGCAATTCGGCGAGCTTCATGGCGTATTGAATGCCCGGCAGCGCGTGGCAAGACAAGCGTGATCGGGATTTTTCCCAGCCGGCGCTTCTAGCGCCCCTTGGCCAGGATGAGCTGCTGGGAAGGCGGCAAATCGAATCGCGGCTCCACTCCCAGCAAAGGCGCGATCCGGGCAACCACCGCTCCAGTCACCGGCGCCGCATTCCAGCCCGAGGTAGCATAGCCATGGGTCTCCGAGGTCGCTTTCGGCTCGTCCAGCATGATGAGCAGCAGATAGCGCGGATTGTCGGCCGGCAGCACCGCGGTGAAACTGTTGAGCAGCTTGTTCTTGGAATAGCGGCCCCCGATCACCTTTTCCGATGTCCCGGTCTTGCCGCCGACATAATAGCCGGGAACGTTGGCCTTGGTGGCGGTGCCCTTCTCAGCGTTGAGGCGCATCAGATAGCGCATCTTGTCGCTGGTTTCCGGCTTGATCACCCGGGTCGCGAGTTTCACAGCTTCTTCCGGACTACGCTTGAGGAAGGTCGGCGGGACCAGGAGGCCGCCATTCATCAGCGCATTGATACCCATCACCGCCTGCAGCGGCGCTACCGAAAGGCCGTGGCCGAAAGCGATGGTCACGGTGTTCAGCTCGCCCCACCGCTTGGGCACCAGCGGCTCGGCGCTTTCCGGCAATTCGGTGCGCAGGCGCTCGAGCTGGCCCATCTTTTTCAGGAACCACTTGTGGTGCTCCACGCCAACGGCAAGCGCCATGCGCGCGGTGCCGATATTGGAGGAATAGGTGAAGATTTCCGGCACCGTCAGCGTGCGGTTTTGCCCGTGGTAATCGCCGATCGAGAACTTGCCGTAGCGCAGCGGCATGCGAGCGTCGAAGGATGATGACAGCGTCGCCTTGCCGGAATCCAGCGTCATCGCCAGCGTGAGCGCCTTGAAGGTCGAGCCCATCTCGTAGACGCCCGTTGTGAGCCGGTTGATCCGGGTGGGGTCGTTGGCCTCCTTGGGTTTGTTCGGGTCGTAGTCAGGGACCGATACCATCGAAATGATCTCGCCGGTGCGCACGTCGGTGATCAACCCGGCCGCCGCGACGGCCTTAAACTTGTCGCGGGCCGCAATCAACTCGTCGCGCAGCGCGTGCTGCACGCGCAGGTCCACGGCGAGTTCGACCGGCTTATCCATCCGGTCGACCGCGAGGCCCGCCATGTGCAGATCGGCAAGCCCGCGCCCGTCCAGCCATTTTTCGATGCCCGCAATGCCCTGGTTGTCGATATTCACATGGCCGATGAGATGCGAGACCTCGGCGCCGTTCGGATAGACGCGCCTGTTCTCGGTGAGAAATCCGATACCGGGAATGCCGAGGCCGTGGATTTCCTGCTGCTGCTTTTTGGTGATCTCGCGCTTGAGCCAGACGAAGCCCTTGCGCGAGGACAGCCGCTCGCGCAGCTCGCTCGCGTCGAGATCGGGCAGCACCGCGGTGAGCAGTTCCACGGCTTCGTCGACATCGATGATCTTGCGCGGCTCGCCGAACAGCGAGGCGGCCTTGATGTCGGTGGCAAGGATTTCGCCATTGCGGTCAAGAATGTCGGGACGCGAAGTCGAGACGGCATCGGCGGCGCGACGCACGGTGTGGTTATCAGGAGCGGCGGCGAGCTGGACAAGCCGCCCAGCGATCACCGCATAGCCAAGCGAAAAGACCAGGATGGCAAGGCCGACGCGAGCGCGCGATTTTGCGCTGCGGTCCACTTTCTGCCCATAGAGCAGCCGCTGCACCAAACGCCGTCGCCAATTCAACGTGGCCGATGTCCCTTCCGCCGCGCTCATCGCTGCCGATCCCCTTTGCCGGTGGCGGTCCCGAGCAACGATTCAATGCTGCCGGTGGAAGCTGTCAGGTCCTCGTCGATAGCCTCAAGCATGGCGGCAATGGGGTCTCCGGTTCCCGGCGGCACGATCTGCGGCGGTCGCATCGGCAGGTTGTCGAGTGAATCGATTTGGTTGGTCTGGAATGGCTTCAGCTGGAGATGCCGCTGCGCCAGGGTCTGGATACGACGCGGATTGCCGAGCCGCGCCCATTCGGCGCGCAAGCTGGCGATGGCGTCGCGTTCGCGCCGCAGATCGTGCCGCAGCTTGGCGACGCGTTCGGCGCGCAACGTAGACTGGTACTTGATGTCGTAGACATAAGCCGCGGCGATAACCAGAGCCACGATCACGCAGATGTTGAGCAGACGCACGAACATCAGCGCCCCCGCACCAGGTCAGCGGGCGACGGCAGATCCAAGAGCTGCCCTGCGCCGCCGGAACGCGGCGCCGCTTGCGTGCGCTCGCCCGCGCGCAGCTTGGCGGAACGGGCGCGCGGATTACCCGCGATCTCTGCTTGATCCGCCACCGCCGGACGCTTGGTGATGATGTTGAAGGTGGGGGGCGGCGCCTGCACCGCCGGCAGATGGCGCGAGCCGGCGGCCGTGCGGCTGCGCTCGGCCAGGAAGGTCTTCACGATTCGGTCTTCGAGCGAATGGAAGGAGACCACGACCAGCCGTCCGCCCGGCTTCAGGATGCGCTCGGCCGCGGCCAGGCCTTCGGCCAGCTCATTGAGTTCCTCATTCACGAAGATTCGCAGCGCCTGGAACGTTCTTGTCGCTGGATGGATCTCGCCCGGCTTGCCGCGCACCACGCGCGCGACGATGTCGGCCAGCGCACCCGTGGTTTCGATCGGCTTTTTCTTGCGCGCGGTCACGATGGCGCGTGCGACCGCGCGGGAATGCCGCTCCTCGCCCAGAAGGAAGACAATATTGGCAAGATCGTGCTCGGACGCCGCCGCTACCACGTCGGCCGCGGTTGGGCCCGAGTTGCCCATGCGCATGTCGAGCGGGCCTTCCAGCCGGAAGGAAAAGCCGCGTCCGGCCTCGTCCAACTGCATCGACGACACGCCGATATCGAGCACGACTCCATCAACGGCATCGAAGCCGCATTCCCGCGCGACGCGATCGAGCGACGAGAAGCGGTCTTCCACCAGCGTCAGCCGGCCAGTTGACGCTTCGACCAGGCCGAAGCCACGCGCCACCGCAGTCTGGTCGCGGTCGATGCCGATCACTTCCGCGTTGGCGGCTTCGAGGATCAGGCGCGTATAGCCGCCCGCACCGAAGGTGCCGTCGATATAAACGCCGCCGTCGTGGACGTTGAGATGCTCGAGCGCCGGGCGGGCGAGTGCGGGAATATGACGGCCAGGTCCGCCAGCGACAGCCGGTTTCCTGCTGCCGCCCTCCATCGTCATTCGCGGGCTCCTTGCGCTTTCGGCGCCGCGCCTTTGGAATCCAGACGCAGCGACACAAAACGGTCCATCGCAGCCCTTGTTACGAGAAACCCGCCGAACCGCTCCCAGATACGGGATAATTTGGGCTATCATGGGCTACTTTGGGCAAACAGGAAGGCTGCGCGCTCCAGCTTGGCCAAGTGCCGTCGCGGCGCAGTGTTTTTCACCCGCTATTAACGCCGGTTAATCTTAAGGAACGGTTGCCGCAACCACAGGTTGAGCAGATTTCCATCTGCCCTCTCGGCGTCGGTGGAACTTGGCGCCGGAAAAAATTTTCAATCACGAATACGTGCCGCTGCGTGCCGCGCGGCCTGGGCCTTTCCCAAATTCTCTGCGGTGTCACACGGCACGGAACAGCACTGCGCATTCAAACGTTGTTGAAAAGGGGAACGGTTTTTCCAGACCGCGAATGAAAAGCCGTGCCCGACATCATCCCGCGAGACAGCAATTGCATGGAGGTTTCACGATGCTGCAGAAACTATTGATTACGACCGCGCTGAGCGGATTGATGCTTTCGTCCGCGATGGCGCAAACGTCGCCGTCGAGCCCAGGTTCGAGCTCCAGCCCGCCCGCGGCTTCCAGCTCGACCCCGCCGGCTTCTTCCTCTGACACGATGAAATCCGACGCTCCGAAATCGAGCGAGTCGGAAACGAAGTCGGATGCGCCGAAATCCGCCTCCAGCGCGGGCAGCGGTGGCGCCAGCAGCTCGGCTGCGACCATATCGTCCCAGAAGCCCGATCAGCTGCTGGCTTCGAAGGTCAAGGGCGCTGACGTTCTCGGCAGCGACGACAAGAAAATCGGCGATGTCAGCGACATCCTGTTCTCCAAGGATGGCAAGATCGAAGCCTTTGTTCTCAGCGTAGGCGGCTTCCTCGGTGTCGGTGCCAAGGAAGTGGCGCTGGCTCCTTCCTCCATCCAGATGACCCAGGACAAGGAGAACTGGAAGCTGAAGGTCAGCATGACCAAGGATCAGCTGGAGAATGCTCCGAACTTCGCGCGTCACCAGGACCGTAGCACCACGACCGGCGCCTCCGGCTCTGGCGCCTCGTCCTCGGGCTCCTCACCGCGTAGCGCTCCGGGCGGCGGCATGGGCAGCAGCGGAAGCAAGTAGCGTCAGTAGTGTAAGACCGTCAGTCTGAGTAAAAGCGCCGGTCCAGCCTCGCTGGGCCGGCGTTTTTGTCGTCGCGACAGGAAACAATCCTTGCCGGCCCAGGCATGCAAGCTCGCTCACTTAATTAGTGCCATTGGGCACGCCAGCATGATAAAGGGGCCATGGCCCCTGCGAGCGGCTTTCAGACAATCTTCTGGAGTGGAGTAAAGGCATGTATATGCCGGCTATGTCGATTTTTCAGCCGGATTCCTCTCTCGTCGCCGAGGTCGTGCCCTCGCCGAACCATGATGAGCGCAAGGATGGCCGGGTGCCGGACATCATCCTGTTGCATTACACGGGAATGCAGAACACGCAGGAGGCGCTAAATCGGCTGTGCTCCCCGGAGAGCAAGGTCTCGTCGCATTATTTCGTGTTCGAGGACGGTCGCATCGTGCAGTCGGTGCAGGAAAGCCGCCGCGCTTGGCACGCCGGCAATTCGCAATGGGCGGGCGAAACCGACATTAATTCGTCATCGATCGGCATCGAGATCGCCAATCCCGGACACGATTTCGGATATCCGGATTTTCCCTCCCGGCAGATCGCCGCTGTGATCGCGCTCTGCCGCGGCATCATCGCGCGGCGCGGCATCAAGCCTGACCGCGTGTTGGCGCATTCCGACGTAGCGCCCTCGCGCAAGCGCGATCCCGGGGAAAAATTTCCCTGGCGGCTGCTGGCCGATTCCGGCGTCGGCGAATGGGTGACGCCCTCGCGCATCACCGACAAGGTGTCGAGTTTTGCGCTCGGCCAGGAAGGCGACAGGGTGCGCGGGCTGCAAATCGCTCTGGCCGATTTTGGCTATGGCATTCCGGTTACCGGCAAGTTTGATGAAACCACGCGCGACGTGGTCACCGCCTTCCAGCGGCATTTCCGGCCTGCGAAAGTCGACGGCATCGCCGACGGCTCGACGCAGCGTACGCTGCAGAAGATGCTGGAACGCCGTCGCTGGTAAATCAGCCGGTGGTCTAGCCGGCCTTGCGCACCGCCATACCGTCGAGATGCGCCACCACTTCGTCGATCCGCATCACGTCGCAATATTTGTGGTGCATGTCGAACAGGTTGATCTTGTGGGAAATGTCGCTGCGGTCAAAGCAGCATTCTTCCACCAGCGTGACGTGATAACCCCAGGAATAAGCGTCCACCGCCGAAGCGCGCACACAGCCTGACGTGCTTTCTCCGCACATGATCACGCTGCGGACACCCAGTTGGTTGAGATGCGCCACCAGCGGCGTGCCGAAAAAGGCGCTGGCGCGCTGCTTGGTGATGACCACGTCGCCCGGCTGCGGCTTGAACTCCGGCCGGATGGCATACATCGCCGGGTCGCGCATGGCCTTGGACCGGCGTTTGGTAGCGCTGACATTGACCTGGCCCGGATGACTCTCGGGCCGCGTGTCTCCCGTGGAATAAAAGATCGGAATGCCGGCGGCGCGCGCGGCGGCGAATAGCCGCTTGGTCGGCTCGATCGCCTTCCAAGCATTCTCGCCGCACGAACCCGGATAGGTTTTGGCGAGTTCGGACATCGGCCGGTTGCCGCCCTGATAGGCCGATTCATAAAGATCGACGGCGACCAGCGCGGGTGACGGTCCGACGAACAGCCTGCGCGCATAGCCGGAGTAGATTTCCAGCACGTCCGGAGGGATCACGTCTTTCCAGCAATGGTCTTCGAAGTCGCTCGCCATGATTTTCCTCCGAAACGGACGGGCCGGTGGACCTTTGATAACTGTGATTAGGGCTCCGGCTTGACGCAGTCCATATTAGCGACCACTTCTAGGGATGTCAGTCGGCCGGACGGCCGCTGCGGCTATGGCCGAAAGGCTGCCGTGGAGGAAAGTCCGGGCTCCATGGATGTACGGTGCCGGATAACATCCGGCGGGACTTGTCTCCGTGAAAGCGGGGCGGATCTCAGGGAAAGTGCCACAGAGAGCAGACCGCCGCGGGCGTTGCGTATCGTGGTAAGGGTGAAAGGGTGCGGTAAGAGCGCACCGCGTTTCCGGCAACGGAAACGGCACGGCAAACCCCACCGGGAGCAAAACCGAATAGGGGCGGCGCGGAGAGCGATCTCCCAGATCTGTATCCGGATCGGCCGCCCGGGTAGGTTGCTTGAGGCGCCGGGCAACCGGCGTCCCAGAAGAATGGCCGTCACGTGTCCTGCCTTCGGGCAGGACGCCATACAGAACCCGGCTTATAGGCTGACTGATGCGTCGTTAAGGGGCGTCCGACGGAAAAACCGTCGGGCGCCCCGCCAATTTTGGAACGGCGCAAACACTTATTTCTCGCCGCGCGAGCGGCCATCATAGGCGCGCAAACTCTTTGCCCTTATTGGCTGCCGCGAAGCCATTGAACACCTCGTTGACCTGGTCCCACGACTTCAGCTTCCTCATGTTGTCGAGCCAGCGCTGGATGTTGGGATAGGCCGCCAAATCGCAACCGATGAGTTCCCCGATCGAAACCAAGGCGGAGCCGAAATAGTCTGCAATCGTGAGCTGGTTGCCGCAAAGATAAAGGTTTTTTGGTCCTATCCAGTAGTCGTTGAGGATCTGCAGCCAGTTCTTGGAGCCCTGCTGTCCCCAGGCGATGACGCCGCCATGCGCCTCGTCGCTGCGGCGCTGGTGGTGCGGAAAGATCTGGGGATAGACCAGGCCGTAGCCGAAATCGCGATAGAATTGGGTATTGAGCCAGTCCATCACCTCATTGACCTTGGCGCGCTTCTTGATGTCCTTCGGATAGGACGGCAGGTCGTACTTGTCGGCGAGATACTTCAGGATCGCTGAGCTTTCCGTCAGGCGCAGATCGCCGTCCTCAAGCATCGGCACCATCCTGCTGGGGTTGAGCGATGCGTAGGGCTCCTGATAATGGGCGCCTTGAAGAATATCGACGACTTCCTCTTCGCATTGGATGCTATTTTCGGCAATGAACAGCCGAACGGGTCGGCTGGCGGTCGAAACCGGATGCATATAGAGCTTCACAACCATCCTCCTTCTCAATCAATCAGCAAAACGCTGTCTGCTAAAACCATACATTCGTGTGGCCATCTGGGGTAGAGTGCGCTTTGTTTGCGGCGGGGCCGCACCAACGCAAAGCAGGGTCCAATCAGGATCTTTTTAGGTACAGGATACCAATGACCGGGCGGAATGGGCTTTCGCATTCTGGCGCCGCGTGTTCCTGAATAAGCGCATGAAGCAAACGCGGCGGACGCCAAGGAATAAACAACAACGCTGGGATTTCTGGATCGACCGCGGCGGCACCTTCACCGACGTGCTGGGACGGCGGCCGGATGGCGCGCTCGTCGCGCACAAGCTCCTCTCGGAAAATCCCGAGTCCTATAGCGACGCCGCTGTGCAGGGCATCCGCGATCTGCTTGGATTGCGGCATGGCGAGCCGATCCCCGCTGCCCGCATCGCCGCGATCAAGATGGGCACGACGGTGGCGACCAATGCGCTGCTCGAGCGCAAGGGCGCGCGCACGCTCCTCCTCATCTCCAAGGGTTTCGGCGATGCACTGAAGATCGGCTACCAGGCGCGGCCCAGGATTTTCGCCAAGCACATCATCAAGCCGGACGTCCTCTACGAGCGCGTGATCGAAGTGGACGAGCGCGCACGCGTCGACGGCACGGTGGAGCGCGCGCCGGACCTCGATCCGCTGCGGCCCGCGCTCGAAACCGCGCGGGCGGACGGCATTGCAGCCGTCGCCATCGTCTTCATGCATGGCTATCGTCATCCGGCGCACGAAAAATGCGTGGTGGCGTTGGCGCGCGAAGTCGGCTTTCCGCAGATCTCGGTCAGCCACGAGATTTCGCCGCTGATCAAGCTCATCGGCCGCGGCGACACCACGGTGGTGGATGCGTATCTGTCGCCAATCCTGCGGAGATATGTGGGGCAGGTGGCGCAAGAACTGAGCACTTTATCCCTCCCCCGCAGGGGGAGGGTGGATGCGAGCGACAGCGAGCGGCCGGGTGGGGTTGTTGGCAATGCATCCCCCCACCCGACCGGCTTCGCCGGCCACCCTCCCCTTGCAGGGGAGGGGATTGCCACGTCTCATGTTCATGACCTCCGCCGGCGGGCTCACCGCCGCCAAACTGTTCCAGGGCAAGGACGCGATCCTCTCCGGCCCCGCCGGCGGCGTGGTCGGGCTGGCGGAAACCGGGCGCGCGGCCGGGTTCAAGAAGCTGATCGGCTTCGACATGGGCGGCACTTCGACCGACGTGTCGCATTTCGACGGCGACTACGAGCGCAGCTTCGAAACCGAAGTGGCCGGCGTGCGCATGCGCACCCCGATGATGCTGATTCACACCGTGGCCGCGGGTGGCGGCTCGATTCTGCATTTCGACGGCGCGCGCTTTCGCGTCGGCCCGGACTCGGCGGGCGCTATTCCCGGGCCGAAGTGTTATCGCCGCGGTGGCCCACTCACGGTCACCGACGCCAATGTGATGGTCGGCAAGCTGCTGCCGGATTTCTTTCCAAAGATTTTCGGCCCGCAACAAAATCAACCGATCGACGCAAGCGCGGTGCGTGATGCCTTCGCGGCGCTGGCCCGCGACGTGGGCCGCCCGCTGCAGGACGTGGCAGACGGATTTCTGCGCATCGCCGTCGAGAACATGGCCAACGCTATCAAGAAGATTTCGGTGCAGCGCGGCTATGACGTGACACGCTACGCGCTCAATTGTTTTGGCGGCGCCGGCGGGCAGCATGCCTGCCTCGTTGCCGATGCGCTCGGCATGACCACGGTGCTGATCCATCCCTTTTCCTCGCTGCTCTCGGCCTATGGGATGGGCATGGCGGACATCCACGCCACCCGCCAGCAGGCGATCGAACTGCCGCTGAGCGCCAAGGCGGTGGCGGCGCTAGGCAAGATCGCGAAGCGTCTCGGCAAGGGCGCGGCAGAGGAAGTCGCCGGCCAGGGCGTGGCGGAGAGCAAGATCAAGGTGCTGGTGCGCGCGCATATCCGCTACGCCGGGACCGATACGGCGCTGGAGGTGCCAGCGGACACGGTCATCAAGATGCAATCCGCCTTCGAGAGGGCGCACAAATCCCGCTTCGGCTTCGTCGACCGGACAAAGGAACTTGTGATCGAGGCGGTGTCGGTGGAGGCGATCGGCGGCGGCGCGAAATTCCGCGAGCCGGAGCGGCGCAAGAGTGGTGCAAAAGTCCCCTTGCCTGCCCGGCGCACGAAGTTTCTCTCAGGCGGCAAATTTCACGCCGCCAAAGTCTTCACCCGCGATCAGCTCAAGCCGGGAGCCAAAATTCCCGGTCCGGCCATCATCATCGAGCCGCACCAGACCGCGGTGATCGAGAAGGGCTGGCGCGCGGAACTGACGGCGAAAAACCATCTGGTGCTGACGCGCGCTACAAAACTCAAGCGCCAGCACGCGATCGGCACCAAAGCCGATCCGGTGATGCTGGAAGTGTTCAACAACCTGTTCATGGCGATCGCCGAACAGATGGGCGTCGCGCTGCAAAACACGGCCTACTCGGTCAATATCAAGGAGCGGCTGGATTTTTCCTGCGCGGTGTTTTCCGCCGACGGCACGCTGGTGGCCAACGCCCCGCATATGCCGGTGCATCTCGGTTCGATGGACCGCGCGGTGGAGACCATCATCCGGCAGAATCCGGTGATCCCTCCGGGCGACGTCTTTGCGATCAATGCGCCCTACAATGGCGGCACGCACCTGCCCGACATCACCGTCTGCACGCCGGTCTTTTCCACCGGCCGCGCTCCTGAAATCCTCTTCTGGGTCGCCTCGCGCGGGCATCACGCCGATATCGGCGGCATCGCGCCGGGATCGATGTCGCCCGACGCGGTCACCATCGGCGAGGAAGGTGTTTACATCGACAATTTCAAGCTGGTCGACCGAGGGCGCTTCCGCGACCAAGAACTGCAGGCGCTGCTGAGCGGCGCCGCCTATCCCGCACGCAACCCGGCGCAGAATATGGCCGATCTGAAGGCGCAGCTCGCCGCCAACGAAAAAGGTGCGCAGGAGTTGCGCAAGATGGTGACGCAGTTCGGGCTTGCCACCGTGCAGGCTTACATGGGCCATGTGCAGGACAACGCGGCCGAGAGCGTGCGGCGCGTGATTGATAAGCTGCACGACAGCGCCTTCACCTATAAAATGGACCAGGGCACGCGGATTCAGGTGAAGATCAGCGTTGACCGGAAAAAGCGCGAGGCGACGGTCGATTTTAACGGCACCTCACCGCAGCAGGGCGACAATTTCAACGCGCCCGAGCCGGTGACCCGCGCGGCAGTGCTTTATGTGTTCCGCGTGATGGTGGACGACGACATTCCGATGAATGCCGGCTGCCTGCGGCCGATCAACATCGTGATCCCAAAGCGCTCGATGCTCTCGCCCGAATACCCCGCCGCCGTGGTAGCCGGGAACGTGGAGACTTCGCAGGCGGTGACCAATTGCCTGTTCGGCGCGCTCGGCGCGATGGCGGCGGCGCAGGGCACTATGAACAATCTCAATTTCGGCAACGCGCGCTACCAATATTATGAAACGATCTGTTCCGGCTCACCCGCCGGCCCCGGCTTTCCCGGCACCGATGCGGTGCAGACGCATATGACCAACACCCGCCTGACCGATCCCGAAGTGCTGGAGTTGCGCTATCCGGTGGTGCTGGAGGATTTCCATATCCGGAAAAATTCCGGCGGACGGGGCAAATGGACGGCGGGCGACGGCGTCTCACGCACCATCCGCTTTCTGGAAAAGATGCAGTGCACGATCCTGTCCGGCCACCGCCGCGTGCGGCCGTTCGGCCTGGCGGGCGGCGAAGCCGGCGAGGTCGGCGAGAACAGCATACGTCGCAAGGACGGCCGCATCGAAAAGCTGAGGGGCTGCGACTCCACGCTGCTGGATGCGGGCGAAGCGGTTAGCATTCGCACGCCGACGGCAGGGGGATATGGCAACCCGGAGCGCTAGATCGACAAACCGGCACGCCGTCCGAGCGACAGCGTGACGGCGATGCCTGCAAACACCGCCGCGCCGAATACCCAGCCCGACAATGCTCCAGCCATGACGCCGGAAAGGAGCGTGCCGATCGTGCAGCCAAGACCGGTCATCGCGCCCCAGCCGAGCAGCATACCGCCGGCAAGTCCGCGTCCGATTTGACCCGGCTTCGGCGCGGATGGCTTGAACTGTCCTGCGGTCAAGGCCGCCGCAAACGCCGCAAAGACCAGCGCGATGACAAAAGCGCCGTTCGGGCTCAAGGCCGCGCTTCGCAGGAGCGAGACGCAGCCGCGCAAGCTATCGAGACCTTCCAGACGATCCGGCAGCCAACCGAGCCGGCTCGCGAGATCGCGCGAGCGTCCGCTGATCTCGGCCGTTACTCCGAGCGGCGCGACGCGCAAATACGCCGCCGTACCGAGCGCGCCGATCGCAAGCCCGCCCGCCCATGGCGGCCAGCGGTCGACGAAAATCCTGCGCCAGATGTCCTGCGCAGCGCTTGCAGGTGCCGGTTTCGACATTCGACGCAGCAGCAACGCGATCGCCAACAGGGCGGCGAGGCCGAGCAACAAGGCGCCGGAATATCCCAGCCACTGCGGAAACCAGACCGGCGGCGCGCCTGAGATCACATTCAGATAAATCGGATTCCAGGTCAGAAATCCAAGGATGAAACCGCCCACAGCGCCGATCAAAGCAAATGGCGCGGTCGGGGAGCCCTCGCCAAGGCGGTAAAGGTGTGCGCTGATGCAAGAGCCGGAAATCGCCATGCCGGCGCCGAAGGCGAGGCCGGCGATCGCCAGCGCAGGACCGACCGGCCCGATGAAGGCATCCGGCGGCAAACGTCCGCCTGACGGCTCCGGCAGCCACGCGCCGAACACCAACGTGTAGCCGGCAAGACCGGCAGCCATTGCAATCAGGATAGCGTAAAGCCCGCGTGGATCGCGCGCATCATACCAGTCGCGGAAATTGCACAGGAAACAAAAGCGCGCGCGCTGCAGAACCACGCCGAAGATCGCGCCGAATACAACCGATAACGCGAGTTTCTGCTCGTTCGCGGCGTGCAAGGCATATGCGGCGGCGACGAGCGCGACAATCAGCAATCCGGAAACGGCAAGAAACGCCGGGCTTGCGCCCGGCGTTCCTTCCGATTTCGACCCGCGAGAAAACGAGATCCCGCTTTGCGATGTTGTGGTCATCGTGCCCTTATTTGCCGCCCCAGACGGTGCCGACGACATTCACGACCGGCAAACCAACCGAATTGCCGTACTCGGTCCAGGAGCCATCGTAGTTGCGGACGTCGTAGCCAAGGATCTTCGAGAGCAGGAACCAGGTGTGGCTCGAGCGCTCACCGATGCGGCAATAGACGATGATCGGCTTCTTACCGTCGATGCCGGCGTCGGCGTACATCTTACGCAGTTCCTCCACCGGCTTGAATGTGCCGTCTTCCGCCACAGCCTTGCTCCAGGTCATGTTGATGGCACCGGGAACATGGCCCGCGCGCACTGACAGCTCCTGTGAACCGGGCGGCGCAAAAATCTTGCCGCTGTATTCGTCAGGCGAGCGGATATCGACAATCGTCACATCCTTCTTTTCCACCGCGCTGAGCACATCGGCGAGGCGCGCCCGCAACTTGCCATTGCCGTCCAAGATCGCAAGGTTGCCAGGTTTCGCCGCTTCTACGCGATTGTCGAATGGACGCTTCTCGGCTTCCCACTTCTTGCGGCCGCCGTCGAGCAGTTTCACGTCCTTCACGCCGTAGGTATCGAATATCCAGGCGCCCCAGGCGGCGAACCAGTTATTGTTGTCGCCATAGAGAACGACGGTGGAGTCGCTGTTGATGCCGAGCTTCTTCACCAGTTCCTGGAACTTTTCCTTCGACGCGATGTCGCGCTTTACGGTGTCCACGAGATCGGTATGCCACACGATGTTCTGCGCGCCCGGAATATGACCGCGTTCGAACTGGCCCGGCTCGACGCTTACTTCGACAATCCGGACTTTTGGATCGTTGATATTCTTCTCCACCCATTCGGTGGTGACGAGCGGCGCATTTTGCGCCGAGGCCGACGCAATGATGCCGACGGCTGCCGCCGCGGCGATGACGAATTTCAAAACTTGCATGATCTGCTCCCGGTTCGTTGCTCGCGGCCGCTCGACCTTCGCTGCGGGACGCAGCCAATAGCCAGCCAGCCGGCAAATGTAGCAAATGTAAGAGATGTGTTAGGGCAAGCTGCTGTAACAACGGGTCATGGGTGCCTCCATCTCCGCGGAGCACACGCATCTTCGTGGCGCTTCAGCGTCGGTTCACGGCGCATGCTGCTGCCGCGGTCCATCGCCGCCACCAGACGATATTACCCCTCCCCGCGTCCGGACTGAAGCGCACCTCGGAAAAAAGGAAAATACGTTCTCCTATCCGCCTCGGGAGAAACGGCGGCCGTGTCGCGGCGATTTCGACGATAAAACTCTTTCCTGACGACAACCTGCCGCCTTGGCGCGCCTTCAGAAAAAAGGCCGGGCTTTGGGCCGGCCTTTGAATTTACGCGGCGATGTGCCGGTTACTTCGTCTGCTGGATACCGGCAAGCAGCCAGGAACCGCCCCGTGCGCGGCGGAAGGTCCAAAGCTCGGTGGCTTCCATCGGGCTGGTCGAGCCTTCCACCAGACGTCCGGTGGTGCGGTCGAGCAGCTGGTCGATCAGGCCAAAGCGCATGGCAACGGTCGCATAGTCGGCGTCGTCTTCGCGCCAGGCTTCCGCCAGGTCGCCCTGCAGCAGCTTCACGTCCGAGACCTTGTTGTGCACGCCACGGCTTGCGTTATCCGCCAGATCGTCGGCGAAATAGGACAGCATTTCCGGCGTTGCAAGACGACGCAGCGCGTTCAGATCCTCATCACTATAGCCCTGTTGGACTTCCTCAAGCAGTTGCTCGAAAGCGTCGAAATCCTTCGGTTCGATTTCCAGCGGTGCGCCGGTCGCTGCCGCCGCAGCGCCGCCCGCACCCATGCCGAGGAAACCGCCTAAGCCGCCGCCATTGCCCTTTGCGTTTTCGCGCATGGACGGGCCGGAGGCGAAAGCCGGCTGCTGCTGGCGGCGCTGCCACCAGGCCCAGGCCAGGCGGGCAACGATGACCACCAAGCCGATCTGCAAGAGCAGGCCGAGGAAGGAAGCAAAGCCGCCGAGGCCACCCAGGAAGCCGTGGCCAAAGAGCAGTCCGAACAGGCCAGCGCCGATGAAGCCGGCGGCCAAGCCGCCAAGCAATCCGCCACCGAATAATCCGCCGGGACGGCCGGCAAGGCCGGGCGATTGCGCCGGCGCGGGCGTGCCAGGCCGGGTCGCATTCGGCTGCGTAATCGTGCGTTGCATCGGCGCAGCGGTCGAAGGCGAGGTCGCGGTCGGAGGGGGCGCCGAATAAGTGCGCGCGCCACGGCTGCCCATGCTGCCGCCACGGCCAACGCGGGCATCGGCCTCGCTGATGATGAGGCTCGTCAGCGCCAGGGCGGCTAGCAGAGCGAAAAGATGACGAAAACGAAAGCGGGCCATTGCGATTCCTCCAGAAGGCGGCACGAACCGGCGCCTTGGCAGGTAATATGCCTTGGCAGGTAATATAAGGTGTGAGGACCGCGGTGATAAGGCCTCAGCTGCGGCAGATGGTACCGCGCGGTGCCTTCAGGCCGCCGAGCGTGGACTGCTGGGCCGTGGTTCGGCCTGGGGCGGCGACAGGTCGGTCCGTTGTGCTGCGCGCACCGGGCGGTCCGAGTCGGTGTAATCCTTCAAGGCCAAGCACATCGTCGGTGGTGACCACGCGGTTGCGTCCCGCCGTTTTGGCGGAATAAAGCGCCATGTCGGCGCGGCGCAGCGTTTCATCGATGCTCTCGCCCGCAATCCATTCGCTGACGCCGAAGCTGGCAGTGAGCGTCACGCTCGTGCCATCCACCTTAAGGCGCAGAGCCATGATCTCCTGGCGCAGGCGCTCGGCGACTTCCTTGCGCCGGCAAGGTCGCGGCCCGGGAGCAGCATGGCGAATTCCTCGCCGCCGAGACGGCCGACGATCTCGCCGGTACCTGCAATCAGGCTGGCGATTTCACTAATTGCCCGGTCGCCCGTGGCATGGCCATAGAGGTCATTGACGCGCTTGAAATGATCGATGTCGAGCATGATCGCAGCCAGCGTGCCGGCTTTCGGACGCTGCGCCAGTGCCATTGCCGCCTGCTCGAAGAAAACGCGGCGGTTCAAAATGCCGGTGAGCGGGTCGAGCGAAGCGAGCTGTACGAGGTCGCGGTGCATGGTTGAGAGCCGCTCGGCAGCGCGCAGGCGGGCATAGAGCTCTTCTGCGGCGGGCGGCTTGCCGATAAAATCGTCGGCGCCGGAATCGAGCGCTTCAACCAGATTGCGCCGCTCCTGGTTGGACGACATCAGAATGACGTAGATGGAGCGCCGCTCGCCGGCGAGCAGGCGGGTTTCCCAACACAATTCATGACCGGAGATCGACAGCTGCTCGGCGCTGGTGATGAGCGCATCCACCAGCGGATCTTGCGCCACATAGGCGAGCGCGGCACGTCCATCGGTGAAAGACGCACCTCATCGCCACGCGCTTCCAGAAGGCGCGAGACAAATTTCAGAACGGTCCGGCTCGGATCGACCAATACAACGCGCATTGGCGCAGTTTTAAACGCCAACCAGCGCGATTCGATGCCCATAAGTCATCGAAAGTCGCACAAAGCCAACCCGAAACGCGAGGAAAAGAAATCCGGTCACCAGTCGCGAAAGCGCTCGCCCGAGCGGCTTTCGGCCTGCCTCGTCGGCGCGCCGGGATCGACCCATCCATGCTCGTCATCCTCCGAGGGGATGTCGGCCCATTTGCGTTTGCTATCGATCGAGCCCGTGATCGCAGCAGGATCGGTGCGGCGCGCGTAGCCCTTTTGCGCGGCGCGGGCGGCGGCCACCTCGCCTGACATCGCGGCGGGATTGCAGATCTGGTGCCCGCTGGCCCGCCGCATCAGATCGACATGGATGTGGTCGTAATGGAAGCGATTGGAACCCGGCGCCAGCACGGTGGTGAATTGCTGGCAGGCTGCGCCCTGTATGTCCCGCAGAAATCCCTGCTCTTCCGGCGCGCCATTCCATGCCGTGCGCACAACCACCTTGCGCCCGTCGGCCAGCGTGAAGGCGGAGATGTCGAGCGCATTGCCAAAGGCGTGTTCGGAAATTCTCGCGCCGGGCTGGCCGTTCATGCCGCGGCAGGAATAGGCGGAAATCTGCTTGATCTCGGCAACCGGTTGGCCGAACCAGCGCATCGCGGCGGGCTGCACGGATTGTGCAATCCATTGATCGAGCGCGGAGACGATGGGACAGGCGAGCGTGGCATTGGGCGTTACTTCAACCGGGCGGACTGAGCCGGTGACTTGCGGGCCGCGATCGGGGCCGAGCGCCGGCAGGGTTTGTGGTCCGGAAGCGGCGGGGCGCTCGGGCGGATAAGACGGCGCCGCCCGGTAGGAGGGCCGGTCCGCCGGATAGGATCTCGGCGCAGAATAATCGGAGCGGTCTGGCGGATAGGAACGCACCACGCTGCCGCCGGAACGATCCGGCGGATAGCTGCGCATTGCGTCGGCTTCAATCAGATCGGCAATGCCGGGCGCCCGCAGCGATATCGGCTCGCGCGGGGCGACACCCAGAGGATAATTCGGCGCCGCTTGCCGCGGCGTCGGAGCGCGCAGGTAATTTTCCGAACCGGGCGGCGGAATGTAAACGTCCGAGACCGGTGGCGCATAAGGCGGGTTGGCGCGCGCGGCCGGATAAGGTGGCGGCATTGGCTCGTGATAGACCGGCGCCGGCGCGTAGACCTCGGCCGGCGGCGGTGGCTGCGATACCGGCCAACGCGGCTGTGAGGCTGCCGTTTTCGGAATTGCTCCGGGCGGACGCAGTTCGCTTCCGAAGGCCAAAGCTGGACTCTCGCCCAGCGCAGCGACCTTCAACGGAAAATCAGCCCCGCAAATTCCAGGGCCGTCGATCGGGCTGATGCGAACCAGCGCTGGGCCTTCCTTTACCGCGCCGGACTTGAGGCATTGGACCTCCGCCTCATGACGCCAGGCTTCGCGCTCCTGAAATGTCAGGAAGCTGCGGCCGCAACCCGCGAGCGCGCCGAGAAAAGCCAGGCCGACAAGTGAAAAGCAGAGACCCCGCCTCATTTTTCGAGAATGCGAGGCTTTGATTTAACGACTTATCAATCCTGAAAGCTCTCTCCGCATTAAGGATAAGAAATCGTTGCTTGAACGGCCGTCTCGTTTCGGGTCAAGTCGCGCGCAGGAGAACGACCACGATGCTTTCGGCGCTGGACCTTGAGCGGCGGATCGAGGACGGCACGCTGACGCCGGCCAAGGTCGTCGATCTTTGCGCGGACGCGATCGCCGCGCAGGAGGCGGAGATCGGCGCCTTCACTGTGCTCGACGTCAAGCGCGCGCGGCGGGAAGCGGAAGCACAGGCACACGGGCCGGCGCCGTTGCGCGGCCTACCGGTCGGGGTAAAGGATATTTTCGACACCGCCGATTTTCCCACCGAATACGGCTCGAAAATTTATGCCGGCTACCGGCCGCCCGCTGATTCCTCCGCGGTGTCGATGCTCAAGCGCGCAGGCGGCGTCGTGCTGGGCAAGACCGTCACCACCGAATTCGCGAATAGACAACCGGCGAAGACCAAAAATCCGCGCAATCTGGCGCATTCGCCAGGCGGCTCCTCCTCCGGATCGGCGGCGGCGGTCGCCGCCGGCATGGTGCCGATCGCCATCGGCACCCAGACCGGCGGCTCGATGATCCGCCCCGCGGCCTTCTGCGGCGTCGCTGGATTCAAGCCGTCCTATCGCCTGCTGCCGACTGCCGGCATCAAATGCTTTTCCTGGTCGCTCGATACCGTCGGCCTGTTCGCCGCCAAGGTAGTCGATGTGGCCTATGCCGCGGCCGCCATGAGCGGTCGCGACCTGCGCGTCGACCGCACCCCGCCCGAGGTGCCGACGCTGCTCATCGCACGCACCCGCGTATGGAGCGAAGCGAGCGCGGACATGCAGCGCGCGATCGAGGATGCCGCCCGCGCCGCGCAGGCTGCCGGCGCAAAGGTGGAAGACATCGAACTGCCTGACGTCGTGGAGGAGGCCTGGCGCCTGCAACCGATCATCATGGATTATGAGGCTTTTCGTGCGCTGGGCTATGAATATGACAACCATCGCAATGCCATCGGGCCGATGCTGGGCCTGCTGCTGGACAAGGCCGCGACCATCACCTCCGAGGAATATGACGCAGCGCGGCGGCTGACCCGCCGCGCGCGGCACGCGGTGAATGAATTGCTGGAGGGAAAATTCATCTTGACGCCGTCGGCACCGGGCGCGGCGCCGCTCGGATTCACCACCACCGGCAAGTCGACCTTCAACCGGCTATGGACCTCGATGGGCACCCCTTGCGTCAACGTGCCCGGCATCACGGACGACGCCGGATTGCCGCTCGGCGTGCAGATCGTCGGGCGGTTCGGCCGCGACCGTGCCACGCTGGAGGCGGCGGCCTTTACGGAAAATGTCATCGCCCGGCGCCGATAACAAAGATTGCGGCGGCACATTGCAGATTGGAATCAAAGCAGCGCGCCGATGGTTGCTTCGACGCCGTCGGCGACGATGCTGATCGGTTTGGTGATGGTCAGCGGCCCGAAATTGCCGGAAGTGAGAACGTTGATGGCGCCGTTGTTGTTGGTCTGATCATGAGCGAACTGAAAGGTGCGGCACGGTGCGGTTCTCGGGCAATTGCCCGCATCGCTGCCCGTGCCGGAAACCCAGCTTTCATTCCCCGCCTGCGCGGTTGCCGCATTGGCGAAAAGGCCGCAAGCAGCAGCGAAGATTCCGATTGGCAAGGAAGGATATTGCATGATGAAGCCCTTTCCCTTCGATTGAACGCCCGCGCTATTTCATTGGGATCGTGGGCGCCGTTCTCGGGCAATTGCCCGCGTCGTTGCCGTTTGCGGAAACCCAGCTTTCGTTCCCGGCCTTTGCCACCGTGGCGGCAAGCAGACCGGCGGCAAAGAAGACGCCGGCTCGACACAAATGACGACGCATGATGATGCCCTCCGGTTAACCTCCGTTGCGCTATTTCGTGTCGATGGTGTTGGTCGGCGTGCCGTCGCTGCCGTTGCCGCCCATCTTGTTGGTTCCATAGGAATCGATCACGCCACCGCTGGCGGTAGAGAACCCGGACGCGGAATTTCCGCTCAATGTCGAATTTCCGATCCGGCCGGTCGCGCCTGCCCCGGTGACGCGCAGCCCGGTCACGTTGTTTGCCAATACGCTGCGATCGATCGTTACTTGGTTAGTCCCGCCGCCCGCCTCGGAAATCAGGATTCCGTTGTTAGCGACGCCGGAAACGACGCCGCCGCGCACGGCTCCTGTGACCGCGCCGCTGCTAACGTCGCCCCGAAACCAGATGCCGGTATTGACCGCCTTTTCCACCTGGACGCGCTCGAGCACGACGTTGATCCCGGCGCTGCCCTGTGGATTGATCAACATGCCGGTCGACTCGCTGTCCGCAATGATCAAATCCGCCACATGGAGTTCTGGCGTGCCGGAGCCGGGAATTATGAAAAATCCATTGAAGGCTTTGCGGATGACGCTGTCGCTCACATGCAGGGCGGCGCCGGTGGAGAACGCGATGCCTGAATTGTCGGTGCCGCACATGTCGATGGTCAGTCCGCGCAGCGAGACAATAGCGGTCTCGGGGGCGTTGATATGGATGCCGCAGCTGCAGGCGCCATGCGCGGTATTGATGACCGCCTCGACCCCGTCCGCGACAATGCTGATCGGCTTGCTGATGATCAGCGGCCCGAAATTGCTGGAGTTCAGGACGTTAATCGCGCCGTTGTTGTTGGTCTGGCTATGGGCGAAGGCAAAGGTCCGGCATGGCGCCGTTCTCGGGCAGGTGCCGGCATCGCTGCCGGTTGCGGAGACCCAGGTTTCAGCTGCCGCCTGCGCAACACCGGCATTGACCAGCAGGCCGCAGGCGGCGGCAAAGACGCCGATCAATGGTGCTTGATGACGCATCACGAAGCCCCCATTTCCCGCGGGCGTATAGAGAGCATCGATCCCCGCCGCCCGCTCGGAGCCTATCATGGGACAACAATGCAGTGGTGGCTATGGAAAAAGGAAGGGCGCCCTGTGGGCGACGCATGCGCCGCTCGCTGCGCGCGACCGCGTCATTATGAAGGTGGGTGGCCTTGTCGAAACCGTCATCATCCGGCGCCGATAACAAAAGATTGTAGCGCCGCATTCCCAAGTAAAATCAACGGTTCGGCTTTGCCCTCACCAGGAATTATCCCCCGCGGCGCTAACGCCTCTTGGCCGCGCCGGCGTTATGGCTAAGCTTGCCGGGTTGTCACAAGCGGGAGGCACGCAGGTGGACTTCACCCTGAGGCTCAATGCGCTTGCGGTTTGCGCAGCATTTCTCTTCCTCGGCGCGATCATTCTCGGAGCATTTTGATTTAAGAGAACGGCAAACTTTCGTCATCCGTTGAACAACAACAAATGCACGCCGGAGAGCATGCTCTCCGGCGTTTTTATGCGGCGTGAGAGTGCGCCGATAAGGCCGGCGCACCTCTGGCTTAGAAGTACCCCGCCGGAGTGCCTAGCGTCGAGCCTTCTTTTTGCCGGAGCTTCGTTTCATGCGCGCCGCAACCCGCGGTGCGCGCGGCGGCAGCTTCTTGCGCTTGGCGCGCGCAATCCTCTCCAACTCGTCCTCGCTCATCGATTCCACCATCTGCCGCGAGGCGCCGCGCAGTTTTGATTTCGGCTGGTCACCGCGCTTGGCCGCGAGCGCCGCGCCTGCGGCCTTCTGCTGCTGCTTGGATTTTGCCGGCATGAGAGGGACCTCCTCGTATTGCGAGGAGTCAATGCGGATCAAATCGGAGATGTTCCTTCGTCATGGCTTGGCACTTGCACTTTTTTCCGCATTCGCTGTAGGACGAGCCTGTGAAATGCGTGAGCGAAGCCTAAGGACAATCAGCATGGCCAGGAAAAAACGTCCAGAATCATTTGGCGAAAGGCTGGGTCGGGCGATAACCGACATGGCCAACGCCGCGAGCGTAGCGGCCACAGGCTCGGAGATCGGCATGCTTGAGCTGGCGGCTGAGGATGAGCTTGCTTCGAGCACGGTTAAGCCGTCACGAAAAGGACGGGCCGCTCCGCGGAAGAAGGTTCGGTCGGAGGCCCCGCGGAAGAGGGTTCGGTCGAAGAAGGCAAGCAAACCGACGAAAAAGAAACGCACCGGACCGCGCCGGTAAGGGGCTAACGCGGCCATAAGGAAAGGGAGCCCACGGCTTGCCAGGCTTTTGCTGGTTTGATTTATCAGGAGGCAATTGGTACTCCTAGATCGGTCCACCATGGCAGACCATAGATCATCGCAACGCCAGCGCACCTATAAGAGTGGGCGGATCAATTCCAAACACTTTCCGGGTCTGGATTGTCTCATCCGCAACCTGTCAGACAAAGGGGCGCGGCTGGAAGTCGTCGACAGCTCGTTCCGATGAAGGAGTTCGACCTCGTCATTTTGCCGGAATACCTGAACCGCAGGTGCCGCGTTGCATGGCGCAAGCCGAAGAGCATCGGCATTCGCTTCCTCTCGGATGGAGAGAAAAAGGTGTCGCCCATCAGCACGCGGATAGACGACTCCCTGGATTAGCGCGATATCCTTATTTCTCGCGATCGTGCTGGTCGGGGGTCCTGCGCCGGCTCCGCACTCCCGCTCCGGTTCACAAGATGCCATGCTGGCCGGTATTGGCGCAGCGGAGAGTGTGTAATGACCTCCAAGATTGCAGTGATCCAGCGGCCTCCCGTCTTTCTCGACCGCGAAAAAACGATCAATCAGGTGCTCTTGCACATCGATGAGGCGGCCAGGAACGGCGCTTCTCTTCTTGTCTTTCCGGAAGCCTATATTCCCGGCTACCCGACTTGGATCTGGCGTCTTCGTCCTGGCGGGGACATGGCGGTTTCCAGCGATATCCACGCGCGCCTCCGGCAAAACTCGGTTGATCTGGCGCGCGGCGACTTGCAGCCTATTCTTGATGCCGCTGCCAAGCATAACGTCACCATCGTGCTTGGACTAAACGAGCTGGACAGCCGCTTCACCGGCACCACTCTATTCAACACGGTCGTCGTCATTGGGCCGGACGGGAAAATTCTGAACCGGCACCGCAAGCTCATGCCGACCAACCCGGAGCGCATGGTCTGGGGGATGGGTGACGCGAGCGGGTTAAAAGTCGTCGACACGCCGTCAGGCCGGCTTGGCGCGCTGATATGCTGGGAAAGCTATATGCCGCTTGCCCGCTATGCCTTGTATGCCCAGGAAATCGACATCTATGTTGCTCCCACCTGGGACAGTGGCGAGAACTGGGTGGCCTCAATGCGCCACATCGCGAGGGAAGCTGGGTGCTGGGTTATCGGCACCGCGACTGCTTTGCAGGGAAAAGACATTCCGGCGGATTTCCCCGAGTTGCAGAAACTGTTCAATCCGGAGGAGTGGATCAATGACGGTGGGGCCGTCGTGGTCAAGCCTAACGGCGCCATCACCGCCGGTCCGCTCACTCGCGATCTGACGATTTTGTATGCCGAGATTGACAAGGAGACCGCGCGGCGCGCGCGAAGGTCGCTCGACGTTTGTGGTCACTACTCCCGCCCGGACATTTTCTCATTTTCAGTCGATCGACGCGAGCAATTGCCCGTTCAGTTTCGCGACTGATGAACCGCGGTAACTCATGCCCAGCGGATGACGGAGCCCGCAGCCCGGCCTTCCAGCCCGCGGTCTTTCGACGGCTTTGTATTGACGCTCAGCACTGGAAGCGGCTGCCCGCTCCGGCTTTCTTTACCTGTCCCGGAGGGCAAAATCCCGCTTGGTTGGCACCGCGCGTGCGGGCGACGTTGCGGCCTTTCAAACCATGAGACCGGCTACTGCATCGGCGCGCGCCAGGCCTTTGGCACCGTGGGCATTGCCCTTTGCGCCGCCCTTCGGTTTCGCCAAAAGTTCGGTGGTGGAAAAGGTCGCGGCCAAGGCAACGATTCCCGCAAGCATAAGAATTTTCTTCTTTTTTAATCTCCGGTGATTTTGCCAGCTGGGATGTAAACGCAGGAGCCCGCGCGTTTGATCCTTCCATAACAACACACACACACACACACACGGACTGAAACCAGTTGCGGCCGGCTTGGAAGGAAATACGGATCCGACCGGCCTTCCAAAACTTACTTCGCCCTCGCGGGCGGCACCCGGTCCGGCCGCGGCCCGTCCCGCTCGATCGCGCGGCGCATCTGGTTGTTCAGCTCGACAAACTCGGCATTGATCTTGTCGCAGGCTGCCTTGGCGGCCTGGCAAAGCACGCGTTGATCCACGTACCAGGCGGCGTTCGCGTGTTGTTTGGCTTCCCGCCGAGCCACTGTCGGATGCGCGGGATGACCGGGCGGCGTAAACGTCCCAAGAACCAATCCTCCCTGTTCTGCAATCACGGTCCACCCGTCCTGCACGGAGACGCGCACTCCGGGCTTGGCCTTCACCGCCTCGAGAGCCGCAGCAACCGATGGATAGCCAACTCCGGATTGGCGCTTGTCGGCCTGTGCGAAGGCCGCCGCGGCAAACGCGCGACAAAAATCGCCGCCAGCGCGATCTGTGCGAGCATCACGCCACCTTCTCAGGGATCGGTTTCGGATCGTAGTTGAGGATCGGCGCCAGCCAGCGCTCGGCTTCCTGCACGCTCCAGCCCTTGCGGCAGGCATAATCCTCGACCTGATCGCGCTCGATCTTGCCGACGCCGAAATAATGGCTCTGCGGATGGCTGAAATAGAGCCCGCTCACGGCGGCACCCGGCCACATGGCAAAGTTTTCCGTCAGCTGCAAGCCGACTTTTTCCGCCGGCAGCAGCTTGAAGATGGTCGCCTTCTCGGTGTGCTCGGGCTGCGCCGGATAGCCGGGCGCCGGCCGGATGCCGGAATATTTCTCGGCGATCAGCTCCTCGTTGCTCAGCTTCTCGTCGGGCGCATAGCCCCAGAATTCCGTGCGCACGCGCTGATGCAGCCGCTCGGCGAAGGCCTCCGCCAGCCGGTCGGCCAGCGCCTTCACCAGGATAGCGGAATAGTCGTCGTTCTTCAGCTTGAAGCGGTCGGCGATTTCGTCTTCGCCGACCCCGGCAGTGACCGCAAAGGCGCCGACATAATCCGGCACGCCGGACGAAACCGGCGCGATGAAATCCGACAGTGCTTCGTTGTAGCGGCCTTCGCGCTTGGTGAGCTGCTGGCGCAGGGTATGCAGCGTGGCGATCGGCGTTTTGCGCGCCTCGTCGGCATAGAGCAAAATATCGTCGCCTTCGGCATTGGCCGGCCAGAAGCCGATCACGCCGCCGGCGCGAAACCATTTCTCGGCGATGATCTGGTTCAGCATCTTGCGCGCGTCTTCGTACAGCGGACGCGCGGCGGGGCCGAATTTCTCATCTTCCAGGATGGCGGGGAATTTTCCGGAGAGCTCCCAGGTCTGGAAGAACGGCGTCCAGTCGATATAGGGCACCAGTTCTTCCAGCGGATAATTCTCCAGCACTTTGGTGCCGATGAAGCTCGGCTTCACCGGCTTATGCGCCTGCCAGTCGAGCTTCAGCGCATTGGCGCGCGCGGCGGCAAGCGACAGCCGCTGCTTGTCGGCCTGCGCTCTCGCATGCGCGGCGGCGATCCTGGCGTATTCGGCGCGGATATCGGTGACGTAATCGTTCTTCGCATCAGGCGAGAGCAGCGCCTGCGCCACGCCGACCGCGCGGCTGGCGTCATTCACATAGACCGTCTGCCCGCGCGTGTAATGCGGATGGATCTTCACCGCGGTATGCACGCGGCTGGTGGTGGCGCCGCCAATCAGCAGCGGCAGCTCGAAGCCTTGCCGCTCCATCTCAGAGGCCACATGCACCATCTCGTCGAGCGAGGGCGTGATCAGGCCGGAAAGGCCGATCAGGTCGGCCTTCTCCGCAATCGCGGTCTCCAAAATCTTCGCCGCCGGCACCATGACGCCGAGGTCGACCACCTCGTAATTGTTGCACTGGAGCACGACGCCCACGATATTCTTGCCGATGTCGTGCACGTCGCCCTTCACCGTGGCCATGACGATCTTGCCGGCGGAATTGGACTGGGCGAGCCCGCTCTTCTGCTTTTCCTCCTCCATGAAGGGAAGCAGGTAAGCCACCGCCTGTTTCATCACCCGCGCGGACTTCACGACCTGCGGCAGGAACATCTTGCCGGAGCCGAACAGGTCTCCGACCACGTTCATGCCGTCCATCAGCGGCCCCTCGATCACATGCAGCGGGCGCTCGGCTTTCTTGCGCGCCTCTTCGGTATCGATTTCGATGAATTCGGTGATGCCATGCACCAGCGCATGCGACAGGCGCTGCTCCACCGGCCAGCCGCGCCAGGCAAGATCGGCTTCCTTCTGCTCGCGGGTCTGGCCGCGGTAACGCTCGGCCAGTGCCAGAAGCCGCTCGGAAGCGTCGGCGCGGCGATTGAGTACGACGTCTTCCACCGCTTCGCGCAATTCCGGCTCGATGTCGTCGTAGACGATCATCTGCCCGGCATTGACGATGCCCATATCCATCCCGGCCTTGATGGCGTGATAGAGGAAGACCGAATGCATCGCCTCGCGCACCGGCTCGTTGCCGCGGAAGGAGAAGGACAGATTTGACACCCCGCCGGAGACATGCGCGTGCCGCAGGTTCTGCCGGATCCAGCGCGCGGCCTCGATGAAATCGACGCCGTAGGTGTTGTGCTCTTCCAGGCCGGTGGCGACGGGAAAGATGTTGGGATCGAAGATAATATCTTCCGGCGGGAAGCCGACTTTATTGACCAGGATATCGTAGGCGCGCTGGCAGATGCCGGTGCGGCGCGCCAGCGTATCGGCCTGGCCCTGCTCGTCGAAGGCCATGACCACGACCGCGGCGCCGTGCCGGCGCACGATCCTGGCGTGATCGATGAAAGCCGCCTCGCCTTCCTTCAGCGAGATCGAATTCACCACCGGCTTGCCCTGGATGCATTTCAGCCCGGCCTCGATGATGTGGAATTTCGAGGAATCCACCATCACCGGCACTTTCGTAATGTCCGGCTCGGAGGCGACGAGATGTAGGAAGTTGATCATTGCCTCCTGCGAATCCAGAAGGCCTTCGTCCATATTGACGTCGATGATCTGCGCGCCATTCTCCACCTGCTCGCGCGCCACATCGAGCGCGGCGGAGAAATCGCCATCGGTGATCAGCTTGCGGAAGCGCGCAGAGCCGGTGACGTTGGTGCGCTCGCCGACATTGACGAAGGGAATTTCCGGCGTGAGCGTGAAGGGTTCGAGCCCGGAGAGCCGCAGCATGCGCGGGATTTCCGGGATCGCGCGCGGCGCCTTGCCGACAACGGCCTCGGCCAGTGCACGAATATGCGCCGGCGTCGTGCCGCAGCAGCCGCCCACGATATTGACCAGCCCGGATGCGGCGAATTCGCCCATCAGGCGCGCCATGTGCTCGGGCGTCTCGTCATATTGGCCGAATTCGTTCGGCAGTCCGGCGTTGGGATAGGCGCAGACCAGCGTGTCGGCGACGCGCCCGAGTTCGTCGATATGCGCGCGCATCTCCTTGGCGCCCAGCGCGCAATTGAGTCCGATCGACAGCGGTGCGGCATGGCGCACGGAATTCCAGAAGGCTTCCGGCGTCTGGCCGGAAAGGAGGCGTCCGGAAAGATCGGTGATGGTGCCGGAAATCATCAGCGGCACATCGATGCCGCGCACTTCGGTGATCTCGGCGATGGCATAGATCGCCGCCTTGGCATTGAGCGTGTCGAAAATAGTTTCGATCAGGAGAATGTCGACGCCGCCGTCAAGCAATCCCCTCACCTGCTCGCCGTAGGCCGCGCGCAGATCGTCGAAGGTGATGGCGCGAAAGCCCGGATTGCCGACGTCGGGCGAGATCGAGGCGGTGCGGTTGGTCGGCCCGATCGCGCCGGCAACGAAGCGCGGCTTGCCGTCCTTCTGTTCGGCAAGCGCGGCCGCGTCCTTGGCCAGTTTCGCCCCTTCCACATTCAGCTCGTAAGCCAGGGCCTCCATGCCGTAATCGGCCTGGGCAATGCTGGTAGAGGAAAAGGTGTTGGTTTCGGCGATGTCGGCGCCGGCCAGGAAATAAGCGAGATGGATGTCGCGGATGGCGGTCGGCTGGCTGAGGATCAATAGATCGTTGTTGCCGCGCACGTCGCGCTTCCAGTCGGCAAAGCGCGCGCCGCGATAACCGGCCTCGTCGAGCCGCAGCGCCTGGATCATCGTGCCCATGGCGCCGTCGAGCACCAGGATGCGCTCGGCCGCGGCGCAGCGGATGGCGGATGCAACGGGTGAATTTTGGGACGCGTCTGTCACTGACAACTCACTATCTGAAAATCCGATGCGTTATGGCGTCGTGCCCAAAGGTAGCGCCGGAACCCCCTCACCCCGACCCTCTCCCTGCTGGGGAGAGGGAGCAGGTTCTGTCTGAGGCAAGGCCACCGGCCTCAGCCCAAGCAAATGACACACCGCGTAAACCAGGTCGGCTCGGTTCATGGTGTAAAAATGGAAGTTCGTGACGCCGCGATCGACCAGATCGACCACCTGTTCGGCGGCGACCGCGGCGGCGATCAGCTTGCGGGTGGCGGGGTCGTCATCGAGCCCTTCAAACCGTTCGGCCAGCCATGACGGTACCGAAGCGCCGGTGCGTTCGGCAAAGCTCTTGGCCTGTTTAAAATTCTGCACCGGCAGGATGCCGGGCACGACCGAAACATCGATGCCGTGGGCACGCACGCGGTCGAGATAGCGGAAGTAAAGATCGTTGTCGAAAAAGAATTGCGTGATGGCGCGGGTGGCGCCGGCCTCCACCTTGGCCTTCAGCATATCGATGTCGGCCTCGACCGTCGGGCTGTCGGGGTGCTTTTCCGGATAGGCGGCGACCGAGACTTCCACGTCGCAGATACGCTTGATGCCTGCGGTGAGATCGGCTGCATTGACATAGCCGCCGGGATGCGGCGCGTAATGCGCCCCGACGCCGGTAGTGGGATCGCCGCGCAGCGCCACGATATGGCGCACGCCGACGGCGCAATAATTGCTGATCACCTGATTCACCTCTGCGCGGGTGGCGGCGACGCAGGTCAGATGCGCGGCGGGCGTGAGGCTGGTTTCCTCCAGGATGCGCTTGACGGTGGCATGCGTGCGCTCACGGGTGGAACCGCCGGCGCCATAGGTCACGGAAACGAAATCGGGCGCGAGCGGCGCCAGCCGCGTGATCGCCTCCCACAAATTCTTTTCCATCTCTTCCGTTTTGGGCGGAAAGAATTCGTACGAGACGCCGATGCGGCGCCCGCCATGGGTCTCGATGCGGCTGGCGCGGTCTTGCGTCATCACGCCACCTCGCGCGCGGAGGCAATCGCAATGCGCGGATCGCGCGCGAGCCAGAGCGAGACCGCGATCTTGCCCTCGCTGCCGGGCTCGGGCGAAAGCGTGCGATGCAGAACGGGATCAAGTCCGGCAGCTTCCAGCCATTGCGTCACCGTTTCCGGCGCGAAGCCAAGCCGGCGGTGGGCATGCTGATCGCGCAGGAATTCCAGGTCATGCGGCGCAAAATCCACCACCAGCAGCCGGCCGCCCGGACGCAAGACGCGCGCGGCTTCCCGGATGGCGCGCGCCCCGTCGTCGAGGAAATGCAGCACCTGATGCACGATCACCAGATCGAAGGAATTCTTCGGCAGTTCGAGATCGTAGATGTCGCCTTGGCGCACGGTGCAGTGGCGCAGGCCGGCGCGGTCGAGTCGCGCGCGCGCCAGCGCCAGCATGTCGAGCGAGAGATCGAGCCCGAGCCCGCGCGCAATTTCGGGGCCGAACAATTCCAGCATGCGGCCGGTGCCGGTACCGAGATCGAGCAATGCTTCCACCGGCCGGTCAGCGACCGCCGCCTTGATAGCTTCCTCGACCGCGGTGTCGGCGATATGCAGTTTGCGGATGCGGTCCCATTCCGCGGCGTGACGGCGGAAATAGGCCTGCGCGGCCGCCGCGCGCGCGGCGCGCACCGTCGCCAGACGTTCGCGGTCGCGGGCCACCGTGGGATCGTCCGGCGCCAGCCGCGTCAGCAAGGCGCGCATGACTTGTGCGCCGGCGCCCTGCTCGGCAATCCGGAAGAACGCCCACGAGCCTTCGCGGAAACGCTCCACCAACCCGGCTTCGCTCAACAGTTTCAGATGGCGGGAGATGCGCGGCTGCGACTGGCGCAAAATCTCGGTAAGGTCTGAAACCGTCAGCTCGGCCTCGGCCAGAAGCGCGAGAATGCGTAGCCGGGTGCCCTCCCCGGCGGCCTTAAGGACGCCATTCAATACTGTGAAAGCCAGATCGGACTGTTGCGACATCACAAACTCATGAAACGGCCCGCCTGCTTTAGCCCAGATCATATAAAGATATCTTTATACGTTTAAACCGCTGACTTCAAGGGCCTTAATCCCGGACCCAGCCGAGAGCCCCGCAATGGCCGATGACCCCTACGGAATCCGTCCCGGCGAGCAGTCGGTCGAACTGCCGGCAAGAGCCGATGCCGAGGTCTATTTCATCGGCCGCATCCGTACGCCCTGGACACGGCGGGAGGACTGCCCGAAGAACGCACGGGAATCCGATGCGGTCTGCCGCATCGACGTTGATCCGCGCTGGGTGCCGGCGCTCAAAGACGTCGAAACCTGCTCGCATCTCGTGGTGCTCTACTGGATGGACAAGGCGCGGCGGGATCTGGCGGTGCAGGTGCCGGGGCATTACGGCGAGCAGCGCGGCACATTTGCCTTGCGGTCTCCGGCCCGGCCGAACCCGATCGCCATGAGCGTGGTGCGTTTGCTGAAAGTGGAAGGCACGCAGCTCTCGGTGAAAGGGCTGGATTGCCTCGACGATACGCCACTGATCGACATCAAGCCGTATTTCGCTTCCACCGACGCGGTGCCCGACGCGGTGACCGGATGGCACGCGGAACGGAAGGAATGACTGTCGTCCCCGCTCTCGTTTCGGCCGGCCGGGATGACAAAAAACGGGAATTGCCACCCGGAGGCGGCGGCTAATCTTTGTTGCCGTCCGTTGGCTGGATCACGTCGAGCGCCGGCATTTGCAGATCGCCTGAAGGCATCGCTCCGGTCTTGTAGGGGTCGGGCTGGCCTGCGGCCGCAAAAACGCGTCCGACGCATTTTTCAAACCGCATGGCATTGCTTGCCCGATCGACAAAGGTGATGCGCGGCTCACCGCTTCGATTCAGCGGGCAGGTGGCGCTGACTTCATTCGCACATGAAGCGAACGGACCCGTGCACTGTTGCGCCGCCGCGGACTGCGTGCCACCTGCTGAGAATATTGTGAGAGCAACAGCGGCGCTGAATGCCGCCTGGAATTTGCTTCCCATCGATACGTTCCTTGCCCTAGTTCCTTGCCACCGACTGCGACCTTATCTCCCGTC
The DNA here is from genome assembly GCA_963802475.1 of uncultured Alphaproteobacteria bacterium. GTDB lineage: Bacteria > Pseudomonadota > Alphaproteobacteria > Rhizobiales > Xanthobacteraceae > CANKHA01. The sequence goes on from CAWDIZ010000014.1 coordinate 455,754, forward strand.
TCGCTGAATACATAACAAAAACGACGCATCGCCGCGCACGTCACCGTTACGCGGAAGAAAGCGTCGTATCAACGTTTCTAACGCTTTTGTATTGAAAACGTTCCATCCGCCTTGACATTGTCCTGAGGACCAATGCCCGGAACCAGAACCGCTCTCTAGGCTTGATTGCTACGAATACGGAAACCGAGAGAGGGTCTCATGTTCTCCTCCGTCAGGTCTTTCCGTTCCGTCGGCGCCATTCTCGCGACCGCCGGAGCGGTCCTCGGCATGCAATCTGCCTCCGCGCAGACGCTGGTCTATGGCGCCACTTCTTCCTCGCGCTATCCCGCTTCCATTGTTACGCCGTTCGCTGCGCAACAGGCCTATGCCTACGCACCGGCGCAACAGCAGCGTTATGAATTGCTCGTTCCCGAGCCGGCCCAAAGCGCCGCTGCCGTGCCGCAGCATCTGCGCCGGCAGACCGTGAATTATCCGACGCGCGAAGCGCCGGGCACCATCATTGTCGATACGCCGAATACGTATCTTTATTACGTGCTCGGCGGCGGCAAGGCAGTGCGCTACGGCATTGGCGTCGGCCGCGAAGGCTTCACCTGGTCCGGCGTGCGCTCGATCGAGCGCAAGGCGGAATGGCCCGACTGGGTACCGCCTCCGGAAATGGTCCAGCGCCAGCCTTATCTGCCGCGCTTCATGGCGGGCGGTGAAGGCAATCCGCTCGGTGCGCGCGCCATGTATATCGGCGGGACGATCTATCGCATCCATGGGACCAACGCGCCGTCGAGCATCGGCCAGAATGTGTCGAGCGGCTGCATCCGCATGCTCAATGAAGACGTGGTCGATCTCTATGAGCGCGTGAAGATCGGCACCAAGGTGGTGGTGTTGCCGGCCGGCCCGCGCAGCGCGCCTGTGATCGCGGGCGAGCAGCGCCGCCAACCGCAGCTTACGCTGACAGGCAGCCGGATCAGCGGCGTCTATTAGGACATCATCGAAAGACTCGTCATGGCCGGGCTTGTCAGCGCAAGTCGGGTCTACCCGACTTGCGCCATTTAACAAGTGCGCAACTCAGGCAAGTCCGAGTTGCGGTGCCATCTCGATTCTGGACGCACCGCCTCCCTAAACGGGATGGCCGGAATGAATCCGGCCATGACGAAGGCATGCTATGAAGGCATGATGGATTTCCGGGTTGGCCGAGATGGGGGAGGCATTTCATGCGCATCGCAACGATGGCGACGGGAGCCGTCGGCGGCTATTTCGGCGGCAGAATGGCGGCGGCCGGCCATGACGTGAACTTCATCGCGCGCGGCGCACAACTTGAGGCGATCCGCAACAACGGCCTGAAGATCGAAAGCCCGCTAGGCAATTTCCATTTGGAAAAGGCCCGCGCGACATCCGATCCGAAGGAAGTCGGGCCGGTCGATATCGTATTATTCGCGGTCAAGCTGTGGGACACGGAAACCGCGGCGGAAGTCGCGAAGCCGCTGATCGGGCCGCAGACGCGCGTGATCACCCTGCAGAACGGCGTCGACAGCGTGGAGCGCATCGCGCCGATCCTGGGCGCCGAGCACGTGACCGGCGGCGCGGCTTTTATCGCCAGCGTGATCGGTTCACCCGGCGTGATCAGTCACACCAGTCAGTTCGCCAAGATGGTGTGCGGGCGCATCGATGGACAACCCGACGCGCAGCTCGCCGCCCTCACCGCCGCTGCGAAGCAAGCCGGCATCGACATCGCACAATCGGACCATATCAATCGCGAACGCTGGCAGAAATTCGTCTTCCTCGTCGGCCTCTCAAGTGCGACCGGCGCCACCCGGATGCCGCTAGGCGCGATCCTGGCGGATCCCGAAACCCGCGCCTTCTTCCGCAGCCTGATGGAAGAAGTCGTCACGCTTGCGAAGGCGAAGGGCATCGCGCTCGATCCCGGATTTCTCGACGACCGCATGAAATTCGCCGACGCCGCGCCCCCCGGCATGAAGGCGTCACTGCTGCACGACCTGGAACGCGGCAACCGTATCGAGATTGATTGGCTGGCCGGCAAGGTGGTGTCGCTCGGCCGCGAGCTCGGGGTGCCGACGCCGGCGAATACGGCGGTCTATTCCGTGCTCAAGCTGCACCGGATGGGGCGCAATTAGCCGTGCTCGCGATATCGCCATGGCCAAATTTTTTCCGGCCATCCCGGTAGGGCGGGCGCAGCGGATACTGTGAAAATAAAGTGCCCGGCAACGCAGTCGGCAGAGGGGGGCTCAAAGACCGCGTGCCGGGCCTGACGAAGGAGCGGGTTATGTCAGCTAACCCTTCTTCTTCGCCGTCTCAGTGCCGCCCTTGCCCACGTCGGTTGCGAGCTTGAGCGTCAGCAACTCGTCCTTCTTGATATAGGCTCCCTTGCGCCCGACGCCGCCCTCTCCGCGCGCGCCCTCTATGGAATTTCCCCCTATCCAATCGGGCTGGATTCCGCCGACAATAAGGCCGCGTTACGTCGGCTTGAAGGCCACGCGACGCCTACAGGTCGTGATTGGTTAGGGGGATCCGATGGCTGTTTGGGGACTCATTTTAAGCGCGCTCGGCGCTCTTATCGTGGCGTGGGGACAGAGCGATATCGCCCGTTCCGTACATCTATGGCTCACGGCGTTGGAGCTGGAAAAAGACTCCAGAAATTCCCGCCGCGATATTTATAACGTCGTCGCAGACAAACGCATGAAGAAGTCGGTAAAGCTCGACAAATGGCTTGCCCCGATCGGTTGGACCATCTTCATAATCGGCATTCTCATGCAGACTGTCCCCCATTTCAGGCAATACGGTTGGGCGGCTCTGAGCCTTTCCTGATCTACACGCGCACCTCCCGATAAAAAGCTAATGATGAGAGAGTGGACGGTAGCCTCTTCATGGGACGGAACCCATTCCGGTCCGGCCCATTAAATAAATCGCCTGCCGCCGCCTTCGCCCCGGAGCCCGCATTGATCCGCATCATAACGTATAATGTGCATCGCTGCCGGGGCCGCGACCGCCAATACTCGCCGCAGCGGATCGCGGACGTGATCGCCTCGGCCAAGCCGGACATCGTCGCGCTGCAGGAATTGGACGTCGGCCGCGCCCGCAGCGGCGGCGTCGACCAGGCCGAGCTGATCGCGGTGGCGCTCGGCATGCGCGCGCAATTCCATCCCGCCCTGAAGGTGATGGAGGAGCTTTACGGCGACGCCATCCTCACCGCCTGCCCTTCCCGCCTGGTCAAGGCGGGCTCGTTGCCCGGCTTTCCGGGCCTGCGCGGCCTCGAGCCGCGCGGCGCGGTGTGGGCGGCGATCACGATAGGGGGCCGTGAGCTCCAGGTGATCAATACCCATCTCGGGCTGGTGGCGCGCGAGCGGCGAAAGCAGATCGATTGCCTGCTGAGCAAGGAATGGCTCGGGCATGCAGACTGCCGCGACCCGGTGGTGCTGGTGGGCGACTTCAATATGCAGCCGCGCTCGCGCAACTACCGCAAGCTGATCGGCCGTCTGCATGACGCGCATCGTTCCCGCAACAGACACTACCAGGCGACTTTCCCGGCGCGCTTTCCGACGCTACGCATCGACTATGCCTTCGTCGGGCCCCGCATCCATGTGACGCGGGTCGACACCCTACGCACGCCGCTGGCGCGCATCGCCTCCGATCATTTGCCCTTGGTGGTCGATTTGGAGGTTGAATTGGCGGCGCTCCAGCAGGCGGCGCAGTAATGCCCACCAGCAAGCGCCTCGCGCGACAGCGCGCGCTGACCAGTTTGAAGGCGCAGCGCGAGCGTCAGATGACCTGGCTGAAGCGCGCCGTTGCGGTGGCGGTGATCGCGCTCGCCGCAGGGCTCCTCTACAACACCCTGAGCGGCTATAGCCTCGATCAGATCCTGCAATCCATCAAGGCAATTCCCCTCCCGCGCCTTGCGCTCGCGGCAGGCTTTGCCGCGGGAAGCTATTTCTGCCTGACTTGGTTCGACTTTTTGGCGGTCCGCTATGCCGGCACGCCGCTGCCCTATCGCCGCTGCGCGCTCGCCTCCTTCTGCTCGCTCTCGCTCGGCCACAACATCGGCTTTGCGGCACTGTCGAGCGGCGCGATCCGATATCGCTTCTATTCGCGCTGGGGGATGAGCGCCGGGCAGATCGCCAAGGTGGTCATCTTCTGCGGCGTAACCGTTGGTCTCGGCCTGCTCACGCTCGCGGGTATAGCGCTGCTATTGCGGCCGGATCTTGCCGCGAAAATGCTGGGGCTGACTCCCTCGCTCGCGGTGGCTGTTGGCGCGCTTTGTCTCGTCCTGTCGGCGCTCTATCTGGTTGCAGCCGCATTCCTGCGCCGCAAGGTGAAGATCAAGAACTGGACGCTGCCGATGCCGGAGCTGAAGCTCGCCGCCGCGCAGATCGGCATCGGCTCGGTCAATTTCGCCTGCGTCGCCGGCTGCCTGCATCAGACACTGTCGGCGGTCGGCGACCTGCCATATTTCGCCGTGGCGGCAGCCTATGTGATCGCCAATGCCAGCGCATTGCTGACGCACGTGCCGGGCGGGCTGGGCGTGATCGAAAGCGTGGTGATGTTTCTCATTCCGGGCGGCGCGGTGATCGGCGCGCTGGTGATGTTCCGCGTGATCTATTTTCTTGTGCCGCTCTGCATCGGCGGGCCATTGTTCGGGCTTACCGAAATTTATTATCGAAAAAAGAAATAAGTGGAAGGGACCTGCTCTTCGCTATCCAATCTTGTTCTGTTCATCGATAGCCCGGCCGCCCTCTTTCCGGCCGATTGTGTCATCATATACAGTTCTCGGGGCGAACGATCCCAGCCCCCGCAGCCAGGGGGCTCGCGATGATTCATCGGTCATTACTGATCCGCGTTTTCGTCGCTTGCGGTTGCTGGTCAACGCGGCGACGGCGCAGGCCGGAAACGAAAGCTGGGTTTCGGGAACCGGCGCCGACACGGGCAATTGCCCGAGAACCGCGCCATGCCGGACCTTTCAATTCGCGCATGACCAGACCAGCAACAATGGCGCGATCAACGTCCTGACCTCCGGCAATTTCGGTCCCCTGACCATCACCAAGCCGATCAGCATCGTGGCCGATGAGGTGGAGGCCGTCATCAACACCGCGTTGCCCAGCAGCCACAACCCCGCAGCCATCGTCATCAATGCGGGCGGCGGCGCCGTCGTCTCGCTGCGCGGTCTGACCATCGATATGCGCGGCAGCGCCAGCAACGAGGGAATCTCATTCGTCGCTGGCAAAGCATTGCACGTGCAAAACAGCGTCATCCGCAAATCCACGCTCGGAATCAGATTTGCGGCTGCTGCCGGAACGAGCGAACTCCATGTTGCGGATACGGCGGTCGAGGGCGGTTTTAATGGAATCTTTGTCCAAACAACGGGTAACGCCGCCATCACGGCCGCTTTCGACCGCGTCCGGGTGGAAAATGGAGAACAGAATGGCATTATTATCGGTGCCACGGGCCTCGCAATCACGGCAACCCTGCGCGTCAGTGTCGTGGCCGGCAACGGAGCGGGTGTCGTTGCCGATACAGCTGGTGCCGGCGCGGTCAACCTGATGATCGAGCGTACGGCTTTGGTGAACAATGGCACCGGGATCCTCGCGTTCCCGGGCGCAACGGTCCGCATGGGAAATTCGACGCTGACCGGGAATAACATCGCAACTAACGGCAGTTCGATCTTTTCCTATGGGACCAACAAGATCGACGGCAACGGCACCGACACGACGCCCAGCATTATCCCGCTGAAATAAATGGCGACCCTCAGGCGCGCCTAGGCTTCCGGCCCGTGCCGGCGCGGGAACAGGAAGAACGGCCGCTTTGGATCGAGCAGCCAGGTGCCGAACACCGGCCGCGTCGGCAGCTTGCCGAGATCGGGCACCCTGCGCAGGCAACGCGCCTTGCAGCTGAGCTTGTCGATGGCGCGGATCAGCGAGCTTTCCGCCGTCACCGCCGCGCGCACGTCCTGTGGCGTGCAGTCGAGATGCTCGGCGATCAGATCTTCGCGCAGGCCCGCGATGGTGTGGCGGCGGGCATCGTCTGAGACCTCGATGGCGAGATCAAGCTCGGTGTCGAGCGCGATCGAGCGGTTGTTGATGTTGGAGGAGCCTACCCGCACGAAATCGTCGTCGACGATCATGATCTTGGAATGCACCGTGATCGACAGGTCGCCGTCTTTGCCCGGCGCTACCGGAAAATAGACGCCGAGGCGCCCGTAGCGGTCGGCGCGACGCAGCCGCTGCACGAGTCGCCACTGGTTGCCGCCCATCACGAAGCCTTCCAGCTTGCTGGTGAACAGCTTGCGCACGATGACGACGATCTCCGGCCCCTCCGGACGCGACAGCGACTCCGTCAGCAGCCTGCCGACCCGCGGCGAGCTGAAATACTGCGCCTCAAGATAGATCGAGCGCCGCGCTGCGCCGAGCGCGTCGAGCGTGAGCGCGAAGCCTTCGGTGACTTCCGGCTTGCCGCGCCAGGACGCGAAGGTACGCACTACCGCCACCGGCGTATGGGCGAAATCTGGGCGCACGCTATCCGGCCAGAGATCACCCTCGGCGGTGACCGGCGCGGCATTCTCGCCGACCATGCGGCTCCATCGCTCGCGCGCGACTTCGGAGACCACGCGTGCCGCTTCGCCGTCGACCGCCATCTGCACGTCGTGCACAGGCGGGTAAGGCACACCGTCAGGCCCCTTGCGCAATTCATGCTCGGCGCGATGGCGGCGGCTGTCCCAGCGCCGGATGGTCAGGTCCATGCCGCCGACGAAGGCCACGGCATCGTCGATGCAGACGATCTTCTGGTGATGCGCGCCGTAGAGCGGATGCTCGCGGTCGAGCCGCACCTGGATGCGCGGATGCTTTTCCCAGTCGGCGCCGAGCAAGAGCGGCCGCGGCGAGCTCGGCGCATGCAGCACCGCCACGCTCCAGACCAGCACGCGCAGTTCGAGCTCCGGTCGTTCCTCCACCAGCGAACGCAGAAAATCGCCGAGCTTCGGCGAGCTCTCATCGCGCGGCAGCAGCCTTATCCCGGCGTCGAAATCCCAGCCGACGACGATGATGGACTTCTTCGCCTTGCGCAGCGCCTTCTCCAGCGCGGCGTAGTAATCCTCGCCGTCTACCAGCACGGCGGCGCGTCCGGCGGACGCGATCCGCCAGCAGTTGCGTCCCTCGCGCAGGATCGGGCGGCGGACCGAATTCACATCGCTCACCTCCGCCCGGTGCAAACTTTGATCCAAAATAAACTCCAGCAATCAATAAAAGCCGATTGCAGAGAACGGGCGAAAGGCCCGCCGGTTCCCTGCAATCGGCGATTCTGTTGCTCGGGAGACGCTAGGCCGCAGCCTGCGTGCTTACGCAGGAGGTGCAGATCTGCTCCACATGCCGATGGTCGGTGCCGCAGCAGCCGCCCAGCACGACGAGGTTCGGCAGCAGTGTGCGCAGCCGGCGATAGTCGTGGCCAAGCTCCACCGGGTTGCCGATATCGAGATCGGGCGCGGTGTCGAGCTCGGCATGGCTGCGCTTGGAGGAATTGGCGCGCAGGCCGCGCAACCGCTTGCTCCACTCGCCGCCCTTGCGCAGCTCCAACTCGAAATGCACCGGATGCGCGCAGTTGATCATGTAGTAGGCCGGCGCGCCGCCGGTCTCGCGGTCGGTCTGCTCGATCGCGTCCTGCAGGCTCTGGCCGCTCGGCAATTTGCCGTCGGTCTCGAGCGTGAAAGAGATCGCCGCCGGGATCCCGGCCGCCTTCGCCGCCCGCACCACGCCGATGCCCTCCTCGACATAATTGATGGTGAAGGCGCTGACGAAATCGGCTTCGCTGTCGTGGAAGACACCGATCTGGAAGCCGTGATAGTCCTGCGCTTCCTTCACGCTCATCGCGTTCTCGATCTTGTAGCCGTCGCCGCGCGGCCCGATATTGCCGGAGATCGGCATCGGGCTCTGCCGCGTCTCATGCTGCTTGCGCAATTCGGCGCAGAGCGCGATCGCGCGCCGGTTGGCGGCGGCCAGCGTCTCGCGCGTATAGCCGAGCTTTTCCGCCCAGTCCGGGTTGGCCCGCCAGGTCACGGCTTCGAGCACGAAGCCGACGCCGGCGCGCTTCGCCATTGCGATATAGCGCTCGTAATAATCGCGCAGCTGCTGACGGCCGGGCTGCGACTTCAGGAGGTCGAAGCTGGCGAAATAGGGAAGCTCGACGCCGTCGTGGAAGATCAGCGTGGTCTCCAGGCCGCCGTCGGTGAGGAAAAGCTTGTCCGACAGCTGCGGCAGGTTGTTGCGGTATTTGCTCATGGTCGATGTCCTTTGTTACGACGCCGGGGACGACGCCCTCGGTGACTTAATTGATGACAGGCGCTAGGCCGCCGCCGCGGTCTCGACGCAGGCCGAGCAGATCTGCTCGACATGCCGGTGGTCGGTGCCACAGCAGCCGCCGATGACGGCGAGGTTCGGCAGCAGCTCGCGCAGCCGGCCATAATCCTGGCCGAGCTCCACCGGATTGCCGATGTCGAGGTCGGGCGAGGTGTCGAGCTCGGCATGGCTGCGCTTCGACGAATTGGCGCGCAGCCCGCACAGCCGCGACACCCAGGCGCCGCCCTTCTTCAGCTCGCCCTCGAAATGCGTCGGATGCGCGCAGTTGATCATGTAATAGGCCGGCGCGCCGCCGGTCTCGCGGTCGCATTGCTTGATGGCGTCGCCCAGGCCCTGCCCGCTCGGCAATCTGCCGTCGGTCTCCAGCGTGAAGGAAATCACCGAGGGTATCTGCGCTGCCTTCGCCGCGCGGACGATGCCGATCGCCTCTTCCACGTAATTCATGGTGAAGGCGCTGATCATGTCGGCCTCCGTGTCGGCGAGGATGCCGATCTGGAGGCTGTGATAATCCTGCGCTTCCTTCGCGCTCATGCGGTTTTCGGCCTTGTAGCCGTCGCCGCGCGGGCCAATTAGGCCGGAGATCACTATCGGCGTCTGCGCGCTCTCATGCGCGCGCCGCAGCTCGAGCATGAAGTCGACCGAGCGCCGGTTGACCGCAATCAGATCGTTGCGCGAATAGCCGAGCTTCGCCGCCCAATCAGGATTGGCGCGCCAGGTGAGGCCTTCGAGGATGAAGCCGAGGCCGGTGTGCTTGGCGAGCGCAATGTAGCGCTCGGCATAGGCGCGGATGCGGGCGCGCCCCATCTCCGACTCCAGCAGCTGGAAGCAGGCGAGATACGGAAGCTCGATCCCCTCGTGGAAGATCAGCGTGGTCAGAAGCCCGCCGTCGGTGAGAAAGAAGCCGCCCGACAATTGCGGCAGGTTGTTGCGATATTGGCTCATGATCATTCCGTCCTCTCGCTCGCGCCGGAGATGGGCGTCGTTGCGGCGGGACCTAACGGTTTTCGCGCGCGGCGTTTAGCCTACTCGTGGTGCAGCCGAGCGGATTATTTTACGCAGCGATTTCAATATCTTATCTGACTGTCCCAACTGCGGCGTTGCATCCGCCTTGGTCAACTGAACTCATGGTACAGTAGGTCATGCTGGAGAAAACGCCCAAGCGCACAAGCGACACCCGCGACCGCCTGCTCGAACTGGCGGAAGCCGCGGTGATGGCGAAGGGATTTGCCGCCACCTCGATCGAGGAGCTTGTCGCCGCTGCGGGCATCACCAAGAGCGGCTTCTTCTATCACTTCAAGGACAAGAACGCGCTCGCCAAAGGGCTGATCCTGCGCTACCTCGACCAGGACAAGGTTCTGGTCGACGACCTCTTCCGCCGCGGCGACGAGCTCAACGAGGATCCGCTGCACGGATTTCTCGTAGGGCTGCGCCTCTTCGCCGAGTTGATGGCGAACCTTCCGGCGAATTATCCCGGCTGCCTCGCCGCCTCCTTCGCTTATTCGGACCAGCTGTTCGACCGCGAGGTGCGCGAGCTCAACAAGGAGGGCGCGCTGCAGTGGCGCCGGCGCTTCCGGGAGCGGCTGGATGTGATCGCGCAGAAGTATCCGCCGAAGCAGGGGGTGGATTTCGAGTCGCTCGCCGATATGGCGCTGGCGCTGGTGGAAGGCGGCCTTGTGCTGGGCCGTCTGCTCACCGACTCCACCATCCTGCCGCGGCACATCCTGCTTTACCGCGACTTGGTCCGGTTTATCTTTTTGCCTGAAACACCGCGTTGACAGCGCGGCCCCTGAGCATACATTAGCCTCGTTCCGAGGGGTGTCCGCGCAAGCGGGCTGAGAGATCACCCTTAGAACCTGATCCGGGTCATGCCGGCGAAGGGACAGGGACGTTTCCCTCCAATGGCATGGCATTTTTCGATCGCGGAGGCGCGTCCATGCAAACCTCGATCTTCCTGGCGCGGCTGCTTGGCCCGGCGCTGCTGGTCGTCGGCCTCGGCATCCTCCTCAATCAGAATTACTACCGCGGCATGACGAAGGAATTCGTCGCCAGCCGCCCGCTGTTCTATCTCGCCGCGGTGATCGGCGTGATCGCCGGGCTGGCCATCGTGCTGGTGCATAATGTCTGGGTGCTGAACTGGCGCGTGCTGATCACACTGCTCGGCTGGATCAACCTCCTGCGCGGCGCGCTCAGCATCCTCCTGCCCGAGCAGAGCTTCGCCCTCGGCGGCCGCATGATGGCCGGCAAGAACATGCCGATGATCGCCGGCGCCGTCGCGCTGCTCATCGGCCTCACTCTTTGTTATTTCGGTTACGTTGCGAAAGGATAACAGTGATGAACAAGCCGATCCCCACCGCCGAATTCGAGACGCCGAAGGTCACCATCGGCCCGCTGCCCGCCTCGCGGAAAATCTATTCCGTGCCGGAGGCGGCGCCCGACCTGCGCGTGCCGCTGCGCGAGATCGCCGTGTCGGATCCGAACGAGCCGCCGCTGCCGGTCTATGACACCGCCGGCCCCTATACCGATCCGGACGCCGTCATCGACGTGGAGCGCGGCCTGCCGCGTACGCGCATCGCATGGGTGAAGGAGCGCGGCGGCGTCGAGGAATATGAAGGCCGCCCGATCCAGCCGGTCGACAACGGCAATGTGACGGGCAAGCACCTAGCCCGCAATTTTCCCAACACGCCGAAACCCTGGCGGGCGGTCGAGTCTTCTGATCCCTCTCCCGCTTCTTCGTCACCCTCCCCCCTTGGCGGGGAGGGTGGCGCGCGTCGCGCGCTGGGTGGGGGATCATTTGCACCACAAGCGGCCTCCGCTGCCCCCGCCCCTAACCCCTCCCCACTGCCACCCCGCGACGTCACCGTCGCGGGGGCCCCGGCCGGGGGAGGGGAAAAAAAGCCTCACCCCATTACCCAATACGAATGGGCGCGCGCCGGGATCATCACCAAGGAAATGATCTACGTCGCCGAGCGCGAGAATCTCGGCCGCAAGAAAATGCTGGAGGGCGCGCAGGCCGCGCTCGCCGACGGCGAGAGCTTCGGCGCCGCCCTGCCCGCCTTCATCACGCCTGAATTCGTTCGCGAGGAAATTGCGCGCGGCCGCGCCATTATCCCATCCAACATCAACCATGCCGAACTCGAGCCGATGATCATCGGCCGCAATTTTTTGGTGAAGATCAACGCCAATATCGGCAACTCGGCGGTCACCTCCTCGGTGGAGGAGGAAGTGGAGAAGATGGTCTGGGCGATCCGCTGGGGCGCCGACACGGTGATGGACCTCTCCACCGGCCGCAACATCCACAACACGCGCGAATGGATTTTGCGCAATTCGCCGGTGCCGATCGGCACCGTGCCGATCTACCAGGCGCTGGAGAAGGTGAACGGCGATCCGGTCAAGCTCGACTGGGAATGCTACAAGGACACGCTGATCGAGCAATGCGAACAGGGCGTGGATTATTTCACCATCCATGCCGGCGTGCGGCTGGCTTACGTGCCGCTCACCGCCAACCGCGTCACCGGCATCGTTTCGCGCGGCGGCTCGATCATGGCGAAGTGGTGCTTGTCGCGGCACAAGGAAAGCTTCCTCTACGAGCGCTTCGACGAGATCTGCGACATCATGCGCAAATATGACGTGAGCTTCTCGCTCGGCGACGGGCTGCGCCCCGGCTCGCAGGCCGATGCCAACGACCGCGCGCAATTCGCCGAGCTGGAGACTTTGGGCGAGCTCACACAGATCGCCTGGCAGAAGGGCTGCCAGGTGATGATCGAGGGCCCCGGCCATGTGCCGATGCACAAGATCAAGATCAATATGGACAAGCAGCTGAAGGAATGCGGCGAGGCGCCGTTCTATACGCTTGGCCCGCTCACCACCGACATCGCGCCGGGCTACGACCACATCACGAGCGGCATCGGCGCCGCGATGATCGGCTGGTTCGGCTGCGCCATGCTCTGCTACGTGACGCCGAAGGAGCATCTCGGCCTGCCCAACCGCGACGACGTCAAAGTGGGCGTGATCACCTACAAGATCGCCGCGCATGCGGCCGATCTCGCCAAGGGCCACCCGGCGGCGCAATTGCGCGACGACGCGCTTTCGCGCGCGCGCTTCGACTTCCGCTGGCAGGACCAGTTCAATCTCGGGCTCGATCCCGACACCGCGAAAAGCTTCCACGACGAGACGCTGCCGAAGGAAGCTCACAAGGTGGCGCATTTCTGCTCCATGTGCGGCCCGAAATTCTGCTCGATGAAGATCACGCAGGACGTGCGGGATTACGCCGCGACGCTGAATGAAAAAGAGGCCGGCATGGCGGAGATGAGTAAGAAATTCCACGCGCTTGGCGACCAGGTCTATGTCGATGCGGACAAAGTGAAGGAGAGCAACAAGGCGCTGTAGCCTCCGCCCGGTTATTCCATCAGCAGGCAAATAAAGCGGCCCCGGAAGGGGCCGCTTTTTCCATTGCGGGCAGGCACCGCTCTGTTAGCCTTGGCTGGCCGGCCTTTGATGACCTATCAAGTGAGGAGGCGACAATGAATTTGCGTCTCGTGGGGTGTCTCGTTGCAATCGGCATGATGATCGCTCCGGCAAATGCCGCTGAACTGAAGGTGCTGGCGACCGGCGCCCAGACCGTCGTATTCAAGGAGCTCATTCCGCAGTTCGAGCAAGCGACCGGCCACAAGGTCGTGGCCGATTACGCGGCGACTCCCCAGGTGATGAAAAAGATTGAGGGCGGTGCGCCGTTCGATCTCGTCGTTATGATTGACACGCCGATGAAGGATCCGGCCAACCAGCAATATTTTGCGGCCGGCCCGCGCCCGCCGATTTCCAGCGTCGGTCTCGGCGCCGCCGTTCGCGCCGGCGCGCCCAAGCCCGACATCTCAACGCCGGAGGCGTTCAAGCAAACGCTGATCAAGGCGAAGTCCGTGGCCATCCTGCCCGAAAGCATCAACGGCAAGCATTTCCTCGCCGTCTTCCAGAAGCTCGGCATCGGCGACGAAATGAAGGCCAAGCTGAACCTGGTGAACGCGCCGACGGACGTTGCCCCGACGGTGGCCAAAGGCGAGGCCGAGCTGGCGCTGTTTGTCAGCAATCTTCTGGTTGGCGTGCCGGGCGTCGATTATGCCGGACCCGTGCCCGCTGAATTCGACCAGAACCTTGTGTTCGCCGCCGCGGTCAGCGCCAAGGCCAAGGAGCCCGAGGCGGCGAAGGCGTTCATCCAGCATCTGACCACGCCGGCGGCCGGCGCCCTCATGAAGAAATACGGGATGCAGGCGCCGTAGGCCCGCGCCGATTGGCTCAAGTCTTTATCCCGGCACTGCCCGCGCCGCCATGGCGCCTTGCGCGCGGCTTTCGTATCCTTCTGTTGCGGCGCGCTGCGGCGCGCGCGGTAAGTGCGGCGGGGTTGCGTAGAGATACGCGCCCTCACAGGCCGTCCTCGTCCTTCGAGACGCGCGCGCAAGTCGAGTTGAACTCGACTTGTGACCTAATGAGGGCGCGCTCCTCAGGATGAGGACGGGGATAACCTGGAATCGATAACAGGACCGGCAACACCACCGCCCTCATCCTGAGGAGACCGCCGATCGTCAGATCGGCGGCCGTCTCGAAGGATGGCGGGTTTGTGCCCTCGCTGGCGGACCCCTTGGCATTTCCGCCGCGCCTTTCGTATCCTTGCCGCAGTCGCTTCGGCTTAAAGGGGGTGTCAGCATGAAGTCCTTCGCCGTATTCGCACTCGTCGGTTCAACATTTCTCCTTTCCCCGCCCGCCGCGGACGAGGCACGCGCGCAGACGCCGTCGGCCACCGAAAAGCTCAACGCCTATGTCGGCTGCATCAACCGCCTTTCGGCGCGCTCCTATGATTCACGCGCGCGCTATTTCAGCTGGGCCGACAGGAAGGGCCCGACCGGCAAGGAGCGGATCATCTACGGCACCTATACCATCTACGACACCTCGGATTGCCGGAAGAACGTCGAGAAGGCCAATGCGCTCGAGCCGCGCGACGCCGAGCTCGAAGCCACCGCCTCGGCCTATGCGGATGCGGTGGGCAAGCTTGAGCCGCTCCTGAAGGAGGCCGACGACTATTATTCGCAGGAGGACTACAAGGACGACAAGATGGCGAAGGGCAAGGCGCTGCATCCGCGTCTCGTCGCCGCCTGGGATGCCTTCGCGGCCGCCGACCGCAAGCTGCGCGACGGCGTCGAAGCCATCAACGACAAGCGCGCGCTGGAGAAGCTCGCGGAGATCGAAAAGAGCGAAGGGAAAAAGACGCGCTACCATGTCGAGACGCTGATGATCCAGGCCAAGCGCGTGCTGCGCGCGCAGGATGCGGCGACGCCCGATCTTGCCGAGATCATCAAGGCGCTGAGCGAATACGAAAACATCGTCAAGGCGACCGAAGGGCTTTCCGGCGCCGACGGCGGCGCGAAGATCGGCTCGTTTTTCATCAGCAGCGCCAAGTCGTATCTGACCACGGCAAAGCAGCTGACGCGCCGCATCCGCGACAAGACGCCGTACAGCCAGGGCGACAAGATGATGATCAACGCCGGCAGCGGCTGGATGATCGAAGGCTCACCGGCGCGGCTGTTGCGCGACTATAATCAGCTGGTCGACGCCTACAATCGCGGGACGAATATTTAGGCTGCGAGCCCGGCGAAGCGTGTGTGACTCTCCTTTCATCCTGAGGAGCCGCACTCAGCCCTTTCCCCTCATCCTGAGAAGCGAAGCGTCTCGAAGGATGAGGCCGAAGAATTCCGGGCCGACCGATCCCGGGTTTACCCGGAGATCGGCACCATTAGTTGCGCAAGTCGGCTATAGCCGACTTGCGGTGGTTCGAGACGCGGTGCTTCGCACCGCTCCTCACCATGAGGAGAGAATTGAGGGGCTGTTTGACATTGTGATCCGCCAAGCCAGGACCGCGCCCGCAAGGATGCGGTCCTTCGCATTTTTCGTCGGTCTCAGGCCGCCGTGTCGTTGATCGATGCGCGCCGGCTTTCCCACCGCAGCGCGGCCACGCCGCGCCACCAGAACGGCACCAGCATCGCCACGCGCTCCCGGTAGCGCCGGTACTCGTCGCCGAACTGCGCGACGAGGTCATGCTCCTCCAGCGCGATGCCGACGAAGATGTAAGCGGTGGTGACGCCGGCAAACAGGAGGTGCCCGGCGGTCATCGTCGGTGCTGCCCAGAAAGCGATAATGAAGCCGAGATAGATCGGGTGGCGCACGACCTTGTACAGCCCCGGCGTTCTGAAACGCGGCGCCGGCAGCGGCCGCCCGGCGAGAATCAGCGCCACCTGGTGCACGCCGAACCGTTCGAAGTATTTGATCAGGAAGGTGAAGAACACCAGCACCCAGCCGAACAGCGACAGGCCGAGCACGGCCATCGCCAGCCGCGCGTCGGCAACCTGCCAGACGATTGCCGGCATCGGCCGCCACTCCCAGAACAGCAGGAGCAGCGCAAGGCTCGCCAGCAGCACGAAGGTGCTGCGCTCGATCGCCGGCGAGATGTATTGCGTCAGCCATTGCTTGAACGGCTTGCGCGCCATCACGCTGTGCTGCACGGCGAACACCGACATCAGGAGCAGATTCACGATCAAGGCCACGACGGGCGGAACTGCTTCGCCGTTATCGATCGTCTTCGGCACAATCAGTCCGCTGACGAACCCGATCGCATAGAGAATGGTGACGAGGAACACGAGATAGGCCACGAGGCCGTAAAGAAACGCAGTAATCCTGGCCATTGGCTTGCTCCCTGGTTTGAATGTCACGGTCGTCTGTCGAAGGCCTCATCCCCCCTTTTTGTAGAAAGGCGTAGTCCGCGGTGTAGGGCCTATTCCCCCTTTTTGTAGAAGGCGTAGTCCGCGGTGTAGGGCACGTTGAGCAGCGCACCCGCCGTGTCGCAGGCGCCGGAGGCGACGCCGCCGCGCGTGTTCAGCCGCTGGATCGTGGTGACCCCGCTGAGCTGGCCGTTGCCTTTGCCGTTGACGCCGTCGAGCTTGAGCAGCGGGATGTCGCTGGCACCGGCGCTGGGCGCGCGCCCGGACACCTTGCCGGCGACGGAGCTGCCATCGGCCAGTTCCCAGGCCGGGCCGGCGTAATGACGGCCGACCGTCTTGCCGGCGACGAGGAGCGTCGCGACCGGTTCGCGGAATTGCCAGACCTGGCTGCCGGAGGCATCCGCCTTGCAATCGTAGATCTGGGCGCCGACCGCATGCACGGTTACCACCAGCTTTTCGCCGGGAGCGGCGATCGCATCGGGCACTTCGCCCGCGGCCGCTGCCAGCGGTGAGATCGACGACAAAAGGACGGCACAGAAGAGCGTTGCACGCATGACGGATTCTCCATTCGATCGGGTGTGAACTTGCGCAATCGCACGCTTGCCTTCACCCCGGGAGAAATGGGTCGGCACGCTGAACATGACCCTGGTACTCATCCAGGACTCCCTTTGAGCTTATGCGGCGAGTTTAGGGAGGCGGATATAGTCCGGCCGTCTTTCCGGGCGTTTTCGTCCGCCCCGGATTCCGGTTTCGTCGTGGCAGGGAAATGTTTCGTCGCGAGGCCGGGGACGAAACAAAGGTCCGTTGATACCGCCGTATTGGCGGGCGACAGGTGATAATTAACGCCGGCAGCGGCTAAAGACGGGCGGATGATGCTTGGGCTCTTCTCGGACCTCATCCTGAGGAGGCGCGAAGCGCCGTCTCGAAGGATGGGCAGCGCGGGTGGCCCGCATGGTTCGAGACGCGTTGCTTCGCAACGCTCCTCACCATGAGGGAAAAAAAGCTGCGCTGTTTGAAAATTGAATCAGAGAATCGTCCGCAGCCTAAAACGGCGGGCCGAAGATGTCGGTCTGGCCGAGGTCGGCGTCCATCTCGCGGATCATGAGCTCTGTCGTCGTCGGCCGGGTGGAACTATAGGCCTGCGGCTGCTCGGCCGCCGGCGGGACCATTTCCTTGAAACTGCGCAGCGCCTGCTCGTCGCCGACAAAGACGCATTTGCAGAAATCCGGATCGGCATAGACATAGTAGCGACGCGCCTGATCCGTGCGCGAGAGCATCAGGCGCGGCGGCACGCGCTTCAGATGCGCGATTTCCTGCGCCGTGGTCGCGAGCCGGACCTTGAAGCCCGATGAGCGCAGCCGCATGTCGATTTCCTGCTGCTGCTGTGCCGCGGCCGGCGCGCCGAAGGCAAGCGCCGCGGCGAGGATGCCAAGGGACAGGTGAAGGGACAGGTGAAGGCGCATGACGTGCCTTTCCGGGATTGTCTTTGTGGCAACGACTTACCGCCGACAACGTTCCCGCGCCAACTCTCGGCGCAAACGATACGGGGGCGGCTTGCCGCGGGCGGCGGCGTCTTTACTATGGGCTCCATCGCACATGGAGGCCGGCGGTCGCCGGCCATGACAGCCCGATGAAACGCCGCCTGATGTTGCTGGCCTGCGCGCTCGCCCTGCTCGCGCCCGCCGCGCCCGCCTTCGCGCAAAGCTGCGAAACGCATCCCGCGCAGCGCTATGCCGAGCGGGAGGTGCTGAAGCCGCGGCACACCGCCGAGCTCGCGAAGGTCCGCTTCGCGGCGCAGGCGTTGCTCATGACCGAGAGTGCGGACCCGGCGAAGCGGCTGCGCGGCGTCGCCGACGCCGGCGACACCTACGAGGTCGTCATGGAACGCGCCAACGAGCGCGTCACCTTCAGCTTCCGCGACGAGAAGAACCGCGCCGGCACGCTGTCCTTCTTCATGCCCGCGACCATCGGCATCTTCGAGGTCGATCCGCGCGGCGAAGGCGGGGAGCATCCGACGCTGTACAAGGAATGGCGGCTCGCCTCGCATGCCACGGGCGACGGGCTGTTCAAGGCGGCAACCAACCGCAACAGCCGCGTGACGCTGGTGCTGCATGGGCGCGGCAATGGCTGCACCGACGCAGCGCAGTTCACCGACTGGACGCTGCAGGTGACGGGCCCGCGCGGCAAGTTCAGCTTCTACGGCAAGCTCGAGCCGGCAGCGCGCCAGTGAGCCACAAAGCGGAAGCTTGACCGTTTGGCGCGTTTTTCAAGGGCGGTTCTTTTTCATCATGCTGTTCGATCTCGCCATCTACGCCCTGCTCGCCCTCGCCGTCGTCATGGGTTTTGCCTCCGGACTTCTGCGCAGCACGGCGACCATCCTCGGCTATGTGATCGGGGCGCCGGTGGCGCTCGGCGTCGCGCCCGCGCTGTCGTTTTTCCTGGCGACGCGGTTCGACATGCCGCCGGTCTATAACGGGGCGCTGCTGGCCGGTTTGCTGCTTGTCCTCGGCATGATCTTCGCCGCGTTGTTGCGCCGCGCACTCGATGACGTCACCGGGCCGCATATCAGCATTCCGGATCGCATCGCCGGCGCCGCACTCGGCGCCATGCGCATCGGCTTCGTCGCCGCGCTGATCGTGGTGATCTTCGATCGCGTGATTCCGCCGGCCGCCAGCCGGCCTTTCTCGCGGGCTCGCAGCTACGGCCCTATCTGTCGGCCGCCGGGCAAGCGGGCGTGAAGGCCTTGCCGCCGGAAATCACGGCCTATATCGACCGGCTGAAACGCGAGCGCGGGATTTGATCTTTGTCGCGATCTCAACCGGTCGATTTTGAGGCTCGGTGCCTCACCTCACCGTAATCACCAACCCGTTGAGGTCCGCCGCGACGATCGCGCCGACCGAGCGGCCGGCAAGCGAGAGCACCGCGCCTTTCTGGTTGGTCAGCACGATGGCCTGCGCGCCGCCGCCGATCGCCGCGCCTGCACCGCCTGCCGCATAGACGCCGGCGACGTCCGATGGGCGGCGGATGTTGCTCACCGTGCCGGTGAAGAGCGTCTCGGAGGCACCGAAGGTGAAGCCATAGCTGACGCCGCCGATCCCGAGGCCATAGCGCTTGCCCTTGAAGGTGAGCGTGCCGTCGCCGCCCGAGGCGCCGACGACGAAGCCGGCCTTGACCACACGGAAGTGGATGCCGCCGCTGTCGGCATGAACGGGTGACGACAGCACCACGAGCGCGGCAACGGCAACGAGGGCACGCAGGACGGATGATAATCGGGTTGGCATAATCGTTCTCCCTGGCAATGATGCGCCGGCATTATAATCGACTTCACGGGGCAATAAAGGACGGGTCATGACCGAAGACGAAGCCGCCATCCGCGATCTGGTCGCAACCTGGATGCAGGCGAGCGAGGCCGGCGACCTCGAAACCGTGCTGCGCCTGATGGCGGACGACGTGGTCTTCATGGTGCCGGGGCGCGAGCCGTTCGGCAAAGCGGAATTTCGCGCCATGTCGGAGGGCATGAAGGACATGCAGATGCGGGGCAGAAGCGAAATCCGCGAATTGCAGATCCTCGGCGGGTGGGCCTATCTGCGCAATTATCTTGAGGTGACGATGACGCCGCCCGGCGGTAAGCCGATGCGCCGGGCCGGCTATACGCTCACGCTCCTGCGCAAGGAAGCCGGCGGCCGCTGGCTTTTGGCGCGCGACGCCAATCTGCTGACGCCGCAAGGCTAGCGCGCGCCTTCAAGCAAAACGTTCGCGCGAACGGGCGCGGGCTTTTCCGTTCGCCTCGCGGTCGCGCGGCGGCGCATTGGTCGCTAGCGACTGCAGCAGCCGGCGCGCAGCCGCCGATACCTCCTCGACGGCCTGGTCGAAGGCCTCGGCATTGGCCTGCGAGGGCTTGTTGAAGCCGGACAGCTTGCGCACGAATTGCAGGGCGGAGGCGCGGATCTCGTCTTCCGTCGCCGGCGGCTCGAAATTGAACAAAGTGCGGATGTTACGGCACATCGCGGGCTTCCTCCTGCGGCGTGGTTTTCCTGAATATAGGGCGGGCGGGCGCGCTTTGCAGCTATCCGCCGCCGCCGCTTACTCCGCGTCCTTCACGCAGCGAAAGCCGATATTGTGGTGGCCCGCCCGCGCGCCGCGCGAGACGCTCGCCCCGCGCCAGCTGGCGCGCAATGTGTCAGCTCCGGTATCCGCCGCGCCACCGCGCACCACGCGGTCGGCCAGCGCATCGCCCTCCTCGCGCCCGTCGTCGGCGCGATAGGGATAAGGCCGCATGATACTGGCGGTCCACTCATGCACATTGCCGGCGAGATCGAGCACACCTTCGGGCGTCGCGCCGTTCGGGAAAGAGCCGACCGGCACGGTCTTGGTCCAGCCGATGCCATAGCGCGCACGGCCTGCGTCGGGCGGCGTCTCGCCCCAGGGGTAAGCGCGCCCCTGCGCACCGCCCGCGGCGAATTCGCGCTCGGCCTCGCTCGGCAGCCGCTTGCCGAGCGCCGCGCAATAGTCGCGCGCGCCGTACCAGCTCATCTCATTGGCAGGATGATTTTCGAAGCCCGGATCGGCGCGCCAGCGCCCCTGCACTTTGTGGATGCGCGCATCGGCGTCGTCGAAGTCAAATAGATGCTGGCCGCGCGCGTTCGAGGTGGCGCCGAGCTTTTCCAGGAAGACCGTGAATTCCGCATTGGTCACCGGGCGCCGGTCGATCCAGAAGGCTTTCAGCGTGACGCTGTGCGGCGGCCGTTCGTCCGACAGCCCGCGCGCGCTGCCCATCGTGAAGCTGCCGCCGGCGAGCCGCACCGTGTCATCGGAAGCGAAGGTCAAGGCTGCGGATCCCAAGCTGAAAAGGCAAGCAAGAATGGCGATACGGATCATCGCAGCGCTTTCCCCTTCAAAGTATTGGCGGTTACACTTACCGTGTTTTCGTAATGCCGGCGAGCGAGACAACCGCAGCCGCTTCGTGCCAAGGAGACCGATGACCGCAATCCGGAGATTGCTCCCTGCCATTGCCTCCGTCTGTATCGCATGCGGGATGCCTGCGCCGGGGCATGCGCAATCCTATCCCAGCCAGCCGATCAAGCTGATCCTGCCCTACACCGCCGGATCGCCAAATGATGTGCTGGCCCGGCTGATCGCGCCTCAGCTCTCGGCGCGTCTCGGACAGCCCGTCATCATTGACAATCGGCCGGGCGGCGGCACGACCACCGGCGTGAGCGCCGTGATCAGCGCCGAGCCGGACGGCCATACGCTGTTGTTCTCCAACAGCCCCACTCACCTGATCGCCCCGGTCGCCAGCACGACGGCCGGTTACGATGCGCTGAAAGATTTCGTGCCAATCGCGACCGTGGGAGCGGCCTCCAATGTCATCGTGATCGGCAACGACGTGCCGGCAAAGACGGTGCAGGAATTCGTCGCTTACGCCAAAGCCAATCCAGGCAAGCTCAATTTCGGCTTCGGCCAGGGGACCTTGCCGCAGCTGGTAGGCGAGATGTTCAAGTTGGCGGCCGGATTGGAAATCACCAACGTGCCTTACAAGGGCGGCGCGCAGGCGGTGACGGATCTTTTGGGCGGACGCATTCAGATGAATATCGGGAACGCATCGACGCTGCTGCCGCTGCATCGCGCCGGCCAGCTGCGGATCATCGGCTATACCGGAACAACGCGCGCTCCGGACATGCCGGAGGTTCCGACCATGGCGGAAAGCGGATATCCGAGCGTTGTATCGACCACCTATTACGGCATTTTCGGCCGCGCCGATATGCCGGCCGCGATTGTCAGCACGCTCAATACTGAAGTCGGCGAAATCCTCAAAGCGCCGGAACTGGCCCGGAGCATCGCGAAGATCGGCTTCGAGCCGAAGCCGCTCTCACCGGCGGAACTGAAGATACTGCTGGCGGACGAAGCGAAGAATGCGATCGTGAAGGCAACCGGATTCCAGATGTAGCATCCGGCGCCGCTCAATCCTCCCGAGCCAGCACGGCGAGGCCGACCTTCATGCCCTGGCCGTTGGTGGCGATGGCGAAACCCACATGCGTGATGGAGGGATCGAGCACCGCCTGCCGGTAACTCGGATCGTCCAGCCATTGCTGCGCGAAGAAACGCACGTCGGCGGCGGTGGGCGTGGTGCCGCAGGCGCCGCAATCGGCCGAAAACACCGTGATCAAACGCCAGTGGTCACGCTCCGCGAGCGGCAAGACGTCGAGCAGATCCTCGCGGCTGGCGAGGTCGAACTGCTCCAACCCCTGATTGGGCAGGATTGTCTGCGCCGCATCGGTAAGAGCGGGACTGAATGCCAGCGGCGCGCCGCCCGATTGCTCGCGCGCCTGGTTGAACCTGCGCAATACCTGCCGCGCCTGCTCCTCAGTCGAGAGCCGCGCCTGCGCTTCATCCGGCTCCAGACGACGCGGCCGGCCCGGGCCGGCGAAGGTCTGCACCGCGTAAAGCTGACGTTCCTCATCCACCACCATGCCGAAGCCGAAATGGGTAACGTCCTCGCGCAAGATGTTCCTGCGGTGACCTGGACTTTCCAGCCAGCTTGCGTGCAGCCGACGCAGCACGCCGACGCGCGCCGGCGGTCGGCAGCCGAAGCATTGTGCGATATTCTCGGCGATCAGCCGCCACCTGCTGCCGCCCTCCGCCACATAGCGGTCAGCGGCTGTGAGTCCTTCCGGCGAGGCGTGGGCGTAATAGCGGCGCGTAAGCATGTCATCCGCGTGCGCCTGCGCCGCGGCATTGAGCTTGTCTTCCAGCGCGAGCGGCGGCAGGCCATGCTCTTCGCGCGATTGGTTCGCAAACTCGAGTGCGCGCGCCTGGATGACGGCGATATCATCGGCAGTCTGGGCTCGACAGGGGATGCTTGCCGCAGCCAAAAGCAAGGCGGCGGATAAAAAAGCCAGGCTGCGAATCATGGCCGGCATCATGCAAGTGTAGCGCATGATCCGGGCAAGTGTGAACCGGCGCATGAAAGATCATGCGCCAAATTAACAGGTTTAGTGCGCGAACTCTAAGCTAAATCACCAGCGAGATCGCGCGGAAGCAAGAGATGGGAGCGCTCCCATTGGTCGCGCAGTTCGGTCCAGTCCGGCTGCCCGCCGATCCGCCGCGCAGGGCTCAGCCCAAAAAAGCGCGTGCCGGCGCGATGCAGTTTCACGTCTTTGATCCAGAAATTATTCACGGGATGCGTGAGCACCCAATAGACCAAATGCAGTGCGACAATCGCGAGGAAGGCGCCGAGCGTCAGCCAGAACACGGCGCCCGAGCCGCGCGTGAGAAAGGCCAGCACGCCGAGCGCGATCATGCCGACGCCTTCCGCAATGCCGCCGAGCGTGAAGCCGGGGTAATAAATCGCCTGGGTTGCGAGATATTCCTGCTTCGACAGGCGCATCTTGCCCGGATATTCCAGCGCATGCGCCAAAGCGAGCGTCATGGTCACGGCGACCAGCATCAACGTGACGACTTGCAGGATTTGCAGCATGGTCCGTCTCCAGACCGTGAAGCCCTCACACCCGCAGGAAAATCCTGCGGCGGTAGAGGAAACGCGCGGCTGCGAGAGCGATCAACAGCGCGACCAGGGTAACCAGGAAGCGACCGGCCCCGGGCGTCATTAGCCGGTCAGCCAGATGCTCAACATCGCCGCCAACCAGGCGCTCTGCGATGACATGGAATCCGAAAATGATGTTGAACATATAGAGCACAATCGCGCTGGCGCCGACCCACATGAAGGCGCTCGCCCAGGCCTTGTAGCCACGCACGTCGATGATCTCGTGGAAGGCTCCGAGCAGGATGGCGGAAACGCCGCCGGTGGCCAGCACGAAGGACGAAGTCCAAAGATGCTTGTTGATCGGGAATTGCAGGCTCCAGAGCAGGCCGGCGGCGAGCAACGCGACCCCGGCATAGATCAGCCACAGCGATTTTTGCCGCGCTTCGAACTTTGCATTTTTCAACAGCAGCCCGGCAAAGACCCCGAGCAGGCAGGTGGCAATCGCCGGCAGCGTCGTGAGGATGCCTTCCGGATCCCAGTTGCCTTCCCATTTACGGCCGGGCAGGTAATGCTCGTCGATCCAGTTGGCGAGATTGGCGCCTGGCGCGAAGGAGCCGGCGCCGACGCCCGGCACCGGCACGAAGGTCATCAACGCCCAGTAGCCGATCAGCAGCGCGGAGAAACTCGCGACCATGCCGCGAATCGATAGGTTCAGGAACAGGAGCGAAGCGAACAGGTAGCAAAGCGCAATTCGCTGCAGCACTCCGCCGAGCCTGATCTCGCTCCAGCCGTTGGCCACGCCGCCATAGCAGATGACGCCGAGCAAGAAGAGGACCGCGGAACGCCCCAATACCCGCTTATGCGCGGCCCATTTGCCCTCGTGCTCTACCAGTTTCGGCAGGGAGAGCACGATCGCGGTACCCGTCACGAAAATGAAAAGCGGAAACACCAGATCGTAGAAATTGGCGCCATGCCACTTGGCATGGGTGAATTGCGTGCCGATCACGGCGCCGAGCGCGGCCAGAAACCAGCCGGCATTGGCCAGGGTTTCCTCAATCGCCTTTGCGAGAATATCGACACCAAGGATGGCGAACATGCTGAAGCCGCGCAGCGCGTCGACCGACGCGACCCGTTGGGCGGACGTGGGGAGCACTTCGATCGCAGCGATCTGGCGCTTGGCCGGACCGTGCAGGCCGGTGTCCAATTTCGGCTGACGCGCACGATAATGCGTCGTCGGTACGACATCGACCTCACGACTCGACGGGGTTTTCGGATCGATCCGACTGAGCATCGCCAACCTCGCGGATACGGGATGCAAAGTCGGCCTTCGTTTATCGCCTGCTCCGCACCGTCTTAGCTACGGTATCCAAGAGACAACTTGATGACATAGGTCATGGTTCCAGTTGACCTCCAATTGAATTGTTTTACGAAAAAAAGCCCTCCAGCGGATTGAAGGGCCTTGGCGATTTTTATGTCCGGCGGACTGGTTTCGCCCGCTTGAAGCCAGCGCGCTACTTCGGCTTGGCGACCGCAAGCTGTTGGGCGGCCGAAGCCGGTTTCTGCGGCGCAGCGGCGATTTCCGGCCGCGGCGCGTCGCAACGGCCTGTGCCCTCTTCCACCCGGAAATAATTTCGGCCGACATAGGTTTCATTGTAATGGTGCCAGGCGCTGGAATGATCCAGCGCCCGGATGCCGGCGGCGGTCACCGCGAAGACCGCGCTTTCCATGTCGCGTTGCTTCGCGTCGAGATTCTCCGGCAGCCGCGCGCTGGCATAATCGACGAAATACAGCCGGCGCGCACAAGCCAGATTCCTGGCGGCCTCGAGCGCGGCCTTTGCCGTCATCTGATGATCGGGATGGTCGCCCGGATTGATCACGGGGTCGGTCTCGCCGACGTTGATCTGTACACTGGACGCGCCCTGTCTTTCATAATCGATCAACGCGCGAAGCGTTGAAGTGAGATCGTCCCAGCCACGATAGACCGTCGAGCCGTCTATAGCGCGCAGTCTGTCGGATTGTCCGTCGGCCAATCGCCGTAAGGATTGGTTGCCGGTCTCCGGATATCCCAAGCCATTGCCGCTCCCGTCCGGCACCCGCAGGAAATAGGAGACAGTGTTGCGATAACTCACGCGATAGATCGAATGCCCGTTGAAGGTCCTGCGTTCGGCGACCTTCTCGATCGGCAGCTCATTGGCGTCCGCCATGAAGCGGATGGCCGCTTCGGCCCCGTTTTCCCGCGCCAGATAGAAGGGGTGCTTCCGGCCGCGCAATCCCATGCCTGTTCCGGCATCGCCAGCGGTGAGATGCACAAACACCGTTTTGGTCCTCGCGCCCCGCACGTCGAGGAAAGCTGACGGATTCATGAAGAGCTGCCAGTCGTCCTGATGCGCCGCGAAGTAAAACGACGCCTTGTCATACGGCCGCGCATCATTGGCCTGCGCCGTCATCGGCAGCAGCATCCAAGCCAAAAACCAGAGCCTTGCGAAATGAAACATCGACACTCCCTGCCCCCCGCTTTTTTCTTGCCCGGGCAGAAACCCGGGAACCGTGCCAATTCTATGTCAATGACCCCGCGAGCGGCAATTCGCCGGCCGGTTTGCGCGTATTTACTGTGAATTCCGGGATTTCGATGGCGATAGCAAAGCGGCATCAAACAAGGCCGAAATCTGGCGTGACGGTTCATGCGCTATTCATCTGATTTTTCGTAACTTTTCGCTCTGCCGGATGTTGATTCATCTGCAAGGGGCTCACGCGTTGTGCCCCTTCAGTTACACAGAGAGGTGCGTCATGATGAAAACTCTTACGGCTCTTGCCACTGCCGGCATGATCGCTGCGGTGGCGGTTGCTGCCCCCTCGCCTGCCCAGGCGGGTAACGAGGGCGCGATCGCAGCCGGTGTCGTAGGCGGCCTGGCGGCTGGCGCCATCATCGGTTCGGCTTTCGCCCCGCGTTATGGCTATGGCTATGCCTATGCGCCGGAGCCAGTTTACTACGGCGGCCCCTATGCCTATAGCCGCTGTCACCTGGTGCGCCAGAAGGTCTGGACCGACTATGGCCCGCGCTGGCGTCGGGTCCGGGTTTGCGACTAATCCTGCAAATCTGATCTGAAAATTAGCGAAAAGGCGTCCCCGCGCGGCGGGGGCGCTTTTTTATTCATCTAGTGTTCAGGCCGAATTTACGACATATTAGCAGCCTCATTGTTCCTTGCTCGACACTGAAGCTACGTTGATTCATTGTGCGCTCTTGCGTCTTGCCTTGGAGGGAGAACCCCAGATGAAGAAAGCTTTTGTTGGATTGCTGGCGGCCGGCACCATTGCCGCCGGTGTCATTAGCGTGGCGGCCCCCGCTCACGCCTGGCACCGTCACGGCCATGTCGGTGCGGCGGTTGCGGCTGGCGTCGTTGGCGGGCTCGCCGCGGGCGCACTCATTGCTGGCGCGACGGCGCCGGTTTACGCCTATCCACCGGCTCCGGGCTATGTCGTTTATTCCGGCTATTCGGCCGCCTATCCGGTTGCCTGCCCGGGCGGCTATTGGGCACGCAAGCCGGTCGCTTTCGACCGTGCCGGCCGTGCCGTGGCCTGGTCAAAGCCGCGCTTTATCTGCCCGTAAGCAAAGTTCGGTAGATCAAGACACCGGCCGGTTCGCAAGAACCGGCCGGTTTCGTTTGTGCTGACGCCGCTCCAGCGCCGCGGACTGTGCCGTGAGATCGAGCACGGCGCGCGTCGGAAAGGAGGGTTTGACTCCTTGGGGGGTCAGATTACCGTTGAGCCAATTGCAACGGGAGGTTCCGATGAATTGCCTCACCCTGCTTCGCGTGCTTTGTCTGTCGACGATCTTCGCGGCTACACCCGCTTTGTCGAAAACCCTCGTCTTTTGCTCTGAAGGAAGCCCGGAGAATTTCTATCCCGGCATCAACACCACCGGCACCTCGTTCGACGCCAGCGACGAGATCTACAACAAGATCGTTGCCTTCGAGCCCGGTGGCACCAAGGTCGTGCCCTCGCTCGCCGAGTTCCTGGGAAATTTCGCCGGACGGCCTGACCTACACCTTCAGGCTGCGCCGCGGCGTCAAATGGCACAACACCGGCGCGTTCAAGCCGACCCGCGATTTCAATGCCGACGACGTGCTGTTCATGTTCGAGCGGCAGTGGAAGGACGATCACCCCTACTTCAAGGTGACGAGCCCGAACCACTCCTACTTCACCGACATGGCGATGCCCAAGCTCTTGAAGTCGATCGAGAAGGTTGACGACTACACTATCAAGATCACGCTCAACACGCCGGAAGCGCCGTTCCTCGCCGATCTCGCGATGCCGTTCGCGGGGGTACAGTCGAAAGAATATGCCGACGCCCTACTCAAGGCCGGCACGCCGGAAAAGATCGATCAGGAGCCGATCGGCACCGGTCCGTTCTACCTCGTGCAGTATCAGAAGGACGCGATCATTCGTTACAAGGCGTGGCCGCAATATTGGGGCGGCAAGGCCAAAATCGACGATCTCGTCTATGCCATCACGCCCGACGCTTCGGTGCGATGGGCGAAGCTGCAAAAAGGCGAATGCCATGTGATGCCGTATCCAAACCCGGCCGACCTGGACGCGATTAGGAAGGATCCGAACGTTCAGATGCTCGAACAGCCAGGGCTGAATATCGGCTATCTCGCCTTCAACACCACCAAGAAACCATTCGACGATGTGCGCGTGCGCAAGGCCTTGAGCATGGCGATCAACAAGCAGGCGATCATCGACGCGGTATATCTGTCGGCCGGCGTTGCGGCGAAGAACCCGATCCCGCCCTCGATGTGGTCCTACAACAGTGCAGTCAAGGACGACCCGTATGATCCGGAAGCGGCGAAGAAGCTGTTGGCCGAGGCAGGCTTCCCCAACGGAATGGCGACCGACCTGTGGGCGATGCCGGTGCAACGCCCCTACAATCCCAATGCCAAGCGAATCGCCGAATTGATGCAGGCCGATCTCGCCAAGATCAACGTCACGGCCGAGATCAAGACCTTCGAATGGGGCGAGTACCGCAAGCGCTTGCAGGCGGGCGAGCACCAGATGGGCATGCTGGGCTGGACCGGCGACAATGGCGACCCGGACAACTTCCTGCACAGTCTGCTCGGCTGCGCCTCGGCGCAGCAGGCTTCTGGAGCGAACATCGCGAAGTTCTGCCACAAGCCCTTCGATGATCTCGTGGTCAAGGCCAAGGCGGTCAATGACCAGGCCGAACGCACCAAGCTCTATGAGCAGGCGCAGGTCATCTTCAAGGAGCAGGCGCCCTGGTTCACCATCGCGCACGCGGTGCAGCTGAAACCGATGGACAAGAAAGTCGTCAACTTCAAGCTCTCGCCCTTCGGACGGCACAATTTCTACTGGGTCGACATCAACGAGTAAGTGCGGCAAGGGGCGGTTCTAAGGACCGCCTTTTTTTGTTTTCGGTCATGGTCGAAGGCAAGTCCGAAGTTCATGCTGCGCTTCATCCTGACCCGCGTCAGTCTTATCATACCGACCTTTATCGGAATCACGCTGGTTGCGTTCTTCCTGATCCGTCTCGTGCCCGGCGATCCGATCGAGACGATGGCAGGCGAGCGCGGCATCGATCCTGTCTATCACGCCAAGCTGTTGAAGGAGTTTGGCCTCGATCAGCCGCTGTACGTGCAATATGGCTACTATCTCGGCCGCGTGCTGCAGGGTGATCTCGGCAAATCGATCGTCACTCGGGCGCCGGTGATCGCCGAATTCAAGACGCTGTTTCCCGCAACCATCGAGCTCGCCACCGCGGCGATGCTGTTCGCGCTGATCCTCGGCCTGCCCGCCGGAATGCTCGCCGCCATCAAAAGAAATTCGATCTTCGACCACGGCGTCATGGCGGCATCCCTCACCGGATATTCTATGCCGATTTTCTGGTGGGGATTGCTGCTTATCCTGTTGTTCTCCGTGCAGTTCGGACTGACTCCGGTGTCGGGACGGATCGCGTTCGTGCATTACGTACAGCCGGTAACCGGCTTCCTTCTGATCGACACGCTGATGGCCGGCGACTTCGCCGCGTTCCGTTCGGCGCTGTGGTACCTGATCCTGCCGGCGATCGTGCTTGGCACCGTGCCGTTGGCAGTGATCGCGCGCATGACGCGCTCGGCGATGCTCGAGGTTCTCGGCGAGGACTATATCCGCACCGCCAAGGCCAAGGGCCTGCCGCCGCTGCGCATCATCACGCTGCATGCGCTGCGCAACGCGCTGATCCCGGTGGTTACGGTGATCGGTCTGCAGGTCGGCGTGCTGTTCACCGGCGCGATCCTCACCGAAACCATCTTCTCCTGGCCGGGCGTCGGCAAATGGCTGATCGAGGCGATCAGCCGGCGCGACTATCCGGTCCTGCAGGGCGGCACGCTTTTGATTGGAACCATGGTGATGCTGGTCAATCTCCTCGTCGACGTGACCTACGGCCTGATCAATCCGCGCATCCGGCATGCACGATGACGGCCATTGAAACTCGCGCCGCGCCGCCCGGACCGCTTCGCGAGTTCTGGCACTATTTCAGCGAGAACAGCGGCGCGGTTGCAGGCCTCATCATCATCGTCGCTGTGACGATCCTTGCGGTCCTCGCTCCAGTCGTCGCGCCGCATTCCCCGAACCTGACCAACAGCACCGCCTTCCTGCGTCCACCGGTTTGGCAACAAGGGGGATCATGGACCTATCCGCTCGGCACCGACGCCATCGGCCGCGACATGCTCTCGCGCCTGATCTACGGGGCGCGGCTGTCGCTTTTGATCGGCATCTCCGTGGTTGCGATCTCGATCGCGGTCGGCACCGTGCTCGGACTCGTCGCCGGATTCTTCCGCGGCATCGTTGAAATCGTCATCATGCGTATCATGGACATTATCCTGACGCTGCCGAGTCTTTTGCTCGCCATCGTCATCGTCGCGATCCTCGGCCCGGGACTGATGAATGCCATGCTTGCGGTCGCCGTGGTGGTGCTGCCGCATTATGTCCGCGTCACCCGTGCCGCGGTGATCTCGGAAGTGTCGCGCGACTATGTCACAGCGGCGAAAGTCGGTGGCGCTGGCAAATTGCGGCTGATGTTCAAGGAGGTGCTGCCGAACTGCACCGCGCCCTTGATCGTGCAGGCTTCGCTCGGCATCTCGACCGCGATCCTCGATGCCGCGGCGCTCGGCTTTCTCGGCCTCGGAGCGCAACCGCCCTCGGCCGAGTGGGGCACGATGCTGGCGGACGCACGCGAATTCGTGCTGCGCGCCTGGTGGGTGGTGACGCTCCCGGGCATCATGATCCTCGTCACCGTGCTGGCCTTCAACCTGTTGGGCGACGGGTTGCGCGACGCGTTCGATCCCAAGCTCAAGCGGTGACGCCATGGCGCTGCTCGAGATCGCAAATCTGGCCGTCGATTTTCCCTCCCGCTCCGGCACGTTGCGTGCGGTCGACGGCGTCAGTCTGCGCGTCGATCAGGGCGAGGTTCTTGGCATCGTCGGTGAATCCGGCTCCGGCAAGAGCGTGTCGATGCTGGCGCTGATGGGGCTCGTCCCCTATCCGGGCGCAGGTTCACGCCGACCGCATCCAATTCGACGGCCGCGACCTTTTGAATATCTCGCCCTCCGACCGGCGCAAGCTCGTCGGCAAGGACGTGGCAATGATCTTCCAGGAGCCGACCACGAGCCTCAATCCGTGCTTCACCGTCGGCTTCCAGCTGATCGAGACCATGCGACTGCATCTCGGCCTCAACCGCAAGGCGGCGAAGAAGCGCGCCATCGCGCTGCTCGAACAGGTCGGCATTCCCGCGGCCGCAAGCCGGCTATCCGCGTATCCGCATCAATTGTCCGGCGGCATGAATCAGCGAGTCATGATCGCGATGGCGATCTCGTGCAACCCACGACTGCTGATCGCAGACGAGCCGACCACCGCGCTCGACGTCACCATCCAGGCGCAGATCCTCGATTTGCTCCTGCAGTTGCAGCATGACAGCGGCATGGCCCTGGTGCTGATCACCCACAATATGGGGGTGGTGGCCGAGACCGCGCATCGCATCATGGTGATGTATGCCGGGCAGATCATGGAGGAGCAGCCGGCCGCGAAACTGTTCGCATCGCCGCAACATCCCTATACCGCAGCGCTGCTCGCCGCGCTGCCCGACCGCTCCGACGGCGAACGGCTCGCGACCATTCCGGGAATCGTGCCGGGTCTGCTCGACCGTCCCGAAGGCTGCCTTTTCGCACCGCGCTGCATGTATGCGACCGAGCATTCGCGCAACGTCCAGCCGGAATTGCGCGCCTGGAAGGACGGCCATGTGCGCTGCCACTATCCGCTCGGCGATCCGTCGCGTGCGCAACGCATCGCGCAGGACGGCCCGGTCGGCGCCACGGCGAAGGAAGCCGCCGGATGAGCACCGTGATCGAAGCCCGCGACCTGGTGCGCTCCTACGAAATCCGGCAGGGCGTGTTCAAGCGCAATGCGGTGCTGACCGCGGTTGGCGGCGTGTCGTTTACGCTCGACAAAGGCAGGACGCTGGCAGTGGTCGGAGAATCCGGTTGCGGCAAGTCGACGCTTGCGCGCCTCGTCACCATGATCGAGCCGCCGACATCGGGCTCGCTCGTGATCGATGGCATCGATGCGGTGCATCCACCGGCAGAGGCGAAGACGCGGCTGCGCCAGACGGTGCAGATCGTGTTCCAGAATCCCTATGGCTCGCTCAATCCGCGCAAGCAGGTGGATGCCATTCTCGAAGAGCCGTTGATCATCAACACCGGGCTGAGCAAGGCAGAGCGCAAGGCGAAGGCGGCCGAGATGCTGGCGCGTGTCGGCCTGCGTCCGGAATATGCGCGCCGCTATCCGCATATGTTCTCCGGCGGGCAGCGCCAGCGCATCGCGATCGCGCGCGCCTTGATGCTGTCGCCCAAGATCGTCGCCGCCGACGAGCCGGTCTCCGCGCTCGACGTCTCGATCCAGGCGCATGTGCTCAATCTGCTCGCCGATCTGCAGCGCGACCTCAAGCTCGCCTATCTCTTCATCTCCCACGATCTCGCGGTGGTGAAGCATATCGCCCATGACGTGATGGTGATGTATCTCGGCCTTACCGTGGAGCACGGCTCGAAGCAGGACATCTTCCGCAACCCGCTGCATCCCTACACGCAGGCGCTGTTGTCCTCGACGCCTGCGGTCGGCATCGAGAAGAAGCAGCGCGTGATCCTGAAGGGCGAATTGCCGTCGCCGCTCAATCCGCCTGCGGGCTGCGTGTTCTCGTCGCGCTGTCCCTTTGTCACTGACAGGTGCCGCGTCGAGCGCCCGCCGCTGCGTCCGGTCGCGGGCCATCTCGTCGCCTGCCATTACGCCGAGCAGTTTGCCGCGCAGGCGGCGTAAGTTTGACGGCATTTTCTAGGGAAAACGGTGCCCGGATCCCGGATCTGGTTCGGGGACTAAGCGTAAGTTGAGTTTTCAGATCCGCCGACCGGATCGCGAAAGTCGGCCGTCTTGTTTTGCGCGTTACGGTTTGGATTTTGCCATGTGATCCAGCACGGCGCGCGTCGGCCAGCAATCGAGCTTCAGCCCGTTGGCCTTCTGATAGGCGCCGAGCGCCGAGCGCGTCAGCATCCCCGCCTTGCCGTCGATCTTGTCCCGATAGAGGCCGAGCTTCGTCAACGTCTGCTGCATCCGTTCCACGTCTGTCGTGTGCAATTGCGACGCCTTGCTCCAGGGCGTCGACGAAAGCGCCGCCGCCGGCGATGCGGTCGGCGAGATTGCCGACAAACAGCACGTAGAGATCGGAAAAATTGTAGTCCTTGATGACGTAATAGTTCTTCAAGGTCAGAAAGGCGGGGCCGTAGGTGCCTTCCGGCAGCAGCAGCGAGGCGGGTTCGCTGAGCTCGGCGGGCGATGGCTTGCGCCCGCCGAGCGGCGCATAGCCGCGATCTAGCCAGACGCCGAGCTGGCGCGGTCTGCCCCGGCTCGGCGACGGTGCAATCGACGTCCTTCGGTGCGCGCACCTCGTAGGCCCAGCGACGGTCCCGCTGCCAGCCCTTGTTGACGAGCTGCTTTGCCGCTGAGGCGAGCGCATCCGGTACGGAATTCCAGATGTCGCGCCGGCCGTCGCCGTCGAAATCCACGGCATGCTGATAGAATTCCGACGGCAGGAACTGCGTCATGCCCATGGCGCCCGCCCAGGAGGAGCGCAGCTCGGACCGCTGTCGCCTGGCCCTCCTGCAGCATCTTCAGCGCGTAGAGAAATTCCTCGCGGAACTGGTCCTTGCGCCGGCCGAGATAAGCCTGCGTCGCCAGCACGCGAATGGCGTCGCGGCCCGCATAGGAGCGGCCGAAGCCGCTTTCACGGCCCCAGATCGCCAGCACGACCGACGCCGGGACGCCGAATTCGCGCTCGATGCGCGTCAGCGTCGCGCGATGCTCGGCGGCAAGCGCGCGGCCCTGCGACGCCAGCCGGGTAAGCGACGCCTCCTTCAGGTAATCCGCCGGCGTTTGCACGAATTCCGGCTGCCGGTCGGGCTGCCGCGGCTGGCCCGGGAACCACGAGATCGGGCAGCGACAGATCCGGCTCGAGATCGCGCGTCGCCTCGTCAAAAGTCGCGCGCGAAATTCCGAACTGCTCCGCCTGCGGCCGCAGCGATTGCAGCCATTGCTGGAAGGCGGCATCGGCCGCGTGCGCGGACGTCGCCGAAGCCGCCAGCCAGAGGATCAGCGCGATCAGCCGCGTGCCCGGCATCAGTGCGCGGACCTGTGGTTGCCCGCCATGACCGGCTGGCTCAATCGCTCCACGAAGGCGATGCCGATCGCGGAGAGGATGAAGAGGCCGTGGATGATGGTCTGCCACATCACGCCGGTCTCGGTGTAAGGCAGGCCCTCGCGCCCCAGCGCCCCTGCGTAAATGAACGTGCGCAACAGATGGATCGACGAGATGCCGATGATCGCCATCGCGAGCTTGATCTTCAGCACGCTGGCATTGACATGGCTCAGCCATTCCGGCTGATCGGGATGTCTTTCCAGCTGGAGGCGCGAGACGAAGGTCTCGTAGCCGCCGACGATCACCATGATCAGCAGGTTCGAGATCATCACCACGTCGATCAGCCCGAGCACCACCAGCATGATTTCCTGCTCGGTGAATTTCATGGCGCCGAGCACGAGATGCCAAAGCTCTTTCACGAAGAGCACGACATAGACGCACTGCGCTACAATCAGGCCGAGATACAAGGGAAGCTGCAGCCAGCGCGAACTGAAGATGATCTGCGGCAGCGGGCGCAGACCCCTGAACTCACGCGGCGGGATCGGTTCGTCGGCGGCCATCGACATGGGTTTACCTCGCTTTGGGCGCAGCCGGCCAAGGCCGTTCGCGCTCGTGCCGTTATATGCGATTTGGACTGGGCGGATGTGGGGCAGACGCCGGTCAGCGGCTGAACTTCTTGTACTTGATCCGGTGCGGGATCACGGAATCGATGCCCAGCCGCCGCTTCTTGTCTTCCTCGTAATCCTGGAAGTTGCCCTCGAACCATTCGACATGGCTGTCGCCTTCGAAGGCAAGCATGTGGGTGGCGATGCGGTCGAGGAACCAGCGATCATGGCTGATGACGACGGCGCAGCCGGCGAAATCTTCCAGCGCTCCTTCCAGCGCCCGCAAAGTATCGACGTCGAGATCGTTGGTCGGCTCGTCGAGCAGCAGCAGATTAGCGCCTGACTTCAGCATCTTGGCCAGATGCACGCGGTTGCGCTCGCCGCCGGAAAGCTGGCCGACCTTCTTCTGCTGGTCGGCGCCCTTGAAGTTAAAGTTGGAGCAATAAGCTCGTGAGTTCATCTCCCGCTTGCCGAGATGGATCACGTCGGCACCGCCGGAGATTTCCTCCCAGACGTTCTTCTTGGCATCGAGCGCGTCGCGCGATTGGTCGACATAACCGAGCTGCACCAACTCCCCGATCTTGATCGTGCCTTTGTCGGGCTTCTCCTGCCCGGTGATCATGCGGAACAGGGTGGTCTTGCCGGCGCCGTTCGGCCCGATCACGCCGACAATGCCGCCGGGCGGCAGCTTGAAGCTGAGATCGTCGATCAGCAGGTTGTCGCCATAACCCTTGGTCAGTCCGGCGAAGTCGATCACGTTCTGTCCGAGCCGCTCGGCGACCGGGATGACGATCTGGGCGGTCTGCGTCTGCTTCTCCGCCGCCTGCTTCACCAGATCCTCGTAGCGCTGGTAGCGCGCCTTGGATTTCGCCTGCCGCGCCTTGGGCGAAGCGGCGACCCATTCCTGCTCGCGCGCAAGCGTGCGCTGGCGCGCTTCCTCCTCGCGGCCTTCCTGCTCCAGACGCTTCTGCTTCTGTCCCAGCCAGGCGGTGTAATTGCCCTCATAGGGAATGCCGCGGCCGCGGTCGAGTTCGAGAATCCAGCCGGTGACATTGTCGAGGAAGTAACGGTCGTGGGTGACGATCAGGATCGCGCCTGGATAGTTGCGCAGATGCTCTTCAAGCCAGTTCACTGACTCGGCGTCGAGATGGTTGGTGGGCTCGTCGAGCAGCAGCAGGTCCGGCCGCGACAACAGCAGCCGGCACAGCGCCACGCGGCGTCGCTCGCCGCCGGAAAGCTTGCTGACGTCCGCATCGTCCGGCGGGCAGCGCAAGGCGTCCATCGCCAGATCGACCTGGGAGTCGAGATCCCAGAGATTCTGGCTGTCGATGACGTCCTGCAGCTTCGCCATCTCGTCGGCGGTTTCGTCGGAATAGTTCGAGGCGATCTCATTATAGCGGTCGAGCAGCGCCTTCTTCTGCGCCACGCCTTCTATGACGTTTTCGCGCGCGGTCTTTTTCGGGTCGAGCTGCGGCTCCTGTTCCAGGTAGTCGACGGTGGCGCCTTCGGCGACCCAGGCCTCGCCGGAATAATCCTTGTCGATGCCGGCCATGATGCGAAGCAGCGTGGATTTTCCCGAGCCGTTGACGCCGAGCACGCCGATCTTGGCGTCGGGATAGAATTGCAGGTGGATGTTCTCCAGCACCTTGCGGCTTGGCGGATAGGTCTTGGACAGACCCTGCATATGATAGATGAACTGACGGGCCATCGGCGCCCTGCCCTCGTGTCGCGCCACGGCGCATTGTGGGGAAGTTCTCGCTGATTTAGCGATCCGGCCGCCAAAGAGCAAGCCGGCAGGCCTTATGAATAGACCGCGCTCACCCGCACATGACCGCGGCTGCGCATCACCTGCACGGATACTTCCTCGCCATGGCGGCGCAGCCGCAGGTCGACGCTCGACTGCTTCAGCCGGAGGTTGCGCAAGACTACCTCATCCAGGAAGGCAGGCAGCCTTGGATTGCGCAGCCGGATTTCGTCGGTGGCTGGCTCGAATTCCAGCCCGAGCGAAGCCTCCAACAGAGCGAAAGGCGTGGCGCTGGCCCAAGCCTGCGGCGCGCAGGCAACCGGGTAAAGCGTCGGCCCTTGCTCCGGCGCGCGGCGGAAGCCGCAGAATAATTCTGGCAGCCGCGACAAGTTCCATGTAGTGCGCCGCACTGAACAAGCCCATGAAAACCCGATCGATCGCGCGCTTGAACCCGTAGCGGCCGAAACCGAGCGCGATCAGCGCATTGTCGTGCGGCCAGACCGATCCGTTGTGATAGGACATCGGATTGTAGCGGGCCTCTTCCTTTCCCACTGTGCGGATGCCCCAGCCGGTGAAGAATTGCGGCCGCATCAGCCCTTCCGCCACCAGCTTGGCGCGCTCCGGTCTGATCATTTCGCAGAACAGCAGATGACCGGCATTGGACGTCCTTACGGCGCAACGTTCTTTCTTGCCGTCGAGCGCCAGCGCATAGGTGCCGAGATCCGGGCACCAGAAGCTTTCCTCAAAGCGTTCGGCGAGTTGCGCGGCGGCTTTCTCCAGCATATCGGCCTGCGCGCTGTTTCCCAGCTTGCGCGCGCATTGCGCGGCGGCAAGTTTGGCCGCGTAGACATAACCTTGCACTTCCGCGAGCGCGATCGGCCCATCCGCCAAGCGGCCATCGGCATGAAAGACCGCATCCTGCGAATCCTTCCAGCCCTGGTTGACGAGCCCCTCGTCGGTCATGCGGTGATACTCGATGAAGCCATCGCCATCGGGATCGCCCCATTGGTCGATCCAGTTCAGCGCCGCTTCGATATGCGGCCAAAGCGCGCGCAGGGTTTCGATGTCGCCCGTGCGTTGCACATAGAGACCCGCGAGCCAAACGAACAGCGGCGTGGAATCGACGCTTCCATAATAAAGCCCGAACGGCACCTCGCGCAGCGCGGCCATTTCGCCGGAGCGCATCTCGTGCAGGATTTTTCCGGGTTGCGCGTCCGCGAGCGGATCCTCCGCCTTCGCCTGATGCGCCGCGAGCCGCGCCAGCACGCCCCTGGCAATGCCCGGATCGCACCACAGCATCTGCATCGCGGTGATGATCCCGTCGCGGCCGAAAGTGGTCGAGTACCAGGGGATGCCGGCATAGGGATAAGAGCCCTGCGGCGTCTGCGTCATCAGCATGGAAAGGTCGGCCGCCGAGCGGCAAACCACCTGGTTGAAGACGGCGTTGGAGGTCTCCACCGCCGCCGTATCCCTGGTGGAAAGCCGGATCGCCCTGAAAGCGGCCTGCATGCCGCGCAGGAAGGGCGGCGGGCGCACGCCGGGCTCCGCATTGCTTTCGGCCGCGACGAATAAAACACAACGTTGGCCCGGCTGCAGCATGAGATTGTAAGAGGCGGCGGTTGCGCCGAGTTGAGTCGGGGTAGGATCGAAAAACAGCACGGTCTGGCGCAGCCGCCGGTCCAGCCCTTCATAACTGAGCAGGACTTCTCGCTCGTTCACCGTCGCCGGACGCATAAGTCCGCGACGTTCACGGCGCATGCCGCGTACTTCGAACAGGTCCGCGAAATCGCTGGCGAAGGCGAAGGTCAAATGCAAGTTGACCTGCCGTTCGCAGTGGTTCTGGATACCGAAGCGCTGATAAGCCGTCTTTTGCCAGAGAAAGACCGTGCGCACGATATGCACCGTGTCTTTCGGCAGTATCAGCTTGTTATCGAGAAAGAAATCCGGATTGGTCAGGTCGACGGCGAGGACGGAATTGTCGTCGCGTATATTGGAGCCGAGCAGCAAAGGCTGCATTCCATTGATCAGCAGCTCAAGCCGCGAGAGATAACGCGTATCGGCGTGGAAGACGCCATCCGGCCCATCCGCCGTCGCGCCGATATCGCCGTGCTTGTCGAGCACGGCGAAGGTATCGGCATGCTTGAGCGTACAGCGCGGCCGCGTCGACGGCCCGGTCGCCGGTATGTAGAATGGTGTCTCGGTTACCGCCTCGGCGGCGGCGGGCGAAAGCGGGACGTCACGAGTCAATGTGTGCCCTCGGAGCATCCGTTGCGATGTCGGCCCCAAGTCCAACGTCGTCGTCTTCCCGACGCTGTTGGATCGGCGCGCGTTTGAGCAGCGAACGATAAACGCCGAGATAGTCCTTGGCCATCCGGTTGACGGTAAATCTTTCCTCGAACCGCCGCCGCACCGCCCGCCGGTCGATCGCGAAGACGCGCGGCAGGGCGCTTACACCCTCCTCGATATTGTTCACGACGATGCCGCTCACGCCTTGGTCGATCACTTCCGGGACCGAACCGCAGGAGAAGGCCAGCACCGGCGTGCCGCAGGCCATGGCCTCTATCATCGACAGGCCGAAGGGTTCAGGCCAATCGCCGGTAAACAGCAAGGCCAGCGCCTCGCCCAGAAATTCGTTCTTCTGCTGCTCATTGATCTCGCCGATGAATTGCACGTCCGGCCCTTCGAGCAACGGCTCAATAACCTCGCGAAAATAATTTTCGTCGACACGATCCACCTTGGCTGCGATCTTCAGCGGGACGCCGAGCGAGCGAGCGATCTGGATCGCGCGGTCGGGCCGTTTTTCCGGTGCGATGCGTCCAAGAAACGCGACATAGCCGCCGCGCGGATTGGCAACCGGCTTGTGCAGGTCGGCCGGCAGGCCGTGATAGATCGTCTGAACGAAATTGGCGTTTGGGATCGGCCGTCGCTGATCATTTGAGATCGAAACCAGCGGCATGTCGCCAAACCCGACGTAGAGCGGCTTCATATCCGGCAGGTCCTGCCGGCCATGAAGGGTGGTCAAGGTGCGGCCCGCCATATGGCGAAAAAGCGGGAAATGGAACTGGTCGATGTGGAAATGCAGGATGTCGAATTGGTCAGCATGCCGACGCACCCGATCGAGCATCAGCATGTAATAGGGGATGACGTCGCGAACATTGACGTCGAGCCGCAGCGCTTTCGGCACGCAACCGACCAGATTTGCCGCCGTAATGCTGTCGCCACTGGCAAACAAGGTCACATCGTGACCCATACGGACCAGTTCCTCGGTCAGGTAGGAAACGATCCGTTCGGTGCCGCCGTACAGCCTGGGGGGAACGCTTTCGATAAGCGGGGCGATTTGCGCGATCCGCATTGCTGATTTTCTCCGGGGAGGTCGCCTCTTACGGCAACGGCCTTCGCCCGCAGATGTTCCGGTATTCTTGAATTTGCCGCCCCGCTATGCGCGAGGCGAAGGGTGAGAGCATTCAGAGGCGCCGGTAAGGTTGCGGAAACGCTATTTCCATCTCGCGGCCGCCGCCTACCAGTTTTTAACCAGTAAGCGCGATGATGTCGCCAACTGCGCGCGAACTAGAATGACGAGTTGCGCCGTGCAGTGGGGGAATGCGCCATGGAAAAGGCCGCGGTCTCTTTCGTACCCACGGTAGCCGTGCGGATCGCCAAAAAAACTTGGCGGCTGATCCGCATCATGTTCAATACCTACCGCCCCGAACTCCATTACATGCGCGGTCCCGGCCCGAAGTGGCGCGAAAAGCACGGACAGGTGCCCTACAGCGCCGATCTCGGGGACCTCGACCTTTCCCGCCTCAACGGCGGCGGCTGACTCCGAGCCAGATTGCCTAGTTCGCCCGCGGTCACGGTGCCTTGCGGGGACCACCCTGGTATGGTGAGAAAAGCCCGGTAGGCAGATCGGCCGGGGGAATGCATGAAATATCGCGGCGCCATCCTTGACGACTATATCGACGTGGCGCGGCAGGTTGCCGACTGGTCACAGCTTCCCGAGGTGGAATTCCAGACCTTCACGGAGCCCCTCGGCGACACGCAAAAAGTCATCGAAGCGCTGAAGGGCGTCGCGATCCTTTGCCTGATGCGCGAACGCACCCTGATTTCGCGTGAAGTCATTCAGGCGCTGCCAGACCTGAAACTCATCACATCGGGCGGCATGCGCAATGCGGCGATCGACATCGCCACCGCCAACCAGCGCGGCATCGTCGTCTGCGGTACGCCGTCGATCGGCTACACGCCGGGTGAGCTGACCATCGGGCTGATGCTCGAACTCTCCCGCCGCATTGGCTACGAGGACCGGCAGATGAAGGCCGGCGTGCCGTGGCAGACCACCGCGGGCACCGGGCTCAGCGGCCGCACTCTCGGCGTGATCGGGCTCGGCAAGGTCGGCGCGCATGTCGCCAAGGTGGCGCAGGCGCTCGACATGAAGGTCGTCGCCTGGAGCCAGAACCTCAAGAAGGAGCGCTGCGACGAGCTTGGCGTGACATACGTGACGAAAGAAGAACTGCTCAAGCAGTCTGATTTCGTCACCGTGCATGTGCAGCTTTCACCGCGCACCGAAGGGCTGATCGGCGCGACCGATCTCGCGCTGATGAAGCCGACAGCTTACCTGATCAACACGTCACGCGGGCAATGCGTCGACGAGAACGCGCTGATCAAGGCGGTGCAGGCAAGGAAAATCGCCGGTGCGGGCGTCGACGTGTTCAACGAGGAACCGCTGCGGCCGGATCATCCGTTCCGCAAGCTTGATGCCGTCGTGGCGACGCCGCATCTCGGCTATGCAACCATCGACAATTACAAAGTGTTCTATACCGGCATGGTTGCCAATATTCGCGCCTGGCTGGACAGCAAGCCAATCAATCAAATGAAACCATAGGAAAAGGAGCGGCGCGGAACCGGGGCCGCCGTCCAGCGGTTGATCCCAGGACTTTTTGGGATTCGATCGATGGCCGAACCGATTGCCTACCGTTCCCTAACGGCCCTGGCGCAGGCAGAAGCGCAGTGCAGCCGCTGCCCGCTCTACAAAAATGCGACCCAGGTGGTGCCGGGCGAAGGTTCGCCGCGCGCGCCGGTGATGATGGTAGGCGAGCAGCCGGGAGATAAAGAAGACCTGGAAGGCAGGCCCTTCGTCGGCCCCGCCGGCCGCATGCTCGACCGCGCCATCGCCGAGGCCGGGCTCGACCGCCGCAAGATCTTCGTCACCAACGCGGTCAAGCATTTCAAATTTGAGCAGCGCGGCAAGCGGCGGCTGCACAAGAAGCCGAATGCCTATGAGATCGATCGCTGCCGTTGGTGGCAGGAGCATGAGCTGCGCATCATCAAGCCGGAGCTGGTGGTGGCGTTGGGCGCCACCGCGCTGCGCAGCCTGACCGGCAAGCCGACCGTGATCGTCAAGCTGCGCGGCCGTGCGGTACCGCTGGCCGATGGCACGCCGCTGATCGCGACCATCCACCCGTCCTACCTGCTGCGGATCCAGGACGAAAACGACAAGGCGGCGGAATACAGCCGCTTCGTCAACGACCTGCGGCTTTGCGCGAAACTGCTGGAGAAGGTGGCCTAGTCGCGCTCGCCACGATCTGCGCCAACACGCGTTCGCAACCGCTTGAGGAGCGGCACTGCTTGAGCTGTGAAGAAAACCGCTTCAGCGCGCCGTTCTCGAAGGCCGTGAAGATCGTGTCATGTACATAGCTGCGGCGGCAGACGGTAGCCGTATTGGCGAGATCGTCCGCGGCCGACTTCACGGCATCGAGCATTTGACG
The DNA here is from genome assembly GCA_963802475.1 of uncultured Alphaproteobacteria bacterium. Taxonomy (GTDB): domain Bacteria; phylum Pseudomonadota; class Alphaproteobacteria; order Rhizobiales; family Xanthobacteraceae; genus CANKHA01. The sequence continues at coordinate 498,188 of CAWDIZ010000014.1, forward strand.
GCGTCGCAGGCGTTCATTCTTTGCCGGCGGAATATGCGCCAGCTTTTCCAGCACCGAAGTGGACGCCAACAGAGTGCGGAAATCCTTCAGTGAAATGCGCACGCCCGCAAGCGCGTAGAGGAATTCGTTGACATCGCGCCGCCGCACGCTGCGCAGCTTGCCGGCATCGTCGCGATACTGAAACAGGCGCTTGCCCGGCAATGGCAGCATCACGCCGATGGCCCTGGCGAGGCGGGTGCTGCGGAATTTTCGCTGTACGGTTTGGCCGCCTTTGCCGGGAAAAGTGAGGCTGACGATATCGCCCTTGATGGCGACATTCGATTTCAGCAGCGTCGCCGCGCCGCGGGAACCATGGGTGCGCAGATAGGCCTCACTGCCGGGGCGGATGGCGCTCCGGGCCACCAAATGAATGATCGCCGCCAGCACGAATTCGCGGGTCGGCTCGCCGGCGGCGAGGTGTTTACTGACGCTGCGGCGGATAAGCGGAAGCGCCTTCACCAGCGCGACCAGGCGCTTGGCCTTGCGACGCTCGCGCACTTCTTCCCATTCCGGGTGATAACGGTATTGCAGGCGACCCGCAGCGTCGCGGCCCACGGCCTGCAGATGCGCGCGCGAATCTTCGGCGTAGAGCACGTCTTCATACGCAGGCGGGACGGCAAGCGATTTCAGCCGGCGCAAGGTGTCGCTGTCACGCACCACGCGGCCGCCCGGCCGGATGTAGGAGAATCCCTCGCCGTTGCGGCGGCGGCGGATGTTCAGTTCGTGGGGCGAGACGCGGCGCAGAGCGCCGGGCGTGCGGCTTCTGGCCTGCAGAAGCCTGTTTAACGCCGCGCTTGCATCAGTCATCGCCTCTGCCGTCCGGGTTTAGCAAGACATAAACCGGGAGGGGCCGATGCGGTTCCGCGCGCATGAGCCGGCGAAGAGGAAACCCCTTCGCCAATTAGGTCATACGTCAAGCAAAACCTGGCAATACTGAGCAATCAGCGGGCGCGAATGACCTGTGGCGGCTGCTGTGCCTGCGCGGTTGCCGGCGGCAAGCCTTGCGCTGAAACCGGGGGCAAGCCTTGTGCTGAAGCCGGCGGCAAGCCTTGTGCGGGAATCGGCGGTTGTGCCTGTGCGGTGGCGGGCGGCTTGCCCGGCAACACGACGACGCGGTTGCCGACCTTCACGCGGTCGTAGAGGTCCTGGATGTCTTCGTTGGTCAGGCGCACGCAACCCGACGACACGAAGGTGCCGATGGTCGACGGCTGATTGGTGCCGTGGATGCGATACAGAGTCTTGCCGAGATAGAGCGCGCGCGCGCCGAGCGGATTGCCCTCACCGCCTGCCATGAAGCGCGGCAGGTAAGGCTGCCGCTCGATCATCTCCTCCGGCGGATGCCAATCCGGCCATTCCGCCATCCGCGAGACACGTTCCGTCCCCGACCAGGTGAAGCCGTCGCGGCCGACCCCGATGCCGTAGCGCATCGCCTGCCCGTTACCGATCACGAGATAGAGATAGGTACGGGCGGTATCGATGATGAGCGTGCCGGCCGGCTCTTTGGTGCGGTAGTCGACGAGCTGGCGGCGAAGGTGCGGCGGCAATTCCTTGCGCTCGCCCACTTCCGGCTGATCTTCCGGAGGCAGGTTCGAATAGGTCGATTGCGGGTTGGGATTGACGCCCGCAGGCGGACGTGGCGCGTTGATGTCGGCCGGAGGCACCGGCGGAAGCTCGCCGCGGCGGATCACGGGGTCACGCCCAGGCATGTGGCCGTAGGGCGCCGGCTCTACCCGGTCGGGATTAACGAATCCCGGGGCCGGCGGAGCGTAGCGTTCCGGCCGCGCCGGATAAGGAAAACCGGGGCGCGTATCCGGAACCATCACGACGGACCCGTCGTCATCGATGTCCGGGAGGATCTCATAGGGCGGCGGCGCGCCCTGAGGAACGGTGCGATACACGTAAGGGTATCCTTGCGCATCCGCGCGCTCCGACGAGCAAGCAAGCCCGATCGCAAGCACGGCACAGGCGGTGGCAAAGCGCAGGAACATCCAGAACCCTCCCCGGACGGAAACGAAGTGCAGCCGGATTCGCCTAAGATGAAGGCGCATTCAAGACCAGACCCTTAATTCAGGACCCGGAACCCTCGAAAATTACAAGGCTGTTGCGCCAAAGCGCTGCCGAATAAGGCAAAAATACCACAGTCAGGCGGGCTCTTAGGACGCTTCCGGCGAGCCCTTCCAGCGCTTGACCAGCTCGGTCTCCACCCCGAAGAGGTCGAGGAGCCGGCCAACGGTGTGATTGATCATGTCGTCCAGGGTTTTTGGGCGATTATAGAAGGCGGGCACAATCGGCGCGATGATGGCCCCCATCTCTGTGAGCTGCGTCATGGTCCGCAAATGGCCGGCATGGATCGGCGTTTCGCGAAACGCCAACACCAGGCGGCGACGTTCCTTCAGCACGACGTCGGCCGCCCGTGACAGCAGGCTTCCGGTGGTGCCGGCCGCGATTTCGCTCATGGAGCGGACCGAGCATGGCACGATCACCATGCCCATGGTCGGGAAGGATCCCGAGGAGATCGCGGCTCCGATGTCGGCTTGCGCATGGAAATGCGACGCCAGCGCGCGGACTTCCTTCGGCTTCATATCCATCTCGTAGGCCAGCGTCAGCTCGGCCGCCTTGCTCATCACCAGATGCGTCTCGACGCCGGCGGCGCGCAGCACTTCGAGCATGCGCACGCCATAAACGACGCCTGATGCTCCGGAGATGCCGACGATCAGGCGTTGCGGTGCCTTTGCGGCCATGGAAGTTTTCCTGTCCGGCATCAGCCGTGCTTTGCGTCGAAGGCAGCGAGGATCGTATCGGACCGCTCCTGCGAAAAATTGTTGCCGAGATAATCTTGGTAAGCCTGAAGGTTCGCGCGCGCAGCTTCGGCAGCGGAAGCGGTATTAACGCCCGGCGCGTCGGACTGGAAGAAGTCGGAGAGCGCTTCATGCTCAAGACGTTCAGCTTCCAGTTCCAGTCCTTTGATCCTGGTGCGGTAGTCCTCGACCGCGCCCGCGTCAGGCAAAAGAGGAGCATCCTTCAGCGCCCGCCGGATTTCCCGGATGGGAATCACCGCGGTCTCGCGCCAAGCGGCCACAACACCGTCCGCCGCCTTCACATCGGTTAGCGAGAACTGCCGTTTGAGCGAAGCATTCCAGAGCAGGAAGAACAGCATATTGACGTCGACGCCGGCTTCATCCTGCAAACGGATGCAGGCATCGGCAACCCCGGGTGCGCGGTACAGCTCCAGGGAAAAGCGCCAAAGTGGCGATCCCTGTGGCGGTGCTTTCGGTGCGGCTTGACTCATGCGTTAACCATGGGCTCCTCGCCGCCTGCCGCAATCAGCAGGCACGACGCGTTTATTTGCTCTAGTTGGGGAACCATAGCAAGATAGCTCGCAATATGGACCTCTACCCTATCGCGCGGCCCCTCCTGCGTTGCATCGAGCCGGAAAGCGCGCATCGCCTGACAATCGGCGCGCTGAAACTTGGCCTCGTGCGCGGCGCGAGCGAGCCCGACGACCCGATTCTCGCGGCACGCGTGTTCGGGCTCGATTTTCCCAACCCTGTTGGTCTTGCGGCGGGTTTCGACAAGGACGCGGAAGTGCCCGACGTCATGCTGGCGCTCGGCTTCGGCTTTGCCGAAGCCGGCACCGTGACGCCGCGCCCGCAGCCGGGCAACAGCGGCAAGCGGCTGTTCCGGCTCGATGAGGACGAAGCGGTGATTAACCGCTTTGGCTTCAACAGCCGCGGACTGCCCGCCTTCACCGAACGTCTCGCCGAGCGCAGGCGCGCAGGACGCAAAGGCATTGTCGGTGCCAATTTGGGAAAGAACCGCGACAGCAAAGATGCAGCGGCAGACTACATAGCCGGGGTTGAGGCGGTGGCCGGACTTGCGGATTACATCGTGGTCAATCTCTCTTCGCCGAATACGCCCGGGCTGCGGGCGCTGCAAGCGCGCGCCGAGATGGAACAACTGATCGTGCGTGTGCTGGATGCGCGCAGCCGCGCCGCGCCCGACGGCCCGCGCCTGCCGCCGCTGCTTGCCAAGGTTGGCCCCGATCTTGGCGAGCAGGAATTGCGCGACATTGCCGAGGTTGCAGCCAAAACCGGAATCGATGGGCTGATCATCGGCAACACCACCATCGACCGTCCGACGCACCTGCGCAGCGCGGACCGCAATGCGGAGGGCGGATTATCAGGAAAGCCGCTGATGCCGAAATCCACCGCCTGCCTCGCCGCAATGTATCGATATTGTGGCGGCAGCATCCCGATCATCGGCTGCGGCGGTATCGCCAACGGCGCCGACGCTTATGCCAAGATCAAGGCCGGCGCCTCGCTGGTGCAGCTCTATTCCGCGATGGTGTTCCAGGGGCCGGGACTGGCAAGCCGCATCAAGCGCGAACTTGCGGCGTTCCTTCGCGCTGACGGATTCCGTTCGGTGGCGGACGCGGTCGGCATCGACTATCGCTAGACCTCAACTGCGATTCGATCGCACGCTGGGCAGTGAGATCTGTAAGGCCGATCAGAAGGCGGCTATTGCTTCGTCTGCAGAAATTGGTGGACGAAAGCGATCGCCATGCTGCCCTCGCCGACCGCTGAGGCAACCCGTTTGACCGGGCTCAAACGAACATCACCGCAAGCGAAAACCCCGGGGACGCTGGTTTCCAGCAGATAGGGATCGCGGCTCTGCGACCAGGGCTTGGCCTTAACGACGGCGTCGCCGGTCAGGACATAGCCGCGGGCGTCGCGCGCGATTTCCGGCGGCAGCCATCCGGTCTCCGCGTCGGCCCCGATGAAGACGAAAAGACCGGCGCAGTCGTGCCGGCTGACGGTACCGCTGGCCATGTCATGGATGTCGATCGCCGTCAGGTGCGTGTCGCCATAGACCGCCCCGACTGCAATTGCACCGCGATGTTCGACTTCCTGTGTAGCTGTTCGATCAGATACTGCGACATGCTTTTTTCTAGCGAATCCCCGCGGACAATGAGCGTCACCATGCGCGCATGGTTGGCGAAGTTCAAAGCCGCCTGCCCCGCGGAATTCCCCGCGCCGATGAGGTGGACGTCGAGTCCGCTGGTGGCGACCGCTTCGCTGCGCGCCGCTCCGTAAGAGATGCCCTTGCCGATGAGCCGGTCGACGTCCTTGATCGCGAGTTTCCGCCAGGAAACGCCGGTGGCAAGAATGACGGTTCGCGCATGCACGACATCGTCGCCGTCGAGAAAAACCTCGCGGCTCGCCGGATCGATGCGCTGGACAGAACGCGTAACCAGAATTTCCGCCCCAAGCCGTTTCGCCTGCTGGAGCGCGCGATTGGGCCGCGGAAACGCCGCTTGGAAATCCGAGATAGTTCTCGATCCTTGAAGACGTCCCGGCCTGACCGCCTGGCGCCTCACCTTCCACGACCACGGTACGCAGCCCTTCCGAGGCGCCATAGACCGCCGCCGCGAGGCCAGCCGGACCGCCGCCGACGATCACCGTGTCGTATTCGGCGCGTTGCGCAGCGGTCTGCAGGCCAAGCAAGCGGGCCAATTCTCGCGTCGTCGGCTTGCTGACCACCACACCGTCCGCCAGCCGCAGAATCGGGCAATGATCGTCCGACGGTTGTTCCCCCGGCCCGCGCGCCGGCAGATTGGCCGCATCCGGCGTCAGCCAATCAAAGCTGATCTGATTGCGCGAAAGGAAGCTGCGCAACCTGCTGCATAGCTCGTCCCAGCGGGGCCCCACCATTGTGACGCGCGGCTTCGGCGGTTCGGCGGCGATGCCTTGCAGGCTCGCGCGCCAACGCGCCGATCTTCATCGAAATCTCCGGCGATGCCGCCGCGATCTCGTAATACTGCCGGGGCTCCACCCGCATGACGCGTGATGGCTCCGACGCGCGATAGCCGCCGGGAAACGGCGTACCCAGGACGATCGGCACCTCGCCGAAAATGGCGCCCGGTACGCGCCAGCCCAGCCGGCGCTCGACCCCGTCGATCGACTTCACCACCTCAATCTTGCCGGAGATGACCGCATAGAGCGCCCGTTCCCCGCCCTCGGGAACGGCGAATTCGCCCGGATCGAGATGCAGGTCCGCGGATGTATGCGCGAGCCGTTCGATCGGCCTTTGCCAGAGATGAAAACAGCGGAACGGATTGAACGTCGTCAATCGTTAGCATGGTTCACAAGGTCCAATCATTAAATTCAAAAATGCGCCGGCGCTTCCGCGGCCAAGATCAGCGCGGCTTCTCCGCCACGATCAACGTTTCCATCAATACGAAGTCGACGTTGTCTGGACGGTCTTTCGGTTGCAGGAAGTCGCGCAGGCTGCCCGAGGCGCCGCGCAGGACCGCGCGCAGCTTGTCCCTGGTCGCCGCCGATGCCTGCATGCGGCCGGCCCAATCTTCGAACTCGATATCCTTGCTGAGGGTTTCGTGATGCCGCACGATCAAGCCCGCGCGGGTGATCAGGTCGACCCATTCGCTTTCGCCCAGGCAACGCACGTGACTTGGATCGCGTAGCTTCTCGAAGTCATTATAAAGCGCGGCAGCTTTCGGCTCGTCGGGCGAAATATTGTCCACCAGACCAAAGACGCCGCCGGGCCGCAGCACGCGCGCCACTTCTCCGACAAAGGCACGCACATCGAGGAAATGGTGCGGTGCGGTGCGGCAAGTCACGAGATCGAACGAGTTACCCGGAAACGGCAACTTTTCCGCCAGGACTTCCTGGAAGCTGACATTGGTCAGCCCGCGCTTTTCGGCCAGGGCGCGCGCCACCTTGAGCATTTCCGGCGTCACGTCGGAGGCGATCACGTGCTTGACCTTCGGGGCGAAGGCCAAGGCGGTATGGCCGGGACCGGTGGCGATATCGATCGCCTCCCAAGCCGCGCGCGGCTGCACCATCTCCACCAGCCGGGACAGGCTCTCGCCCGCCGCATGCACCCGGCTTGTGGCATAACTTTCGGCATTGGCGCCGAACTGCGATTGCACCAGCGATTTAGTTGCGGAATTCATGGTCACGGCTCCGGTCAGCCAAGTTCACCACAGCCCGGCCCGCCGCGCCAGAACTCGACCATATCGCCCTTCGCTGATAGGCCTTTTGCATGCAAAGCGATGTACGCATCCTTGGTGCGACCGACAACGACACGATCCTGCTGGTGGACGATGCCGACGTGCTGCTCGGCACCGCGCCCAAGCTCGAAGCGCACCGCCGTGGGCTGCAACACCGCGCCGTCTCGGCGCTGGTGCGGAACCCGCGCGGGATGATGCTGCTGCAGCGCCGCGCTCCGGGCAAATATCATTCGGAAGGGTTATGGACCAATGCCTGCTGCAGCCATCCGCGCCCTGACGAAAGCAATGAAGACGCCGTAAACAGGCGCCTGTTCGAAGAGATGGGCGTGCTTTGCGAATTGCAGCCTCTGTTCACGGCGCATTATCGCGCGGCCGTTTCAAATGACTTGATTGAAAACGAAATCGTGCACGTGTTCGGCGGCACGTTTGACGTCAGGACGGACGGCACGGTTGCGCCGGATCCCAGTGAAGTCAGCGACTGGAAATGGATATCGTTCGAGGAATTGCTGGCCGACCAGGCGGAGCATCCGGACCGTTATACGGTCTGGTTCAGACACTATCTGCGCCACCACGGCGATGCGATCGCCAAATGGATGCGGTCGTAACGCCGGCGGATTAACCTCGCTCATTCCCGCGAAAGCGGGAATCCAGTTTTCGCATCGAGAGCCTGGGTCCCCGCTTTCGCGGGGAGGAGCGGGGTTCATAATCGATCAGCCCTGGAACGATATCACTCCGTGCCGATGATCGACTGCAGCCGGTCGGCGACCGCGCGCGGTGTCGCGACGATATCGACCACGATCTTCTGCATCTCCTCGCCGCTCACCGGATTGATGTCGAAGCCGCGCTTCTGCGCGTCGGCAAGGAATTCCGGATCCTTCATTGTTGCTTCGAAGGCGGCGCGCAAGGCCTTCACCCGCTCCTCCGGCACGCCGGGGCTGGTGAACAGCGGGCGGCCGATGGTGGTGGAGGCCGACAGCAGCTTCAGCACGGCCTTGTCGTCGGGATTTTTCGCCAGATCCATCATCAGCGGCACGTCGGGAAGATCGGGCGCCTTGGTCAGGCCGATCTGCACGATGATGTTGACCTTCTTGTCCTTGATCCAGTCCATCCGGGTCGACTTCCACGACGCCCAGGCATTCGAGCCGCGGCCCTCGACCTCGCCGCGCTCCATGGCGAGGTTGATGTCGTTGCCGCCGGGATAGCCGAGGATGATCTTGAACTTGGTGCCGAGCAGCGCATTCATCGCGCGCGGATATTGCGACGACGTCGAGCCGCCGGTGGCGCCCATCGGGGCTTCGTATTTCATGGCGTCCTCGATGGTCTTTATCTTTGAGGTGTGCCACATCGAGGTCGTGTTGTTGTCCGCGCTCGGATTGCCGATATAGATCAGCTTCGAGGTGTCGATCTTCATGTCGGTCAGCGCTTTGTCGCCCATGGCCTGCGCCACCGAAAGCGACTGGTCGGCGGTTGCCAGAACGCTCCCGTCCTTCGGCGCGACGTTGGAAATCCATGCGACCGCGGTGCGGCTGCCGGCGCCCGGCATATTGCGGGGGACGATGTTCGGATTGCCCGGAATGTGCTTGCCCAGGTACTGGCCGACCAGTCGCGCATAAAGGTCGTAACCGCCGCCGGGCGAATAACCGATGATGAGATCAATATTTTTGCCTTTATAGAAGTCCTCCACCGACTTCTGGGCCGAGGCGGGACTGAACGCCGCAGCAACCAGCATGGCAGCCATGAAAGTCCCGGCGCCGGCGCCCAAAATACGCAACTTGTGGATCATTCGACACTCCTTTACTTTGCGCCGCTCTTGCGAAAATTCATCAGGCGGTCTTGATTGGCGCCGAATTGCTTGCCGCCGCGATGGGTGGCGATCATTGGTCGAAAATGCGCTGTTTTGCGAGTCAAAAACGCGCCAGCCGGAGTTGGGAGGCGGAGTAAAATGAAGCTGGACAAGCCTGAAGGGCAACCCGACGAGAAAGTGGCCTGGGGCAGCGACGTTGCGGCGCAGATGCTGCGGCGTTTCGGCATTCCTTATATGAGCCTGACGCCGGGGGCGAGCTATCGCGGATTCCACGACAGCGTCGTCAATCATCTCGGCAATAAAAATCCCGGCATGATCCTCTGCCTGCACGAGGACCACGCGGTGGCCGTCGCGCATGGCTGGACGAAGGTGACCGGCAAGCCGATGGCCTGCGCGCTGCACAGCAATGTCGGCCTGATCCACGGCATGATGAGCATCTTCAATGCCTGGTGCGACCGCGCGCCGATGATCATCATGGGAGCCACCGGCCCGCTCGACAATACGCAGCGCCGTCCCTGGATCGACTGGATCCACACCACCCGCGACCAGGGCGCCTGGGTGCGCTCGATGACGAAATGGGACGACCTGCCCTCCTCGCCCCAGGCCATCGTCGAAGGCATGACGCGCGGCTATATCTTGACGCAGACCGAGCCCACCGGGCCGGTTTACATCTGTCTCGACGCCGGCTTGCAGGAAGCGAAGCTGGAGAAGGAGCCGGAGTGGCCGGACCTGGCGCGCTTTGCGCCGCCGCCGCCGGCGCGTCCCGCCAAGGAGAGCGTCGACAAGGCGATCGCGCTGCTCAACAAGGGGCAGAAGATCGTGATGCTGATGGGCCGCGGCGCGCGGAACCAGGAGATCTGGGACGCGCGCGTCAAGCTCGCCGAGCGCCTCGGCGCGGTGGTGATGTCGGACCTCAAGGCCGGCTCGATGTTCCCGACCGATCATCCGGCGCATCCGGTCGATCCCTTCAACGTGCTGAGCAAATCCGCGCGCGAAGTGCTGACGCAGGCCGACGTCATCCTGTCGCTCGACTGGATCGACCTGCATGGCGCGCTCATACAGGCAAAGAAAGTCGGCAAGGTCGACGCGAAGGTGATTCACGCCACGCTCGACACCCACCTCGCGAACGGCTTGAACATGGACCATCAGGGGCTGCCCCCGGTGGACGTGCCGATGGCCTGCATCGGCGACCTCGCCGTGACCGAACTTCTGGCCGCGCTCGGGCCGGGCAAGAAGGAGCCGTGGAAGCGGCGCGAAGCCAAGGCCAAGGACACCGGCGGGGATGCGATCACGCTCAACATGATCGCCGCCACGCTGAAGGCCGCCTTCAACGACATCAATGAAGTCGGCTTCGCCAGCCTGTGCAAAGGCTGGCCGGTCGACATCTGGCCGCATCAGAACCCGCACGCCTATATGGGCAAGGACGGTGGCGGCGGCATCGGCTCCGGCCCCGGCATTTCGGTCGGCGTCGCGCTCGGGTTGCACGACATGGGCAAGCTGGCGATTTCCGTGCTCGGCGACGGCGACTTCCTGATGGGCGGCAACGCCATCTGGACCGCCGTGCATTACAAGATTCCGATGCTGATCGTGATCAACAACAACGAGTCCTATTATAACGACGAGCTGCATCAGGAGACGGTGGCGGTGACGCGCGGGCGCGAGCCGAAGAACCGCTGGATCGGCCAGGCCTCGTCGAACCCGACCACCGACATCGCCAAGCTGTGCGAGGCGCAGGGCGCGGTCGGCATCGGCCCGGTAACCAAGGCGGCGGACGTCAAGGCGGCGATCGACAAGGGCGTCGCCGCGCTGCGCGCCGGCAAGGTCTGCGTGCTCGACATGCGCGTCCCGCCCGGAGCGGACCGGCACGAAGGCGCCTCGCTCGGCACCCGCCCGACCAAGGCCGCGGTGGAAGCGGCGCTGGCGAAGTAGCGCGGCAGGCGTAGCGGATGAAATAAGAAACGGCCGCCAACCAACCTCCGGTTTACCCGAGATTGGCACCATTCAGAGTGGGCCGTTTTTGTTGGGGCGGCCTCATGCCAACTTTCCTCCTCATGGTGAGGAGCGCCGCAGGCGCGTCTCGAACCATGCAGGCCCGTGTCGGTCGCCATCCTTCGAGACGCGGCTTCGCCGCTCCTCAGGATGAGGTCGAATGTGTTGGCGCTCACAATGTCAAACAACCACGCATCATCGGCCGGGTTTTTGGTCAGGCTCCGGTGCGCCTGTCTCTCTTTTCCTTCCCCCCAACAGGGGGCAAGGGGGAGTCGCCCCCCTGAAAAAAGGGGAGCGGGGCGCCGAGCGGCGCATCAACAATTTACGCCAGCGCAGACAAGCCTGTGCGAAGCTTGCTGCGTTCGGCGTCGACATCCCAACGCAATCAAGCCTGCGCAGATTGCGTAGACTTATCTGCGTGGATGCCGCGCCTCTCGGCGCTCCACTGCGGCGATTTTTTACCTCGGGTCCGTGCTTCCGGGCGCGGAAAGCGGGCTGCTCCCCCGCTGATCCGGCGGCTCCCGCCGCCTTGCTTCCGCACCAAACGTCCAGCCATTGAAGGCGGCCCCACGTAGTTGGAGCGGACGGCGACCGAGGCCTCCCGGAGATGGCTTGCGAGGCACATCCGCAGGCGCCGCGCCAGCCGGCGTCGGGGTTTACCCGATTCCGGCTCACTTAAGTTGCTCCGCCAGCACGAACGCCTCATGCTTGTAGTCCGCTGCTCCGACTTCGCCAGCCGTGAGCCCGGTCATCGCCGCCAAAAGGGTGGCCTTCAATGCTGTGCGCTTCATCGAATACTCCTTGCAACTTCAATGCTTGGAGACCACGGCGCGCATCGCCGTGATCGCCGTCAGTCCAGCTTCTTCTCGGCCAGGAACTTCGACACCTGATCCGCGATCTCGACATTGTTGAGGTCCGAGAACATGAAATGAGTGTTGCCCCGGATTCCGATTTCGGGCAGATGAACCAGCCGGGCGTCGCCGCCGTGCTTGCTGATGGTTCCGACCCAGAGCTTGGCCATGGCGAGCCGCACCCGCCAATTGTCCTCGCCTCGACGCTCAGTTGGCGTGGTGGGAATATTGTCGCCGTAGTAGATGACGATCGGGATGCGGGTGAGCTTCTTGAAGTCATCGAGCGGCACCGCCTCGGGCGTCAGCGGTCCGGCCGCGCTCGGCATTGCGTCCGGAAGCTCGCCCGCGGGAAACGCGAAGCCACTGCCTGGTTCAAATGAGACGATCGCTTTGACGTTCTGGTTCTTGATGGCCGTCAGCCATCCCGGCCCGCCAGCTTGTGAATGCGTGAACAGGACGCTCGGGCCGATCCTGTCGAACAGCGCCGACATCGCATCCGAGATCACGCCTGCATCATACGGCCCGGTGTTGGGCGTCATCGAACGGAAGAACTGGTTCAGCGTTTCCGGCGTGCGGTCGAACCGCACGCCATCAAAGTAGTTCGGCCAAGTGCCGATCCGGAACTGGTCGAAGAAAAGCTGATCGTTAGGAGTGGGCTCGATCGTTGTCGCTACCGTGCTATTGCCCGCTCGGCCACGACGCGGCTGATCGACGAGATAGACAGGGAAACCGCGTCGCAGGAAGATGGTCTGGAAGCCCTCACGACCGTCGGATGTCGTTTCCCAGCTGCGCGCCGACTGATAGGCGCCGTGCAGCATGACAATGGGCAGCGCCTTTGTATTCCGCGGGACTTGATAAAAGGCGTAGAGATGATCTCCGTGGAGACTTTGCCCTTCGGCGGTAGGCTTGTTGTTATTGTAGGTTCCGGGGCTGCGCAGCACCGTCCCGCCAACAGCGAAGCTGCCCTGCTCCTGGATCGTCAGTGGCTCAGCCATTGCGCCAGCAGGGGCGAGCATAGCCGCAGCAACCAACAATGACGCAGCGTACCGTGAACTCAAGGTATTAATCCTTCTCGATCTTTCAGATCTTGAGAAAGGATAAGCGCATCCGCATTACTTGATTAGACACCTATATCCGAGATGCGCCTTTAAGCTGAACTTAATAATCAACCGAGAGAACGGCAGGACATGCTCCTAATCAAAGCCACCGGAGAGGTCCGTTATCGAGGATGAAAAATCGTTTGGTGAAGGTTGACGATCACATCGTGCCAAAGAGAGAGGGGATGCCGAGGTATCCTATATCGCGGCGGCAGATTGTCGCTCGGCCGGGATGGACAGCCGCCTACCCGATCCCCTGCCCCTTCAGCATGTTCTTGATGTAGTCGAGCGCTTCCGGCGTGGTGTCGCCCAGTGTCTTCAGCAGGTCTTCCACGTCCTTGCCGGCCTGCGGCGCGAAATCCTCGCTCATCTTCTTTCCGCGTTCGATGAATTCCGGATCCTGCGACATTTTATCGAAGGCCTCGCGGTAGACCTGCAGGATCGGCGCCGGCGTATCCGGCGGCAGCGCCAGCCATTTGTCCAGGACGACGAGGCCGAACCAGTAATTGAAGGCCTTTGCCTGCACGCCGGAGGGGAGCCTGCCCTGCAGCTCATTGGTGAAAACCGGCGCGTCCGGAAATTCCGGGCGCGGAACCATTTTCCCGCCCGCAAGCGTGCCGCTCTGGGTCAGCACCTTGACCTTGCCGCCCTGCAGCAGCTTGCCGACCTGGAAAAAGTTGCCGCTCCCCGTCATGTCGATCTCGCCGCGCTCCAGCGCGACAAAAAGATCGTTGGTGCCGGGATAGCCGGTCACCCATCTGGCGTTCCAGTTCAGCAGGTCGATGCCCCAGGCGGTGGTCTGCATGCCGGCGCGCGGAACCCCGGCAACGGCGCCCATCACCACCGGAGGCTTGCTCTTGTCATAGAGCCGATCCTCGGCGTCCTTGCGGATGACCACGATGGTCCCGCCGCGCCCGACGCCGCCCACGATCGCAAGCCTGGTGGCGTCATAGCGCGATTGCGGGCCGCGATAGACCAGCGGATCGCCCTGCGTGCCGGTCGCCATGATGATCATCTGCCCGTCCGGCTTTGCGTGCTGGACGAAATAATTCATCGCGACCATGCCGTCCGCGCCGGGCATGTTCTGCACCACGATGTTTGGTGAGCCGGGCAGATGCCTGGCGAGCGCCGCCGCGATCATGCGCCCCGCGGTATCGGTGCCGCCGCCGGGCGGCGGGCCGATCATCATGGTGACGGTCTTGCCCTCCAGCGACGCCGGAGCCGGCGCGCCGGTCATCATCGTGACGGTCTTGCCTTCGAAGGAAACCGGAGCCTGGGCGAAGGCCGTGGCGCACAGAGTCAGCGTCGCCGCGAGCGCAACGAAAACACGCTTCATCTTCCGCCTCCCTAACCTACTTCGCGTCAGTCTCCGATGCCCTGCCGCTTCATCATGGCGCGGATATAGTCGAAGGCTTCCGGCGAGGTTTTGCCGAGCGTGGTGATCAGGTTTTGCACGTCCCCGCCGGTTTGCGCCTCGAAGTCCTGGCTCATCTTCCTGCCCTTCTCGAGGAATTCCGGATCCTTGGCCATCTTGGCGAAGGCTCCCCGATAGGCGGCAACCATCGGCTTCGGCGTATTGGGCGGCAGCGCCAGCCACTTGTCGAGCAGCACGAGGGAAAACCAATAGCGATAGGCCTGATCCTGCACGTCGGTCCGCGGCTTGCTCTCGACCTGGTTGGGAAATACCGGCACGTCGCCGAATTCCGAGCGGCCGGAGAATTTCCCATTCTCCATGATGCCGGTCTGGGTCAGCACCTTGACCTTGCCGGTGTCGAGCAGTTTCTGCACCTGAAACAGATTGCTGCTCGCGGTCATGTCGATCTCGCCGCGCTCGAGCGCGACAAAGAGATCGTTGGTGCCGGGATAACCCAGCACCCATTTGGCGTTCCAGTCGAGAATTTCGATTCCCCATGCCGTGGTCTGCATGCCAGAACGCGGCACGCCGCCGACCGCACCCATGACCACCGGCGGCTTCGACTTGTCGTAGAGACGCTCCTCCGCGTCCTTGCGGATGACCACGGTGGAGCCGCCGCGGCCGATGCCGCCGATGATTTCAAGCTTGGTTGGATCGTATTTGACCTGCGGCTGCTTGTAGACGACCGGATCGCCCTGCGTGCTGGACGCCATCGTCAGCGTCATGCCGTCCGGCTTCACCTGCTGATAGAAAAAGTTCATCGCGGTCACGCCGTCGGCGCCGGGCCGGTTCTCCACAATGACATTCGGACTGCCGGGAAGATATTTGGCGAGGAATTGCGCGATCAGGCGCCCCGACGTATCGGTGCCGCCGCCCGGCGCGTAACCGATGATCATCGTGATCGTCTTACCGGCGAAATTGACCGGCTCCTGCGCCGCCGCGCCGCTGCAGCCGAGCAGCGCCGCAACACATGCGGCCGCCAGACGTCTCATGGCGTTATCCTCCCTGAAAAGCGATATTCATTTTGTTTTTTGCAAAGTCGCAAAGTTTGCCTTTACTGTCCAGGCATTTCCCCGCGGAAAAAAGGGCTTTTGCATTAACCCGGGAGTTCGTAGCGTGCACGCGCAGCGGGAGGAGAAGAATGAACGACCAGGCGCCGGTCGCAGACAGTTCGCAGGTCATGGCGGGAGCCAATTTCCTGCGCGACCCTTATCTCGAATGGGCGCAAGCCGAAGGCGTGCCGATTATCGAGGAATTCGCGGTCGATCTGCATCGGGTGGAGACGCAGCGCTGGCAACGCGCGGAAGCAGCCGCTGCCTTTGTTCACCTGAAGGGGCGCGGCGACTTCATGTCGCTGTTCGTCATCGACCTGCCGCCGGGCGGCAAGACCGCGCCGCAGCGCCACCTCTACGAAGAGGTGATCTATGTGCTGTCAGGCAGCGGCAGCACCAAGATCGAGATCGACGGCAGGACCCATAGCTTCGAGTGGGGACCAAACAGCCTGTTCGCGCTGCCGCTCAACGTCGGCTATCAGCATTTCAACGCCTCCGGCAGCGAGAAGGCCCGGCTGATCTCGGCGAACAATCTCACCGCCATGATGAACCAGTTCTACGACCACGATTTCATCTTCAACAATCCCGCGATGTTTGGAAAACGCATCGGCAAGGAGAACTATTTCCAGGGCGAAGGCGAGATGGTGGAGACGCAGCGCGGCCGCTTCATGTGGGAGACCAATTTCATCTCCGATGTAGCCAGCTTCAAGCTGGAGGCCTGGGACCGGCGCGGGGCGAAAAGCTCGAACATGCGCTTCGCATTGGCCGAAGGCATCATGCATGCGCATACTTCCGAGATGCCGGTCGGCACCTACAAGAAGGGCCATCGCCACGGCCCTGATTTTCATGTGCTGACGCTGAAGGGGGAAGGCTATTCGCTGTTCTGGCGCGAGGGCGACAAGGATTTCATCCGCATCGACTGGAAGCCGGGCGTGGTCTTCGCGCCGGTGGACCAGATCTTCCACCAGCATTTCAACACCAGCCCCTACCCGGCCCGCTATCTGGCGCTCGCGATGGGCAGCCTGCGCTATCCCTTCACCGCGCAGAAGCGGCAGATTTTTCTCGGCGTCGATCAGGACGCGAAGAAAGGCGGCGCGCAGATCGAATACGAGGATCAGGACCCCCGCATCCACAAGCTCTTCCTGCAGGAGCTGAAGAAGAACTGCGTGCCGTCCGGGATGGGCGAGATCTTCAACGAGGGCGGAAATACCTAGGACGCGTGCATCGTGATGGCCGGGCATAGCCCGTCGAAGACGGGCGTAAACGCCCTGATGGTCCCGGCCATCTCGCTTAGGAGGGCATGGTGCGTACGTCCCTAAGCGGGATGCCCGGCAACGCAGACAAGTTTACGCAGTCTGCGCAAGCTAGACTGCGTGCCGGGCATGACGACGGAGATTGGAGCAACTGAACTGATCATGCGCCAAGCGCCGCCGGCTGTCATAAAATCTCACCAAAGGCACGCGATACCGGCGCGGACATTCCAACGCGCGGAGGCACCATGGCCAAGACGATCCAGCCCTTCCTAATGTTCCAGGACGGCAATGCGGAAGAAGCGATCAATTTCTACATTTCGCTGTTTCCGGACAGCGCGGTCACCGACATCACCCGCTACGCAGCCGGCGAGCAAGGCCCGGCCGGAACGGTGAAGCTGGCGCGCTTTACCCTCGCCGGCCAGAGCGTGATGTGCATCGACAGCCCGGTGAAGCATAATTTCAGCTTCACGCCGTCCTTCTCGTTTTTTGTGACTTGCGAATCCGAGGAGGAAATCGGCCGCCTCGCCTCAACGCTGCTGGAAGGCGGCGCGGCGCTGATGCCGCTCGACAATTACGGCTTCAGCAAACAATTTGCCTGGGTCAATGACCGCTACGGCGTCTCCTGGCAGATGAATCTCGACTAGAAGGTTCCGATCTCCCGGCCTTCCAGATTGCCGACGACGCCGCGCAGAAGCTTCAGCAGCGTCTCCAATTCGTTGTCGGAAAAGCCTACCCGCGCGTCGGTATTGGCCGCGGCGGCGCAGCTGAGCAATTCGGCCGTCAGCGCGGCGCCCGCTTCCGTCAGATGCAGGTTGATTTTGCGGCGGTCCATATCGTCCGGGTCGCCGCGAATAAGCTTGCGATTCTTCAGCGCGTTGATGACCGAGGTGGCGGACGCCTTCTGGATGCCGGCGCGACGCGAGAGTTCGAGCGAGGTCAGGCTCCCCGCCTGCGAAAGCAGCCACAGTATCATGAATTGCGCATGCGTGACGCCGTGTCGCGCGAGCCGCGCGTGGAAATTGCGGCTGAAGGCGCGATAGGCCTCGCGCAGATGGAAGCCGATGCCGACCGACGAGCGGATCAGCGGCTTTGCCGGCTTCGCAGCGCTCTTTTTGGCCGTCGCCATGCACACAAACCGTTATTGGCCGAGGGCGGCTGGAGGACTAAAATCGCCCTATCCGAGCCATAGCCGGCGGCCGTTGACAAGTTAGTATGGTAGCCATACTATTTTGCTCAAAGGCCGGCAAGGCCATACGTCTTAAGGGAGCGTCCGATGGCAGAGACCGAAGCCGATCCGCACATGCGCGATCTGGAGGCCCGAATGGCCGCCGCGAATTTGCGCGGCCAATGGCAGATCGACGCCAACCGCCCGCAGAATGTCCGCCGCGGCGGCAACGGCCAGCTTTTCATCGAGCCGATGCCGGCCGGCATTCCGCATGTCTGGCGCTGGACCGACATGCAGCAGATCCTGCAGCAGGCCTGCGCAGCGATGACCGAAAGCCACACGGCGCGCCGGGCCCTGATGTTCACCAACCCGAAGCTGCCGCGCGGCACGGTGCAAAACCTCGTCGCCGGGATGCAAGCGGTCAAGGCGGGAGAAATCGCCTGGGCGCACCGGCACACGATCAATGCGCTGCGCTTTTCCATCCAGGGCAGCGAAAAGGTGTTCACCGTCGTGGATGGCCGTCCGCTGCCGATGGAATCCTACGATCTGGTGCTGACGCCGAGCTGGGCCTGGCACGACCATCACAACGAGAGCGACCGGGATGCCATCTGGATGGATGCGCTCGACGTGCCTTTCACCGTCGGCATGAACCTGAATTTCTACGAAGAGCCAGGCGACATTTCACAGCAGCAGACCGGAGCGGAGTTGCTGACCGACGTGCTTTATCGCAACGGGGCGCAGAAGAGCCTCGGCGCGCGGCCTTTCCACTATCCCTGGAAGGAAACTTTACGCGTGCTCAAGAAGATGGAAGGCGACGCTGCCGACCCCTATCACGGGCATCTGCTCGAATACGTCAATCCCACGAACGGCGGGCCGTGCCTGCCGACGATGAAGTGCCAGATCCAGATGCTGCCGCCCGGCTTCACCGGCCGCCAGCATCGCTCAACCGCGAGCTCGATCGCCTTCGTCATCCAGGGCGAAGGCCGCACCATGTTCGCCGACAAGGAAGTCGACTGGGGCAAGCACGACACCCTCGCGATTCCGAACTGGAGCTGGCACCGCCATGTCAACCCAGGCCGCCAGCCGGCCTATCTGTTCACGATGACGGACTCCCCCATTCTCACCACGCTCGGCTTCTACCGGGCGGAAACGGAAGACAGCGCCGACGCGCTGCCGCCTGCCGTGCCGGCGGCCAAACTCTCGGCGGCGGAATAAGGACGCGGCGATGAAGGAATACCTGATCGGCAAGATCGACGACATTCCCGAAGGCAAGGGACGCGCCTTCCAGGCCGGCCGGGCGACCGTCGCCGTGTTCCGCTCAAACGGCAAATTCTACGCCATGGCCAATCGCTGCGTGCACAAGGGCGCTTCCATGTGCGAGGGCGAAATCACCAATGGCGGCACCGTCGTGCGCTGCCCCTGGCATAACTGGTCCTTCGACATCGCGACCGGCGAGCATTGCTACGACCAGAGCGAAAAAATCCGCACCTATGAAGTGAAGACCGACGGCGATCAGGTGATCCTCTACGCCTGAGCGTTGGCCTTATGGCGAAAGGAACGACGTCATGAACGAAGCATCACACGGCGGTTTCGAGCGCGAGAAGGCCGAAGCGGTCAGTGTCGACCCGATCAATCCGAAGATCCGGCAGATGGAAGTCATCGACACCGACTTCCACTTCACGCCGTCGTGGAAGACGATTCGCAGCTACCTCAAGGAGCCGTTCCAGAGCCTGCTCTTCCACTATCCGGTGGGCAGCCTGGAATACAATCCGGAGCCGGCGAACGAGAAGCCCGGCGTCGGCCAGGACACCCATGGCGTCGCCGCCACCGGCGCGGACGTGATCAAGATCCTCGATCAGTTCGGCACCGACACCGTCATCCTCAATCCGGGCTACAACCGGCCCCAGAGCATCTTCAACGAGCCGATGATCGCGGCAGTCGCCGCGGCGCATAACGATTACCTGATCAAGGAAGTTTTCCCGGTCTCACCGCGCATCAAGGCATCGCTGATGATCTGCCACCGCGATCCTTTCATGGGCGCGGCGGAAATCCGCCGCGTCGGGCATCACAAGCAATTCGTCACGGTCTATTCCTCCTTCAGCTCGCTCTATGAGCCGCTCGGCAATGCCAAGTTCGATCCGATCCTCGACGCCATGGCCGA
This sequence comes from uncultured Alphaproteobacteria bacterium, assembly GCA_963802475.1. Taxonomy (GTDB): domain Bacteria; phylum Pseudomonadota; class Alphaproteobacteria; order Rhizobiales; family Xanthobacteraceae; genus CANKHA01. The sequence continues at coordinate 518,043 of CAWDIZ010000014.1, forward strand.
ATTCGACCTGACGCTGACCTGCCACAGCGAAGGCTTCTTCCCGCATTTCACCCCGCTGTGGAACGGCGCGCGCACTTGGATCGAGCTGTTCGGAAATGCACCCGCCGGCAACTGCATGGCGCATCTCGCCGCCATGATCGTGCAGGGCATGTTCGACAAATATCCCAAGCAGAAGGTGATCTTCCAGGAAGGCGGATATTGGTGGCTGCCCGATTTCATGCTGCGGATGGACGATTTCTACATGGGTTCCGGCGGCGACATCGCCATGGTGGAGCGCAAGCTCGCCACCGGCGAGAAGAGGCTGCACAAGCTGCCGAGCCAATATGTGCTCGACCATGTGCGCTTCTCCACCCAGCCGATCACCATGCCGAAGAACCGCAAGCACTTCGCCTGGCTGCTCGAAATGTGCCACGCCAAGGACCTGTTCTGCTTCTCCTCCGATTGGCCGCACCAGACGCTGGATCCGGCCAACTGGGTGGTGGAGAACACCGACTGCGTCGACGACGACATGCAGCAGGCGATCCTGAGCGGAAATTCGCGCAAGCTTTATAACCGGCTGTAACCCCGCCGCGGTTTCGGCCGCCGCTTTATGGGAATTCGGCCGGCTTTTCGCCGCGCCGCTGAGGAGATCGCCTGATGGGAAGAAAAGAAACGCTCGCCGGCCGCAATATGTGGGACGAGTTCATCGCGCTGCGTGACCGCCAGCGCCAGGAGACCAAGGGCGCCCTGCAGGTCGTGAAGGAAAAGGACCTGCCGCTCGAGACCAATCCCATGGGTCAGATGAAGTGGTATCTGCACCCAAACCTGAAGGACGTCGTGGTCAATCCGATGCTGTTCTATCAGCAGGAAATCCCGCCCGGCAGCCGCTCCGGCAGGCTGAAATTCCAGGGCGGGCAGGTCATCATGATCCTGGACGGCCAGGGCTATACTTCGATCGACGGTGTGAAGCACACCTGGAAGAAGGGCGACGTGCTCAACCTGCCGCTGCGCGACGAAGGCATCATCGTACAGCATTTCAATACCGACTCTTCGGTCACGGCCAAATTTCTCGCGGTCGAGCCGAACTGGTTCGAAGCCACTACCGTCGACCGCGGCTGCGGTTTTGAGGTGATGGAAGAGGCTCCGGAACACAGAGCGCAAAAGAATGGATGACATCCGCCATTCGCACGACGTTCACGCGGCCGGCGGGATTCCGCATGTGCATGCGAGCGTCGATCATCTTGCGAATGAATTCGGCAACAGCGCGCGGCTGGCGATCCGGCTCGATGGCGCGCTGATGCAGAGGCTCGGTCTTGCCGCCGATGCTTTCGTGCGTGTCGCCACCGACCGCGGACGCAGCATCATCGTGCGGCTGGATCCCCCGCTCGATCAGGATCGCGATAGCGGGGTGGCGCGGCTCGACCGCTTTGTGCGGCAGGCGCTGAAGGCCCATCTCAACGAAGAGATTGAAATCGAAAAAGCCGAACTGGGCCCGGCCAAGCGCATCGAATTGCGTCCCGCCGTGGATGTTTCGCTCGCGCATGATCTGACGCCGCATCTGAAATCGG